>DEWQ01000011.1 GCA_002363705.1 Caryophanales bacterium UBA3206 | reverse complement strand
GTGCAAGAGTAGGACGTTGCCAGGCCCTTCTTTCTTTTTATATGGAGGTTTAGCTCAGTTGGGAGAGCATCTGCCTTACAAGCAGAGGGTCAGCGGTTCGAGCCCGTTAACCTCCACCATTTATAAATAATTAAAAGGCTTCTCATAGCAGAATCATTTAATTGGTATGCCGACATAGCTCAATTGGCAGAGCAACTGACTTGTAATCAGTAGGTTGAGGGTTCGATTCCTTTTGTCGGCACCACTTAATTTATGTCCCGTTAGCTCAGCCGGTAGAGCACTTGACTTTTAATCAAGGGGTCAGCGATTCGAATTCGCTACGGGACACCACTTACTATCTGCCTCGGTGGTGGAATAGGTAGACACGTTGGACTTAAAATCCAATGGACTAATAATCCGTGTCGGTTCGACTCCGACCCGAGGTACCACTTATTTATTAGGGGTTTTAGCTCAGCTGGGAGAGCGCCTGTTTTGCACGCAGGAGGTCAGCGGTTCGATCCCGCTAAGCTCCACCAATTAATTTGGTGAATTAAATAAAATAGTGTAAGTATTAGAGATTCATATGGCGGTGTGGCTCAGCTGGCTAGAGCAAACGGTTCATACCCGTTAGGTCGGGGGTTCGAATCCCTCCGCCGCTACCAACTTTATGCTTTGGACCCATAGCTCAGTTGGTTAGAGCTACCGGCTCATAACCGGTCGGTCGTAGGTTCGAGTCCTACTGGGTCCACCAGTTTTACTTAAATTAAATATTAACTTATCGCAGCTAATATAATGGAGAAATACCCAAGAGGCTGAAGGGATCGGTCTTGAAAACCGACAGGGGGCGAAAGCTCCGCGGGGGTTCAAATCCCTCTTTCTCCGCCACTTATGGTTCGGTAGCTCAGTCGGTAGAGCACAGGACTGAAAATCCTGGTGTCGCGGGTTCGATCCCCGCCTGGACCACCACTTTTTGTGATTAAGTTTTTATTTACTACATCGCGGGGTGGAGCAGTCTGGTAGCTCGCCGGGCTCATAACCCGGAGGTCGCAGGTTCAAATCCTGTCTCCGCAACCAATTAAATTAATATGGTCCGGTAGTTCAGTTGGTTAGAATGCCTGCCTGTCACGCAGGAGGTCGCGAGTTCGAGTCTCGTCCGGACCGCCACTTATTAATTAAAATCAAGACATCAATAAGATGTTTTTTTTTATTTTCAATCATATAGTTTTTTATCCTTAAAAGTGTTATTATAGAATTAAGAATGGTGGTTTTTATGGATAAAAAGGAATATGGTAGGAGCTTTCAAATATTAAATTTAATAGCATGCTTTTTCATATTTGGACTTTGTGTGACTATAATATTGCTAATTGATTCAAATAGCTTGTTTTGGGGTAAGATTATACCAATATTTTTATCACTATTGTTTGTTTTAATATATGGTAAGATAATTGAAATTATTATTTCTAGAAAATATAGATATTCATGGGTTAGATCCTTAAATAAAAGAAAGGCATGTGCTAATGAATCGTATAATGTATATAAGATAGATCCACTTTATGAATCTAAGGGTATGAGAGAATATCAATACAAAAGATTAAAGAGATTTCGTCTTATTAATTTTTTCTTATACCTCCTATCAGCATTTGTTCTTATTATAGGTATAGTAGATTTTAATGCGACACTATTTCATGATGTTATTTTACCTATTGTAATGATTGTATGTGGATGTGGAGTATTTTTCGTTCTTATAGATTTTTTAGAGGAAACTTTAATAAAAAAGTTTTATGTAAAACGAAAAAATGATGTTAAGACTACGCAAACTTACAAAAAAAATTCAATTTATGACAAAAATTTAAGAATTTACTATATACCAATTTGCCTATTTATTGGTATAATAATATTAATGGTAGTAGTTGATTTCGATAAATCAATGGAATACATTGCATCAAGAGTCTCTATAATTATGCTTATACTTGTCCTTTTCATATTAATTTTGGACCTTGTCATTTCTAAAATTAACAAATGGATTAGGATTTTAAATGAAGAGGCATCTAAAACAATTGACAATGATATAGATGATATAATTGATGATATGATTAAAGATGAAAAGGAGAGAGATAATAATGAAGTTTAATGCAGAGGAATTAAAGCAATTCAAAAAAGATTTAGATGCTTCATTAAAAGAGCTTTCTAATAAATATAATATTGATATAACACTAGGTAAAATTGCTGTTATAGATGATATGTTTTCAATTAGATTAAATGCAGAGCATAGACCACTTCCTAAGAAGAATCCTGAACAGCATTCTAAGCAAGCACCTGCACCTTCCCTTAAGAAGCCAGCAAAGAAGCTTGATAACCTATCAGATAAGGATTTAGAGAACTTAGATTTAGACGATTTAGATTTAGATGACCTATCTGATGATATGCAAGAGGATAAGAAGAAAGAGGAGCCTAAGAAGGTAATACCAAAGAAGCCAGAGGTTAAGCCAGCTCCTGTTGCTCCTAGAAAGCCTGTTGTTCCTCACAAGCCTGAGCCTAAGGTTGCCCCTAAGAAGCCAGCAAAGAAGCTAGATAACCTTTCAGATAAAGATTTAGAGAATCTAGATTTAGATGATTTAGATTTAGATGATATTTCTGATGATATGCAAGAGGAGCATGCTAAGCCTAATAAAAAGGAAGAGCCTATCAAAAAGAATGATAGAGAGCTTGAAAATGAGCTTAAGCAGGATTTAGAATATGAAAGCAAGCTTTCTAAGACTAATGATGATTTAGAGGAGGCTAATCCTACTCCTAAAAAGAAGAAAAAGCTAGATGAGCTTACAGACGAAGAGCTTGTAAATATGGACTTTGATGATATTGATTTTGGTGATGAAGAGCCAGCTGAGGAAGCTCCTAAGCCTAAAAAGAGAAAATCATCATTTGATGAGGATGATGATTCAAGATATGATCAAGAGCTTGAAAGATTCTTAAATCCTGGTAAGAAGGTTTCATATGATAGGGATCCTTCAAATGTTTTCGAGGAAAAGAATAGATCTTCAAAGCAATCATATTTAGATGATGATAATGATGATATATCAGATGAAGAGCTTGAGGCATATATGGCACAGTCAGGATATTATGACTATAGCTTCCAGGCTAAACTAATTCAGGCAGATTCTAATATTCAAGATTTCTATACAGATGTAAAGAATCTATTATTATCTAACGATGGTGTTAAATCTAAGGTTATGTGGGAATATGATTTGTTCACATATAAGGGAAAACCAGTCGCAAGATTAAATATAGAAGGAAAAACATTACAGGTATATCTAGGTCTAGACCCTGAAGAGTATGAGGATTCAACATATAATGTTAAAATTGTAAAGGATCCAGCATATTCAGGAACTAAGGTTTTAGCTGAAATCAACAATATGAATGATGAGGATCAAATGTATGATTTAATTGGAGATTTAGCTGAAACTCATAATATCATGCCTGGTGAAGATAGATATGATGATTATCATTTCCAATATGAATCATTAGATGAGCTAATTGCTCGTGGATTAATTAAAGAAAACTAATTATTTGACTTAAAAATTAAATTATGTTATATTACCTATAGCGATGAAGAGAAGATAAATAAGGAAATACCTTAAAGCGAGTGCAGGATTAATTGGTGTAACGCTGCATACTGTATCTTATTTTGTGAGCTCGGAGCTTCGAAAGACGTGTTGGCGCGTTAAGCCATGAGGTAGATATTTATCTACGAATTAAAGGTGGTACCACGTGATTAATTCTCGTCCTTTTAGGAGGACGAGTTTTTTTATTTAAAAGGAGGAATGCATTATGCCAATTATTTTACCAGAGGATATACCAGCATATAAAACATTAGAAGATGAGAATGTTTTTGTTATGCGTCCTGATAGAGCATCAAGTCAAGATATAAGACCAATTGAGATTTTAATACTTAATTTGATGCCTACAAAAATTGAGACAGAAACACAGCTTGCAAGACTTCTTGCTAATTCAACCCTTCAGGTTAATTTGACATTACTTCAAACATCTACTCATAAGGCTACTCATACATCAGAGGAGCATATGGGAAGATTTTATAAGGAATTTGATGATATTAAGGATAAAACATTTGATGGAATGATTATTACAGGTGCGCCTGTTGAACAAATGGAATTTGAAGAGGTCGAATATTGGGAAGAATTATGTAAGATTTTTGATTTCGCACAAACAAATGTAACGACTACTATGTATATTTGTTGGGGAGCACAAGCAGCCTTATATTATTATTATGGAATAAAGAAGCATCTTTTAAAGGAAAAGCTATTTGGAGTATTTGCTCATAAAAAGATGGTTAAGTTTGAGGCTTTATTAAATGGTATTGATGATATATTCTATATACCACAATCTAGACATACAACAATTAGTGATGATGATTTAAAGAATAATAAGGATTTAGTTGTTCTTGCTCATAGTGATGATGCAGGTGATACCCTTATTAAATCTACTGATAATACAAAGCTTTTCATATTAGGTCATGTTGAATATGATAAGTTTACCCTAGATAAGGAATATAAAAGAGATTTAGCTAAGAATCTTCCTATAAAGGAGCCAGTTAATTATTATATTAATGGTGATATCAATGTTTTATGGAGAAGTACAGCGACAATTCTATTCTTAAATTGGTTAAATTATTATGTATATCAGGTAACACCATACGAGTTTGGTGAAATACTTAAGAAATACTAAGGCTTTACAAAAAGCCTTTTTTCTTTTGTGTAAAAATAGTATAATATTATTGCCAAATGAGGTGGTATTATGAACATCAAGGCTATAATCGCTAATGGGCTTGCTTATGGTAAGGTAGTAAAGGCTCATAAGCATATATCAAATCATGATATTTATTCATCAAATGATTTTGAGGAGCATAAGCTCGTAGATAAAGCTATAAATAAGGCGTATTTAGATCTTGAATCATTAAAGCGTGATAATAGAGATGACTGTGAGCTAATTAATGTTCAGCAAATGCTTGTAAAGGATCCAGTATTATATGGTGATGTTATAAGGCTAATTAATGAGAAACATTATACAGCACATAGAGCTCTGGAGGAGATTTTTGATGATTATATAAAAAAGTTTAATGAGGCTCGTACAACATATCTTCAGGAAAGAGCTTTAGATATGGAGGATATCAAGAGAAGAGTAATGCTTAATCTTGATGATAATGAGGCTATAAATGTTAATGGAGAGTTTATTCTTGTAACAGATAATTTATATCCTTCATATCTTATGACATACGATAAGCAAATTATTGGTGTAATAGCTCTAAATGGAGGATACACATCACATAGTGCTATTCTTTGTAAGGCACGTGAGATACCATATGTTCTTGTAGATGATATTGATCCTATAGACGGAAATGTGTTAATAGATACAAGAAAGAATATCATTAATCTAGAGCCAAAGCAAAAGGATATTGATGAATATAATAAATTAAAAATTGATAAGGAATCATTTGAGATAAATGATTTTAGTTCATTTGGAATTCATATATTCGCAAATGTCACATCTAATAATGATTTATACAAGGTTTTAAAATACAATATGAATGGTGTTGGATTATATCGTACAGAGCTTATATTTATGAATCTTGATAGACCAATGTCATATGAGGAGCAAAATAAAATATATTCTGAGGCATGTGATATGATGCAGGATAGGAATATTTGCTTCCGTACATTTGATATAGGTGATGATAAACAGCTTTCATATATTAAGACATTCCATAAGGGTATTGATAATTATAAGAATAATCCTATTATTTTTGAAACCCAAATAAAAGCGTTGATTAATGCAAATAAGTATGGAAACATGAAGATTATGTTTCCTATGATTGAAACAAATGAGGAATTCCAATATCTTAAGGATTGGGTATTAAGAATAAAGAAGGAATTAAATAATGATATGCCAATTCAAATTGGTATGATGCTTGAGACTAAAATGGCAGTAGAAAATATTGAAACCTTCAATGACTGCGATTTTATGAGCCTTGGAACTAATGATTTAACTAAGGAGCTTTATAATATATCAAGAGAGGATACGCTTAATTATAGAGTCTTTATTAAGGATTTAATTAATACACTTAGAAGAGTTGTAGATGTATTAAATGAAAAAGGTATAGGATTATCTATTTGTGGAGAGCTTGCTTCAGTTAAGCCTGTAGTACGTAGGCTATATAGAGTAGGTATTAAAAACTTTAGTGTTTCCTGTGCATCTGCAAGAGCTCTAAATGATGCCTTGCTTAATGAGTTAGAGGAATAAGAATAATAGCTGTACGATTTTTTACGATTTATATTGATTTATGATAAAAAATATTCTAAAATTATATTGTAAATGAATAATAAATAAAAGGGAGTAGAATCCTGCGTGCAGGAATGCTATCGTCAGTCGATCCATAAGGGTCCGGTAACATTTTAAATTTTCAAGACTTTTGATACATATCAAAAGTCTTTATTTTTACTCATAAACTATTATTCGTTTATAGAAATCATAAAGGTAGGAGGAAGAAAAGGTTATGATTCAATTAATTTTAGGTGTCCCAACTATGGGAATTGTAATAGGAGTTATAGTAGCAGTAGCCTTATTAATATTATTATTTATTCTAAGCTATGTTAAGGCTGCACCTGATACAGCTCTTATTATTTCAGGAATGGGAAAAAGAAAGATTCTTATTGGAAGAGCTGGATTCCGTATTCCATTCTTACAACGTATTGATAAGCTATCACTTCGTGTATTCCAGGTAGATATCAAGACTGATGAGGCTATACCTACATCTAATTTCATTAATATTAGAGTTGATGGTGTTGCCAATTTGAAGATTTCATCTAATCCTGAGCTTCTAGATAGAGCTGCAGAGGCTATATTAAATATGAATGAAAAGAATCTTCAAATGCAGGTTCAACAGGTTCTTCAAGGAAACATGCGTGAAATTATTGGTACAGTTGATATTAAAAAGCTAGTTCAGGATAGACAAGGAGTAGCACAATCCGTTAAGGAAAATGTTGTTCCTGATATGGCTAAGATGGGTATTGAGGTTGTAAATTTCAACATTCAATCATTCTCAGATGATAATCATGTTATTGAAAATCTAGGAATTGATAATATCTCACAAATATCTAAGGATGCAGCTATTGCTAAGGCAAATGCTGATAGAGATGTTACAATTGCTAAATCACTTGCTGAGGAAGCAGCTAATAATTCAAGAGTTGCTGCAAATCAAAAGATTATTGAGCAAAATACTGAGCTTTCATTAAAGGAGTCAGCATTAAAGCAAAAGACAGATACAGCTAAGGCAACAGCTGATGCTGCATATTCGATTGAGGAGCAAAAAAAGCAACAGGAAATTAATATTGCAAAGATTAATGCTGATATCGCTAAGAGAGAAAGAGAAGTTGAACTAGGACAAAAGGAAGTTGAGCTTCAAGAAAGAAAGCTTCAAGCTCAAATTAACAAGCAGGCTGAAGCAGAGAAGTATGCAGCTGAGCAAAAGGCAGAGGCTGATCTATTCATTCGTCAAAAGGCTGCAGAGGCTAAGAAGTATGAGCTTGAGCAAGAGGCTGAGATGCAAAAGATTAGAGCAGAGGCTGAGCGTGTTGCTAAGGAGAAACAAGCAGAGGCTCTTAAGATTGAGGCTCTTGCTAAAAAGGAGGCTGCACTTGCAGAGGCAGCTGGAATTGAGGCTAAAGGTAAGGCAGAGGCTGATGCTATTAAGGCAAAGGCAGACGCTATGAAGCAATATGGTGAGGCTGCAACATTACAATTAATTCTTGATTCAAATGTATTACCTGAAATGATTAAGGCATATGCAGAGCCTATGGCATCAGCTATGTCTAAGATTGATAGTATTACAATGTATGGTGAAGGAAATACTGCAAAGCTTAATGAGGAGATTACAAGAAATGGTACTCAAATATTTGCAGGACTTGAGCAAGCAACAGGATTAGATATCAAGTCATTACTTGCTGGATATCTTGGTGGAAAGCTTATTGCTAAGGGTAAAGAGAATTCAACTGAGAAGAAGGATTAATAATATATAATATGAAGAAGAGGCATAGAGTTTTCTATGCCTTTTTGTCATATATAAATAGGTTAAATATTAGGCTAAAAAATAGTTTTCACTTTTTAAAAATAATACTTGAAATAAACAAAAAACTATTATATAATGATAAAGGCTCGACTAACGAGCAAATGGCTGTGAAGTGGGAGGTTGCCGATACACTGAAAGGCGTTGTCACAACAGTGGATTGGGTTTTTCCACGGAGCAAGTCTATACAAGGATTATAGGCGAAAGGAGTACTTTAAAAATGGCAAAAGAAAAAATTAGAATTCGTTTAAAGTCTTATGATCACAGATTATTAGATCAATCTGCAGCAAAAATTGTTGAGAGTGTAAAGAAGGCAGGTTCTCAAGTTAATGGACCTATTCCTCTTCCAACAGAGAAGGAAATCTTCACTATCTTACGTTCTCCACACGTTAACAAGGATTCACGTGAGCAATTCGAGCGTAGAACTCATAAGAGATTAATCGAGATTGTTGATCCAAATCCAGCAACAATCGACGCTTTAATGCACATTGCACTACCTAGTGGTGTTGATATTGCTTTAAAGAAGTAAAAACAAAAAACAAGAAAGAAACAAAGAGGTGTAATTTAAATGGCTAAGGGAATCTTAGGTAGAAAATTGGGCATGACTCAAATTTTCGATGCAGCGGGTAATTTAGTACCTGTAACAGTTATTGACTGTACACCAAACGTTGTTCTTCAACAAAAGACTGTTGAGAATGATGGTTACGAGGCTGTACAAGTTGGTTTCGCCGACAAGGGTGAAAATGTTGCTAACAAGCCAGAGACTGGACATGCTAGCAAGGCAAACACTGCTCCTAAGCGCTTCATAAGAGAATTCCGTTTCTCAGAAGCACAAGGAGGAAACGAGTTAGTATCTTATAGTGTTGGTCAAGAAATAAAGTGTGATATCTTCGCTGAGGGTGAAGTTATTGACGTTACTGGAGTTTCAAAAGGTAAAGGATATGCCGGAACAATCAAGCGTTATAACCACCGTCGTCAAAGAATGACACACGGAGTATCTGCTTCTCATAGAGAGGTTGGATCAATGGGACCTATCAAGGGAAATATGAAGGGTAAGAAAATGCCTGGACATATGGGAGTTGAGAAGGTTACATTACAAAACCTTACAATCGCTAAGGTTGATACAGAGAGAAACCTTATCCTTATTAAGGGTAATGTTCCAGGACCAAAGAATGGTTATGTAGAAATTAAGTCAGCTGTAAAGGCTGCTAAGTAATATAGGAAAGGAGATTTATTATGCCAACAATCGCATTATTAAATCAAGCTGGTAAAAAGGTAAAAGACATCACTTTATCAGAAGAGATTTTTGGAATTGAGCCTAACCAACAAGTAATTTACGATGTAGTTAACGCTCAAAGAGCTGCTATGCGCCAAGGAACACATGATACTTTAGTTCGTCATGAAGTTGCTGGTGGTGGAAAGAAGCCATGGAGACAAAAGGGTACTGGACGTGCTCGTCAAGGATCTATCCGTGCTCCACAATGGCGTGGTGGAGGTACAGTATTTGGACCTCATCCAAGAAAGTATGATGTTAAGGTAAATAAGAAGGTAAGACAATTAGGACTTAAGTCAGCATTATCTTACAAGGTATTAAATGAGAAGTTAGTAGCAGTAGACTCAATTAAGTTTGATGCTATTAAGACTAAGGATTTCATCGCATTCCTTAACAACATCAATGCAAATGGAAAGACTTTAGTATTAGTTAAGGAGCTAGATGCTAATACAGCATTAAGCGCTAGAAACTTACAAACAGTATTTGTAAATACAGCTGAGCATTCATCTGTATACGACATCTTATGCTATGACAAGTTAGTTATGACATCAGATGCAATTTCATATTTCGAGGAGGCTTTGAAGTAAAATGGCACAAGTAATTGCAAAACATTATGACATCATTAAGAGACCTATCATTACTGAGAAGTCTATGTCTTTAAAGGAGCAAAGCAATAAGTATACTTTTGCTGTTGATCCAAAGGCAAACAAGATCGAAATCAAGGAAGCCGTAGAGGCAATCTTCAATGTTAAGGTTTTATCAGTTAATACATTAAATGTTGCTGGTAAGGCTAAGAGAATGGGAAAGTATGAAGGTAAGACTGCCGCATACAAGAAGGCCATCGTAGAGCTTGCTGAGGGACAAACAATCGCAGCATTCAACATTGAGTAATTAAAATATTAGAAAATTATAGGAGAATAAATAATCATGGGTATTAGAAAGTATAAGGCTATCACTAATGGTAGACGTAATATGTCAGTACTAACATTTGATGAGATTACAACAAGCACTCCTGAGAAGTCATTATTAGTACCTGCTAAGATTAACGCAGGACGTAATAACACTGGACGTATCACTGTTCGTCATAGAGGTGGAACAGTTAAGAGATTCTATCGTATTATCGATTTCAAGAGAAATAAGGATGATATCGAGGCAACAGTTAAGACTATTGAGTACGATCCAAATAGAAGTGCAAATATCGCATTAGTTAGTTATGCTGATGGAGAGAAGAGATATATTCTTGCTCCAGAAGGATTAACAGTAGGAACAAAGATTCTTTCAGGAAAGAATGCTGATATCAAGGTTGGAAATGCACTTCCTATCGCATTAATCCCAGTTGGATCTGTAGTTCACAATATCGAGTTACATCCTGGTAAGGGTGGACAATTAGCACGTAGTGCTGGTACATCTGCTCAAATCCTAGGACGTGAGGAGAAATATGTATTAGTTCGTTTAAGCTCTGGTGAAGTTCGTAAGGTATTAGGAACTTGCAAGGCTACAATTGGAACAGTTGGAAATGCTGAGCACGAGCTAGTAAAGATTGGTAAGGCTGGTCGTGCACGTAAGATGGGACTTCGTCCTGAGGTACGTGGATCAGTTATGAACCCTAATGACCACCCACATGGAGGAGGAGAAGGTAAGGCACCTATCGGACGTGCTAACCCAGTTACTCCTTGGGGTAAGCCAGCTCTAGGACTTAAGACTAGAAAGCATAAGAAGGCTTCTAATAAGTTAATCGTTCGTCGTAGAAACGATAAGTAATTATAGGAGGAAAATTAATATATGTCACGTTCAATAAAGAAGGGCGCATTTGTTGATGCTTCTCTTATGAAGAAGGTAGAAGCTCAAAATGCTGCTAAGGAAAATAAAGTTATTCAAACTTGGTCACGCCGTTCAACAATTTATCCTGCTTTCGTAGGACACACTTTTGGTGTTTATAACGGTCGTGAGCATACACCAGTATACGTTACTGAGGATATGGTAGGACACAAGCTTGGTGAGTTTGCACCTACTAGAACATTCAAGGGACACGTTGCTGATGATGACAAGTCAAGCAAGTAATTTAAGAGGAGGAAACTATAATGGAAGCAAATAAGATTGAAGTTAAAGCAACTGCTAACACTGTAAGAGTAACTCCTCGTAAGGCTCGTCTTGTAATCGATATGATTCGTGGTAAGAATGTTAATGAGGCTGCTGCTTTATTAAAGCTTACTAACAAGGGAGCAAATGAGGCTGTAATTAAGGTGTTAAATTCAGCTGTTGCTAATGCAGAGCACAATAATGGATTAAATAAAGAGAATCTATATGTTAAGGCTGCATTCGTAAATGACGGATTAAGAATGAAGAGAATGTTACCACGTGCTAAGGGACGTGGAGACGTTATCATCAAGAGAACTTGCAACATTACTGTAGTTGTTGCAGAGAGAGATTAATTAAGGAGGAAATCACATGGGTCAAAAGGTAAGTCCAGTTGGATTACGTGTTGGAATTAATCGTGACTGGGATGCATCTTGGTATGCAGCTAAGAACGATGTTGCAGACTTATTACTAGAGGATCTTAAGATTCGTAAGTATCTTGAGAAGACTTATAAGAATGCTTCAATGTCACGTGTCGTAATCGAACGTTCAAAGGGAACAAACAAGGATCGTGTTAAAATTTCACTTTATACTGCTAAGCCAGGTGTTGTAATCGGTAAGGAAGCAGAAACAAAGAATAAAGTGGTATCTGAGCTTGAGTATCTTACTAAGAAGGAAATCGTCCTTAACATTGTTGAGATCAAGAGACCAGAATTAGATGCTACATTAGTAGCAAAGTCAATTGCTGAGCAATTAGAGGCACGTGCATCATTCAGACGTGCTCAAAAGCTTGCAATTCAAAGAGCTTTAAAGGCTGGAGCTAAGGGAGTTAAGACTCTTATCTCTGGTAGACTTGGAGGAGCTGAAATGGCTCGTTCTGAGGGATATAATGAAGGACAAGTACCTCTACAAACACTTCGTGCTGATGTTGATTATGCTTGCGAAGAGGCAAACACAACTTACGGAAAGCTAGGAGTTAAGGTTTGGATTTACAGAGGAGAGGTTCTTAACCTTAAGAAGAGACAAGAAGCAGATAAGGCTGAGAGAAATGCTCGCAATGATAAGGCAAAGCGTGCACCTAAGAAGTCTTTCGCTAAGGATGCTAAGGCACCTAAGGCTGCTGCTGAGACTTCTGATAAGGAGGCTAAGTAATTATGTTAATGTTACCAAAGAGAACAAAGTTTAGACGTCCTCATAGAGTTTATTATGAAGGATGCCCAAAGGGAAATACTGAAATCTCATTCGGAGAGTACGGACTAGTTGCTCAAGAGGGATGCTGGTTAACTAACCACCAACTTGAGGCAGCTCGTATTGCCATCACTAGATATTTCGCTCGTGGTGGAAAAGTATATATCAAGGTTTTCCCTCATATTTCTAAGACTAAGAAGCCACTTGCTGTACGTATGGGATCTGGAAAAGGATCACCTGAGCAATGGGTTGCTGTAGTTAAGAAGGGAATGTTAATTTTCGAGGTTGGTGGAGTTGATGAGGCTACTGCTCGTGAGGCATTAAGACTTGCAGGACATAAGCTACCAATCAAGACAAAGTTCGCTAAGAAGGAGGATGCTGAGTAATGAAAAACGCAGATATTCGTAAGTTATCTACTGAGGAAATTAATGCACAAATCTTAGAGCTTAAGGCTGAATTATTCAACCTAAAGCTTCAAAATGAGCTTGGACAATGCGAAAACACTGCTCGCATCAACCAAGTAAGAAAGACTATCGCTAGAATGAATACAATTCTAAGCGAGCGTAAGGAGGCTTAGTTATGGAGCGTAATACAAGAAAGACTTTCACTGGTGTTGTAGTATCTGATAAGATGGATAAGACAATCACTGTTGCTGTAGACCACTACGTAAAGGACAGAATTTACGGAAAGCGTGTTAAGCAAACTACTAAGCTTTATGCGCATGATGAAGAGAATACAGCTAAGGTTGGAGACACTGTAAAGATTATGGAGACTAGACCATTATCAAAGAACAAGCGTTTCCGTTTAGTATCAGTATTAAAGACTACTGAGACTCTTTAATTTTAACTACCAAAGAAGGAGGTATTCACAATGGTACAACAAGAAACTAGACTTGCTGTTGCTGACAATTCAGGAGCACGTGAGTTATTAATTATTAAGGTATTAGGTGGAGCATTACATAGATATGCCAATGTTGGTGACATTGTTATTTGCTCTGTTAAGAATGCATTACCTAACGGTGGAGTTAAGAAGGGTGATGTAGTAAAGGCCGTTATCGTTCGTACTAAGCAAGGTCTTAGAAGAGCTGACGGATCATATATTAAGTTTGACGAGAATGCAGCAGTTCTTATTTCAGATGATTTAAATCCAAAGGGAACTCGTATTTTCGGACCTGTAGCTAGAGAGCTTCGTGATAAGAATTACATGAAGATCGTTTCACTAGCTCCAGAAGTTCTATAGGAGGTAAACTATGCTTATTAAAACAGGAGATACTGTAGTAGTAATCGCAGGTAAGAATAAGTTTACAGTTGATAAGAAGGGTAACAAGACTCTTACAACTGGTAAGGTATTAAAGGCTTTCCCTAAGACTAACAAGGTTTTAGTAGAGGGTGTTAATATCGTTAAGAAGCACGTTAAGCCTAATCAGGCACAAGCTTCTGGTAGCATCGTTGAGGTAGAGGCTCCAATTGCTGTATCTAACGTTATGTTATTAGATCCTAAGACAAATAAGCCTTGCCGTGTTTCTATCAAGACAAATGATAAAGGCGAGAAGATCAGAGTGTCAAAGCAATCTGGTTATGAATTTAAGTAATCTTCAAGAGAGGAGGTAAACTATTAAATTATGAATCGTTTACAAGAGAAATATCAAAATTCTGTAAGAGCAGAATTACAAAAGCAATTTAACTATACTTCATCAATGGAAATCCCTAAGATTGAAAAGATCGTATTAAATATGGGAGTTGGTGATGCAACAAGTAATTCAAAGGTTTTAGATGATGCAGTAGCTGAAATGACTAAGATTGCTGGTCAAAAGCCAGTTGTAACTAAGGCAAAGAAGTCAATTGCAACATTTAAGCTACGTGAGGGAATGCCTATCGGATGCAAGGCTACACTTAGAGGAGAGAGAATGTATGAGTTCTTAGATAAGCTTATTTCTATCGCTCTTCCACGTGTACGTGATTTCCGTGGAATCTCTGCTGATGCCTTTGATGGTCGTGGTAACTATACTCTAGGAGTTAAGGAGCAATTAATTTTCCCAGAAATTAATTTCGAGGAAGTTAAGAAGATCCGTGGATTAGATGTTGTAATTGTTACTACTGCTAAGACTGATGAAGAGGGACGTGCCCTATTAAAGCTAATGGGTATGCCTTACAAAAAGTAATTAAAGGAGAACATTATGGCAAAGAAATCATTAGTTGTTAAAAATCATAGAAAAGCTAAGTTCACTGCAAGAGAGTATACTAGATGCGAGCGTTGCGGACGTCCTCGTGCAGTACTTAACGACTTTAAAATATGCCGTGTTTGTTTTCGTGAGTTAGCATACAAGGGACTTATCCCTGGTGTTAAGAAAGCAAGCTGGTAATATAATATATTCCGGTCTATTGGAAGGAGGAACGATCGTATGGCTATGACAGATCCAATTGCGGATATGTTAACTCGCATTAGAAATGCGAATAAGATGTTACATGAAACAGTTGATGTACCTGCATCTAATATTAAGAGTTCAATTCTTGAGGTATTCAAGAACGAGGGATTTATTGCAGATTATAAGACTGTAACTGAGGATAATAAGGGTGTTACTACTGTAACATTAAAGTATATTGATAACAAGGAAAGAGTTATCAAGGGACTTAAGAGAGTCAGCAAACCAGGACTAAGAGTCTATGTTGAGGCTGACAACCTACCTAAGGTTTTAAACGGATTAGGAGTTGCTGTTATTTCTACATCTAAGGGTGTAATGACAGACAAGGCAGCTCGTAAGCTAAACCTTGGTGGAGAAGTTCTAGCATATATTTGGTAATTAGAGAAAAACAGGAGGTGTTTTAATTTATGTCTCGTATTGGAAATAAGGTAATCAACTTACCTGAGAAGGTAACTGTTACTGTAGATGACAATAACGTAGTAACTGTAAAGGGACCTAACGGAGAGCTTAGTGGTGCTATCGATAAGAATATCACTGTCGAGGTTAATGGTTCTGTGGTTACATTAAAGAGACCAAATGATACATTCAAGGCAGTTCACGGAACAAGCCGTGCTAACCTAGCTAACATGGTTAAGGGTGTATCAGAAGGATTTAAGAAGCAATTAGACATCATTGGAGTTGGATACCGTGCACAATTAAGCGGAAAGACTCTAGTAGTATCAGCAGGATACTCTCATGATGTAAATAAAGAAATTCCTGCAGGAGTTAAGGTTGAGGTAATTAAGGGAACTACTCTTATTATTTCAGGAGCTGATGCTCGTACTGTAGGTCAATTTGCGGCAGAGGTTCGCGATATCAGAAGACCTGAACCATATCATGGAAAGGGAATCAGATATACTGATGAGCATGTACGTCGTAAAGAAGGAAAGACAGCTAAGAAGTAATAGAAAGGAGCGCACAGAAATATTATGATTAGTAAAGTATCAAAGAATGTTAAGCGTTTAAAGAGACATTATAGAATTCGTAAGAACTTAAGCGGTACACCTACTGCACCTCGTTTAAATGTTTTCCGTTCAAACAAGCAAATTTATGCTCAAATTATTGATGATGTTAATGGTAAGACATTATGTAGTGCTTCTTCACTAGACAAGGAGCTTGGTCTTAAGAATGGATCAAATGTTGCAGCTGCAGCTAAGGTTGGAGAACTTGTAGCTAAGCGTGCAAAGGAAGCAAAAATCAAGACTGTTGTATTTGACCGTGGAGGATATTTATATCATGGACGCGTTCAAGCATTAGCAGATGCAGCTCGTGCTGCTGGACTTGAATTCTAATAAGGAGGACTACAACAAATGAGCGAAGAGAAGACAGTTAATGCTGCCAAGGCTGAAAATGTTAAGGTAGTAGCTGAAAAAGAGCAACCTGAATTCGAGGAGAAGGTCGTAACTATCAACCGTGTTGTTAAGGTTGTTAAGGGAGGAAGACACCAACGTTTTGCTGCTCTAGTAGTTATTGGAGACAGAAAAGGTAGAGTCGGATTCGGTACTGGTAAAGCACTTGAGGTACCAGACGCAATTAAGAAGGCCGTTGAAAGTGCTAAGAAGAACATTATTAGTGTTCCAGTTGTTAATACAACAATTCCTCATCAAATTACAGGAATCTACGGTTCTGGTCAAGTATTCTTAAAGCCAGCTGTAGAGGGAACTGGAGTTATCGCTGGAGGTCCAGTTCGTGCCGTTCTAGAGTTAGCAGGTATTACTGATATCCTATCAAAGTGCCAAGGATCTAGAACAAAGATTAATATGGTTAGAGCAACATTCGAGGGTCTTAAGAACCTTCAGACTGTAGAAAGCGTAGCAGCTCGTCGTGGTAAGACTGTTGCTGAGATTAGAGGTTAATTAATATGAAGTATCAAATTACATTAGTTAAGTCATTAATCGGAAGAAAGCCTAACCAAATTGCAACAGCTAAAGCACTTGGACTAACAAAGATTGGTTCATCTGTAGTTAAAGAGGAAAATGAAGCTATTAAGGGTCAAATCCTTACTATAGCACACTTAGTAAAAGTAGTTGAAATAGAAAAGTAATAAGGAGGTGCCTTACTTATGCTAAATGAGTTAAAACCAGTAGAAGGTGCTAGACATTCTAAGAAGCGTCTTGGACGTGGAGTTGGAAGCGGACTAGGAAAGACTTCAGGTAGAGGACAAAAGGGTCAAAATTCACGTTCTGGTGGAGGAGTTAGACCTGGATTCGAAGGAGGACAAATTCCTTTCTTCCAACGTTTACCAAAGAGAGGATTCAATAACGTTAATCGTGTAGAGTACGCTGTTGTTAATCTTATGGATTTAGAGAAGTTCGAGAATGGATCAAAGATTACTCTTGAGACATATTTCGAGACTGGTCTAGTTAAGAACGCTAAGAATGGAATCAAGGTTCTTGGAGAAGGAAAATTAACTAAGAAGTTAAATGTTCAGGCTCACAAGTTTTCTGCATCAGCAGCTAAAGCAATTGAGGCTGCAGGCGGAACAGTTGAGGTGATCTAATTTGGTAGAAAAGTTAAAACGAATTTTTAGTAATCCTGACATCGTCAAGAAAATTACTTTTACATTCTTAATACTTTTAATATTCAAATTAGGTACATATTTGCCTATCCCATTAATTGATACTGTTGCTGTAAAGCAATTACTAGAGGGAAATAGCTTTTTAACTATCCTAAATACATTTAGTGGTGGAGGATTAAGCTCTTTCTCTATTCTAGCATTAGGTATTTCACCATACATCACTGCGGAAATTATCGTTCAAATGCTTGCGATAATTATTCCAAAGCTTAAAGAGTGGAGTGAGCAAGGTGAGCAGGGAAAAACTAAGACAAATCGTGTTACAAGATACGTTACTGTCTTAGTTGCATTTGTACAAGCATTAGCATTATTATTTGGTCTTGGTAGTAGACCTGAAAATATCTTGGAGGCAAGTGTTCTTGCTGATAAGGATTTATTCTGGCTATTCTATATTTATATGGCAATAGTTATCACAGCAGGATCTGCATTTGTTATGTGGCTTGCTGACTTAATTACAAGACATGGTGTTGGTAATGGTTCATCATTAATCATCACTGCTGGTATTGTAACATCACTACCTTCAATGTTTACATTATTATGGAGTAAATACATCACTGATGGAATCACTCCATCTTCAGTACTTTCATTAGTAGTTATATTAGTATTATTCGTTGCAATGATATTATTAGTAGTATTTATGGAAGGTGCTAAGCGTAGAATTCCAATTCAATATGCAAATAGACAAGGTAACGCATCTTCAGATATTCCAGTTAAATTAAATGTTGCTGGAGTTATCCCAGTTATCTTTGCATCTACATTATTATCAATTCCATTAACTGTAGTAGGTATGATGGGACTTGAGACTGATAGTAGTACCTCAGCATATTGGTTTGATCAAATATTTAATTATCGTCAGCCAATTGGAATGCTATTATATGTAATATTTATTTATTTCTTCTCATTCTTCTATGCATTTATGCAAATGGATCCTGATAAGATAGCTGATAATCTATCTAAGTCAGGTGCTTATATCCCAGGATATAGACCAGGAGAAGATACTAAGATTCAATTATCAAAAATTTTATTTAGAGTAACATTAATCGGTGCAACTTACCTAACATTCGTTGCATTAGTTCCAATTATTGTTGCTAAGGCATTCAGCTTCTCTACATCAGAGCAATCTACTATTGTAGTTGGTGGTACATCATTATTAATCATAGTTGGTGTTGCTATTGAAACTGCAAAGCAGCTTGAAACTGATTCAGCAACTGAAACATACAAAGGAATTTTATCATAGAGGTAATTATAATGAAGCTATTAATAACAGGACGTCCTGGTGCTGGTAAAGGTACTCAGGCAGTAAACATTAAGGAATATTATAACATCCCTCATATCTCTACTGGAGATATGTTCAGAGCCGCAATGAAGGCTGGAACTAAGATGGGACTTTTAGCCAAGTCATATATGGAGAAGGGTCAATTAGTACCAGACGAGGTTACAATCGGTATTGTTGAGGATAGATTATCTGAGGCAGATTGTAAGGACGGATTCTTACTTGATGGATTCCCTCGTAATCTAGCACAAGCAGAGGCTTTAGATAAGTTCTTAACAAAGAATGGAATCAAGCTTGATGCAGTACTAGATGTAAATGTAGAAAATAGTGTACTTGTAAGACGTATGGTTGGAAGAAGAGTTTGTAAGAACTGTGGTGCAACATACCACATTGAGTTCAACAAGCCTTTAAAGGATGGTATCTGCGATAATTGTGGATCTAATCTAGTACAACGTCCAGATGACACAGAAGCTACTGCAGTAAATCGTTTAGCGGTTTATGATGAGCAAACAGCTCCTCTTCTTGATTATTACAAGAAGCAAGGAATCCTTAAGACTGTAAATGGTGATCAATCATTTGATAAGGTATTTGAGGATATAAAGGCCGTTTTAAAATAAAGTTCAATCCCTATAATTACTACTCATCTCGAGTAGTATAGGGGAATTGAAGGCTCTGCTCAAAGCATTGCCATGCTAAACTTTTATTATAGTTTTGCATTAATAACAGTATTATTATGATAGCTATAGAAGGAGGCATTTTATGGCAAAGGAAAATGATAACATTATTGAGCTAGAGGGAAAGATCTTAGAGGTACTTCCTAATACTCAATTTAAAGTTGAATTAGAAAATGGACATATTGTCCTTGGACACGTTTCTGGTAAAATCCGTATGCACAACATTCGCATTTTACCAGGGGACAAGGTCACAGTAGAATTATCTACATATGACTTAACACGTGGACGTATAACTTACAGACGTAAGTAAATTTAACACCGGAGGTAAAAATATGAAGGTTAGACCATCAGTAAAACCAATATGTGATAAGTGTAAAGTTATTAAGAGAAAAGGCCGTGTAATGGTTATCTGTGAGAATCCAAAGCACAAGCAAAGACAAGGTTAATTAATTAAGAGGAGGACGATTTTATATGGCACGTATTGCAGGAATAGATATTCCTAGAGATAAGAGAATCGTTGTAGCACTAACTTATATTTATGGTATTGGTGATGCTACAGCAAAGAAAATCTTAGCAGACGCTAATGTATCAGAGGATATCCGTACTAAGGATCTATCTGAGGAGCAATTAAGCGCAATCCGTACAGAGGTAGCTAAGGTTAAGACAGAAGGAGATTTACGTAGAGAGGTTGCATTAAACATTAAGAGATTAATGGAAATTGGATCTTATAGAGGACTACGTCATCGTAGAAACCTACCTGTAAGAGGACAAAATACTCGTAACAATGCACGTACTCGTAAGGGTCCTAAGCACACTGTTGCTAATAAGAAGAAAGCTGTTTAATTAGGAGGTTAATAACAATGGCACGTAAAGTAACAAAGAGACGTGTGAAGAAGAACGCACCACTTGGTGTTGCTCATATTCACTCAACTTTTAACAATACAATCGTTACAATAACTGATCCAGCTGGAAATGCAATTTCTTGGTCATCAGCTGGTGCTCTTGGATACAAGGGAAGCCGTAAGTCTACTCCATTTGCTGCTCAACAAGCAAGTGAAGCTGCTGCTAAGGCTGCAATCGATCAAGGAGTAATCAAGGTAGAGGTTTCTGTTAAGGGTCCAGGACCTGGAAGAGAGGCTGCTATTCGTTCATTACAAGTTGCAGGACTTGAAATTACTGCAATTAAGGACGTAACACCAGTTCCACACAATGGATGTCGTCCACCAAAGCGCCCAAGAGGATAATTCCTCTTTGTGGGAGCTACAATGGATAGATTTTAACTTAAGGAGGCCTATTAATGAAAGATTTAAAATTCGAAAAACCAGCTACAAGCGTTATTGAATTATCAGAGGATGGAAACACTGGTAAGTTTGAAATCACACCTCTTGAAAGAGGATTCGGACTTACTCTTGGTAATGCTTTAAGAAGAGTATTATTATCATCACTTCCTGGTACAGCATTTGTAAACGTTAAGATTGATGGTGCTCAACATGAGTTCATGTCACTTGACGGAGTTATGGAAGATGTTATCACAATCATCCTTAACTTAAAGGGAGTAATCCTAAAGACTGACTCTGAGGATCCTGATTTCACTGTTCAAGTTGAAATCCATAAGGGTGCTGGAGAAGTAACTGCTGCTGATATTATTCATGGTAATGAGTTAACAATTGTTAACCCTGATCACCACATCGCGACAGTATCAGAGGGAGGATCATTAAATATGGTTCTTACTGTTCGTCGTGGAGTAGGATTTGTTCCTGCTAACAAGAATAAGGAATACAATGAAACTGTAGGAGAAATTGCTATCGATTCAATTTATACTCCAATTGTTAATGTTAATTTCTCAGTTGAAAAGACTCGTGTTGAAAACGAGGCTAACCATGATGATCTTGTAATTGAGGTTACAACAAATGGTTCAATTAGTGCTAAAGAGGCTTTAGCTATGGCTTCTAAGATGCTTATCGAGCATCTAAACGTAGTCGTTGAGCTTTCTGAGAAGGCATCTAATACTGACTTCATGATGGAGCCAAATGATGACTCTCAAAATAAGAAGCTTGAAATGACTATCGATGACCTTGACCTATCAGTACGTTCATATAACTGCTTAAAGAGAGCTGCTCTTAACACAGTTGCTGACTTAACTGCTAAGTCTGAGGAAGATATGATGAAGGTTCGTAATTTAGGACGTAAGTCATTAAAGGAAATCAAAGAAAAGCTAGAGGATATGGGATTAGGATTTAGAAAAGACTAATCTTAACAATATAAGGAGGAACTAAAACTATGGCAGGTTATTCAAGATTACGCCGTAATGCATCAGCTCGTAAGGCTGTATTACGCGATCTTATCACAGATTTAATTCTTAACGGATCAATCGAGACAACAGTTATTAAGGCTAAGGAGCTTAAGAGACTTGCTGACAAGATGGTAACACTTGGAAAGCAAAATACATTAGCTTCTAGACGTAATGCTGCTAAGCTTGTTCGTTTTGAGAAGGATAGCGACGGAAAGTTAGCTATTCAAAAGTTATTCGATGAAATTGCACCTAAGTTTGCTTCTCGTAACGGAGGATACACTAGAGTTATTAAGACTGGTGTTCGTCGTGGAGATGCTTCTCAAATGGCAATTATCCAATTCGTTGACTAATATAATTATAGGAAGTCTTTATGACTTCCTTTTTTTATTATTTGTAAATTACATCTGGTTTTATATCTGTTATTTGTAGCACTTTTGTTGCGCATCATATGGTATCATATAGCTGTGTAATGATTAGGGACGATTATTCTAATATTTAATATATACATAAAAAGGGAGGAATTTTTATGAGGAAATTATTAAAAAAGAGGATTGTATTTCCAATAGTAGGTGTTTTAGCATTTATACTTTCATTGGTTTGGGTATTTGTGTCTATGCCAAATACTTATGCAGCCGTAACTGCTCATCTTTCTGATTCACTTGAGTTTGATTCATATTATTCAAATCAAACTGGATCCAACACGGCCAATCCGACTTCTAGTTCTTCTGGAAAATGGACTTGGTCTACATCAAGTGGTAGTGCGTTAGCATCAGGTACGATGAAAGATTTAAATAACCCATCGCAAAGTGTAACTGCGTTAAATGTTTCTTTGAAGTCAAATGAAACTTTGACTTTTACATTTAACAATAATAAAACACTCAAAATACCGCAGGCGCGTACATTTGCAAATTGTAAGCCTTCTGTTATAAGCACTACTGCATACTTAGATGGTAATCAATGTAGTTCTGCTGGACCTACACCATCTACTCCACCATATACAATTGTTCTACAACAGGATGTAGTGACGAATGATTATTGGTGGAATACAGCTAGTAATGCAAATACCTTACAAATTACTTTTAAAAATATAAGTGGAAGTAATGTTAGTTTCTCATTGAGTAGAATATTTATATTTGAAGAAGCTAGCCAAAAAGCTAGTATAACTGCAGGTAACGGAGTAAAATCAGTATATTTATCAACAAATCAAAATGCAGCAAGTGGTAGTGCAAGTGGAACAGAATTCAATAGTGGTTCAACTGTATATGGTTTTGCAGAACTAGCAAAAGGATATAAGGCAAAAAGTGGTTGGACACTTGTTTCTGGTACAGCTGATACGGAAGGAGCTAAATATCGTATTGGTGAAAAAACTGTTGGTTCATCAGATGTTGATTTTGGTACAATTGGTGCTGATTTAATTTCCTATACAATTGGATATACATTGAATGGTGGTTCAGTTTCTGGTAACCCTACATCATACTATGTAACAAGTAATACTATTACGCTTAAAAATCCGACTAAAACAGGTTATACATTTAAAGGTTGGACAGGATCAAATGGTACAACACCACAAACAAGCGTAAGTATTGCTAAGGGTTCTATTGGTAATAAAACATATACAGCAAATTGGACAGCTAATCAATATACAGTAACACTAGATATGCAAAGTGGTAGTGGTGGTTCAAGTTCAGTGACTGCGACATATGCAAGCGCAATGCCAACTATCACAGTACCTACAAGAACAGGATATACATTTGGAGGATATTATACTGAAAAAAATGGTGGAGGTACACAATATTATAATGCAAATGGTGGAAGTGCAAAAAATTGGGATAAAGCTTCAGCTACAACATTATATGCAAAGTGGACACTATTACCAGTAATTCAAGATGTTGTTGATAAGATTAATAATATAGGTACAGTTCAATATCCTGATAGTAAGGGATTGATAAATATCGCAAGAAGTGCATATGATGCATTAGATAATTCATATAAGAGTGTAGTTTCAAATTATCAAACATTAACAACTGCTGAAAGTACATATCAAACATTAAGAGCGAAGGCTATTAATGATCTTAAGAGCCTAATTGATTCTATAGGTACTGTTAAATATCCAGAGAGTAAAGCTCTAATTGAGGCTGCCGAGGCTGGATATAATCATTTGGATAATGCTGATAAGGGTGAAATAACAAATTATTCGACATTAACAGCAGCAAGAGAAGCATATAATTCTTTAAAGTCTATAGCTGTACAACAGGTTATAGATGCAATTAATGATATCGGTGAGGTTAAGTACCCTGAAAGTAAAGAGAAAATAGTATATGCTGAAGGCTTATATAATGCATTAGATGAGAATGAGAAGAATACAACTGTAATTACAAATTATGCAACATTAACAGGTTCTAGAGCAACATTTGATAATTTAAGAGCAAATGCAATAAAGGATGTTATGGATAAGATTGATGCTATAACACCTCCACTTGTTTATCCAAATAGTAATTCTAGTATAAATACAGCAAGAACTGCATTTGATGCATTACATGCTGATGATAAGAATGTTATGGCTGTAACTAATTATCAAAAATTATTAGATAGTGAGGCAGCATATTATGTTGCAAATGAAGTAAATGAAATTGGTAATTCAGAGGATACTAAAGAATTTAGAGATAAGGTATCTGCTGTAAGAAATGATTATAATAATTTAACATCAAATCAAAAAGCAATATTCCCTGATAAGGAAAATGATATGCTTAATGATTATGAAGCAGCAATTAGAGTAATGGATTTAATTAATGCGATAGGTGATGTAGAAGTAACTGCTGAATCAAAAGCATTAATTGATACTGCAAACGAAGCATATGAAGCATTAACTGATACACAAAAGCAATTAGTAGCTAATTATGATGAATTAATAAGCGATAATACAGACTATGATGAAGCATTAGCTGTAGTTAATAAAATTGATGCCATTGGTGATGGCGAATATTCAGAAGAAAAACAAGCATTAATTACAGATGCTAGAGAAAGCTTCAATGCTTTAACAGAGTATCAACAATCTATAGTTTATAATTCAAGATTATTATATGATAAGGAAGTAGAAGCTACAAAGACACTAATCGATAATATTGGTTCAGTTCAATATACACCTATCAGTAAGTCATTAATTGATATAGCTTCTGCATCATATAATGCATTAGATTCTAATCTTAAGCAAGAGGTTACAAATTATCACGTTTTAATGAAAGCTAATAATGATTACAATAAGGTAGATACATGTGTAAATAAGGTAAATAGCTTAGGTGATCTTACTTATAGTGAAACAAGTAATGAGAATATTAAAAATGCTAGAGGATTAATTGATGCATTAAATGCTGATCAAAAAGCAATCTTACCTGAAGAATCAGAAAATACATTAATTAATTATGAAAAAGCATATGCCGCAATTGAAAAGATTCATTCAATTGGTAAGATTAAATATTCAACAGGAACTGAAGAATTAGTAAAAGACGCTCGTGAAGCATATGATGAATTAAGTCCTGAGCAAAAGGAATTAATAAATAATGAAGATTTCTCATTATTAACAGCAAAAGAGGAAAAATTAGAAGATACAAGAACAACAGCTATTGCATGGGGTGTTATATTAATATTATTAGCATTAACAGCAATAGGAGCTGGTATATTCTTCATATTCTTCCTATTATTCAAGGAGGATAATGACGATGATGATAAAAGCCTTAAAAATCAAAATGTAGTTAAGGCCTCATCATCAGCATTACCACTTATAATATTAACTAGTCATTTCTTTACAGGTCCATATAAAGCATTCTATATTCTATTAGCTATAGCAGCTATAGTTTGGATTGGTGTGGCTGTTATATATATTCTTAAGAAAAAGGGTATTATAAAAACAATCAGTCTAAAGGGTGTTATAAAAACAATCAGTCAAAAATTTAAAAAAGATTCATCTGAAGAAGATGATGATAATACAAAAACAGAATAAGATTAGTTAATCAATAGAAGGCGATAACCATAGATTGAGTTACCGCCTTTTTTTTGTAATTCTGTAATGCTTTAAATATACTTTTTTGATATAATATAATAGTAATATTGTGTAAGGAGATAATTTGGTATGATAGAGGTAAAGGATGTTAAGTTTGCATATACCAAGGAAGATATCGCTTTAAGAGGCGTTTCTTTTGTCATACCTGATGATTCATGGGTGTCTATTATTGGACACAATGGTAGTGGAAAATCTACTATATCTAAGCTTTTAATCAATCTTATTTCTCCTCAAAAGGGAGAAATAATTGTTGATGGAGTTAAGCTTTCTGAGACTACTGCACCAGAAATTAGAAAGAATATTGGAATAGTATTCCAAAACCCAGACAACCAATTTGTTGGCGTAGATGTAGAGCACGATATTGCATTTGGACTTGAAAACCTACAAATTGAGCATGATACAATGCATCGCCTTGTATCTGAATATGCCGAAAAGGTATCAATGCTTGATAAGCTTAAGCGTGAACCACATACACTATCTGGTGGAGAGAAGCAAAGGGTTGCTATCGCAGGAATTCTTGCATTAAATCAAAAATATATTATTCTTGATGAGGCCACATCAATGCTAGACCCAGAAGGTACTTTGGATGTGGTAAATCTTATTAAAGTATTAAAGAGTCAATATCATAAAACAGTTATTACAATAACACATGATCTTAATTTAGCCGCATTAAGTGATAATGTTATTGTTCTTCGTGAGGGTAAAAAGATAGCTGAAGGAAAGCCTATGGATGTATTTGCTGATAAAAAAATGCTAGCTTCATCTAATCTAGAGCTACCCTTTGACCTAGATTTTTATGATATGTGTAATAATCAAGAATTAAAGAATGATAAGGAGCTTATGGATGCCATATGGGAATATCATTTAAAGAAGTAGGACATAAATATCGCGGTGTTAAAAGAAAGGACATTACAATTGCCCTTGATAATATTAATCTTGATATTTCTGATAAGGATGAGTTTATTGCAGTTATTGGTAAAACAGGTAGCGGTAAATCAACTCTTATATCTCATATGAATGGCCTATTATTACCAACAGAGGGTAAGGTCGTATTATTTGATAAGGAGTTTACAAAAAGAAAGAATCATAATCCTAAGCTTAAGCCTATAAGAAAAAGAATAGGATTTGTATTTCAATTTCCTGAATATCAACTATTTGAGGAAAATGTTTATAAGGATATAATATTCGCTCCAAAGAATTTTGGATTTAGTCAGGAAGAGATTAAGGAAAATGTAATTAATGTGTGTGAGCTATTAAATATCGATAAGGAGCTTTTGAAAAAGTCACCATTTAATTTATCCGGTGGACAAATGAGAAAGGTCGCTATCGCAGGAATTTTAGCTTATAATCCTGATATATTAATACTTGATGAACCAACTAGAGGATTAGATCCTAAGACCATGGAAGAAATTATGGAGGTATTTTATAATATCCATAAGAATATGCATAAGACTATAATTATGATTACTCATGATATGGATATAATGTATAAATATGCTACACGTGTTCTTGTAATGAAGGACGCAAGGCTTGTTTATGATGGTAGTAAGGAGGATCTTTTTAAGACAGAGTCTTATAAGGATTATCACCTAGAAAAGCCAGAGATATTATCTATGATAGATTATCTTAATCAACGCTTAGGCTTAAAGATTCCTTATACAATTCATACTAAGGAGGAGCTTTTAAGCTATTTGATGGAGGTGAGGCTAAATGGATAATATAACTATTGGTCAATATATTCCAGGCTCATCTTGGATCTATAAAATGGATCCTAGAATGAAAATAATTCTTACAATAATACTTATGGTAATAACATTTATATTACCATCTCTTATAAGTGTTAGTATAGCACTTGGTTTATTTGTGCTAGTATTTATTACAACACGTATACCACTTATGAAGATGCTTCTAGGTCTAAAGCCTGTTGTATATCTTATGATATTTACCTTCATATTACAAATATGCTATACAAAGGGTAGTGAGGATACACTTATTAAAATAATGGAATTCCATTTTAGCTTTATAACATTAGCTATTATTTTAGGAATTCTTGCCTTCTATCTTTTGACAAAGAAGTATATACCACTAAAAATGATATATTTCCTTATTATGGTATCATCCCTCTTTGTTGTTCAATATTTCATAAATAATGATTTATTATTTAACCTATCATATAGATTAAAGGTGTATGAGGAGGGTGTTATAAAGGGAGGATTTGTAGCTATACGTGTAATACTTATGATATCTATTACATCCCTTTTAACATTTACTACATCAACTATGGAGATTAATAATGGTATATCAAGTGTATTATCTCCATTAAAGCTATTGCATATACCAGTTTCAATATTTTCAATGATGTTATCACTTACTTTAAGATTTATTCCAACTCTTTTAATGGAAACAAGAAAGATAATGGATGCTCAAAGCTCTAGAGGAGTAGACTTCTCTGAAGGAGGGCTTAAGAGCAAGGTAACACAGGTTATTTCCTTATTAGTTCCTATGTTTGTTATTTCATTTAGAAGAGCAGAGGAGCTTTCAAATGCTATGGTCGCAAGAGGATATGATTTAGATGCTAAAAGAACTAGATATGATAAGCTTAAGCTACATCTAATGGATTATTTTGGCTTAATTCTATGCCTTGGATCATTAATTGGAATAATATGCTGGAGGTGGATATTCTAATGAGAATTAAATGCACTATTTCATATGATGGCTTTGATTTCATGGGATATCAAATTCAAGATGATTTAAGAACTGTTGAGCTTGAGCTTACAAAGGCTTTAAAGAAGGTTAGTGGTGAGGATATTAAGGTATTTGCCTCAGGAAGAACAGATAGAGGTGTTCATGCCTTAGGGCAGGTAATACATTTTGATACTAATAAGAATATTACAGAGGATGGATGGATTAGAGCCTTAAATAGCTTTCTTCCCCTAGATATTAGAGTTATTAGTGTTGAATATGTGAGTGATGATTTTCATGCACGCTTTAGTGCAAAGAAAAAGGAATATCATTATCTTGTTGAAACTGCAGAATATAATCTTTTTGAAAGAAGATATAAGGCGTTTTATTATAATCTTGATATTGATTTAATGAAGGAGGCCTTAAAAAGGTTATGTGGAACACATAGCTTTAAAGGCTTTTGTAGTGCCTCAAATATTGTTGGTAAGGATTTTGTTAAAACACTTGATGAGGCATATATTATTGAAGAAGGAACAACCCTTAGATTTGTATTTAAGGGAAGTGGATTTTTAAAATATCAAATTAGAAGAATGATGGGTATAGTATTAGAAATTGGAAGAGGAAGAGATGTATTAGATACTATAGATAAGGTATTTTTAACAGAGGATCCTACAATTTCTAGAATGTGTGCTGATCCACAGGGATTATATTTGGTTAAGGTTTATTATTAAGAGGTGCTTAAAATGAAGGGCTTATTTATCACACTTGAAGGTGGAGAGGGTAGTGGAAAATCTACTGCCATAAATGCTATAAATGAATATTTCTTATCTAGAGGATATAAAACACTTGTATCTCGAGAGCCTGGTGGTATTAAAATTGGTGAAGAGATAAGATCTGTTATTTTAGATAAAGAGAATACTATGATGACACCTGAGTGTGAAACATTGCTATATGC
This sequence comes from Caryophanales bacterium UBA3206, assembly GCA_002363705.1. Classification (GTDB taxonomy): domain Bacteria; phylum Bacillota_I; class Bacilli_A; order Acholeplasmatales; family Anaeroplasmataceae; genus UBA3206. Next base: position 188,547 of record DEWQ01000011.1, on the reverse strand, counting down.
GGCTTCACGCATACAGCTTCTTAATGAGAAGATTATTCCAGCATTAAATGATGGAATAGTAGTTATTCTTGATAGGTATATTGATTCATCATTTGTTTATCAGGGTGTCGCAAGAGGTGTTGGAATTAAAAATGTAGAAAGAGCTAATGGATTTGCTCTTTCATACATGCCAAATATTACATTCTTTCTTGATGTAAGACCTGAGGTTGGCCTTAAAAGGCTTTCCGGAAGGGATAAGATGGATAGGCTTGATTTAGAGTCAATAGATTTTCATAATAAGGTATACAATGGATATCTTGAGGTTATGGGAATGTATCCAGAGCGTATAAAAAGAATTGATGGAGAGCAAGCTCCAGAATTAGTTATTAAGCAAATAACAGATGTATTAGATAAAGTAATTAAAGGATAGGTGATTTGTGTGATAAGCGATTATATAATGGGACAAAAAGAGGTTAAGATGATGCTTGATCAAAGCTATAAAAACAATCGCTTATCACATGCCTATATTTTTGCAGGTGATAAGGGAGTTGGAAAGGAGGCTATGGCCTTATATTTTACAGCTCTTGTTAATAGCGATGGAGAGGTATCATTTGAATCTCCTAAAACAAAGGCTATATTTGATCATGATTTTATAAATCTATTTGAAATATCACCTAGAAAAAATGAAATAGTAAAGGATGATGTAGAAGCCTTACTAAGGGAGTTTAGTAAGACATCTCTTGTAGAAGGAGATAGAGTATTTATTATCCATGATGCTGATAAGCTAAACCAAAAGACATCTAATATGCTATTAAAGTTTATAGAGGAACCACCTCTTGGTGTTCATGGTATACTTATAACAAACAATGTATCTAATATTCTTCCAACCATTATTTCAAGATGTAATATTGTAAAATTTAAATCTAAGGATAAGTCTATACTCTATAAGGAGCTTATAGAAAGTGGTATGGAAAAGATGGATGCCTCAATTATAAAGGAGCTAACAAATAATAAAGAGGCGGCTCTTCAAATACTTGAGGATGATTCATATCAAATGATAAAGAATATAGTAATCTCTCTTTTAGAAGCATCTAAGGAAATAGAAGCTATGACTATTATTATGAATAATATTTCGCTTCTTTCAGATCAAAAAAACATGAGAATGCTATTAGATATATTATCACTTATGATTGAGGATATGCTATATGAGAGTCCTTTAAGATTTAATGATTTTAAGCAATTAATTTCACGCTATAAAAAGGCAAGTGAAAATGATAAAATAGAAAGAGAATTGAAGTCTATACTTGAGTGTATTAGAATGCTAGATAATAATGTCTTAGCTCGTAATTTAGCATATAGGCTTCCAATAATACTATTTAGGTAGGTGAATTGTATGAAGGCTTGTAAGGTACAATTTAAAAAGCTTGGAAAAAGATATTTCTTCGGATGCGAAAGATTTAATTTATCTGATGGAGATATGGTTGTTGTAAATACTATTCGCGGACAAGAAATTGGATATGTTTGTGGTGATATGTTTGACCTAGATCCAAAAGGGATTGATGGTGAGCTTAAGGATGTAATAAGGGTTGCTACAAATGATGATATTACAAGATATAGAAGAAATCTTGATGAGGAACCAAAAATTATTCAAAGGACTAAGGAGCTTGTTATAAGAGAAGGACTTGATATGAAGGTTCTATCATGTGAATATACATTAGATAAATCAAAGCTTATTATCTATTTTGAGAGTGAGGATAGGGTTGATTTTAGAAATCTTGTTAAGGATTTAGCAGATGTTTATAGAACACGTATTGAGCTTAGACAGGTAGGATCTAGAGATGGGGCTAAATATTTTGGAGGAGTTGGACCATGTGGGCTTATGGTGTGCTGCCAAACATGGATTACAGATTTCCAAAATGTTTCAGTAAAGATGGCAAAGAACCAAAGCTTATCTTTAAATCCAACTAAGATTAGTGGTAATTGTGGTAAGCTTTTATGCTGTATTAATTATGAAAATGATTTATACACTGAGCTTAGAAAAAATGCTCCTGATGTTGGAGATATTGTAGAAACTGATAATGGTCTTGCGAAGGTTATAACATCAGATATTATTAATCAAAACCTAAAGGTTAAATATATTGATAATGAAGGATTTGGATACCTTAAGATGAATGAGGTTAAATTCGATCCTAAGAATAGAAAGAGAAAGAATAATGGAAGTAATTAATGAGCTTTTAGGATATCCATATTATAAGATTATTCAGGATCCTGATAGATTTAATTTTTCAATTGATTCAGTATGCCTAGCCCATTTTGTAACATTAAAGCCTAATGCTAAGAATATTATTGACCTTGGGTGTGGGAACGGGCCTATTGCAATGTATTTAACATTAAGGACTAAGGCTCATATAGATGCGGTAGAAATACAAGAGGGATCACTCGATCTCGCAAGAAGATCTATAAAGCTTAATATGCTAGAGGATAGAATAAGTCTATATCATGATGATATTAGAGGCTTCGCAAAAAAATATCAGAAAAAGTATGATGTGGTTTTATCTAATCCACCATTCTTTAAATATAATGAAACATCAAATATTAATAAAAATGATTATAAAACTATTGCAAGGCACGAGGTAATGCTTAATATATTTGATTTATGCAAGGAGGCAGCAGCATTATTAAATGATGCTGGAGTGTTTGCACTTGTTCATAGACCAGATAGGCTTACAGATATTTTAAAGGCTTTAAGAGATAATAGGCTTGAGCCTAAAAGAATACAATTCATATATCCTAAGGAGGGTATGTGTGCAAATCATGTTTTAATAGAGGCTGTAAAGGGTAGAGGAGAAGGTGGCCTTAAGGCTCTACCTCCATTTTATGTTCACAATAGTGATGGAAGCCATACAACTGAGGCTTTAGAGGTTTATAATCAAAAGGATGAGACAAGATGAAAAGATGCTATAGCTATAACCATGATAAAGCAATTTTATATTTAGTAGCTACACCTATAGGTAATTTAGATGATATTACATATAGAGCTGTTGAGACATTAAAGAAGGTATCATATATTTATGCTGAGGATACTAGAAATAGTATGGTACTTTTAAATCATTATGATATTAAAACACCACTTAGGTCTTATCATGATTTTAATAAGGAATTAAAAAATGATGAGATTATAGATATCCTTATGGGTGGAGAGAGTGTCGCAATTATAAGTGATGCTGGAAATCCTGTTATTTCAGATCCTGGATATAATATTTGTGTATCATGTATCGAGCATGATATAGCTGTCACAACTATTCCAGGAGCTTGTGCGTATCTTTCAGCTTTGGTATCATCAGGTCTTCCACCTATGCCAAATACCTTTATTGGATTTTTAGATAGTAAGAAGAATAAAAGATGTGAGATGCTTAATGAATATAAATATGTTACACATACACTTATTTTTTATGAAGCACCACATAGAATAATTGATACCCTTAATGATATGCTTGAGGTTTTAGGGGATAGATATATTGTAATATCTAGAGAACTTACTAAAAAATATGAGGAAATTATTAGGGGAAATATAAGTGAAATATTAGCTGATACATCACTTTTAAAGGGTGAAATGGTTGTCCTTGTATCAGGGTATAGTGAGGAAGCTATAAAGAAGAATCCTATGGAAATGATTGATGAGCTTATATCATTAGGATATAGAAATAAGGAGGCTATTAAGGAAACTGCTATGGCACTAAATCTTGATAAGCATGAACTCTATGATCAATATATTCTTTATAAGAATAATAAATAATTATAAAAAATTGTTTTTTTGTAGTATAATCTTAAATGTTGGAGATGATTTTATATGGAAAATAAAAAGTTCTATTTAACTACTGCAATTGCATATACATCATCAAAGCCTCATATTGGAAATGTTTATGAGGCTATTTTAGCTGATGCAATTGTTAGATATAAGAAGAAGGATGGATATGATACATTCTTTATGACTGGTACTGATGAGCATGGTCAAAAGATTCAACAGAAGGCAGAGGCTTTAGGTATAACACCAAAGCAGCATGTTGATAATGTATCAAATGAAATAAAGGCTACAGATAAGCTTATGAATATTGAATATGATAAGTTTATCCGTACTACAGATGATTATCATATGGCTGAGGTAGCTGATGCATTTGAAAAGCTATATAAGAAGGGTGACATTTATAAGGGAGCCTATAAGGGTCTATATTGTGTTGCCTGTGAGTCATATTTTACTGAGAAGGATTTAGTAGACGGAAAGTGTCCTGATTGTGGTGGCCCTGTTGAGGAAGCATCAGAGGAGGCTTATTTCTTAAAGCTTACTCCATATCAGCCACGTCTTATCGAGCATATTAAGAAACACCCAGAGTTTATACAACCTGAGTCTCGTAAGAATGAAATGCTTAATAATTTCCTTGCAAATCCACTTCCTGATTTATGTGTATCTAGAACATCATACACATGGGGAATTCCTGTAAAATTTGATAAGAAGCATGTTACTTATGTATGGATTGATGCTCTTATGAATTATATTACAGGTATTGGATATCATGTAAATAAGGATTCTGAACCTAAGTTCAAGAAATATTGGCCAGCAGATGTACATTTAATTGGTAAGGATATTTTAAGATTCCATACTATTTATTGGCCAATTATTTTAATGGCTCTTGGTGTAGAGCTTCCAAAGCAGGTATTTGGTCATCCTTGGGTTTTAACTAACCACAATAAGATGAGTAAGAGTAAGGGTAATGTAATTTATGCTGATGATTTAGTAGCACAATTTGGTGTTGATGCGGTTAGATATTACTGCCTACATGAAATTCCATTTGCTGCGGATGGTAATTTAACATATGAGCTTGTATGCGAAAGAACAAATAGTGATTTAGCAAATACATATGGAAATCTTGTATCTCGTACTATTGCAATGTGCAAGAAGTATTTTGGTGATGAGGCTATTTGTAAGGCTGATACAGTTTATAATGAAAATGAGGAGAATGCAGAGCATGCACTTCTATCTGCAATAGATGAGGCATGCAAGAAATATCATATCCTAATGGATGAGTTTAAGGTTGCTGATGGACTTGAGGAGGCAATGAAGATGCTTCGTGCTGCCAATAAGTACATAGATGAAACTGCACCTTGGGTTCTTGCTAAGGATGAGTCTAAGAAGGCTGTATTAAAGAATGTATTATACAATCTATTAGAGGCTATAAGAATTGGATCTGTATTATTAGAGCCAGCTATACCAGCTTCTGCTAAGAAGGTATATGAGGCTCTTCATACAAAGCGTATTAGCTTTAGTGACTTACAATTTGGAAAGATGGAAAGCTACAATGTTTCTTCAATAGATGTATTATTCCAACGTCTTGATGTTAATAAGGTAATGGAAGACGTATTGAAGAAGGAAGAGGCGAAGAAAGAGGCAACTGCCAAAGTAAGCTCTAATCCACAAAAGCCAGAAATTACTATTGATGACTTTGATAAGCTTGACCTAGTAATGGGAGAAATCATTTCAGCTGAAAAGCATCCTAAGGCAGATAAGCTATTAGTATTTAAGGTAAATATTGGTGGTGAGGTTCGCCAAATTGTATCTGGTATAGCTAAATGGTATAAGCCAGAGGATACAATAGGTAAAAAGGTAGTCGTAGTAAGAAATCTAAAGCCAGTTAAGCTAAGAGGTGTTGAGTCACAAGGAATGCTTCTTTGTGCTAGTGATGCTCTTGATGAAAACCTAGAACTTGTTACATCTAATTTGAATCCTGGAGATATAGTTAGATAAATGTATAGAAAGCTTTAGCTTTGTGCTAAGGCTTTTTAAACTTTTTGGTATTTTATAAATTTGCGTTATATGGTATAATGAGTTAAAGTGGGTGATGAAAATGCGCGCAAGAGATTTAAAGGTTTATGTAATAATTTTAATATTTTTCTTAGTGTGCTTAATTGCTATCACTGCAGTTTATCAGGCTGGTGTAGATACTGCAACAGTCAAAAATGCATATTATCAAAGTGAAAGTGCATATGATGCATCTAGTAGTGCTCTTGATGCAAGTATTGCTGAATATAATACATTATTTGTTAACGGAAGCGATTCTGTTGAAACTACAAATATAGATGATTCTTCAATTTTTGGAGATAACACATATGCTATTTCATCTGATGGTTATGTATATTATGTAAATGGTAGTGAGTATGGAAGAGTAGCCCTACAAACTGTTATGGCTAATGCATTAAATGATGAGGATAATGCAATTCTTCTTATTGATAATGGAACTGTTATAGGATCAAATGTTGATTATAATTCTCGTGTAACATCTCTTCTTGAGATATTAACAAGAACAAATTCTGCGACATTATCTAATAAGATTCTTGATAAAACACATGAAGAGGGTAGAGAGGTATATAAAGCCCGTCTTACTGTCACATCAGGAGAAAATGATGGATATATTGTTGTAGATGATTATTCTTCATTTAAGCTTTTAAGATTCGTTAACTCAGATGATATTATTACAACTAATGATGTTAATCAATTTAGATTAATGTATTGGATTGGTGCAGGACTATTATTATTAGGAATTGTTATTAATTTTATTTTCTTATTTAAAAAGCTTAATAAGGGTCAAGCACTTGATGCAGGAATTTCTCTTAGAGGTTCAAACGCTGTTGTTGTATGTAAGGTTGATGGAAAGATTATTTCTTACAATAGACCATTTAAGGCAGCATTTGAAACTAAGTCTCTTCCAATTAGCTCAATGAATGATTTGACATTGATGGATACGGATTTACCACTTAAGGATTTAATTAAGGAACAAAGAAAATTTGTTCTTGGATGGATTGGTATGCTAAATGAAGAAGGAGTCAAGGAACATGATGATGTTTACTTTGAATTCTATTCTGCAAAGCGTGGTACTGATTATTCACTTATTGGTAAGGATATTACAAAAGAATATATTGATCATAAGATATTAATTGAAAAGTCTACTAAGTCACTTGTTACAGGTGATGATAATGGAGTAGTTCTTGATAGAAGATATCGTGAGGTTAAGGAAAAATATAAATCTGTTAAGGATCCATATTTATTCATTATGGTTAACCTAAGAGGATTTAAGGATATTAATACATTACTTGGATTTGATCAAGGTAATGATGTACTAAAATTCTTCTCAGAAAAGCTTCATGAATTTTTTGATGGCCTTGAAATCTTCCATACAAAGGGAGATGAGTTCGTAATCCTTGATGAAAACTCAAATGAGGTTTCAAATCTAAAAATTTGTGATAGAATGCTAGAGGAATTAAAGGCGCCTATTCAAATTAATAATAATGAAATTATGCTTCGTCCAGCATTTGGTGTATTAGGCTCAGATATGGATGGAGAAACAGACATAGATTATGACATGCTGATATCTAAGCTTACTACAGCTACAAATCGTGCTAAGGGAGCTGGAAGAAATGTATGTAAATATGATGTAAATCTAGAAAATAGTGCTATGAAGGACCGCGAGATGGAGGAAGATTTAAAGCTTGCTATCCAACGTGGAGAGTTCGTAATGTACTATCAGCCACAATATGAGCTAAATCAAGAAAGAGTATGTGGATTTGAAGCATTGCTTCGTTGGAATAATCCAAAATATGCCACAATCTCTCCAGAGGTTTACATTAAGATGGCTGAAAAGAATGGATTTATCATTGATGTAGGAAACTTCATTAATGCGGATGTATTTAAGACTGCTAAGGAAATGGAGCAGTATGATATTCATATTTCAGTTAATGTATCGCCTGCACAAATTGTTCAAGCAGGATTCGTTGCAGATTTCTTAGAGAAGTTTGAAGAAAATGGACTAAGACCAGGAGCTATTGCCTTAGAGGTAACAGAAACATTCCTAATGGAAAACTTCAGTACAGTTATTGAAAAGCTTCAAATTCTTAAGAACCGTGGAATTTCAATCCACCTAGATGATTTTGGTACAGGATATTCATCTATGCTTTATTTAAAGGAGCTACCTATTGATACAATTAAGGTTGATAAGGAGTTTATAAAGCATATTGAATCAGATAGATTTAGTAAGGTATTAACTTCAAAGATTATTACTCTAGGTAAGGAGCTTGGAGATAAGGTAATTTGTGAAGGTGTTGAAACTAAGATTCAAAAGGATATTGTTCATAAATTTGGTGCTGATATAATTCAAGGATATTATATTGGTAAGGCTTTATCTAAGGAAGATGCCTTTGCCTTATTAAAGACAGGTAAGGTTTCAAGTGAAAACAAGAGTAACGGAAAGTTAGGTGAGGAGTAATGTTATTAACTTCAGGAGGTAATGCATTAATGGTAACATTAATTGCAGTACTAGTAGTAATTTTATTAGGAGTATTATTTTTCTTCCTAATTAAATACAATTATAAGAAATTCCATGAGGAAAGCGATAATCTAACAGAGCAGACTATTACTAAGGCTGAAATGAATAGAGCTATTTCTAATTATATTAAGAAGGTTGGAAGATTTGGAGAATTTACTCTAATCTATATTGATATTGATAATTTCACATCAATGAATGATATATTCGGACGTGAGCAATGTCAGGAATTCTTAACAGAAATTGCACAACGCTTTGTTAAAAGATTCCCTTATAGAACAGTAATTTCAAATTATAGTAATGATGAATTTATGATTTTCATCAAGGATAATTTAACATATGAGCAGGTATGTAAAATAACTGATCAGCTACTTGCTGATGTAAGAGGAAAGCTTTATGTATCTACAAGAGATTCTATTTCTCTTACTGCATCTGCAGGTATTTGTATGTATCCTTCTTGTGGAAGAACTACAGAAGAGCTTGTAAAGAATCTAGAGCTTTCAACATATATTTCTAAGCGTGAGGGTGGAAATAAATACACAATGTATTATAGAACTCTTGCTACTGATGAGTCAGAGAACTACAAGTTCTTCTTAGAAATCAAGAAGGCTATCCTTAACAAGGAATTCTGTCTATATTATCAACCAATCATTAACCTTAATACTGATAATGTTTATGGTTTTGAGGCTCTAATGCGTTGGAACCACCCAGAGCAAGGCGTATTACCACCAGCTAAGTTCATGTCTATCATGGAAAAGAGTGGAGATATTTATTGGGTAGGTAAATGGGGACTTGAGCTATTATGCTCTAAGTTTAAGGAGGTTCAACCACTTGTTGGTGATGATTTCCATTTAACTCTTAACTTATCTACAAAGCAATTAACATATGAATCACTAGCTGATGATCTAGTTCTTGTTGCTAAGAAGGCATCAGTTGCAGCTTCTTCAATTGTACTTGAGATTTCAGGATATGCAATGTTTGAGAAGATGGATAACGTTAAGCAAAACCTATTAAAGCTACGTGATGCAGGATTTACAATTGCAGTTGATGGATTTGATCTAGACTACTCTACAATCACAAAGATTAGTAAAGAGCCTATTGATATGATTAAGATTTCTCGTAATTTCTTCCTTGATGAGGTTGAGGCAGATTCAAATAATCCTAGACCTACAACATCAGATGCAGAAAAGCTTGCAGCTGAGAAGGAAGAGACTAAGTCAATTAAGGAGAAGTTTGCTAAGATGCTTATTGAAACAGCAAATGTTGCACATCGTGTTGTTGTATCTGAAGGAATTGAGACTAAGGATCAGGCTGAATATGTAAAGGGACTTGGAGTAACTCTAGGTCAAGGTTACTATTATTCAAAGCCAATTTCTGAATCTGAGCTTCCTGATTTCATTAGACTTCGTAAGTGGGACGAGCATACATTTGATCCTGCTAAGGAGGCTGAGCAAGCTCCTGCAGAAGAAAATAATGATGAAAATCTTGCGGCTGAGGTTAATGTAGAAGCTCCAGTCGCTGAAGAGCAGAATGCTGTAGAAGCAAATGATAGCCAAGAAGCAACTACTGAAAGCTCTGAGCAAGCGTCCACTGTTACTGAGGAAGCTCCTGCAGAGGAGAGCCAAGTAGAGCCTGAGGCTAATGCTACTGAAGCACAAGAGGAGCCAAAGAAAAAGGTAGCACAAGAGGATGCTGATGAAGAGGAAGATGACTCTGAATCTGATGAAGAAGAGGATGAAGAGGAGTAACCTCTAGAGGCATAAAAAATTGACATATTTTTAGATTTCGTATATAATACTACTAGATAGAGGGCTAAACTAGAGCAATCTAGTGACGCAAAGCTATAGGGTCCCTATGGGATAGCCAGTTGCTGTATCAGTAGATTGCTACGATATTGCAACTATTTTTTATGATATTTGTAAATTAATGATGGAGGATAACCAAGTATGGCAAAGGATAATTTATCAGAAAAGCTTGCCAAGGACCGTATGGTCAGCTTGTTTAGAAGAAAAAAGTTAATAGCTACATTAATTGTATTATTCTTACTACTTGCTACAACTATCGGTCTTGTAACATACTATGGTTTGAGTACAGGAGGATTTACAATTAATATTGATGATGAATTAAGTGGTATGGGAATAGTACTTAAGGAATCAGTAGATGGCGAAGGTGAAAGAAGCCTTAATGCTCCTGAATATTCTGATGCACAGCCTATTTCAGAACCTGAAATCATTGAATCCTTCGTTTATAATAATGATGGAGGATACAAATCGAGTGCTGGAAATTATATTGGATATACATTCTATTTAGCTAACACAGGTGGAAAGCAATGTGATGTAGAAACTACATTCAAAATCACAGAAAATACTCGTGATGTAGCTTCGGCTGCAAGATTCTGGGTATTTATTTCACATGGAACTGAAGAGGATGGACAGCTTGTTTATACAACAAAGGATACAACAGGTACTATCTATAAGAAGGCAGAATCTACTGAGGAAAATGAAGAGTATTATAAAAATGCTATTGCTGGTTCAAGTTACCATACTGATCGAACAGTAGATTGGAATGCTGATTATTCATCAAAGGATGATGAGAATATTATTTATCATACAGCATTCCTAGACTTTAATCCTGGTGAGGATTATAAGATTTCTATAATTATGTGGCTTGATGGAAATGATCCAGATTGTGTTGCCTATTATGGAAATAATAACGAAAGAATGGGAATTATTGAAGGAAAGCTTAAGATTGGTATGTCATTCGAAGCATACCATGAGAGCTTAGTATAGAAAAAATATTTATTGACATAATATTAAAATATTATATAATTATGAGAGATTTACGATTTTATTTATATAAAATGTCGGTAAATGTTTTATAACTAACCTAAAGGGGTTGATAAACAAATGATTAATTTATCAAGAAAACTTTATATTAGTTTACTAACTCTAGTACTAATGTTTGTAGTTGCAGGAACTGTCACATTTGCGTGGTTCAAGTTAAATACAAATGCTTGGTTTAGTGATATGGAATTAGGTGCTGCATCAGGTGATGATTTGATGATTTCTGTTGACGGAGAAAATTACAAGAGACAACTAACAAGCACTGATGTTGCCGCTTCAATTGTTGCTTATATGAAGGGATGGGACCTAAGATCTGCTGGCGAGAATAAAGATGAGTGGTTAACTGAAAAGGGTGAAGTAATAGAGGTTACTGATGATAGTGTAGCTGAGTATTTTAAACTAACCTTAAAACCACTTACAACCTTAGATGGAGAGAACTTTCAAAATCGTGCGACAATATTTAAATTGTCTAGTAAGGCATATGTAAGGTTTAAAATTTATTTTAAGTCTGAAACTAAATCTCCACAGGATGTGTATTTTTCTACAGGAACGTTCACTTATGATGATGGAACATATATTCCTAAAACCCAAATTAGAACTGTTGGGCAAAGCAATTATGGCTTCCCAGAAGATATTAGACATGATTTTTCATCTTATGATTTGACAAATGGAAAAATGATTAACTATAATCATCAAAATGGAACTGCAACATATGATGATGTTGATAAAACGGATGCAACTGAAAGCTTTAAACAAAATTATAGAGCCTATATTTCAGATGCAGCTCGTTTTGCTGTAACCACATCAAGTGATAGCAATCCTAGATTCTATGAATTGAATAAAGGAAATGGTTCGTATGCTACAAAGCTAGCTGCTGGTACTGACTATATTGTTCGTGATAATGCTACAGGAGCAGAAGCCGCTGCTCAAGCTGCAGCTGCTGCCTATGACTACACAAAAAATGCAGGGGTTTCTTACTATAATCAGGTGCGCAAAGATGAAGCAGAGAAGGCGGATGATGGTGTTGGTGTAGGCGCTGATGGTATAATAGAAGAAAGTGAGATTATGTCTTACAATGATATCCCTTCAACATTTAAGGGGTTTGACACAGTGGAAGCAGCTAAGATTTTATCCTTAAATGCATCAAATGAGTATGGAGACAATGGGAAAGCCTCTATGACACTTACGTTATGGATTGAGGGTTGGGATGCGGATTGTATTGATTTTGTTTTAGATCAGCAATTAGTGTTTGATATGCAATTCACTACTAAGCACTATGAGGAAGATCCATTGGAACTTACTTATTTGGTAAAAAATCCAAATACAAACTACATCACAAAAAGGATTGTTAGACATCAAATTCTTAATATGCTGATATCAGACGATTCACCAGCCTATATCACAAACAATTCACACGCGTTTAAGGGATGGGCATGGTCTGATGAAAATGGCAATTATCTTGATAATGAAGGAAAAACATCTGATGTTCCAACATTATTCGACTTTACAAACACAATAGTAACTCCTAGTGCAAAAGGAGAGAAATGGTATTTGGTTAGCGTGTGGGAATAACAAAATACTTGATATAAAATCACTTAAGTGATATAATTAAGTTAAGGACACAGGAATATTTGTTGTCATTAAAATGAAAAAACAAGGAAAAATATAATAATAAAATACGAAAAGGAGAAAGGTATATATGAATAAAATTTCGAGAAAATTATTATTAAGTTCACTATCTATGGCATTCGCTGTTGTAGCTCTAGGAACAACAACATTTGCATGGTTTACAACTAATGCAACAGTAACTGCAAACATTACAGTTGGTGTACAATCAACAACAGACTCTATCTTAATTTCTACAGATTGCTATCACTGGGGATCTTCAGTAGAAATTGATAAGTCAGAAAACGAGTTAGGAGCATTAACATATGTTGCTGCTGGATCAACTCTTGCTAATGATGATAAGTGGCAATCATTAGATGGATCAACTCTATCTGATGTAACTATTGACACTACATCAACAACAGCTCTTCAATTTGAGCTATTCTTAAAGGTTAGTGCTAACAATAAGAAGGTACAAATATCAGAGGATTCTACATCACAAACTACGACAGTTTCTGCATACACAATTCAAAAGGATTTCACTGCTACAACTCCTTCATCAATGTCATTTGCTGCAGGAGATAAGGTTAAGGTTTCATCTCTTAATGCTTTACGTTCAGTAGTTGATGTATCTAAGGCTGTTTCTACATCTGTAGTAGCTGATGCACAAACACCTACAGCTGCTAAGACAGCATTTGAAGGTGCAGCTGGAAATGATGATACAAGACTTCAAACATTAGCTGGATATGTTGATAGTTCATCTATTGCACCTAATACTGATAGAACAGGAACAAGTATATTTAATTTTGGACAATCTCTAGCTGGAACTAATGCTGCAAACTCATACATCGAGGCAGTATTAGGAACTAATTTCTCTGATGCTACTGGAGATAAGTATGTTGCGGCTAATGCAAATTATGCAGGTTTAACTCCAACAACTGCTGGATATACAGGAGTTGAAATGTTCGCAACAGATTCAGCTAACCAAATCTATAGATTAACATTCACATATTGGTTAGAAGGATTCGATGCTGACTGTTTCGATGCTATATTCGGACAAGCATTCTCAATTGATTATTCATTCACATCTGCTGATAATGAATAATATCTTGTAATCTATAAAATGTCTAGGATAATATGAACTAGTCAATAGTTTGTAGACATTAAAAAAATATTTAATTAAATGAGAGCTCTGTTCTATACTGGACAGGGCTTTTGTATTGTAATGCATATGCTAATCTTTCATTGTTATAATATTTGATATAATCTCTGACTGCTTTATGAACATTATTAGTTTTATACAAGTCAAAATCGACAGCCATTTCCTCCTTAATCCAACCATTTAAAGCTTCAATAATTGGATTATCAGTTGGAGTTCCTGCTCGACTCATAGAACGTTTAATGTTATAATCTTTATGGGTATTGGCGAATACCATTGAGGAGTATATGATACCTTGATCAGAATGGACAATCGTTTCAAGGTCTTTATACCCTCTTTTTATTTTGACTTTTAGTAACTTTTTTAGTGCTCTAATATGATTTGCCGTATTCGCTCCATGCTTACCATCTGCTAAATCGTATGCCACTATTTCATTGTTGAAAACATCAATATATAAAGTTAAATCATATTGTTTATTATGATTATAGAATATAGTTGTATCCGTAACTATCTTTTCAAATGGTCTAGTAGTATTCCAATCTTTCCAAATCATATTTGGATATTTAATACTTTCTTCACCAGACTTGCTATATGGAAGTTTTCTTGCTTTAGAATGTATTTTTAAGGCTTTACAACACTTATGACAAAGATTATCAGAAAATATCCAACCAGTGTCTTTTCTTATTTCAGCTGCTATATGTCTATATCCCCATGATTTATGATTATTATGATATTCTTTTATCATATTACTTAATAGTACTCTACTATTTTCGTACCTATTTAAAGTGCCTTTTCTTTTTAACCATTTATAATAACCAGAACGTGATAATCCCATTGCTTTGCATAATGAATCAATATTAAAATCTTTACTTAATAACTCTATTATTGCGAATTCTTTTTGTTTAATTTCTTTTGTTTTGCTTGATCCGCCTCCTTTGATGTGTATCCTTTTTTTAATCGTTCATTCTCGATTCTTAATTTCATATTCTCATACTCTAATTGCTCAGTATACGATAATTTTTTACGACTAGAATATTTTGCTAAAGGATTACCAGGCTTACGCTTATTCTTTAATGCCTCAATGCCACCTTTTTTATAAGCTGTAAGCCACCTAGTCATCATTCCATAAGCCAAATCTAGTTCTCGTGCTCTATCTTTTTGAGATATTTCTCCTTTAATGATAGGCTCTAATACTTCATATTTTTCATTCACTGTCCATGATTTGTTTTTTCCACCTTTAGGTCTTCCCATATTTTCACCTCCGTGATTCTTCCTAGGAAGAAGTATATTCTTATTATTTATTATAAAAGAAAAAATGTTAATAAACACTTTTTTGTGTCTACTAACATTTTATCATTTCAATAATACCTAGACATTTTTGTTTTTATAATAGACTTATTTTTGCTATTACAAATAAATACTATTTAATTTTCTAATTAAATATGATAAAATAAAATAAGGAATATTTATGTGAAAGGAGCAAGAGATATGTTGAATGAAGATACTAACAATGAAAATAATGATTTGATTGAACAAGAGGAATCTCTTACTACTAAGGATAATATTGATGAAGAAATGGAAATTAATTCTATAGATAAAAGAAAAAAAGCGCTATATATAACAAATATTGTGGTTAATTCTATATTCTACTTTTTTATATTCTTGCTTTTATTATTCTCAATTTCACAAATTGCCGGATCTAAAGAAGGTAAGGTAAAAAATGTTTTTGGTCTAGGGTATGAAATTGTATTATCAGACTCTATGACACCTACATTTGAAAAGGGAGATTTGGTATGGGCATCTACTAATTTTAAAACATCAAAGCTTAAAGTTGGAGATATTATCACTTTTTGGGATACAGAAAGTGCTAAGGATCCATTCCTTAATACCCATAGAATTGTAGATATTATTTATAATCCATCTGATAATAGTATTTCATGCTTTGTATTACAAGGAGATATCTACAAATCATATAAAGATGGTATGTATTATTACGACAATTGTACAGAAGAAGAGAAAACTTTAATGAGATATACTCAAGAGGTTGTACAAATTGTAAATCCAGATCAAGTAAAAGCAAAATACATTTCACACTGGGATGGTGCTGGTAATTTTGTAAATTGGCTATCTAATCCTAAAAAGGGATTTGTGCTAGTTATTATTTTCACAGGTTTATTCTTAGTATTTGAAATGTTTATGGTAATTAAGAATGTAATGGAAATAAGAACAGCTAAGCTTCAAGAGGCTAATGAGGCTGAGAAGGAAGAAATGAAGAAATCTCTTGATGAGGAAAGAGAAAAAATGAAGGCTGAGCTTCTAGCTCAATTAAGAGCAGAGCAAGCAGCTGCTGCAAAGGAAAATGCAGAAACAAAACCAAATGATGAAAAAGATATCACAGATAGTAGTGAAAAGGGCGACGAAGAGAAGTAAAAATGATTGAGTCCTTGGAAGGAGAGAGCAGATATGAGTGAATTTGCTAGATATTATTATAATTTTTTAAAGGCATTCTTTAAAAACTTTGGTACATTCTTTTCAAGTATTGGAAAGGCCTTTGGAAAATGGTTTGGAACAGACATTAAGAATTATTTTAAGGATTTAGCTGATGCTTCTATTCATAATAGTGAATGGAATGCATTAGACTGGATTGCTTATGTTGTAGTTCTATTTATTAATCTTGCATTTATCGTATTACTAATTACATTAATTGTAATTCTATGTAAGAGATATAATAAGTTTAGAGGTAGAGAAATTGAGAAGGATGAGCTTATTGATCAAGTGCAGCTATTAAATAAGAAGGTAGTTGAACTTGTTGATGAGAAGAATAAAATTCTTGCTTTACGTGTAAGCCAAATTTCAGGTGGAGAAACTGAGGTTAATCCAGATGATTTATTCAACCCTCAATTAGCACCTGCTGAGGAAGAGGAGAAAGAGGAGTTTAATGGAAGATTCATTAAGCTTACTCAAGTTGATGCTTTCTATAGATCAAATCCTGAATACACAATAATGACATCAAATGATATGCTTGATTTAAGTGGTCTATGCGATAGATTTATCGGATATGCTGCATCACAGCTACATCTATATTATGCAAAGCCAGTTATTGCCCGTTATATCGCAGGAATGGGAACTTCTAAGGTTCTTATCCTAGAAGGTATTTCAGGAACAGGAAAGACTTCCCTACCATATGCAATGGGTAAGTTCTTTAATAAGCCATCATCAATTATTTCAGTACAGCCTTCATGGCGTGACCGTGCTGAGTTACTTGGATACTTAAATGAGTTCACACATAGATTTAATGAAACAGATTTCTTAAAGTGTGTATACCAAGCTGGATACTCAGACAAGCCTAACTTCATCGTACTAGATGAGATGAACCTTGCCCGTATTGAGTACTATTTTGCTGAGTTCCTATCAGTAATGGAAATGCCAGATCCATCTCAATGGTTAATTGACATCGTTTCTGGTTCAGATCCAACAGATCCTAAGCTATTTATTAATGGTAAGCTATTAATTAACCAAAATATTTGGTTCATTGGAACAGCCAATAAGGATGACTCAACATTTACAATCACAGATAAGGTTTATGACCGTGCCCTACCTATCGTTATTAACCATAAGGCTGAGCTAGTTGATGCACCTTATACTGAAAATGTTCAAATGTCATTTGAATATATTGATGAGCTATTCAAGGCAGCACAAAGAGACATTACAATTTCTGCAAGAGTTATGGAATCATTCATGAAGCTTGATGAATTCATCCAAGCAAAATTCAAGATTGCATTCGGAAACCGTATCATGAAGCAAATTAGATTATTCGTTCCATGCTATATTGCATGTGGATTTACTGAAATTGAAGGTCTAGATTACATGCTATGTAATAAGATTTTACGTAAGTTTGAGTCATTAAACCTTTCATTCCTACGTAATGAGCTAGATCAATTAAGTGCCTTACTAGATAAATTATTTGGTAAGAGAGCATTTGCTGTATCACAAGATTTTATTAATGATCTAAAGAAGGTAAGCTAATAAATACCTAAAATGATATTAGTGGGAGGTGAGCAATGTGGAAGAAGAGCAAAAGACTGAACAATCTATCGTTGTCGATGAAAAACTAAATGAGAATGGTGATAGCTCAGATGGAAAGGTCTTAGAGCCAACTGATGCAGAAAAGAATGATGCATCTGTAAGTGAGTTCTACCACATTCTCGAGGAAAGCCTAAAGGGTAGTGTCACTAAGTCAGCTATGGGAGCTGCTTTACTAAAGCAAATCCAAGGTGGAAAGAAGACAGTTTACTCAAAGACTATTCGTGAAACTAAGATTTTTGAAAAATCATTTATACCAGTATTAAATGATTGCTTTAAGAGTATCTCAAAAATTTTAAAGGATCCTAAGAAAGCAATTCGTTATGAGGAAGAAGTTGTACCTATGGAGAAGGTTAAGAAGGTTAATTCTGATACCGTAAGACACTTATCCTCACATACACAATTTATTAAACAGGTTAAGGAAAACGGGGATATTATTCCATCAAAGCTATTAACAACATTCTCTGAGGATGAGCTAGGAATTTATGAGAACCGTTTCATTAAGACTCTAATTAACCGTATTTGTAAGTTCTTATCACTTCGTATTCAAATTATGAAGAAGAATCTAGATTCATATGAGACACGTAGTACAGTTATTACTAATGATTTCAAGCTAGAGGATAAAACTAAGGTTAAGGTTGAATTATCAGTTAAAATGGAATCTGAGCAGGAATCTGAGGTTAAGATGGCTCGTGACACCTTTGAAAAAGCAAAGGATGTACAAGAGAAATTTAAATCTCTTCGTTCTTCTCAGCTAATGCAAGCCTTAAAGAATTATAAAGAGGTAGTACCCCCAATTCAAAAGACTAACATTATTACAAAAAATCCTGAATTCAAGATTTGTTATAATACATGGGTTTTCCTTGATAGATATAACCAATTAGCATTCGATGTAAATGTACGTGAAAAGAAAAATAAATATACTGATGAGATGGCATCAACAATTGATAAGATTTTTGCTAACTCAGTAGGTACAATGCTATATTATAATGGTTCTAGAGACCTAGAGAATCAGGACCTATATAAGTCACATACATATCGTAATGCTCGTAATCTAAGTAAGATGGATGATGAGTATAAATTTAAGCCAGATTCTCAAAATATCGAAAAATTTGAGATGTCTGAGTATTTCTTAAATAAGACTCAGGAATTCTACCAGCAATCTCTTGAGGATAAAGTAAACTCTGGAATGGAGAAGAAATATTCACTAGAGCTTGTGTTTAGAGAAATGCAAGAAGTAATAAACTCAATTTATCCACCTCTATTTGAGGTTCCATTTGAGGATGAATTTGAAGAGGTTCCACTTCCAGTTAAGCTAGAGCGTGCTAAGAAGAAAGCAGATGTCTTAGATACTATTACTAGACTTAAGGAAGTAGATTACAATAATACAAAGAAAGAATACGAGGATACACTAGCAGAGATTCAATCTACTGAAGAGAAGATTCGTCAGCAACAGGCTCGTGAAGCAAGACTTAAGAAGCTTGCAGAAGAGAAGGCAGCTCGTGCTGCTAAACGTGCTGCTGAGCGTGAAGAGGCTAGACGTAGACAAGAGGAGCTAGAAGCTAAGGCTAAGGAGGAGCGTGCTAAGCTTAAGGCTGAGCGTGATGAGGCCCGTGCTAAGGAGAAGGCAGCTCAAGAGGCTACAAAGGCTAAGCTTCAAGAGCGTAGAGCACGTATTCTTGCTGAGCAGGCTAAGGCTAAGGCTGAAAGAAAGGCTGCTCGTGAAGCAAAGGCTAAGGAAAGAGAAGAAGCTAAGGCTAAGGCTGAGGCTGAAGCTAAGAAGGTAGAGGAGCAAGAGAAGGAGCTAGAAGCTTCTAAGGCTCATCTAGATGCTAAGGAAATCCTTAGGCGTAGACGTGAAATCATTAAGGCTAAGGCTGCTGCAGCCCGTGCTAAGGAAGAGGCTATGAAGGCTGCTATGGCTGATGAGGCTGAGGCAGAAGCTGAAGACGAGCAGGAGAATGCAGAGGTTAAGGCAATTGATGATGAGCTAGACCAATTATTAAATGACTTCTCATCTGATGATGGTGAAGAGGAAGAGGCTCAAGAGGAATCATTATCACCTAAGGAGCTATTACGTCGTAGACGTGAGGCTATAAGACAAAAGGCATTAGCTGATAAGGCTGGAGCAAGAGTTGTTGATGAGGATGAGGATGAAGAAAAGCCTCTTGATAATAAGGCATTATTTGAAGCACGTAAAAAAGAACGTGCTGAAGAGAGTATGATGCAATCAAAGGATGTTGTTTCTGCAGAGGACGACGAAGAGGAGTCTAAACCAGAAGCAGTAGCACCACAAAGAGCATCTGCTGCAATGTTTGAGCGTAATAGGGATATTATTCGTCGTCGTGCATTACTTGCACAGCGTCAAGCACAGGCTAATGGTACTGCACCTGTAGAGGCTGCAGCCCCATCTGCTACTGAAGAGGACCCAAGAGAGGTTCTAAGACGTAGACGTGAGGCTTTAAAGCAAAGAACATTAGCAGAACGTAGTCAAGCTCGTCCTGCAATGGATAGCACACCTTCAACAGGTGAAAAGGTTGATCCACGTGAACTATTACGTCGTAGACGTGAAGCAATTCGTGCTAAAGCTTTAGCTGCAAGGGCAAAGGAAAATGACGAAGACTAAAAAGCAAGGCTTACTACAAAGGTTAAAATCAAAGCTACCTCCAAAGGTGCAAAAGGGATTAACAATTGGAGTAGGCTCTCTTATAGGATTAATTGTATTACTTATCATTTATATGCTTGTATGTAATGTAATTGCTGTAAGAGAAGAAAAGCCTGTAAGCTATTTTGGATACTCATACTCATATGTACCAACTAAGAGTATGGAACCAACTATAAAAGCTGGGGATTCTATAATATTTAAGAAAATATCATATGATTCATGTGATGTTGGAGATATTATCATATATAAATCTGAATCTGGTGAAACTAAAGGACTATATATTGTTCATAGAATAGTTGAAATAACAGATAGTGGATTTATAGTTAAGGGTGATAATAATACCTTGGTTGATGATGAATTAGTCACAGCGGATATGCTTATAGGAATATATGTTAAAACATTTAATTTCTTAAATATAGGAAAGCTTGCGTCAAACAAAAATTTAATCTATGGATTATTAATATTTGTATTTCTATTAATAATGTTGACTGAAAGTGTTAATATTTATCTTGTAAAGAATAAGAAAAAGATAAAAGAAAATTCTTCAGAAAAGCTATCAAGTGAGGAGCTTAAACAAAAGCTACTTGATGATATGCGTCAAGAATTATTAAAGGAAATAGAGGAAGAAAATAAAGCTAATGAAGAGGATGGCGAATAGCCACCTCTTTTTATATAAAATTATTGTTGACATAATCTTGTAATTATAATATAATTTTATCGGTACATTTTTAATCCACAAAAAGCCCTTAATTAGGATAATTTAAGGAGGAAAATAATTTATGAAAACTTATATGGCAAATAATCAAACTGTACAAAAGAATTGGTATGTAGTTGACGCTACAAACAAGACACTAGGAAGACTTGCAACTCAAGTTGCTTCTTTATTAAGAGGAAAGGGAAAGCCTACTTACACTCCTCATGTTAACTGCGGAGATTACGTTGTTGTAATCAATGCTGAGAAGATTAAGTTAACAGGAAACAAGTGGCAAGATAAGCTATACATTCATCACTCAGATTACAATGGAGGATTAACTACTCTTACTGCTACTGAGGTTATGACTAAGTTCCCTACAAGAATGGTTGAGAATGCAATCTACGGAATGCTTCCTCATACTAAGCTTGGAGATCAAATGAGAAATCAACTTTATGTTTATGCTGGACCAGAGCATCCACATGCTGCTCAAAAGCCAGTTGAATTTAAGGTAGAGGACTAATAAGGAGGTACTGAAACATGGCTAAGAAGAATACTAAGGTTCAATATTTCGGAACAGGACGTCGTAAGACTTCTGTTGCTAGAGTTATTTTACAAGCAGGTGAAGGAAAGGTTACTGTTAACGGTAGAGCATTTGAGGAGTATATTACTAACCCTCTAGCTAGACTTGACGCCCTTCAACCACTTGAGCTTACAGAGAACTTAAATAAGTTCGATGTAATCGTTAATGTATTTGGTGGAGGAATGACTGGACAAGCTGGAGCTATCCGTCTAGGAATCACTCGTGCATTAATGGAAGTTAACCCAGATTATCGTGCTACATTAAAGCCAGCTGGTCTTGTTACACGTGATCCACGTGCTAAGGAGCGTAAGAAGTACGGTCTTAAGAAGGCTCGTCGTGCTCCACAATTCTCTAAGAGATAGTATTACGTTTGATTTTGACAAAAAGTTCATATTTATGGATTATATTAGAAGCAGGGGAATCCACAACCCTGCTTTTAGTTTTTTTTAAGAAAAAAATCGTAAAATATAGCAGTACCTTTAACACAAATAAAAACTTCTTAACTAAGGTGTTAGTTGTGCACTACAAGCCTCTAAGCCTTAGTAAATTGTTCGATTATTATAATTGCAAAGAAAAAGATATTAAGCAGGACTTCTCACCCTGCTTTTTATTTTTGTTTCAAATTGATATTGTGCACGAATTGACAACGTGCACAAAAAATGATAAAATTTGTGCAGAAGGTGATGATATGCACAAATTACCATTTGAATATAATTATGATGATATTGATATTCTTAAGGCATTAAATAAAGCAAATAGTAAATTAGGAGAATTGAATGGTATCATTAATACAATGCCAAATCCTAATATTATACTAAATGCTGTTATATTAGGTGAAGCAAAAGAATCAAGTGAGATTGAAAATATAGTAACAACTTTTGATGAGGTGTTTAAGGAGATAACCCTTAAAAATCAAAATTCTGCATCTAAAGAGGTTGTTAATTATCGTCAAGCTATTTTATATGGATTCTCTCAAGTTAAGGATAACGGATTTATTAGTTCAAAGATAATTGAAGAAATTCATCATATCATTGAACCTAATGTTGGTGGAATTAGAAAGATACCAGGTACAGTTATTATGAATACTAAAACCAAAGAAATACTTCATAATCCACCTCAAAGTGAGAATGAAATAAGAGATTATTTATCAAACCTAGAAAAATACATTAATTATGATGAACTTGAAAATACAGATCCGCTTATCAAGATGTCTATGATTCATTATCAATTTGAATCAATTCATCCATTTCATGATGGAAATGGTAGAACAGGAAGAATCTTAAATGTATTATATTTAGTTTTACAACAAAAGTTATCTCTTCCTATTTTATATTTGTCAAAATATATTAATTCAAATAGGGAAGAATATTATAAATGCCTTTATGATATGAGGATTGATAATAAATATATAAAAAATTATTTGTTATATATGATTAATGGAGTTGAACAAACATCCATATTCACTTTAGGATTTATTGATAAATTTAGAAAAGCGATGGATAATTGCAAAAATCTAGTGAAGCAAAATAAACCAAAGATTTATTCTGAAGAATTAATAGAATATTTATTTTATGATTTTTATACTAAAAATGAATATTTAAGAGAGAAATTATCCGTTTCTAGAAATACAGCAGGAAAATATCTTTCAGAATTAGAAGAATTGGGTGTTTTAACTTCAGAGCAAGTTGGAAAAGAAAAAATATATAAGAATAATTATTTATATGATTTAATTAAAGAATGGTAAAATTCAATTATTTTGAGTTATATAATTTAATACCAGCATCATTTAATTCGACTTCAGCCTTGTCTGATTTATCAGTAGATGGATATGATTTGATTAGATTAGGACTTGCTGGAAAAGAAATCAGAGATGCATTGAAGCTTCTACTAGAATTGGTGATTGACGATAGAATCCATAACAATAAAGAGGAAATGTTAGAATTGATTTCTAGAAAAAAATTAAAGATTGCACGTGAATGAGAATTAAGTTAAAATAGTGTTGTTTGATAACAC
Source organism: Caryophanales bacterium UBA3206 (assembly GCA_002363705.1). GTDB lineage: Bacteria > Bacillota_I > Bacilli_A > Acholeplasmatales > Anaeroplasmataceae > UBA3206. The sequence goes on along the minus strand of DEWQ01000011.1, from coordinate 164,557 downwards.
TTAGTAACGGGTGGTTCCCGATGAGTGCCCGAATTTAATATTTAAAATAAATCATCTAAAAGTAGTAAAAATCCTTTAGTGATGCGGTTTTTTCTAGTTTTTTGGTTATTTAAAACAATTCTCTAAGCGTTAATTGTTTGATTATTATAATTGCAAAGAAAAAGATAAAAGAGCTACGCATATTCTCGAATGCGTGGCTTTTTTTTGGCTTTGTTAAGCCATTTTTCAAGGTTTTTTGGTAAATTTGTTACTTTAATTTGTTTTTGATAAAAGAATGTAATTCTTATGCATTTTTTATATCGTAACTAACAAATAACTAACAAATTATGCTACTTGTTATTACTATAAAAAAATTAGGTAACAAGGAGATAAAATTATGAGAAAAATGAAATTACCACAAGGAGTAGGACAAGTCTACAAACTTAAAGGAACGAGAAGAAATCCATACATAGTTAGAAAGACTATAGGATTTGAAGAAGTAAATGGAAAGAAAAAACAAATTATAAAAACCATCGGATATGCTAAAACTTACCAAGATGGATTTAACATGCTTATGTCTTATAATAGTGATTTACTAAAGAATCCTAATGAGACTAAAGTAGTTGTTACACCTGAATGCAAATATAAATTTAAAGATATATTTGATAAGTGGAGTAAAGACTTTTTTCCTACAACATCAAAATCCACTACGAATGGTTATAATGCCGCTTTTAAAGGCTTTGTAGGAATTCATAATAAAGTATTCGCTTCACTTAAAACAAGAGATTATGAGCGAATTATTGCTGATAGTGGAAAGAACTATTCAACTATCCGTAAAATGAAATTCTTGCTTAATATGCTATATAAATTTGCTTTAAAAAATGAATATGTGGATAAGAATTATGCTGAATTAGTAGATATAGCTAAATATTCAAATAAGAATCCAAATAAGCGTGATAGAGAGAAATTTTCTAAAGAAGACGTTAAAAAGATTTGGGATATGCCTGAATCTGATGTTAAAAGCATTACTTTAATGCTTATATATACTGGAACTAGAATATCTGAATTATTGGATTTAAAGAAATGTGAAGTAAACCTAAAAGAAAGATATTTTAATGTTACAGCAAGTAAGACATCAGCTGGTATTAGAGTTGTTCCTATTTGTAAGAAGATTTATCCATATTTCGAGAGTTGGATGAATAGAAATGATAATGAATTATTATTTGAAAATACAAATCATGATCCATTACTATATAGATATTATAGAGATTACTATTTTTCACAAATTAATGAATTATTAGGAACAAAACATTTAGTTCATGACACAAGACATACCTTTATTAGTATGTGCAGTGAAAAGAATATGAATGAAACCATTCTAAAGAAGATAGTAGGACATGCAAATACACAGTCACTTACTGAAAGAGTATATACTCATTTTGACCCGTCATTTTTAGTTGAAGCTGTAGATGTACTTGATTAGCACATAGATATCATTTAATGATTAATTAGTGCTATATCGTAACTAACAAATAACTAACAAAGCCAACTTTAAAATTTTCAAAAAACGCATGCTAAATCGGTGCAATTTATCATGCGTTTTTTCTTTATTTCACTAACGTTTTAAGACATACAAATTAACGAAATGGAGGAGTTGTAGAAGCCAATATTGATACCTTTAAAATGTTAAAATATAGGTGTAAGAAATAGTTCTTATACATACTATATTTAGTTAGAAAGGTGAGTGATTTTGTATGGAAAAGAACAATGATTTTATTACAAAAAATGAAGAAGTGATTGAAGGATTAGAATGTGGTAATCCAGCATTATTCTTCTATATGACAAGGTTTCAACAACTTACTGTAATTTTGCTTGCAATGGCATTAAAAAAATCGAAAGGAGTGTATAACGAAAATGAAGATATTAAGATTATATGTTCATATACTAGAGTGCGTAAGATTATAGCTAATAATAATAGCTTTGATACCGCTAGAAAGAAAATGTTTTATGATGGACTTGATGAATTTAAGACTAAAACTTTTCTTGATGTATTAATTCTAAAAGATTATAAATATAATCCTGATATTAGTACTTTAGAGTTTGTTATAACAAGTGAAGCATATAATAAGATATTTTCTCATATTATAAAGTATGATTATGATATGCTTATATCATTTTTAAATATGACACAAAAGTATGCTGGTATGATTTTATATATGTTATTAAATTCAGATCCATCAAAAAGTATAGTAATACATAGTCATAAATTATCAGAATATTGTAAATATAAAGATAATTTAGCTAGTTATAATAAACTGGTTGAGTTAACTAAACGTGTTATTAATCCTATGATGGAAGAAATTAATAATAAGACTTGCTTCAATATATATTTAAACTATTTAGATGATACAAGAGGTAGCTATTTAGAATTTACTCTTAGAAAAAAAGTTTATTCAAATGGTGAAGAAATGCTAATACCTTTAAAAGATGAAATAAAACTATTCTTTAATTCTTTAAATATATGTAAGAAGAAAAAGGTTGATGATAAAATAACAAATATAATTGATTTTAAATTATAAAAAAAGTGACCGTAGTAATTAAAAACTACGGTCTTTTTGGCTCTTGAAGCTTTTCTATTATACTCATTAATTTATCATCGGTTAATGTTATTTGACTTTTATCTTCGTCATAATGATAGAACTCTTTAAAGCATATTTTTGTATATTTTCTAGTTAAAGCATCTTTATATTCGGTTTTGACTGCTTTCTTTATTTCAGTATTTATCCATTCGATATCTTTTGTATTTAATTTTACATCCGGGTAATTAAATGCTTCAAATAAGAATTCTTTATTGATCTTAAATCCGGTAGATATTATTGCTAAGAAAACTTCAAGACGTTCATAATCTTGAATAAATGATGGTTCTGGAGATAAGAACTGGATTGCTGTTCTTAATTTTCCACTAGCATCTCTAGTTTTAAATGAGGAAAGCTTTGGAATATTTTTTGTAATACTATCATAAGCAAAATCATAATTTATATTTAATGATGCTTGTTCTTTAGTTATTAAATCATTGATTTCTACATTATCAAATAATGCATATATCCATTTAACATAATTATATTTTAAAATATATCTTCCGGCTTCAATGTTTTTTATTGTTGAACCATCAAGGGAAAATATATTGCCAAACTGATCCAATGTTAGACCACTTTTTATTTTAATGTTATGTAATGATTCGCCAATCATATCAGGACTATTATTAATATCTGATTCTTGAGGTTCATAAGAACATAGAGGAACATTATAAGATACATCATATTTATTTAATGGTGCATTAGCCCTTGATTGGTAAGTATCACTATTTAACTTTAATCCTTTTTGATTTAACACATTTGCGATGATATTTCTTATGTTGTTGTTAGCTTTTATTAGCTTTTTGTCTATATCAGTAAATTTGCTTTTTCGTCTAATAGAAGAAGGAATATAAACTCTATTATTAAATAAGAATTCATAAGCTATTAATATAAAATATTTTTCAAATTCTTCTTGAGATATATGATTTTGGGATAAATGATATAGAGTAGTGTTTAAATAATTAGTTAAATCTATTATTGCCTGCTCCTTACCGCAATAAGCGCCATAATTGAAATTATCGAAATCTGGAAGTGTAATTTTATAGAACTTACATATGTTTTCTAATGTTGAAATGGCGCTGTAGTTTTTAGCTACAGCACTTTTTAATGTTGATTCAGGAATTTTCATATCAAAACTCATCTTTTTAAATGTAATTTTGTTATTTTCCATATATTTAATTATGTTAGTTACCATAATGTTGGTTTTTACATGGTTTTTAGCACTAATTAAGTCAAATTTGTTCATTTATAATATCACTTCCTTAACTCATGTTATATGTTAAATCAACAATATTATATATTAAATGCAACAAAAAAGCAAGAAAAGTGTGCGGGTCGGGTTTTGACAAAGGATTTTGAATGTGATAATATTAGGTCGTAGTCGAGACTAATATAACTAAAAAGTATACAAAAATGACTAAGGAGATGTTAGTATGGATAAATTTGATAAGAATAAGGTATCAATTATAATACGTGATCAACAGTTGTTTAATAATTTAGCTGAGTATTACGAAAAAAGTAAAGCTGATAATAAATCACAATTTATATGTGAGTTACTTGAAGCGGGTCTTCAAGTTATCGGTGACTATAAAAACACAGATAATTATAAAGAGATGTTATTAGAATCTTTGAAATGTGTTGTTTCTCGTTACGATAAAATTATTGATAAGCTAGAAATAATGATGCAAGTGTTAGAAAAAGGTTTCAAAATATTAATAAACAATGGTAATAAGTAATGGTTAATTTATCTAAAGCAATCATATTAAACATAAAATCACATTACAATGATGATTTTTATAGTTGTAAGAAACAAGAAGGCTTTAATTGTGTTACATATTTATCACGAGAAGAAGCTGTAGAAAAGTCTGTTGATAATACAATCATTGGATATACCAAATATAGACCAGGAAGTACAGGATTATACAATTATGATGGTGAAATAACGGATGATAAATTGCCTGAAATAAAGGAATCTTTAAACAATCATAAAGGTCCTATTTGGTCTGGAGTCTTGAGTTTTCTTCCTGAATATGCTCAAGGTAGACTTGAAACGCCGGAAGATGCCCATAAATTAATGGTTGAGAACTTTCCTGATATGTTTAAGAAACTTGGTTTGTTACCAGAAAATGTTAATACATTCATAAGTCTTCATAAAAATACATTACACCCTCACATTCATTTTATTTTTTGGGAAGAAGAAAAGCTTAAGGTGAATGGTAAAGGTGAGCATTGTTTTTCGAGCACTTTATTTTCAAAATCTCAATTGGTAAAAGCTCATGATTTTATAATTGATTCTATGGAAAAGAAACCATTTGTTAAAGAATTAATTGAATCAAGAGGAAGATGTATTGCTGGTATTTCTAGATTATCTAAAGAGATGGAATTGTTAGATGATTTCATGGTTACTGAAAAACAGTTATCTAAAGATCACAGCTGGAATTACATGGAACTAGAACCTAAAGATAAACAATTAATAAATGAGTTAACTAAACATTTCTTTAATTGGAAATATTCTAATAAAAGTCCTTATGAACTCTTTTCTTATAATGCATTTGAAAGAGCCAAGCGGGAATTAAAATATCATAATTATCCACCTGAAAGAGCAAAAAAAGAACTTACAGCTCATTACAATTCTCATATGGCTGACTTACATAAAAGATGTGGTAATAAGATTTTAAAGTTTATGAAAGCTATAAAAGAGGATATGTGTAAGAATGAACTTAAAAATTATTTTAAAGGTAGAGATATTCTAAATAAGAAAACTATCACTAAAGGTGATGTTAAAAAAGGTGAATGGGAAGAACGCCGTAAGGAAGTTTATAAAACGAATGATGCTTGTTGTGAGTTATTTAAAACACTTGCTAAAGGATTTATGGGCATATTACAAGAAATTGCTTATAATGAGTCAAATATGGGTAATGCTAAGCGTAATCATTGGCATGAAGACTTAGATGATACATTAGAATATGAAGGATATAATTTATCAGATAATGATTATTATAATTTAATGAAGGAAAAAAGAGAAAGGGAGATGGAACAATAATGTCTAAAAGAATAAATGGTACTGGTACTGTATATAAGCTTAGTGATGTTAAAAGAAGAAGACCTTGGGTAGCTAAAGTTACTAGAGGTTTTGAAGAAGCTAAAAAAGAAAATGGTATACCTAAATTTAAGCAATCATATAAGGTTATTGGTTATTATGAAAATAAAAAAGAAGCTGAAGAAGCTTTAAATGATTATATTGGTGTTAGTTATAATAAAGATGCTTTAAGATTATTATTTAGTGATGTATATATTCAATGGAGCAATTCAAATGAACAATTATCTAATAGTTCAAAAACATCATATAATGCAGCATTTAATGGATTATCGCATCTTCATGATTTATATTTTGATTCTATTAAGACAGCTGATATAGAACTAGCAATTACTAAATCTAATAAGAATTATCCAATGATAAAGAAAATGCAGATACTATTAAATCAACTATATAATTATGCAATAGGTAATGACATTGTTGATAAGAACTATTCAAAATTTGTAAAATTTGATAAATATAAAAAAGCATATAAAAAGAAGATTAAAAATGTATATAAAGAATCAGAAATAGAATATATTTGGAAGAATAGCGGTGAATTAATTTATAGAATTCTTTTAATACTTTTATACACAGGATTACGTATAAGTGAATTATTAGAATTGAAAACTAAAGATCTAAATTTACAAGAAAGATATATAACAATAACTAATTCAAAAACAAATAATGGTATTAGAAAAGTTCCAATTCCTAGTTGTATTTATCAAATGGTATTACATCAATATAATAAGAATAAAGAATATTTTTTATATGATGGTGCATATAAATATAATTATGGTCAGATAAGAGTTTTATTTGATAATTTTAAAAAGAAGTCTAATATGAATCATACCATTCACGAAACTAGACATACATATACTTCTAGATTAAGACTAAGAGGAGTAGATTCTACTTTTACAAAGAAATTAACAGGACATAGTGCTGGAAATGTTGATGAAGATACCTATACGCATTTTGGTATTGGCGATTTATATAAAATTGTTAATGATGCATTTGAGGAGGATATGAAATATGTGGGGTAAAAAGAAAGAACCTGATCGTTTATTATCCGTTAAAGATGCAGCAAAGATATTACATATTAATGAGCAATCTGTTAGAGAATGCATTAAAAGAGGATATTTACCAGGTGTTGCAATGAGAGTTGGAGATAATTCAAGATTAACATACTATATAATCGCAGAAGATTTTTATCAAAGATTAAAAATAAATCCTAAAAAATTAAAGTTTAAGTGAGGATTAATGAAAAAATTAATCCTTTTTTATATTTTAAATATAAAAACAAACTTTACCTCGTTGGTTAAATTATGGTATAATTCATATAATGAGTTACTATTTATAACGGAGGTAGAGTATTATGATTCTTTTTGGCTTCTATTTACGTCAATTAAGAAAAGAGCATAATGTTTCTTTACAAACATTAGCTCAGGAATTAGATGTAAGTGTTCCTTTTTTAAGTTTGATTGAAAATAACAAAAAAGCTGTACCTATTAACTATGGAGATAAACTAACGGAAATTTTCAATTTAACTCCTGAGCAATCGAAAGAATTGAAAAATTCTATCGATTATACAAATAAGAAGATTTCAATTGATTTACAAGATATGAATGATGCACAGCAAGAAGTTACTCTTGCCTTTGCAAGAACAATAAATACTGCATCACAAAAGAAGTTAGAAGAACTACGTAAAATTTTGGAATCGGATGATGAAGAGTGAGCAGTTATAAATGCACACCAGTAAGTAAGAAAAAGCTTAAAGATCTTGCAATTAAGTTTAGAAATGATTTTGGTGTAATGGGATATGTATTTCCTGTTTTAGAAATAATTGATAATTTGCATTGCCAAGGATTGATTAATCTTTTAATAGTGGATAATAAATGTGAGTTATTAAAAGATGATGAAATAGCATTATATGAACTTAGTAGTAATACTATGTATATAAAGTATTCAGTTTACGAAGAAGCTTCAAATGATGTTGGTAGATCTAGATTTACTTTAGCGCATGAACTATCACATTATTTATTGCTTTATGTATTAAAATTTGGGGTTGCAGAGACAAATACTGAGATTAAAGCTTATGAGAATCCTGAATGGCAAGCTAATTATTTAGCAGGAGAATTGTTAGCCCCTGAGGATATGACCTTAGGTTTTAGTGTTAAAGATTATATTGAAAAATGCCTTTTATCTGAAGAATGTGCAATTGTTCTATGGGATAAAAGAAGAAAGGATAAATGATATGGCAAATAGGAAACCATCATACTTGGATTTGTTTGCTGGGGCTGGAGGATTATCAGAAGGCTTTCAAAGACAAGGCTATATTGATATAGCTCACGTAGAAATGAATTCAGATGCTTGTGAAACTTTAAAAACTAGATCAGTTTACTATTATCTTAAGCAAAATAATATGATGAATTTATATTATAGATACTTAAGAGAAGAGATATCTAGAGATGAACTATATCATTCAGTTCCTGAAGAAGTTACTTCATCTGTAATAGAACATACCATTTCTGCTGATACAATGAATCAATTATACTCAAGAATTGAAAGAATAAAAAGAAGTAAAAGAATTAGAAAAATAGATGTAATTATTGGAGGTCCACCTTGCCAAGCTTATTCTTTAGTAGGTAGGGCAAGAAGTGAAGATTCAATGGAAAGTGACCCAAGAAACCATTTGTATTTAAGATATATTGAAATAGTTGATCACTATAAACCGAAAATGTTTGTATTTGAAAATGTTCCTGGGTTATATACTGCTGGTGGTGGACATTACTTTAGTGATTTAAAATCTAAATTAGATGAGATTGGATATGAAGTAATGGACCATTTAATTAATTTTGATGATTATGGTTTATTGCAAAATAGAAAAAGAGTAATTTTGATTGGATGGAAAAGAGGAAGCGGAAGATTCTATCCTAATTTTGAAGTTGTAAATCATGAATATACATTAAAAGATTTATTAAGTGATTTGCCAGTCTTACATCCAACTGAAACGTCTGATCAATATAAAACAACTGAGATACCTGAATACTTGAAAAAGTATAACATAAGAACTGAAAATGATATTTTAACGCTTAATAGTGCAAGATATTTAAATGAGCATGATGCAGAAATTTATAGACGAGTTATTGAAGCTTGGAACAATGATAATAAAAGATTAAAATATACAGATTTACCTGAAGAATTATGGACACATAATAATAGGGGATGTTTCTTGGATAGATTTAAAGTAATAGCTTCAAATCTAAGTTCATCTCAAACTATTGTTGCTCATTTATCTAAAGATGGACACTATTTTATTCATCCTGATATTAATCAATGTAGATCAATAACCGTTAGAGAAGCAGCTAGAATTCAATCATTCCCTGATGATTATTTCTTTGAAGGAAACAGATCAGCACAATTTATTCAAGTTGGTAATGCTGTGCCACCAATCATAAGTGAAATGATTGCTAAAGAACTATTAAAACAACTCTAATAAGGAAGAAAGGAGAATATTTATGGATAATAATAATAGAATTATAGAACAGTTTTCTGTGCCTAAAATTGAGACAATAAAGAATTCTCCTTTTAGATGCCTTCATAATAAGAATATTCAAAAGAATACACATCAAATGTATGCTTTTTTGAAGGCGATTAGTTCTATTCCTACAGGTGGAATAATACTAGCTGATGAAGTAGGTTTAGGTAAAACAATTGAAGCTGGTTTGGTTTTGAAATATTTATTAAAACAGAAGAAACAAAATATTTTAATTGCAACTCCTGCCGCTCTAAGAGTACAGTGGCAATTAGAATTGCAAGAAAAATTTCAAATTCCATCTGAAGTAATAGATGGAATTAGGATTAGTGATAAAGATTGCAGAAGATGGCTTAGAAGTTTTTTTGATAAATCTGGTGAACCACATGTTATTATATTAAGTTATAGATTAGCTTCTAGATTTTTAAAGCATCAGGATTTTGCAAATATTAAGTGGGATTTAGTGGTAATTGATGAAGCTCATAATATGAGAAATGTTTTTAAAGGTACTAAAACCGCAAAGAATCTATTTGATTCAACTCATAAGATTCCTAAATTATTACTTACTGCTACACCATTACAAAATTCATTAGATGATTTATATGGATTAGTATCATTTATTGACCCAAGAATATTTGAAAGTGAAAAAGTATTTAATAGTAGATTTATAAAAAATCAACAATACGATGAGTTAAAAAACGAACTTCGTCCTATTATGGTTAGAACCTTAAGAAAAGAAGTTGCTAAGGAAATGAAGTTTGCTAAGAGAACGTGTATAACTATGGATTTTGAATTATCTCAAGATGAAAAGATTTTGTATGAGTTAGTAGACAAATATGCTAAAACTGCAGAATATGGTTTTCCTGGGCAAAACAAAAATCTATGTATTCTTGTAGTAAGAAAGCTTTTAGCTTCATCATCATTTGCCTTAATTGAAACTTTTGAGAAGATTAAAACTAGACTTAAAAAATTAAAAGAAGGAACAAAAGAACAATCAGCCGAAGTAGGCCTTAAGGATTTCTTTAATTTCTTAGATGCAGACGAACAGGAAGATTGGGATGATAACTATAACGAAGAATTAAATATATTTAATCAAAAATTAGATTATGAAATTCAACAAGTAAATAATGTAATAGAAATCGCCTCAAAGATTTCATTTAATACTAAAATGAAAAAATTAATTGAAGGTGTTAATGTTGCTTTAGAATTACAAAGGGAAAAAGCAATTAAAGAAAAGGTAGTTATATTTACTGAGTCATTAAGAACTCAAAAGTATATTTTTGATTCACTTATTGAATCTGGATACGTTGAAGAAGAAATTGTTATATTCAATGGTAATCCAAGCGATAAGCATTCAAAACAAATATTTAACGCTTGGCAAGCAAAGCATTATAAAGACACCAATCCTAGAAGTGTGCAATTTAAACATGCGATGGTTGATTATTTTGAACATAATGGAAAAATATTTATATCAACTGACTCAGGAGCAGAAGGTTTAAATTTACAATTTAGTAATACAATTATTAATTATGATTTGCCATGGAATCCTCAAAGAATTGAACAACGTATTGGACGTGTTCATCGTTATGGTCAAGAAAATGATGTTGTAGCTATGAATTTCTTAAATACTGGAAACGAAGCAGATAAAAGAGTATATGAAATTTTAAGCAAAAAATTTCAATTATTTGAAGGAGTATTTGGTGCTTCAGATGAAGCACTAGGTTTATTATCTACAGATTTAAACTTTGAAAAGAAAGTATTAGAAATTTATCAAAATTGTACAACTAGAGCAGACTATATTAAGCAATTCGAGAAATTGAGTAAAGGTATTGATGCTAAAAGAAATAAGGCTGGGACTTCATTGAAACAAATCTTATCAGTAACATCAGCAGAAGAAAAAAATAAAGAATTTAAGAAAGCACGAAATGAATATATAAAGTATTGTGATGAGATAATTAAATGGGTTGACTATACAAAGATGGAAATTGGAAGACCAAAATCAAGATATTTGAAAATTGATAACAATCCATTTGAAGTGATTGGATTAAATCATGGATATCTATTTGTCGGTGGATTGATGAATAATACTAGATATATTACAGCTGATTTAATGTTTACTGATGAAAATGGTGGAATAATTACTGTACCTGAAAAGGATGCTTTAACAGTATTAGAATTGATTCCGGATGTGGATTTGAAAGATTATAATCCCACAGCTACAGAAGAAAACATTATGAGAAATATATATTCAATTGTTGCCAATGGGGCAGAGTATCAATATGAAAAGCAAACACAAAAGATTAGAGATTATAATGCTCTTAAGGTTGATAATTGGGTAGAAAATAAAAAGGAATTATTAAATATTGAGATGCAAGATTTAAAAGAAAGAATTGAAGAGAATAAAGAAGCATCTAAATTAATCACTAACTTCCAAGAAAAAGTAGATTTTTTAAGAAGTGCAGTAAAAGCATTAGAAACAAAATTGCAGAATATGCAAGATGATTATATGAACAACATTGCTGAGATAGAAAAAGAAGCAATAAAAACAAAACATGAATTTGATAAACAATTTGAGGTTAAATTATTGTTTGACCCTAGATTGGTTGTAAAATTTTAGGGGGGTCATTCTATGAAATTAAATGGTAGACTTGAACTAACGTGGACGGGAAAAGATGAACGGAATAAAATTGAAAGAAGATTATTGATTGAAGACAAAAACAAGTCTTACGGTGATCCATGTTCGAAAAATATGTTAATTCATGGAGATAATTTACTGGCTTTAAAGACGCTTGAAAGAGATTATTCTAGAAAGGTTAAATGTATATATATAGATCCGCCTTATAATACAGGAGCTGCTTTTGAACATTATAATGATAAATTAGAACATAGTATATGGTTGAATTTGATGTATCAACGCATAGAAATTCTATATAATTTATTGTCTGATGACGGTTTTTTGTGCTGTGAAATAGATGATTCTGAAAGCCACTATTTAAAGGTGATTTTTGATGAAATATTTGGTAGAGATAATTATTTGACAACGTTATATGTTAGAGTAAGATATCCTGAAAAAACATTAAAAGAAGATATGAATTTTCATAAGGAAATTGAGCAAATATTTGTATATAGAAAAAGTACAATGTCTAGTCCGAATTTAAAATATGAAAAAATCGGATTTGAAAAATTTAATTTTTATATTAAAGAATTATCTATTCCTTCAAAAACCATTGAATTAGGTGGAAAAAAAGTGGAAGTATTTTCAGCTGATTCTTATGAGATATATGAAGGAGAAGGAACTGAAAATGGAAGAAAGGAAATATGGGCATCCGGAACAATTCTAGATGGTAATTCATCTGGCAGATTTTTTAGAGATTATTTAACTGGAAGATATGAGCAAGATGGATATGGTGTGCTATATAAAGTATATGGAATTGGCGATGACAAATTTGATTATAGATATTTTTCGGGTCCTAAAAAGGTTGGTGCTACAAAAGGTAAATATTATCAAGGTGTTCCTCTAGATAAGTTGAATAGTGTTGAAATGACAAAAAAGGTTCCGATTAATGGCTTTTATGATTTCGCTGGTAGTTTTGGGAATTGTAGGTTAGAGGGTGGAACAAGTTTTAGAGGTGGAAAAAAACCTGAAAAACTTGTTTCAATGATTTTAGAAATGTTTTCTAATGAAGGAGATTTAGTTTTAGATTCTTTTTTGGGCTCTGGAACGACTTGCGCTGTTGCTCATAAAATGAATAGAAAATGGATTGGAATTGAACTGGGTGAACATGCATATTCTCTTTGTAAAAAAAGAATTGATAGTATAATTGATGGAAATGATTATACAGGTGTTACAAAAGATTTTAACTGGTGTGGAGGTGGCGGATATCATTTTTATGAATTGTCTGAACCGCTTTTTGTTAAACACTCTATTATTGGCATATATCAGTTTAATAAATCTTTCGATATTTGTATGATAAGAAATGCAATTTGTAATATAGAGGGATATACGTATGAAGAACATGGTTTGATTCATGGATATTCTTCTGAAAAACATTATATTCATATAACTAAAGACTATGTTAATGGTGAATATATTAATGAATTTATAAATCTTTTAGCTGAAGATGAATCAATATCAATTTATACATTGAAATATCAACCTGATATGAGATTGCCTGATAATATTGAAATTATTGATATTATGAAGTGCGTTTTACCAAAGTGTATTGATGAAAAGGAGGTCGAGTAATATGAGAAGTGATGTTACAAAAATTTCGTTAGCTATGAGCTTAAGAATTCCACAAGAAGAAGCTTTGGCTGTATTAGATAAAATAACATCAAATTGTGATTATCAACACGATAACATTGATTATATTATTAGAACTGCTTCCGAGAATTCACAAAAACAAAAAAATATTTCATTTGATTTTAATTTTCCTTCTTTTTGTTTCGATATGACTACTGGTATTGGCAAAACGAGATTAATGGGAGCTTGTATATATTACCTATATAAAACTAAGGGCTATAGACATTTCTTTATTTTAACACCTGGAAATACTATATATGATAAATTAAGAATGGAAGCTTTACCAGAAAATTCTAAATATATTTTTAAAGGCTTAGAATCTGTTATTGGTAATCCGAAGGTCTATGATGGTGAAAACTACCATAGATATAAATGGATTGACATTGACCATTCAAATAGTACAAATAAAGAAATAGAACTATTCATTTTTAATATTGGTAAGATTTTTAATAATAAAGATAAGAATTTTGAATTCCATGAATTTGATGAAAATATTGGTTCATCTTTTGGTGAACTATTATCTAAATATGATGATTTGGTATTTATGATGGATGAAGCACATAGATATTATGCACCGGCATCAATGAATGCTATTAATAATCTAAAGCCAATATTAGGTTTAGAATTTACTGCAACACCTAAAAAGTATAAGAATGTTATTTATTCATATGGTTTAAATGAAGGTGCTGGAAAATTTTTAAAAATTCCTGTTGTATTAGGACGTACTAATATGGGTGGATATTCTGCAGAAGATGTTGAACAAATGAAAATAATTGATGGTTTAACATTACACGAAAATAGGAAATTATCATTGGTTAGATATTGCAATGAGCATCAATTACCATTAGTTAAGCCAATAGTATTAATTGCATGTAAAGATACAGAGCATGCAAAGAAGATACATGAATTGATTGAAAACGATAATTTCTTTGACGGAAAGTACAAAGGAAAAGTAATGGAAGTTCATTCTAAAATGTCTGGAGACGAATCAGAAGAAAATATTAAACAATTACTTTCAATTGAGAGTACATCTAATAAAATTGAAATTGTATTACATGTTTATAAACTTAAGGAGGGATGGGATGTTAATAATCTATATACCATCATTCCTTTAAATGCCGCTAAAAGTGATATTTTAGCATTACAAACAATTGGTAGAGGTCTTCGTTTACCTTTTGGAAAGATTACTGGTGATGAAGAGATTGATACATTGGATATCGTCGCTCATGATCATTATCGTGAATTATTAGATGATATTAAGAACAATAATGTTTTTAAAACAAAAGATTTAGATGAAGAAACAGAACCACGTCAACAAGTAGTTATTGAATCCTTATTTGATGATGAAACATTAGATTTCATTGAAAATAAAATGAATGATAATAATGATTTATCAGATGCAAAAGTTATTGAGAATTTATATAAAGAATATCAAAAAAAATTTGCTCCTAGGATTGAAAAGCCAAATACACCATCTGCTGAAGTTAGAAATTTATTTAATTTAGATGGTGATTCAAATTCTACATCTACACCGGTTGACAACACTCCATCAGTTAGTATTAAACCAGATGAAAAACTTGAAATAAAAACTAATACTTCAAAATTTTCTGGTCAACAAAAGGTTTTATCACAGGATGAATTTGCTAGTAAATTGACTAGATATAAAAATCTATTGATATCAACTCCAAAGATTCTTGTGACACCTACATCAAATATTGAATTTAAAAAATTTAATTTAGTTAGAACTATTATGGATTTTGATGTTGCAGCATCTAAAATTGAAAGATATGATGCAATTAATAAGGAATTATTATCATCTGTAGACGCTATAGCTTTAACCGATGAAAATCCAGTTAATACCTTAGCTTGTATGTTGTTAGATTCTATGACTGAATTATCAGTTGATGATGCTGATTATGTCTTAGAATTAGTTAATCAATATTTATCATTAATAGATGGTACCGATGAAGATAAAAAGAAGATAGTTCGTCGTTATGCTAAAGTAATTATTGATGATATAGTTAGCCAAGTTAGAAAGAATATGACTAGCGAGGTTAGTTTCAAATATTCAGTTCAAAAGGAATTCATAACATTTAAAAAGTTTATTAAGAATATTAAAACAAGTGGTATTTTAAATTATAAAAAGCCATTTGATGATAGAAAGAATATTAGAAAATATGTTTTTGAAGGATATAAAAAATCATATTATCCTCAAAATGGTTATGACAGTGATACGGAACGTATCTTTGCTAATATCATTGATGATGATTCTGAGGTATTAAAGTGGATTCGTTTGCCGTTAGATCAACTTGGAATTTTCTGGAATAATGGTAGTCAATATAATCCTGATTTCTTAGTTGAGACTAAAACTGATAAGTATATTATTGAAGTTAAGGGTGCAAATGAACAAAATAATCCAGATGTAATAATCAAAGCAAAAGAAGCTATTAAATGGTGCGAATATGCATCTCAATGTGATAAAGATAATAAAAAATGGAATTATAGATTAATAATTGATACAAATATCAAAGAAGGAAATAATTTTAAATATACTATTGGTTTAGCCAAAGATGTTAAATAGTATATTGTATTTGAAGGGAGTTTTCATATGAGTAATTTTTCATTAGAAGCTGAGGTAAGGCAAAAAATCATTGAAGCCATTAGAAAGGACTTGATGGGACCATCATCTGAAGATGAGGTTCTTTATGGTCGTCCAAATGTTGAATATTTAACGGGAATGTTATATCCAGAAAACCCAGAAAAATATGATGAACATGCAGACAATGATTATGGCTTAGATGAAAACAAATATGATAGTAGTAATGAAGAAGAAAATGAGGAAACTCCTGTAAATGATACTTTAAGTAATACAACATCGATTGGTTTAAGCTTCTATATTGAGAAAAAAACGAAAAAAATAGTTGTTAAAGCCTCTTGGGGAGATTATTTTTCTCAAAAAAAGGAAGATGCTCCTGATGATTTATTTGATTTAGATGAAAAATCAAAGGAAGATAAAAAGAAAAAAAGAGATAAGACAGTTTATTGTAGAAAGCAAAATAGTGAAGAAATTGAAATTGATTTATCAACAATTAAGAGAACAAAATCTAGTAGATGTAGTATTGATCCACAGGTTGAAATTACGTTGATTAAATATGATTTAAAAAATGATTATTCTTTAGTAAGTGTATTCTTAACTAACAGAAGACCTTTTTCTAATGAATTAGCTTCTATAATGTTCCAAGCAAAGCTAGAAGTTTTTAACGAAGATGGTTTTATATCTGAAAGTTATGCAAGAAATAATAATTCATTAGATGAGTATTATTATTTAGAAAAACCAATTTTTGCAAGAGGAAGAGGTTGTGCTGCTGATTGGATTTCTAATGGTATGGTATGTAATCATATTTCAACTGAATTTATTCCAGAACAAGAGATAAATAAGGTTAGTGCTGACTTTGATGAATTTGAAAAAGGTTTCTTTTCAACATTGAAGTTTTCTTCAGAAAAAAGTAAAGATAAAATCATTTCTGATTTATATGTTTTCACAAATAAGTATCAAGAATGGATTAATAATTTAAAAGCAAGTCCTAAGAAAAAATTGTTTAGTAACAATACGTGTAGATTTGATGAGATTATTAATACCTGTCAGAATGCTTGTGATAGGATTAACGCTGGTATTAAAATATTGAATGATGATGAAGTTGCTTTTAAAGCATTTTGTGTAATGAACCAAACTATATATTTACAAAATGCTATAAAAAGATATGCTAAGAAACATGGTTCAGGTGTTGTTTGCAATTTCAGTGATTTTAGTAATCCACGTAATCCAGAAAATCAATTTAACTGGAGACCATTCCAATTAGCATTTATTTTATTGAATATTAAGGGTATTGTTAATCCATTTGATGAAGAACGTAAAATAGTAGATTTATTATATTTCCCAACTGGTGGAGGTAAGACAGAAGCATATTTAGGTTTGATGGCATTTACTATTTTCAATAGAAGACTAAGGAAATCATCAGTAGGTGAATATGAATTAGATGGTGGAGTAACAATAATTTTAAGATATACTTTAAGATTGTTAACAACACAACAAAGAGATCGTTTAACAAAGATGATTATGGCTGCAGAATATATTAGAGATATGAAACCTGAAGTATATGGTAATGAACGTATTTCAATAGGATTCTGGGTAGGTGATGGAGTTGTATCAAATACTTTTGATGATTTCATCCCTTCTAAAAATGATGATGAGACTCAAGCTGAAGTGAAAAAGAGAAATGCAGCAAAGCAAATTCCTACGTGTCCATTCTGTGGTAAGCCATTGAATTATTATTATGAAAAGGATCCTAATCATAATGAGATTGAAAACTCATTTATATTTGATACTGAAAGACAAGAACTAAAAGTATATTGTATTGATAAAACATGTCATTTTGCTAAATATCCAGAAAAAGGGGTAGCAAGGTCTTTACCAATCTATTTAGTTGATGATGAAATATATAATAAGTGCCCAACAATATTGCTTGGAACTGTAGATAAGTTTGCAAAGTTACCATGGGAACCTAAAACTAATGCTTTATTTGGTAGAGTTCATAAGAAGTGTGGTCGTCATGGATTTATTGCTATGGGAGATTTACATAGTTATACTCATAATGCAACTGCAAATAATCCTAAATCAACATCTTGCGATGTAAAGAAATTTTTACCACCTGAATTAATTGTTCAAGATGAGTTGCATCTAATAACTGGACCTTTAGGAACAATTTATGGTGGTTATGAGACAATGATTGAAAAGCTTTGTTCATACGAAAAGAATGGTAAGATTGTTAAGCCAAAATATATTGTTTCAACTGCAACTATTAAGAACGCTGATGAACAAATAAAAGCATTATATGGTAGAAAGCATTTCCAATTTCCACCTGCTGGTTTGGAAGTGTCTGATTCATATTTTATTAGAGAAGTTCCTCTTGAACAAATGCCATTTAGAAAATATGTTGGAATTTGTGCAAATGGACAATCCATGAAAACTACTTTGTTAAGAACATTTGCTGTAGCGATGCAAGAAGTAAAGAACTTGAGTTTAAATCCTTCTTATGTGAATAGTATTGATCCATATTATACTCTTGTTGGATATTTTAACTCTATTCGTGAATTAGGTGGTGCTGCTAGATTAATAGAAGACGACATACCTAAGAGATTATATAGAATTTGTAAGATGCGTCATTATAACGACAGAAGATTCATTAGTAATCATAAAGAAATAACATCACGTATTAAATCTGATGAGATAAAAAGAGAATTAGATTCGTTAGAAATTCCATGGACTCCAACTAACAATAAAGCAATTGATGCGGTAATTGCTACAAATATGATTGCTGTAGGTATGGACGTTGATAGATTAGGATTAATGTGTGTATTAGGTCAGCCTAAACAAAATTCGGAATATATCCAAGCTACTTCACGTATTGGCCGTTCTCATCCAGGATTAGTAATAACGTTATATAATCCATATAGGCCTAGAGACTTATCTCATTATGAAAATTTCATTGCATACCATAAACAATTATATAGATATGTTGAAGGTACAACTGCTACTCCATTTGCAGCAAGAGCTAGAGATAGATTCTTACATGCATTAGTTATTTGTGCTATTAGATTGTTGTATCCTGATATGTCTATCGGTGCTGATAAGATTATTGATTTAAAGCCAAAAGACATTGATTACATAACATCTATTATTACTGATAGAGTTGGTATAGTTGATCCGAGTGCAATTAATGATGCAAAACATGAAATTGTGTATTTTATAAATGAGTGGAAGAGATTAGTTCAAGCAGGTAATAAAGTAGTATATAGAGGACAATATGCAGAAGATAAGATTAGATTAATGGTTCCTTACGCTGATGAACATAAAGACACAGAAAAAGGAACTCTACAATCAATGAGAGATGTTGATCAAAATTCAGTATTGTATCTGTATGAGGAGGTGTAACTAATGGCAATTAATAAAATAGGCGATGTTAGGCCAAGTCAATTAATCACAACCTTTGGTCCTGGTGCAATAATTGATGCAAAAAGAGACTGTGTTACAATTCTCGACATTAATTATTGGGAAAAGAATGGCAAAGAAATTAAAGATTCTAGGTTTGCATCATATATGGGAGTTGATTTCTTTAAAGAACCACCTACTACAACTAATAGAAATAAGAATAGTGAAGATTTACCTGTTGTTTCTTTCCCTGATTATCATATTTGTTCAAAGGTTAGTTGTTCATATATTTTCAAATTGAGTGAGCATTTTGATGTTGAAAAATATAAGAAATTTGGTCCTAAGTGTCCAAAATGTAATTTTAATGCTTATCCATCGAGATTTATTCAAATATGTCCTAATGGTCATATGGAAGATTTCGATTATAATAGATGGGTCCATAAAGGAACTAGTTGTGATGGGGAATTAAAATTAATTTCAACTGGTACTACATCATCATTAGGCGACTTAATGGTTACTTGTACTAAATGTAATGCAACTCGTTCATTAGCTGGATTGACAAGCCCTGAAAATAATTGCTCATGTAATGGTCATCATCCATTTAGACCAGCTATTTCTGGTGAGAAATGCCGTGCTCAGATGAGAATTGTTCAACGTGGTGCATCAAATGTATATTTCCCTGTTATTAAGAGTGCTATATCAATTCCACCATATACAGATAGAATATATGTATTAATTGATGAGCATAAAAGAGAATTAGAATCTTTTAGGGCTGCTAAAAAACTAAATCCAACAATGCCAGATCCTGAGGAATTATTATATCAAATGTTTTTTAGTTCTGAGTTTTCTAAAGATGATTTTACAAAGGCACTTAAAAATAGTGAGAATGGCACTAGAGATTATTTATCAATTAAGAAATCAGAGTATTTAGCAATAATAAATCATAATAATCCAGTAAATATGAGAAGCCCACAAGTTTTTAAAGCAGAAGAAAGTGAAATTCCATCAATATTAAAGCCGTATTTCTCAAGAGTTATAAGAATTACTAGATTAAGGGAAATAATGTGCTTGAAGGGCTTTACTAGGCTTGATGCTCCTGATCCAGAAGCTGAAGAACAGGTCAATATTGTTAAACTAAATACATCAAAAAAGTGGTTGCCTGGAGTTGAAGTTAATGGTGAAGGAATCTTTATTGAATTCAACAAGGAAAGCATTGATTCTTGGCTGAAAAAAAAGGATGTTAAGCAAATTGATGATAAATTTAAAAAGTGTTTTAAGCGTTACAGCGAAAAACGAGGATGGACTATAGTATACGAAAGAGGAGCACTATATGCATTAATGCATACATTTAGCCATTTGTTAATAAAAGTAATGGGAAATAAATCAGGTTATTCTACATCAGCTATTAAAGAAAGAATATATTCTGGAGATAATATGATGGGTATTTTATTATATACTGGTAGTTCAGATAAAGAAGGTTCACTTGGTGGATTAGTAGAGCTAGGAAAATTTGAGAAATTTATTCCTATTATTCAAACTGCTTTTGAAGAAGCATTATTATGTACTAATGATCCAGAATGTATGCTAAATGATATTGATGAAAATCTAAATATTTCGGCTTGCCATTCATGTTGTATGATTTCAGAAACAGCATGTGAAAATGGCAATAGGATGTTAGATAGAGGATTAATTGTTCCAATTAATGAAGAATGTGACAAATCTTTCTTTTCAGATTTGGTGAAGGAAATGTGTGAGATAGAATAATGAGCGATTATAAAGTGATTACATTAACAGATCAACTTAATCATTATTTATCTTTGAAAGATAATAGTAGTACATTTGTTAATGAGGAAGATGTTTTTCTTAATATAAAAAAATGTTTTCCTTCATTATCTGATGATGAATGTATGAAAATGATTGACTTGATTGGTGAGTTAGACAAAAAAAGAAATAAAGAAACTGTAGATTTAGCAATAACAGCTCCACATTCGTTTGCTTTTAAAGCTAATCCTACTAGTGTTGTTATGGAGAATTTGTTAAAGAATGCATCTAAAATAATCGTGCTAACTGGTTACAGTATTTCTGATTATTTTGATGACTTACTTGATATAATAATTGATAAAGTAAGTAGAGGAATACTTGTTAGACTTTATGTTAATGATTATGAAGAAAAGAAAGAAAAATTAGATAAGTTATTGTTGTATAAAGGAAGATTTCTTGAAATATATAATTATAATAAAAAAGCAGAAGGAATCGATGCATTACATGCAAAGATAATAACCGTAGATAATTATAAGACCTTAATTACATCAGCTAATTTGTCGTTTAATGGTTTACAAAAAAATGTGGAAGTTGGTTCTATTATTGAGTCTGAGAGGATTTCAAAGAATCTTCAAGAAATGTTTTATCAATTATTTAAAAAGAAAGTATTTAATAAGATATAAGGTGAATTATGGAAAACAATGAGGAAAAACTAAAGATATCATTTGATATTAATTTAATTGAACATTTAGGAATAAAACTATATTCTACTATTCCACCTATGATTGCAGAGTTGGTTTCTAATGCATGGGATGCTGATGCTCACAATGTTTATTTAAAATTTATAAATGAGCCACAAAAAAGAATTGAAATTGTAGATGATGGGCATGGTATGAATTTTTCGGAACTTAATGAGTCTTTCTTAAAAATTGGTAGAAATAGAAGAGTTTCGTTAGGGAATGATAAGACACCTTCTGGAAGAAATGTTTTAGGCAAAAAAGGATTAGGAAAACTATCAATGTTTGGAATTGGTAAAAACATTGAAGTATCAACTGTAAAATCAGGGTTAGAAAATAGATTTGTGATGAATTTTAATAAACTTAAAGAAAAATCAGAAGAGCATATGTATGAACCTGAAATTATTAAACATGATGTTCCAATTGAGGGTAATGATGGTACTACGATTATAATAACAGAAATAGGAAGAAAAACTGATTTTAATATAGGTTCAATTCGTAATAATTTATTGAAAAGATTCAAAATTTTTTCTGATGATTTTATTGTTCACATTAATGATGATCCAGAATTAGAAATAAAGGCGAATTTACTATTAGAAGATAAATGTCAGTTTAAATGGAATTTTCCAACTGATTTTGAAGCAGATTTTGCAGCAAAAGAAGAAAATTTAGAATTGTATAATTTTGGGTTAGAGAAGAAAATTGTCGGAACCATAATGACAAGTGAA
Organism: Caryophanales bacterium UBA3206; assembly: GCA_002363705.1. Taxonomy (GTDB): domain Bacteria; phylum Bacillota_I; class Bacilli_A; order Acholeplasmatales; family Anaeroplasmataceae; genus UBA3206. The sequence goes on along the minus strand of DEWQ01000011.1, from coordinate 141,813 downwards.
ACACCAATATCAAATGAGGAACAAGGAATTGTTTTATATTCAAGAAATAAACTGGTTAATGAGAATGATAAATTCAATTCTAGAGGAAACGATAATTTCTTTCAATATATGTTTGGCTCGTTCGACGTTGATTTTGTTGATGCTGATAAAACAATTGACAATTGTTCAACTGATAGAAAATCATTAGCTTGGGATAACTACGAAAACGAAGAACTTGATAGTCTTCACAAATTGTTGTGTAAAATAGTTGATTTCACTCAAAAAAAGTGGCGTGAAAAACGTTCAAAAGAAAAGGAAATAAAAGTTACTGAGTTGGGCGTTGATGTTGAAAAATGGCTAAATTCACTTAATCAAACAGAAAAAGGCTTGGCAAAAAAATTAACCTCAGCAATTTTAGAAAACGATAAAATTGATGAAGAAACAAGTGCTGAGTATATCTCTACTATTAAAGATATGTATGGATTTCAAGGGTTTAAAGATTTTACTCAAAAATTATCAGATTTAGATTCGTTAGGAAATGAAAATGCGATAAAATTATTGACTGATTGGAAAAACATCGAGGATAAAGAATATGCTAAAATAGCTATGGGAAGAATTGAAACAATTAATCAGTTTGAAAAATTTATTAACGAGGATGCTTCAGAAACCAAAGTTATTCAAAAATTTTTAGAAGAGTTTCCATGGCTATTGGATCCTAAAATGTCTAAATTTGAGAGAGAAGTTACATATTCTGAGCTATTGAAGAAAAAATTCCCTGAAATTGATGTTCCCGAACATAATAGAAGACTTGACTTTTTATGTAATAATGATGCTGGTATAATTCACATAATTGAATTAAAGAGACCATCTGTAAAAATTGGTGATAAACAATTAAACCAAATAAGAGATTATGTAGCCTTCTTTAAAACCCTTTACCCATCAAAGGCTGATTCTGTTGTAGGTTTTCTTATATCAAATAACATTACTACTGAACCTAATGAACAAATAACAATAAAAGCTTTGGAAAGTCAAAAAATATATGTTAGAACATACACTGAATTGTTGACTGAGGCACGCGAATATAATAAAAAATTCTTTGATAAATATTACGAATTAGAAGAAAGTCAAAAAATTACTTTGGAAGATTTCAATAAATAATTTACTAATTAGGTATACCACTATAATATATTTTAGATATACCACTATTTATAGTAATACATATACCACTATCATTCAAAATAGATATACAACTAAGTATTGATTTAGATGTACAGCTATAATGGTAAATAGATATACCACTATATTGTGATGGCGTCAAATTGACGCCACTTTTCTGATTTTATCGGATGTAAGGAAGCAGGATAAGATGTCGGAAATTGTCCGATTGACAATTTGGCTAGAGAACCAGCCTGACATTTAGTAATTTTTTTCATTGTTTGAATAAAGAATAATTAATAATAAAAGGTGTATGCTTTATTCAGTGCAAATATTATTTATATAAAGTGATTTGAAAATAATTGTTTAACAATGTTTTTATATATCTAAAAAATATGATAAAATTAGACTATATAAGTTCGATGAAGATGAGGTGTTCAATATGGGAAGTGCTAGTACAGAATTACTATGTAAAAAGTTAGTTGCATTGAGAGAAGGAACAAGTGAGTACCGAAGAGGAGAAAATTATTCTCAACCAAGGATGATGGATGAAATTAATAAAATCATTCAACAAAATGAAGATTATTATGAAGATAGAGATATTACGATTAAAGAAAAAACTTTTTTACGACGTCTTGAGAAAAATGAACTTAAAGATGAAGTAATTATAGCGTATGCTGAATTGTATTTTGAGGTTTTTGGATTATCAGAAGAGACAAGAGATAAAATTAGAAATGCTAATAAAATTGTTGTTCTAGATTCAGCGTCTTTAATGAATATGCCACACATTTTAAAAACATTTGGAGATGAGTATTATAAAATAATCATTTGTGATTTTATAAAAAAGAAAATTGATGATTATAAGAGTAAGAAAAATACTCCAAATAGTAAAAAGGCAAGAAAAGTTTTAAATGAGTTAAATGATTTAACTGATAAAGTTGTTGTTTATGAATACGAAGGTGATGAAACTTTATCAATTGCCGACAAGATTTGGAAAGTGGCACAAGAGACTGCACAAAAGTATACTTGTAATGCAGTAATAATTACAGATGATAAATCAATTAGCGCTGGCTTCTTAGGAAAAGAAAGCAGTAGTATTGAATTTACATCATTAGTTGATTATAGTTCAAAACGTCAACACATATCTCCAGAGAATATTGATAAATTAAATGCAATTAGAAATCAAACTGAGAAGTTTGAAGGAGAATTAAATTTACCAGAATCTGATATGAATTCATTCTTTATCGATGGTAGAACTCTTTTAAGTGCTTGCATTGCTGATAAAGGTTTAACCCTAGAAGCAAAGAAGAAAAAAATCAAATGGTTACAAGATAATGGTGCAGATATTAATTTTAGAGACTGTGCAAGTGATTTCTTTCCGCCATTAACAACAGCAGTACAAAGAGGGGACTATGATATGGTGAGTTTCTTACTTGACGAATGTGGTGCTGATCCTAATGTTGGAAGTAGATATCCATATAGTAAAAGTACGGTTGGTATTCAAAACGAAGGTAATACACCTTTGATGGTTGCTGCATATCAAGGTTTAGATAGAATAGTAAAAAAATTATGCGGACATCCACAAATTAGTATTAACCAACAAGATCGTAATGGTTATACTGCACTTATTAAAGCTTGCATAAATGGCCATGATGAATGCAAGTCAATACTTGAAGAATCTGGTGCTGATTCGAGAATTAGAGATTTTAATGGCAAAACAGCTATGGAGCATTATTCTGAATATAAGAAGAAAGAAACAAAAGAAGACAAAATAAAAAGATTAGAATCTCAAATAAAAAAATATGAAATTGAAATTAAAAAGAGAAAAGATTTTATAAATAAGCTTAAATAGACTGAATGGCATTTGAGACTATCACGTGGCAGTGATGGTCTTTTTTATGGCTAAAAACGGTAAAAACGTGGCAAAAAAACGTGGCAAAACATAAAAAAACGTGGCATGCATAGTATTTTTTAGTGTTTTAGAGTAAAAAAACATATCCTTCAAAAAAAGTTGTATTCTATAATTGCAAAAGGCGAAAGGCAGATTTCAAGGGTTGCAAAAAACAAAATAATTGGAGGAATCAAACATGAAAAAATATTATGCAGTAACTACAAAATGTGGCCACGTAGGCAAAGGTAAATTTATTAATGTAACATTCGCTATTAGTGCTGAAGATGGAAAAGAAGCAGCAGAGATTGGAAGATGGCTTCCTCGTGTAAAGCATCATTATAAATATTGTATAACTGATGTTAAATGTATCTCTTATGATGATTACTTAGATTTATGTGAAGAAAATAATAATAATCCATATCTTAAATGCAAGAACGTTCAAGAACAAAACGAAACTTGTCCTAATATATATGATGATGTAGAGATTCTTGATTACTTAGTTAAAGAACCAAAGAAAATCTATAAAGAAAAAAGAAAAGAAAGAATTCAGTTTTTATTAAAAAAGAGAAAAGTATTTGGTGACTCTTTAAGAAGAATGACTAGATTAGAACTTAATTTGGAGGTATAAGCATATGCAAACTAATAGAATAATTGTAATTGATACAAACTCAATACTAAATTGTCCACAAATAATTGATCGTGCAATTGAATCATATAATAAGGTTTATATTCCTAAAGTTGTTATCAATGAATTGAATTATCAAAAAGATAGAGGTAATCCGGAAACTAGGAAACTTGCTAGTTTGTGCTTAGGGAAAATCATTGATAACAAATCTAAAATTGTTAGAGCAGAATCAAATTATTATGGAAGAAATGATGATAAGATTTACTATGTTGCCGAAGATGCGGCGATTCATAATGCTGATTCTGAAGTATATATGTTAACTAACGATAAAGACTTTAAATTGAAAGGAAAACGAGAACTTTCTAATTTGTTCATAATTAATACAAAAGAATTCTCAGATAATATTAATAATGATTCAAATTATGATTATGAATTATCTAAAGATTTCTATGATGTTGTAAATATTGGAGATGTCGACTCGGCAAAGAATCTTATTTGTGATAAAATAGATGTAAACTATGTCGATGGAGAAACAGGCTATACACCTCTAATTCAAGCAGTTAGAAATAGAGATTATAGAATGGTTCATTTCTTAGTTAATGTAAATAATATCAAATTGGATGAGGTTGATGAAAAGAAATATTGTTTGCCAGCTATATCTCACGCAGTTCAAATGCATAATATTAGTTTAGTTAATATTTTGATTGAAGCTGGTGCAAATGTTAATACACCATCTAGAAATGCAACAAATTATTTTAATACACCACTTATGATAGCAGCCTGGAGTGGTGATTATGAAATAGTAAAGATTCTAGTTGATCATGGTGCTTGCCTTAATCAAGTTGATCGTAAAAATGGTTTTACAGCTTTGATTAAAGCAGTATTTAAAAACGAAGTATCAATTGCTAGATATCTTATTGATAAAGGTTCTGATACAACAATTTCATCATTTGAAGAAAAGACCGCATTAGATTATGCGGTGGCTAATAATAATTTAGAATTAATAAGCATGTTAGGAAGGTAGTGAATGCTATGATAGATAGAGCTTGCATATCATTAACAAATAAATGTAATTTAAAATGTAAATATTGTCATTTTCAAGATAAACAAAATAATTATTCTGAATTTAGTATTGACGATTTAAAAACTATTGTAGATAACATTCATGATTATTGCAAACAAAATCATCTGGAGAAGTTTAAATTAGGAATAGTTGGTTCGGGTGAACCAATGTTGAAATTCAGCACTATAATTGAAATTTTAAATCATATTGTTGAAAACAAGTACAACGAATTTAATATATACACTATAACTAATGGAACATTACTTAATGAAAGAAAGATTGAAGAATTATATAAATATAAGGATTTAATAAAAGTGTGTTTTTCATTAGATGGATATAAAGAATTACATAATGTTGGAAGAATGCTTTATGATAACACAGCATTAGCTATTAATACTTATTATTTAATATTTGGAGAAATGCCTTCGATTAATGCAACTGTTAATCTATTATCATATCAAAACAAAGAAAAATTGATTGAATTTTTTCAAAAGCATAATTTATATGATGTAACATTCTCAAAGTTGGTTGGATATTTTGAAAAAGATTTATATATATCTGATGAACAGTTTAAAGATTTCATGGATTATGCTGAATCTAAAGGAATGAAGTCTAGACAATTTAGAAAAGAAAAGTGTTATGACTGTACAATGTATGGAAGATTATGTGGTGTAGGAAGAACTAATATCTTTATTACACCTGAAGGAATATATCCATGTGGCAGATTTTATAAGAATGATAAATACTTACTTGGTTCATTTGATTCTAATCTATTTGAAGTTGAAAAAAATGTTAATCAAATGAAACCAGTAGAAGACGGTAAATGCTACTACATAGAAAATGTGGAGGGACGAAATGAATAATTATCATACTCATGCAAAGTATTGTAAGCATGGAGAAGGAAATATATCTGAATATGTAAAAAATGCAGTTAAAGCTAACGTGCAAGAATTAGGTTTTACGTGTCATATACCATTTGAAGAGTCATTTCTGAATAGTGATTATTATAAAGACATTATGATCAACGCAAATAAGAATAATGCTAACATTCAACCCGGAAGGGAAAGCAGAATGGATTATTCCGAAATTGATCAATATCTAAATGATATAGAACAAGCCAAAAAGATGTTTCCTAATATAAAATTATTATCTGGATTTGAATGTGAATATGATGAAACAAATAAAGATTTTATTGAAAAGATAAGATTTAAAATGGATTATTTAATTATCGGAATGCACCATGTATTTAAAGATTCTACATTATATGATTTCACTAAGAAGTATGTTGTATCAAAAAATGAATACAGAAAATTGACATACGATGACTTAGATGTTTATGCTGAAGCTTGCATAAATGGAATGAAATCAGGATTATTTACAATTCTAGCTCACCCTGATTTCTTCATGGATAAAGTAGAAGACTTTACTGACAAGTGTGAAGAAGTATCTAGAAGAATCATTGAGGCAGCAATAAAATATGATGTTTATTTAGAAATAAACACTAGTGATTACTGGAAAGCTAACAAAAGAAATAGAAGATTGATGTATCCAAGAAAAGAATTTTGGAATATTGTAGGCCAATATAAAGATGTAAAGGTCGTGCTTGGAACAGATGCACATCAACCACAACGAGTATGTGATTTTCAACTTGATAAAGTTGAGAAGATTATAAAAGAAAACAACTTGAATGTTGTAACTAAAATTGTGTTAAAGTAGGTGTCATAATGAAGATAGCAGTGTATGGAGTATCAAGAAGTGGCAAAGATTATTTCATCAATGATTTAATTAAAGCCTTCGATAATTCAAAAGAAATTAATTCAAAATTATATCATGTAAATGGTTCTACATTTCTAAAGGAAATAGCCATTGAAATTTATAAAAAGGATTTCAAGTCTTTGTCAGAACTAGAAAAAGGTAATGTCAGAAAAGAATTTGTTGTTAGAGTAAATGACATAGAAAAAGAAAAAGGCTCAATTATAGTTGATGGACATTATGCTTTTTATAAAGATGATATGGAATTTAATAAAGTTTTCACTGAATATGATTTAAATTTTTATGATTATTTCTTTTATTTAGATTCTAATCCTGATGATATAGTTAACAGGATGAGATTATCTGAAGGTGACAAGAAAAATGATGTCTTCACGAGAGAAGATATTATAAAATGGAAAAATTATGAAGTGGACAATATGACAGATGATTTATTAGCTATAGATAAAGAACTTCATGTTATTAAATATGAGAACGACTTAGGCATTAAATATGTTCTAGGCGTTATTACTGGTGAATATGATTCAAAATTAAAAGCTGCAAGAATGTTAGAAAAAATCAATCTTGATGGATACAGTTCTATTATTTTAACAGACTGTGATAAGACATTATCATATGAAGATACTACCGATACATGGTTAAAATTGACTAATAAAGATGGTTCTAGATTAAAGGAAATCTATAAGTATGATAGATATACAAATTACCAAGCTTTAGAAGCTAAATATTTCTTAAGCGATGGTGATATTGTTAATGGTTATAAATGTGATCCTACATTGATTAAGAATAATATTACTCTAAACAAAGAATTAATAACAGATTTAAAAACAAAATTTAATACTAAGGTTCTTGCAATTACTGCGGGTAACAGTAGCTTGTGGCAAGAATTATTAAATGGTGAAGGCCTTAATGCTGATGTGTTAGATTCAAACTTAATAATGTCTAAGTTTGTTAAATACTTTGTATTAAAGGCTCTTCAAGAAAAAGGAAAATATGTCATTGCTATTGGAGATTCAATGCTAGATAGTCTAATGCTAAGATTTGCAAACAAATCATACATAATTGCAAATAAAGGAAAGAGAGATAACATTAAGAAGTTATTAGTTGAAAATCCGAGAATTCATCAGTTAGGATATTCATCAGTTCTATATGATGATGTATATACTGATAATTCTATTGATAGTATAAGAACATTAGCTCCATTATCAAACGAATCAATAGAAAACATCAAAATATGTAAGAGTGATTCAGGAATTGAAGGATATAAGCTTAGAAAAGCTCATTATGATTTAGGAACTGAGGTAGCAAAATTAATTAAAGCTGATTATCCAACATCTGAATTTGTTGTAATCATTATGATGAGAAGTGGTTTATGCTTCGGTCAAGGAATTGTTGATTACTTTGATTGTTCTGAAATATTCTATGATGATTCATCAATCGAAAAGTTTGAAAAAGAGTTTTATGGAAATCCAAATTATAAGAATAAGCAAGTTATTCTTGTGGATGGTGTTATTAATTCTGGTAGGTCAATGAAGGAAATTATCTCTAAGATGAATGGATATAAGACAATAATCGCTACTAATGTAATTTCTAGTAAGTTTAGTGTTGATTATATTCATCCAATCTACGCAACAAGAATATCTGGAAGATCATTCATTGGGGCAAAACAACATACTATTTCAAATGGTAAAGGCCCTGATACTTCTGATAGATTATTCAAAAATATGTAATTATAAGGAGGAAAAAAATATGATTACAGGAAATCAAATTTTGGGAATTGGTGGTGCAGTTGCTTTAGTTGCATCTGCAGTAATTTTAGCAATAAGAGTCAAAAAAGAAGATATACCACAATGTTATAATGCAGTTAGTAATATTTCACATAATGTATATAAGAAAGGAAATCCATTAGATTTGTTGAATAAATTTAAAAAGATCGAGGAGGAATAATGAAGTACTATACAATTGAAGAATTATATGAAAATGGTAGCGGTCAATACTTGGTCGCTGTTGAATCAGAAGATGACGTTAAAAAGATTATTGAAGATGAAAAGAATCTTTATAATGGAATTGATAAGCTTATTGAAATTAGATATATGGAATGTACAGAAAAAGATTATGTTAGGTTTGTGGAACAAAGCATAATAATGCATGCTAAATCTTATTTCTATAAAACATTAAAGATTGATGGTAATCTTTCTGTAAAAGAATACAATAAGATACAATTTGCTCCTGGAAATGAAGCAAAGGCCGTAGATTATTATCAAAAGAGAATCGCTGCTTTTGATAAATTAAAGAATGAACTCAATCTTGAAAAAATATCTGCAAAAGAGTTTTTAGATGCTATTGAAGATTATGTAAATAGTCATTAGTAACTAACAAATAACACTATCATAAGGGAGTGGTGAATATTAAATACTTAATATTTGATTTGGAATATGCTTCATCAAAAGGTGGAGTATGTAAGATTTGTGAATTCGGGTATGTAGTCACAAACGAAAAATTTGATATTATTAAAAAAGGAAATTTCATAATAGACCCATACATTAATAGAAGAGATTGGGATTGGAGAGTAGTTAAAACTATATTGACCAGACCAATATATGTATATGAAAAATCACCGAGATTTGACGAATATTATGATGATATTTATGATTTAATTAATTCTGTTGATTATATATTTGGCCATTCCCTAGATGGTGATGCAAAAGCACTTAATGATGACTGTAAACGATATGAATTATCAAGCATAGACTTCGCATTTTATGATATTAAACAATTATATAAGGAATATTCTAGTATTAAAAGAGATGTATCAGTGACAGAAATCCTTGATAATCTAGGTATTCAAGGTGATGCCAAAACCCATGATGCTGAAGCTGATGCTTATAATACAATGCTTGAATTGAAAGGAATGCTAGAATCATTAGATTTATCTTTAGAAGATTTAATTACATTATGTCCCGAATTAAAAAATCAAAACTCTAATTATGTTGTTGAGTCAATCGCAAGAAATCAAAAGAAGAGGGAAGAAAAATTAAAAGAATCACTTTCTGAAGAAGGAAATAATCGTATGTATGGGCATAACGATAACAAAATTCGTTTCTTGCAGTTCTTAGATAATGTTAGTCCTACGAAGGAAATTGAGCAAGTTTTAAAAGAAATTAAGTTTTCAATTTCAATTAATTATGAGGAAAATCATTATAAACAAATGCTTAATATAGTTCAAATGCTATCTAATTTAGGTGCTATTTATGTTATGAAAGCTAGTCTTGCTGATTACTTTGTTACATATGATATTTTAAATGAAGATGGAACTATTCGTGCATGTTCAAAATCAAGATATGTTAATGAAGCCATTAAAAATGGTTCAAATATAAAAATATTATCTTTTAAAGAGTTTTTGGATATGTTAAATACGAATGAAGAAGAGTTGGATAATATGCCAATGGTATCGTTTGATTGCTTGTATAGAGAAGATGCTATCATCAAAGATAAAAAAACACTTAGAGCATTAAACAAAGGTCAATCTACGAAAAAAGAAAGTATGCCTAAATCAGATAATGCAACATTAGGCGAAATGTTTGCTGATTTCTTTAATGATTTTAAAAAATAGAAGACTAGATTTTCTTGAAAAAATACTATATAATAATTGTGTCGTAACTAACAAGTAACTAACAAGACATTGAAAAAACCGCGTAGTTAAGCCAAATTTTAACGCTGTCCGTTTCTCTAAGCGTTAATTGTTTGATTATTATAATTGCAAAAAGACATATTAAGTAGGACTTCTTCACCCTGCTTTTTTGTATGAAAATGGAACTTGGAAAAAATAGTGAATTTGCATAATATATATAAATATTGTAAAATATAAGTAGAAAGATATGTACCTTGCTCGAAATAATATTAGAACATGTGGTATTATATATGTATACTAAATTTAAATGGAGCTAGGTGTCTAGGTCCATTTTTTGTCTTAAGGAGGGGATAATATGAAAAAGTCTTTTAAGTATTTTTTAACTTTTTTTATCTTAACATTTACTTTATTACTTGTTGCTTGTGGTGGTAGTACTAAAACAAAACTACCTACAAATGAGCATGATAAGGTAACATATGCTTTTAACGGAGTTGAGAAGAGTTTTAAGAAAAAGAAAATTATTACAAATTCAAATAATAGAAATGTTAAAAACTCTATATTAAATGCAGTAGACATTTCATCAAATACTCTTGATCAAATTAAAGCTGTATATGTTAATGGTGATATTATGGAAGATGGAATTGATGGTTTAGAATATGATCAACCACCAATGATACAATTCCAATGTCTAAAAGCCATTTATGAAAAAATTGGTGATGATTTTACATTTGATAATAAGTATTTTGATACAATCACTGGTCAAATATATCTTGATTTAGAAACTGGTGAAGTAAAAGCTGATTCTAAAGATAGTGCATATTTAGTTAGCTATGAATTTGGTCTTGCGATTGATATTAAAATATCTACAGATGATTTAATAACTGCAGATGTTTCATTTGATATCACGCTTATTAAGGGAAATGATAGTTATAACACTAAATGGTATTGTTATCTTATACTTGATTATGATATGGAAAAAACAAGCCCAAATTATAAATTAACTATGTATACTGCAAACAATGAAAAAGAATTGTCATATAGGAATGTGTGTACATATGAATATGATTATGTAGAAGTAGTTGATAATGCAATTAAGGAATGGAGAAAGTTTGATATTGAATCAGATATTAAATTGATTAAGGATAATAATCATCAAACTTTCCAATCATACTTAGATGAAAATATCGAATTTAGAATTGGTACTTCTAGATGGTTTTATGATGGAAAGCAAAGAAAAGTTCATCAAATGACTGATGCAAAGGCTGCGACATTAGGAACTGCTTATTTTGAAGGCTTAGGTTTAAATAATACAGATATTAATGATGATGCATTCTTTAATATTACAGGTGAGCAAAATGATGCTTTAGAATCTATTTATTCATCATTTAGTAAAATCTTTGGATTTGATTTAATATATGCACTTGTTGATGGAGGAGAAATTAGTGGTGGTGGTTCTGGATATACTCCAGTAGAAATTGCATTATATGATGTAGATGGAAATATTATTTCAGGGTATGAGGTAAATGATACTACCTTAATTGAACATTTAGTCGCAGGATTTTATGATGTTAATAGTCTAACGCATATAAATACAAAATTGTATTATAGGGATAAAGATGGACAATTACAAGAAATTCCTGATAGACAAACTTTAGATTATTATTTTACAGCTAAAAGGATAAATAGCAATGAAACATATGATGTAATTAAGGTTGATTTAGATGATTCTATTGCAGATGCTTATTCTAAGTTAATAGCTGCAAATAATATAACATCTAATGATGTTGAGGATCATTTCTATATTATTCCTGTGGATGCTAATTACGATGTTAGAGGTAATATTGAATTTATTTATCATGATTATCAATATACTCCAACTACAGATGATGAAGGTTTCCCTAAAGAATTATCTGATTTAAAAATTCCTGAATATAAAACCGAAAAAGGTCGATTTAAATATAATAGTAGTACAAAATATTTAGCTATCCATGACTCTAATCTATATGATGCTTCAACTTATATAGATACACTTAAAGCTGCAGGATTTAGTGAAGTTGAAACTCAAAATTATTGGATACGATTAAAAAGAAAATATGATGATACTCAAGAATTATATTTAATATTCGATTATTCAAACGATATATTTACACTTCATTATGAGATTAAAGAAAGGGAAAAAATCGAAATAACAAGTGTTGGAATAATAGGTTTATATGGTTGGGATTTAGAATATAATGTAATGCCTTTTGAATATGATAGTAATGAAGGCGCATACTTTGCTACATTTAATGTAGAACCTGATAATGAATTTAAGATTGTTGCAAATCAATCTTGGGATATTAATAATGGTGGATATGGTTACTCTGATGTAGATGGACTTAATGCATTTGAAGGCTTTGGACAAGGTGAAAATAATAATATCGAAGTATCTAGGAATGCTATATTACGTTTAAAAGCTATTGTTAGTGGAGAAACTATATTATTATCTTTAGTACAATGTGATTATACATATAAAATCACGAAAGGAGAAAAATTTGATGATGGGGTAGAAGTCATCATAAAAGATGGTAACCATGCATTAGGTTTTGATATACCAATTAAACAAGGTACATCATTTACAATTGATTTATTTGATAAAAAGAACAGAACAATTGAATTTACTATAACAGATGCAAATGGTAAAACAATGTATGATAATAATATATCAAATACTGAAGGTTTAGGACCATTTACATTAGAAAGTGATTTAATAATTAGCTTTATACCAATAAATTAATAATTTAGGAGGGATTCATTAATTTGAATCCCTTTTTATTATGAATACAGTATTTTAAATATGATATAATAGTTTGAGGTTTAAATTGTATGAAAAGAATGATTCTATTATTAACAATTATTGTTCTATTATTAATATCATGTTCATCTAATAATACTGAAGAAGAACAAATATATAATGAGACTTCCTATGGAGTCTTTTTAGGTGCTTCAAATGAGGATATTGATTATATGCTTCAATATGATGAAATTGTTATTGATGCTCAATATTTTACAAATAATGAAATAGCTTATATGAAATCTAAAGGTAAAGTAATATATAGTTATTTAAATGTAGGTTCTATAGAGAATTTTAGAGATTATTATGATGATTATAAAGATTTAACACTAGGTGATTACGAAAACTGGTATGAAGAGAGATGGATAGATGTTTCAAATAAAGACTGGCAAGACTTTGTTATAAACAATCTAGCATATACTATATTAAATAAGGGCATAGATGGCTTTTTTATTGATAATGTAGATGTTTATTATAATTATAAAAATGATGATATTTTTAATGGTTTAGCATATATTTTAAAAGAATTAAAAAAAATGACATATACACTTATTAATGGTGGGGATGAATATGTTATGGAATATTATGAAAGATATAATAATATTACAGATATTATGTCAGGAGTAAACCAGGAAACAGTATTCTCTAAGATTAATTGGGATAAGGTAGATTCATTTACAAAAAATGATAAGGATGAAACAAAGTATTTTATGGAATATGTAGAGTTTGTAGACAGTAATTATGGAGATGTGTATCTACTTGAATACAGTAAGGATAATGCGTTAATTAATAAAATCTATGATTATTGCAATAAACATAATTTTAAATATTATGTATCTAAAACACTAGAATTATTAGCAGAATAATTATAACAATAATCTATTCTTTTATGACTAATTAAATAATCTATTGTGCTTAAAAATAAAAGGATATAAAATGGCATCTGTATTTAATAATTTTTAGGAGAGAAGTATGTCTACAGTTTTAGTTATCGCAAATATCCTTTCATTTATCGGAAACACATTATTTACATTATCAACATTATTAAAATCAAAAAGAAAGATATTATTATTTCAATCATCAAATCATATGATATCAAGTATATCTGAATATATGATGGAAGCCTATACTGGCATTGTTCAAGAGGTCGCAAGCCTACTTAGAAATACTATTTTTTTATTTGTTAAGGACGATGCCTTAAAGTTGAAACTTATTATAACGATTATTATTTCAATCATAGCTTCAGTAATTGGTATAGTTTTTAATATAATACTAAGCAATGGGGTTTGGTATGGATACCTTCCAATTATAGGATCTTTTATATATTCTTTAGGAGTAATATTAGCATTTGTCCTACCTGTTGGACCTATAAAGGCTGAAATTATATTAAAAATCTTTTTAATGGTAAACGCAGTGGCATGGGGATTATATGGTATTATTGTTAAGCTTTATCCAATATTCATTTTTAATTCATTGAATATATTATTATGCACTATAGCTATAATTAGAGCTCTAATTATTTTAAAAAAGGAATTGAAAAATACAATTATATAATATGCCTTAATAGCTATTTTTAATTATTATATTAATATGCTATAATTAAAATAGTTTGGGAGGTTTGTAATGGGAACAATTAATTATAAGAGATTACCATATCACCAATATTTCATTGATACAACAAATAATCAAAATAATAAGGATACAAAAAGGTTTGAAATGAAATATAATGAGGTGTCATACGAATGGAAGGGTGTAAAAACTCATGCCAATTACGAAATTAATTATGATGATGAAAGAAATGTGATACAGGTTCATTTTCAGGGGACTAAGGATTTACCAGATTGGGTAACTAATTTTATTTTTATTCCAAAATATTATGATTCATTTAAATGGAACAATAAAAAAATCACATTAAAGGTTCATAAATCATGGGCTGCAATGTATAAGGTGATGAAGCACTTTATACGAGATGGGGTAAAGAGATTATTGGAACTTCATAAAGAAGCAGAGGTAGAGGTTGTTGGATGGTCACTTGGTTCTGCGATGGCACAGCTATGCGTTCAGGATTTAAATTATAATTTAGGTATCAAAACGCATTTGTTTACTTTTGGATCCGTAAACTTATTTAAAACTAATATATTTAATAGAAGAAAAACAAAAAAGTATTTAAGATCATGCTGCTACGATTATCATCTGTTCTGCAATAGAAGCGATATTGTAACATATGTCGTACCTAGAATATTTGGATTTATTAAAATTAATAGAACTAATGTATGTGGCCGTTTTAAACTATTTGGGCTTTTTAGACCACTTAAATACCATATGCATTATGATGAAGAGGTGCTTTATAGAAAAATAAATAGAAAAGAAAGTAGGTATTAGTATGATACTAGATATGCTTTTTGTAAAGGATTATGAAATAAGAAGAGATAGCTTTATTAATCTTTATTTTTCCTTCGATAGAGTATCATTTGTTGGATACAATGATAAAATTGGAATATTAAAAAAATATGATAGCTATAAAATATTAAATGAAAGAGTAACTGAAATTGGTGAGTATCATCATGAATATAAATATATTGTAAGTGTATGTGATAATTGCTACTTCATTAGAGCTATAACTAATGAAGATGGACTAATATATGATATATTAATATATACTGTAAAAGATATTGACTACATTAATAGAATATTCTTTCCAAATGTTTTTATAATCCCAGATAGCGTAAAAGCATATAATAAGCCTGCTCTAAGAGTAGATAATAATGTTAACCTAATATATATGGAAAAGGCCTTTACAGAGGCTTTAGGGTATGAGGATTGGGATTATAAAAATAAGTGTTTAAATCATTTAGATTATAGTGCTATAGATAAAAGATTTATTGAATCCTTTAAGGAAGCTGATTTTAATGGATTATATTCCTTTAAAAGAAATGATGATAGAATAGCATTATTATATTTAGATATAAAATATGTAGATGGCCTATATATAATAAAAGAGATAGTAGATAAAACAAATAATTAAATTTATATGTAGTCATTTTAAACTAATATGATATAATAACCATATTGAATGGAGGATGCTACATGGTTAGATATGGAACTTTAGATGATTTAAGTGATATATTAGAAATGCTTAAGCTATGTAAGGAGGATATGAAGAAAAGAGGTCTTCATATTTGGGATGATACATATCCAACAGCAGATTTAATAAAAGAGGATATAGAATCAGGAAATAGTATAGTATTTGACGATGGTAATCATGTAATAGCTTTTCTTGTATATTATCCTAATGTAGTAGATCATAATGAGGATTTGTATAATGATCATAAGAATCCGGTTTTAATTCAAAGGGTTATGTCACATCCTTCATATAGAAGAATGGGACATGCTGAAGCTATATTAAGATATGTAGAAACACTTGGATATTCATCTATACGTCTACTTACAAGAGATGTTAATGTATATTCAGTTAATTTATATAAGAAGCTTGGATATAGTGTTATTACAACTGCTATTAATGGTACTGATACTATGCAATTTTGTGAGAAGGTATTATAAGCTAGAGATGGAATCTCTAGTTTTTTTATACTTAAAATATGGTATAATTAAAATAATTAATGGAGAAAAAATATGACAGCATTGTATACTAAAGAAATGAGAAAAACTCATACTATATTATTGCCTGAAATGATGGAATATCATTTTGATTTAATAGCTGCGGCCTTCCATAATTGCAAATACAAGATGGAGGTATTAGATTATAAGAATCCAGATATTAAGGAAATTGGCCTTTTATATTGTAATAATGATATGTGCTTACCTTGTATATTAATAACAGGGCAACTGATTTCAGCCTTAAAGCATGGAATATATGATCCAAAAACAACAGCCTTTTTAATTCCTCAGGCTGGAGGAGCATGTAGAGCGCCTAATTATTATTATGTTATAAAGAAAGCCTTAGATAAGGCCGGATTTGGTGAGGTTCCGGTAATAAGCTTAAACCTTAGTGGAAAAGAAAAGCATAAGGGCTTTAAATTAAGTCTAAGGCTTGGATATTCGTTAATTGCGGCTGCGTTATATGGTGATTTGTTACAAGCCTTATATTTGAATATAAGGGCTTCAGAAAAAACTGCTGGTGAATGTGATAGCTTATATAGTAGATGGAATAAGAAGCTTTCAGGGGATATTGCAAATAATAAGAATATTAAGAAGAGAAAAATAAAAAAGATAGTAGGAGAAATAATTGATGATTTCTCTAAAATTGAAACTAAAGAAATAAGTGATAATAAAATAGGCGTTGTAGGAGAAATATATATAAAATCCTGTAAGCTTGGCAATAATAATTTAGAGGATTTTTTAAAGAAAAATAATGCCAATTATTTTATGTCAGGATTTACTACATATTGCTTATATGTAGCAGATACATCTGTATCAGAGTTTTTGGATAAGCATCATTTAAAAATATTCTCTTTTATTAGAGGAATTATTATGCACTATCTTAATAAAAAGCAATCTTTGATATCAAAGCCATTAAAAAAGGCAGGCTTTCTATTTTTTAATTATAAGGAATTAAGAAATAGAGGGGATCATATATTAGATTTTAAAACTTCAACAGCAGATGGATGGCTAGTGTCTTGTGAAATGATGGGATTGATTGAAAAAAGCTATAAGAAGATACTTATAGCACTGCCTTTTGGATGCATGGTATCTCATGTTTGTAGTAAAGGAATAATAAGAAGGATTAATGAAAAATATAAGGATTGTATTGTATATCCAATAGAATATGATTCATCTATGGCTCCTATAGTAGCTGAGAATAGAATTCTTTTGGTATTACAATCATAAGATGCAGGGCTTGATACACTTGGTATCAGGCTCTTTTTATATCATTTTTTATAAAAATTAATAAAAAATATAAAATAATATTGCATATGTCAATGATTTTTCTCAAAGTATATACTAAAGTATATAACATATATTTTTTACTATGCATATGTCATTAAAAATGGTATAATATATTTAGAGGTATTCACATTATGAAACACGGTAGAGGTTATGTTTATGATTTATATTATCATATTGTTTGGTGTGTTAAATATAGACATAAAATATTAGTAGATGATATCAAAGATGATTTTATAGACATTATTACTAATATTTGTAAAAACAATAATTATGAGCTTGTTGAAATTAATACGGATAAAGATCATGTCCATATGTTATTAGGATTATCACCACAGGATTCTATTCCTGTAGTGATGAAAACATTAAAAGGTGTATCAGCAAGACTTTTAAATAGTAAGCATAAAAATGAATTAAGTAAACTATTATATGGAGGACATATATGGAGTCCTTCGTACTATATAGCTACTGCTAGTGATAATGTAATGGATAATATAAAAAAATATATACAAAACCAAGGTGAGGAAGATGCAAAAAGGGCTAAAGATTAGATTGTATCCTGATAATAAACAAATTAATATTTTAAATATAATCTTTGGTCACACAAGATTTGTATATAATTATTTTTTAAATTATTCAAAAGAAAATAAAGATTATAAATATACAAATTGGAGTAGATTATTAACTGAACTTAAAAATAGTGAAGAAACTAATTTTTTGAAAGATGCAGATAAATTCGCATTACAAAATTCTTTAAAGAATTTAAGTGTAGCATATTCTAATTTCTTTTCAAAAAGAGCTAAAGAACCAGTTTTTAAGAAAAAGCATAATTTACAATCGTATAGAACAAATTATACAAATAAAAATATTGAATTATATGATAAAGGAATAAAACTTCCAAAATTGGGTATCGTTAAATGTAAATATAATAAAAATATAAAGAATCATAAAATAGTAAATGTAACAGTAAAATTATTAAAAAGTGGTATATATGAAGCATCAATAATATATGAAGCAGAAACTGAAATGTTATTAAAAACAGGAAATAGTGTTGGAATAGATTTAGGAGTAAGAAAACTAATTACAACAAGTGATAATAATAAATATATATCTGAATTAGATATAGATAGAATAAATAATAAAATAAAAAAGGAACAAAAGAAATTATCTAGATGTAAATTGCATTCTAGTAATTGGAATAAGCAAAGAAAGAAATTAGCTAAGATATATCAATATAAAGGAAATTACATGTTAGATAATATTCATAAAGCAACGAAAGCCATAGTTACTAAATATGATATTATCTATATGGAAGATTTAGATATAAAGGATTTATTATCTAAACAAAAACTAAAAAAGCATAAAAGAAAAATGCTCACATCATCATTAGGAAAAATAACAACAATACTTGAATATAAATGTAAGCATTATGGAAAAGAATTAAAAAAGATAGATAGATATTATGCATCAAGTCAAACATGTAGTGTATGTGGTAAGACATATAAAGTATTAGCAAGTGAAATATATAAATGTCCACACTGCAAGTTAATTATAGATAGAGACTATAATGCGGCAATAAATATATTAAATTATGGAATAGCACACAATTAAATAATAAATAGTACGGTAGGAACTACCGGAATTTAAGCTCATGGAGTCCATGTAAGAGACCTTTGGCCCAAAGGACTATGAAGTGAGAATCTTATGACTTCATAGTTATGAGAGGTTCAAGTTTTCTAATTAATACTAAAGAGGCACTTTCTTCGCTATACAGTGCCTTTTTTTAATTATTTTTAGAAAATATCTTTTATTTATTGTAAAAATATTAGATAATAATTATATATACAAAATGATTTCTTTTGAGAGAGGAGAGATCAATATGAATGCGTTAAAAAAATTTAAAGATTTTATTGTTGACCTATTTGGTTTCAAAAAGAATCCTAAATATGTAAGAAATTATTTCCATGAGGCTAATATAAGAAGTAGTATTTATATGGCAGCTATTATTATAGTACTTGAGATATGGATGATAATTAGACAGTTTGTAAAGCATGTAGGGAAATTTTTGTCATATGATAGCGTAAAATATAAAGCCTTCCATGAGGCTGGATTTACTAAATCACAATTCTTTGATTATTATTATAATAAGTGGGGATATTCTGGACATTTTGAATATGTATTCAATTCCATATCCTTTTATTTGTTATTTATAATTGCGGCTGTTGCAGTTTTAGTATACGCAATATCATTTATAAAGAAGAATGCCTATACTAAAACTAAGAAATATGATATTGCCTCAATTATAGTATCAGTTTTATGTATTCTTTGGATTTTTATGCTTATACCACAAAAGATTCCAACTGATAATATAGGTAAGTGGACTACAATATTAATGTATATTGCAATTTTTGTACTAGGAGTAGCTATATTTATAAGTACAATGTATTCAAGCTTTATTCTTAAAGCTAAGAATCTATTATCAGTAATAGTTATCACATCATTTGCGGCATTATGCTTAATCTTTGGATTAAAAATTGGATATTCAGATTTTGCACATACAGCAGATAACCTAGATAAGTATTATATGATTACCTGCTTCCTTACAATGGTTATATTTGTAACATGTCTATTGATTTGGAAGCCATATATATCAATTCTAATGAATATTACAATATTTATTATCTTTGATTATATGCTCCAATCATTTGATGGAAGAGAATTTCTTGAGGGTGATAGAGTCAATTATATAACATTCTTAGTTTCACTAACAATGATTGCGATATCTATTTATCAGCAGCGTATAAGAGAAGCTAATAAGGATATGAATCTAGAATATATTGCTAATTATGATGAGCTTACAAGCATAAATAATTTTCATAATTTTTGTAAGGAAATTCTAAAGCATCAAAAGTTAGATCATAATAGCATTGTAGGACATATATATCTTTTCTTAAATATTGAAAACTTCAAAACTTATAATGATAAAAGAACATTTGAATTTGGAGATGGTCTTTTAAAATCAATTGGATTGGCAATTAAGGAAGAGTTTAAAGATGGTATTACTGCAAGACAAGGCGATGACCATTTTGTTGTATTCACAAAAAATGAAGATTTAGAGAATCATATTAATAATATTAGTGAAAAGCTTAGAATGTATGATAATGAGTTAAAGCTTATATTAAAGGTTGGAAGCTATATACCAGAGCTTAATGAAAAGCCTAATAGAGCAGTAGATAAGGCTAGATATGCTTGTGGAATGTGTAAGAATAGATTTGATAAGAATTATGCAATATATGATTATCAAATGGATTCAAATTATCATAAGAGGCAATATATTATCAATAATTTAGATAATGCCATTAAGAATGGATGGATAGTTCCATATTATCAGCCTGTTGTATTTAGTGATACAAAGAAGCTATGTGGAGTAGAAGCGCTAGTAAGATGGATTGATCCAACATATGGATTTATATATCCATCAGAGTTTATACCAGTATTAGAGGATTATAGATTAATTCATAAGCTAGATAGCTGTCTTTGGGAACAGGTATGTAAGGATTTAAATGAATCATTGGCTAATAATAAGCCTATAGTTCCAGTATCATTAAATTTCTCAAGATTAGATTTTGAATTGATGGATGCCTTTGCTGTAATAGATGGTCTTATTAAAAAATATAATATTGATAAGAGGTTTATACATGTAGAGATTACAGAAAGTGCCTTAACAGATAATGTGTCAAAATTAAATGATACAATTAATCAATTAAGAGCCGAGGGATATGCTGTATGGTTAGATGATTTTGGTTCAGGATATTCATCTTTAAATGTATTGAAGGATTATACATTTGATGTTGTAAAAATAGATATGAAATTCTTATCTAATTTTGAAGGAAATCAAAAGGCTAAGGATATATTAAATAGTGTTATAGACTTATCAAATAAGCTTGGAATGAAAACTTTAACTGAAGGAGTAGAAACAGCTGAGCAGGCAAAGTTTTTAAAAGAAATAGGTTGCTTAAGACTTCAAGGATATTTATTTGGTAAGCCAATGCCAAAGGAAGAATTATATAAAACAATTTTTGATGGAAAATTAATAATATCTGAAGTGCTAGAAAAATAATAAAAATAAGATTTGAAGGAATTTGGGCATAATACCAATATTTATTAGGTGTTGTGCCCAATTTCTTTTGTAATCTCCAATTATTGTAATTAAATATATATTCTTCAATTTTATTTGTCTGCTTTAGAGATATCATATTATTTATTAGACATGGCTTTTTTGCTTATACATTAGGCGTAAAAACTTTATTTTTTCCGAGAAATGTAATATAATATAATTAAAGTATAGTATATTATATGGAGGCGATAATATGAAAAAGAGATTTTTAGGAGTATCTTTAATAGCGTTAGTAGCTGCTGTGGGATTAGCTTCATGCGATGATAAAAAGGCAGAGCTAGTTGATGCTAATGGAGAAACATACACTGTAAAGACTACAAAGGATGGGCAAGAGGTATTAAAGGTCGTAACAAGCCTTGCATCAATTCAAAATGATGATCCATTCGAAAGAATTGCATTAGATGCAGATATTGATGCAGATATTGTGGGAAAGTATAGCGATGGAACAATATATGAAAGCTATGACATTGATATGGATGCTTATGCACAATTAAGTTTTAATGAAGCAAAGTTCTCATCAATTAATCCATATGATTTGACATCTAGTGAATACATTGAAAAATTCCATGAGCAATTTGCTTATTTAACAGGTTATTTAAGTGTTGATGGAAATGTAAATTATAAGAAAGAAACAGAGGAGAAGGCTGTTGATCTAGATGTGACATTATATAAGAATACATATAAGGATATTGAGGGAATATATACTCACCTAGAAAAGGTTAATATTAATGGACTATCAAGCGATGAACAAAAAAAGTATAATGCAATCAAAACGTTAATTGGAACTAATGAGGATTTTTATTTAGATAGTAAGGAAATCTTTAAGGATGCTTTCACATGCTATATATTAGCATCTATATTTGGACAAGCAGAGGGAACTGTTCCTACAGTAGGAAGAATTGTTTCATTAACTGAGCTAGAGGCAAGTGATGCATCTGAATTAGATAATGTTTCAATATCATCAGTTGGAAAGAATACAGTAACAATTACTGTTACTGATGAGAGTACAAACTTATTTGGATATAGTGCTATGCTTGATGTAGATATTAAGGTAAATACTAAGACTGGATTAATTGAAGAGGTAGATTTAGATGCAGATAATTTCTCTGACCCTAAAAATACTGCAATTACATTTGGTAAGAGTGATTTAAGTATAGATCTAGATTTAAGCTATAATGATGATGTTAAAATTAAGAGTGTCGCAAAGGCTAATTATGTTGATGCATCAGCACTGATATCATTATTAGGTAGTATGGCTTAATGAATAAAAAATATCAGAATACGATATCTAAGCAATTTTAGATATCGTTTTTTCTTTTTTTCTATTTTTTTTATAATAAGTAGTTGGTATTTTTGATTTAAAATTGTATAATTAAAGAAAGTTTACGATTTAAAGATATTTAAGGGGGAGGTGCAGTATGAAGGATAATGAATATTTAGAATATGGTGAAAATAAAGAAATTGATGAATATCAAAGATTTGAAGCCGTAGAATATTATAAGGTTAAAGAAGCTGCACAATCACCTTTTGAAAATTATAATACAAGTGAAGAGAATAATAGTAGCTACATAGATAATAATACTAATACAAGGCTTGAGGATGAAAGAGAAAGGCTTGATAGGCTTGAAAAAATGCAAAGCCAAGATGCAGAAGAGGGAGTTGCTGATGGGGGAACAACAACTTCAACATCAACAACATCATCATCAACATCAACAACTACTACAACAGCCGCATCTTCTACAGGAGCTTCTGCATCTGTTACATCAACATCTGCAGTTCTTGTAGCTACATCTGTTATTACAGTTGCTGCTGTGGCAGTAATAGCTACATCAGCGCTAGTTTTAAATATAAAGCCTAATATAGATCTTGTAAGCTTTGATGTTGGATGTAATTATGTTTTATATGATATGAATGTTACAAATCTTGATATGTCATATACATGGGATGTTAAGGTATCAAATGATTCATATACCTTTAAAGAGGTAATTAGTGAGGATGGTAATATATCAAATAGATTAATTGACCTAACTCCAGGCCTTTATTACACACTTGAGGTTGAGGCTGATCTTGGAGATTATGGATATAAAACATTCTATTCTAAATCATTTATTACATCAAATGATAAAAAGCCTAAGGCTTCATTTGATATAGATGTAAATCCTGATTATGAAAATGGATTTTATCCAGTAATGTATAATATTTATGTTTCGGATTATAATAAGGAATCATCAAATACCAGATTAGAGATTTATTTTGATAAGGAGCTTTATTATACTGATTACGAAATAAATGATTCTTATTTTTTAAATACAATATCTGATGTAGCAGATGAAACAATAATAGGGTTTAAATGCTTTACAACTTATAAGGGAAATGAAATATTAATTGGAGAATATGAATATGAAGTAGATTATCCAGATGATTTTGTAAAGCCTTATAAGGCATCATATAATGTATTATATAATGCTACATATGATGTTTATGATGGTACAGTTTTAACAGTTGAAACAGGATTTGATAATTCAGCTGATATAAATGATTATTATCTATTAGAACTATATGATGGTGATGAAGTAATCGCATCATATGAGGGAGTAGATAGTGAGGTTAAATTAAATATCGATTTATCATATAAGAACGCAGTATTATGTATAACTCAAATGAAAAATGAAAATGGACATATTACAGCATATGAAACTGAAGAGGTAGCTTCAATTTCATTTGATCCTAGATTTATTGAATCAGCAGGAATCAGTATTTCATATAATAATATATCTTGTGAAGGTGCTGTATATGAAAAATATAGTGAATATAGCCTTTATATGTCTATGACAACAACATATAAGGATGGTACATCTACTACAGTTAATGGTGAGGAGCCAAGAATATTCGTTGAAGGTGAATATGATAGTGAACAAGAAATTGAAAGTATCTTATTTGAGCTATCAAATGATAATGGAAAGGTAATAGATTCATATTTATTTGATATGACATCAATTGCCATAGAGAATAAGAGGGCTTCTAACCTTGAATATGTAGTTGATTATAATCTTACAGATGATTCAGTATATACCATAGATTCTGGAACATTTGTATATGATAATGTTACATATGAAATGGATATAGAAAATAAAAATATGGTAATTAGTACAATAACAAATCCAAAAGTGCTTAATTTAGGATTAAATTATACCCTACATGATAGTAATAGGGATGTTAGTGTCATATATAATAATGTTACTATAGAGACAACACCTGATATATCATATGACCTAGATTATATGCTTATGCCAATTATTGGTAGTGATAGTTCTAACTCAACTAGGCTATATTATAAGGTTATACCTACAATAGAAGGAGAGCAGGTCAATGTTATGAATTGGACTGCAAGTATTTTAGAAAATGATTCTGAGGTAGGTACATTTGAATTATCTGATGGATATAGATATAATAGCGCAACAATTAGAGGTAATACATTTGATTATAGTGTTAAGTATTATACTACTGAAGTCTCTGATAAGGTTACATATACTATTCCTGTTGGCTATAGTACAGATACTAGGTTTACTGAAACATCAATACCAGAAAGCTCTGTTAGAACATATAATCTTGATGATGATGGTAATATAATATCAGCAAATGTATATTATAGGTTTGATATAGATACTGATGAGGTTTATAAGGTTGTGTTTGCATATTTAGTAAACGAAGCATCAGCATCAGGAAATAACTGTTATGTACAAGAGGCTTACTATCTATCTAAGACTAATAATACAGTAGTCCTTAAGGATGTAGTAGATACATCTATTATGGTTGTAGCTTATGAGGTTGAAAGAAAAGACATTGATGGTAAGATGTATGATGTTGTAATATATCCTTATGATGATGGCTACATTACTCTTACATCAGAAGCAAATCTTACAGCGCTTGCTGAAGGATCATATAGTAGTGGATCAATTTCATTAATGCTTGATGAAAATAAGATTAATATGAATGAAAATATTAATGTATCATTCGATAATTCTACAAGTACTCTTGAAATAAACCCAATGCTTGCAAGAAATAGTGGTTCATATGATGAAGATAATATGAATTATAGCTATTCATATGATGAAGAATATGATGGTAATTTATTATCTATTGTATTGACAGATAATTTAGAATCACTAAGTATTACAATTACATATAATAATGAAGTTGTATCATATGAAAATGTAATTGTTAAGATATGCGAATGTGCATATTTGGTTAATGATTTAATAAATGATGGTACATCTATTGAAGGAATATCATATATCTATGTTAATAATACTGATTCAAGTGTGGCAGATTCTAATAATAATATATTAGTGGGAGTTCTTGATGGGGAAAGTGGATATATGAAGTATCAATATAGTGGTGCATATGTTTATACAACAGTTAAAAATATGATTCAGGTATAATGGAGGAAAAGGAAATGGATAAGAAAAAAATAATAAGATTAACTGAAATTATTGTGTGCGTATTAATTATTTTAGTGTTTGCGGCATTAATTATTGTTGAAGTCGCATCTCCTACATCTGCTGTAGGAGAATGGGTTAAGGATAATTTAATAAATACTAAAACTGTAAAGGCTAGATTTAAAACACATCTACCAACACTTGTTAGAAGTATAGCTTATATTGTAATTATTTTTACAGTATGTAGCCTTATAAGAATTATATTCCATGCTCAAATGAAGAAGAGTAATAGAGCTAAAACAATCCTTACTCTTCTTGATGGGCTTGTTAAATATGGATGTGCTATCGCTTTAATTATTTATATATTACAGGCTGTAGGAATTAATTCAACTGCAATATTCGCATCTGTTGGAATCCTTACTCTTGTAATAGGACTTGGATGCCAAAGCCTAATTGCCGATGTTGTTGCTGGTATGTTTATCATTTTTGAAAATGAATATACAATAGGAGAAATTGTCTCAATTGGAGATTTTAGAGGTACAGTTGTAGAAATCGGTATTAGAACTACAAGACTTCTTGATATGGCTGGAAATATTAAGATTATTAATAATTCTAATATTTCAAATGTTATTAACATGTCAAGAGAATTAAGCTTAGCTACTGTTGATTGTGAATTCCCATATGATGTACCAGTTGTAGTTGTTGAGGGATTATTAAAGGATAATTTTGAGAATTTCAAGAAGAAGATTCCTGCTATTATTGAAGGACCTTTCTATAAGGGAGTTTCAGGATATGGAGATTCAAACGTTGCAGTAAAAATAGTTGCTAAATGTAAGGAAGAGGATAGATATCAGGTTCAACGTGATCTTCTTAGAGAATATCGTATGGTATTTACTGAGGCTGGTATTGATTTATCATTCAATCAGGTTGTTGTATCACAAGCAACTCCAACTAATTATCACACTACAAAGAAGATGGCTAAGGATGCAGAGCAGTTTGTAAATGAGCAAAAGGAGCTTGCAAAAAACTTAGATTCTGATGAAAGAAATTAATAATATGTAATATGGGCTATGCAATAGGCATAGCCTTTTTTAATACACTAGTTATTTTTATTTAAAATAAATAAAATTATGATATAATGGATATGGTGGTTATTTAATGAATAGTATACTTTTTATAAATGAAGAAAAAGTTAATAAATATAGCTACACTGATCCATTATTTAATGATTTGAATCTTGATGATGTTATCCAAGAGGTAGTTAGAAAGGCCAAGCTTTTTGATATTAAGGATTATTTTTATATGCCTTTAACTATAAAGGATGACATTTTATATCGTCAAGAGGTTTTTAAGGATTTAGAGGATAGTAGAGTTTTTGATGCGTTAAATCTTTTTTCTTACACAATGAATCGTAAGATGGGTGAGCTTAAGGAGTCAAAGACTGTTAAGTTTAATGCTTATAAGAATATATTTTTAAAAAAGAAAATTGAGGATGTTTTAGAAATATTAAATCAATTCCTTGATACAATGAAGAACTTAAATTATAGCTCTAGAGCTATTAAAATGATGGTTGATTATATCAGTGATTATCTTAATAGTGAAAAAGTAAAATTTGTTATATCTGATATGGCACTTATTAATGAGGAAATGAAGAAGGTTAAATATCGCCTTGCGTTTGAGGGTGGTTCTATAAAGATCTCAAAGGATGAGGATGAGAAATTAATTCGTGATGAAATTAATGATGTTATTTCTATGTATAAGGTAGAAAGCCCTATTCAATTCTCAAGAGATTATGGAATGCTTCCTGAGCATTTTGTAGGACAAATATATAAGGAGCTTTCTAAATATTATCCTGTTGAATTTAAGCATTTAGAATTATTTAGTAAGCATTTTGATGGCTTTATTGATGAGAATATTGTCCAAATGTCAAACGATATCCAATTCTATATTGCCTATATTGAGGTTATGAATAGAATTAAGTCTATGGGACTTAATTTTACATTACCTAAAATTAATGAGGAAAAGACATATTGTAATAAAGGATATGATTTAGCTCTTGCTTTAAAATTTTATGTAAAGGGTAATAAGATTATTACAAATGATTTCTTATATGATAAGGGTGAAAGTGCAATTATAGTATCAGGTCCTAATCAAGGTGGAAAAACAACATTTAGTAGATATGTTGGACAAACATTCTATCTTGCATCCCTAGGAGTACCTATTACAGGTGTTGATGCATCAATTAGCATTGCTAATAGGATTTATACAATGTATGAGGTAGAAGAGGATTCATCTAATCTTAATGGTAAGCTTAAGAGTGAGCTTATAAGAATTAAGAATATCATGGATAAAATTGAGGATAATTCATTATTTATTCTAAATGAGGTATTTGCTTCTACATCACTAGAGGATGGAATTGTTCTTGGTAAAAAGGTTATAGATATGGTTAATAGTCATAAGAGTAGAATGCTATTTGTTACATTTATTGAGGAGCTTGCTTCATATAATGAAACAACAGTATCTATGGGTTCAACTGTTGATAAGGATAATCCATCTATTCGTACATTTGAGATTTTACGTAGGCTTGATAATTCTAATACCTATGCTAAATCAATTGCTACAAAGAATCATGTATCATATGATGATATTATAAGGAGGGTAGAATAAATATGAAGTCTTATTTACTATACCCAGATAGGGATTATGTTAGAGGTGAGGTTTTAGAAGGCTATAAGGATTTATGGTTTGACACAATCATTAATCACCTATGTGTTTATGATAAATATATTAAGGATATTTATCTTGATTCAAAAAATCTAATGTCTCAGGATCCTAAAGTTATTAAATATCGTCAGGATATATTAAAGGATTTTATTAAAAATAAGGATGTTGTTATTAATCTATATCAATTCATTAATGAGCTTCTAACAGAATTTTATAATGAAAGATTTGAAATGATGCCAAAGCATGTCACAGCATCATATCAGTCAGCTATTCGTATATCTAAAAGATTGACAATGGCTTTAGAAAATATGAATAGATATTATGAAAAATATGAGGAAGGCTTTAAGTCAGAAGGATTTAAGGGATATATTAATAGATTTAGAAATGTATTCTCAATGGACTACATTGAAAAGCTTAATATGATGTTTGATAAACTTAAATTTCCTAAAGGATATTATGTTAAGGCTGGATTAAATGATAAGCTTGATATAGCAAATCTAGAGCTTTATTCTGATGTTTCTTCTATGAAGGAAGAAAAGAAAAAGCTTATAGCTAATGGAGTACAGCTTAGAAATAAGGTTTCAATACTTCCTACATATGAGCTTGATATTAAGGAAGATAAAAAGTGGAAGCATGCGAAGACTATTGAAAATCCAAAGGCTTTAGCTACATCCGAGGAAGCATATAACCATTTTACAGATGAGGCACTTATTTCAGTTGCGCCTTCTGTTTGTAATTTGGTTAATGATATAGTAGAATATTTAAAGAAGACTCGTGAGGAAATGGCATTCTATATAGGTGCTATTAACCTATATGATAAGCTTATGAAGAAGGGCCTTGCTATTTGTACACCTAAGCCTTATCCTAAGAATGAGACTAGGTTTAAATGTGATGGATTATATGATGTAGCCCTTGCTTTGCAATCAGATAAAGAGGTTGTTGGTAATACTCTTGATAGCGAAGGTAGAAGTATTATGTTTATCACGGGTGCAAATCAAGGTGGTAAGACAACATTCCTTCGTTCATATGGTCAAGCGATTATTATGATGCAGCTTGGATTATTTGTTTCAGGTAAGTCATTTGAGTCTAACACATTTAGTGATATATTTACTCACTTTAATAAAGAAGAGGATAAGAGTATGGAATCTGGAAAGCTTGATGAGGAGCTTTCAAGATTAGATGATATCCTATCTTCTATTAAAAGAGAGTCACTTATGCTTTTTAATGAATCATTCCAATCAACAGCTGAGCGTGAAGGTTCGACTATTGCGTTTGATATTATAAGAGCATTACATGAGAAAAATATTACTGTAGTTAGTGTTTCACATATGTATTATCTATATACATTATTAGATGATTTATATGGTGATAAGGATATTTACTATCTAAGAGCTTCACGTGAGGATAATGGAGAGCGTTCTTATAAGCTTGTGTGTGATAAGCCTTTAAGAACAAGCTTTGCACTTGATCTTTACAAGGAGATATTTTAATGATTGTTGAATTTAAAAGAAAAGGATTAGATTCCTATACTGTTGTTGATAAGGAATCTAAGAAAAAGATTTATTCTATCAATAAAAGATCTTTAATGGGTAGTAGATATGTTGTTGTATCTGGCACAAAAAATGTTGCTGAGATTAAAAAGAGCCCCTATGATTTAAAAAGGGCAAATATTACTATTGGTAAGGAATCAATGGGATATATTTCATGTGATTGGACCAATAGGCTTGATGTTAAGCTTGTCTGTGGCTGGTATATATCCACTGAAGGAGATAAAAGTGGATATCAAATAAGAAGCTATGGAAATAGAGTCGCTAAGGTTATATGCAAGTACGGCCTTGGTGTAAAATATAGCGTAGAGGTAGATAACCCTGAATCATTATTATGCATATGCGCTGTAGTACTTGCATTAGATATTATAGATTATAACGAGGAGAAATTTTAAGATGAGAAGAAATGAGATTAGAGTAAGAAAAATTGAGTTTTCAAATGATTTTTCAATGAATGAGTTTAGAATTAACCCAAATATTAAGTTTAATGCTAGAGAGCTTAAGCTTAAGGAAGGTGAAGAGAAGGAAGGACATAAGGTTTATTCTGTTCAATGTAATGTTTTAATTGAACAAACTAACGAGAATAGAATGCCAATTCGTCTAGATGTTATTGTTGAAGGAATGTTTGAGTTTATAGATGAGACTCAAGAGCAAATTGATAAGTTTATGAAGCTTGGAGCACCAGAGGCAGTTTATGCATCAACAAGAGCAATTGTTTCATCAGTTACTGCACAAGCTGGAGGAGTATCTGTAATCAATCTTCCTTTAATTGATTTTGAGCGTCAAGGAGAGGCTCAACAAAATACAGCTGCATAAGCTCTATTATTAGAAAGGATGTTAATAAAATGAGTAATAAAAAGATTCCGGTAACCTTACTTACAGGTTACCTAGGAGCTGGAAAGACAACTCTTTTAAACTATGTTTTAGGAAACCAAAAGGGATATAAGGTTGCCGTTATTGTTAATGATATTGGTGAAGTAAATATTGATGCGTCATTAATTGAGGCATCAGGTGTTGTTAATCAACAGAATGATAATCTTGTTCCATTAACAAACGGATGTATTTGCTGTACATTAAAAACAGATTTAATGAACCAAATTATTGAACTTGCTGAATCAGGAAAGTTCAATTATATCCTGATTGAAGCATCAGGTATATGTGAACCATTACCTATTGCTCAATCAATTACAGCATTAGAGGATGAGTCACAGACTGAGTTCCCATCAATTGTACGTCTTGATAACATCGTAACAGTTGTAGATGCTAAGAGAATGTATGATGAGTTCATGAATGGAGAGGCTCTTGTAAAAGAGAACCTTGATGAGGAGGATATTGAAAATCTTCTTATTCAGCAAATTGAGTTCTGTAATACTATCGTATTAAATAAGGTTGATGAAATATCAGCTGAGGATAAGGCTAAGGTTATAGCTGTTATTCGTTCATTACAAAAGGAAGCTAAGATTATCGAGGCTAACTATGGACATGTAGAATTAGATGAAATCTTTGATACATACAACTTCGATTTTGAGAAGGTTGGTATGTCTGCAGAATGGATTAAGGCATTAAATGGTGAAGATGAGGAAGAGGATGAGCATGAGCACCATCACGATCATGACGATGATGATGACGATGACGACGATGATGACCATGACCACGAGCATCATCACCACCATCACCATGGTGAGGGTGAGGCTTTAGAGTATGGTATTTCAACATTTATTTATCATGCTCGCCGTCCATTTGATAGATTAATGTTTGAGGATTTTGTATCATCTGAATGGCCACGTGCTATAATCCGTTCAAAGGGATTATGTTGGTTCTCAACTGAACGTGATATGGCGTTCATATTTGAGCAAAGTGGAAAGCAAAAGACTTTAGGTGAGATGGGTCGTTGGATTGCATCTGCACCAAAGCATAAGCAAGAGGAATTAATTGCACAAAACCCTGATGTTAAAAAGAATTGGGATCCAGTTTATGGTGACCGTGAGCAACGTATTGTTTTCATTGGTCATGAAATGGATAAGGAAGCCATTATCAAGGCTCTTGATGCATGTCTAGTAAAGTAAGAACTATAATTATGCCCCTAGTCCTAGGGGCAATTATTATTACTCTTGCTATTCTTGAATATAAGGATTTGTTCTATTCCTTTGACCAAAATATTACAAGATTTATAGTTGATAATAGAGGGTCAAAGGGAAATGCTATTTATTATTTATCAAGAATACTTACAGAGTTTGGTAATTATTTTGTCTACGCTGCCTTATTTTTGGCATTAGGCTTTTATTTTAAGTGGGACTATAGAGTATGGTATTTGCTTAGTATAGGAATAATTACTATTCTATTAAATTATGGAATAAAGCTTATAGTATCAAGAGATAGACCAGCTGCTGTCTATAGATGGATGAAGGAAACATCAGCTTCATTCCCATCATCTCATTCAGCTGTTTCAATGGCTTTATATCTAAGCCTATGTATTATTGCAAAATATACAATAGATAATAAAATTGTAAAAAGAATTATTATGATATTATCTATTATATTGATAATAATTATTCCTATTACAAGAATTGTACTTGCAGTACATTATCTAACTGATGTAATAGGAGGAATGCTAGTAGGATTATTTACATGCATCCTAGGATTTAATATATATCTTTTTAAAAAGCTATATAATAAAGGTTTAATTAAGAAAAAAGAGATTAAAAAAAGTAATTATGAAATAGAAGAGTAAGGAGGTGTGTTTATGCTTGAATTAATAAAATTATATATAACCTTCTTTAAGCTTGGAATTGTAAATTTTGGTGGTGGATATGCAATGCTTCCTCTTTTAGAGCGAGAGCTTGCGGATAAAAGAGGATGGACTACATCAGAGGAGCTTGCCGACTTTTATGCTGTAGGTCAATGCACTCCAGGTGCTATTGCAGTTAATGTATCTACAATGATTGGATACAAAAGAAAGGGAGTACTAGGTGGAATTGCCGCTACCCTAGGATTTATATCACCAGCATTTATAATAATTTTTATAATAGCAACACTTCTTACAAACTTTGCTGATAATAAATATGTAGCTCATGCCCTAGCAGGAATAAGAGTAGTAGTATTTTTCCTAGTATTAAGTGCAATAATAAAGCTATTTAAGAATTCATGCAAGGATAAGGTAGCTAAGATTATAGCTGTACTTGTTGGTATTTTAGCTATTGCTGTACCAACAAAATATGTAGGCTTATATATCTATGTTATTATAGCTGGTATCTTTGGTATATTATTTAATCTTATAAAGGAAAAAAGAAGATTAAATAAGGAAAAGGATAATCCAGCTGATGAAAATCTTTTAAATGCTAAAATGATTGAAACAGTTAAGGAAAAGACAGAGCTTATTAATGCTGTTGTGCCTAAGAATGAAGAAATAGTAGAACCAAAGCCAAAGCGTAAGCTTGGATATGGAGCTATAGGTATAATAATTGCAGTATTAATGTTTGCTTCAATAATGGTTGTATCAGCATTAGTATATGCCTTTAAGGATTCAGCAATTTTCTTTAAGCTATATTTCCAATTCTTTAAAATTGGAGCATTAGCATTTGGTGGGGGATTAGCTACAATTCCATTCCTATCAGAGCTATCAGAGCTTACTGGATGGTTTACTGCAGAGGATTTAGCTAATATGATAGCTGTATCTGAATCGACTCCAGGAGCTATGGGAATTAATATGTCTACATATGTTGGATATACAGTTATCCATAATGAGTTTGGAAATTATTTCTTAAGCTTTGTTGGAAGTATGATATCTACAATTGGACTTGTAACACCATCCATTATAGTAATAGAAATAATAGCTTTATTCTTAAAGAAATTTAAGGATAATAAATGGGTTAATTGGGCCTTCTATGGTCTTAGAGCTGCCTCAATAGGATTGATGATAGCAGCTGCATATTCAATATTTAAGGTATCATTAATGCAAAATAGTGATATAGTAAATGTATTTAAGACTTCATTTGATGGAATATCTATTAAAACATTCTTCCAAAGCTTAGGTAATGCAATAGATTCTATTCTTAATTGGAAGAATATAGCTGTTGGTATTATCTTTGGAATTACAATATTTAAATATAAGAAGCATCCTATATTATATATTGCGTTAGGAGCAATAGTAGGAATAATACTTTGGTTATAATCATGTGGTGTCCGATTTATGGACACCATATTTTTAAAATTGCTATAAAATATAATTGTCTTCAATGAAGACGTCATGTTTTATTTACCCTGTGGGAGGGTGCCTTTCTATTTTAAAAGCTCTAGTTTAATAACTAGGGCTTTTATGCTATAATATGTGTAATATGTTATTGGAGGAATGATTAAATATGACACCAGAGGAAATAAGAAATAAGGTAAAGGAATTAAAGGAGCAAGGAATAGGAGAAGAAGTTATTATATATAACTGGGCAGTACAGGTTAAAGAAGGAAAACTTCTACCTGATCAATTTGCAGGCTTAATGTTTGCGATTGGACGTAAGATGCCAGCTAATTTCCCAACACTTACACCAGATGAAAAGAAGGCCTATATTATTTATGGATTAGGTGGAACTAATAAATAAAGCATATTATGTAATATAAAGCTCTGTTTTATAAAACAGGGCTTTTATAACTTTAATGATACAAAAAATATAATCGTTATATTGCAATATAATAATTTCTACGCTATAATTCAATTAAAGAAGTAGGAAGAAGGTATATTGATGAAGAGGTTTGTTTATGCTGTTTTAGCAGCGCTTTTATTATTATTTATAGCTAGAGGAGTGAAAAATGTAGAAGCTAAGTCTACATATAATCCTGATGCATATGAAAATAGTGATGAATTATATAAAAATGGGGATATAAATGAAAGGTATTATGATAAGGATGGTAGTGATTATACTATCGATGACTACCATACACAATTGTTTGCTAAAAATATAAGTGGTACAAGGTCAATTAATGAATATAACGTATTAGCAGATGACCCAATAATAAATATAATTCCAAAAGAATATTTTGAAACAATAGGGGATTATTCAGCAGATGGTAAAGAGTATTATTACTATATAAGAACTACAAAGGAAGTTGGTTATTTAAATGCCTTAGTAGGTGGTAAGACTGGTAATTGTTATAAAAATGTTTTGATATATGTTAATTATGAACAGGTATGTGATGAAACAATAGTGATAGAAGGATATGAAAATAAAGAAAAAGATACTTTTTCTCATATATTAGAGATTCATCAATTTATCTTTTATACACTTGATTTAACACAAGATGGTGTATATTGGCCAGCATTATTCGCACCGATGAGAAATAAGCTTAGCGTAAGTAAGGGAATATCAAATAAAAGTGTTGTAATTCCAGCTCCTACATTTAGAGCTAATGATTACGTTTTTAGAGAAAAAGATTCGCATTTTTGGATTCAGGATATAGCTTGTGCAGAAAGTATAATAAATACACATGATGAGAATCAAAATAATGGCTTATTCTTAATATCAGCAGAGAAATTGGAGAATGCGACACAATTTTCATTGAGCCAAGAACCCGAAGAAAATCCTTTTGTACAGCTGTTTGTTGAAACAATAACTAAATTTGTTCCCTATTATTCGCAGGTTTCAACCATTATTTCAGTGTATAATTATACTAAAGGTTTTATAGATTTGTTTAGAGAAGAAGATGAAGAACTGGAATATATAACTCAAGCAGAGCTAGTAAGTAAATCTAGAATTAATTTTTGGAGTAATAAGTTAGATCAGCTTAGAGAAGGTGATTTGATAAAGAATTATATTATGTATTTAGAAGATTTTGCTTTGGGTTCTAATGAGCAAGTGCAATTTAATTTTAGATATTCTAGTGATACTTCAGATCAATATAAACTTGGCGCTATGATACAAACAGATTTTATATACTCAGTTGGATGTGATGGAGAAATATTAGAAATGGTCCATCATACAAATAAGATGGAAGTAGTAAATGGTAAAGATTTTGACACTATAAAAGTCAAGCCTCAAAAAGAAGGTTACAATTATGGTGAGACTTCAGAAAAGTATATATTCGAACCATCAACTACAGGTGTATATAATTTTACAGTAGATAATAATCAAATATTAAGATTATATGACGAGAATTTTAATATTATAAATATAAATACTGAGCTTGTTAAAGATAACACATATTATGTAGAAGTATATAATCCTAAGTCAACACCAACATATTATAAGTTAGAAATTAAGAGCCTATCAGACTTAGTAGAAGTCAATAAAGTTGATACTTACGAAAATGGGAATGATATAGTTCTTGATATAACGTTTGAGCATTTAGATAAATATAGCATAGTTGTAAACGATAAAAAAGAGTTTATTATTGATAGTGATAAGCATTGTAAAATTGAAATACCAAAGAACTATATCTATACTAGTATTTCATATTTTGGATTATTACCAGATATGTATGTGAAAGTAAATGATAAGGTAACAATAGATTTAATTCTTAAGGATAGTATTAATGATTTTATAAGAAGTCAAGATTATATATCAAATCATTATGAGGAAATAATATCATCTTTAGAAAAGCCTGGATTATGGTATAATGTGAATACTGAAATAGCTTTTTTAGCAATGCTATATTTGTATGAAGAGGATGTATGGATATCATTTGATGATGGAATAAATAATGATTCATATATGATAGATGATGCTCAAACTATGTACTTTAAATTACAAAGAGACCTAGATTTTAAAGGATATAGTTTTAAAATGCCATATAGGGTTTATTTATATGGTGGATTTGATGGAGCAAATCATAAAATTAACAATTTAAAATTAGATTCAAGCTTTAAACATTTCTATATAGAAAATTATGGAACATTTAGGAATGTTGTATTTAAGAATTGTGAAATAGATTCTATATTTAGAATAGAATCTGATTATGGGGAATATATAAATGTTAGATTTGAATAAGGGAGATGAAAAAATGAAGGCTATAATAAAAAGAATAAGTATTGTAATAACAATTTTATTAATAGTGTTTACACTTACATCATGTAATGATAAGAAGGATGATCCATTATATATAGATGCACTATCTTTTCTATATGATGAAGGAAATGGAAAAATAGAAATAGAAAATACACATCAAGATGTTTATCTAAAAGTTGGGGATCAATCATTTTATACTGATTTTAAATTTTACGTAGATTTATATAAGAATAATGAATATAAGGATGTAGATTATTTTTTTACCCAAAAAATATATGATAAATATTATGAAGGGCATTCAGTAAAGGTTGATTATAAAATTTTATCTGGTTTTTTAGAGGCAGGAACAGTAATAAAATTATTTACAACATCTTCAAAATATAAATATGAAATAATTAGATATCCAGACATGTATCCATTTGTTTGCTTTGGTTCAGAAAAATATAGGTTTGGTTCTGATGACAATGGTGAAATGCATTATGGAAGTTCTTTGAATTTGAAAAATGGTGAAGAGTTTTTTGCTATGGGACAAATAGAAAGATATAGTCATGTTCCAGGATATGGACCATTTTATTATGATATAACAGGATGCTTTGATGGTAGTAAGAGAATAAAAGTGTTAAATGCAGATATAACAATAGATAGTATCACTAATATAAATCCTGAAACTAATACTTTATTTGCTGATGATTGTGTCCTTATAAAAATCACATATCAAGGAGAAGATGGTGTATTTTCATTTGATGGAGTTACATTTGTAGTTGAGGATGTATAGTTAAAAACTAGTGTGAAGTATATTGTTTTACCCTTATTGAATAGAGAAATTTATAAAAAGGTATGACGCAAAGTCATACCTTTTATAGTTAAAGCTTTATATTCTTATCAAGATTTTCACGTGCAATAGATAGCATTAGCTTAATACGATTTTCTTGATTAACACGTGTAGCTGATGGGTCATAATCAATAGGAGAAATATTAGCATCTGGGAATTTTGCTTTTATTTTTCTTATAACTCCCTTACCACAAATGTGGTTAGGAAGACATCCAAATGGTTGAGCACATACGATATTTTTATATCCTGTCTCAATTAATTCCATCATTTCAGCTGTAAGAAGCCAACCCTCACCCATTTTTACTCCATGGTCTAGAATTCCTTCAGATAAATCCTTTGTATGCTTGAACTTTTGCATTGGAGTATATTTAGTACGCTTGATTGATTTGATAATAATTCCTTCAAGCTTATCTACATACCAAATTACAAGCTTACATAGTCGTTTAGCTTTTTTGCTTATACCACCATAATATTCATCATCATATAAAATGTTGTATAGGCAATATAGAATATATCCAAATAATCCAGGAACATATACCTCAGCACCCTCATTAATTAATAGATTTTCTAAATCATTATTTCCAAGGGATGCATATTTAATATATATTTCTCCTACAACTCCAACCTTTGGTTTAGCTTCCTTTATAATTTCTACCTTATCAAAATCATCAGCTATAGCCTTAAGGTTTTTCTTTTGAGCCCAATACATTACACCTTTTCCACGCTCAAGCTGCTTGATTAATATTGGTCTCCATTTTTCAACAACCTTTAAGGCATCGCCTTTATTCTTTTCATAAGAGCGAACCTTGTTATATAGATACATCATTTGCTCACCATATACTATGGCAGCCGCAAGTTTTAATATTAATCCTCTTGTTAATTGGAAGGCACTATCCTTTTCAAGGTTAGATATGTTAAATGATATAACTGGAATGTATTCATATCCAGCTTTTATTAACGCCTTACGAAGTAGGTGAATGTAGTTAGAAGCTCTACATCCTCCTCCTGATTGTGTTATAAGAAGAACTACATTATGTGTATCATCTCTATGATTAAGGTTATCAATAAATTGACCTATTACAAGTAATGCAGGATAGCAGGCATCATTATGAACATATTTTAGTCCCTCTTCAACAACCTCAGGACCATGATTTTGCATAATCTCTACATTAAATCCTTCACTTTTAATTACACCTTCAATAAGTGAGAAGTGAATTGGAAGCATAGAAGGGATAAGGATGGTATGAGTTTTTTTCATATCCTTAGTAAACTTAGGATATACCATTTCTTGTTCTAATTCCATTACTCATTACCTCCTTGCTGTTTTAAGGCTTCAAATAATGAACGTAGTCTAATACGTACTGCTCCAAGGTTTGTGATTTCATCAATTTTTATTTGAGTGTAAATCTTATCCTTTTCCTCAAGTATTCTCTTACATTCATCTGTTGTTACAGCATCTAGTCCACAACCAAATGATACAAGCTGAATTAGATTCATATCAGGCTCTGTTGTTACATATTTAGCTGCAGCATATAGTCTTGCATGATAAGTCCATTGGTTAAGTACCTGTGTCTTAACCTTTTGTCTATAGTTATCAGCAACAGATTCCTCTGTTACAACAGCTACATCAAATGATGTTATCATTTTATCAATACCATGATTTACCTCAGGGTCAACATGATATGGACGACCTGCAAGTACTATGATTGGCTTACCATCAATACGAGCATGCTCTATTATTTCCTTACCCTTTGCCTTTAAATCCTTTAAATGCTCATCATATTCGAAGTAGGCGTTAGTAGAAGCACGCTCTATATCCTTACGAGTAATATCAGGGAAGTATTTATTCATTATTTTTAATATATGCTCTTCAAATCTCTTTTTATTATCGACTGAGACGAAGTCATATATAAACATTTTATCATCAAGCTCTAATACATTGTTTTTTATTTGCTCTGGATAATATGCAACTATAGGGCAGTTATAATGATTATCTCCCTTTTTCTCATTGAAGTTATATGACATACAAGGATAGAAGATCTTATCGTATCCTTCATTAATTAATGTTTGAATATGTCCATGTACAAGCTTAGCTGGGAAGCATTCTGTATCAGAAGGAATTGTTGTTTGTCCTAATATGTATGTTTTAGAATTACTGAATCCAGATGAGTGAACCTCAAATCCTAATGATGTTAGGAATGTATACCAGAATGGATACATTTCAAACATTGATAATACCATAGGAATAGCTATCTTTCCTCTCTTACCTTCAACTGGCTTATATGATTGTAGCTTATTTCTAATGTATTGATATAGATTAAGTGAATCATCACCCTTCTTTTGAGAAGTAGGACGCTCACATCTATTACCAGATATAAACTTATTATTATTTGCGAATGAATTAATAGTTAGGTTACAGTGGTTATTACATAATCCACATTTTATATATTTAACATTATGTACGAATTCCTTTAATTCACTAGCAGTTATTGTTTTACTCTTTTCTATATGTAGGCTTTGTGCATGTAGGGCAGCACCATAAGCTCCCATTAGTCCTGATATATTAGGACATACTACATCTAGTCCAAGCTCACGCTCAAATGCACGAAGAACTGCTTCATTTTTAAATGTTCCACCTTGAACAACGATATGTGTTCCAAGCTCCTTAACGTTTGTAGCACGAATAACCTTATATAAGGCATTCTTTACAATTGATATTGATAATCCTGCAGATATATCCTCGATTGTAGCTCCATCCTTTTGAGCTTGCTTAACTGAGGAGTTCATGAATACAGTACATCTTGAACCAAGGTCAACAGGCTTTGGTGCAAGAAGTGCCATTTTAGCAAAATCTCTTATATCATATCCAAGTGCATTGGCAAATGTTTGAAGGAATGATCCACATCCTGATGAACAGGCTTCATTTAAGAAGATATTAGATATTACTCCATTTTCAATCTTGAAGCATTTTATATCCTGTCCACCAATATCTATAATGAAATCTACATTAGGCATAAAATGCTTAGCTGCAGTATAGTGGGCTATGGTTTCAACAAGACCAGAATCTAGATTGAAGGCATTACGTATTAAATCCTCTCCATATCCAGTAGAAGCAGAAGCTTTAATTTTGATATTAGGATATTTTTCATATATTTCTTCAAATATTTCCTTCATAATGACTACAGGGTTACCCTTGTTAGGGTAATAACGCTGGAATCTAATGTTTCTATCCTCATCAATTAAAACCATTTTTAATGTTGTTGAACCAGAATCAACTCCGAGGTAGAAGTTTCCATCATATCCTTCCATAGGAAGCTCTTTAACATCATCCTTAGCATGACGCGCTCTAAAAATATCAAGCTCCTCTTGATTTTTAAATAATGGAGCATTGAAACTAAAGTTTCCAGTAGATTCATATGCTTCAAACTTCTTTATTAAATCACTAAGATTATAAGTCTTAGTACCACAAAGGGCAGTACCAATGGCTACATAATATAAAGAGTTTTCTGGGCATATACCATCAAGCTTTAATGTTTCATTAAATGATTGTTGAAGCTCTGATAGGAATGTTAATGGTCCTCCAAGGTAAGCTACTTTACCAGTAATCTTTCTTCCTTGAGCTAGTCCTCCAACAGTTTGATTTACAACTGCTTTAAAAATAGAAGCAGCAACATCCTTTTTAGAAGCACCTTGATTTAATAGTGGCTGTATATCAGTTTTAGCAAATACTCCACATCTTGATGCGATACTATAAAGCTTTTCATGCTCAGCTGCCATATCGTTCATTTCAGGAACAGTCACATTTAAAAGTGTGGCCATTTGGTCTATGAATGCACCTGTACCTCCAGCACATGTACCATTCATACGAACCTCCATACCATCCTTTAAAAATAGAATCTTGGCATCCTCACCACCAAGCTCAATAATAACCTCAATACCAGGGAGAAGCTTATTTGCGGCAATACGTGTAGCATATACCTCTTGTATAAACTCTACACCTGTATCTGTTGCTATTCCCATACCAGCAGAACCTGATATAGCAAATGTTGCATCCTCAGTGATTAATTTTTGTTCATTTAATGTGCTTAAAATTTTAATTAGATTCTCTTTAATATGTGAATAATGTCTTTGATATGTAGAATATAAAACGTTCGCATCATCATCTAGAACAACACATTTAATAGTAGTAGAACCAATATCAATACCAATTCTCATAGCGCCTAGCCCTTTCTATATCTCCCTATATTATAAATATAGACTATATAAGTCCAGTATTACATATTATAATAAAAATGCATATAATTGTCAAACTTAGGAATGTGCTATTCTTTGTTAAATACCCCTAAAATTTGTGGTTGTAATATTTTGGTTTTCAATGTATAATAAAATGGATATTATTTTTAGTAATCGAGGTTTTATAATGAAGAAAATAAGAGCAATAATATTAGTATTAATAGGAATTGTATCATTAGCAATCCTTGCTTCATGTAGCAAGAAGGCTGATGTAGATATTATAAAGGTTACACCAATGCGTACAAGAATCGGTGTAACATTAAAGGTAGATGATCCAGATGGATTAATAACTGCTGATTCTATTAAAGCTATGATTTATAATGATGATGACGAAAAACTTGATACTATTCGTTTTGATGAGCTAGATGAGTCAGAGCAAACTTTAACATTTGATGATCTAGATGAAGAGACAGATTATAAGATTGTTGTTAAGGCTACTGTTGATGATAAGTCAGTAACTTATTATAACAAGACTGTATCTACTACAAATGTAGGTGCTAGTGCTGATAATCCAATTGTTATTAAGAATACATCTGAGTTCCTTGAAATTAAATATGATGATGATGCATATTATTCTTTAGAGGCAGATCTTGATTTTGCTGATGAAGCAGGAAATGCAACAACAATTACACCATTATTTGATGCCTCAACTAGTTTCATGGGACATTTTGATGGGAATGGACA
Source organism: Caryophanales bacterium UBA3206 (assembly GCA_002363705.1). Classification (GTDB taxonomy): domain Bacteria; phylum Bacillota_I; class Bacilli_A; order Acholeplasmatales; family Anaeroplasmataceae; genus UBA3206. The sequence continues at coordinate 98,273 of DEWQ01000011.1, read as the reverse complement.
TACACTTTCTAATATTGATATTGATACATCAAGTACATATACATATTCAGGTATTTTTGGATACCTAGGAATTGGTTCTTCAGTTAGTGATTTAAATATTTCAAATATTACATTATCTTCAACTAAGGGTACATACCTATATCTTGGAGCACTTGCTGGATGTAACCAAGGAACTATTACAAATGTACATGTAACAAATGCATCTATTACTCACCTTGGTACAGGTACTTCAATGCAATATATTGGAGGTCTTGTTGGAGTTAACTGCTATATAGTTGAAAACTCATCAGTAGAAGGAGTTACAATGACATTAAGATCAAGACTTCAATCTGTTGTTGGAGGATTTATTGGATCTAATGGTGGAGTAACACAAAATGCATTAAATGGAGCATATGTTTCTGGATGCCATGTTAATGGAGTAGATATTACTACAACATTTGTTACAACACACGTAGTTGATAAGGAAACTGCATCAAATGCAGATTATATTCAATATACTGGAGGATTTGTAGGTGAGTCTATGATTAATATCATTGATTCATATGCAGATTCTAAGATTACAGGTTCTGCGACATTCTCAGCAGGATCAGTTCTTGATACATATAGTGTTGCAGTTGGAGGATTTGCTGGACGTGTTGTTGGAGCATCTTCAATTCTTAACTGTGTAGCTAATTCAACACTATCTTATACTACAGCAGATGCATATACATTCTATGCAGGAGCTTTAGTAGGTGCAGCTTATGACGCAACTATTACTAATTCATTAGGAATACTTAGCGGAGAAAATATGATTGTAGATTCGGCTGATTATTCAGCAGATTCTGATTCAGAGGTTGTTGAGCAATATGCTAAGAACTTTGATGGAATCGGATTTGCAGGTTCAATCCTTATTAATCCACTTACATCAATTACTAATAGCGGATATGCTCTAGCAGCTGGTGCTACAGTTGATTCAACTACTGAGGGAGCATTAGCTCTAGCTTCAGCAGAAGCTGTGTTCGATACAACAGGACTTAGTGAAGCAGTGCTTGCATTCTATAATTCTAAAATATCAGCATAATATAACAAATAGCTTTAATTGTTTTAAAACAGTTAAAGCTTTTTTATTATTTTATGAAAAAATATTTGAGTGATATTGCATTTAAAAAAATAATTAGGTAAGATTAATATAAGAAGAAGAGAGAATATATGCAGGAGGTAAATAATGAAGAATTCAAGAAGATTCCTAATGATAATCATTTTGATATTAATTCCATTTTTTGTCTCTTGTAGTAATAATAATAAATCAGATGACGAGTTAGACAAATATGGCGATTATAATTTTATGTCAAGTGCCTTCGAAAATTTTTATACTGTCTATACAAAGGATAAACAAGTAAGGAGAATTTATTTTGATACAGAAGGATATAATTATTATGGTGATTTCAAAATATTAATAGATGATACTGTAATATTTGATATGGCTGATTATGATTATTTCTTGCCAGCAACAGATAATTTATGTATACCTGTAGATATTAATCCTGAGGATGATAATATAATAAATGTAGAGATAGGTAACAATTTTATTAAAACTTTGTCTACAGATATTATGGATTATGATAATGAAAACTACGTCAATTTTAATAGAAACCCCGGACTTACAAAACAAATTTGGGGATTTGATACTAACGAAGTAGAGCTATCTAATGATTTTACATTAGTTAAAGGAAAATCAAAGGTTATAACTAAAGGACCTAATGGAATATTAAATATAGAAAATCAAAATGTTGAAATGATAGACTATCTTAGATTGAATGAAGTGGACGGAATATCTAATATGGTTACTACATTTAATGTATCAGAGGATAGTGTTATTAGTCAGGATGATATAACATATAATCCAACGGGGACTTGGATTGATGTATGTGTTAGTATAACAAAGAATCATATAGATTCTAATGCTATATTATCGGATACTTATACTTGGGATCAATTTATTATTTATAATATATTTGATTCTTGGAATTTGGGTCCAGAAAGTAAAATATATATAGAGTATGATTATAATGCTAGGATAGAAGTTGAAGATTCTAGATATGTAGGAACTTATGATGGTATGACTGTAATTGAATGTGCTATTGGATATTCAAGAAGTGTAAGGATTAAGCTTACTCCATCATATCATTCTAGTAGTGGAGATATAATAGTTTATAAGTATTAGTTTAAAGTAAGAAGGATTTTAGTTAATCCTTCTTTTTAATCTATTAAAAAGTTGTAAATAGAAAAAAATTTTTATATAATATAAATTGATAACTATTTTTAAATTGGGGTAATTGATATGGGATTAAGGATTTATAATTCATTAACAAATAAGCTAGAGGATTTCAAACCACTTAATGGCAATAAGGTTAATATGTATGTTTGTGGACCTACTGTTTATAATTATATCCACATTGGTAATGCTAGACCTGTAATCTTCTTTGATACATTGAAGAGATATTTAGAATTCAGTGGATATGAAGTATCTTATGCATCAAATATCACAGATGTTGATGATAAGATTATTAATAAAGCATTAGAGGAAGGTGTTTCTGAAAAAGAGGTAGCTACTAGATATGCTGATGTTTATTTTACAAATGTTAAGGATTTAGGAGCTAAGAAGCCTGATTATACACCTTATGCTACTGAATATATTCAAAAGATGATTGATTTTATAAGCGAGCTTAAGGATAATGGATATACATATGAGGTTGATGGTGATGTATATTTTAGAGTATCTAAGATAGATGATTACGGAGTATTATCTAATCAACAGGCTGAGTTTTTAGATGCTGGTGTTAGAAAGAGTGTAGATACTAAGAAGGAGGATCCACGTGATTTCGTCCTTTGGAAGAAAACTGATAAGGGAATCAAGTGGGATTCACCATTTGGTGTAGGAAGACCAGGATGGCATACAGAATGTGTTGTTATGTCACATGATATTTATCATACTATGCTTGATATTCATGGAGGAGGAATGGATTTGAAATTCCCTCATCATGAGAATGAGATAGCACAATGTAATGCCTTATATCATAATCATCTTGCAAAATATTGGATGCATGTTGGTCGTCTTGATATGAATGGTGAAAAGATGAGTAAGTCTTTAGGTAATGTTGTAAGAGTTGTTGATTTATCTAAGGAGGATTTAATGATTCTTCGCTTACTTATTGTAACAGCTCCTTATAGATCAAATATAAATTATAATGATGAACTTTTAACTCAATATAAGAATGAATATCAAAAAATCACAAGAGCTTATAAGCAAGCTGCTCTAAAGCTTGATTTAGCTTCTGTTGAGCAAAAAGCTTGTGATAATGATTATATTGAAAAGTTCAAGGAGTATATGGATAATGATTTTAATACTCCAAATGTTTTAACACTTGTTCAAACAATTGTTAAAGAGATTAATCAGCTAGTTAGAACAGCTGATAATGATATGTTAGCTATAAAGACTAATACATTAAAGACTATTATGAATGTACTTGGTGTTGAGCTTAATTATAATAAGCTTAATGAAGAGAATAAGGATTTATATAATAAGTGGAATGCTTTAAAGAAGGAAAAGAACTTCGAGGAAGCAGATAAAATAAGAGCTATTCTTACTGAAAGAGGAATATTATAATATGGATGCTAAACTTATGAATGGTTTAACCTTAGCCTATATAGGTGATACTATATATGAGACATATATTAGAAAAATGAATATTTTAAAGGGTATTACTAAGGTTAATGATCTTCATAAGCATACTATTAAATATACCTGTGCTGAATATCAGGCAAAGGGTGCTTCATATTTACTTAAGAATGATTTACTTTCTGAAGAGGAAATACTTATATTTAAGCGTGGTAGAAATAGTAATACTAATAAGACAAGAAAGAGCTTAAGCATTGAGGATTATAACAATGCTACAGGACTTGAGGCTTTAATGGGCTATTTATATTTTATAGATAAGCTTGATAGGGCTTATGAAATAATAGGAATTATTGTAGATAATATCTGCGCATAAAGGGGATGAGATTATGCCAAGAAGAAAAAAGGTAGTAGAAGAAAATACTGAGGCTTTAGATGAGACTGAGATTAAGGAAATAGAGGCTTTAGAAGAGGCTAATGAAATAGAAATTGAGAAGCCTTCAAAGAAGCAGGCTGAAAAGAAGGAAGATAAGCCAGCTGATGATGAGAAGAAATCTCTTCTTGAGGAACAAAAGGAAAAGGAATTGACTGAAGCTGAAGAAAATAGAATAATCAAGGCTCAAAAGAAGTCAGAAAAGAAGAGACTTAAGAAGTTTAAGCTTGGTAAGACTCGTGAGCATATTGATCGTGTGGAGACTAATATCAACACAGGATTAAATGACGAGCAGGTTAATGAACGTCTTGTAAAGGGATATGTAAATATTAAGAATAATAAGACTACTAAGCCAGTACATAAGATTATTTTTACTAATATTTTCACATTCTTTAATATTTTAATGATAGGTATAGCCGCATGGCTTATTTCTGTTGGAGCTATAAAGGATTTATTCTTTATGGTTATCGTAACATTAAATGTTGTTATTGGAATTGTTCAGGAGATAAGAGCTAAGATTACAATTGATAAGCTATCAATTTTATCTGCACCTACATGTAAGGTTTTACGTAATGGTTCAATGCAGGAAATTGGTGTTGAGGATATTGTAATTGATGATATTGTTATTTTAGAGTCAGGTAAGCAGATTTCATCAGACTCAATTGTAGTAGATGGTACAATTGAGGTTAATGAATCACTTCTTACTGGAGAAAGTGATGCGATTGTTAAGCATCCAGGGGATCAATTATTTAGTGGTTCATTCGTAGTTTCTGGTAATTGTAAATCTAGAGTTACAGCTATTGGTGAGGATAATTATATTGATAAGCTTACTAAGGAAGCGAAGAGATATAACAAGCCTAAGAGTGAGCTTTTACAATCTCTAAATATCATAATTCGTTTTATGGCCGTTGTAATCCTTCCTATTGGAGCTATTTTGTTCTGTATGCAATATGAGGTATTGCTTGGTTCAATGTCATTACAGGATGCGACTCGTAAGACTGCTGGTGCTATGATTGGTATGATTCCATCTGGATTATATCTTTTAACATCTATAGCGTTAGCTGTAGGAGTTATGAGGCTTGCTCAAAATAATGTATTAGTTCAAGAGCTTTATTGTATTGAGATGCTTGCTCGTGTTGATACATTATGTCTTGATAAGACAGGTACTATTACTGATGGTACTATGACTGTTAAGAATGTTGTTGAATATAATGGTGTTCCTGGTCTTAGTGTTAAAAATATTGTTTCTGCAATTTTGAATGCACATGATTCAGATAATATGACTAATACAGCATTAGCTGAAAAATTTGGTAGAGCTAAGAGAATTAAGCATTTAAATCTTATTCCTTTCTCTTCATCTCGTAAGTTTAGTGCTGTTACATTTGATAAGGTTGGAACATTTGTTATGGGAGCCCCTGAGTTTGTTCTTACTCAGAATTATAAGCTTGTAGCTGCGGATGTTACTGCAGGTGCAAAGCTTGGATATAGAGTGCTTGTTATTGCACATACTATGGAGCCTATAAGAGATGGTAAGGTAGATCATAAGTCATTAAGCCCTGTATGCTTAATATATATTGAGGATACTATTAGACCTGATGCGATTGATACTATTAGATATTTTAAGGAGTCAGGTGTTGAGGTTAAGGTAATATCTGGAGATAATCCTCTTACTGTTTCTCGTATTTCACTTCGTGCTGGTATTGAAAATGCACAGGAGTATATTTCACTTGAAGGATTAACTGATCTTGAGGTAGTACGTGCCGCAACTAAGTTTACAGTATTTGGTCGTGTTTCTCCTGCTCAAAAGAAGCTTATTGTAACTACATTAAAGGAAGCTGGAAGAACAGTTGCGATGACTGGAGATGGAGTTAATGATATCCTAGCCCTTAAGGAGGCTGATTGTTCAATCTCTGTTGCTTCTGGTTCTGAGGCTGCTCGTAATGTATCACATCTAGTTTTACTTGATAACAACTTTGGTTCAATGCCTAAGGTTGTATCTGAGGGAAGAAGAGTTATTAATAACGTAGCTAAGGTTTCAAAGCTATTCTTAACTAAGACTATCTTCTCATTATTACTTGCAATTTACGCTATTAATTCAAATGGTAATTATCCAATTTCTACAAATCAGCTAATAATGATTGATTTCTTCTGTATTGGATTACCATCATTTGTTCTAGTCCTTGAGCCTAATAACATTAAGGCTAAGGGTGGATTCCTAATAAATATCATTAAGGGCGCATTACCGGGTGCCATAACGATACTTATTAATGCGATGATAGTTCTTAATATGTCTGAAACACTTGGACTTTCTAAGAATGACACATCAACACTTATTGTTATTATTGCGACATTCACATGTCTAATTGTCCTATATCAAACATGTAAGCCATGGAAGATATATAAGAAGTTTATGTATGCGGCATTATTTGCAGCTTGTGTATTTATAACATTGCTACTACCTAAGTTCTTAGATTTTACTCCATTAACTAAGATTGGAGTATATTATGATTCAGAGCTTGAGGTTGAAACTGTTGCTTATAAGCCTTCAGTTGAGGTATCTGCCGATGGATATTATGTTGTTAATGGTGAATATACAGATTATAAGGCATCAGATAATACAGTTTTAACTAATGTTGATGGATATCTTGCTATCAATGGGGATAAGACTGAATATGAGATAAATGCCTATGGAACTCGTTCATTATACTTAGATAAGGCTGGTAACTATGTTATTGAGGATAGCTACAATTATCTATGTGTTGGTGGAGTTTTAACTAAGTCTGAATATACTGAGGATGTAGACGTTCAAATATCATATCTTGGAGATGTATATGTAAATGGAGTAGATACTAATGTTAATATTCTACCTACAGTTACTATCTCTAAGCAAAATACATATGTTATTGGTGGAAAAACTACAACAATTGAGGCTACATTCACTGAAATACGTGAGGTATATCTACAGGATTATGAGCTTTATGTAAATGATTTTGCTATTGGATATAAGCTTAATCCAGTTAATTTATCTATAGATAGTCAAAATAGAGTTTATATTATGTCTAATGTTACACAAATGGATTATGCATCAGCAGATTTATCAAAGCTTGGTGTATCAGATGATTTGAAGTATACATATGATGATAATATAATTGAATCTAATGTTGATGGTGAGATAAAGGATTTCACATATACAGTAGATGTTATAGTATCTAAGGCTGGATATTTAGTACTTGATGGTGAGTATACTGATTTTGAGGCAGCAGCTGCAGCATCAGAACAATCAATATATTCATATAATGATCAGCATCAGCTAATTATTGATGGTGTTACAACAGACTATGTATTAACAATTAATACTACATATGGTGGAGAGGTACCAACAATGCCTCTATCAGCAATTCTTTTAATGACAGCATTATGTGCTCTTACAACACCTATAATGTCACTTATTAGATCTTTAGTTCCATGGATTAAGGAGCTTATAGCTAATATTAAAAAGATTGTTGGAAGATTATAATATTAAGAAGGGTTGCTTTAACTTAAAGCAATCTTTTTTATAATCGGTAAATAATTGTTTTAATTATTTTTTTACTTATGTTATAATTGATTATAAAGATAGGAATTGGTACATATGAAAATATACGGAAAAAACTGCGTATACGAAGCAATTCGTGCAGGACACCAAATTAATGAAATACATATATTAAAGGATTGCCGTGACAATAGGTTTATAGAGATGTGTAGGGATAAGAAGTATCATATATTCTTTGATGAAAAGAAGGATATGGATAAAGTATTTGGTACACAGCATCAGGGATATGGAGCTAAGGTTAAGGACTATGAATATCAAGAGCTTGATATAGCTTTAAAAAAGACTGATAAAAGAAGAATCTTTTTAGCTCTTGATGGTCTTGAGGATCCACATAATCTTGGGGCTATTATTCGTTCATGTGATGCATTTTCAATTGATGGAATAATATTACCAAAGAATCATAGTGTTGGTATTACTGAGGTTGTAGCTCATGTTTCAACAGGAGCTATTGAGTATGTACCAATTATTATGGTTAATAATCTTACACAAGCAATTTTAAAGCTTAAAGAAAATGGATATTGGGCAGTTGGTACTGACGCTTCTGCTGAAATGGAGCCACAGGATATTGATAAGACACTAGATTTAGTTGTGGTTATCGGTTCAGAGGGATTTGGAATGTCTAGGCTTGTTACTAAGAATTGTGATTATATGATTAAAATACCTATGACAGGGCATGTAAATAGTCTTAATGCCTCAGTTAGCGCAGGTATTATACTTGCCGAGCTTGTATAAATCAAAAAAATATAGGTGAACATATTTGAATTAAATGATTTTGAGCTTATTTATCTTATAAGAGAGGGCTCAGAAAGAGCAGAGACTCTATTATATGAAAAGTATCATGCATATATATATAATATGATACTTGGGTTTAATGTCTATAAGAAATATTATGATGATTTTTATCAGGAAGGTCTTATGGCAATTTCAATTGCTATAAATACTTATGATATGGACAGCCAATGTAGCTTTTATAATTATTTATGCATTGTTATGAGAAGAAGGTTTTCTAAATATTATAAATATGTATGTGAATTAGAAATACCTTTTTCAACTGTGTTTAATGGTGTTTCTGATGAAACTAATAAATATAATATTAAGGAAGAAAAATCCACTTATTATGAAATGGGCTATGATATATTAAAGACTGATTTTGATAGAAATGTCTATAGGCTAGTTTATAAAGAGGGTTATTCAAAAACTATGGTGGCTGAGATTTTAGGCTGCGATGTTAAAAAGGTTTATAATTCAATACAAAAAATAAAAGGCTTGCTCCAAGAATTATCTTATTGACTAATTCTTTTAAATGTTATATCATAATTCTGGACACTTTTTTAAAAGGTGGTTTTTTTTATGAGAGAAAAAATTATTTTAATTTGTGAAGAGTGCTTAAGTAGAAATTATACTACTACTAAGAATAAGATAAACTCTAGCACAAGACTTGAAATTAAGAAATATTGTCCTAAATGTAATAAATATACAATTCACAAGGAAACAAAGTAGAATTGGAGGATATATCATGTACTTTGATGATGAAAAGGAAATAACTAATGAAAATAAAGAAGATTCTTTAAATGAAACTTCAGATACTAAAGAGGCTAATGATTCTGAGGTTGAGGCTAAGGACTCTGATATTGAGCCAGCTAAGAAGCCTAAGGGTCATTCTCATGTTGATAATGAGCCTAAGGTTGAGGATAGCCATTCTCGTATTCTTGAGTATTTAAAGAATGAGCACAAGTGGGAGAATTATGTATTATTAGCTCTATCACTTATGGCATTAATACTTGGATGCTTAATTATTAATGGTACACTTGAGGTTTCAGAGGAATTCCCTCTTATTGGAAACTTCCCTAAGGTATTTGCTTGGGTATTAATTGGACTTGCAGCTCTTGCAATTCTATTATCATTATGGCCATTCTTTAAACCAGCATTCCCTGAGCTTAAGAAGGTTTCTTGGTCAAAGCCAAGAGAGTTTGCGGCTGACGTTGCCCGTGTATTTATTTTCTTGATTATACTTGTATTTGTTCTATTATTATTTGATGCGTTCATTTCAAGATTAATTAAGTTCATATTACAATTAAATGATTAATGTAGAAGAGGTGTTTTAATATGAGAAAGTGGTATATTGCACAAACATATTCAGGAAGCGAAAGCTCAGTAAAAAATGATATTGAAGCAAGAATTCAATCAATGAATATGCAGGATAAGGTTTATCAGGTATTAGTTCCTGAGCATTCTGTTGAGGAAACTAAGAAGGATGGAACTAAGAAAATTAAGGTGGAAAAGATTTTCCCTGGTTATGTATTCGTTGAGATGGAGGTTGATCCTTCTAAGGGTATGGATGATCAAGCTTGGTTTATGATTCGTAATACTCCAAAGGTTACAGGATTCCTTGGTTCAAGTGGAAATGGTACTAAGCCAACTCCAGTCGCAACAGATGAGATGAATACAATCCTAAGAAATCTAGGATTAATGGAGAAACCAAAGCTAGATTTCGCAGTTGGAGATAAGGTTCAAATCACAACTGGTTCATTTGCTGGACAAATTGGAGAGATTATTAACCTTAATGAGGAGAAGCAACTAGTAACAGTAGCTATTAACTTCCTTGGTACAGTTACTCCAGCTGAGTTCGGAGCAACAGACGTAAAGAAGGCTTAATCTTGATAAAGATAAAAAGATTTATTGTATTAGTTTTTGCAGCTTTGACTCTTTCAGATATATGTAGTTATATTAAATATGCAATCACCAATAATTCTTTAAAAATCACAAATTATTATGGTGTATACTCTAAGATGGGAAGCTGTGTAAGAATTTATAATCTTGCGACTATTTATTTCTTTGGAGTATGTATCCTATATTTTATATTTAATTTTTTTAAAACAGAAAGGTAAGCGTTGGCTTACCTTTTTAGCTTCTTATATGTGATATAGTTTACGATATAGTTTACGATATGGTTTACGATATGGTTTACGATGATACTTAAATCGGTTTACGATGTGGTTTACGATGATACTTTAAAATATGAATTATAAGAATGAAAATATCTAAAAAAATTATATTGACTAAAAAATTATCATTTGTTATAATGTATAAGCACGTGTGTTTTATGAGCACGTAAGTGGGAGGATACTTTACGTCCATTTACCACATTTTGAAAAGTAAGGAGGAACTTATTACCATGGCAAAGAAGATTGTAAAAGAGGTTAAGTTACAAATTCAAGCAGGTAAGGCAAACCCAGCTCCACCAGTTGGACCAGCTCTAGGACAAGCAGGAGTTAATATTCCTGGATTCTGTTCTCAATTCAATGAGCAAACTAAGGATAAGATGGGTTACATTTTACCAGTTGTAATTTCTGTATATGAAGACCGTTCATTTACATTTATCGTCAAGACTCCACCTGCAGCTGAATTATTAAAGAAGGCTTGTGGAATCGAGAAGGGTTCTGGAAATCCTAAGACTACTAAGGTAGCCACAATTTCAAGAGCAAAGGTTAAAGAAATTGCTGAAATGAAGATGCCAGACTTAAACGCTAACGACGTTGAGGCTGCAGCAAATATTATTGCTGGAACTGCCCGCAATATGGGAATTGTCGTTGAGGATTAATTTAAGGTTGTTATAAAAAACGATCTAAAAACTTGTGGGAGGATATCCCGCTATACCACATTTTTAGGAGGATTATTATGAAGAGAGGAAAAAAATACGCTGAGGTTGCAAAGCTTGTTGATTGCAATAAGAAGTATTCTTTAACTGAGGCTTTAGAGCTTTTAGTTAAGACTTCTACAACTAAGTTTGATGCAACTGCAGATGTTGCTATCCGTCTTAATGTTGATCCACGTAAGGCTGACCAAAACCTTCGTGGAGCAGTAGTTTTACCTAATGGTACTGGAAAGACTCGCCGTGTATTAGTTTTAACTCGTGGAGCTAAGGCTAAGGAGGCTGAGGAGGCTGGTGCTGATTATGTTGGAGATTCAGATTATATCCAAAAGATCAACCAAGGTTGGTTCGAGTTCGATGTAATCGTTGCAACTCCTGACATGATGGGTGAGCTAGGAAGACTAGGAAGAGTATTAGGACCTAAGGGACTAATGCCAAACCCTAAGACTGGAACAGTAACAATGAACGTTGCTAATGCAGTTAAGGAAATTAAGAATGGTAAGGTTGAGTACCGTGTTGATAAGGTAGGAAACATTCACTGTCCATTCGGAAAGGTTTCATTCGGAGCTGAGAAGCTTGCTGAGAACCTTAAGGCGATCTATGATTTATTAATCAAGGCTCGTCCTGCTACAGTAAAGGGAAATTACGTATTAAATGTTTCAGTGGCTACAACTATGGGTCCTGGAATCAAGCTTGATACTGATACAATTCTTGCTTAAGCAGAAATAAAACTTAAATCTATACCGAAGAAAGTAGGCGTGCATAGCACTCAATTTCTACCGAGGTGTTGAAAAGATTAAAAATCCTTTTCTCATACTTCGGTATGGTTAAGGATTTTAAAAATTTATACGGAGGTGTCATTAAAGTGGCAAAACAAACTGTTATTGAACAAAAGGCTCAATTAGTTAATGAAGTTGCTGACAAGATGAAGAGCACACCAGCATTCATCGCGTTCCAATACCAAGGATTAACTGTTGAACAATTCCAAAACTTAAGAAGATCATTACTTAAGGATGGATGCCATATTAGCGTTATTAAGAATAACATCAGCCGTCGTGCTTCTGAGCAACTTGGATATTCTGAGTTCGCTGACGTATTAAAGGGAGCAATCGCTATCGTATTCTCTGGTGAGGATATCGTAGCACCAGCTAAGGGATTATTCGAGTTCGCTAAGGATAACGACAAGGTTGTTATCGAAAAGGGTGTCGTTGATGGAGAAATCTATGATTTCGCTAAGCTACAAACATTAGCAACATTACCATCAAGAGATACATTATTAACTCAATTAGCTGCTGGTATGTTAGGAACATTAACTCAATTATCTATTGGTCTTAACATGGTAGCTGAGAAGCAAGAGCAAGCTGCTTAATTGCTCAAATAATTAATAAAAAATAAACTTAAACAAAAAAACAAAAAATATTAGACATACGGAGGAAAATTAAAATGGCTAAGTTAAATAAAGACGAGTTTATCAATTCATTAAATGAAATGACTATCCTTGAGATCAAGGAGTTAGTAGATGCTATGAAGGAAGCATATGGAATCGACCCAACTGCAGTTGCTGCTGCACCTGCTGCTGGAGCTGCTGGAGCTGCTGCTGCTGAGCAAACAGAGTTCGATGTAGTATTAAAGAGCGCTGGAGACAAGAAGATCGCTGTAATCAAGGTTGTTAAGGATCTTACTGGTCTAGGACTTAAGGAAGCTAAGGATCTTGTTGATGGAGCTCCTAAGGCTGTTAAGGAGAAGGTTTCTAAGGCTGAGGCTGATGATATCAAGGCTAAGCTTGAAGAGGCTGGAGCAGAGGTAGAGGTTAAGTAATTAACTTTACGGTACATATAAACCTGGGACTTACGGGTCTCAGGTTTTTGTGCCTAAAATTATATTATGAAAGAAAACTTCTATTATTCAGAAAAACAGGATGGATTAGCTTCTAATCCGCACACATATGATTTTTGCTTTAGAGAGCATAAGTTTAGATTTAAAACTGATGCTGGAGTATTCTCTAAGGCATATATTGATTTCGGGTCATTTACTATGCTCGAAGCATTTACTCCAAACACTATTGATGCCCCAATTTTAGATATGGGTTGTGGCTATGGGCCAATAGGTATTGTAGTATCAACGCTTTATGACAGGGAAGTCTTAATGGTTGATATTAATGAAAGAGCCATAAGTCTTACAAATGATAATATCAAGACAAATAAAGTAGATAAAGCAAAAGCACAAAAGAGCTATATATACGATTCTATTCCAGATGAGATGATGTTCTCATCTATAATTACAAATCCACCTATAAGGGCTGGTAAAAAGGTTGTCTTTGATATTTATGATGGTGCATATAACCATCTTTTACCCGGTGGAGAGCTATGGGTAGTTATTCAAAAGAAGCAGGGAGCACCTTCTTCTATGACGCATTTAGAGGAGCTTTTTTCTAATTGTGAGGTTGTTTGTAAGAATAAAGGATATTTTATCCTGAAAAGCCGAAAATGCAATTGACATATTTTAATATTTGTAATATAATGTTAAAATGCTGAATATGGCATTTTGTGCTTTTTTAAAATTAAATTGGAAATAAAAGGAGTGGCTTAGATGGTAGGTTACAAAATCGTTAAGTATGGTAAAAAAGCTGAAAGACGTAACTTCTCAAAGGTACGTACAGAGGTAGAGCTTCCTGATCTAATCGGAATTCAAAAGAAATCTTTCCAAGATTTCGTAGAGTCTGGATTAGGTGAGGTTTTTGCGAGTGTTTCTCCAATTACTTCATTCAATGGAAAGCTAAAGATTTATTTTGGTGATTATCACTTCGAGGATCCAAAGTATGGTATTGTCGAGTGTAAGCTAAGACGAATCAATTATTCTAGACCATTAAAGGCAATGGTAAAGCTTGAAAACGAGGAAACAGGACAAATTATTGAACATGAATTATTCATGGGAGAAATTCCTTATATGACTCCAGTTGGAACATTCGTTATCAACGGAGCTGAGCGTGTAGTTATTTCTCAAATAGTTCGTTCATCCGGTGTATATTATGGAAAGGAAATCGATCCAAAGTCAGGAGAGACTAGATACACTGGACAAGTTATGCCAACAAGAGGAGCTTGGATTGAGTTTGAGGCAGGTCCAAGAGACATTTTATACGGAAAGCTAGATCGTAAGAAGAAGATTCCAGTAACTACAATGCTAAGAGCATTTGGTCTTGGAACTGATGAGGAAATTTTAAATCTATTCGGTGATTCTGCTAAGATGAGAGCTACTATCGAGAAGGATGAGACAGATAACAAGGATGACGCTGTTATCGAGATCTACAAGAAGCTTCGCGATGGTGAAACAGCTCCAGCTGAGGATGCAAGAGCATACCTAGTTGATCACCTATTTGATGAGAGACGTTATGATCTTCAAAAGGTTGGACGTTATAAGTACAATCAAAAGCTTGATGTATTACAACGTGCAAAGGGACATATTCTTTCAAGTGATGTTGTAGCTAAGGAGGATATCTTCGATGATGAGACAGGAGAAATCGTGTACTCTATGGGTGAGGTTATCTGCAAGGCTGGAACAAAGATTACTAAGGAGGTTTGTGATACTCTAGCTAAGGCAAGAGCTGCATTTAGAGTTCAAATCAATCTTGGTAATACACTTGCTGAGGACCCTTACTGTGAGGCATTAACTGTAGATGTTACTGAGGCTGGAAAGACTCATACTGTTACTATCTATGGAAATGATCAAAGAGAGACTTCATTACACCTAACTTTATCTGATGTAATCGCATCATTTAGTTACTACTTTAACTTATATGATGGTGTTGGTACTCTAGATGATATCGATCACCTAGGAAACCGTCGTCTACGTTTAATTGGAGAGCTTTTAGTAAACCAATTCAGAATTGGATTTGGAAAGCTTACTAAGAACATCCAAGAGAGAATGACTACAGTAGACGCTAATACTGCAACACCACAAAACTTAATTAATATTAAGCCACTTACATCTTCACTTAAGGAGTTCTTTGGTTCATCACAATTATCACAATTCATGGATCAAGAGAACCCACTAGCTGAAATTACTCAAAAGAGAAGAGTTTCTGCCCTAGGTAGTGGAGGTATCGCTCGTGACCGTGCAGGTGCCGAGGTTCGTGACGTACATGATTCACACTATGGACGTATGTGCCCAATTGAGACTCCAGAAGGACCATCAATCGGACTTATCACATCTCTTGCAACTTATGCACAGGTTGATGAGTATGGATTTATTCAAACTCCATACCTACTTGTTAAGACAGGTAAGGATGGACGTAAATATGTATCTGATGAAAAGGTATATTTAACTGCTGATAAGGAGGATGGACTTTGTATCGCATCAGCTGCAACTAAGCTTGATGAGGAGGGTCATATCCTTGATGAGTATGTAGACGAGTATGGAAATACTGTTAAGCAACAAATTATCGGACGTTTCAATGGAGAAACATTATTCGTATCTCCTGATCAGGTTGACGCTATGGACGTATCTCCAAAGCAGGTAGTATCTGTTGCGGCTGCATGTATTCCATTCCTTGAGCATGACGACGCTACTCGTGCCCTAATGGGAGCCAACATGCAACGTCAAGCAGTTCCTATTATCGCTCCAGAATCTCCATATGTTGGAACTGGTATGGAGCACTTTGCAGCTCGTGACTCTGGATCTGCCCTTAAGGCAATTGCTCCAGGTACAGTTAAGTATGTAGATGCAAAGAAGATTATTATTACTGAGGACGCTGGAGATGAAAGAGAGTATGTAACTCTTCAATTCCTACGTTCTAACTCATCAACAACTATTTGGCAACGTCCAATCGTTAAGCCAGGACAGCATGTTGATGCTAATGAAATCATCGCAGATGGACAATCTATGCAAAACGGAGAGCTTGCTCTTGGACGTAATGTAAGAGTTGGATTCATGACTTGGGACGGATATAACTTCGAGGATGCCGTTATCATGTCAGAGAATATGGTTAAGTATGACTACTATACATCTGTTCATATTGATGAGTTCGAAATTCAATGTCGTGACACTAAGCTAGGAAAGGAAGAGTTTACTCGTGATATTCCTAACGTAGGTGAGGATATGACTAAGTACCTTGATGCCGATGGTATTGTTGTTGTTGGTACTGAGGTTAAGGAGGGTGACATCCTTGTTGGAAAGATCACTCCTAAGGGTCAAACTGACCCAACTCCTGAAGAGAAGCTTCTTCAAGCTATCTTCGGTGAGAAGACTCGTGAGGTAAGAGATACATCTCTTCATGTTCCACATGGTGGTGGAGGAGTTGTTCGTTCAGTTGAGCACTTCAAGAAGACTAGAGGAGACGATCTAGGACCTGGTGTAAACGAGGTTGTAAGAGTTTATATTGTTCAAAAGCGTAAGATTCAAGTTGGAGATAAGATGTCTGGACGTCATGGAAACAAGGGAGTTATCTCTAATATCGTTCCAGTAGAGGATATGCCATACAGTGCAGATGGAAAGCCACTTGATATTATGCTTAACCCACAAGGAGTTCCATCACGTATGAACATTGGACAGGTTCTTGAGTTACATCTAGGACTTGCAGCACAAACTCTTGGAGTTAAGTGTGCTACACCAGTATTCGATGGAGCTACAACTAAGGATATCAATGATATGCTTAGTGAAGCATCTATGGTTAGAAAGTTTAGAACAATTGCAGATGACAAGCTAAAGCAAGCATTATCTTCTGATAAGTATGCTAAGGCTGCATCTTTAAGAGCAAGACTTCTTGATGATGAGATTGAGTTTGCTAAGAGACGCGCATTCAAGAATATGGAAGCAATCGATGCTCATAATGACTTAATTAATGAGGCTGACGCATTCATTAATGAGCTTTATAAGACAAATGCAGATTTATTTGATTCAGTTGAAGGAATTGCACAGGACGGAAAGATTACATTATATGATGGACGTTCTGGAGAGCCATTCGAGGGTAAGGTTAACGTTGGAATTATGTACATGATCAAGCTTGGTCACATGGTTGACGATAAGATTCATGCACGTTCAGTTGGACCATACACATTAGTTACTCAACAACCAATGGGAGGAAAGGCTCAAAACGGAGGACAACGTTTCGGAGAGATGGAGGTTTGGGCTCTACAAGCATATGGAGCAGCTCATACTCTACAAGAAATGTTAACTATTAAGTCAGACGATATCGTTGGACGTAATAAGGTATTTAAGGCAATTACTGATGGTAAGCCAATGCCAGAGGCAGCTTTACCAGAGTCATTTAGAGTTCTTGCCCGCGAGCTTCAAGCACTAGGATTACACGTAGAGCTTGTAACTGAGGACGGAAAGAACGAAATCGAGAAGTCAATTGTTGATCAAGAGACTGAAGATTATATTTCAAAATTTGGTATGTAGGAGGCGCACTAATGAGTAAGAAGTTTAAGTATATTAAGATTAGATTAGCATCTCCAGATGAAATCCTTTCATGGTCTCATGGAGAGGTTAAGAAGCACGAAACTATTAACTATCGTACCCTAAAGCCAGAACCAGATGGATTATTCTGTGAAAAGATTTTCGGACCTACTAAGGATTATCAATGTGCCTGCGGAAAGTCTAAGAGATCAGACGCCAAGGGTAAGATTTGTGAGAAGTGTGGAGTTGAGCTAACAGATTCTAAGGTACGTCGTGAGCGTATGGGACACATTCAACTTGCAAGCCCAGTTGTTCATGCATGGTATTTAAGAAACTCACCTTCAAGACTTGCTATCCTTTTAAACCTTAAGGCAAAGGATCTTGAGCAGGTTGTATATCTTGCTTCATATATCGTAATTGAACCAGGTTCAACTGGTTTAACTAAGAACCAAATTATTACTGAGCAAGAATATTCTCAATATTATGAGAAGTATGGACGTAGCTTCGAGGCTCAAACAGGAGCTGAGGCTGTTGAAACACTTCTTAAGAAGCTTGATTTAAAGCAACAGGTTATTGATCTTCGTAAGAAGCTTAATACATCATCTAAGCAAGCTCGTGATAAGGTTATCAAGAGACTTGAGGTTGTAGAGGCATTCTACCACTCTGAGAATAAGCCAGAGTGGATGGTTCTACATGTACTTCCAGTTATACCACCTGATTTAAGACCAATGGTACAGCTAGATGGAGGTAGATTTGCCACTACTGACCTAAACGACCTATATCGTCGTATTTTAAATCGTAATAATCGTTTAAAGAAGCAATATGAGCAAAACGCTCCTCACTTAATTACTAAGAACGAGAAGCGTATGCTTCAAGAGGCTGTTGATGCCCTAATCGATAGCTCTAAGAGACAATCAAGAGGAAATGACACAAGAACTCGTCACCTAAAGTGCTTATCTGATTTACTTCGTGGTAAGCAAGGACGTTTCCGTCAAAACCTACTTGGTAAGCGTGTTGATTATTCAGGACGTTCAGTTATCGTTGTAGGACCTACACTTAAGATGTATCAATGTGGACTTCCTAAGGAAATGGCTCTAACATTATTCCGTCCATTTGTAATTCGTGGACTTATCGAGAAGTCAGCAAGAGAAGGAAATACAATGACTATCGCTGCTGCTAAGAGAGTATGCGAAAGACAGGATGATTCTGTATGGCCAGTACTAGAGTCTGTAATTCGTGAGCATCCAGTTCTATTAAACCGTGCTCCTACACTTCACAGACTTGGAATTCAAGCATTCGAGCCAGTACTAGTTGAAGGAAAGGCTATTAAGCTTCACCCACTAGTTACTACACCATTCAACGCCGACTTCGACGGAGACCAAATGGCAGTCCATGTACCTCTATCACTTGAGGCACAGGCTGAGGCAAGATTATTAATGCTTGCATCAAATAACATTCTAAACCCAAGAGATGGACAACCAGTTGTTACACCATCTCAGGATATGATTCTTGGTAACTACTACCTAACATCAGAGCGTAAGTATGATGCAGTAGAGGAGCCTAATGAGAAGAACGAAGGAAAGTTCTATAATAGTGAAGAGGAGGCATATATCGCTTATAAGAATGGTGATATTACTCTTCGTACACGTATCTTCCTACGTCCTTCATCATTAGATAATAGAAGATTTGGTATTTATACTAATCCAAATCTAGAGCGTGATTCTAAGGGACTTAGAATTCCTACTGAATATGTAGATACAAAGGGTAAGTATTTATTTACAACTCTTGGAAAGATTATTTTCAATAATAACCTTCCAGAGGATTTCCCATTCCTAAATGAGCCAACTGATGCCAACCTATGTGATAAGCTTCCAGAGAAGTATTTAATTACTCCTACTAAGGAGAATATCGCTGAGGCATTAGCTAGAGGAGAGCAAGCTCCATTTGGTAAGAAGATGATCAAGAAGATCATTGCACAAGTATTTAAGATTCACCAAATGACTAAGACTTCAATCTTCCTAGATAATCTAAAGGATCAAGGATATAAGTATTCTACACTTGCAGGTATTACAATTTCAGCTGCAGACATCGACGTTTATGATAAGAAGGACGAGATGATTGCAGAGGCTGATAAGAAGATTGCTCACGTTAAGGAAATGTTCGATTTAGGATTATTAACTGACGAAGAGCGTCTAAATATGGTACGTAACATTTGGGGTAAGACTCGTAATGAGATTGAGGAAAAGCTATGGGAGACTATGAAGACTCAAAAGGATAATGGTATCTTCATTATGGCTGACTCAGGATCACGTGGATCTTCTTCAAACTTCGCCCAATTAGCTGGAATGAGAGGACTAATGTCTAAGCCAAACGGAGGAGTCATCGAGGTTCCAGTTAAGGCTAACTTCAAGGAAGGACTATCAGTATCAGAGTTCTTCATTTCTACACACGGAGCCCGTAAGGGATCAACAGATACTGCCTTAAAGACAGCTGAGTCAGGATATCTAACTCGTCGTCTAGTAGACGTATCACAAGACGTTATCGTTTCAATGGAAGACTGTGGAACAGAGAAGGGATTCGATGTTCAAGCAGTATTAGATAATGATGGTAAGCAAGTAGTTTCTCTACAAGAGAGAATTACTGGACGTTACCTAGCTAAGAATGTATTAAATCCTACAACTGGTGAGGTTGTGGCATTACGTAATACATTCGTAGATGAGGATCTAGCTAAGAAGATTTGTTCTGCACTAGATGCTAAGAATAACCTAGAGGCCGTTGTTTGCATTCGTTCAAATGTAACATGTGGTGCACGTTTCGGAGTATGTAAGAAGTGCTACGGACGTAACCTTGCAACTAACAACATCGTTGAGGTTGGTGAGGCTGTAGGTACAGTTGCTGCTCAAGCCATTGGAGAGCCAGGAACACAATTAACAATGCGTACATTCCATACAGGAGGAGTTGCTTCAACTGCCGATATTACACAAGGATTACCTCGTGTACAGGAGCTATTCGAAATTCGTAGACCTAAGGGTAAGGCAACACTTTCTGAGTATTCAGGAACTGTTAAGTCAATTGATAAGACTAAGGCTGGATATGTAATCACTCTTACAACAAATGAAGGTGAGAAGTCATATACAGTTGACGCTACATCTGAGCTTCTTGTTTCAGAAGGAGATCAAATTAAGCGTGGAGATCGTCTAAATAAGGGATCACTTGTACCACGTGAGATTCTTCGTATTAAGGATGCATTATCAGTTCAAAAGTATATTATCGAAGAGGTTGAGAAGGTTTATCGTTCTCAAGGAGTTGAGATTTCAGATAAGCACATCGAAATCATCGTTCGTCAAATGATGCGTAAGGTAAGAGTTGATCAACAAGGATCAACTAACCTACTTCCAGGTCATGAGGTTAATGTTATTGACTTCCGTGATGCAGTTAAGAAGGCAATTCTTAACGGTGGAGAGCTTCCAACAGGAAAGCCAGTACTACTTGGAATCACTAAGGCTGCCTTAGGATCTAAGTCTTGGCTATCAGCCGCATCATTCCAAGAGACTACAAGAATCTTAACTGACGCCGCTATTCGTGGACAAGTTGATAATCTAGTAGGACTTAAGGAAAATATCATCATTGGAGGATTAATCCCTGCCGGAACAGGAACTCTAATTGAGAAGGAATTCTCATGTGAGCACCGTCCTGAAGAGGAGGAGCTTCCAGTTGAGGAAGATGATAATGAAGTAATTCTTGAGGAAAATGATATCGAGGATGACGAAGAGGACATCGACGATATTGAATCTGCAGACGAGAATTTATAAGATTCTATAAAGAGGTAAGACCCTAGGTCTTATCTCTTTTTCTTTTATATATGATATAAAATCTTTAATTATTTCTATATCTATGATAAAATTATACTAGTTTTAGAAAAGGTGGAATTACTAAATGAAATCAAAAAAATTAACACTAATAATTCCGGGAATTTTAAGTTTGTTTGCACTTGCCTCTTGTGGCAATAAAAATACAAAGAGTGTTATAGAGGATGATGATATAGCAGTAGAGGCCTTAGCCTACTATGAATATTCATTTGATAAGGAAGAACGTACTGTAACGCTTGACGAATATTTGGGTGGAACACAGGATATAGAGGTACCTGGTGTAATAGGGACATATACTGTAACTAAAATAGGAGCCTCTTGCTTCAAGGGTAAAGCTATCACTGCTGTTACAATACCAGATACAATTGTATCTATAGGAAATGCCGCATTTGTTAACAATTATATTGAAAGTGTTGTAATACCAGATAGTGTAGTAGAGTTTGGAGAGGATGTTTTTTTTGCTCCAGGGATTGTAAAGCCTAGACTTGAAAGTGCTATAATTGGTAGTGGCATTAAGACTTTAAGCGCAAGAACATTTAAGGGATGTACTGCATTAACAGATGTAAGTCTTCCTGATGGTCTTGAGCTTATTGATACAGAGGCCTTTAGTGGATGTAATGCCTTAAGAAGCCTTGTAATACCTTCATCTGTTAAGAAGATAAGAACTATGGCTTTTGATGGATGTACTTCATTTGAGCATATTTATTACACAGGAAGTGAAAGCGACTGGAATAATATGTTTTGTGATGATTTATATAATGAAGCTTTTGTAAATGCAGAAATAACATTTAATTATGTAAGAAGTGAGGAGTAATATTTATGAGAATACTTGTTACTGGTGGTACAGGGTATATTGGTTCACATACTGTAGTTGAATTACTTAACTGTGGATATGATGTTACAATATTTGATAACCTATCTAACTCTAAGAGATTGGTAGTTGATCGTATTGAAAAAATAGCAGGAAAAAGGCCTGATTTTATTAAAGGTGATATAAGAGACAAGAATGCCTTATTAAATGTCTTTAAAGCCCAAAAAATTGATTGTGTAATCAATTTTGCAGGTCTTAAGGCTGTAGGGGAATCTATAAAGATGCCACTAGAGTATTATGATAATAATATATATGGGGCAGTAAATCTTTTAGAGGCTATGAAGGAATGTGGATGTTTTAATTTTATATTCTCATCATCTGCTACAGTTTATGGAGATCCAACATCAGTACCAGTAGATGAGACATCACCTATTGGTGGTACAACTAATCCATATGGTACAACAAAGCTATTTATTGAACAAATACTACAGGATTTATACAAATCAGATAATAGATTTAATATTGCAATATTAAGATATTTTAATCCAATAGGAGCTCACCCATCAGGACTTATTGGTGAAGATCCTAATGGAATACCAAATAATCTTGCACCATATATTACACAAGTAATGGTTGGAAAAAGAGATCACCTAAATATCTTTGGAAATGATTATGATACAAAGGATGGTACATGTATAAGAGATTATATTCATGTATGTGATCTTGCAAGAGGACATGTATGTGCTATAAAAAAGCTTCTTGAAAATCCAGGTGTTGTAATCTATAACCTAGGAACAGGTAAGGGATCATCAGTACTTGATATATTACATGCCTTTGAGGCTGCATATGGAAAGCCTATTCCATATGAGTTTGCACCTCGCCGTGCAGGTGATATTACTGCAAACTACACTAAGGTAGAAAAGGCAGAGCGTGAAATTGGATTTAAAGCACAATATGATATATTTGATATGGCTCGTGACCAATGGAATTGGCAGAAGAATAACCCTAATGGGTATGGGGATTAGAAAATAAGGTTTTAATGAGTGTGCTTATTGCATACTCCTTTTAATATATGATATGTGTTTGTTGAAAGAATATTCTAAAAATGATAAAATATAAATAAACTGAGGACTTTTTGAATGGAGGGGATTCTTAATGAAGGACACAACATTAAAGATAGTAGAGGGGCTTGGTGAGCGTTATCCAATGCTTGCTGATAGCAAGGATAAGGTAATAAAGATAATTGAAATGCTTGAAGCATCTTTTTCTGAGGGAGGAAAGCTTTTACTTTGTGGTAATGGAGGAAGTGCTGCTGATTGTAATCATATAGTAGGAGTACTTATGAAGAGCTTTAAGAAAAAGAGACCAATAGATGCAGCATTAAAAAGAAAGCTTAAGCAAATTGATGAGGCAGCAGGAGCTTACCTATCAAATACATTACAACTTGGACTTCCTGCAATTTCTCTTGCTGCTCATACAGGATATATGACAGCTTTCTCTAATGATTCATCTGCAATGGCAGTATTTGCTAACCAGGTATTATCATATGGAAATAAGGGAGATGTATTCTGGGCATTATCTACATCAGGAAATTCAAAGAATGTAATAATGGCAGCTATGGTAGCTCGTGCTAGAGGACTTAAGGTAATTGGTATGACAGGTCAAGATAAGTGTGAGCTTGAAGAGTATTGTGATATATGTATTCATGTACCTGCAAAGGAAAAATATCAGGTACAGGAATATCACCTACCAATATATAATGCAATTTGTTTAGGAATTGAGAATGAATTCTTTGATAAGTAATAAGAAATAAAAAGGATACTAAATGTATCCTTTTAGTGTATTTTAAATGGGGTAAAAAATGGAAATGATAGCAATATATTGCTGTTATTGGATTTGCTTTAGTACATGAATTCTTTGATCCTTTTTATCCTTCTGGAGAGGTTATGATTGGATATATAATCATAATGTGCCTAGTACCAAAAAGAAATCCGATAAGAATTCCTATGAATGACGAACTATAGAACGTTTTACATAACCCAATAAGTTATTGAAAGAAACTATTAAAAATGGTAAAATATATGCATTATTGATGTAATAATTAATAATTTTGGGATGATTAGGTAGATTTTTTGATTGAATCCGCTTAATGATAAAAATATTATAGAAAATAAAGAGGTTAAAATTATGGAAGAGAAAGAAGAGGGAGTATCATTATTAGATATTATCAAGGTTATGCTTGGAAGAAAGTTAGTACTATTAATAGTTACTGCAGTTATGACAGTGGTATTAATGCTAGCAATTATATTTGGGTATAACAATAATAAAGAGGTATATGTGTCTACATTCTCATATGCTGACCCATTACTTTTAGAGAACTCTTATATTGATGGCTCTACATTTAATTATCGTTCTTTAATTACTGAGGACAGTTTAACTGCAATTAAGGAAACTGATTCATCATTCTCATCAATTGATATTGAAGCATTAATTGAGAATAAGGGTGTAAGTATTTCACAAAGTATTACTTATAATGAGGCAACAGCAACAGTTGAAAGTAAGGAATATACAATTACAATTAAGAAGAAGTTCTTTGATAGTACTAAGCAAGCAAAGAAGTTTGTTAAGGCAGTCACTGAGCAAGCTACAAACAATAATACAACTATTGTTTCTTCTATGACTAATGATGATTATCTTACTTCATATGCATCATCTAACATGTTTGACGAGATGGTTAATTATCTATTAAGCCAATATGAGTATCTTGAAGAAGGGTATGAAGCAATGATTGAAAAATATGGAAATATTATTCTTTCTGATGGAAAGTCCGTATCTGCATATCAATCAAATCTTAATACATATTTCTCTGAGCATTCATTAGAAGTACTTGAGGCTGATTTATTAAGTAATATCTACTTATTAGATGATAGTGTTATTAAAGAGTATCAAGATAGATATGATAACTACCTATATCAATATAATTTAAATACAACAAGAATAAATGAGCTTCAAGCTAAGGTTGATATATTACTTGCCAATGCTTCTAACCTTCAAACGTTAGAGCTTAGTGAGTACAATGCTGCAATTGCTAAATATACTATTGAAAATGTAGAGTATAAGCGATTATATGTATTCTATGGAAATCTTGCAGGTGTTTATACTTCATCTGATTCTGAATATATTGAGCCGGCTACAAATGATGAGAATGCTGCGTTCAAGACAAAACTTGATACATATTACACAAAGCTTGTTGCGTTTGCTAAGGATTACTCAACTGCTTATAGTGGAGTGGTAAATGCAAATAGTGAAGTATACTATAATGTTTCATCTGTTGTTACAAAGACTGGAGGAATCTCTATTGCATTAGCATTAGTTGGTTCAGTTGTAGTTTCATTTGTAATTGCCTGTGTAGTTAATCTTGTTATTGATTACAAGAAGCTTATAGAGGATTCATCAAATGACACTTCAGAAGAGACAGTAAGTGAATAAAATATATGACAGCAAGTATGGACTTGCTGTTTGTACTTATTTCTAGTGTTAATCACACAAGAAATCTTTTTGAATACACTTGATTTGATTGACTGTAAAGGTGTATTGATATAAAATTGATATATCATGCTTATAGTATGATGTGTTATGAATGATTAGACTTATTAAGGGGTTGAAAAAATGATATTATTTCTAAATCCATATTTTTCACAAAAACCATGGGCTGGTAAAGAATTAGAGAAAATATACAATTGTGAGCCGGGAACTGGAGAAGCTTGGGTAATTTCAGGATTTAAGGATAAATCATCCGTTGTTGCAAACGGACAGTATAAAGGAAAGACTTTACATTGGCTATGGGCAAATAAGCCAGAACTATTTGGAAATATGATTGATAAGGAGTTCCCACTTCTTATTAAGCTTATTTCAGCTGGAGAAAAGCTAAGTGTTCAAGTTCACCCAAATGATGATTATGCTATTAAGAAGCATAATCAGCTTGGTAAAAGTGAATGCTGGTATTTCCTACCAGGAAATACGGCTAAGACTGCAGCTGTTGGAGTAAAGGTAAAGAATGCTATTGAGCTTAGAGAAGTTGTTGAGAAGAACATTTTAGAGAACTTCTTAATTCAACAGCCAGTTGAGGATAACAGCTTAGTTGTTGTTGATCCAGGTACTGTACATGCGATGAACGATGGAACTCTTGTATTAGAGATTCAAGAGTCATCAGATATTACATATAGACTATATGATTATAATCGAGAGCCAAAACGTGAGCTTCACTTAGATGATGCATGTAATGTTGTAGATTATAATAATGACAAGAATAGACTTGTTGATTTTAACAAGCAAAAGACTTTTTCTAATAATTACTTTAGAATCACAAGACATCAAATTAAGAATGCTAAGAAGTTTGAGATTAATGGATTTAGTGCCTTTTATGTATTAGATGGTAAAGGAATGTATAACAAGTACTTCTTCAAAAAAGGAGATATATTTGTAGCAACTGCTGACACTAAGACTATGAACATTACAGGTAATGTTGATATCTTAGAGATAGTACCAATTCCAAATACAAAGGATAGGTTTGCTCAAAAGAAACCAGTAGCACTTATTACTGGTGCTTTAAACCAAGATGGATATTATCTTACAAAGCTACTTCTTGAAAAGGAATATGCTGTATATGCGCAATATTTCAAGCGAGAGAAGTATGACGAGGGAATGCTTAAGGAGTTTGAAAGCAATCCGGACTTCCATCCAATCAAGTTTGATTTAGCAGATGCAATTAATATTGCCGATGCTTTAACAAAGATTAAACCAGATGAGATTTATCATTTTGCTGGTCAAATGCAAGTTGGTAAATCATTTGATAAGCCAGAACTTGCAGTTACAATAAATGTATTATCAACAGTTAGATTATTAGAGGGTATTAAAGGTGGAGGAATAAGAACCAAGTTATTTAATTTTGAAACACCATATTTATTTAAAGGTGATGTTTATCCACAAAATGAAAAAACACCAATACACCCAGGCTCTCCATATGCGATAGCTAAGCATTTCGGTTTAGAACTATCTAAAAGCTATAGAGATAACTTTGGTATGTATGTGGTAAATGGTATTTGTTACAATCATGAATCTGCAGTAAAGAATAACTTCTTTGTTGCAAAGAAGATATGCGCTGCTGCAAATAGAATTGCGTCAGGAGCAGATGAAATGCTTGAGCTTGGAAATCTTAATGCTGTTCGTGAGTTTGGACATGCAGAGGATTATGCAAGAGCTATGTGGTTAACTATGCAGCAGGATAAGGGTGATGATTATATCATTGCTACAGGTGAGGCATATACTATTCGTGATTTAACTACAAGAGTATTTGCAAAAAAGGGAATTCAAATCACTTGGATTGGTGAGAATTTACAGGAGATTGGTATGGATGCTAAAACTAAGAAGGTATTAGTTTGCGTTAATCCAGAACTTATTAGACCAAATGATGCTGAGGTCTTAGTAGGAGATGCATCATATTTTAATAGTAAAATTAAGTTTAATTTTGAGCGTAACATAGACGATTTAATTGATGAGTTATTGGAGGCTACTAAGTAATGCTTGCAGTTTTAATTATGGCTGGTGGAAGTGGAGAAAGATTTTGGCCACTTTCAACAAAGAAGAAGCCAAAGCAATTATTAAAAATATTTAATGAAAAATCACTTATAAGATTAACATATGAAAGAATCCTACCTCTTGTTGATAAGGATAATATCTTTATCGCAACAAATGAGATTCAGGTTAACGCCTTAAAGGAAGAATTAAGTGAAGTTAGAGATGATAGAATTATCATTGAGCCTGCATTTAGAGATACAGCATCTGCTATAGCCTATGGTTCTATGATGATTTCAAAATATGTAGAGAACCCTACCATAGTAGTTCTTGCATCTGATCATCTTATTTCTGATGAGGAAGAGTTTAGACATGTTATTTCTATTGCTGAAGCGGAAGCTGAGAAGAATAACATTGTAACATTAGGAATTAAGCCTACATATCCTGAAACTGGATATGGATATATTGAAACAGCAAAGGCTTTATTAAATGTACCGGTTAAGTCACTAGGATTTAAGGAGAAGCCAAACCTAGAGGTTGCTACTGAATACTTCAACTCTGGAAGATATTTATGGAATAGCGGAATGTTTATTTTTAAATATGATATCATTATGGAGGCTTTAAAGATATATAGCCCTAACCATTATGATACAATTCAAGCTATTTCAAAGATAGTAAAAAAGAATGAAGGGGTAAAGACAGCTGAAGAGGTTAAGGATACATTCATGAACTTTGAAAAGAAGTCAATTGACTTTGCTGTTATGGAGCATGCTCAAAATATATCAGTTATTCCATCATCATTTGGATGGAATGATGTTGGTGGATATTTAGCATTTGAGGAACTATTTGATAAGGACTCAAATGGTAATGTTGTAAGAGGAGTTAAGACTATTTCGATTGATTCTAAGGATAACATCATTATTAGTGATTCAAATGTTCAAAGAGTATCACTTCTTGGAATTACAAATATGATAGTTGCTGTTACAAAGGATGAGATTCTTATTTGTCAAAAGGGTAAGAATCAGGAGATTAAAAAGATTATTAAAGAATTATAGTTAAAGGTGAGTAATATGAAAAAGATTCTACATATATCTAAATACTATTATCCTTTTATTGGAGGAATCGAACAAGCAGCTAGAGATATGGTTGATGTTTTAAAGGATAATTATGAACAAAAGATAATATGCTTTAACCATGAAAAAGGAAATAAGGTAGATAGTGTAGATGGTGTAGAGGTTAGAAGAGTTAAATGTCAATGTAAGTTGGCATCACAATCTATATCCTTAGGATATAAGAAGGCTCTAAAGAAGATTATGAAGGAATTTTCACCTGATGTAGTAGTTTTTCACTATCCTAACCCATTTGTCGCTCATTATTTAATGAAATATTTAAAGCATAAGAGCTTTAAGCTTGTATTATATTGGCAACTTGACATTTATAAGCAAAAGTTACTATCAAAGCTATTTAAGGGGCAAAATAAGAAGCTTATTAAATATGCTGATAAGATTATTTGTGGTACACAAAGATATGCAGATGGAAGCCCATGGTTAAATCAGTGTATGGATAAGGTAGAGATTATACCTTATCGTGTAGATACTACTAAGTTTGAACCAAAAGAGACAGATATGCCTAAGATTCAAAAGATTAAGGATACATACAAGGATAAGATTATTTGCTTTGCCTTTGGAAGACATGTGCCATATAAAGGAATTGGATGCTTAGTAGAGGCTTCAAAATATCTTGATGATAAATATGTAATTCTTATTGGTGGGAGTGGAGAACTTACAGAATCATTAAAGAAGCAATCGGCTAATGATTACAAGATTATATTCCTTGGAAGATTATCTGATGATGATTTAAGAGTTTATATGAACGCCTGTGATATTTTCTGTTTCCCATCGATTACTAAAAACGAATCATTTGGAATTGGACTTGCAGAGGGTCTTTCTTGTGGAAAACCTGCGGTAACTTTTACAATTGATGGTTCAGGAGTTAATTATGTTAGTATGGCTAATGAAACAGGACTTGAGGTGGAAAACTCTAATATCAAGGCCTATGCAGAGGCTATAAAGACATTAGGAGAGAATGAGAAATTAAGAAATAATTATTCTATAGCTGCTAAGCAAAGAGTTAAGGACTGCTTCTCAATGGAGGTTCATAGAGATTTAATGCTTAACTTGATAGGGGATTTAGTAAAATAAATTATAGGTGTGAGGGAAATATGAATACAACAGAAATGACATTATTGGCATTTCTAATATTTACCGTTGTTGGATTATTCTTATATTTTATTTTTCCTAAGAAGGCTAAGTGGACAGTGTTGTTATTATTAAGTATTGCTTGTGCAATACTTTTAACAGCATATTGGGCTATATTTGTTTTAATAGTTACCATCATAGCCTATTTTACAGGTAAGATACTAAATAACATTTGGAAAAGATATGAGAATGAAAAGGTAAGCTTAGAAAAGAGTGAAGCCAAAGAATTAAAAAAGAAATATAAAAAGAAACAGAAGAACGTTATGTGGTCCTCTTTAATTATGCTTTTTTTAATTTTGGCTTTATTAAAATACTTTAATTTACCGCTTGGTACATTAAATAATCTTTTTGAGGATTACTATTTTTTAGATATAGCTCTACCTATACTTGGTATTTCCTACTACACATTAATCGCAATATCATATATTGTGGATATCTATAGAGGAAAATATGAATATGAACGCAATTTCTTTAAATTATTATTATTCATAGGATATTTCCCGTCATTAATAGAAGGACCATTTAATAGATATGATAAGCTTAATGATCAATTATATAAAGAAACAAATCCTACCCTGTCTGATATGGAGCAGGGACTTATATTAATAGTTTTTGGATTATTTAAAAAGCTAGTAATTGCTGATAGAATTTACATTTATACCGAAATATCATTCAATCAATTAAATACTTATAATGGTTGGGTAATATTTTTAGGAATGGTTCTTTATGTTATTCAGCTATATGCAGATTTCTCTGGATTTATTGATATAGCACGTGGAGCCTCAAAGATGTTTGGAATAGACATAGATAAAAACTTTGATAAGCCATTTATGTCTAGAAGTGTATCAGAGTTCTGGAGAAGATGGCATATATCATTAGGAGAATGGCTAAAGGATTATATATTCTACCCAATAGCTATGTCAAAGCCTATTATGAATCTTTCAAAGAAGATAGATAAAAAGGCACCTAAATTCTTACAAAAACTTCTTGCAAGCCTAATACCATTATTCTTTGTATGGCTTGCCTGTGGTATATGGCATGGGGTTGGAATTAAATATATTGTTTATGGAATGTTTTACTATGTGGTTATCCTATTAGAATTATTATTTGAGCCATTAAGACATAAAATAGTAAAAAAAGATAATATTGCTATTAAGATATTTGATATCATAAAAACATTTTTAATTATTGTTATTGGAATGTCTTTATTTCATGCAGCAAATTTAGGACATTTTGTAAGGCTATGGACTCATATATTTTCTAGTGGTTCAATAAATATATATGGAAGAATAATGGTAGAGTCTGAGTTTAAGCTTATGATTATACTAGCAGTGGCGTTAGTAATAATTGATATAATTAGAGAATTAAGGCCAAACTTCACTTATCAAAGCATTAATGGCTGGGTAAGGATGCTTATAGTAGTAGCACTTATAATACTTATTGTTGTATTTGGTTGCTATGGAAATAATTATGCGGCAGTAGATCCAGAATATGCAGTGTTCTAGGAGGTGATGCTATGAAAAAGGGATTTAAGGTAACAATAAAGGTGCTATTAGCACTATTTATCGTAGGAGTATTCATTTTCATTTATGGCTCACAGCTTCCATCTGCTAAGCCAAAGGTGGAGATATCTATTGGCTATAGGCTAAAGAAAAATAGGAACCTAGATGTATGGATTGAAGGGGACTCAAGTGCACGTAATGGAATTATTCCACAGGTGCTTTATAGGAATACTGGATTAATGTCTTATAATTCAGGTGAGGATTCTAATAGAATTAATAGAGCATATTCCTATACTTTGGATATGCTAGAATATCAAAAGCCAAAGTTAATCATATATGAAACAGATATGATTATATATAAGCTTGATGAAACATTTGATTGTAGCATAACATCATATGATGGATTCTTCGAAAGATTGTATAATAATCATGATGCTTGGAGAAGCGCAAGTGTTAAGAGTGTTATTGAGGATAAGGGCTACCCAATTAAATGGGAAAAGACAGCATATAAAAAAGGTTACAGCTACTTAGATACAAATCCTTCATTTTGGATGAGTGATGAGGAAATTGCTTATATGACTGAATATAACAATTACCTAAAAGAGCAAGGAATAAAGCTGTTACTTGTAACATTGCCAAATCCAACAGTTGGAAATGCAATGATGCAATCAAGTATTAAGAGCTTTGCTGAGAGTAATGACATAGACTTTATTGATTTTAATTATCCGGATGAGTTATCTGAATATGACAATCAAATTGATTTAACTACTGATATGTGTGATAAGATGCATTTAAATGTATATGGAGCAAAGAAGGCTACAGATTACATTTCATATTACATCAACAATAATATGAGTATTAGTGCATATGATGATAATGATGACTATAAGGAATCAGTAGAAAACTATTTAGAAAAATATTCGAAGTATTTAAATTAAGGGAAAGATATTATGGAAAAGGTTAAGGACTTTATAAATACAAAACTTCATAATTTTTTAGAGTCTAGGGCATTTTTAATAATACTATCTGCCTTTATAGTGTTTTTCTGGATTCTAAATTTAGGTATGGTAGCCTATGCAGCGATATGCATAGTGGTAATATTACTTTATTTATCTAAGGCAAGCTTTGTATGCTTGCCACAGATATTTTTGATGTATATGGCATCAGGAAGAGAATTCCATTATAGTGTTTTGGGTGTAGTGATAATTGGAATATTAGCATTGCCAGCACTATACCTTATAATAAAGGATTTTATTATAAATAGAAAAGCATATTGGAAGAAGGTATCTTCAAACAGGCTAGTACTTTCAATTTGTTTAATATTCATTGCAATGCTTATATCTATGATATTTTCAAATCAATATGGTGTAAGCTTTATTGATTCAAATGGAAAGAGTAATACCTATACAGTTGCTGAAGCATTTGGATCTGCAGGAATGTTTTTAATAAATCTATTACTCGCTATAGCGGCTCTTGTAAAGGTTGATATGACTGCGGTGAATAGAAGAAAGCTTTATTTTGGTTTAATGCTAGTAGTTTATATAATAGGTATTGAAACAATCTGTAGAGCAGGATGGCTATATTTTAATTATAATACTATAAATACAACATCAGCAGATGGTTTTGTAAGTCAAAAATATGATTCATTCCTAGACTGTATAGTTGATAAGCAGCTATCATTAGGATGGGGACATCAAAATCATACGATTATGTTGATTAATATAGGATTTATGTTTGCTATATATATCTTTATGACTGATAATGGTAAAAATAAAGTATTTGCATATATTACAATGCTATTTGCAATATTATTAAACATTCTAGTTCTATCTGATGGAGCTTTTTTAGCTTTAATACTACCAGTTATTATAGCTTTAGTATTCTATATAAAGGGTAAAAGAAATTGGAGAGCTGAAAGACCATATCTTATATCAACACTTGCGATTTTAGTGGTTGGTATAGCCATATTCTTTATTAGTGGTGCATATAAGATTGTTATTGATAATATTGAGCAGTTTAATATTGGAGTTGGAACAAGAGAAAGACTATATGATCTTGCAATCTCAGAGTGGAATAATAGATTTATAACTGGAACAGGGCCTAAGACATCAAAGTACACTATTGGTGTGCAGTGGTGGTATGTCCAGGATTCAGTTTATAACTATCATAACGCATTATTACAAATAGGTTCTACATGTGGTTTAATTGGACTTATAACCTTCGTAATTTATTTATACTATGCGTTAATAAAGAACCTAAATTATAACATGATATCACTACCAATTATCTTGGTATTTATATATTCGCTAGTACATGGAATGGTTGATACACTATATTTCAACTTTAGAATCATGCCATTATTAAGCATAATCTATGTAATTGGTGAAAATAATGATGCATTATTTAAATATAAAGATTTATTTTAAATGATGAATTGTGATATAATAAGTTGATTATTTATTGATTTGAAGGAGAACAATTATGAAAAATGCATTAATTACAGGTATTACTGGACAAGATGGTTCATATCTTGCTGAATTATTATTAGAGGAAGGATACAATGTATTCGGAATCGTAAGAAGAAAGAGTAAGGTTGATTATAACAATGCTGCCCACCTAGTTGGTAAGGTAACATTTATTACTGCTGATATGGAGGATGAGGCATCATTAATTAAAGCTATGCAAATCTCTAAAGCTGATGAGGTTTATAACTTAGCAGCTCAAAGCTTTGTTGCAGCTTCTTGGGATAGCCCACTTTCAACTGCACAAATTGATGCACTAGGAGTTACTAATATGCTAGAGGCTATTAGAACAGTTAATCCTAAGGCTAGATTCTATCAAGCATCAACATCAGAGATGTTTGGTAAGGTTCAAGAGATTCCTCAAAAGGAGACTACACCATTCTATCCTAGATCACCATATGGAGTAGCTAAGCTTTATGGACATTGGATTACTAAGAATTATCGTGAGAGCTATGGTATGTATGCTTGCTCAGGAATTCTATTCAACCATGAGTCTGAGAGACGTGGAGAGGAATTCGTTACAAGAAAGATTACTATGGCAGTAGCTAAGATTTCAAAGGGATTACAAGAGTATGTTGAACTTGGAAATCTAGATGCAAAGCGTGACTGGGGACATTCTAAGGATTATGTTAAGGCTATGCACCTTATGCTACTTCAGGATGAGCCAGATGATTATGTAGTAGCTACAGGAGAGACTCATACTGTAAGAGAGTTCGCTGAGCTTGCATTTAAGGCTGCAGGTATTGAGGTTGAGTGGCATGGTAAGGCTGATAAGGAGTATGCTACAAATAAGGCTAATGGTAAGGTAGTATTAAAAGTTAACCCTAAGTTCTATCGTCCAGCTGAGGTTGAACTATTAATTGGAGATCCATCAAAGGCTGAGAAGAAGCTTGGATGGAAGAGAGAGATTTCTTATCAACAATTAATTGAGAGAATGGTTAAGAACGATTTAGCCATTTTAGAGAAGTAAAAAATGAGAAGCTTAATTATTGGAGCAGCAGGCTTTGTAGGATATTATTTAGCTAACGAGCTTTTAAATAATGGTGACGAGGTTTACTGTACTAAATTAAATCATGAAAAAATTGATAATAGTAAGGCAAAGGTAGTTGATTTGGATATATGTGATGCTATGGCAGTAAAGACTGTTTTAGCAGAGGTTAAGCCAGACGCTATATACCATTTAGCTGCCCAATCATCTGTGGCTCTTTCATGGAAGAGACCAGCACTTACAGCACAAATTAATATTGTTGGTACAATTAATGTGCTAGAGGCTGCAAGAGAGATAGTACCAGAAGCAAGAATACTACTTGTAGGTTCAAGTGAGGAATATGGTCCTATTAATCTTGATAGACAGATTAAAGAGGATGACATATCTAACCCTAAAAATATTTATGCTCTTACAAAACTTTCAGTTGAGCATTTAGGTAAGATGTATGCCCAGGCATATAAGATGAATATTTTTATGACAAGATCATTTAATCATATAGGACCAAGGCAGATACCTCAATTTGTAGTAGCTGATTTCGCAAGCCAGGTTGCTAAAATTGAGGCTGGTGAGCAAGAGCCTATAATAAGAGTTGGAAATCTTGAATCATATAGAGATTTTACAGATGTAAGAGATATTGTATGTGCATATAGAATCATTGTTAATAAATCACAAACAGGTGAGGTATATAACGTTGGTAGTGGACATGCTATAAAAATAAGAGATATCTTAGACCTATTATTAAGTGAGTCAAAGGTAAAGATTAGTGTTGAGATAGATAAGTCTAGATTTAGACCAATTGATATCAAGAAGATAGAAGCAAATGTTTCTAAGATTGAATCACTTGGATGGACTAGAAGGTATGCTATCAAGGATACTATCATAGATGTATTAAATTATTTCAGAAAGTAATATGAATTGGAGGGAATAATCATGAATTTAGCAATAGATTGCCGCTATATCGGAAAATCTGGTATAGGAAGAGTTTTAGAGGGAATCCTAGATAGCATTGATTATTCCCTTAATCATTATTATTTAGTGGGAGATTCAAAGTATATTTCAAAATATAATGCGACAATTATTGAGGATTATACAGAACCATATTCTAAAAATGGTCTATTAAAGTTTAATAAAAGCATCAACAAGACATGTGATGCTATTATTATTCCAAACTTTTTAGTACCATATGGAATAAAGATTCCAGTATATTCTATAATGCATGATTTAATATTCTTAGATTTACCAAAGATTACAACAAGAAACTTTATTGATTATAGCATTAAGAAGCATTTATTAAAGAGATGTGTAAAAAAATCAAAGAAAATATTCTGTGATTCTATATTCACTAAGAATAGATGCTTACACTTCTATAAGAAATATAAGAATAAGTTCGAATTAAATTATATTGGATTATCAAAGCAAATTCTTGAATATGTACCACAGGATAAAGTAGAAAAGGAAAATACAATTATCTTTGTTGGAAATGTAAAGCCCCATAAGGGTATTGACACTCTAATTGAAGCATTTGCTAATGTTACTGATAAATCACTTAAGCTAAAGGTTGTTGGAGAAAAGGATAAGTTCTTAACAAATGCTAAGCTAAAGGAAGCACAAAACATAGTATTTACAGGACGTATTAGCGACGATGATTTAATGAAGGAAATAGGTAAGGCTAAATATTTAGTTCTTCCATCAAAGTATGAAGGATTCGGACTTCCACCACTAGAAGCTATTATTTTAAATACACAGCCAATAGTTTCTAACATTGAAGTGTTTAAAGAGGTTTACGAGGGACTTCCTGTAAAGCTATTTGATACTATAGATGAATTAACAAAAATGTTAGAGGAAGAGCCAGAGGCTAATGTATCTAGCTTTAGAAATAGCATATGCGAAAAGTATAATTATAAGAACACCGCACAAAAAATCATTGATGTTATTGGTGGTGATTTGAATGGATAATTGTATTGAAGCAACTTTACATAAGACAAAAAAGAGAGCTGGAAGCAAAATTAGAATCAATCTAAAAACCCTTACAACCTTTTTTGTCTTTTTATCAACTCTTTTTATAGGAGCTGACCTATTTGGAGTGGATGTAGGTGTAAACCTAAGATTAGACCAAATATTCTTATTTATAGCTACATTCCTTCTAATAATATCAAATAAATATAGAATAAGAAGAAATGCTTCAATTATAGTATTTATGGTGTTTACATTTATTTCATTATTATTTGCTATAAATCATACTAGAGCTATAATATTCTATTTTTCAATAGTGTTTAATGTATTCCTTATTATGTATATGTATTCAAATTACATAATTTATTATGGATATAAGAAAATGATTAAAATGTTTAGAATTACCTGCTATACTCAATTTGGTATACTTGTAATGCAGTATATTCTAAAGATTTTCTTTAATTTTGAAATACCATTTATGGAAACATATGGATATTATATGGGTATTCCTCGTTTTAGATTATGGTTCCACGAGCCAAGCTTCCTAGGAATATATTTAATTTTCTGGCACGCATTATCATGGTATATGGCACTTATTAATAAGAATAAGTCATATATTAAGGATATTGTTATTGGACTTGTAATGCTTCTTATTACAACATCTACATCTGGATATATTGGAGCAGCCTTTTCTATGGCTATGGTATATATTATTTGGATTTGTAGGAGAGTTACAATTAAGAAGCTATTATTTCCAGTAATATTTATAATAATATTTATTGTGTTTAGATTTGTGTTTGCTGATGTATATAATGTCTTTATTGGACGTTTATTCTCAGGATCTCTTAATAGTGCCTCAGGAGGAAGAATTGAGGCATGGAAGGAGACAATAAAGGTATTTAAGGAAAACATACCATTTGGATGTGGACCTGGATGCTATGGATTATATTTAGGTGAGGATGCAGGATATGTACCATCTAATGTAACACTAGAGCTTCTTGCGACACTTGGTATATTCTCAACAATTGCCTTTTACTCTATTACAGTAGCACTAGTTGTTAGAAGCTATAAGTGCTACAAGAAATATGGAGTTAAATTACTTAATGCAATGACATTTGCATTAATAGTATTTACACTATTACTTCAAATAAATCAAGGATATTTAAGATTATATCATTGGATGTTTTTTGGAATGATAGATGGATCTATAAGATACTTTAATATGAATCTTAGCAAGACTAGAAAAACTAAGATTAGAAGAAAAGGTAGTAAGATTATTATGAAGCAATTAGTTATTAATGGTAAATTCCTATCTCAAAAGATAACTGGTGTACAAAGAGTAGCACGTGAGGTATTAAAGGAAATATCAAAGTTTGATGATATAAAGATTATAGTTGCAATGCCAAAGACTGCAACAATACCTGATGGAGATTATCCTAATACAACATTTAAGGTTGTTGGTAAGCATGATGGATATTATTGGGAGCAGTTTGAGCTTTCTAAGTATGCTAAAAAACTTAAGGCTCCATTATTAAATCTATGTAATATAGCACCATTTAATTATAAGAATTCTTATACAGTACTACATGATGTTACATTTAAGGAAAAGTGTGACTATATTGATAAGAAGTGGGCATTAAGATATAAAATACTTGTAAAGCTTTATATTAATAAAATTAAGTGGATATTTACAGTTTCAAACTTCTCTAAGGGAAGAATTGAACATTTCTATCCTAAGAGAAAGGGTTCAATTAGTGTTTTAGATGAAGGACATGAGCATTTTGATTTAATTGTGCCAAAGAAGGTAGAGGGGCTTCCAAAGGAATTCTATTTCTCTGTAGGATCAGTTAATCCTAATAAGAACTTTATCTATATCCTTAATTTAGCTAAGAACAATCCTGATAAGACTTTTGTTATTACTGGTAATAAGAATAACTCTTATGAGGAGTTTATGAGGGAAAACAATATAACTAATACAATATTTACAGGATACCTAGAGGATGGAGAACTTAAGTATTTATACCAAAGCTGTAAGGGATTTATTCTTCCATCAAAGTATGAAGGATTTGGTCTACCACCTCTTGAGGCTATATCAGCTGGATGTAAGAGCATCTATCTATCAAACCTTGATGTATTTAAGGAAATATATGGTGATGTCGCTACATTCTTTGATGAATATGACTATACTAAAACTGTAGATTTAAATAATAGCGTTGTTATCACAGATGAAGCACGTAATGCTTTACTTCTTAAGTATTCATGGAAGAATACAGCGCTACAAATTAAGTCTAAGATTTTTGGGGAGGAGTAGAGATGAAGAAGATATATATCAACGGAAGATATCTTACTGATGACATTTCTGGTGGAGTTGAAAGATTTTCAAGAGAATGTGTTAAGGCTCTATCAAAGCATAAGGATCTAAAGATTATAGTTCTATGCCCTAAAAATGCACATCTTGAGCCTAACACAGAAAATGTAGTATATAAGAGGATTGGATTTTTAAAGGGAAATTTATGGGAGCAAATATGCCTTCCATTCCATATGCTTTTTAAGAAATCATATCTTCTAAATATGGGTAATGCCTTCCCTATATTCAGAAAAAAGAGTGCAGTAGTATTGCATGATATGAAAAATATAGAGGAGCTTAGAGCAGGGGATGACTGTAAGAAGAATAAAAAGTTTGACTTAATGGTTAGAAAATCAAACAAGAAGAAAACTAAGGTATTTGTTGATTCAGCATTTACTATGCATAGGCTAAAGGCATTATATCCTAAATATAAGAATAGGATTAACGTTTTAAATCTAGGATATGAGCATTGTAAGGATATTAATTATGATGCCGATCTTGATATAAAGCTTAAGAATAAGGAGTATTTCCTTACGGTTAACTCCTTATCAAAGCATAAGAATGCAGACTTCATATTTAAGCTTGCAAATATCCATAAGGATAAGTCATTCTATGTTATTGGTAAGAAGTTTGATGAAACAACAGTAGAAATTCCTAATAATGTATTATTTTTAGGAAAGATTAGTGATAGTCAAATGGCTTCATATTATAAGAATTGTAAGGCGTTTATATCACCAAGCCTTTATGAGGGATTTGGACTAACACCTCTTGAGGCCATCTATTATGGAGCAAAGAATGTATACCTTTCTGATATTGAGGTATTTAGAGAGATATATGAAGGAATTGCGACATTCTTTGATCCATATGACGAGAGTAGGTTTACATTTACTGATTCTATAATTGCAGAGGACAAGAGAGATGCTTTATTAGAAAAGTATTCTTGGGATGTCTGCGCAAATCAAATAGTAAATGAGATTTTTAAGAAGTAGGTAATTATTATGGGCGAAAAGAAGCAAAAGACGCTTGTTAATATAATAAACGTAACATTATCAAATATAATAGCATTATTATCAGGCGTGGCTATTGGCTTTTTAGTGCCTAAAATAATGGAGGTAGAAACGTATGGATATTATAAGACATTCTCTTTATATATCTCATATGTAGGATTCTTTGGTGTTGGAGTTGCAGAGGGTATTTATTTGCTATTTGCAGGAAAGAATATAGATGATATACCAAAGGGTAAGATAAAACAAACATTTAGACTATTATTATTAATAGAAATAGCCCTAATGGGTATTATATCGCTTATATCTATATTCCTTTCAACAGCCTATAGAATAATTGGAATATCATTTGCAATTAATGTTGTAGCCGCAACATTAATCATGTATTTCCAATTTCTATCACAGGCAACAGAAAGATTTACTGAATATTCTATAGTAAATATTGTTAAATCAGTAATTACTATAGTCCTTGTATTAGCTCTTTTTGCCTGGTATATGTGGTTTGGACTTTCTGAGGTTAAGTTCTATTACGTTATTATAATTACAGTTGTAACAAACTATATTCTTACATTTATCTACATTTTCTTATATAGAAAGTATTTATTTGGTAAGGATGATAGAGAATATGATAAAAATGATTTTGTAGCCAAGGTATTTAAATATGGTATACCATTACTAATATCAAATCTGGTATGCTCACTATTACTTACAATAGATAGACAGTTTGTAAATATTTTATTTGATAAGGAGGAGTATGGTATATATGCGTTTGCATATAATATGCTAGCTCTTATCACAACAGCTACAAGTGCTATATCGGTTGTAATATATCCAATAATGCTTAA
Source organism: Caryophanales bacterium UBA3206 (assembly GCA_002363705.1). Taxonomy (GTDB): domain Bacteria; phylum Bacillota_I; class Bacilli_A; order Acholeplasmatales; family Anaeroplasmataceae; genus UBA3206. Next base: position 56,875 of record DEWQ01000011.1, on the reverse strand, counting down.
GAGTGATGAAAGTGGTATTAAGGATGATTATCCATACCTTTCTTCAATAGTTTCAACGTTTGTGTTTGGATGTTTAGTAGCATACTTCCCACTATATTTAATAGTTGTTAATTTCTTATCAAAATATAGTGATTCTATGACAATATTTAGAATTATATTCCCAGCTTTAGTAGTACAATCTGTTATAAGTATTGTTATGCAAAATAACTTTAAAAAACTTAATAAGAATATGATATATTTTTATGTAAGCTTATTCATACTTATAATGTCAATTGTAGCAAACATTATAGCCTACCTAATATTTAAATCAACAGAGGCTATTTCAATAGCATCTGTAATAGTATCATTTATGTGGTATATAATATTACAGGCTTATTTTATAAAGAAATATCATATAAGCTGGATTAAGGACTTTATATATATAATACTAACATCAGTTGCCTTCTATCTATCAACAGCAATAGATAATATTTATATTGCAGGTGCTATGTATATTTCAATTTATATTGGACTAACATTATTATTTAATTTTAAAAATATTAAAAAGCTTCTATTAAACTTCTTGAAAAGGTCATCTAATGAAGAGAATAAAGTAATAGAAGAATAGCATTGGTATTATACTGCTTTGGTGTAATACCATTTTTTATTTTCAAAAAGCAATATATATCGTTTTTTTTTTTTTTTTTAATTACTTTTTGTGTTAATAAATTATTAAAAAAAAGTTCAACTAACACTTACATAATTATTTTGTTTTGACGCTTAATGTGTTATAATTTAACTATAATATTAAGAGAGTATTATAATTATTACATTTTTTATAAAGGAATAGTATTTATATGGATAGTATTGATGAAAATATAGCAAAAGAATCTGCTGCTGTTAAGACGGAAGATTATAGACATATTAAGGTAAGAAAGGTATTCTTATATCCTTTCTTTAAGAGATTATTTGATTTCTTTGGATCACTTTTCTTGATTTTATTATTATCTTGGCTATTAATAATAATAGCTATATTAGTTAAGTGTACTTCAAAGGGACCTGTTTTCTATGTTTCTAAGAGAGTAGGAAAGAATGGTAAGGAATTTAGGTGCTTTAAGTTCAGATCAATGGTTGTTGATGCTGATAAGAAGTTAGAAGCATTACTTTCACAAAATGAAAGTGAGGGTGGTGTAACATTCAAGATGAAGGATGATCCAAGAATTACTAAGTTTGGTAAGTTCTTACGTAAGACTTCACTTGATGAGCTACCACAGCTATTCAATATCTTTAATGGCACAATGACTTTTGTAGGACCAAGACCTGGTACTCCAAGAGAAATTGCATTATATAATGATTATCAGAAGCAAAGACTTCTAGTAAAGCAAGGATTAACTGGATATTGGCAAACACATGGTAGATCTAATACTACATTTGATGAAATGGTAGAAATGGATTTATTATATATAGAAAAGAAGAGAGGCTTCTTCTATGATATAGGACTTATGTTTAGAACTGTGTGGGTAGTTCTTAGACATGAAGGTGCTGAATAAAAAAACTAAAATATGAGGAAGGTTTTGGCAAAGATAAAATGGGGAAAAGAATAATGATTGTGATTCCATACCTTTCGGATGGTGGAGCGGAGAGGGTCGCTAGCTTATGGGCAAATTATATTGCGACCACAGATAATGATGTAAAATTATTAACTTATTATAAAGTAGATAATGAATATACGCTTGATGAAAGAGTTAAACGAGTTAATTTAACTAAAAACAAAGAAAGTTATAATAAAATTTCTTTTTTTAAAAAAGTAAGAATGATTCGAAATGAAATTTGTACTTATAATCCTGACGTTATTATTCCATTTTTGTCTCATACAAATATCGCGGTTTCATTAGCAAATAAAAACAAAAATTGTCAGGTTTTCCAAACCATAAGAAACAACCCTTGGGTTAACCCGGATAAAAAAATGTTTAGAATTTTGAGAGATTTCTTTATAAAAAAAGAAAAGAAGGTTATAGTCCAAAATGAGGAACAGGCAAGCTATTTTAAAAGTAAAAAAATAAAGAAATATGTAGTCTGTAATCCGGTTAATCCGAAAATAAGTGAGATTGTTAAAACAAACTACCAAAAAATTGAAAAAATAGTTGCAGTTGGAAGATTACATAGTCAAAAGAATTATCCTTTGATGATTAAAACAATTGGCCTTTTGTTGAGCAAATACAAAATGAATATAAAACTTGATATTTATGGTGATGGACCAGATGCTCAATTGATTCAAAGCGAAATTAATAATTCTAAATTGAATGATTATGTAACATTGAAGGGAAGGACTTCTAATATACTTGAAATTGAAAAAAAATACGATGCTTTTCTTATGACATCTAATTATGAGGGGTTCCCTAATGCACTATTAGAAGCAATGGCTATAGGATTACCTGTCTTTTCAACGAACTGTAAGACCGGCCCTAAAAATTTAATAAATAATAATATAAATGGGATTCTGATCGATGCTTTTGATCCTGAGGCTATAGCAAAAATAATATATGATAACAATAATCAAGAGAAATTGGAAAAGATGGGAAAAAAAGCACGTGATGATGTGTTTAACAAATATTCTATGGAAATGTCAATGAAGCAACTTATGAACGTTATTTCATATGAATAAAAAGGTGGATATCTATGTGGGCTTTATTTTGTATTTTTAGCGCAATAAATTTTATGACTTTTACTACTGTTGTTGTTAAAGATGTTTTAAAAGAAAAATGTATTAATTCAGCTTTACTTTTTAAGGTTATATATATATTGACTTTTGGAATTATCCCATTCTTGATTTCCTTTTTGTTTGTTATTGATGATAGAACGTTTAGGTTAAGGAATGTTATTGTATTAAGGTATGACGATAATGAAGCAATTTCCTTATGCTTTATGGCGGTTATGGCGTTTATTTGCTTTTTTGTTTTTAATTATTCTTATAATAAAGGAAATAAAGCGAGAGTTGTTAATAAAAAAGAATTCTTGTCAGAAAAACAATTGGTTATCCTAGGTATTATATGTATGACTATAGGAATTGCCAGCTTATTTATTTGGACCGATGTATTTGGAGGCCCAATAAGATTTATTGAGTATGCAGCTGCAGTTAGAGGCGATTCTGATAATACATGGGCAAACAATCAATTTGCGATGTTTAAGCATCCGGCTAGATTAATTTACCCTGCATTATTTTTGTTCTATACATTAATTGCAAATAAAAATAGTAGGTATAAAATTATAGAAATTCCTTTGTTTTTGATAAATCTGATCTTTGCAATCATATTATTATTAGATAATGATGGTAGATTGACAATTGTTTCATTTGCGTTAATTATGGTATTATTTCCAATAATTAAAAAAGAAATCGTGGGAATGGAAGGTTTTGTCTTTTTAGCAATTGCTGGATTAATATGTGCAATTGTTATAACGCAATTAGACAGTATAACTTCTTATATAAGGAGTGGGGAATTTTCTGAAGAAGAATCTACTCCAATATTTACAACTCTAGTTAATGAATTCTTATATGTGTATAAGAGTAACATCAACGCTTCAGAACACAATGCTTTTACAATAAAGCACTTGTTTTGGCTTGAGGATCTTATTACTGGAATTCAAGCATGGCTTCCAACTTCTTTGAAGTTTTATTCTACCGATTCGGTTTGGCAATATAATACAAAGTATAGTGGCAGTAAGGCAACTGTTCCTTGCGATATAATTTCAGAAGGTATATATGACTTTGGAATTATAGGCCCTATAATATTTGTTTATATTGCGGGTAAATTATTAGCTTTTGCTGACAAACGTTTGTTAAAAAGCAAAACTAATTATAATATGGTTTATTTTATGGGGATTTTAATGATGGCTATTCGCTTGCCTAATTACTGCTCATTGTATGATATCATGTTAAATATATTTCCTTACATTGTGTTTGCGCTAATTTCTATAATTATTAAAATTTTCTCACATGAAGGTGTTTTGATTTCAATTCGACAAAGATCTTTTATGAAGGACGGTGAATAATGATGGTGCCAAAGATAAAAATTGCATTAGTTTTGGGCATGGCAGTAAATGGTGGAACCGAAACTTTGTGGCTGAATTATTTTAAGCATATGGACAAAAATAAGTTTGAAGTTGATTTTTTAGTTGAAAATGAATCAAAAATTATTAATAGAGAGGTTATTGAGGCGTTAGGCGGTAAACTTATTATTATTCCTTCGTATAAAAATCCATTGTATTATATGAAAATAATGCAAAGAATATTTAAAAAAAAAGAATATGATATTGTTCATTCTAATATGAACACGCTGAGCTTATTCACATTAAAAGCAGCCAAAAAAGCTGGAATAAAAATTAGAATATCTCATTCTCATTCGACTTCAAATAAAAAAGAATGGAAAAGAAATATTTTGAAAAGTATTCTAAAAATATTTTCTAGAAAATACCCTACAAATTGTTTTGCATGTAGTGAATTAGCCGGTAAATATTTATTTGGAAAAAACTATTATGAAAGTGGGAAAGTTACAATAATTAACAACGCCATAGATTTAAATAAATTTTCATTTTCATCAAATTATAGATATGAAATTAGAAATGAATTTGGGATTGATAAAAACACTGTTTTAATAGGTAATATTGGTAGGATGTTGCCTCAAAAAAATCATATCTTTTTGTTGAAAATAATAAAAGAATATATAAAATTGAATAGCAATGTTAAATTGATGATTCTTGGCGATGGTCCTTTAAAGGAAAAAATTGTTAAAAAGGTAGTAAAACTAGGATTAAAAAATCATGTGATACTTGTTGGGACCAGAGTCGATGCATATAAGTTTTATTCAGCCTTTGATTTGTTTTGCTTGCCTAGTTTATATGAGGGGTTGCCTGTTGTTGGAATTGAATCTCAAGCAAACGGCTGTCCTACATTATTTTCCGCTTCAATTACTGATGAGGTTGGTTTGAATTCGAATGTACAATTTGAAAGTATAGATAATAAAACAGATGTATGGGCAGCAGATATCAATGATTTGATAAAGAAATCTCGTGTTGAAAATATAAAAATGGAAAAATATGATATTATTGAACAAACAAAACGATTAGAAAGAATTTATATTCAAGTAATGAGCGATTTAAAAAATAATAACAAGAACGTTTATTAAATGATATGTACCATAGATTTTATAAGAGTATAATTTTTTTAAATAATAATTAATACATAGTTGGAGGAGTAAATAATGTTGCTATGAATCAAGCTAAGAAGAAGGAGGCAGAGAAGGACTTAATACTCTAGAGTCTGCTGAAGCAAATATCTTAGGTATTAACATTACTAAGTATAAGGCTGCAAGTAAGAAGGATTATTACTATTATTCTTCTAAATACTATAGCCATAACGATACTGAGGCTGAATAGTTTTAAAGCTATTATCGAAGCATATTAATTATGCTTAAGGGGGGACTTTTATGGACAACGATATGTTACAGGAACATTACAAGAAGCATTTTGGATTTTATGATAAGGTATTATTTACATACTGCCCATATCGTATTTGCCCATTAGGGGCCCATGTTGACCATCAACATGGATTAGTTACAGGATTTGCTATCAATTATGGAGTAGGAATTGGGTACTCTGTGAATGATGATGAATTATGTGTTGTTGTTTCTCATAATTATCCATTACGTAAAAAGTTTAGAGTTAACGAAGTCATAGAAAGACAAGGCGACTGGGCTGATTATATTCGTGGTGCTGTAAAGGTGTTACAAAAACATGACTATAATCTTAAATATGGAATTAAGGCCTATATTTATGGTGAAATGCCTGCAGGTGGATTATCATCATCAGCTGCAACTATTATAGCCTTCCTGAAGGCTATAACTGAAGCTAATGGAATAAAGCTTACTAATAAGGAACTTATTCATTATTCATATGAAACAGAAGCTGAGTTCATGAGAATGAGTATCGGTAAGCTTGATCCTTCTTGTGAGGTATTATGTAAAAAGAATAAGTTACTAGTTCTTGATACAGATACTGATAAGTATAAGCATGTTGAAATGGGAATTCAAAATGTACAATTTAAGTTCTTAATTGTATATTGTGGAAAAGAAAGAATGCTTGCATCATCATACTATAATGTGCGTGTTGATGAATGTAAGGCCGCAGCTTTTATTTGTAATTCATATCTAGGTAAGTATGATAGATTTAATGATACTTACTTAAGAGATTTAAATTATGATGATTTCTTAAAGTATCAAGATAAGATGCCTGAAAACTTTAAGAAGAGAGCATTACACTATTACACTGAGAATGAGCGTGTAAGACAAGGTGAAATGTCTTGGGCTAATGGTGATATTAAGGAATTTGGAAGACTTGTAACAGAGTCTGGTAAATCATCTATTGAACTTTATGAAGCAGGCTCTGAGCTTCTAATTGATTTATACAACATCATGTCTAAAATGGATGGTGTATATGGTACTAGATTTATGGGTGGAGGATTTAATGGTTCATGCTTAGCTATTATTGATCCTCAATATGAGGAAACAATAACTAAGAATGTTAGAAAGCAATACATTAAATTACATCCAGAACTAGTGCATACTATGCAAATATTTACATGTACATCAGAGGATGGAGCTGGAGAATAATTATGTCAAAAATCAAATTTATAGTTAGTTCAATAAAAGAAGGTAGATTAATTAGAAATATAATTTTTAGACATAAACATAAAAGACTTATTGATAGTGATTTGCCTGATAAAGAATATTTAATTAAAATGGGTAAGCTAAGAATGGGTTATATTATGAATTTAGATAATCCTACAACATTTAATGAAAAATTAAATTGGTATAAGTTAAACTATTGTACGGATTTAATGAAAAAAGTCGTTGATAAAATAGAAGTAAAGCAATATATTATTGAAAAAGGATTAAAATACATTTTAATACCAACCATTAAAGAATATGAAAGCGTAGATGATATAATTTTATCTGATTTACCAAATCAGTTTGTTGTTAAAAACACGATGGACTCTGGTGGAGTTTATGTTTGCAAAGACAAATCAAAAACTTCAATTGGATTAATTAAAGAAAAAATTAGAGTAGTTAAAAATTTTTCTTTAAAAACTGGTAAACATGTCAATAGAGAACCTGCCTATATTTCTGGAGCAAATCGTATACTGGTAGAAGAACTTTTAAATACTCAAGATGGGCATGCTCCATGGGATTATAAATTCTTTTGTTTTAATGGAGAACCTAAGTTTTTATTCGTAGGTTCAGATAGAGATACTAATGTGTGCTTTGACTTTTTTGATATAGATTTTAATTGGTTAGATGTCAGACAAGGGCATCCACATTCTAAACATAGAATAGAAAAACCTAAAAATTATGATAGAATGTTAGAAATATGTAGAATTCTATCAAAAGATTTTCCACATGTTAGAGTTGATTTGTACAATATAGATGGAAAAATATATTTCGGGGAATTAACGTTCTATCATTTTGCGGGATTAACTCCATTTAAGCCACAAAAATGGGATAAGATATTTGGAGATTATTGGGATATATCAACAATTAAATAGTGGTATAAAAAGGTGATTTTAGATGGATAGAGCGAAAAAATTAAAACTTAATACTGTAATGGGTTTTATTTATCAAGTTGTGGCCATAATTTGTGGATTTATTATACCAAGACTAATACTACAAACATATGGTTCGGAAACAAATGGATTGGTTAATTCTATTCAATCCATTTTGAATGTAATAACTCTAATGGAACTTGGCGTTGGTGCTGTTGTACAAACAGCATTATATAAACCACTAGCCCTAAACGATGAAGAAAGTGTTTCTAGAATTGTGAGTGCAGCTAAGAAGTTTTTTAGGATGGTTGGGTTGGGATTTGTCTTATTAGTTATAGGAGTTATATGTATTTACCCTGCATATGTTAGTGATAAATATGATGTTTTAACAACTGTGTTATTGATAAGCGCTATATCAATAACTATGTTTGCACAGTATTTTTTTGGTATTGTATATTCATTACTTATTCAGGCTGACCAAAAGGTTTATGTATATAACATAATTCAAATAATTGCTCTTGTTTTAAATACAGTTGCTTGTGCAACTTTAATGTTAACTGGATTTTCTATTCAAACAGTAAAATTTGTGACAGCTGCTATTTTCTTATTAAGGCCATTATTATTAACGATTTATGTTAAGAAGTATTATAATATATATAAAGTGAAAGTTGTTGGGGATGAAATACCACAAAAATGGAATGGAATAGCTCAGCATATTGCGTCATATGTGTTAGAAAATACAGATATCTTGATTTTGACATTTTTTGTATCATTAGCAGAAGTTTCTGTGTATTCTACATATTATTTGATTGTTCATTCAATTAAGTTAGTTATAGTTGCTTTATCTAATGGTATGAAGTCGTATTTAGGAAATCTACTTGCTTTAGATAAAAAAGAATTATTAAAAAAAGAATTTGAAAGATTGAATTTTATTCTTTCTTCAGTAGCTTTAATTGTATTTGCAATTACTGTAACTGAAGTTGTTCCTTTTGTAATGTGCTATACTAAAGGTGTTACAGACACAGACTATAATCGCTATATTTTTGGATTTTTAATAACAATAGGTCAATTTTTTGATTGTAAAAAAAGGCTTTATAATATTATTATATTGGCTGCTGGTCACTATAAACAAACTCAACTTTCTTCAATAATAGAAGCTAGTATTAATGCTATTATAAGCATGATAGTTGTTTTTAAATTTGGAATAATTGGAGTTACTTTAGGGACAATAATAGCTTTATTTTACAGATGTTGTTACTATGCTTGGTATAATTCTAAAAATATAATAGAAAGACCGATGATTTTGTTTTATAAAGATTTAATATTAGATTCTCTTTTACTATTTGTGGCATTTTTAATTGGACTATATATTAATGAAAATATAGTAATAAATAATTTTGGACATTGGATACTATACGCAATAGGTTCATCTGCAATAATTGGAGTAGTATTCTTGATTGTAAATCTATTGTTTAATAGAAAACTTTTAATTGGTTTAATTAAAGGTTTCTTTATTAGAAATAAATCAAATGAAGAGGATATGGAATTATGATTTGTGTTTTACTATGTGCAGGATACGCTACAAGAATGTATCCTCTAACAGAAAACTTTCCAAAGCCTTTATTAGATATTAAAGGTAAAACAATAATAGATTATCTAATTGATGATTTAGAAACAAAGAAACACATAGATAAATATGTGGTTGTTTCTAATCATAAGTTTATTAATCATTTTACTAATTGGGAAAAAACAAGAAAAGAAAATATAGTTTTACTAGATGATGGATCTACAGATAATTGTAATAGATTAGGAGCAGTAAAGGATATATTATATGCAATAGATAAGGAAAGCATTAAAGATGATATATTAGTATTAGCTGGAGATAATCTATTAGACTTTTCTTTAAATGATTTTATAGCATTCTCAAAATCTAATAATAGCAATGCTATTATGACATATGCTGAGAATGATATAAAAAGATTACAACGTACAGGTGTAATAGAAATAGATAACTCTAATAAGGTGTTATCATTTGAAGAAAAGCCACACAATCCTAAATCTAATCATGCAGTACCTCCTTTCTATATATTTAAGAAAGAAGATTTACATCTTATTTCTAAAGGTATAGAAGAAGGATGTAAGGTAGATGCTCCAGGAATGTTTATTGAATGGTTTGCAAAGCACGCGACCATTTATGCTTGGAATATGACTGGTAAGAGAGTAGATATAGGAAATCTTGAAGATTACTATAAAATTATAAAAAGTCTTAAGGTGGGTAAAAAATGACTAGTATTGAAAATGAGAAATATAAGCTGACTAAGCCAAGGATAACTATTATTACACCAGTATATAATAGGCGACATACAATAATGAGGACTATTAATTCGGTTCTAAATCAAACATTTAAAGATTATGAATATATTATAATAGATGATGGAAGCACTGATCCATGTGACGATTTAATCATTCCTATTATGGAGTCTAATGTTATTCCCATAAAGTATATAAAAAAAGAAGATGGTGGGGTGCATTCTGCAAGAAATGTTGGTTTTAAAGAAGGAAGAGGAGAGTTAATCGTATGTATAGATTCTGATGACGAATTAACTCCAAATGCATGTGAGTGGTTTATCGAAGCATGGGATAGTATACCAAATTGTGATAAGAATCAATATTGGCAAATTAAAGGACAATGTTTAGGTGATGATGGGAAAATCACTGATAAATTGTATCCAGCTGGATTTAATAGATTGCCACTAAAAAAGCAAATAAAAATAATGAATAGATTTGTAGGAGAACAATTGGGATGTAGAGTTACAAATATTATGAAAAATAATTTATTTCCTGAACCTGATGGAATAACTTATGTTTCAGAAAGCCTTTTGTGGAAGCAACTTAATAATAAATATAAGACTATAGGTTTAAATAAGATTGTGAGGTTGTTTCATAATGATGCTGGGAATAGACTTTCAGTTTCTAAAAAAAAGTCATTACAAAATTGTAAAAATTTTTTATGGAACTTTTATATGTCTAATTGTTTAAAACATAAAAGCTCAGTAAAATTAACCTTTATTAGTTTCTTGAAGTATGGTATTGTAAAAAATATATTGAGTAAAAATGAAAAAGATTTTGTTGATAAATATAGAATAAGGACAAAAAGAAGTTGTATAATTCGATTTTTATTATGGTTGCCGTGTAAAATATTTGCACCTATATATAGAAAAAAAGATGTGATTTTTAAGAATGAGGTATGATCATGAGGACAATAAGTGTTTTTTATGATGGAAAGCAATTTACATATAGATGGTTAAGTACTTTAGTATGGGCAAAAGATGAGTTTAAACAGGAACAAATACAGATTAATAAAATAAAATTGCCACATTTAATTGAAAAAGATAGATTTAAAGCCATTGAAAAAAAGATTTTAAAGTGTAAATATGATATTATATTTTTAGCATTCCACAGAACATCATTTTTTTTCAAAAGACCCGAAGAAAGAATCATTGAGTTCTTAAAGAAAGTAAAAGGGCAATGTAATTTGTTAGTTTGGCTAGATACATCAGATGGCACCGGAACTTCTCAATTTGAATTACTAGAATATGTTGATTTATATTTGAAAAAACAATTGCTAAGAAATAAACAATTATATATGAATAATTATGCGGGTGAAAGGGTATATTTGGATTATTATTACAAAGAAAACGTATTACCTTATGAATCAAAGTTTAATTCTAGAAGGAGTTCGATATCTAATGAAAGCTTTTTAGAAAAATTAAATGTTTCCTGGAACATTGGATTGGGAGATTATTTTAGTTCTAAATTGAGATTTATTTTCAACTATAGTAGAAATAATGATTACAAATTTAAGCTTAGCAAAAGAAAAAGAACGATTGATTTACATTTTAGAGGCGGTATTAGTGATAATAATATTGGGTATCAAAGAAAGATTGCATTAAAAACGATTTTATTTTCAGGACTTGTTCATCCTAATTATGATTACAATCCATCTCATAAAAAATATATGCATGAGTTAGAAATGTCTAAATTTGTGGTTAGTCCATTTGGCTATGGTGAAATATGTGTAAGGGATTTTGAGGCTTTTTATAAAGGGTGCGTATTGTTTAAACCTAATATGGATCATTTAGTAACGTATCCGAATTATTATATAGATGGAAAAACATATGTTTCGGTGAAGTGGGATTTTAGCGATGCCGTTGAAAAATATAATCAACATATAAAAAACAAATATGAGATTATTGCAAAGAATGGATATAAAATATATCAAGATAGTTTATCTAGTGATGGAAAAAAAGATTTTGTAAGGCATATAAAAAAAGTTTTGGGCATATAAGGAGGATTATATGAAAGTTTTAATTTTAGCAGGTGGTTTTGGAACAAGAATAAGTGAGGAGTCTCATATAAAACCTAAACCTATGATTGAGATAGGAGAGCTTCCTATTTTAGTTCATATTATGAAAATGTATGCAGCACAAGGCTTTGATGATTTTATTATATTAGCTGGGTATAAGCAGCATATTATTAAAGAGTATTTTGCAAATTTTGACATTTACAATAATGATGTTACTTTTGATTTCTCTACAGGTGAGAGAATAATGCACAATAAACCTAAATACAATTGGAAGGTTACCGTGGTTGATACTGGTTTAAACACTATGACTGGTGGAAGAATTAAGAGAGTAAAAGATCTTATTGGAAATGAACCATTTATGGTAACTTATGGAGATGCTGTAGCTGATATAAATATAAATGAATTATTAAAGACACATAATAACTCTGGGAAGATTGGTACTATGTCTTGTTATAATTTTGGACAAAATAAGGGAGTAGTTGAAATTAATAATGGAGTTGTTTCTGCTTTCCGTGAGAAGTCTGATCTTGATGGTGATTTAATAAATATCGGGTTTATGGTAATGGAACCTAAAATATTTGATTATATCGATGGTGATCAAACAGTTTTTGAGCAAGAACCATTAAAAAAATTGGTTGAAGAAGGACAACTCGGATCTTATATTCATAAAGGATTCTGGCAATGCATGGATACATTAAGAGAAAAAGAGAAACTGGAGAAATTATGGTATTCTGATAATTGTCCTTGGAAGATTTGGGAGGATTAATATGGTTGATTTAAGCTTTTATAAGAATAAAAAAGTACTTATTACAGGTCATACTGGATTTAAAGGTTCATGGCTTTCTAAAATTTTAATAAATGCTGGAGCTATAGTATGTGGTTATTCTTTAGAAGCACCAACTAATCCAAATTTATTCTCTCTTGCATGTATTGAAGATAAGATGACTTCAATAATTGGTGATGTAAGAGATTATAAGCACTTAAAGGAAGTATTTGATTCCTTTAAGCCAGAAATTGTGATGCATCTTGCAGCACAACCTATAGTTCGTGATTCATATAAGAACCCATTATACACATATGAAACAAATGTAATTGGAACTGCAAATATTTGTGAATGTGTAAGGCTTACTACATCAGTTAAATCATTTTTAAATGTTACAACTGATAAGGTATATTTAAATGATGATATACCAAATCATCCTTTTAAGGAGGATGAACCACTAGATGGATATGATCCATATAGTAATTCTAAATCATGTAGTGAATTAGTTACTCACTCATATAAGAAATCATTCTTTAAAGATATGGATGTAGCAGTTTCAACAGCAAGAGCAGGTAATGTTATTGGTGGAGGAGATTTCGCTAATGATAGAATCATTCCTGATTGTATAAGAGCTGTAGAAAAGGGAGAAGATATTATTGTTCGTAATCCTTATTCTACAAGACCTTATCAGCATGTTTTAGAGCCTTTATACATTTACCTTGATATTTGCCAAAAACAATATAACAACAAGGAATATGAAGGGTATTATAATGTAGGACCAGATGACTGTGATTGTGTAAACACAGGAGACTTAGTTACTATGTTTTGTAATAAGTGGGGAAATGATGCTAAGTGGGTTAACAAGTATGATGGAGGTCCACATGAAGCAGCATTTCTAAAACTTGATAATAACAAAATTAAAAATGTATTCGGATGGACTCCAAGATGGCATATTGATGAATGTATGAATAAGATTGTTGAGTTCACTAGAGTATATTTTAATAATAAAAAGGATATTCCATCTGAGATGGATAAGGAAATTAAAGAATTCTTTGAGGTGAAGTAATGAGAGCAATAGTAACAGGTGCTAATGGATTCGTTGGCTCAAGTTTAATTAAAAAACTAATTACAAATGATATAGAGGTTTTAGCAATAGATATCTCTTTTGCAAATTCTAAATTACCTCAAAGTAAATTAATAAAAACTATTGAATTATCAATAGATAATATTCAAAGCTTAGAATTAGAAGATAAGTGTGATTTGTTTTATCATTTTGCGTGGATAGGAGTAAATGGTCCAGAAAAAGGTAAAATAGAGAATCAAATTAAGAATATTGATATGACTATTAAGTGTGCTGCTGCCGCAAAAAAATATGGTTGTGATAAGTTCTTGTGTGCAGGTACTGTGGCAGAACGCAATATAGAGAGTCTTGCTAATTTAGATACTACAGGACCTGGAATGTTTTATGGGGCAAGTAAATATTCAACACATATAATGCTTGAAACATATTGCAAAAATATTGGATTAGATTTCGTTTGGATGCAATTTTCAAATATTTATGGCCCAACTAATAAAACAGGTAACCTCATTAGCTATACATTAAATCAGCTTAATAATAATCAAGAAGCTACATTTGGTCCTGCTCAACAGCCATATGACTTCATATATGTTGATGATTTAATTAATGCTATTTATTTATTAGGAGTTAAAAAGACAAAGAAGAATATGTATTTTATCGGATCAGGTTCTCCAAGAAAATTAGCTGATTATTTAATAGCAATTGGAAAAGCTTGTGATAAAGAACAATTAATAAAGATTGGTGTAAGAGCTGATGATGGAATAAAGTATTCATATGATATGTTTAATGTTACTGATTTAAGAGAAGATATCGGGGAATATATATCTATGAGTTTTGAAGATGGAATAAAGTATACTATAGAGAATTATTAAAGGGGTACATTATGCAAAAATGGGAATTTATAAAGCTTGATTTAAAGGATGCCTATCTTATTAAGCCATTCTATGCAGATGATATAAGAGGTGGCTTTATTAAAGATTACTCAAAAGAGGTATTTGAACAAAATGGAATAACTCATGATTTAAAAGAGGTGTTTTATACAATATCTCACAAGGGTGTAATAAGAGCATTACATTTCCAAAATGTTAAGCAACAGCCTAAATTAGTACGTTGTGTATCAGGTAAGGTATATGATGTAATAATGGATTTAAGAAAGGATTCACCTACATTTGGTAAATGGCAAGGATTTTATTTGTCAGGTGAGAATATGGATGAATTATTAGTTCCTGCAGGATTTGGACATGGATACTTAGTATTAGAAGACTCTATAGTATCATACAAATGTTCAGAGAAGTTTTATGGAGAATATGATTCTGGAATCAAGTATGATGATCCAGATTTAGGAATAGAATGGCCATATGATTTAATTGGTGGTAAGGATAAAGTTATTAATTCAGTTAAGGATGATAACTTACAATCATTCAAGGAGTTTATGGATAATTATAATAAGTTTTAGTGTATCATAATAAAAACCACATAAGCGTCAAAAATACCATGCTTCTATGTTGTAGCATAAAAAATATAAAAAAAGCCCTGGGTTTACCAAGGCAATACTAAAAAGCTTATAATAGGCTCTATTTAGGGACTTTTAAGTCAGGAGGAAGATTTTTTGAGTAAGGTAACAACTTTCTTAAATCAGCTTTCTCGGTTTTTAAATGTCAATTAAAAATGTCTGCATCCCCCTTTATGGCCTCTAAAAATGGAGGTTTTTAGTCTTCATCAACCGATGATATATCATCTGGTAATAAATCCTTGATTCTATAAGACTTTCCAGTAATCTTAATTACATAAGAATGATGTACAAGTCTATCTATAATAGCTGTTGCTATTGTAGGATCATTAAAAACTTCACCCAATTTTGATAGTGGTTGGTTTGTTGTTATTATTGTTGCTTTCTTTTCATATCTTGCAGCTATAAGCTGAAAGAATATGTTTGAACACTCTTTTTCAATCGATATGATTATTAGTGGTAGGATCAAATGTTTCAAAAGATGTATCAGCATCTATTCCAATATGATCAAACCCTAATCTTTTAATGGATTCATAATCCATAAATAAAAACTCCTTTCGTTATATTGGTCTTCAACAAACCTATTATAACAAAAGGAGCTTTTTTATTATACTCCGCTTAGTATATAGATGTAATCTACTCCTTAAAGTTTATAGTTTTATACCTACTCCTTAAAATTTATAGCTGTACTACTCCACACCTCATTATTTAATATACTAGAGTTCAATCAATTCTTGTTTTTTTATTTGGCCAAATAGTGTATAATTAGGACATGGTAGCAATACATTGTTTGCATATGCTGGTCTAGTCCAATAACAATAATTATTTACAAAAATACAAAAATTACCTAGTAATAATTATTGCTTATACTAGCTTTTAAAAGCATTAATGTTTCTATGAAATGGTCTAGCCTATAATAGTTACAGTTGCTATAATTATAGATTCTCTACCTATTATTAAGCAAAAAATTGCCTAAAATGATATGTTTGCGTGAATGGGCGAGAAAACTCACCTTTTTATGCTTATAAATAGGCATATTACTTTAATATATGAAAAATGTCAAAAAATGGCTTAGTTTCTAGAAAATTTAATAATCTTTCTAGTGAAAAGTAAATAAGAGTGGTATAATTTAAAAGAAATAGAAGAGAAATGACGTATTAAGTAGTATATTTTATTTATAAATTATTGTATAATTAATTAAAGGGTTAGTTGTTTCACTTACGGTGAACTGGCTTTATAGCCATCGGCAACTACTTATACTGTATCAATGCTTATGTCTACTCGCTATATGAGCAGGCTAAGCTGTTCATATAGTGAGTAGACATAGTCATTAATAGTAACCCTTTTTCTTTTTAGGTGTGATTATATGGAACTAGATATTTCAAGACCATTATTTTTTTTATGTGGACCTGCATTTAAAAGAATAAATGGAAAGGATTCAATTGAAGAAACAAAACTTAAAATTAAACAAGAGAAAAAAGAAAATAGAAGATCAATTTTACAAAAACATATTTCAAAAATGAAAGATGGAGAATTTAAGCCACTCCCAATAATTGTTGATGAACTTTTCAATAATGATGAAGAAATAGAGAAGTATAAGTTAAATGTTGATATGCTAGAAGAAATAGTATCAAATATTTCTGCTAAAACCTATATTTTCTTAGATACAATGGCTACAAGTTATGAATTAGGACTATTTACAAACACTAAGCAAAGTAACAATGTTAGTATATTGTTAGATTCAAATTATGAAAGAAGAAATAATTGTAATGTTAGTGAATATATTCTCAAAGCTGTAGATAAAAAATATATTATACAATATGAAGCTAAATACATGTATAACTATATTTATTTTAAAAATAATATTATTCCTAAGTCAATAAAAGATGATATAAAAAATACATGTGATTATTTAAAGAAATATTCAAAGGTTAAAATTACTTTTACGGATGATATTTCTAGAACAAATGAGGTTGGAGTAATAAAATATAAATTTGATAATCATTCGTTATCTTTTTTAATTGATATTAAAACTATTTTCTACTTATTGGCAGATGAGTTTTATAATAAGGATTATAAATTCAATAATGAAATTAATAAAGATATTAAGAAAAGATTATGCTTTTTAGTCACTCGTTTATTCCTTATTGATGAAAATATATCTAGAAATATCAAACGTTCAATGATTTTAAATAAAATTATAGGTTATATTACTAATGCTGATTATGATATTGATTCAATTTTAGATAATATTTGTTATATAATATATAAAATGAAACATGGACATTTGACTTATAATAATTCTAGCATTAGATCTGCCTATAATAGCAGTTTTGATAAAAGAGAAACAGTAATGGGATTATCTTATAAAGAAATATTTAATTTATCTGATTATGATATTAATATTATTAAGCGTTATAATCAGAATCAAGATGATTTTATTTATAAGTTTAATATGAATATAAATGGAAAAGTAAGAAAGATTATTACTTATAAAAATAATAAAAATGGTGTATTATTGAAACAAATACATAAAAAAATTGTTGATTCAAATATTATATATAAACCTGTATCATATGCATTTGCATATGTTAAAAAGAAAAACACTTTGCTATGTGTTCAAGAGCATCAAGATTCTAAATATTTTGAAAAGATTGATATTAAAAAGTTTTTTGAAAATATAGATGCTAGAATTTTGATGAATAAGATAAAATCGCATACAACTAAAAACATAAATTATTATTTTGCGATGCTAAATAGAATTTATTATATAAGAAATACAAATGATAAAGAATTGAGGTGTATAATTAATTCAATGACATATAAAAATAAACTAACAATAGGATTTGTTACTTCACCAATGTGGTCTAATTTTTATATGCTTGATTTTGATTTAGCAATTAAAAGTTTAGATTATACTTATACAAGATATGCAGATGATATTTTGATATCATCTAAAAGAAAAATTAGTGTTGATATAGATAAAACTGTTAACAAAGAATTATTTAAAATTGGATTAAGCATGAATAATGATAAGCGTTATAGCTATGTTCTAGATTCAAAGAATAAATATTTGAAGTTTTTGGGAATTGTTTTGTTAAAGACTGATAATGGAATTATTTTTAAACTTAGTCAATCTTATAAGAAGAAAATAATTAAATTAATTAATCAATATTTATATGATAGGCAAGAATTTCTATATGACAACATTAAAGGAAATATTAGTTATATTAAAATGATAGATGACAATTTATATGAATCTATTATTAAATTATATCGACTTCGAAAAATAGATATCATTAAAATATTTGATCTATAATTTTTAACTTTTCAATATTTTAAAAATTTTAAAAGCTTCGTAACCTCCTTTTGCTAAGATTATTCCAATTAAGAAACATTTGATGTATATTATAAAAAAAGTCTAAAATATGTCTGCATCCCCAATTGATGAAATTATTATTGACATTTACACTTTTCTTAATTTATTTAATATAAGAAGTTCTTCAACAGTTAATTTATAAGGATCTTTAATACCAATTAATTGATAACTAGTAATATCTAAAAAATTACATATAGTTAGTAGTTGAGAAGTATTAGGCACTGTCTGATAAGATAAGAACTTACTAATACTTGATGGCGCAATACCGAGTTGATTAGCAAATAAAACTTAATAGTAGGAAATAGGTGTTTAGTCCTTCTATGTACATTCGGATAAAATACGGATTAATCACATATACTTGATAAAAAAACTAAAAAACGCACAAAAAGCGCTTGATAAATGTGAAAAAATCACATATAATGATTGAGAAAGGGTGATGAATATGTTAATTAGATTTTCAGTACAAAATTATCGTTCTTTTAAAGAGCAACAAATATTTTCAATGGCTGCTGGTAAACATACAAGACATAAAGGACATGTTTATGATGCAAATGGAAAGCGTTTATTAAAAGGAAGCATAATATTTGGAGCAAATGCTGGTGGAAAAACAAACTTAATTAGAGCAATCCAATTTGGAAGAAGAATTGCATTGGGTGGATTAAGTGATGTTAATCTAGTTAATCAATATTATAGAATAGAAAAAGAATGTGCATCTTTACCTGGAATATTTCAATATGATTTTTATGTAAATAATAAGTTTTATTCATATGGTTTTGCTATTTCTTATTGTGATCAGAATATTGAAAGTGAATGGCTTTATGAAATAAAGAATGATGGTGAAATATGCATATTTGAGAGAAATAAAGGTGAAAAAATCAAGTCTGAAATCGCGGATTCTTTTTCAAAAGAAATTAAAAATAGATTTTATATATATGCAGATGATGTAAAAGATAATAATACTTTTTTAGCAGAAATCATTAATAAGAAACTAGATAAAGATAGTGAGTTCGCACCTTTCTTTGATACTGGGATATGGTTTACCAATCTGATTTTTATTTTTCCAAAAACCAGAATTAGAGAAAATGAGGTGTATAAGTCAGTTGAATCTCAGAATAATTTGGCAACTTTGCTAAAGTATTTTGACACTGGTATTGAGGGAATAAGTGGTAAAGAATTAAGCGCTGAAGAAGCTCTTGCTTTTTTACCAAATGATATTAAAGATGAAATACTAAACGATATTAATAATAAATTAAGTAAAGAAGAGAATAAGAACGTTTCAATTGATTTAACCGTTAGTGGAAAAAGATTCAGTTTCAAACTTCTTAACGGAGAATTAAAAACACGAAGACTTTTTATGAATCACGGGAATAAGCTTGATTTTTTTGATTTTGAAGATGAGTCTGATGGGACAAAAAGACTTTTTGATTTAATCCCTATTTATGAAAAAGCAAAACAAGAATGTGTAATTTTTGTGGATGAATTAGATAGAAGTTTTCATTCAAAGCTAACTTTTGAGTTTATTAATAAATTTTACGAGAAGACATGTGGAAAGCCATCACAATTGATTGCGACTTTGCATGATTCAACTGTAATGGATTTGGATTTATTGCGTCAGGATGAAATATGGTTTGTAGAAAGAAATAAGCATTGCTCTGAAATTTTTTCATTAAACAAATTTAAGGAAAGATTTGATAAGGATGTTGCTAAGGAATATATCCAAGGAAGATATGGAGCTATACCATGTTTTTCTGATAAATGGAGTGATGAAAATGAATAGATATCGTCTTCACTCTAATGATATGTTTCAACGTTTAGAAGAGGGAAAACTTGATGTAAATAAGGTCGTTTTTTTGTCTGTTGAAGGAAATGATACGGAAGTTGATTATTTCAATCATTTAGAAAAATTTAGGAAAGAATTAGGAATTGATTCTTTAGTTCATGTCCATGTATTAGGAAGAGCACACAAAGATACTAATTGTAGTGTTGAAGCAATTTTAGAGCTTCTTGAAGAATATATTGAATTAAGAAAAGATAATGGATTGCCTCAATCATTAAGAGATGATATTCCTTCCAAATACAGCAATGAATTTATTTTGTCATATCTACGAAATGAAAAAATTGATACTGCATTAAAAAAAGAATTTGAAAAAGATTTAACTTTAGCAGGAATTGACTATTCATATAGTTTATTTTTGAAAAAATATAAATGTAATGATTCTGATAATAATGATGTGTTTGGAATCGTTTTGGATAGAGATTGGCAAACACATTCTCCAGAACAACTTAAGAGTGTATATGAAAAATGTAATAATAATGGTTATATGTTTTTGATAAGTAATCCATGTTTTGAATTTTGGCTACTATTACATTTAAAGGATGTAAAAAAAGATTATTCAAGTTCGTTAAATGATTTTTTAGAAAATCATAAAATATCAAATAGAAAGACTTTTACCGGTAGGGAAGTATCAAAAATAACTGGACATTCAAAAAAAATTTCTGCTTCAACATTTCAAAACTACTATTTACCAAATATAGATGTGGCATGTGAAAGAGTTATTAACGATTTTGCGATTGATTGCGATAATTTGATTGGCACATCAAAAGGCGATGTGGGTGAATTGGGTACACTTGGTAGTAATATGCCTGAATTATTTAAAGTTTTAAAAAATAATTAATTATGCATTAGATTTAAATGGAAGAGGTAATTAAATGATATTGACATCAAATTGGAATTTTGGAATTTCAGAACTGCTACAAACAATAGCTGCTTGTAGTACATTATTAGCTGTAGTTGTTTCTTTATATTTAGCTAATAGAGCAAGACGCATTAAAAAGAAAGTGATAATAACCAATGATGGTCGAGTAAGAATAGTTAACGTTGGCGATTCTAAATTCACAATAAGCGCTTTAGGATATGTAATTAATGATTCTTTGTATTTCGATTCATATCAAGAGTATATTAAACCATTATCAGAAGAACGACAATTGCCTAATAATGCTACAGCTCATTGTGATTACTATTTTTCAAATGTTGTTCTTGAACCAGGTGATTGTGTGGAGGCAAAAATATGTATGCATCAATATGGCGACCCATTATCTATTAATAGTGTATTTTTGGTAATTAATTACAAAATATATAAATACAAATATAGATTTAACAAACTAACAATGGCTGGAGCAGATAATTCAATAAAAAGTTGTAAACAAAACGATATATTTAGTTGTTTTTAGATTGCAGTTTTGTCTCAACTAGAACTAAGAGTTTATTCAATTCTTAGTTTTTTTATTTGGCCAAATAGTGTATAATTAGGACATAGTAGCAATACATTGTTTGCATATGCTGGTCTAGTCAAATAACAATAATTATTTACAAAAATACAAAAATTAACTAGTAATAATTATTGCTTAAACTGGCTTTTAAAAGCATTAATGTTTCTATGAATTGGTCTAGCCTATAATAGCTACAGTTGCTATAATTATAAATTCACTGCCTATTTTTAAGCGAAAATTTGCCTAAAATGATATGTTTGCATGAATGGGCGAGAAAAATCACCTTTTTATGCTTATAAATAGGCATATTACTTTAATATATGAAAAATGTCAAAAAACGACTTAGTTTCTAGGAAATTTAATAATCTTTCTGCTGAAAAGTAAATAAGAGGGTTATAATTTAAAAGAAACAGATATCTTATGTTAAGAAATGAGCAATATGTTACAACTAATTATTTAGCAACAATATTTCCAAACTTAAATAAAAAAACAATGTTTAATATGGTATCAAAATTAAAAGAAATAATACCAGTAGAAATAAATAAAAATCAATTATTATCTTATGTAATTGATTTGGATTAATACTTGATTGGAAGTGAAAAAATGAGAGAATCTTTATTTGAAAAATTAAAGAAAAAGGAATTACATTTTTTAGATGAATTAATAAAAATCAAGTCTTTATTGTATGAGCAGAATTTAAATGCATATTTTTATTTTTATAATGCATTTAAAATCTCTAAATTTAATGTTTTTGCAAACGATTTAGATTCTGCCTTAAGTGCAATATTTGAAGGAGAAACTAATATTTATTCATATGATGATAGTTTTTCTAAAAAATTAGATAAGGCTAGATATAGTAATTCTAATGTTACATTGGATTGTTTTCTAGATTATTTAGAACTATTTAAAAACCTTTTAGAATATGGTGGAAGAACTACACAAAATGTTATTCAAATTAGTAATATTATAAATTTTGATTGTGATAAACTTGGCTATAAATTTGTGAAAGATGATGATGTTATTCGAGTTATGCTTAAAAATCCTACTGCAGAAGCAGTTGCAATTCAATCAAATGAAAGTGTTAGAAGTAAAATATATAAATATTTAATGATTAGAAATGGTCATATAAATGATAAAAGAAATTGCATCAAATCATTAGCTGATGATGTTGAGAATATATGCAAAAAATATAAAAATATTTCAGAATATGATAAACTTAAACAATTTATCCAATGCACAAGACATACAAAAGATAGCCCAAAGAAAGAATTTTCATTTTATTATAATGATGAAGAGAAATGGCTTGATAAGACATTTGATATGATTATTGGCATTTTAGCATTCACTAAGACTAAAGAAATAGTAACAGAAATAAAGAAACTTGAAAATACTCCGAGTGAGGGATAGAGGCAAGTTTTATTTATCAAATAATTGATTTATCTGCAGCCAAAAGCCCGTTAGCTTTGCTACATTAAATGTTAGATTTAAGAGGAAATGAAAATGCTGGACGTTGTTTATTTGGTGATAAGGTATATGACCAAGGCAAAGTAAAAGCCATTAAAAATATATTTAATAATAATATTTATAAGAGAATGAATAAACCAACAAAATATAAAGTTTTATGCTGCATATTTTAATTGTATTCAATATTATTAAATAATATGGTATAATAAACATATATTTATTTAAGGTGGGATTTTATGGATAATAAAGAACAACAATCAAATGGTATAACATTATCTGATATATGGAATGCAGTAAAGAAGAATTGGATTGTAATGGCAATAATTGTTATTGCACTAACATTAATTGGAACAATTTATGTTAAGGTTGGAAAAACTCCAACATATAGTGCCTCATCATCAATTATTGTACAAGTACCATCAAATGCTTCAAGCACTTCAACATCAACAGATTCTATAAGTATTACAGACTCTATTAGATATGTATATACAGTGTCAGATTTAATTAATAATAAATCTATATCTAATAGTGTTGCAGAAAAATATAATGAAACACACGAAGAGGGTATAACATCATCATTTGTAAAAGCTAATACAAAAACAAGCTTTACAACAAATTCGTTATATCTAACTATTAGGTTTATTGATACAGATAGAGAAAGAGCTGTTGAAATTAATAATTTAATAACAGACGCTATTGTTGCTATGCAAAATGATGGTGATGAAACAACAACAGATGATCTATTATGTTATATTACAGCTACATATAGGCCACAAACAATCGCAGATACTGCGTATGTTGGACCTAATGTATTATTATATGTAATAATTTCATTCTTAGGTGGATGTGTTGTAGCTTGTGTTTATGCATTTATAAAAGAGTTTATGTCAACTAAGTTTAAGACAAAGGATGAAATTGGATCTATTGGATATCCAATAGTTGGATTACAATATGATAAAAAAGAAAAAGGTAAGAATCCAGGTCAAGACCTTGTAGATGCAAGTATTCAATCGCTTGATCCTTATAATAAAGTACTTAATGGAATTAAGTATTCAGATTTTAATAAGGATATAAAATCAGTAATGGTAACATCAACAGGAGCAGATGAGTTAAAATCAACTGTTGTAGCTAATCTTGCATTCTGCGCAGCCAATAATAAGAAGAAGGTTGTACTTGTTGATTTAGACGTGCGTAAGCCACGTCAACATCAAATATTCAACCTAAACCGTAAAGAAGGTATTGTTGAGTATTTAGATGGGGAAATATCTAAGGAAGAAGTAATCAAGAAAACTGATAGAGGTGTAGATGTTATTACCGTTGGTAAAAACATCACTAACCCTATGGTTATTCTTGAATCTGAAAAGCTAAAAGAATTAATTAATGAATTAAAGGCTGAGTATGATTATGTATTTGTTGATACACCACCATTACTTGTATGCTCTGATGCATTAGTCATTTCTAAAATGGTTGATGGTGTAATATATAATGTAGCCATTAATCAAGCAAAGAAGAAAGAGACTAGAGAAGCTCTTAAGACATTAGAAGATGTAGAAGCTAATGTTGTAGGTATTAATATTACTAAATACAAAGCTATTAGTAAGAAGGATTATTACTATTATTCTTATAAGTATTATAATACCAATACTGAAGCTAATGAGGAAAATAAATAGAATTACTTATTATAGAACCCACATATCAATATTGATGATATGTGGGTTTATATTTTGTTATAATTATTTTGCTATATAAAAGTTAAAAAAAAATTTTTGTAATCAAATCATACAATTATAAAATAGATTGCTATTTTTTAGAAAAAGTAAGGTATAATTAAAATAGATTTAATAGAAGGTAGGGTTCATTATAATGAGTAATGATAATATAATAAGTAAAGCATACAAAAAATTAAAGTCCATGGTTTATTATGATAGAAATCAAAGAATATTAAATAATAATATTGCAGAATTTGAATTTGAACATGGTAACTTAGATGAATATTTGACTTTAATATGTGATAAATATAATAAACCTGATGAATTTAAAGAATATTTAGATACATTATTATATGATGATGGTGGCATTGATTATTTAATAATGCCAAAAAAAATAAAAAGCAATATCGCTGATTCAAAAGAAAAAAATGATTTCTCAGTTGTTGTTAATAATGATATAGATATAGATTTTGATTTGTTGGAATATCAGTTTTTTTCTAATTTTTCAGTTGAGATTTCATTAATGGGTGTTTTATGGATAATGCTAATAGGTAAAAGTATTGATAATAGTTTAAGTGAATTCTGTTATGGAAATAGATTGAAAATGGATTCAATAGACGAAAATACCAACTTTTTATTCAAACCATATTTTGAGCAGTTTGAGTCATGGCAAAATAAAGCTTATGATAAGGCTATAGCAATATTAAATGAAAAAAAGAATTGCCTTGTTATTTCTATGGATGTTACTAGATACTATTATAATATTGATGTCGATGAATCAATGTTTCAAGATATAAAGAAAAAATATGGCATTAAGGACGAAACAAGTGAAGCATACTTACATGATTTTATATTTGAGGTTATAAAAAGGTATAATAAATTAATAGAAAATCATGAATCAAATAATGTCTTTCAATTAAATGATAAAAACATTTTTCCTGGAGATTTAAATAGAATGATGCTCCCAATTTCTTTTGCTCCGTCATCAATACTAGCTAATTATTATTTAAGTGATTTTGATAAAAGAATAATTAGGGATACTACTCCGGCATTTTATGGTAGGTATGTAGATGATTTTATACTAGTATATGAGTTCAATGACAAGATTAAAGATAAGACAGAAGATAAAAAAACTGATAATATGGACGCTGTGCGTAAATTTTTGGAAGAGAGAAAGATTATAGAAGAAACAAATGAGAAATATAGGCTGTATGGAACGAAATTAGAATTAAACAATAAGTTTGTCACATCACTTTATGATTGGAATTATGGACACCCTAATATAGATGAGGTTAAACATAATTTGTCAAAGAATAAAAATGTTTTTTCTTATTTAAATGATGAGGATATTGAGTTTATAGTTAATAAATATGATGTCTATAATTATGATCAACCAATAGACAAGTTTAATAAAATATGCGATTATCAAATTGATAAATATAAGTTCTCTGTTGAATTGGCTCAAATAAGAAGTAAGTTGTCATTGATTAATTCAATGGAGGATGTTAATTCTATCAAAGAATTACAAAAAATATTGAATGAAAAAGTATTATATTTGAATTATTTAAATATAGAAAAGATTGTATATATTTATTTGTGCTGTTTAGAAAAAGGTGTTGATTATTTTGACCATCTAATTAGACATTTGCGAGATTTGTTGCAAAAAATGAGTAATCCTAAATGCAAATATTCATTCGAAGAATATTTAAAATCAAGCATTAAGATTTCATTTTCGATGTTTAATGGATTTATAGTATATAAAAAGTACTTAGAAATGCAATCAATATTCACTGATGAATCAAATGATATGTGCATAACAAGCCTTAAGAATGAATATAAAAAGGCGAGTATGATAGAAGATTTAAGTGAGAAAAATAAGAAACAGTACCAGCGTTATTTGGATGAATTAAAGAAATATAGACATGCTCATATGTTTGATAAGTCTATTATGCCATTATATTTTCCATTGGTTAAGGGTTTTATAGATGATTTTGATGAGTATGATGGAAGATATATTAGGATTACTAATTTTAATGATTGTATGGAATTGAAAAAAGAGTGGTCAAAATTAAAGTTGAATGAAGAACCTTATTTGCCATTTTATATTCATGATTATGAAAAGATGATGTTATATATATTGATGGGATATGGTGATGAAACTAATTTTGAAAAAGTTGAAAAAAAGTTGAAATACTATAAACAAATACCTGGTAATGAAAACGGAACATATAAATCATGGTACATTAAAGTTGATGATAATAATCATAAATCTAAGCTCAGCATAGGACTTGCAAACTCAAACAATAGCATAATACTTGAAGATGTATTTAAGGGTAAACGCAATAGAAGTATGGGTAGGTTTAATCAAATTAGTAGAGTTGTAAATAGGGCAATAGAGGATGATATTGATATATTGGTTCTTCCTGAAGTATATATGCCATTTGAGTGGTTATTGTATTTTGCTAAAGTATTATTTAAAAAGCATATTGCGCTTATTACGGGTATTGAACATTTAATTATAGATAAAAAAGTATATAATTATGTTGTGTCTTGTCTACCATATAAAATTAATGAAAAATACACATCTGGTATCATTATCCCACATTTAAAAGTAGACTATTCACCATTGGAATTGAAATGTGCTTCTCCATATGCATATACATGTATATCAGGTAAGGAGTATGAATTAATTAATTATAATAATTTATATTATACAATGATTTATTGTTATGAATTTACAAATTATAGCAAGAGATATAATTTTTATAATGATTTAGATGCTGCGTTTATAATTGAATATAATAAGGATATTAATTATTTTGATAGTATAATTAGTTCCTATGTACGAGATATGCATTGCTACTGTATACAAGTAAATGATCCAACTAATGGAGATAATAGAATTACTGCACCTAAAAATTCAGAGTATAGTAATATTGTAAAACTTTCAGGTGGAACAAATGATGTCGTTATAAAAGGTGAAATTGATATTAGTGAATTGAGAAAGTTTCAAGCTAGACCCCAGATGGAGCAATATATTAGAAGGATAGAGAAAAAAGATCTATTTAAAATGACACCACCTAACTATGAATATACTCGGGTGGTTGATAGAATAAATAATGCAATTCCTAAGGGTTTTAATCATAAATAGTAAATAGTGATGAATTATTAGGAGGAATACAATGCTACAACAAAACACAAAATATATTGATTTCACATTACCAGATCAAAATGGTAATATGTATAAGCTATCTGATTACCTTGGTAAAGGTATTAGAATAGTATTATACTTTTATCCTAAGGATAATACATCTGGATGTAGTGCACAGGCTTGTGGATATTCATCTCTTGTAGGAGAGTTTACTAAGAAGAATACTATTATCTTTGGTATATCTAAGGATAGTGTTTCATCACATAAGAAGTTTGAATCTAATTATAATTTAAAGATAACACTTCTTAGTGATGAATCGCTTAAGACATTAATAGATTATGATGTATGGAAAGAGAAGAGTATGTATGGTAAGAAATATATGGGTGTTGTAAG
Organism: Caryophanales bacterium UBA3206; assembly: GCA_002363705.1. GTDB lineage: Bacteria > Bacillota_I > Bacilli_A > Acholeplasmatales > Anaeroplasmataceae > UBA3206. The sequence goes on along the minus strand of DEWQ01000011.1, from coordinate 28,219 downwards.
AACCACATATATAATAGATAGTGATGGTACTATTATATATTCTTCTGATAAAGTAAAAGCAAAAGAAGATCCTTTAAAGATTTTAAATATATTATAAGTGGTGTCCTAAAATGTCTCACCAAGATTATAAATGATAAGATATAATTATAATAGAGGTGCTGCTGCAAGAGCTTTATCTAAAATTGGAGGATTTGATATAAAAATTTCAACCGATGGTTATCTTGAATTGTATGTAGACGGAAGAGATCCTATATAAAATTTGAATTTTATAAAATTAATGTTATAATAAATGTAGTCATTGAAGAGGAGCACTGCGAAAGCGGGGGTTGCCGATTACATCAAGTGGTGTAAGCGAGGCTGAAAAGCACATAAAAAGGAAATAATGTTATTTCCTTTTTTTTTATGATATTATATAAAGTGATACTATTGTTTTAATGATTTAAGATCTTTCTTAATAATCTTTATATCATACATAACTTATCCTTTCTTTTAAGTCTAAGTTTTTTTCTTCACTCCCCATCATCAGTAAATGGTGCTAAAGCTAATGTTTATGTAGCATGTAGGAATGACAAGTTAATTGTGTATGGCTATCATTGGAGTTTTGTTGATGATAAAAAATAAGTATTCAAATAATTGCTATTTTGTCCAAATATCAATAGATTTTATTAAAAACTATTTACTTTTGAAATATATTTGCTATAATATAAGCGAAGTAGAGGTACTTCATTATTGGAGATTCACTACCGTTAAGTGTGAGCGAAAAATTATTGGAGATTCACTACCGTTAAGTGTGAGCGAAAAATTATTGGAGATTCACTACCATTAAGTGTGAGTAAAAAGTGCAAAGTGAATATTTCGCCTGAATAGCGCCAGCAATTCGCAGTTAGAGAGCCACCCGTTTTAAAAGCGGATGGCTCATTATTTTTATGTGCTCTTTCTCTCATAATAGAATTATGTACAATACGATCCATAATAGCATCTGCATGTAAACTACCACCTAAACGTTTATGCCAGTCAGAATTAAAAAACGGAATAAAAAATATCATTTTCCTAAAAAGACTTGCTATTTTTGATGATCATGATATAATATTAATACATGGAGGACAATAATATGCCTAATATTAGAGTTGATAACATAGAGATTAATAATTTCAAAAATGTTAAACATGGAGTTATAGATTTAACCTCAAAAAAACAAACCGCTAGTGTTTTGGCATTATATGGTCAAAATGGTAGTGGTAAAACCGCATTAATTGAATCTATTGAAATATTAAAAAATGCAATTTCAGGTAGAAAGCTTCCTGAATACGCTTCAGCATTAGTAAATTTAGATTCTGATCATTCAACTTTTACTTTCAAATTTTCAATAACTGATAATTTAGATGTAACATATTTGATTTATAAATTCTCTATTAAAAGAGAAACAGTTGAAACAATTGAATTAACTGATAAAATTGCATATACTGCAATATTTGATGAAGTTGTATCTATTTCCAAATATAGTAATGGTAAGAGCGTAAGTCCGCTTAAACCATTGATTGATACAACAGATGGAGAGCCATTTGGACCTCAAACAAAATATCGTGCCCTAATAGGTAAAGATTTAGACACGGATGTTATTGTTGCCAAGAAATTGGCTTATAAATCTGGTACTTCATTTATTTTTTCTAATGAATTATTATCTCTAATAAAAAATAATGCAGATGAAGATATTGTGAAACCTCTTTTTGATATTAATGCGTATGGAATTAAAAATCTATTTGTATTATCAATTAGAGATTCTGCATTAATTAGTTTTGATGCCCTACCTTTGACGTTTAGAATTGAAAGCGAAAACCAAGGTGCTAGCGGTAAAATAAGTATTCCAATTAATGGTAATGGTATAATCCCAGAAGTGTTTTATGACTTATTAATAAAAATAATAAAGAGTATGAATGTTGTTTTAGAACAAATCATTCCAGGTCTTAATGTCGGTGTAAAATCTTTAGGAGAAGAATTGCTAAAAGATAATACTAAAGGTATAAGAGTGCAGCTTACTTCAATTAGAGATAATAAATCAATTGCTTTAAAGTACGAATCAGAGGGAATTAAAAAAATAGTTGCGATTTTACAACTATTAATAGTTATTTATAATAACCCATCTGTTACTGTTGCGATTGATGAACTTGATTCAGGTATCTTTGAATATCTTCTTGGTGAAATAATGAGAATTATTTCAGAACATGGAAAGGGTCAATTAATATTCACATCACATAACCTAAGACCACTTGAAACAATTGATAAATCATTTGTTGCATTTACTACTGTAAATCCTGATAATAGATATATTAGATTTACAAATGTTAAAACATCAAATAATTTGCGTGATTTCTATTATCGTGATATTATTCTTGGTGAACAATCAGAACCTGTATATGAACCAACTAATAATAGAAAGATAGCTTATGCATTCTTAAAGGCTGGTGATGTTGATGGCGCGTAAAAAGGTAGTATTCATTATTGTTGAAGGCCCATCAGACGAATTAGCTTTAGGTAGCTTATATGATGAATTATTTGATGAACAAACTGTATTCGTCGAAGTAATGCATTGTGATATACTAACTGACTATTTAAATAATTATAAATCATTACATGAACAAAGAAGTGCTAACATAAAAAATGAATTAACAAAAATAGTAAAATCATATGCAGATAATAACTTTTTGAAAAAGGAACACTTCTTGCAAGTAATACATATATGTGATACAGATGGATGCTTTATTTCAGATGATAATATCATAGAAGATAATACTTTGTCAGATGTTGTATATTCAACAAATGAAATAAAATGTCATAATAAAGAAAGCCTTCTTAAATATCGTAAATTGAAACGTGAAAACATAGAAAAACTAATTGGCACAGAGACAATATGGTCAACAGTACCATATAAATTGTATTTTATGTCATCATCACTAGATCATGTACTTTATGATAAACTAAATACAAATGATGACGAAAAGAAAGCAAATGCTAAAGTATTTATGGAAAAATATGATAATAATTGGGATGAATGTGTAAAATTCTTATCAGAATCTAGTTTCGTCGTGAAAGGTAACTATTACGAAACTTGGGAATATATTAGAAAAGATAAGCATTCCTTAGAAAGAAATACCAATATTAATTTATCTTTTCCGAAAAATAATAAAGATGATGAATGATCATTCTAATAAGTATATCATGATGAAATGGTATACTTTTTTAGGTTCTTTAAATAATGAGGAGTAGTTGCAGTTTTACAACTATAAAAAATAAGGAGTATACAACTATAAACAAATGGGAGTAGGTGTCAAATAAAGTGAACCCCTAAAGTTAGATTAGATTGAATTTAGCTTTAGGGGTATTTTTATGTTGCACTTTTGTTGCGCTTTAGAATGTATAATATAAATAAGAGAAATGAGTAGACTAAGGAGGGATTGTCTATGAAAAGATATTTTAAGAGGACTTTAATTAAAGCGATGACTGGTGCACTAGTATTAACTAGCTTTGCATTAATTATGAATAATCGTAATGTAAATGCTGCGTCAGGTAGTGTGCTTATAGGTGATATTGAATTAACTTCTGGTAATAGCACTAGTTCAGGTGGAGGTACTGCTACATATACTGAAACAAGGGTTCTTTAAAATTAGCAGTTGATAGATAGGTAGATAGATAATCTATCAACCGTAGAATTTATGGAATCTATCTATCGACCAACCGTAAAATTTATAGTTTTTAGAAAAAGGGTCACCTGTGAAGGAGCTTTTTTATTATACTCCGCTTAGTTTATAGCTGTACTATTCCACTCCTCATTATTTAATATACTTAAGAGAATTGAAATCTTATTCATTTTCTTATGCTTAAGCATTAGTTTTTATAAATTCGAATAATATGATATAATAATGATATATGGTATGTTTTTACATATGTCGTGGGAGTGATGCATATGCAAAATGAGATATTAATTAATCATTATATGAAATATAATAGTATTATTTTAGCTACTTTAAACATCAATAATAAAACTATTGATGTTTTTGATGGTGAAAATAATCAAATATTTGATTATAAGGCTTTCTTTGAGTATGTGGCTATATTTTATAATTTAATTGATGATTTTATAGATAAAGCCAAGATAATATTTGAACAGTTTGATTACAATAGGGATATTATTGAGATAAAGGCTGAATACAAAAAAATAAATGGTAAGCCAGTTAATTTTGTTTATAATTTAAAAAATGAAGGCAATGGATTATATTTATTATCTTTAAAGGAAGAAAAGAATAGTATTTTAGGTAATTTAGATCAAATGACTAAGGCTAATCCTAAGGCATATATTGATAATAGAGCTAAAAATAACATTCTTACAAAGACACCTTTCATTTTGATTAATATAGATATAGATAATTTTAAGCATTTTAATGATTTATATGGTCAAACTATTGGTGATATGATTTTGATTGAAATGGTATCTATTGTTAAAAATACTCTTGGTGACAGGGGAGCAATTTCTAGAATTGGTGGAGATAGATTCCTTGTTTTATTTGAAATGTCAGATGACTATGATTTGGTACATGAATATTTATTCGAGCTTAAGCAGGCTATGCAAAAGTTATCATCAAAGGTTGATGATAGCATGGTTATTACAGTTACAATTGGATGCTCTAGATATCCATTTGATGGTTCTGATTATGAACTTCTTTTAAAGAAGAGCCAAAAGGCTCTTGTTAGAGGAAAAAATAAAGGAAGAGATTGTTTTATTATTTATCTTTTAGATAAGTGTGGAGAGGTTTCAATTGATGATAAGATAGATGATATTAAGAAGATAGAAAATATTTCTGCTAAGAATAATTTGTATTCTATGATTACAGATGTTAATAAGACACTATCTGATGATAAAGATTTTGATGAGTCTATTAATAAGGCTATAAGTCTTGTTGGAAGCTATTTATATGTTGATAGAATATCAATAGCTCGTGTTAATATTAAAACTCATAAAATTATGAAGCATCATGCATGGTTTAGTCCTAAAATCACTGTAAGGTATGATGCGTATTGTGTTGATGAAATTGTGCCTATTTGGGCAGAAGCGCTTGGAAGCAAGAATTTTATTAAGGTTGATGATATTAAGGCATACCCTGATTCATATAAGCTTAAGAGCCTTTTTGCAGTAGATCATACAACAGCATCTCTAGCATTTGAGCTTGTTGTAAATGGAAGATCTTATGGTATTATTAGATTTGATATGACTACAGGTGTTAGACACTGGCAATCTGAGGATTTCCAAATATTAATGCTTATATCAGAACTATTAGCATCACATCTACAAAAGAATTATTTAAAAGAAACAAATTATAATACATTGTATTTAGATCCTAAATATGGATGCAATAATTTTAGTAAGCTATTCCTTGATGCTGGAGAATATCTATTAAAGTCAGAAGCTTCATTATTTGCAGTTATGGAGCTTGATATTAAAAATATTATTAGCTATCGTTCTATAATCGGAGAGAAGAGAATGATTGAGTTTGTTAATGGAATAGTTAGTAAGATTTTGCTGTATAAGGATATATTGTATGGTAAGAAGAGCGATGGTGCTTTTATAATTTTCTTTAAGGGAAATGATAAAAAGATTATATCTAATCTATATAATGATGTATCAAGATATGTGGAGGAGTTTTCTTTAAAATATCATTTTAATAGGCTAATTGTTACTGCAGGTGCATACCTTGCTAATAATGATGATAGACTTGTTGATGCTATGAACAACGCAAATTTTGCAAGAATCTACAATAAGGATGATAAATTATTATTTTATTCAGATGAAATAATTCATGAGATTGAATCTAAAAATGAAATGATTTTAAGAATTGATGAAGCTATTGCGAATGATGAATTCCTATTATATCTTCAGCCTAAGATTTCAACTAAGACTGGAAAGCTTATTGGAGCAGAGGCTTTGACAAGATGGAATTATAAAAATGAGAAGATTTTATATCCAGATGAGTTTATTAATCTTTTTGAGGAGCAGGGTATTATTGAAAAACTTGATTTTAGAGTTTTTGAAAATACATGTAGATATCAAAGAAGATTACTTGATATGGGAAAAGATATAGTTCCTATTTCTGTAAATGTATCAAGATATGTCTCTGATTTTGAAGAATATATTAAGAAGCTTGAAGAGATTAGAAGTAGGTATAATGTAGATTGTAAGTATATTGAACTAGAAATTACAGAGGGTATGTGCTATGAAAATACTATGTATATTTCAGCATTTATTGATGTCTTGCATAATCTTGGATATAGTGTATCCCTAGATGATTTTGGTTCAGGATATTCTAATTTAGTATCAATGACTAAAATTCATTTTGATACAATTAAGTTTGATAAATCATTTTGTATGGACTTATCAAACTCTAATGTAAGAATTATGCTTTTAAAGCTAATTGAATTAATTAAAACAATGAATATTTCTACAATTTGTGAAGGTGTTGAAACTAAGGAAAATGTAGAATATTTAGCAAGTATTGGCTGCGATTATATTCAAGGATATTATTACTCAAAGCCAATATCATCAGATGATTTTGAAAAAAAGTATTTTAATTAATAGGGGAGGCCTTTATGGAAGATTTAAGTGAAATAAAATATTTTGAAGGTATTGATACAAGATATGTAATTGATTCTTTAACACATGTAATATCAAGAGAATATATAGAGATGCTAGCTAAGAAAATGCTAGATGAGAGAATCCCATTTACATTAATGATTTTAGACCTTGATAATTTTAAACAGATAAATGATTCATTTGGTCATTCATCTGGAGACTTTATATTAAAGAATATAGGTGAAGGATTAAAAGATGTATGTAAGAAAGAAGCATATGTTGGAAGATATGGTGGGGATGAGTTCTTACTTTTAATTCCAAATAAGACTTCTTATAATGATGTTCATCATTTCCTTGAGAGCTTATATTTTAGAAATTCTGTATTTAGAAGATATTATAATGATGGATTAAGAGATATTTATGTAACCGCGACCCTTGGTTGTGCATCTTTCCCTGATAATGCGTCTGATTTTAAATCATTATTCGATATGGCAGATAAGGCCTTATATAGAGGTAAGGTTAAGGGAAGAAATTGCTATATCATTTATGTCGAGTCAAAGCATAAGGATATTGTTATTCATGAGAAGGTTGAAAGATCTTTAATTGAAAGATTTAATTCAGCTAAAAGAGTTTATGAAATCTATAAGAATTATGATAAAAAGATTAAATATACAATGGATTTCTTATATTCAGAGCTTCATTGTGCAGGTGCATATTTCTTAACTCCAAATCATGAGCTTATTTCTAATGCTAAGGATGACCCTGAATATACAGGTATTGTATTTGAACCGCATTTAGAGCTTTTACTTGATGGAGATAGATTTTTCTATGATTCTCCATTAACTAAGTATAAGGCAAAGGATAAGGCATTAGCTGATTTTTGTAATGAAAAGCTTATACATGCTTTAATGATAGCTAAGGTTGGATCTAGAGATAAAAACTATGGATACATTATGGTTTATGAGAAGGCTATTACAAGAATTTGGCAGGAAAGTGAAGTAGCCTTATTAATGTATGTTTCTTCATTACTTGAAAATGAACTTAAGGATTTAGAGACAAAATAATATGATTAATATAAAGTATAATAAAAGAAATCGGAGGTGATTTGCTTGGATTTCTTAAATATGTCAGCTAATAAGCTTCTTTCAATTTTCTATATATGGGGAAATGTAGTTTCCTTGATTTTGTGCTGTATGCTTTTTTTTAAGAATCGAAAGAACAAGCAAACACAGGCTCTATATTTTAATTTAATTGTATTATCTCTAGGTATTTATTTTATAGGAGACGGATTTTGGGCATTATCATATTTTGATATTATTCCTAATGCTTCAGTTTGGATTAAGGTCGCAAGAATTATTTATTACGGGGCAGCAGGATTTTTAGGATATTTTTGGTTTATTTATGTAGAGATTGTTTTAGGTTCTTCATTTGTATACAAAAGAAAAAGAAGAGTCCTTTTTTATGCCCCTGTTATTATTTCTTTTTTAAATACATTATTTTTATGCTTGTGCTTTGACCCATCTAAAAAAAATATAAATGGATATTCTACAGGCTTTTGCTTAGTAATTATTCCTATTATCTTTGTTATTGTTGCGGGTATTCATGTCCTTATTAAAAGAACTACAATTACTGATAGAGGATTAAAGCTTAGATATAGAAATCTTGGAGTTTGGCCTATAGTTATAATATTTGTATCAATTCTTCAATTATTTATTGCAGAGCTTCCTATATTTTGCTTTGGTTCAATTATTATTGTAGTAGCATTATATGTCTATAATCAGGATTCAATGATTTTTACAGATCCTCTTACTGGAATTAATAATCGTAATATGCTTAATAGATATGTACAAGATGGATTAAGCAAGGATGATACATATTATGTAATGATGATTGATATTGATAAGTTTAAGTCAATTAATGATACATATGGACATCTTGAAGGAGATAGAGCTTTAAAATGTATGGCCTCTCTTTTAAAAAGAGAATCAGCTAAAAATGGAGATTTCCTTGCAAGATATGGTGGAGATGAGTTTGTAATTATAGTTAAAGCAGAATCAGATATGGATGTTATTAAGCTTTCAAACTCAATTAAGGATGCGGCTAAATCTATTAAGGATGAGCTGGGATATGAGTTTACTGCATCTGTTGGATATGCTAAGCTTTTATCAAATGATAATATTGAGGATGCAATACATAGAGCAGATCAAAGCCTATATGAGGCAAAAGAGGTAGCTCATGCTAAGGGATTAAGGTGATATTTTGAAGAAATATATTTGTTATCAAATATTCCTTACTATTGCCTATATCGCTCTTATATTTTTGTTTTGTTATATGTGTCTACAATCAGGAGGAGATTCTTCAAATACCTCTAAGGTAATAGCTGAAGGGATTGCTGATGCACAGGAAACTATTACAGGTAAAGAGGTTGTAGTCGATGATGATTATATAATGATTACAAGAAAGATTCTTGGACATTTTGGTTATTTCATGGTGCTAGGTATAGTTTCGGCATTACTTTACCTATCTCTTTATACATTAAAGCCTTTTTATAGGATATCAATACATTATGTATCTGGTATTTTCTTTGCATTAGTTTCAGAGTTCATGCTAGAGGCTAGTGCTGATGGAAGAGCGCCTTCATTTAAGGATGTATTAATTGATGCCCTAGGATTTATAAGTTTGTCTACATTTATAGTTATTATATGGGCTACAAGAAGGCAAAACAATAATCAAATGTAAAAAAAATTACACTTAGGTAGTTGTCAAGTGTAATTTTTTTGTTATATTATTGAACTATTTGAGTATTAAATCTTCTGATTGATAATGTAACATTTAGGTTTCCATTACGTTCTCTTATTTTATCAATGAACTCATGTTGATTAATACCATTTTTAAGAGTTATAACATAGTTTAACTCAAACATTGTACCAAACTCTGTAGATTTAATTGATTTTAGGTTATATACCTTGCAAGAATCAGTTAAGATATCATCAAATAGATTATCAAAGTTTAATTGCTCAGGAACGATAATTTTTAATGTCATTTCTTTTATTGATGGAGCATTAAACTTTGTAATTGTTACTACTATTATGGCGATAGCCATTATAATAAGTATTAATGCTGCATAAAGTATATATCCTAGTCCATTTATGAATCCAAGGATTATTGTCATTGATAGGAATGCAAGATCTGATATATCATGCTGTGTTGAACGGAAGCGAGTTAATGCTAAAACTCCTGCAAATCCAAATGCCATAGTTGTTCTTGTTGAAGATTCATTTAATCCTATAACCCTTGATAGCATTACAATTCCTGTTATAGCCACTGGATATATTATAAGGCTTAGTGGAATATCTGTAGAGTATCCTGAGCTTCTTTTAAAATATTTATAAATTATAGCAAGGATTAGTCCATATACTAGTGATAATCCTAAGCAAATAATTGAGGTTCCTATTTCTAAATCTGTGTCTAATATTGTGTCAAATGCTTGAAGTAACATATTTATACATCCTTTCGTGTCGTGTTTTTAAAATCTGTACCATATTTTGAAAATGATCCTGGCTTAGCTCCTATTTCTGACAAGGCATTCGCAAACCATAGTGGCATTCCATAGCCAACCTTTACCTCCATTACATAATAACCGTCTGGAAGAAGAGGTGTTTCATGATAGTCATTATCAAATGAAAAATTATCACGCCTTGAATAAAGGTCATTATCAAATGTTAATCTAAACTCACCATCATCTTTATCGAAGTAAGCTGTTCTTTGGTATGATATAAAGCTTTTTGGTATTGGCTCATAGAGCTTAAATAGATATTTCATCTCATGAAGTATTTGAGTTTCAAGTGCTGTCTTGTTTTCTGGAATAATACCTTTTATTGTGAAATCATGAAGCTCATTTTTTGTCATACCGACTCTTCTTTTATAAACAACTCCATTATATTTTCTTTTAATTTCAAGATAATATTTATCTTTTCCATCCCCATATTCACCATATTTTCTTATTCTAAGCTTTTCCTTATATATTGGTTTATCAGTTGATATTCTAGCTAAATCATTATTTATAGTATCTAGGTAAATATTTCTAATAAGGTATGGCTTTTCTTTGCAGTATTCATCCTTTTTCATATGCGATGATATTAAAGCTACAAGTCTATCATGCTGTTGTTGGGATAGAATGTATTTTTTTTCGTGTCTTCTAAATGTTTCCGCCATATCTCTCACCACCTTACAGCTTTAGTATACAAATAAAGTTTCAATAAAATTTCGATTAAATGTGTGAAATTTTGTAAAGAAATGGTAAAATAGGTAGGTGTTATATAGGATGGGATTATATGAAGGATTTTATTTATGGATTAAGAAAGGGTCTTCCAATAGGATTAGGATATTTTGCTGTATCTTTTTCATTTGGTGTAAGTGCTGTATCATATGGTATTACACCACTTGCTTCAATTATAATTAGTGCTACAAATCTTTCTAGTGCAGGACAGCTTGCTGGTGTAAGGCTTATATTTGAGCATGCGTCATATATTGAACTCTTTTTAACAGTCCTTTTAATTAATATAAGGTATGCGTTAATGTCTATATCATTATCACAAAAGATACAGCCAGATATGCCACTATATCAAAGAGCAGTAGTAGGCTTTGGTATAACTGATGAGATTTACGCCTTATCTATTACTGAGGTTAGAAAGGTTACCTTTAGGTATATGATCGGATTAATCCTCCTTCCTTTTTTAGGCTGGACTCTTGGTACAGTTGCAGGAGTATATCTTACAGATATTATGCCTATAAAACTTATTAATGCGATGGGTATTGCATTATATGCTATGTTTATTGCAATTATTGTTCCAGATGCAAAAAAGAATTACAAGATTGCTCTTGTAATCCTTATTGCAATTATAATATCATGTATCTTTTATTATGTTCCTTATATTAAAAATATTGGACTTGGATTTAAGATTATTATATCTACATCTATTGCATCTCTTATTGGTGCCTTCCTTTTTCCAATTGAGGATAATAAAAAGGAAGAGGATAAGGAGGATGATTTGGAATGTATACAATAATTTGCATTTTAATTATGATTCTTGTAACCTACATTCCAAGAGCCTTACCTATTTGCTTTATACATAAGAAAATTGAGAATGTATATGTTAAATCATTTCTATTTTATGTCCCATATGCAGTGCTTGCATCTTTGACATTTCCATTTATTTTCTATTTTATAGATAATATATGGATAGCTTTAATAGGAACTATAACTGCAATCCTATTATCGCTTTTTAATCAAAAACTTATAGTAGTAGCACTTGTATCAGTGCTCGTTGTTTATGGACTACAATTTATATTATAATTTTGTTATAATAGTTTTGTATTAGGAGATTATATTATGCGATTAGCACATTTTTTTGGAAAAAGAACAATTAAAACAGCTTTAGCTATTGGTCTTGGTATGCTTTTATATATAGCATTAAAGTCACTTGATGTTATTATTAAGATTGATGGAACATCTCTTTATAAAAGAGATAGTGGATTTAGGTTTAGTGATTTTTATTCTCCATTCTTTGCAGGAATTGCGGCCGCATATTCACTATATCCTTCAAAGAAGGAAAGTATAGCTCAAGCTAAAAATAGAGTAGTGGCTTCATTTCTTGGTGGTGTTATAGGTATAATACTTACTATTTCATATGGCCTTATAGGAGTTATTTTTGATAGTGATTTCTTTGAGTGGCCTAACCTAGGAGACACATATAGTTTAAGTCAGTATATAATTCCATATATTTTAATTTTCATTTTTATAATGGTAGTTATTGCGGTTGGTAATTTGATTAATAAGAAGAGTGCGATATTTGTTGGAGTTTTAACATTTATATCTGTTACAATTAATCCAATGGGAATGATAGTTTCAAGATATGATGATACTGCAATGTTTTTAGGAGAGGCAGTATTTGGAATTAATAGAATTCTTTCAACTATTGTTGGAGTGTTTATTGCGCTTGGGGTTAATTCATTTAGACTTCCACATAAGGTTAAAAATAAGGATATTTTATTTGTGGTTGGCATGGAAGAGGCTATTAAGGATGATACAATGGAGTTTGAGGGATTCTTTAAATATAAGTTAAAGGATTTCACTTATAGAAATATTCCACTATCTTTATATACAACATATACACCTATGACATTTATGACTATGCTTACGGATGTAGATCTTACAAGTCCTGTAATATGTATGTCAGGAGCAGCCCTATATGATAGTGTTAAGGATGATTATGTTTATACTTGTCCTTTAAGAGATGAGGATTCAAGAGCTCTTGCTGTTGAACTAGCTTCAATGGGTATTGTACCATTTAAGAATACAATAGTTGATGATACATTATTTATAACAACCTATGACCTAAATTATAAATATAATAGAATGTATTATGAAGCAAGGCTTGATATGCCATTCTGCAATGTTTATCATAAGGATTTATTTGATGAAAATATTTTGTATTATCTTATAATTGATGAGTTGGATGAGCTTTTAAAGATAAAAGAAAAGTTTGATAGTAGATATTATTGTGTAATTACAGAAATACTTGATAGCTTTAATAAAGACCATAAGCTATTTTATCTAAAGATTTATAATAAGAATGTAGAAATGATGTATGGTATTGCAGAATATGCCGCAAGATGTGGATATAGAATAGCATCACTTACATCAGATAAGGTCGCAAACCATCTACTTGATGTTTCAGATATTAAGGCTACATTTGAAATGAATGTTGATAAATATGATGGTAAAATAGATCTTGCGATAAAGAACAATTCATATAGCACATTATTTAAGTCTATTGATAAGATATATTATAGTAAGGAGTATAAGAAGTAATGAAAAAGGCTGAGTTTATAGTTTCACTTACACTTTTAATAATTAATGCGATAGCTTTAATAGCACTTGCTATTGCAATACATTATAACCATAATATAGCTTTGTCTATTATTGCAGGTGTTATAGCTTTTATTGAGGTAGGATTAATACTTACAATATTTAATTTCTATGAAAATTATAAGAATAGTAAATAGATAATACGGGTTACCTAGGTAACCCTTTTTTAAATGTATTGATATTTGATTTGAATGTGGTATAATATAGTTGATAACTAAAAAGTTATCACGAAAGGAAGGGGCACAAGATGTTTATTATAGAAAAATATAAAACAGCAAACGGAAAGTGCCCACTAGATGATTTTTTAAATGAATTAAAAAAATCAGGAAATAATAATGATTTATATAAGATACAAGATTATGTAATAAAATTAGAAGAGCTTGGTAATCAAATATTAACAAATAGTAATTGGGCTAAAGTTTTAGATGAAGGTATATGTGAATTGCGACCAAATAAAAATCGTATAATTTATTTTTATTGTTCTAATAATGGTCACTATATCTTGTTACATGGATTTAAGAAAAAGACTAATAAGACTCCACAAAATGAGATTGAAAAAGCTAAAAAAGAAGCAGCCGATTATGAGAGGAGATATAAAAATGAAAAATAACAGCTTTGATTTATTTGAAGATTTAAATCTAACAGAAGACGAGAGAAAGGTATTTGATTCAAGAAGAGAAACATCTACTATAATTGCAAAAATCATAAAACGAAGAATGGATTTGAAAATGTCACAAAGAGATTTAGCTATTAAAACCGGTATTAAGCAACCTATGATTGCAAGAATTGAAAATGGGGATTCTGTGCCAAGAATTGATACATTAATAAGAATAGCAAATGAGCTAAATCTTAAAATTGGGTTTGAAAAAAATGATGTTATTTTGTGGAATGTTTGTCCTAATAATCAAAAAATTGAGAAAATTGATTATTCTATCAAACCTACTACGAATGCTGAGACTTATTCAATTAACAGTGGTTCTATGATTATCAGCTAGGAGGATTGTATGAATTATAGATTATTAAATATAACAACAAAGAGGCTTGAGTTCATAAATAGAGCAAAAGAAGGAATTAATTATGAACTAAAGCCAAAAGTAACTAAAAAAATAATTGTTAGTGATAATTCAATTTACGAGTTACATATGTTTTTTAGGGTAACTAGTGATATAGTAGATAATACTGCTCCTTTTGAAATGAACTTAGAAATTGCAGGATTATTTGAATTAGTGGATGGTGAAACAAAAGATATTGATAGCTTTATGAATAATAATGCTGTAAGCATAATTTTTCCTTATTTACGAAGCATAATATCTAATGTAATGTCTTCTATGATGTTGCCACCTATTATACTGCCAATAGTAGATGCTAGGAGTATCGAGCAGGAAAATGATTAAAATTATAGGGCTACCTAGTGGCAACCCGTTTTTAATGGTATATAAAGAGGATTAACCTATTGGCTAATCCATATTCTTTAGTATTTCAACTATTCCAGTTTGAGTGTGATATAAGGCAGGAATAATTTTGGCTTTATCCTTATCTTTCTGTAATAGTGGTGAAGTTTTTATTTTTTCTACTGAATTGTATGTGTTTTTAATAGTAGCCTTTAATGGATTTTTAACCCTACCAATGGCTTTTTGAATTTCTTTAGTAATTTCTCCTATATAATGGTCATGAGATCCTTCAAGTGCCGCATGTACTGCACCGCATGATGTATGTCCCATTACAAGGACAAGCTCTATACCTAGGTGTTCAATTGCATATTCAATTGAACCTAGTGCGAAATCACCTATTACATTTCCAGCGAGCCTTATAACAAATAAGTCACCTAGCCCCTTCATAAATATATTTTCAGGTATAACTCTAGAGTCACTACAGCAGATTATTACAGCAAATGGATTTTGTCCATGATGGTGTAGGTGAACTCTTTTTTCATGTGATATATCTCCATGATGGTTTGTTTTGGCATTAATATAATCATTATTACCTTCTATTAACCATTCTAAAGCCTTTGATGCAGGTGTTTTTTTATTCATTAAATCCACTCCTTTAATAAGATTATATCTTATTTTTTCTTTTTTATATATACCCCAAAAGCAAAGTGTGGTAAAATGATTGTGCGAATGGAGGTGCTGTAAATGGAAGAAAGAGATTTTGTCCAAGAAATAAAGGATATATTAGATTCCAAAACATTAACTGAAGAAGAAAAAAGGGAAAAGCTTTTACAGTACCATGAAAGTGATATTGCCGATCTTATCGATGATATGGATGAGACTGAGCGTCATGAGATTTTTAAAATTCTTGGTAATGAGGCTGCCGGAGATGTATTACTACACACTGAAGATATTGGTGATGTCTTAGATGATTTAGCTCCAAGTGAGGCTGCAGATATCATCGAGCAAATGGATGCTGATGATGCCATTGACGTCTTAGATGAGCTAGATGAGGATACTAAGGAAGAAATTGTATCCCTAATGGATAAGGAAGCTGTTGAGGATATCAAGGATATCATCAAGTATGATGATGATATGATTGGATCTGAGATGACTAATAACTATATTACTATTAGTGAGGATGATTCAATTAAGGGTGCAATGAAGAAGGTTGTTTCTCAGGCTGATGAGAATGACAATGTTACAAATATTTATGTTGTAGATGAAAAGGATCATTTGTTAGGAATGGTAGAGCTTCGTGATTTAATTATCGCAAGAGCAGGAGATTCCATTTCATCTATTATGAAAACAAATTATCCATCATTTAAGGCTACAACACTTATTAGTGATTGTATTAATGATTTGAAGGAATATAAGCTTGATACATACCCAATTGTTGATGATAATAATGTATTACTTGGTGTAATTACACAGGATGACGTTACAGAGATTGCGGATGCAGAGATGTCTGAGGATTATGCTAAGCTTGCCGGATTAACATCAGATGAGGAACAGGATGAGAGTGTATTTATTTCTGTTAAGAAAAGAATTCCTTGGCTTTTAATTCTTTTAGTATTAGGTCTTGTTCAAGCATTTACTATGTCAGGGTTTGAGCATGTAGTAGCTACACTACCTATTATTGTATTTTTCCAAACATTAGTACTTGATATGGCAGGTAATAGTGGTACACAAAGCCTTGCCGTAACAATTAGACTTGTAAGTACTAATGAGCTTACGAAGAAGCATGTAATAGTGGCTATATTAAAGGAAATTAGAGTAGGTTTTATTAATGGATTTATTCTTGGAGTATTATCATTTACATTTGTCCTATTATATTTATGGCTTACAAAAAATGGAGTTCAAACAGGTGCTGAATCATTCACATGGTCCGCAGCTATTAAGGGAGCTTCAATTGTAGGCGCATCACTTATTGTTGCGATGACTATTTCATCACTTATTGGAACGATTATGCCATTATTCTTTTATAAGATTAATATTGACCCAGCGGTTGCTTCAGGTCCATTTATTACAACAATAAATGATATTACAGCCCTACTTATTTATTATGGTCTTGCGGCTGCGTTATTTGAAATAGTATTTTAAAATAAGCCCCTTTGTAAGGGGTTTATAATATTCAATTATAAGAGGTGTACTTATGGAAGCAAATGAATTAGAAAGATTATCATATAATGCATCTATTCTAGAGGGGAAGGAATACCTAATCCTTACGGACTATTTGCCGAGTTTGAATATTATAAAAGGGATGAAGGAGATATATTAGCTAGATTAACTGTAACAGCTATTATAAATGTTAGTAATCCTAAAGAAGCCTATAGGTTTAATGCGCCATATAGAGTACAGTATATCGTAGATAATGAAGAGACAAATGTTAATGATTATTTAATGATAAATGAGACTAATATTCAAAATAATTTATTAGAGCTTTTTTCATTTGAATATGACGAGGATGAGAAATATAATTTAGAGGTTAAGCTTTTTAAGGAAAGAATAAAATCAATTAATTAAATGATTTGACAAATAGCTTGTATATGGAGATTTTAGGAGGATATTATATGAGTGAGCTTTTAGCACCAGCAGGATCAATGGAAGCGTTGATTACAGCTATTCATAATGGAGCAGATGCTATCTATTTAGGTATGAATAGATTTGGAGCACGTGCATATGCTAATAATTTTACAATTGAACAATTAAAAGATGCTGTTAAATATGCTCATCTTAGAGGTGTTAAAATCTATGTTACTATGAATATAATAGTCTTTGATTATGAACTTATGGATGCGTATAAGCAGGTTGATGAGCTATATTTAGCAGGTGTTGATGGACTTATTATTCAAGACCTTGCTATCTTCACATATGTAGTTGAGCATTATCCATCATTTGAGGCTCATTGCTCAACACAAATGGGTCTTGATGACTTAGATGGTGTTATGCTATTTAAGGAAATGGGGGCTGCACGTGTAGTATTATCACGTGAGGTACCTCAAACTGAGCTTCTTGAAATTAGAAAGAAATCTAAGATTCCAATGGAAATTTTTGTTCATGGTGCCCTTTGTGTATCATATAGTGGAAATTGTCTTTTATCAGGGCTTATTGGATATAGAAGTGGTAATAGAGGTAGATGTGTTGGAGCATGTCGTAAGCAGTATCAGTTAGTTAATCTTACTAAGGATGAGATAATAGATAAATCATATATTCTATCTATGAAGGATTTAAGAACAGCTGATCATATAGATGAGCTAAGATTTGCGGATTCCTTAAAGATTGAGGGTCGTATGAAGGAGCCTTCATATGTCGCAAATGTCATAAGAATATATAGAGATGCGCTAGATGGTAAGGCTAATAAGGCGGAATTATCAAATCTTAATAAAACCTTCCAAAGAGGATTTACTAAGGGATATATCTTTGGTGAGGATAAGAAGAATATTACAAATGTGCTTAGACCAAATCATTTAGGTGAAGAGGTTGGATTTGTAAAAAGAAGAGTTAAGGGTGGATATGATATAGAGGTTAAGACTGAGATTAATCAGGGAGATATCATACGTATTGATCATAATAACACTGATATAATTCTTCCACTTGTAAAAATGTTTGATTTAAATGATAACCTTATAAGCTCTAGTAATAATAGATTTATTATTAAGATTAAAGAGGATGTTAATCCATTTGATAAGGTTTATAGAACAAAGGATACAAAATATGAGGAGATGCTTCTTAAAAGAAGTGAGATGGAATTTAGGAAGCTTCCTATAGATATTTCTATTTATGGAGCTGTAGGGTCTCCTTTATCAGTTCATGCACAATATAATGACACTATGATTTCATTTGAGACAGATTTTATATGTGATAAGGCATTAAAGAGTGCAACTGATGAGGCTCGTGCTAAGACTCAAATAGAGAAGATGAATGATACAATCTATTATCTTCGTGATTTTAGCTTTTATGCAGAGGATGTTTATATTCCACTTAAGGAGCTTAATGAAATTAGAAGAAAGGCTGTTTCATTATTAAATGAGGAAAGATCAAAGGTTAATAGACCTGCAAGAATTGATTCTTTTAAATATATTAAAACTAAATATGATGATAAGCCACTTGAGCTTGCGGTATTCTGCAATACTTTAGAACAAAAAAATGCCGCATTGGCATGTGGTATTAAAACTATTTATTTTGATAATGTTGTAAGACGTAATCTTGCAACATATAAGGATTATGATGGAGAAATACTTGTAGGAGGATATGGAGGAGTTTATCATTATAAGGATAAGAATCCATTTGTTACAGATTTCTCTTTAAATGTTGTAAATTGGAAATCAGTATATACCTTAACAACACTTGGTGCTAAGAGGGTTACATTATCACATGAGATTAATCTTAGTGATATTAATGATTTATTAAGAGATTATAAGGAAAATACAGGCTCATTACCTAACCTTGAGATGATTGTATATGGTAAGGCTGACATGATGTTTACTAAATATTGCCCATTAAAGGTATATGGTCAGTGTGGACAATGTAAGAAGAATAAGTATGAGCTAAGAGATGAATATTCTAACTTCCCTATTATTTCACATGAGGATTGTACAACTACAATCCTTAATGGTAAGTCATTAAATCTTATAGATGACCTTGAAAGCATTAAGGGAGTTAATACATTCCGTATTAATCTTACTACTGAGGATTATAATGAATCTGTAAGAATTATTGAAATGTTTAAGGATAAGATTATAGATATGCACAAGACATCACTTTTCAATAAGGAAACAGATACAAGAGGACATTTTAATAAGGAAATCCTATAATTTGACTTTTAATTATTAAATGCTATAATAATTAGGTCATCGGAGGACATATAATTGGTTTATATTGTTGGATAAGATGCCACATAGAATGGGCTTATCCAACATTTTTATTTGGAGGAGGGATTTAAGTGAATAATACATTAAAAATATATATGAGATATCTTTTAGCAGCACTTGGGTCATCTCTTATACTAAGCATTTATACCTTTGTAGATTCTATTTGTATTGGTCAATATGAGAAAGAATTTGGCTCTGCCGCAGTAGCTGTATGTATGCCAGTATGGACCCTAATCTATTCAACAGGACTTTTATTTGCGATTGGTGGAGCCACACTTATGATGGCTGAGCGTGGAAGAGGTAAGATTGATAAGGGAAATGCTTATTTTACATTAAGCTTTATTCTTGGTATTATTGCCTCTGTGTTTTTAACAATTATTTTTATAATTTTTCAGGAGCCATTATTAACCTTATTTGGTGCTAAAAATAATGAGGTATTAAAGCTTGCGAAGGATTATACCTTCTATATGAAAATAGCATTACCTTTCTATCTTATGTCACAATATATGGTTGTAATGATTAGAAATGATGGGGACCCAAGTCTTGCTATGGTATCCGTTCTTTTAGGTGGAGTTATAAATAGTATATTAGATATTATATTTGTTTTTAATTTAGATATGGGAATAAGTGGGGCAGGTCTTGGTACGATGTTTGGTCAAATAGCTACAGCTGTAATACCTGCAATCCATTTCTTTAAAAAGAGTAATAATTTAAGATTTGTGAAGGTTTATGGGATAGCCCATAAATCTATTAAAATATTAAAGATTGGTATATCATCATTTATTCTAGATATTTGTATGGGAATTACAATTATATTATTCAATAATCAAATTGATAGATATGCCCCAAATGATGAGGTTATAGCTACAGGAGCTATATATGGAGCTATTTGTAATTCTGTAGTACTTATTCAAGGATTTGGGTATGCGATTGGTCAAGCCTCAGAACCACTTTTATCAAAGTCAATTGGTGAAAGAAATATGGCAAATGTTAAAAAATATAAAAGATATGGAATAATTTCTAGTATAGTATTAGCTTTATTATCATTTGCTATAATGGCTTTAATACCAGAGATTCTATTAAAAATGCTTGCGGATGCAGAGGAAGGATCTATTACACTAAATATTGGTGTAAAAATATTAAGAACATATTTTGTGGCATTTTTATTTATGCCACTAAATATAGTTTTTATTTATTATTTTAATTCAATACTAAAACCAAAGGAGGCATTTATATTATCTATTTGCCGTGGTATAGGATTCCCGCTTTTTTTACTTTTAATATTACCTGCAATAAATTTTAGCCTTATTTGGCTAATGCCACTTATTAGTGAGGCTCTTGTTTTAATGATAGCGATTATTATGAATATATTTAGCAACAAAAGCAATGAAATTGAATATGAGAATGTAAAATAACTTTTAAAATGTTGTATAATTTAATTAGTAGGTGCAATTTATGTATAATATATTAGTAGCAGGTCTTGTTATATCACTTGATTTATGCTATGAGAGTGATTTTGTTAACTCTTATAAATATAAAACAGAGCTTGATGCAGATTATTATATCTCATCAAGGCTTGTAGATGATATAAAAGAGCCTTTTGGACAATTAATTTATGAAACTAAATATTATAAAAAATATGATATGAATGGTCATATCATACAGGTTCAATATCTAGATGGTAGGCTTATTGGAAGTATTGATTATTATAAGAATAGTATAATGATTAATATTATATATCATAACAGCGTATCTGAATATGTTATGAGTCAATATGGGCTTTCGTATATACTTAGTAAAAATGATGCGATTATTATGCATGGTTCATCTATTGTATATAATAATTTAGGTATCATGTTTACAGCTAAATCTGGTACTGGTAAATCAACACATAGAGGGTTATGGGAAAGGTTTAGTGATGCGATAGTTTTAAATGATGATAAGAATATATTAAGGCTTGAGGGAAATGATGTTATTTTATATTCATCACCTTGGAGCGGAAAGCATAAGCTTGATAATAATATATCCCATAGGCTTGATGCGATTGTGTTTTTATATCAGGATAAAACAAATAGTATTAGAAGGCTTAAGGCTATGGAAGGATTTAAGTTGATGTTATCACAAATTGATTTTCCAAATGATGATAGTAAGCTTTTATGGGATAGGATTACAGATAGGCTTTTAGCACTTCCTATGTATTATCTTGGATGTAATATGGAGAAGGAAGCATTTGAGGTTTGTAGAGAAATGATTACAAAGGATTTAATGGATTAGTGGTTTTACCATTAATCCATTTTTTTGTTTGTTGCACTTTTGTTGCGTTTGCTTTGGTATAATTTATAATGTGGGAGGAGATAATCATGAATTTAAGAAATAAAAAATTATCTATGTTTGAGCAAATAATTTCATATTGCTTTATTGCTATTACAGCAATTTACTTCATTCTTCTTATTTTTGGAAGATGGATTTTTGGACTTAGCAGTAAGTTCTATCGTAGCTTTGATATTTTTTCAGGAGCAGGAGACTATTCTACTGGAATAAGAGTCGTTAGCTACACATTCTTTATTTTTGGAATTAGCTATGTAGTTAGATTTGTTATGAAGCTAATGCTTCCATTGTTTAAGAAGCTTAAGGGACTTCTTACAATTATTATTTCAATCATCAAATATGCTACAGTATTAGTATGGCTATTCTTTGTACTTTCATCATTTGGTGTTGATACATCTGTTATTCTAGCAGGTATTGGAATTGTATCTTTAATTGTAGGACTTGCAATTCAACCACTTTTAAGTGATATTATTGCAGGATTATTTATCGTGTTTGAGGATGTCTTCAATGTTGGAGATATCATTGTTGCCGATGGATTTAGAGGTACGGTTAAGGAAATTGGTATGAGACATACTCAAATTGAGGATGCAGGTGGTAATATTAAGGTTTTAAATAATTCAGATATTAGATCACTTGTTAATATGACTAACCAATTATCACTAGCTTCAATTGAGATGTGCATTGAGTATGGTGAATCATTAGAAAGAGTAGAGGCTATTCTTAAAGAAAATCTTGAAAATATTAAGCAGGCTATTCCTGAAATTAAGGAAGGACCTTTCTATAAGGGAGTTTCAGCTTTAGCTGATTCATCAGTTAATTTAAAGTTCATTGCCAAGTGTGAGGAAACAGCTAAGTATCAGGTTGAAAGAGATATGAATAGACAATTTAAGCTTTTATTTGATAAGTATAATATTAATATTCCATTTCCGCAAATTGTTGTTAATGAGCCTGTTGAGTTTGAAAAGGCTACATCTAAGGATAAAAAGGCAGCTAATGATTTTGTTGAAAATCAAAAAGAGGCTGCAATGGGCTTAGAAGATACTAATGATAGGAACTAATTATGAATCTAGAGGATAATAAGATTGATATTCAAAATGTAGATGGCGTTTTAAAGCTGGATGAGGATAATAGAAATCAGCTTGGAAACGAATCATTTACAGCGGAAGAGGAATATAGGGCAAAAGAGGATAATGATGATGCCTCTGAAGAAAACCTTAAGGATACTAAAAGGCAGAATGATGATAATAGAAGTAATACAGATATAAGTAAGGCTAGTAGTACTGTGTCTAGTGTTTCTAATCTATCAAGTGCTTTTTTAGGAACAATAGTATCAGTTGTATCAACTGTGGTTGTTGCGGCTGTGGCTATGGGTGCTATTCCTAAAATTTCATCGCTTAGTGTAACTAATTTCTTATCAAGAAGTACTGAATTAGGATTTGTTATAGAGACTAATGATAGCGATAAGGATTATACAATAGCTTTGTATAATGATGATTATAGAAATGTAATTGAGCTTGATTCAAATACTGAGTATTTGTTTACTGAATTAACTCCAGATACAGTCTATTATCTAAGAATTACTGATGTAACTGACGGGGAGTCTAAGAAGGTATTTCAGGCTAATTATTTAACTAAAGAAAAGGATAAATATAATGTTAGTGTTTATAATACTACGCAGGCAGGAGATACTGTAGGCTTTGATGTTGATTATACTGGTAATAATATTGGCTTTGTTACTGTTGAGCTTTTTAATACATCTAATGAAAGATTCTATTTTTATGAGGGTGATATAAAAAAGCATTTTGATATTAAGCTTACTGAAGGTGTATTTATTGGAAAAATCTCAATTAATGGAAAATTAGTATTCTATGGTGAATACAACCTTGATATTAGTGGTGGAGAAAGTAGTGATCATCATTTCTCATTTGGATGGGATTATGATAGTGAATATCATTGGAAGTTTTGTATGGATGAGGGATGCGATGAGACTAAGGATTATGCACCTCATGAATTTGAATTATATAATCAAACTGATGGATATTATTACTATAGCTGTAGTGTATGTGGTGCTACAAAGACAGAATATGATCCTGAAAATACTGATGATTTTGAATTTGAGACAAATTCATCTGGTGATGGTTTGATTTTCTCAAGATTTAAACTAGAAAATCATCGAGAATCATATCCTATTAATGTAATACTTCCAAGTAGACATGATGGTCTTCTGGTTGTAGAGATTGGATCTAATGCATTTGAAGGGGCCACAATTATTACAAGCCTTGTTTTATATCCTAGTGTTAAAAGGATTGATGATAATGCCTTTAATGGATTAACCAATCTTACAAATATAAGCTATTGTGGTACTATAAAGGAATGGCAATCAGTTATTTTAGATAGTAATTGGAGAGAGGGTTCTGGTATAACATCAGTTTATTGTAATGATGGAGAGCTAGTTCTATAGGAATTATCAATTGCTATATATGTCAATTTAACTTTACATATTATATATGGAGTGTTATAATTATTTATGAGTAGAGGAGGGAAAAAGATGGAAAAGCTACGTGCAAGAGATTATAGAAGAATGGCATCTAATGCTTGTGCTACATTTAGTGGAACACTTGCAATACTAGCATTACTATATTATGCAATTTCTGCAGTATTCAGTTATGTTGGATGCGGTATTGTTACATTTATCTTTGGTGGTACATTATATTTAGGATACCTACTTATTATTAAGAAGGCTATTTCTAATGTTGAACCAGAAGCAAGAGATTTATTCTCTGGATTTAGTAATAATCTTGGTGAATCAGTAGTGACATATGTATTACAAAATATTTATATTATCTTATGGACATTACTATTAATTATTCCAGGTATTATTAAATCATATTCATATGCTTGTGCATTGTACCTAATTGAGGATGAAGGATTAAGTGGTAATGCGGCTATAACAAAATCAAGAGAGATTATGAATGGGCATAAGTGGGAGCTATTCTGCTTACAATTAAGCTATATCGGATGGTTGATTCTTTGCTGTTTAACATTTGGTATTTTATTCTTATGGGTTGGACCTAAGATGGAAGCTGCACAATATATGTTCTATAGACATATTACTGGTAAGGATCAAGTAGAAGAGGTTACTGAACAAGTAACAGAATAAAAAAATTAGGTTTACTACCGATGTAGTAAACCTTTTTTCATGCTTATTATAAATCCTTACCAGTAAGCATCTTATATGCTTGCTTATACTTAGAAATTGTCTTATCTACAATGTCTTGTGGTAATGTCCAGTCATGCTTATTAGACTTTAACCAATCTCTTGCAAATTGCTTATCAAATGATGCTTGAGACTTTCCTACTTCATAAGAATCTGCAGGCCAGAATCTTGAAGAATCTGGTGTAAGCATCTCATCACCAATTACAATCTCACCATTTTCATTAATTCCAAACTCGAATTTAGTATCTGCAATAATGATTCCCTTAGTTAAAGCATAGTCTGCACATTTCTTGTAAATGGCAATTGTATAATCTCTAATCTTTGTTGCGTAATCAAGTCCATGACCTGGGAATTCCTTTTCTAATACGTCAATACTTTCTTCAAAGCTTATGTTCATATCATGGTCACCGATTTCAGCCTTAGTAGAAGGAGTGTAAATTGGTTGTGGAAGCTTTTCTGATTCCTTTAGTCCTTCAGGAAGTTTAATACCACATACAGTACCATTTTCCTTATAGCTTGCCCATCCAGAACCTGTAATATATCCTCTTACAATACACTCGATTGGAAGCATAGTAAGCTTCTTGCACATAAGAGTGCGTCCTTCAAATTTTTTATTTTGGAAGAATTTAGGCATATCAGCTGTATCAAATGATAGAACATGGTTCTTACAAATGTCCTTAGTAAAATCAAACCAGAATTTACTCATTTGAGTTAAAACCTTACCCTTATCAGTTACCATGTTATGTAAAATAACATCGAAGCAGCTGATTCTATCAGTCGCAACTAGAATTAGGCTATCACCATTATCATATATTTCTCTAACTTTACCTTCTTTAATAGGTTTCATATAATATCCTCACTTTTTATTAATATATTTTATATTATATAACTTTTCCCCTTAAGATAAAATCATAATAATAAAAAAAATAAAAATAATATATTATATTTTTTAATAAAATGATATTTATGTATGTTAAAATGATTAAAAAGGAGATGATTCTATGAACTTTGGAATAATAGGATTAGGAAGAATTGCAAAAAAGTTTGCAAAAACTATAAATGAGATTGAAGGAAGTACTCTTTATGCAGTGGGTTCAAGAGATATAATAAAGGCAGAGGAATTTAAGAGGGAGTTTAATGCAAATGTTGCCTATGGATCATATGAGAAGCTATATGAGGATAAGAATATAGATTGTATCTATATAGCAACTCCAAATAGTATGCATTATAAAAATGCTATGGATGCTCTTATGCATGGGAAGAATGTTATTTGTGAGAAGCCATTTACTATAAATCCTTCTGAGGCTAAAGCATTATATAACTATGCAAAAGAGCATAATCTTTTTATTATGGAAGCTCTATGGATAGAATTCTTACCAGCATATAAAAGGATTAAAGAGATAATTAAAAATGGTGAAATTGGTAATGTTAAAGAGGTTAGGGTATCATATGGATTTAGTATTACACCTGATAGAAGAGAAAGAAAGTTTATATCATCCCTTGGTGGAGGAGCTTTGCTAGATATTGGTATTTATAATCTTGCATTAATTGATCTAATACTTGACGGTAGACCAATAAGTATTAATTCTTGTTATAGATTAAATGAGTATAATACTGATGAATGGAGTAGGGTAGAGCTATTTTATTCAAACGCAAAGGCCATAATGACTACAGCTATTGGCGAAGATTTAAAAAGAGAGGCCTATATTATTGGGGATAAGGGTATGATTTATATTCCGGATTTCCAGCAAAATCAGGAATTTAGGGTAAATGATACTATATATTCATATCCATTTAGAATTAATGGATTTGAGTATCAAATAGAAGAAGCAATAAATTGTATTAATGAAAAAATGTGTGAATCAAATATATATGGGGCTAGTAATTCAATAAAGGTCCAAGAAATATTATTTGATATAAGAAAAAGCTTTAATTTAAAATTTGATTGTGAGGAATAGCCATGAAGAAGGAAATGGATTTATATGATAAGCATATTACCCTATATTATGATAGTTTAGATCATGTTATGCCAGTTATAGTTTTTAATGCAGATGATGAAAATATTTTTGAAATATATTCTAATATTAAAAGCATTTGTAAAATTGATTTCATATTTGCTGCAATATCAAACATAAATTGGAATAATGATATGTCACCATGGTTTATGGAAAAACTTTTTAAGGGTGGAGATGATTATCTTGGAGAGGCTGATAATTATATTATGAAGCTTACAAAGATAATTTTAAAAATTAATGAGGCAATAAATAATATGGCAGAAGAATATATACTTGCAGGATATTCACTTGCAGGATTATTTAGTGTTTATGCATTATATAAAACAAATATATTTACTAAGGCTGTATCATGTAGTGGTTCTTTTTGGTATCCAAATTTTTTAGAGTATATTCAAAACAATAAAATGATTGCTAAACCTAAAAGGATATATTTATCATTAGGTAATCTTGAATCTAATACAAAGAATAGCTTAATTAGAGAGGTTTATAATAAAACTATAGCTATAAAGAATCATTTTATAGCTTTAGGAATAGATACTTTATATGAGGAGAATGAAGGAAATCATTTTAAAGATGTTTCCTTAAGAATCGCTAAAGGTATTAAGGCTATTTTAGAATAATCACCTATTTGGTGTTTTTTTCTTATTAGCTATAAAAATATTATTAGGTAAAAGAATTGTTTTAATGTCTTTGTGATTGAAGAATGAGGGTTGTTTTGAATAAAAAATGATTTGCGATTTTATATTGATGATTTTTTGAATTTTTTGCGATTGATTATCCCTTTTCGTATACTAAAACTAGGAGT
>DEWQ01000008.1 GCA_002363705.1 Caryophanales bacterium UBA3206 | reverse complement strand
CCATCTGGCTAATGCGCCACAGGCCCCTCCTTAAGTAGATTGCTCTTTTAAACATCTAATCATGTGATTTGTGATGTCCTATCCAGTTTTATCTTCCATTTCTAGAAGCTATCCTCGTCTTAAGGACAGGTTACCTATGTATTACTCACCCGTTCGCCACTGGAGTGCAAGCACTCCCGTTCGACTTGCATGTATTAGGCATGCCGCCAGCGTTCATCCTGAGCCAGGATCAAACTCTTCATATAATTTGTTTGCCAGAACTCTTAGTTCTGTTATTTCCTTTTGCTCAATTTCTTTAAGAATTGATTATCATTTTTAATTCGATAATTCGCTTGGTTTGTATCATTATTCAGTTTTCAAAGACCTAACACTAACTAAGTTGTTAACTCAGTCGTGCTTTATTATTCTACCACCAAATACTTATTAAGTCAACAACTATTTTTTAATTTTTTGTTTACTTTTTATTAGGTATTTACTGGTTTTTTTAGGCTTTTTTATCAGCCTTCTATATATTACTACTCTAAACCCTTGGTGTCAAGCAAAAAGTTCAATTTTTTTCTTCTTTTTTTGGCGCAAAAAAAGCACATCGAATAGATGTGCTTAAAATGTCGATTATTCTTGTGATTTTAATATTCTTAAAACCTCAATATAGGCCATAGTGAAGGCTCCTACACCCTTTGCATCATTAGCTACAACTGGCTCTGAAATATAATACTCATATGAACCATCACGTCTTCTGTCCTTATCTGGTCCTAGACCAGCTACAAGACATATTCCTTCAAGGTCTAAGCTTCCATTATTTTCCTTAAGCATATTAGTGCAAATACCATCAAAAATATCTAATCCAATCTTTTGATATCTTTCTGGTAAAATACCCATTCTTACTCCCTTAAGAATAGAATAAGCTATCATTGCACTTCCTGAAGTCTCAACATAATTACCCTTTTCTCCTGCCTTATCAACTACCTGATAGAACATTTTTGTCTTAGGGTCTTGATATGTAAGTAGAGAATCAATAATTTCCTTTAATAATGTAGTTATTGTTCTATACTCATCATACATTTGCTGATTAATAATTTCAGCACAATCAGCTAGGGCTACAGTAAACCATCCAATAGCACGAAGCCAGAAATTCTTTGATAATCCTGTCTTAGGATCAGCCCAGAAAATCTTCTTAGAAGCATCATATCCATGATAATATAACTTCTTTTTCTCATCAAACATATATTTTCTTACATTTTTAATTTGTCCGATGATGTCATTATAGTTTTCCATCTTATTAAATCTTGTTTCATATGTTAAATAGAATGGTTGTGCCATATAAAGTCCATCAAGCCAAACTTGGTTAGGATATATTTCCTTATGCCAGAAATTTCCTTCTTTAGTTCTTGGTTGCTCCTTAATTTGAGCATAAATATTTTCAATAGCCTTACGATATTTTTCTTCACCTGAAATATCATATAGTGAAAATAAAGTTCTACCCTCTGCTATATCATCAGTAGAATGCTTTTCCTTCTCATAAGTATTGATAGTTCCATCCTCATTAACGAAATAATCAATATATGATTTGACAAAATCATAAATCTTCTTATCCCCTGTAAGCTTATAAAGCTCAATAAGTGAGTTAGTCATGCATCCATCAATATAATTCCACTTACATGGCTTACCAGCTCTAATTACCTCAATATTCCAGTAAGGCTTACCTGGAGCTGACTTATCAATAAGCTCATTTACATATCTATTAATTATTTCATAATTCATACTTTAATACCATCCTATTTTTTGTCTATAATATAATTTTACTAAAATTCACCTTTATTTTCAATAACTATGCACGAAGCTTTAAAATATCCTCAAAGCTTATTTCACCTTCTCTTATAAGCTTACAACCATCGTTTTGTAAAAGAACAACAGTTGATGCGATAGATGAAGAAGCCTCTGTTGGCGCATATATTTTATCTACAAGTGATGAATACTTATTTACTATCTCATCATATTCATTTATTGGAGATGCTCCACTATCATTTACAGAAGTTGTAGCCATAGGCCCACACTCCTCTAAAATAGATATTGCAAGCTTACTATTAGGTATTCTTACACCAACCATATCTAATCCCATAGATTCCTTAATATTCTCCTTTGCAGGAACTATAATAGTTAAAGCTCCTGGGAGATATTTATTAATAAGCCTCCTTGCAAAATCATTTAGATAGCAAATATCCTCTATTTGCTTAATATTTGCACATAAAACTGCGAGTGGCTTATTATGGGGTCTATGCTTAATCTCATATATTTTTTCTATATTATCCTTATCAAAAACAGATGCTCCTATTCCATAGACAGTATCTGTTGGAAATATTAATAGCTTATTCATTTTTAAAACCCTTGACTATAATAGTCATTCTATCCTTTCCCTCTAAATCCTTTAAAGAAATGATATTAGCATCTGGAAAATATAATTTAGCAAGCTCTCTCATAGCTTCCTTTTTATCATATCCATGCTCAAAGGCTAAAATTGCATTATCATTTAAAATAAGAGATGCATCCTTCATTATTATACGATAAAACTTTAATCCATCATTTCCACCATATAGTGCGATATTAGGCTCATTATCCTTTACAATTTCTTGAACCTCCTCATTCTCTGGAATATATGGAGGATTTGAGACAATAAGGTCGAATCTTTGATCCATTACAGGCTTTACCATATCACCCTCAAGAATTTTAACATCTGCACCAAGAGCCATGGCATTTTCCTTTGCAACCTTTAAAGCCTCATGTGATATATCTGTAATAGTCACATCCATATTAGGTTGTTCAAGTTTTAATGTTATACCAATGCATCCACTACCTGTGGCAATATCACAGGCTTTAATAGGAGCTCCCTTGAAGTATTTATCATATTGCATAAGGACATTTTCTACAAGCTCCTCTGTTTCAAATCTTGGAATAAGAACATTTTCATTAACCTTAAATTCATACCCATAAAATGGTGCATGACCAATTATATAATAAATAGGTCTATTATTTATTACATGCTCATCTAATAATTTTAAATACTTATCCTTTATATCTTCACTAACATTATTATCTAGAGATGCAAAAAGCTCTGGAGATGTTTTATTTGAGGCATGTTCAAGTAAAAATAAAGCTCCGCTTTCCTCTCTATTATTTTTTATCATATATTCATTTCCGTATTTTAATAATTCTCTATAACGCATTTTTATTCACCATCCATATTATAGCATATTTTTATGCAACAAAAAGCCCATGATTTTATTCATGGGCTTAGTTTAATAATTATTCAGCGTCCTTTGACTCTTCTGCATCCTGTGCTGGTGCAGCTTCCTCTGAAGCCTCTTCAGCAGGTGCAGCCTCCTCAGCTACAGGTGCTTCCTCAGCTGTAGCTTCCTCTGCAGGTGTTTCTTCTGCAGGAGCTTCAGCCTTTGCCTTCTTCTTCTTAGAAACAGACTTAGACTCTTCAGCCTCAGCTGGTGTCTCATCAATTTCCTCGATTAATCCAGCAGCCTTTAGTTCTTCAGCTACCTCTTGAGCAAAGTTCTTATCCTTATATCCCTTTTGTTGAGGAATATCGAATCCCTTCATTAACTCATCAATTAATTGTAGAGCTAATTCTACAGATGTAGGTCCCTTTAACTTTAATGTAAATGGAACGAAGATATACTTTTGCTTAGCAGATAGGTCGATTTGATGATATTTGTTAACATCATATGAATCTGGATCTAGGGCTAAGTGTAATCTTAATGTTGTACCAATAATAGACATCTTAGCTACAAGCTCTCCAGCATATCTATATGAATCAACTGTATTACTGAACTTTTGCTTAATCTTCTTATAAGACTCAAGTCTATTACGAACCTTATTATATCTCTCGCGCTTCTTAGGTTCTAGAGTCATAAGCTTTAATCTGAATTCCTTTGGCTCTTCTCCACCAACAAGCTTGATTTGCTTCATTCCCTTACGAGAATCATCAGCATCATCCTCACGAGCCTCAACTTGTGCAATCTCTGACTCATCCTCAGCAGCTTGCTCTAGCTTTAACTCATTTTGAGTATCTCTATCGTTAGTGATGTCATTTTCATCAAGGATAACTCCTTGTAATCCTGTTGCTCTTTGAACCTCAGCTAAGTCAGCTGCCTTTTGAGCCTCGATGGCTGCAGCTATATCAGCAAATGATGATCCAAATCCAGCTTGAGCGGCCTTAGAAGCCTCCCACTCCTTAACAACTGAATCTCCGAACTTACGTCTATCACCATAAACATACTTTTCACGGTGATTATAAAGCTTTTGACGACGCTCCTCGAAAATTGTAAGAACATATTGAGTACCAATATACATTCCATATGCAATAGTTGTGAAGAAGTATACAACAACTAATAATGCCTCAAGTTGATCAATTACTGAACCTTCTAATAGATAATGCCATGTATTATAACGAATTATCCATCCATAATGATAGTATGTATATGCAACAAGCTCAACTAAGAAGATAGCTAATGGTAATAATGCTGCAGCTACTGGCTTCTTTTGCTTAGCTAGACGCCATCCAAAGAATCCATATACGAATATTTGAATAACTACTAATACTACAGTTAATGTTCCAAATAATGATCCAAATACATTGAACTTAGCACCTGAAATTATTAATAGAACAGGTATATATAGTACAGCAAGTGTTGCACCAAAGATTAAATCTGTAAGCTTCCAAGCATCAGACTCCTTTGAATTAGAGTGAAGCTCTGAATGCTCAAATGCAGTTGGCATTGATAGGACTGTTAATGCTAATAGTAATACTCCTGGAAGAATTCCTAAAGTAACAGCAACTGTTCCCTTTAATCCTCCTGCATCCTTAACAAAATCAAATCCATTCTCTGCACTAAATATTCCGAATAGGGCATACATTGTTGTAAAGAATGCATAAATAGGGAATGCCTTGCTCTTCTTACGTCTAACATTTACAGCAAATATTACCGCAATAACGAAGAATATTACAGCAAAGATTGTATAAACTAGAATTCTAGTTGCTAAATCCTGATCCCATTCAAACTCAACGTAACCATAATATGCCTTTCCTAAAAAGTTACTGATACTATCAGCACCACCAAATGCGAATCCTAATACGATTCCAAGAACCACTAGGCCTAATAGCGAAAATAATAAGATTTTTCTTATTTTTTTCATTTGAATTACCTCCCAATTATAATAGCTCAGATTAAATTGTCTCTCTCTTAAAACCTAAAACTATTAGTTTTTTTAAAGCGTAATAAATATAATTCTCTTTTTTCCTTTTTATTTTCTTCAATATTTAATTAACTATATTTCATAAGCACTTTACTATATAATACTTTACTTTTGCAAAAATATCAATATTTAACGAATAATTTTGTTTAAAATCATTACTGATTGTCATTATTTGTTTCTTCTGCAAGCTTGCGTTTTTGCACCTCATTGATGATTTCTGGAATAATTAAATCAAGTTTTCCTTCCATTACAGCATCAAGACGTTGAAGTGTTAAACCTATTCTATGATCAGTTACTCTATTTTGTGGATAGTTGTAAGTTCTAATCTTTTCTGCTCTATCTCCAGAACCGATTGCACCACGGCGTGCATTACCATCTTTAGCATCCTGCTCTTCCTTTTGAATAGCATAAAGTTTAGATACTAAAAGTTTCATAGCTAATGCCTTATTCTCATGCTGTGAACGATATACCTGAGATGCAAATGATATACCAGTTGGAATATGAGTTACACGTACTGCAGAATATGTAGTATTAACTCCTTGTCCTCCAGGACCTGAAGAGCAGAATGTATCTATTCTTAAATCCTTCTCGTCAATCTTTATATCAATTTCTTCAGCCTCTGGCATTACATATACAGTAGCTGTAGATGTTTGAATTCTTCCATTTGCCTCAGTTGTAGGGATACGCTGTACTCTATGAGTACCTGATTCATATTTAAGATTAGAATAAACAGCCTCTCCTGCCACCTTGAATGAAATATTAGAATATCCTCCTGCAGCACCTGGCTGAGCATCCATAACCTCAATCTTCCATCCCTTAGATTCTGCATATTTAGAATACATTCTAAATAAATCTCCTGCAAATATATTAGCCTCATCACCACCAGCAGCTCCCTTAATTTCAACGATAACATTCTTTTCATCATTAGGGTCCTTTGGTAATAATAAAATCTTAATCTCATCCTCAATAGCCTTTTGGCGAGCTAAATTCTCCTCTAGCTCCATAGCTGCCATTTCAGCTATTTCAGGATCAGATTCCTTTTTCATTTCCTTTAAATCATCCACTGAAGCTACAAGCTTCTTATATTCTCTATAAAGTTCTACAATCTTTTCAAGGTTCTTTTGCTCCTTAGAAAGCTCAGTTAGCTTCTTAATATCAGAAACTATAGCTTGGTCCTGTAGCTCCTTATTTATTTGTTCATATCTTTTCTCAATAGCATCTAATCTATCAAACATATTAATTACTCCTCTTTAAAACTATCTGACGGAACGTCATTTGTTGCTTCAAATTTATAATATTTACCAATAAAATTGAAGTAAATTTTAACACCACTTTGACCAGCACGGTTCTTTGCAATCTCAAGCTCAGTTATAGGATCATTTCTTCCTTCCTCTGATTTTGAATAATAACCTCTTCTATAAAGGAACATAATGATATCCGCATCCTGCTCAATTGCTCCTGATTCACGAAGATCTGACATCATTGGTCTCTTATCATCTCTTTCCTCAGCCTTACGTGAAAGCTGAGATAGAGCTAATACTGGTATTCCAAGCTCACGTGCCATAAGCTTTAGCTGACGTGAAATATCAGAAACCTCCTCAGTACGTGATTTTCCCTTTGAATTATGTGAAGAGTTTATTAGCTGTAAGTAGTCAATTACAACAAAATCAAGTCCACCATCAGAAGCCTTAAGCTTACGACATTTTGTACGAATATCCTCAACAGTTGTATTACCTGAATCATCAAATTCGACATCAATTTGTGAAAGGCGAGCTGAAGCCGCATTAAAAGCCTTACTCTGAACGGAAGTAAACTTACCACTTTTTAAAGTTTTTGAATCGATATTAGCCTCTGATGCAATCATACGCTCAGCAAGCTGATCATAGCTCATTTCTAGGTTAAAAACCGCAACACGAGCATGCCCACCATTATTAAGACGGGCAATATTTGCAGCTATATTCATCGCAAGAGCAGATTTTCCCATTCCTGGACGCGCCGCAAGTATAATTAGCTGTGATGCCTGAAAACCTAATGTTTTTTCATTAAGGTTTTGATATCCAGTATCAAGTCCTACAATATCTTTATCATTTTGAGCATTAAAATCAACATTTTCTCTAACCTTATCTAAAGCCTCCTGCATTTTAACAAAGGCAGTTGTTTTCTTATTTTTTGACAAATCAAAAATAACCTGCTCTGCTTCAGTTAAGTAATCATTTGCCTCAACCTTAGGATCCATACCAACGCTTAAAAGATTATTAAGCCTTTCAATAGTATGTCTCTTTAACGAAGTTGATTTTACAAGCTCAATATATGAATCTACATATGATGTTGTATAGCTGTGTGAGGAAACCTCTGTTAAATAGGCTGCTCCTCCAGCCGCATCTAACTTACCATTATTTGTAAGATTTGTTAAGACTGTAGTTAAATCTATAGCCTTACCTTCATTTTGTAGGTCAAGCATTGCTTTAAATATTAATTTATTTTTAGGATCATAGAAATCCTCTTCATCTAGCTCATCTGCTACAGCTAGCATTTGTGCACCATCGATTAGTATGCAACCTAAAAGAGAGATTTCTGCTTCTATATTTTTAGGTACAGTTGGATTAATCATGATACACCTTCTACTTCTCTAATACTTTAATCTCAATACTTGCATTAACATCCTTATGAAGCTTTACTGTAGCTGTATAATTACCTACAGTTGTAATTTCTAGAGGTAGCTCAACTTTCTTCTTATCAAGTTTAATTCCAGTTTGAGCCTCAAATTCATCACAAATTTGCTTTGTAGTAATATGTCCAAATGACTTTCCATCACTACCAAGCTTAATATAAAGGTTAATAGGCTTGCTTTCAATTTCAGACTTAAGCTTTTCCATAAGCTGCTTATGCTCAATTTGAGCTTGCTCCTCCTTAGCCTTCATTTCCTCAAGAGCCTTCATATTTTCATCATTAGCAACTAATGCTAAATTATTTGATAATAGATAATTACCATATCCATTAGCTACATCAATAATTTGACCCTTAGCTCCTCTACCCTTAACATCCTCAAGTAAGATAACTTTCATATTTTCTCCTCCTGTTGTATCATATTCACGCTTCAAGATATCAACAATTCTATTATAAATAGAATCTACTGTTGTACCCTCCATTTGGTAAGCAGCGGCATTTAAATGTCCTCCACCGCCAAGCTCCTCCATAATAATTTGAACATTTATTTGGTCTAATGAACGAGCACTAACTCCAATAAATCCAGCCTTTTCAACACATCCAATAGTAAATGCAGCCTCAACATTATCAATTTGAAGCAATCTATCAGATATCTTAGCAAGAATTGGTCTTTCCTTTAATACCTGCTCATCTGGTATACGAACAATAGCAAATCTACCTAATAAAATCTCTGCACGAGCAATAGCATTTGCAAGGAAAACCTCATCATCAAATGAATCACGAAGAAGATTACGAACTAAAGACATATCTCCATCATAATCCTTTAATACAGATGCAGCCTCAAATGTACGTGAACCTGTACGATATGTAAAATTATTTGTATCAACAACGACTCCAGCTAAAGCCATAGTAGCAAGGGCTGGTGAAATCTTTAAATCATCACCAAAGAACATGAATAGCTCTGAAATAAGCTCTACAGATGATGATGCATATGGTTCAACATAGTTTACAATTGGATTATTAAACTCAACCTCACCATGTCTATGGTGATCAATAACTACTAAGTTCTTAACCTGACCTAATATTTCAGGATACATAGCAATTGTTGGAGATTGAGTATCAACAACAATTAAAAGTGTTGTAGATCTAATATCTACCTCAGATAATGGCTTTAAATCAGCTACAGCATCTGGATCTGCATATGATAAATAATTATCAATAAGCTTTTTAACAGTCATATCAACATTATTTCTATCATATAAACCATCGCATGGCTTACCAGTAGATTTAACAAGTGAAACAGTAAGTAATACTGAAGCTATGGCATCCGCATCAGCCATACCATGGGCCATAACAACAACATTTGATGATGCCATAATAGCATCCTTAATAGCGTTGGCGTGAACACGCGCATTAACAAGCGTATTCTTCTCTAACGCATTAGCCTTACCTCCAAAATATTGGATCTTCTTATTCTCAATATTAACAACAGCCTGGTCTCCTCCACGCTTCTCAGCTAGCTCTAATGCCTGTTGAGCCATAACTCCTAGCTCATCCATACCAACATCATAGCAGGCAGCTCCAATAGAAACTGATGTTTTTAAATGCTCACGCTGTGTAATCTCACGGATATTATTTAAAATATCAAACTTATCCATAACCATTTGATTTAAGTTATCCTGGTCACAGATAATTACAAGTCTATCATTATAATTTTGTAGATATCCATTATGCTCTGAAGCATAATCTGCAATTTCTCCTAAGATTTCTCCACGAATATTAGATTGAACCTGCATATCAAATCTTTTAATAGATTCCTCTAGGTTATCAATAGCTAAAATAACAAATGCTGTAACTCTATTATGATATCTAATTCTTAGATTCTCACGATCAGTTTGATTAAAGAAATATAAGATATTATTCTCATACTTATTTACAATTTCGTAAAATGCATCTCCAAGCTGATAAACGAATGAATCATCCTTAGCTCTAATATGCATTAAAATATCTGGTGATATTTCATTTAAAGCCTTATCAATAATTGAATCCTGGAAAATACTTTTCATGTTCTTATTTGCCCATCTAGCAAAGAAATCATCATCATAAACAAGAATTCCTACTGGAAGCTCGTTAAACGCAACATCTCCTGCCTCACGAACGTGATAAGAAATATTATTCCATGAATCTAAACGGTTCTCAAGTCTTTTAACCTTCTTTGATTGCTTATCATAAAATAAAGTTGTAATAGACACTGCTGCCACAAGAGCAAAGGCAAATGCTATTAACAAATAAACAATTGGATAATTAAAATCAAAAGGCTCTCTAAAATAGAAAGCTGTGAATGTAATGGTTATTAATATACTTATTACTGAAGAAATAATTCTTTTCATATTAACACCTCTATAATGTATTATATCAATTTATTCAATTTATTACAACAAAAGACCTCAAAAAAGAAAAGAGCCAATAAAAAAGAAATACCTAAGCTAGCAAGAATAGCTTAGGTAATAATTATTTTTATTCAATATCTTCTTTTTCAATCTTTTTAGTTTTAAACAAAAACTTATCAATAGGATTAGCAATAGCATAGAAAAGTGGTATAGTCACAAATAAGAACCAATATGGATGCCAAAGCTCAAACTCCATTCCTATAAAGCAGTATATAGAGGTTACAAAAACTGGATATAAAAACTTGCTAATCGTTTTAAATATGCAAGCCTCAAACAAAGACATAATCGCTGGCATTAAAACCCATAATACCCAAGATACATACCAAGCATCAAACACTACACTCCATATAAAATATGCTGTAAGCGTCATTGCAAAAACAATTGCGTCTATTATACTTAATATTATCCTTCTTTTATCTATACAAGCATTTGTACCATCTGGATTTTTAAATTCAATAGAACCATCTTTAAAAATTACAGATTGTCCCTCATCATCAGTAAGGGATATAGAATCCTTTGTTCTTTGTCTTATATCATCACTAGATTCTGTATCATATAATAATTCATCTAATGACATATTATATAATCTAGCAAGAATAATTAAATTATCTGTATCTGGTGATGATTCAGCTCTCTCCCATTTAGATACAGCCTGCCTTGATATACCAAGCTTATCAGCAAGTTCCTCCTGTGAATATCCATTTTCCTTTCTTAATTTTTGTAGCCTATTTGCTATTTCAATATTCATAAAACTCATCTCCGTCCTCACCCCAAATATAGCAAAAAGAGATAGTTGCATCTATACAATCTAGTTTGAATAGTAGTCAACTATTGGTTGCATAGCAAATAATTCACGATTTTAAAGCATTAATGTCTTATTCTTTCCGCTATTTTTACATTCATATAATTTACTATCTGCAAGATTAATCCACTCATCAATACTAATCTCACCCATATATTTAGCAATACCACAGCTGATTGTTACATGAGTATCTATACCTTCAAAGCTAAAGTTATACTCATCAATCATCTTTCTAATGTTATCAATTAAATCAAATACGTCCTCACTATCATCTTCAAGCTTTACAATAACAATAAATTCCTCTCCTCCATATCTTGAAACAAAGAAATCATTATTATCATCTGCAAGTCTTGCAATTGTCTTTAATACATAATCCCCATAAACATGACCATACGTGTCATTAACAGTCTTAAAATCATCTATATCAAAGATAGCTAGGGCATAGCCATTCTTATCCTTAATAGAATCAAGATAATTATACAAATCATATCTGTTATGGATTTGAGTCAACTTATCCGTTCTAGATTCCATCTTGATTCTATCCTCCAAATCCATTGCATATTTTAAGAATATTAAAAGGTATGATACAACAAATCCAAACGCTGAAATAGAATGGAAAGCATATAGCGTTACTATTAACCATTTATCTAAAACATAATAAGGCTCATTAAAGCTCATATAAAAATGGAGCCCTAAATATACAACCACAGACCATATAGTCCATACTATCGCTCTTGTAACATCTCTTCTTTGACTATTAAAATAAACAGTGAAAAAGGATACAATACATAATCCAATAATATTTAACTGAAATCCAGCCACAAATCCACAAACAACTGTAGATATGGACATAAATGTAATAATCTCAAAGCCACAGCATAATGCATAAACATAATACTTACCCTTTTTAACTAAAACAATAAATATTAAATATATTAAAATACTTATGATATTCAAGACAATCATAAAGAATGTGTCAGTTATCATAAACATAGCTAAATAAAATACATGAACAGTTAAATATAAGAAAACTGTAACAAGACATGTTCTAGCAACAACATGATCATGAAGGTTTTTCTCTTCCACACTTTGCATATAAATCACGTATAATCAATTTAGATAG
>DEWQ01000003.1 GCA_002363705.1 Caryophanales bacterium UBA3206 | reverse complement strand
ATTTTCCTTATCTAATTTTTTGTATATTGTTTTTCTATTTTTAATTATATGCTATTATATAAGTAGGGTGATAATAATGCTAGCGCTTATAACAGGTGGAACAAAGGGTATAGGTAAGGAAATGGCAATTTCCTTATCAAAAAGAGGATATGATTTAATTCTTGTCTCAAGAACTGATACTGGATTTGATGATATAAAGGCTAAATGTATGACAAAAGTAAGCTTTTATTCATACGATTTATCAATAGAGGAAGAAAATTATAGATTGCTTGATGAAACAAAGGATTTAGATATAGATATATTTATTGCAAACGCAGGGTATGGTGATATTGGTAGAATCAATAAAACAGATACCAAAAAAGAGGTTAATATGATAAAGCTTAATGATATATCTACTTTTATTTTAACAAAAGAATTTTTAAAAAGATTCATTGATAAAAATAAAGGAAGAGTACTTATTACAGCATCTGCCGCAGCATTTGCAGTAGCGCCTTATATGAATATATATTATTCAACAAAGGCTTTCGTATATTCAATGGCTCATGGATACTATAGAGAGCTTAAGGATATGAAGAGTAAAGCTAAAATATCTGTATTATGTCCTGGTCCTGTAAAGACCGGTTTTGAGGAAAGAGCTAATGCTAAGTTTACAATTCATTCACTTAAGGCAGAATATGTTGGGAAATATGCTATTAAGAAAATGCTTAAGGGTAAGTTTTTAATAATACCTGGATTTAAAATAAAGCTTGGACATTTCTTTGCACATTTTGTACCTAAAAGAATGATATCAAAGATTCTAAGAAAGCAAGCAGAAATAAAGGAGTAATAATGGAATTAATAGATTTATTAACAAAGACTGTGGGAATAGTATCTAATAAGCAAAGAATAGAGCCTCCTAAGGTTTTAATAGGAGATTATGATGAGGATTATATTTTTATAAGTGATAGCTATGAGATTAGGTTAAAAAATAGCTTTGTGGAGAATAATGATGAGCTAACAGTACTAGGTATGGTTATTCATGAGACAAGGCATGCATATCAATATATTCAAATACGCTTTAGAGAGGAGCTTAAGAAGAATAGGATACCTGTTGAAGAAGAAGCTACAATTAATTTATGGAGTCATGAGTTTGAGATTCATGATAGAACAGATGATGACTGGAGCCTTGATATAGAGGTGGATGCATTTGCATTCATGACATTCTTTATGCGAAAAATATTTAATGCAGAGGCTTCATTTGATGATGAAAAGATGAAGCTTATGAAG
Source organism: Caryophanales bacterium UBA3206 (assembly GCA_002363705.1). Lineage (GTDB taxonomy): Bacteria > Bacillota_I > Bacilli_A > Acholeplasmatales > Anaeroplasmataceae > UBA3206. The sequence goes on along the minus strand of DEWQ01000003.1, from coordinate 54,168 downwards.
AAGAAGCTTCAGCTATTTAATGTAATTTATAATTAAAAAAAGGAGATGATTGTCAAAATCATCTCTTTTCTATTACTTAGTATAAAGCTTATGAGCAACCATTTCTGGCTCAGTTGTAACATCAATCTTTAATTTCTTAAATATTTGAGCATCTACCTGAGGTAGAATTACAGTTGAATGTGCTTGAGCATACTTTAGGTTAGGTAATTGTTTAACAGCCATTTCAGCAACTGGGTTAGAAGTGGCTGAAATTGTTAAAGCAATCAATGCCTCATCAGCATGAAGTCTTGGATTATGATTTCCAAGATTTTCTATTTTAAGCTTAGATATTGGCTCAATAATTGCAGGTGATAATAATAAGATATCATCCTGTAATCCAGCTAAATGCTTTAAGGCATTAAGAATTAATGCAGCTGATGGAGTAAGAAGAGCAGATGTTTTAGCATCTACAATATAACCATCGCTTAATTCCATAGCCATAGAAGGAGTATTAGAAGCTATAGCCTTAGCCTTAGCTTTAGCTACACACTTTCTATCCTCTACAGTAATATTAAGCTGACGCATTAATACTCCAATCTTATCACATGCCTCTTCATTAACCTTACCATTACGTAAGTCAACTAAAGAGTTTAAATAACGTCTTATAATCTCATCCTTTGAAGCTTTAAAAGCAGCCTCATCATTACATATAGCAAATCCTGCCATATTAACTCCCATATCTGTTGGAGATTTATATGGTGATTGACCATAGATAGCCTCCATCATAGACTTTAATACTGGGAATATTTCAACATCACGGTTATAGTTAACTGTTGTAACTCCATATGCCTCTAGGTGATATGGGTCAATCATATTAACATCCTGAAGATCTGCTGTGGCAGCCTCATATGCAAGATTTACTGGATGCTTAAGAGGAATATTCCAAATTGGGAATGTTTCATATTTAGCATATCCAGCCTTAATTCCACGCTTATTTTCATGATATAGCTGAGAAAGGCATGTAGCCATCTTTCCAGAACCAGGACCTGGAGCAGTTACAACAACAATTGGTGCAGTTGTTTCAATATATTCATTCTTACCAAATCCATCCTCTGAAATAATGTGGGATACATTATGAGGATATCCTTCAATAGAATAATGCTTATAAGTATTAATTCCTAGGTTATTTAATTTATTAATAAAGGCTTCTACCTGTGGTACTGCTTGGTATTGTGTAATACAAACAGACTTAACAAGAAGTCCTGATGCACGGAAGGCATCAATTAATCTTAAAACATCAGATTCATAATTGATTCCTAAATCTCCACGAATCTTATTTTTTTGAATGTCTCCTGCATTAATTACTACTACAACCTCTACCTTATCTTTTATAGTAAGAAGCATTTTTAATTTTGTATCTGGTTGGAAACCAGGTAAAACTCTTGATGCATGATAATCATCAAAAAGCTTTCCACCAAACTCTAGGTATAGCTTATCACCAAATGTGTTAACACGCTTGATGATATTTTCAGATTGTAGCTTTAAATATTTTTCATTGTCAAAAGCTAGTTCCATATATGTGTCAACTCCTAATATGGATATTATACTTTTTTGAAACCTCTATTTCAACCACAAACAAATTAAATTTTAAAAAATATAATTAAATTATAAATATATTTTGATTAACAAAGTTTTATAAAAAATAGAAGAAGAATATTCAATAATGACGTTTAATATGAATAAAGAACAAATGTAAAGCCTACTTGACAAAGCTAACAAAATATTGTATACTATAGCCAGTATGATATGTTAATACCGAATATTATACATTTCACTAACTCCTTTTTAATTATATACTTCTCTAAATAGAAGGCTACAGCGATGTAGTCTTTTATTTTTTTGATTTTTTTTGAAATTTTATATTGACACACCAAAACGAATAGTGTATTATTAAAAGCGTAATCCCTACTAAACCAGTGGGAATTGTAAGATTAATTAAAAAAGTAAGGTGATTGTTATGACTAGTGAATGTAATTGCGACATGCAAAGATTTAAGTATAGTCAAGAAGGAGACTTTAAAAATATTTAATTGCGTGTGATTAAATCCTTCATATTAGAAAATATAATAAAGAATATAAGGAGATAAGAAAATTATGAGTAACAAGAATTATAAGTTTGAAACATTACAATTACATGTAGGACAAGAGAATCCAGATCCTGCGACAGGAGCTAGAGCAGTTCCTATCTATTTAACATCATCATATGTATTTAACAATTCAAAGCATGCGGCTGACCGTTTTGGTTTAAGAGATGCTGGAAATATTTATGGTAGATTAACTAACCCAACACAAGGTGTGTTTGAGGAAAGAATAGCCGCACTAGAAAATGGTAGTGCAGCTCTTGCTGTAGCATCAGGTGCTGCAGCTATAACATATGCTATTCAAGCATTAGCATTTGCAGGAGATCATATCGTAGCTGCAAATAATATTTATGGAGGTTCAATTAACCTTCTTGAATATACACTTCCAAATTATGGAATTAAGACAACATTTGTAAAGCCTAATCCAGCAGATATTGAAAAGGCTATTAAGGATAATACAAAGGCTGTATTTATTGAAACACTTGGAAATCCAAATAGTGATGTAGTTGATATTGAAGAGATTGCAAAGGTTGCGCATAAGCACAACATTCCACTTGTAGTTGATTCAACATTCGCAACTCCATATTTAGTAAGACCATTAGAGTATGGTGCTGACGTAGTAGTTCATTCTGCAACAAAGTTTATTACAGGTCATGGAACAGGACTTGGAGGAGTTATTATTGAAGGTGGAAAGTTTGATTGGAGAAAGAGTGGAAAATTCCCACATCTTGTAGAACCAAACCCATCATACCATGGTGTATCATTCTATGATGCAGTAGGTCCTGCAGCATTTGTAACATATATTAGAGCTATTCTATTACGTGATACAGGAGCTGCTATATCACCAGTAAATGCGTTTATTGCATTACAAGGTCTTGAGACATTATCACTACGTGTTGAGCGTCATGTAGAGAATGCCTTAAAGGTTGTTAAGTATTTAGAGTCTAATCCAAAGGTAGCTAAGGTACATCACCCATCAGTATCTAAGGATAAGGCACAACAAGCTCTATATAAGAAGTACTTCCCTAATGGAGGAGGTTCAATATTTACATTTGAAATCAATGGTAGTGAGGCGGATACATTAAAGTTTATTGATAACTTAAAGCTATTCTCATTACTAGCAAACGTTGCAGATGTAAAATCTCTTGTAATTCACCCAGCTTCAACAACTCACTCAGAGTTAAATGAAGAGGAGCTAGAGGCAGTAGGTATCTACAAGAATACAGTTAGATTATCAATTGGTACAGAGCATATTGATGATATTATAGATGATTTAGAGAATGCCTTTAAGGCAATCTAGTTAATAAGGAGGAATTATTATGTGTAACATGATGTGTATGAAGAATAAACAACTAAATAGCAGTATATATAATAATTCCTACTATATTTTTTAGTGATATTTAAAAATGCAGGATTATTATATCCTGCTTTTTATTTGCTAAAAAAGGGGTGTTTGTGGATTTGAGCATAATATATAGCACACTAGACGAAGGAATAGACTTTAGTAAAGTAAAGGATATATTAGAAATGGCATTTGGTGGAAGAAAAATAGATGATGTAGAAAGCGTTAAAAAAGCTTTTCTAAATAGCCAATATAAAATATATGCCTTTGATGATGATAAGCTAATAGGCTTTGCAAGAGCTATTTCAAATAATGAATATGCAATAATATATAATGTTGCCTTAAATCCTAATTATCAGGGAAAAGGTATTGGAAAAGAAATTATAAATAGATTAGTTTCATCATTAAAAGGAAAAGAAATATATACGTTTACACATCCTAGAACGATTTCTTTATATGAGCATTTAGGATTTGTAAGAACTAAGATGGCATTTAAATATATAGATGCTATTGATAAGGATAGAATATATAATCAAGAAAAGGTAGGGTTCTTTTTACCAGATGGATATTTATTTTTTGGTGAAAAGAATAATGATATAGATCTAGTTCAAAATAATATTTTTTATAAAGAGAATTATGATGAAACAGATATAGAAGCTATAAATACATTGCTTAATAAAAATGATCTTTCAAAGCTTCGTGAGGATTTGAAAAGAGCGGATTTTATTGAATTAGCTTATGATAATGAAAAGCTTATTGGGGTGGCTTTAATCATAACAGATTCGGTTAAAGAAGCATTATTAGTAGATGCTAAGGTATATGATGAATATAAGGGAATATATTTGACTCTTATAAATAAGATTGTAAAAAGAGCTAAAGGATATGACATATTTATCCATTCAAATCTTGAAGACTATAATATATATAATAATTCTAGAGATTATAAAAGGTATAAGACAGCTTTTAAATATGTAGGAGATACTTCATATGATGAAAGATTATATCTTCCAAGAGATTATAGATATATAGATGAATTAGGCAGTGAAGTTATTAATTATTATAAGGGAAAGATATTAAATTAATCCAACCAAAAAAGGTTGGATAAAAAAATAATCTTATTCCTACTAAAAAAGTATGAAAAGAGGTAAATGAAATGGCATTTGATGCATGCAGTATACAAGCACATAGAAATAAAGTAGAAAAAACAGAATATACAGATGAGATTGCAGAGAAGTTTGCAAAAGAGGTAGGAGCTAGACCAAGGCCTCAAGAGACTAAATCAGAAATTGATGAAAGAGGAGTTTTTATTAGACAGCCAAATTATTTCACTCAAAAGTTTGGAGATAAAGAAGGGGATTTAAAGGCTGAAGCTAATAAATATATTATTTATTGGTCTCATGGTTGTAATTGGAGCAATAGACCTCTAATCGCAAGAGATATATTAGGACTTGAAAATGTAATATATGATAGAGTTGTAACTCATACAGGAGAAACTAATAAGTATGGTTGGGGATTTAGAGATGCAGAAGGATATAAGGATCCAATAACTGGGCTACATTTCCTACAAGAGGCGTATTTAAATGCTGATAAAAACTTTACAGGAAGAGCTACAACACCAACTCTTGTTGATGTTGAAACTAAGAAGGCCGTAAATAGTGATTATCATAGATTATCAAATTATATTGAGGTTCAATTTAGAAAATTTCAAACAACAGATATTGACTTATATCCTGTTAAATATAGAAAGGAAATTGATGAGTTTAATGATTGGCTATTCCCAACAATAAACAATGGTCATTATAGAATGGCATTCTGCCAAAGCTATGAGGCATATGATGAAGCTTATAATGATTTCTTTGATAGTTTAGAGAAGCTTGATAAGAGACTTGAAACTAATCGTTTCTTATTTGGAGATTATATCACAGACAGTGATATAAGGTTCTATGTTTCACTTGTAAGATGGGAAACAAGTTATTATCGTAATGTAGGTCCTTTAAAGAAGAGAATTACAGAATATAACAATATTTGGGCTTATGTATTAGATCTATTCTCAATAGACGTATTTAAGAAGTATACATTCTTTGAATTTCAAAAGAATGATAACTCATTATTCGCTCCATATGCAGAGCGTATTGCACCACTTATTGATTATAAGAAGCTATGGGCATCTGATGGATCAAGAAAGAAGCTATCAAGTGATCCAGAAAATGTATATCTTCATACAAATATAAGCTATGAGGATTATCAATCAGAGATTTCATTCAGCCATTGGAATAGTAAGGATATTAAGGATAGAAATCCATATAACAGAACATTAAGCGTTGACGCATCAATTAATCCATTAAAAGGATTATTAAAGAACAATTAGGAGGAAAACAGAATGAAGAAATTATATTTATTTGCAGCATTAGGATTAGGAGTATTATCATTAGCAACACTTGCATCATGTGGAAAGAAGGATACAACAACTTATGAGCATGGTGAGCTTAAGGTAGCATTACCTACAGGTGTTATTAGAACAGCAGGAGATATCGTTGCTTTAAAGAAGGGATTCTATAAGGATGAGGGAGTTAAGGTTACAGGAGTTAATATATCTGGAACAAACGCTATTACTGCAATTAACAGTAATTCAGATGATCTAGATTTGCTTACAACAGGTTTTGTACCTGATGTACAGGCGATTTCTAATGGAAATGATAATATTCGTTTCATAGGAGGAACTGCAGTTGAGGGTGGAGCTTTAATTGCTAAGAAAGGTAATGCAAGCAAGTACAAGGATTCACAAACTATTATTAACTATACTGAGATTAAGAATGCATCTTTAGCTTTCGCAGTTGGTGAGGCTTCATTTGTTGTAACAAATGAATATTTAACTGAAAATGATCCTACATATAATAAGGAGGCATTAAATATTAATAACCTTGCAGATGCACAAACAGTAGCTCTACAAATTGGACAAGGAAACTTTGAGGTAGGATTCTTACCTCTAGAGTATGCAAACCTTTATAAGGATTCATATGGTATTGAGATTATTGCTGAGGCAGGAGAGCTTATTCCTGAATATGTATGCTGCCGTCAAGCTACATCAAAGCAAAAATATGAAGCAAAATATGATGCTTTTGTAGCATATGAAAAAGCAAGAATTAGAGCTTGGGAGTTCATTGATAATGAAGCTAATAAGGATGAGGTAGTAGATATAGTATCTGATTATATTGGAAAAGAAGAGGATTATGTTGAAAACTACCTATATGGAGGAATTACTAAGTGGAGTGTAGATCCTAACACTAAAGGAATTGCAACATATACAGATGCATTAAAGAATGCAGGAGTATTAAAGAATGAAATATCTGATATTACATCATATGTAGAGGCTGGAGCTTATGAAGAGGCAATTACATATCTTGCATCTACATATCCAACAAATGCATTCTATCAGGATAAGCTTAATTTATTTAATACATACAATAAGTAGAAAAGAGGAATAAAATGAAGGTCTATCAGGAGCTAGCAGAGCTTATTGGAAATACTCCAATGGTTAAACTTAATGGATTTGAAGAAAAACTTAATATAGGAGCACAAATTTTTGCAAAGCTAGAGTATTTGAATCCGGCAGGTTCTATTAAGGATAGAGTAGCTCTTGAGATGATTTTAGATGCTGAACAGAAAAAGCTTTTACATGAAGGATCTGTAATAATAGAGCCAACAAGTGGAAATACTGGTATAGGACTTGCATCTATTGGGGCTTCAAGAGGTTATAGAGTAATTCTTACAATGCCAGAGTCTATGTCTGTTGAGCGTATATTACTACTTAAGGCATATGGTGCAGAGGTTGTTCTTACAAAGGCAAGTGAGGGAATGAAGGGAGCTATTAAAAAGGCTCGTGAGCTTGCAGAAGAAATTCCTAATAGCTTTATTCCAGGCCAATTTACAAATCTTTCAAATCCACTTTCACATTATAAAACTACAGGTCCAGAAATATATGAGGCCTTATCAGGTAAGGTTGATATATTAATAGCTGGAATTGGTACAGGTGGTACTATTAGTGGAGCTGGTAAGTTTTTAAGGGAAAGAAATAATAATATAAAAATAATAGGTGTTGAGCCATTTGGCTCACCACTATTATCTAAAGGGAAAATAGGAGTTCATAAATTACAAGGTATTGGTGCTGGATTTGTACCTATTACACTTGATATAGATATATATGATGAAATACTTGCTATTAAAGATAGTGATGCATTTAAGGCCGCAAGAGAGGTAGCCTTATATGATGGAGTATTGGTTGGTATTTCATCAGGAGCTGTTTTGGAGGCAGCCAAAATTGTTGGACAAAGACCTATTAACAAAAACAAAAGAATAGCCGTAATATTACCTGATGGAGGGGCTAAATATTTATCAACAGGATTGTTTGATGGTGGTGATTTAGGTGAGTAAAAAGATTGAAATAAAAAATATTTATTTTGATTATGTCGGAAAGAATAAAACATTTGGTGCTCTTGAAGACATTAATCTTGATGTAGAAGAGGGAGAATTTATATGTATATTAGGCTCATCTGGATGTGGAAAATCAACATTATTATCAATTCTTAATGGCTTAAATAAACCTAAAAGTGGAGAAATATTAATTGATGGTAAAAGAGTAGTTGGAAGCGGGGCCGATAGGGCTGTAGTTTTTCAAAACTACTCTTTATTCCCATTTTTAACAGTAAAAGAAAATGTAATGTTTGGTGCAAAGAAATCACTTAAAAGAAAAGAGTTTTCTAAAGAAGAAAGAATAAGAAGAGTTAATTCTTATATAGAGGCTGTAGGACTTTTAGAAGCTGTGGATAAATACCCATTTGAATTATCTGGAGGAATGCAGCAAAGAGTCGCTATTGCTAGAGCTTTAGCCTTAGAATCAGATATATTACTTTTAGATGAACCATTTTCAGCAATAGATCCAAAGCTTAGATTAGAGCTTCAGGAGCTTATATCAGAGCTTTCTAAAAAGCATAAGAAGACAGTTGTTTTTATAACTCATGATATAGATGAAGCAATTCTTCTTGCGGATAGAGTTGTTGTAATGGAGCCAAAGCACATTAAACAAACTATAAACATTAATCTTCCATATCCTAGAGTTAGGGAAGAGCTTGTAGGAAAGCCTCTTTTTGAAAGTATTCATAGAAAATTAATCTCATCCTTCTATGAAAATATTGAAGAAAATATTTATGAGGAGGTTAGTCTATGATAGGAAGAATAAAAGATGTTTTTTTAAATATATTAGATTCAATTAAAATTAAGTTTAAAACATTCTTTTCTAAAGAAAATATTAGATATCATTTAGTTGGCTTTTTAATAGCTTTAGCCTTACTTATAATTGATATTGTAGTTGGATATAAGGTTGGCTATAGGACAGAGCATAATAGATTATATAGCGCTACTCCATATGTAAAAGTATTGATAATAGCATTTGTGCTATATTTTATTAAGCTGTTTTTTACAAATAAAAAATCATCAACGGATATAATAATTATTTTATATATATTCCTTTTATTTTGGGATTTATCATATAAGACGGGAATAGTTCATAATGATTTATTAATCCCATCACCAGAGGGGCTGTTTTATGTATTTAAAACAGATAATACTAAGATTTGGGAAAATGTATTAGATTCATTAGAACTTCTATTCTTTGGGTTCCTGCTTGCAATAATAAGTGGAACTATACTTGGTCTTATAAGTGGATGGTATAAAAGAGTAAGAGAAGTAATGATTCCAATATCTAACGTAATAACACTAATACCACCAGTTCTTATAACAGCATGGCTTATTATGTGGTTCCCATTTAAACAAGCAGCTATAGCTATTATTTTCCTTGCTGTATTTTGGCCAACATTCCAAGGGATGGTTAATAGAGTTTCACAAATAGATAGAAAAATAATAGATGCGGCTAAGGTTATGGGCGTAGGTAATTTTGAAATGATTTATAGAGTTGTTTTACCATATTGCTTACCAAGCATAATTATATCTGTTTCTAAGTCATTAAGAGGAGCGTTTATGTGTCTTGTAGCCGCAGAGATGATAGGTATAAATGGTGGAATTGGTTTCTATACTGAGACATATAAGGCATATGCTGATTATAGAAGAGTTCTTGCAGGAATTGTTACTATAGCTATTGTTACAACAGTTATAGATATTATTGTAAATAAAATAGAGAAAAGAATTGTTAAGTGGAGGTTATAATATGGCTAAATATTATGAAAGTGTATTAGATATTATAGGTAAGACACCTTTAATAAAATTAAATAGATTAGAAAAAGAATTAGGGCTTAACGCACATATCTATGCGAAGCTTGAGTTTTTAAATCCAGGTGGATCTGTTAAGGATAGAGCGGCCTATAATATGATAGCTGAGGCTGAGCGTGAGGGTAAGATTAATAAGGATTCTACTATAATTGAAGGTACAAGTGGAAATACTGGTATAGGTCTTGCGATGGTAGCTGCGGCAAGAGGCTATAAAATTAAAATAGCTATGCCAGAGAATATGAGTATTGAGCGTGTTAAGCTTTTAAAAGCTTATGGAGCTGAGGTTTATTTAACACCAAGACATCTAAATATGGCTGGTGGAGGATCTAAGGCCAAGGAGCTTGCAGAGCAAACTCCAAATGCCTTTGTTCCAGGACAAGGTCAAAATCCGAATAACCCAGGAGCTCATTATAAAACAACAGGTCCTGAGATTTGGAATGATATAGATGGTAATATTGATATTTTTCTTGCATGTACAGGTACTGGAGGTACTATTAGTGGTACTGGTAAATATTTAAGAGAGAAAAAGCCAGATTTAGAAATAATTGCAGTAGAGCCAAAGGGAAGTGCTATTTTAAATGGTGGAGAGCCAGGACCTCATAAAATACAAGGAATTGGTGGAGGTGCAACTCCAGCAACAACAGATGTTTCATTATTTGATGAGGTAATTGATGTAACAGATGAGGATGCTTATAAATATACAAGGCTTTTACCAAAGCTTGAGGGTATATTAATAGGTATTTCAGCAGGAGCTGCCTTAAGCGCAGCTGTAGAGGTCGCAAGAAGAGAAGAAAATAAGGGAAAGAATATAGTTATTATATTCCCTGATGGTGGAGATCATTATTTATCAACAGAAGGATTGTTTGAGGTGTAGTTATGCAAGAAGGAAGCGCATGCAGTATAGGAAATCATAAGGCTTTAAATACTGATTATGTATCAAAGCTTAAAAAATCATCTGAACAAGGTGAAGGTGGAAAGTTTGTAAGACAAGCTAATAGATTCATAACTCCTTTTGGTGATAATGAGGGTGAGCTTCCAGTAGAGGCCAATAGATATAGACTTATATGGGCTCCAGTATGTCCTTGGGCTCATAGAAGTATTATAGTAAGAAGCTTGTTAGGGCTTGAGGATGTTATAAGTGTTGGAACTCTAGATCCAGTACGTCCTGATAAGGAAATAAGTGATTGGGCATTTACCTTAGATAAGGATAATGTAGACCCAGTTCTTAAGGTTCATTATTTAAGTGAACTATATCTAGATACTGATCCAAATTATACTGGAAGACCAACAGTTCCAGCAGTTATTGATTTAAAGACAAAAAAGGTAGTTAATAATGATTATTTTAATTTAACTAGATATCTTGAAACAAAATGGACAAAATTCCATAAAGAAGGAGCTCCAGATTTATATCCAATAGAGCTTAGAGATGAGATTGATAAGTTTAATGATGACTTATTTGATAAGCTTAATAATGGAGTTTATAAGGCAGGATTTGCAAGATCACAGGAAGCATATAATGATGCGGTAATAAATGTGTTTAAGAAACTTGATGAACTTGAGGAAAGACTAGAGCATTCAAGATATTTATTTGGAGATAAGATTACAGAGGCTGATATTAGAGCCTATGTAACACTTGTTAGATTTGATATAGCTTATTATAATGCGTTTAAGGTTAATTTAAAAAGATTGAAGGATTATAAAAATCTTTGGGCTTACGCAAGAGATTTATATCAAACTAAGGGATTTGGAGATACAACAAACTTTGATGCGATAAAGAAGCATTATCATTTATGCTGTGTGCCAAATCCATATAAGATTTTACCTCTTGGTCCAGATCTTAGCGAATGGAATACAGAACATAATAGAGATAAAAGAGAATATAAATAAATAAGTAGGTGTTATAAATGAAATTTGAAACATTATGTTTACATGCAGATTTAAATAAAAAGGATGAATGGGGGACATTAAATCAAGCAATATGTCAATCAGCAACATTCGTTCATAAGGGAGTAGATGAGGATAGTCCATATAGCTATTCTAGATTATCAAATCCAACAAGAGCTCATCTAGAAAATACAGTAAATGCACTTGAAGGAGGATATAGATCATATGCCTTTTCTTCAGGAATGACAGCAATTACTGTTACAATGATGTTATTTAAAAGAGGAGACCACATAATATCCACATATGATTTATATGGAGGAGCATTAAGACTATTTAATAATGTCTGTAATAGCAACGGTATAGAGTTTAGCTTTATAGATACATCAGATTTAGAATTACTTAAAAGTAGTATAAAGCCAAACACAAAAGCGATATATATTGAAACTCCATCAAATCCATTGATGCAGGTAACAGATATTTTAGCTATAGCTGAAATAGCTAAAAAGCATAATATATTAGTAATAGTTGATAATACATTTTTAACACCATATTACCAAAGACCACTAGAGCTTGGAGCAAGCATTGTAATACATTCAGGAACTAAATATCTAGGTGGTCATAATGATACACTTGCAGGCTTTGTAGTATGTAAGAATGAAGAGCTTGCACAAAAAATATTATATTTTTCAAAGACCATAGGTGGACAGCTTTCACCATTTGATTGTTTCCTTATTGAAAGAGGTATTAAGACTCTTCCAATAAGAATGGATAAAATAAATGATAATGCATATAAAATAGCTACATGGCTAAGAGAGTGTGATAAAATTAAGAAGGTTTATTACGTTGGATTTAATGATTATAAAGGATATGACATTATAAAGAAGCAATCTAGTGGCTTTGGAGGAATGATATCTATTGAGGTTGAATCAGAGGAGCTTGCTAAAAAAATATTAAGGGATGTTAAAATATTTCAATATGCAGAATCTCTTGGTGGAGTTGATTCACTTATTACATATCCAATGAGACAAACCCATGCAGATCTTCCTAAGGAGGAAAGAGAAGCTAAGGGTATTAATGAAAGATTCTTACGTATTTCTGTTGGAATTGAAAACCCATATGATTTAATAAATGATTTGAAGGGGGCTATATATGATTGATTTAGATAAGGAAATAGATAGACATAATACCAATTCACTTAAATGGGATTTTGCAGTAAATAGAGGAAAGAATAAGGATATCCTACCTCTTTGGGTTGCAGATATGGATTTTGAATTACCAGATATTGTAATAGATAAGCTTAAAAGTGTTTTAGATAACAAAATATTTGGCTATTCAGAGCCACTTGATAGCTATTATGATACCATTATCGAATGGAATAAAAAGCATTATAATCTAGACCTTGATAAAAGATATATTGTTAATGGATGCTCTGTAGTATTTCATATCGCAACTATTATTAAAGCCTTAACAAAAGATAGTGATAGTATTATTATAAATGAGCCTGTATATTATCCTTTTAGGGAAACTATAGAGGCAAATGGAAGAAATCTTATAGTTTCTAATCTTAAAAGGGATATAAATAATAAATATTATTTTGATTTTGATGATATAGAGAAAAAGATTAAAGATAATAATGTTAAGCTTTATCTATTATGTAATCCTCATAACCCTGTAGGAAGAGCTTGGAAAAAAGAGGAATTAGAAAGAATAGTTGATATATGTAATAGATATAATGTTTTCATTGTATCAGATGAAATACATGAGGATTTCGTCTATGGCAATAATACATTTAATAGTATTGGAAATATCGCAAAAGCTAATTATGCAATTCTTACAGCACCTACAAAATCCTTTAATATTCCAGGACTACATACATCATATGCATATATTCCAAATAATAAGGCTTTAGCTTTATTTAAAAAGGAATTAGTAAAGGCTGGGTATTCACAATCTAATGTTATAGGTATAAAAGCTTTAGAGATAGTATATAAATATGGATTTGAATGGCTTAGTCAAATAAAAAAATATATATATGATAATTATTTATTTGCAAAAGAATATTTAGAGTCTAATCTTAGGGTTAAGGTTACTGAATTAGAAGCTACATATCTTATATGGATAGATTTTAATTCATATAATTTAGAGACATCAAAGCTTAAGGATTTAATAGAAAATAAGGCTTTAGTATGGCTTGATCAGGGTTATATTTTTGGAGAAACTGGGAATGGTTTTGTCCGCATTAATATAGCTACTCAAAGAAGCTTATTAAAGAAAGCTCTTGACAACATTATTGAGGTGTTTAAAGAGTTATAGAAAGGAGATGTAGCATATGATTAATAATGAAAGATTATTAAATGAGTTTTTTAAGCTACAAGCATTTGATTCTATATCATTTCATGAAAATGAAATATTAGATTATGTTTATAATACACTTAAGGACTTAGGCCTTAGGGTAGAGGTAGATAATGCTGGAAAAATACTTGCTAAAGAGAATAATTTAGATAATCATTCAAAAGGGAATATATATGCTTATCTAAAGGGAGATTTAGATGATTCAATTCTATTTTCTGCACACCTAGATACTGTCTCACCTGGTATAGGTAAAAAGGCTATTTTAGAGAATGGTTTAATAAAATCAGATGGTACAACTGTTCTTGGAGCTGATGATGTTGCAGGTCTTGCCTCAATCATTGAGGCAATAAGGGTTATTAAAGAAAAAGGGCTTAGACATAATGATATTGAGCTTCTAATCCCTATTGCTGAGGAGCCTTATTGCCAAGGTACTAGGCATTTTGATTTTAATAAGATAAAATCTAAAAAGGCCTATGTATTAGATTTGGATGGACAAGTTGGAAAAGCTGCGATAAAGGCACCATCTATTATTTCATTTACAATTGAAATATTTGGAAAATCAGCCCATGCGGGATTTAGTCCTGAGGATGGAATAAATGCAGTAACAATATTAGGGAAAGCATTATCTAAGATTAAGGCTGGAAGAATTGATGAGAATACCACATTAAATTTTGGAAAGCTTTATGGAGGAATTCAAAGAAACTCAGTTCCAGATTATGTAAATATAATAGGTGAGATTAGAAGCCTTGATAGTAATAAGGCACAAAGCCTTATGAATGATGTTATAGATATATTTAATAAAGAGGCTAAGTCTATAGCTGGAGATGTTAAGGTAAGCTATAAGGAAGAGATTAAGGCTTATAGTGTTAGTGCGGAAAGCTCTGTTGTAAAAAAGTATCAAGACATATTGACTTCATTAGGTTTTGGTGAAGCATCGCTTGTTACAACATTTGGTGGTTCAGATAATAATAATATCAATAAGAACGGTATTGAAGGAATTGTTATTTCAAATGGTATGAATAAGGTTCATACAACAGAGGAATATATAGCAGTTGATGATTTATATAAAACATCAGAAATTGTATTAAATTTAATGATTAAATAAAAATTTTAATCAATAGGCTTGATAATATTTTGAAATCATGATAAACTAATCATAGTAAAATACTAGGAATTGAGGCGTATAACATGATTTCAACGAAAGGAAGATATGCACTAAGATTAATGATAGACATCGCAGCTTATTCGAATGGTGGCGTAGTATCATTAAAGGACATATCAGCTAGACAAGGTATATCTATCAAGTATTTAGAGCAGGTAGTAGCTTTACTTACAAGAAGCCAGCTTCTCATAAGTGTTAGAGGGAACAACGGAGGATATAGATTAGTCAAGGAACCTAAGGATTACAAGGTTGGAGAAATACTTTTAGCAGCAGAAGGAACTCTAGCTCCTGTATCCTGCCTACAAACAGAGGTTAATACATGTCCTAGGGCATTAGGATGTGCAACAATTGATTTTTGGCATGGCTTTTATAAGGTAGTTAATGATTATGTAAATGGAGTAACATTAGAGGAGCTTGCTACTAAAGAAAGAGAAAAAATTGGAAACGATTATAGTATATAAAAGGAGATTATAGATATGAGTAAAATATATAAGTCAGTGTCTGACCTAATTGGTCATACACCATTAGTAGAATTAGTAAATTTTAACAACAATAATAACCTAGAGGCTACAATTGTAGCAAAGGTTGAAGGATTTAATCCTGCTGGATCAGTTAAGGATAGAGTTGCAAGACAAATCATCCTTGATTATGAGAAGGAGGGAGTACTAAAGAAGGGTTCAACAATTATTGAGCCAACAAGTGGTAATACAGGAATTGGTCTTGCGGCAATTGCAGCAGCAAGAGGATATAGACTAATTATTACATTACCAGATACAATGTCATTAGAGCGTCGTAATCTTATAAAGGCATATGGAGCAGAGCTTGTATTAACTGAAGGTGCAAAGGGAATGAAGGGAGCTATAGCTAAGGCTGAGGAGCTTCAAAAGGAAATTCCTAATTCAGTTATTGCAGGACAATTTGTAAATCCATCTAATCCTAAGGCACATTATCTAACAACAGGTCCTGAAATTTGGGAGGATAGTGATGGTAATGTAGATATTTTCGTCGCAGGAGTTGGTACAGGTGGTACAATCTCTGGTGTAGGAAAATATTTAAAGGAGAAGAATCCTAATATAAAGATTGTAGCTGTAGAGCCAGAAACATCTGCAGTACTTTCAACTGGAGTTGCAGGTCCTCATAAGATTCAAGGAATAGGTGCAGGATTTGTACCAAAGACATTAGATACAACAATCTATGATGAAATTATTACAGTACCTAACGAGGAAGCCTTTAAAACAGGTGCTGAGGTAGTTAAGAGTGATGGAGTATTTGTTGGTATTTCATCAGGAGCTGCATTATACGCAGCATTAAAGCTTGCAAAGCGTCCTGAAAATAAGGGAAAGAGAATTGTAGTATTATTACCAGATAATGGTGATAGATACTTATCAACACCATTATTTAATAATTAACCCTCCAAGGAGTTCAGATGGACTCCTTTTTTCTTCTTTATCTAAACTTGTTGATATCATTTGATATTAAGAAGTTTTAAACTTCTATATAACATTTGGTATAATAAAGTCGAAAAGAGGTAACTAGTTGCTGGAGGTGCACCAGATATACAACGCTATTACTTAGAATTTAATATACTATTATAAGTCCACTTAATGTGGACTTTTTTTAAGCTTAATTTTACTACAAAAATAAATGTATGATATAATTAAAGTAGTTTATAGGAGGCTATAATTATGGAAATTACTAAAGACATAAAATATATAGGTGTTAATGATCATACTATTGATTTATTTGAAGGGCAATATATTGTACCTAATGGTATGGCTTATAATTCATATGTAATACTAGATGATAAGATTGCGGTTCTTGATACAGTTGATATGGATTTTAAGAATGAGTGGTTAAATAATTTAGATAAGGTATTAAATGGAAGAAATCCAGATTACTTAATAGTTCATCATATGGAACCAGATCATTCATCTGTGATTAAGGATTTTGTTGATAAATATAATAACGCAATTGTTGTATCAAGCGCTATGGCATTCAATATGATGAAAAACATGTATGGACAAGATTTTAGTCCAAATAAGCTTGTAGTAAAGGAAGGAGATGAGCTTTCATTAGGAAAGCACACTCTAAGATTTGTTGCGGCTCCAAATGTACATTGGCCTGAGGTTATGATTTCATATGATGCATATGATAAGGTACTTTTTAGTGCTGATGCATTTGGTAAGTTTGGAGCTAATGACATCGTAGATGAAGAAGGATGGGCATGTGAGGCTAGACGTTATTATTTTGGAATTGTTGGAAGATTTGGTGCAAATGTTCAGGCTTTATTAAAAAAACTTGAAGGAGTAGAGGTTAATACAATTTGCTCACTACATGGACCAATATTAAATGATAATTTATCATATTATTTAGGATTATATGATACATGGAGTAAATATATCCCAGAGAGTAGTGGTGTAACTGTGTGCTATACATCAGTTTATGGTAACACTAAGAAAGCTGTATTATATCTTGCGGATACATTAAAGGCTAAGGGAGTAGAGGTTTGTGTATTTGATCTTGCACGAGATGACATGGCTGAGGCAGTAGAAAGTGCATTTGAGCTTGATAGATTAGTACTTGCGACTACAACATATAATGGTGGTATGTTCCCATATATGGAAACATTCATTAATACATTAAAGGAGCATA
The DNA here is from genome assembly GCA_002363705.1 of Caryophanales bacterium UBA3206. GTDB lineage: Bacteria > Bacillota_I > Bacilli_A > Acholeplasmatales > Anaeroplasmataceae > UBA3206. The sequence continues at coordinate 36,375 of DEWQ01000003.1, read as the reverse complement.
ATTATCAAAATAGAAAGATTGCCCTTATAGAAAATGGAATGTGGGCACCTATGGCTAATAAGACAATGAAGGCTGAACTTGAGGAATTAAAGGATATTACATTTACACAAAGTAATGTAACAATTAAGGGTGCTTTAAATGATGAGTATAAAGCAAAGCTAGACATTCTTGCAGATGAACTTTTAAAATAATTACAATTAAAGAGCCGTTTGGCTCTTTTTTGTGCTATAATGTCATAGGAAAAGGTGATCGTTTTGAGTTTTATAGTAACAAAGGCGTATATTTATAATACCAAAACCTGTAAGCTGTTAGCTATTAAAAGAAGCAATAGTGATGCAAGACCTGGTGTATGGGAGAATCCAGGTGGAGGGTTAAAGCATTATGAAACTGCCAATGATGGAATAAAAAGAGAGGTAATGGAGGAGACAGGATTAATTATTAGTAATCCAGAATTCCTATATGATGATCCATTACCAAATACTAATATAGTTTTTAAAAATTATATTGCTTATACAAATCGAGAAGATATTATATTATCTAATGAGCATACTGATTATAGATGGCTTAATGTTGATGATTATTTAAATATAGTTGATGAAACTATTAAAGATAATTTTATAAGGCATCAGGTTATCTATCATTTGAAATAATAAGGGCATCGCCCTTTTTATTTTATAAAAAAAGGCCATATTGTGGCCTTTAATTAGATTATTTTTTAATTTTCTGTTCGAATTTATTCTTTTCAATTCCCTTAGGAACATCAATTGGATAGTTACCGCTGAAGCATCCATCACAGAAGTATAATCCTTCCTTTTTAGCAAGCTCATGTGATCCTTCAAGTGATAAATATGATAATGAATCAGCTCCAAGAGCCTTTGCGATTTCTTCATTAGTGTTATATTTACAAGCAATTAGGTTTTCTTCACTATCAACATCAGTACCAAAATAGCAAGGATGCTTGAATGCTGGAGCTGATGATAGGAAATGAACCTCAGAAGCTCCTGCTTCACGTAAAAGTTTTATTATTTCCTTAGAAGTTGTTCCACGAACGATAGAATCATCTATAAGAATAACTCTTTTACCTTTAACAACCTCTTTAACGACATTAAGCTTAATTTTAACTGTATTACGTCTTTCCTCTTGATTAGGCTTTATAAATGATCTTCCGATGTATTTATTCTTTACAAATCCCATTCCATATTGGATTCCTGAAGCCATACTATATCCTAGTGCTGCATCAAGTCCTGAATCAGGCACTCCAATTACAACATCTGCATCTATTTTATTTTCCTTAGCTAAAATCTTACCTGCAGTAATACGAGCTTGGTGAACATTTACACCTTCAATATATGAATCTCCTCTTGCAAAATAGATGTATTCAAATACACAAAGTGTGTGCTTTCTTTTGTTAGTATGAGTCATAATTGACTCAATTCCATTATCAGATATTACAACTATTTCTCCTGGAAGAATATCACGTATAAATGTACCTTCAATCGCATCTATAGCACATGATTCTGATGATAGTATATATCCTCCATCCTTGCTGCGACCTAGACATAAAGGTCTAAATCCGTTAGGATCTCTAAATCCAATCATCTTTGTAGGAGACATAGCTATGCATGAATATGCACCAGCTATTTCAGTCATAGTTGTTTCAATTGCAGCTTCAATAGAAGGAGCAGTTAATCTATTATCTACTATAGAATAAGCAATTGATTCTGTATCAGATGTACCATGGAATATAGCACCATTTAGCTCATATTTTTTTCTGATTTCATCAGCATTAGTTAAATTTCCATTATGTACAAGAGCAAGGTTTCCCTTCATATGACGTACAACAAGTGGTTGAATATTATTAATATTATTACCACCAGTAGTAGAATATCTAACATGACCTACTGCCATGTTTCCTTCACCAAGACGAGAAAGTACCTCCTTTGTGAAGAAATCACCTACAAGCCCTGGTCCCTTTTCATAATTTATAACACCATCATCGCATACTGCAATACCAGCACTTTCTTGTCCTCTATGCTGTAAAGCATATAAGGCAATATATAGGTCATGCGCTACATTTCTTTTCTTGTTTTCAAAAATACCGAAAACACCACATTCTTCATGGATTGAATCAAACATAAGATTATATCTCCTTTAGTTTTGTTAAGAATAACAATATTTTAATTTTTTGTAGGTTTGTTGTAAATATTTATTTAATAAAATTTCATAATGTTCACAATGAAAACGTATCTAACGAATATTATTTTAAAATAATATACGTAAAAAAGTTTTTCTAGGTACTATAATCCATTAGATTTTTATCTAAATATTGGAAAAACACGCATTTTTATTATTTAAAAATTATGCCTAATATGATATACTTATTTTGTTTAGGGGTGTTTAATATGGTTGGATATTGGAATTATACTGTATGGTTAACGTACATATCTACATTATTAGCAGTTCTAGGAGTATCATTTTGCTTAATTAATCCAGCACACGCTGAGGATTACGCAGTATTATGCCTACTTGTTTGCGGTGGGCTTGATATGTTTGATGGTAAGGTTGCTAGAACAAAAAAGGATAGAACAGAATTTGAGAAGGATAATGGAATTCAAATAGATTCTTTATCAGACCTTTTAGCATTTGGAATTCTTCCTGCTACAATAGCTATAAGATTATTCTTAAATGCAGAGGCTAATACAAAGAGTTTTTCATTTATATTAGTTATAGCAGTAGCACTTTTCTATGTGTTATTTGGTCTTGTAAGACTTGGATATTTCAATGCACTAGAGCATGAAAGAAGTAAGACTGATGATTCAGTACTTAAGTATTATACAGGAATGCCTATTACAATGGCTGCGTTCTTTATGCCAATTGCTTATTTATTTAAGTTTACAAATATGTCAAATATGGCATTTGCATGGCTATATTTTGCTTCACTTGCAGTATTAGGATTATTATTTGTTTTAAGAATTAAAGTACCAAAGGCTGGAAAGAAAATGATTATAGCCTTTAGTATATTTGGATTTGTATTTTTAATTTCATTTTTATTATTAAAGTTTATGTAAAGTATTGCCTCATAGAGGCAATTCTTTCATTTAAAGGGGACACAAAAGGTAGCGTATATGAAAAAAGGTAAACTATGGAAGAAAATAGTTAAATACATTTTAATAATGGCACTATTTGTATTCTCATTTTGGTATCTATTTAAGGATATAGATATCCCAAAGATAAGACATGGTGTGAAGGATTTAAGCCCTATATTCCTAACCTTAGCCTTTGTTATGGTATTTGCTCAAATATTTATTCAAGGCTTATGCTATATAGTAATGGGAAGAGGTCTTGGTGTAAAGCTAAATCCATTTAATGCTTATGGATATGTTTCAGTTGATTTATTCTTTTCTCAATTAACACCATTTGCTGTTGGAGGACAGCCAATGATGGTATATGAGATGAAGCGTAAGGGTGAAATAGAGGTAGCTAAAACTACGCCTATGGTTTTACTATATTCATTTATGAATAAATTTGCGCTTATTATTATGGCAATATTTGCCGCAATATTTTATTTCAATGATTTCTTTAAGGACCAGGATAGTGCTATAATGGTGGCTTTAATAATATTTGGAGTTATATCTAATATTATTATTGCGTCATTTAGCCTTGCTTTGATGGTTATGGGAAATGTAGTTTATAAGGTTGGTGTAAGGCTAATATTTTGGCTTTATAATCATAACCTTATAAAAAAGCCTTATTCTAAAGCTTATTCATTAAAGAAGATGGTTAGAAATTATAAGGGTTCAAGTAGATATTTTAAAAAGCATATTCCAACAGTATTTATAGTCTTTTTCCTATGTGTATTAAAAAGAATTGCAACATTTGCAATTGCTTATTTCATATATAAAGGATTAGGCTTAAGTGGACATAGCTTTATTTATATAATTGCTTGTCAAACAGTATATGCATTAATTTCAGATTCATTCCCAATCCCTGGAGGAATAGGAGCTGCAGAAATATCAATTAAGAAGCTTTATAGTGGTATTTATGAATCATCAGGAGATGCAGTTGCAGATTTAGCAGCACTTCTTGTTAGAGGTATAAGCTATTATGGGTTAATACTTGTTAGTGGAATCGCAACTATTATTGTTATGACTACAAAAAAGAAAACAATGAAAGAAGAGATAGAAAATGAAGAATGTATTGAAAAAAATACAGAGTGTTCTAGCGAAGCATTATAGCCTAATATTTGTTGCATTAGTATTTATAGCTATTATAATAAAGCAAATATATTATGTTGGAATGGCTCAAAGCAATTATCATTTTGCTTTTAAGTTTATATATGGATTAAAGGAATCAGGATGGCTTATAATTCTATTATGTCTTACATATGCATTCCTTTTCAGCTTTGCATTATTATTTAATAATATTGGAAGATATATTTGGATTATTGCTATATATGTAATATCAGTAACATTTATAATAGCTGATTTAGCATATACAAGATTCTTCCAAGGACCATCAAGCCTTTTCTGGAAGATAATGCCACACAATAGTAATAATAATGTTGTAATGTCAATATGGGTACATTATTCTCCAACAGATGGCTTATATTTTGTTGATGGATTACTATTCATATTTATGTTTGTATTTGGAATTGTAAAGCATAAGTTCACATATAATAGATTTAGACTTGTTTCTAAATGCGGTACAATTATTTCAACTATTTTTATGGTATGCTTCTTATCAATTATTACATCTAACAGTACTGTTAATTCACTTAATTCAACAAAAAAGGCAGCTGCCTATGGTAATTTTATTTACCATTTAGTTGATATAGCACAGCTACCTTGGTATGATGCGAATGTTACTATGACTGATAGTGATTGCGATAACTATATAAGCTATGAAAATAAGATACTTGAGGATATGAATGCCTCAGAGGATAAGTGGAACTTATCTAATGTAATGGAAAATCAAAATTTAATAGTTCTTCAAATGGAGGCTATTGAATCATTTGTTGTAGGTAATACAATAACTGATTCAAATGGTGTGGAGCATGAGATAACACCAAATATCAATAAGCTATTAAATCATAGTGTTCAAATGAACACTATTGAACAGGTACATTTAGGAAATAGTTCAGACTGTGATCTATTATTTATGACAGGTCAATATCCTGTATCTAGTGTAATTTCATTTAATCAGTATGAGGATAGTGAATATATAAGCCTTGCAGAGGCTCTAGAGAATAAAGGATATAAGACATCATATTTAAATGGTGCTTATGGATCTACTTGGAATTATAAGGGTGTAATGGATTCAACAATTGGATTTAATGAGGTTCATTATGGTGATGAAATAGTATTTAATTCCGATAATACATTAATGTATGATGAAGATTTTGGAATGGAATATGTATGTGGATATATTAATGATAATTCACTTTTAAGATATGAGGAGCAAATACTTAATAGCTATAGCTCAACTGATAGATTCTATAATCATATTGTATTATGCTCATCACATGTGCCATTCCATTGTCCAAAAGTATTAGATGAAGCCTTCTTAAATAATGATACTAAGCTTAAAAAGGAAATAGGATCATATTTCTATAATTATATTTCATTAGCACATTATGTAGATTATTGCATTGGAAGATTTATAGATGACCTAGATGAGGCAGGAATTCTTGATAATACATCTATTGTTGTAATGGGTGATCATGGTGGAATTCATAAATATATGTCTAATAGAACAAAGAGATCTCTTGAAGGTAAGAAGAAGTATAAATGGACTACAAGTGGTGCAGATTATTCAGTACTTACAGTCCTATATAATAAGAATATTAATGGTCATTATGTAATTGGAAAGAATGGTAATGATTATAATTTCAACATGGATATTTATAATCCAACTGATTATAATGATAATATTTGTGGTCAGGTTGATGTTCTTCCAACACTTGCGTATATGCTTAATATAGAGGATTATTTCTATTATGATAAGGATTCATATAGGATACGTACTCTAATGGGTAGAAACATGCTTAAATCAAGCCTAAGCTATGCTATTAAGGCTAGCTTTAATGTTGTTGGAGAAATAGATAGTGATTATAAGATATTAAAGAAGGGTAAATATTTATCTAATCAAATAATAAAGAGCCAATATTTTGGTAAAAAAGAAGCCTAATTCAAATGAATTAGGCATTTTTTTTAATCCTTTGAGCTTGATGATTTTCCTTGAATTTGTGCAATGATTTCTAAAACCCTTAGCACAAGCTCTAGGAAGGCTATAATCATATTGTTGATATATTCAAGATTATAAACCTTATATAAGTCAGTTATCTGCTCAATTTCTTCAGGAGTAGCTAGATTTTCTTTCTGTAAAATCTCAATTGATTTAGCCTGAGCCTTTGTCTCAGCCTTAAGAATAACAACTGTTAATGCGAATGATATAGCATAAAGAAGTACTCCAAATCCAGCACATGTAAATGTAATTGCATAATTAGGATCCTTATCTAAAGCAGAAGCAATAACTATATCAAGTATTACACCAAAGACTACAAGTGGAAGGAACATAAGTGGTCCAAACATTTGTAATGGAATAAGCTTATTACGCTTCTTCATTATTGGATCATTTTCCTTATCTAGAATCGCAAGTGATGACTTTTGAGCTGCCATCGCAAGTGATGTAACACTATTTTTTTTATATGTGAATCTTCTAAGTCTTACCTTTTTCCATACATGAGAATAGGAATTACCCCAAATAAATGAACCAGTAGCCTTAACACTTATATGATTTAGACCATTGTCATCAAGTATCTTACGAGCAACCTCTAATCCTGTCATATTACAGCTATTCTTAATTCTATTAAGCTTGTTATATCTTAGGAATAAATAAATTGAAATAAAAACTCCTATTAAAGTAAATATAACTATTAACGCACCTACAAAAAGCATAGCATATGCTAGTGCATCAGAAGTAGCACCTGTACTCTCTTTAATTGCATCAATAAGTTCTTGCATAAATATAAACACCTCTTTCCCACATGCCTATATTATATCATATATTTTATAAAAGAAGAAAGGAGGTCTCGGGAAAGACCTCCTTATGGAGTTATTTAGTCTCCATATTAAAAATATTTGTTTAATAGGGAGAGTTAGTTATTTATGAAAAAAATATGGAGACTAGTAGGCTTTACCTACGTTAATATACTATCACATTTATTTATTTAATGCTAGTCTTTTGCATAAAACATTTATAAGGTTTTTGCAATGAGCATAAATTTCTCCATAGCATTGTTCAAAATCTCTTGTATACCAAGGGTCATCAACATCAATTGATGTGTTTGAATATTCACAAAGCTTATGAATCTTATCTGATGGTCCTAATATACGCGTCATGTTTTGAATATTATATGTATCCATTCCAATTATTAAATCATAGTTATCTAAATCCTGCTTCACAATTTTTGAAGCACTATGCCTTTCATATGGAATATTATGTTTTGTAAGTACCTTTTTTATAGGTGGATATATATCATTACCAATCTCTTCAGATGATGTAGCCTTAGATGTGATATATAGTCTATCATCAATTCCATTTTCTTTGGCAAGATATTTTGTTATGTATTCAGCCATAGGAGAGCGACAGATATTTCCATGGCAAACGAATAGTATACGTATCATATTATTACTCCTCAATATCACCCTGATCATCTACATGATCTAGTCCAATAGTATCGATTATAAAATCTACTACCTCCTTAGATTTGAAATAATTTGAGTGTTCTACATCTTCAAATAGCTTAAGCTCTGCGTTAGGAAATGAGCTACATAGCTTTTCCTGCATTGAAACAGGAAGTGTATAATCAGCCTTTGAGCCTATTACATAGGTTTTATTATTAACGCTTTTAGCGTATGTGCTTGTTTTTATATTATTAGATATAAATACCTTTAATGGTCCATAGAAAACAGGAGTAGTTCTATTATAGATATCAGCATTATCTCTAAATCCTGATACAACAAATAATATCTCTACATCTCTTTTAGATGCCAGATATGTTGCCATACCTGTACCATAACTATGACCAATTACAATTACCTTTTTATTAGGATATTGCTCCTTAACATAGTCATAGGCATCTAAGGCTGTTTTCTTCATTGTCTTTAGGTTAATATGCCCTTTACTATCCTGAGTACCATAATAGTCAGGAGAAATGAATGTACAATCAAAGCTATGGGCATATTTTCCTACCATATTATAGGCAATATTATAATTACCACCAAAATATATTATTACATTTTCATTATCTGAATCAAGTCTATATCCATATCCTGTAAGCTTATCTGTAATCTTAATATATTCAGGCTCTACTAATGGCTTTTCCATTTTTTCTTTATTAATAAATGATAAATAGCATATTCTTTCCTGTATAAAGTTTATTGTAAACATTGTTATAAGAAAAAGAGTCAGTATCTTTAAGCATATTCTTGCGATATTCATATTAACGCCTCCCCTCAAGGCTTTCTATTTTAATAATAACTCATTATGAATGAAGGTGCAAGTGATAGACAAAAAATAGGTAGTATAACTACCTATTAAAGCTCATATGTATCGTCATCTGATTCATCTGGAGTAATTCCAAGCTCATCCGCAACCTCATACATTATTTCATTTACTCCCTGATATCCATCCTTAAACATATCAGATGTTACATCACTAAGTAGCTGAAACATTGTATCTGGAGCATTTGTATGAGTTTCAATAAACTTCATTGTACGTTGTTCTAAATCATCAAGAGTCTTCTTACCACTAATGTTTTGTGGAGCTACATTTTCAAGCTCAGCCTGGAAATCATTGATGTATAGAAGAAGATTTATTGTTTTACTGCATTTCTCCATTTCAGTAAAGCTACTATTGAAGTCATGCTTTAGAATTAAATCAATGGTATTAAAATGATCATGTAGATAATTGAATCCACTTTCAAATATTATTTCCTCATCCTGACTCATTTTATAATGGTTGTTTGTGACCTCATTATAGAAGAAGTCACATACAGCTATTACATGAGGGAATCTACGTATTATAGCACTACCATTTTTTAATAGAGTGTCTATAAGAGTATAATTTTCAAATTTCCAATTTGCATAATCAGTTAAAATATCCATCATATCACCACTATCTAGTCTTCATTTGAGGGAATAGAATTACATCACGAATTGATTCAGACTCTGTTAAGAAAATAACAAGTCTATCAATTCCAATTCCAATTCCTCCAGCAGGAGGCATTCCGTATTCCAATGATTCTACGAAATCAGTATCCATTTCGTTAGCCTCATCATTTCCAGCTTCCTTTTCAGCAAGCTGTTCTAGGAATCTATCCTTTTGATCAATTGGGTCATTTAGCTCTGTATAAGCATTAGCGAATTCATGTCCACCAATGAATAATTCAAAACGTTGAACAAATCTTGGATCAGATGGATCCTTCTTAGTTAAAGGTGAAATTTCAATTGGATGTCCCATTAGGAATGTTGGTTGAATTAATGTCTTTTCTCCATATTCCTCAAAGAAGGCATTAATAATATGTCCTACTGAGATGAAGTGAGGCTCAACCTTAACATTATGCTTCTTAGCAAGCTCACAAGCTTCCTCGAAGGTATAATTATTATTCTTAAAATCAACACCAGTTTGTTCCTTGATTACATCACACATAGTAACTCTACGGAATGGCTTAGAGATATCAATTTTGTTACCCTCTCTATCGAATGGGTTTAAGAATTCTTCCTTATGGCATACTTTAAGAGCAGCGCTCTTAATTACACCTTCACAAATATCCATCATTGATTCTAGATCACCAAATGCTTGATAAAGCTCAACTGTTGTAAATTCAGGGTTATGAGTCTTATCCATACCCTCATTACGGAAGATACGTCCAATTTCATAAACTCTTTCTAGTCCACCAACAAGAAGTCTCTTTAAATGAAGCTCTGTTGCGATACGTAGATAGAAATCAGCATCTAGCGCATTATGGTGTGTAATGAATGGACGAGCAGAAGCTCCACCTTGAATATTTTGAAGAACTGGAGTTTCTACCTCAATAAATCCAAGTGAATCAAAATATGATTGCATAGCACGGATGATTTGAGGTCTCATAATAGCAACACGCTTAGCATCCTCATTCATAATAAGGTCTAGGTAACGACGTCTATATCTTTCCTCTTTATCCTGAAGACCATGGAATTTTTCAGGTAGAGGTCTTAATGCCTTAACAAGGTGAGTATAAGAAGTACACTTGATTGTAATCTCTCCTGTTTGTGTAAGCATAATAGTTCCCTTAGTTCCAACGAAGTCTCCTAAATCTGCCATCTTAAATAATGCATATTGATCTTCACCAACTACATCCTTACGAATATAAACCTGGATGAATCCAGACTTATCCTGTAATGAATAGAATGAAGCCTTACCCATCTTACGGATGAACATAATACGTCCAGCTACGTTTACCTCAAGGTTTAATCCCTCAATGTATTCATGAAGTGCTGCCTTACGCTCCTCCTCTGAAAGGTCTGTGTGAGCTGCATTAAACTCATCTATAGCCTTCATAGCCTTGGCTTTAACATCAGCTGCATGAGAATCTGTGTCATATCTTTGACCAAATGGGTCAATACCAAGCTCTTTTAATTTGTCTAGCTTTTCACGTCTAACAATTTCTTGATCAGAAAGTTTTTGTTCCATAATATAACCTCCAAAAAGTAATCCATATTATTATATCATAATAATTCAGGAAAACGCAAATAAAATTATACCATATATAGCATTCGCAAATAAAATAAAAAGGAGCATTGCTCCTTTCTATATTTTATGCCTTGTTTGATGAGTGAAGAACATCTCTCATCTTATGTCTTACTGCCTCAGTAATGTTATCACGTGCAACACCAAGTGGCTTACGTGGATCAAACACTGTAGGGTTATCTAAGATATATTTACGCATAGGTGCGTAGCAAGCAAGTCTAATATCTGAATCAATATTAATCTTACATACTGCCATTTTTGAAGCCTTTGATAATAAATCCTCAGGAACTCCAAGTGCATCCTTCATTTCTCCACCACAATCATTGAACATCTTAACATAATTCTGAAGAACTGAAGAAGCTCCATGTAATACAATAGGGAATCCTGGAAGACGCTTTGAAACCTCTTCTAGAATATCAAATCTTAATTGTGGCTTAGTACCTGGCTTAAACTTGAATGCACCATGAGATGTACCAATAGCTATCGCAAGTGAATCTACACCTGTTCTCTTAACAAAATCCTCAACTGTATTAGGGTCAGTATATGAAGAATGCTCTACATTAACCTCATCCTCAATACCAGCAAGTGTTCCAAGCTCTCCCTCAACTGTAACATAAGGATTGTGTGCATGTGCATATTCACATACCTTCTTAGTTACTGCGACATTTTCCTCATAAGGTAGAGAAGAACCGTCAATCATAACAGAAGTGAATCCTGTATCAATGCACTCCTTACAAATTTCAAATGAATCACCATGGTCTAGGTGAAGTGCAATTGGAAGACCTGAGTCAATTACTGCAGCCTCAACAAGCTTTTGTAGGTAAACTGGATTAGCATATTTTCTAGCTCCTCTAGATACCTGAAGAATAATAGGTGATTTTTCAAGCTTTGCAGCTTCAACTATTCCTTGAATAGTTTCCATATTGTTAATGTTAAAAGCACCAACGGCATAACCCTCATCATATGCTTTCTTTAACATCTCTAATTCATTTACTAATGGCATAATAGCCCTCCTTTATTTTTCCATAAACAAATTATACTACAAAAAGAAGTCATTTTAAAGTATAATTATATTAAAGTTAAGGAGGGCTAACTATGAATAAGAAATATATAATATTTGATTTTAATGGTACTATCCTTGACGATGTTGATTTAGGACTAAAGCTTATAAATCAATTTTTGGAGGAGCAGAATAAGCCACAGCTTGATATGGATAAATATAGGCATGTTTTTGGCTTTCCAATAAGAGATTATTATATTCGTGCAGGTCTTGATTTAAATGCGGATAGATTTGAGGATTTAGCTATAGTTTATAATGAGAGATATATGAGAGAATCTTTATCATGTAAGCTATATCCTGATGTATATGACTTGCTTTGTGAGCTTAGGGATATGGGACATTATCTTATATGTTTATCATCATCTGAAATCAATAATTTAACATTTCAGTTAAAATATTATAAGATATATTCCTTTTTTAATAAGGTATTAGGTACATCTAATGTTGAAGGTGGAAGTAAGGTTATGATTGGATATAGTTTCATTAAGGAGAATAATATTGATCCTAAGGATATTATTTGTGTTGGTGATTCGCTTCATGATATAGAGGTAGCTAATGTTATTGGCTGTAAGGGTATTCTTTTTAGTGGTGGACATCAGCATGAGGATTTCTTTAAAGGCTATGATGTTATAGATAGGCTTAGTGATATAAAAAAATATTTATAAAAAAATATCCTGCAGAAATTAATCTGCAGGATTTATTTTTCTTTCACTTATAAGCTCATACATTTTATCAGTATCAGCTTTTTTGGTTGAGTCTAAAAGCTCTAAAACTCTAATTTTTACTTCCTTATTACCAAACATTATAGTGATGATATCACCACTTTTTAGCTGTGAGCTTGGTTTAGCAATTTTATCATTAAGAAGGATACGCTCATCAGAGGCTACCTCCTTAGCAAGTGTTCTACGCTTTATAACTCTTGAAACCTTTAAGAACTTATCTAGTCTCATCAGTATCATCCTTTTTATCTTCTACAGGAGTTTCATCTTTAGTAGAAGAAGGAGTAATATCAACAACATTCTTTGGTGTTACTGATTCAATGTTTCTTCCACAATTAATGCAGAACATTGCGTCAATCTTATTCTTAGTACCACATGCAGGACAATCCTTAGTTTGTTCCTCTTGCGCCTTCATTAAGGCTTCCTTAGATTCACGCTCAGCTTTAATCTTTTCGCGATCATCATAACGCTTTAGATGCATTGTCTCAGCTATTTCATCAATGTCAGCCTTAGTTAATGTTTCAACCTTCTTTAGGTATTCAGCAATAGTATTTAATAAATCAATATTTTCAGTAAGAATTCTCTTACAATCAGTGTAGCATTCCTCAATAATCTTACGTTGCTCTCTATCAATTTCAAGAGCTACTTGATCTGAGAAATTCTTTTCCTTCATATAATCACGTCCAAGGAATACTGATCCTGTTTGCTGTTCATATTGAACAGGTCCAAGAGAAGACATTCCATATTCTGTAACCATAGAACGAGCTATACGTGTAGCACGTTGGAAATCGTTAGAAGCACCAGTTGATACCTCATTAAATGTAATCTCCTCAGCAACTCTTCCTCCAAGAAGACCAGTGATTTGATCAAGAAGAGAACGCTTTGTCTCAAAATATGTTTCCTCCTCAGGAAGCATTAGTGTATAACCACCAGCTTGTCCACGAGGAATAATTGTAACCTTTTGAACAACATTGGCATGCTCAAGCTTTAATCCAATTACAGCATGACCTGCCTCATGATGTGCAACTAAATCCTTTTCATGATCTGAATATTTTCTGCTCTTCTTAGCAGGACCCATCATTACACGGTCAGTTGCTTCATCTAAATCTTCAGCTGAAATAACCTTTCTATTGTCACGAGCTGCAAGAATTGCTGCCTCGTTTAATAGATTTTCAATATCAGCTCCACTAAATCCTGGGATACGAGCTGCAAGCTCATCAAGCTTAACATCATCTGCTAAATGCTTGTTTCTTGCATGTACCTTTAAAATTGCTTCACGTCCTGCAACATCAGGAGAAGAAATAGTAATTTGTCTATCAAATCTTCCTGGTCTTAATAGTGCAGGGTCTAATACATCTGGTCTATTTGTTGCGGCCATAACTATAATTCCAAGGTTAGTTGCGAATCCATCCATTTCAACAAGTAGCTGGTTAAGTGTTTGCTCACGCTCATCGTGTCCTCCACCCATTCCGGCACCACGTTGTCTTCCAACCGCATCAATCTCATCAATAAATATAATACAAGGATGTTGCTCCTTAGCTTGCTTGAATAAATCACGCACACGAGAAGCTCCTACTCCAACAAACATCTCAACAAACTCTGAACCAGAGATAGAGAAGAATGGTACTCCAGCCTCACCAGCAACTGCTCTTGCAAGTAATGTTTTTCCTGTACCTGGAGGACCGAATAATAGAATTCCCTTTGGAATTCTTGCTCCCATATCAGAGTACTTCTTAGGATTCTTAAGGAAATCAACAACCTCAACTAGCTCTTGCTTTTCCTCATCACATCCAGCTACATCATTAAATGTAACCCTACCACCATTAGATTTTCTTGCATTGGATTTAGCAAAATCAAATGCTTTTGAATTTCCAGTTGATTTAGAAATAATAATAATAGCTCCAATGATTAATACATATGGAAGAAGATACATTATCCAAGTCATAACCTGATTTGTAGATAGTGTCTTTAATGTAATATCTACATTATATGTTGCACCTACAAGCTCATTATATTGAACTTCAGTAACATTTATCTTATAATATACGACCTTTGTATGCTCAGCATCCTCATAGAATGTACCCTTGATAACATATATACCAGGGTTAATCTCTCCAGCAGGCTTAGCAGTACCACCAATATATCTATCCTCAGTAATAGCTGAAGTAAGCTCGCTATATTCTACAGTTTCATATTTTGTTGCCGTCATCTTTCTATAGGCAAACCATACACCAATAATCAAAATGATAATTAGAATATATGCTCCAAATGAAGAGAAGAAACCTCCTCTTTTTGGAGTATGATTTTGGTTGTTTTGATTTTGATTATTGTTTTGGTTATTTTGATTTTGATTATTTTGATTATTATCCATCACAAAACTCCTTACTACAAATTACTTATATAATTCTTCCTTTAATACACCGATATAAGGTAGATTTCTATATGCTTCATTAAAATCTAGACCATATCCAACTACAAACGCATTTGGTACAGTAGTACCTACATAATCTACATTAAGCTCGTGCTTTCTTTTAACATCCTTAGAAAGAAGAACACATGTCTTAACAGACTTTGCTCCACGCTCCTTTAAAACACGAACTATATCATGTAATGTTACACCAGTATCAATAATGTCATCAACAATTATTACATCCTGATCCTTTACATCCTCATCTACATCCTTCTTAATGATAACTGTTCCTGTAGACATAGTACCATGGTATGATGAGCAATCCATATAATCAGTTCTTATATAAGTGTTTATATTTTTAATTAAGTCAGACATAAAAGGCTCACAACCCTTTAATAAACCAATTATTATTGGGTTCTTATCCTTATAGTCATTCTCAATTTGTTTACCAAGTCTTTTACAGCACTCGGTAATTTTTTCCTCAGAAATTAAAACCTCAGCTATATCATTCTGCATAATTTTTCACCTCTAAAACTAGGAATATATCATGATTATCCCTATATTTATGAACACTTTCTGCCCTTGCAATATTATAAACCCATAAAATATTATCATTACCATCTACAAGAAGAGGAATAGTATCTCTTTTTTCCTTTAAAACCTTCTTATCAATTAGTAAATCCTTTATTTTCTTTTCACCAGCAGAAAGCCTTATTTTATCTCCATTTTTCCTATTACGGATTGTAAGTGGAAATACTATATCATTATAGCATAATTTTAAATAAATTGCATCCTTAGGAATACTATCTGTAAAATAAGCTTTAAGTATGTTGTTATCAATAATATCATTTCTATTATTTAAAGAAAAGCTAAATGCACTAGAATCACATTCATTACTTATAAAAATCTTATCATATCTTTTTTTAAATAATAATCCATTTGATAGGCTATAATCAAGCTGGGGCTTATTATTATCAATAAGATCTAGTAAATCATTTATAAGATTTTCACTTCTTTGAATATTATAATTTTCAAGAAGTAGACATATAATATCCTTCTTTAAAAACACATGAAGATTATCAAATGTTTCTTTTATAATTTGATTATTATTTTCCTTTAAATAATTAATAGATTGTCCTCTTACAAAATCAAATGCTTCATGTATTTGCTTTGAATAAGCATTTGACCTATCAAGCATATTAGGGCATTCCTTTTTTAAAACAGGAATGATATGATGCCTTATTCTGTTTCGTGTAAAATCATCTAATGCATTTGTATAATCCTCATAATAAATTATGTTATTTGCAGCTGCAAATTCCCTAATTTCAGCTTTAGATAATGGAAGAAGAGGACGAATAATATGAATATCATCAATTATAAGCTCTGGGGCAATACCTCCATATCCATATAGGTTTGACCCAGACATTATATTCATAAGTATTGTCTCAAGATTATCATCCTGATGATGAGCTGTAGCTACATATTTTGCATTATACTTTTTTGCAACATTAATAAAGAACTCATATCTCTTGTTATGGGCATTAGCTTCAAAATTGTGGTCAATTTTTTCTAGGTGGAGAATTTCATATTTGGTATGTGTTTCTTTACACATCTCAATTATTTTTTCCTCCTCCATATCAGATTCTATTCTTTTTTTATGATTTACATGGGCTACAATTACTTCATATCCCATTTTTTTTAAAGCATAGAATAAGACCTGTGAATCAACACCACCTGATAAAGCAACTACTACTTTTTCATTAGGCTTTATTAAATTGTTTATTTTCAAATATTTTTTAATTTTATTAACCAATTTAATCACCTTTGTTTATTATTATATCATAATATAATAAATTTCAATTTAAAAAATGATGTGATATTATGTTATAATGTTTTCGGTGATAAATGTGAAGCTAATACTTGCGTCATCTTCTCCAAGAAGAAAAGACATTTTAAATGAGTTTAATTATAAATTTGATATTATGGTTGCTAACGCAGATGAGACAATGGATGATAGCCTTAGTGCTATAGATAATGTTAAATCAGTAGCCTTAAGAAAGGCTAAGGCTATAGGTAAAATGAATGACTCTATTGTACTTGGATGTGATACTATTGTTGTTATTGATGGTAAAAGGCTTGGAAAGCCTCATTCTAAGGATGAAGCATATTCTATGCTTAAAAGTCTTAGTGGAAGAATACATGAGGTAGTATCAGGAGTTGCAATTATTTTTAATGATGAGATACATAATTTTGCGACTACATCTAAGGTTTATTTTAAAAATATTTCAGATGATGAAATATGGGATTATATTTCAACAAATGAACCAATGGATAAGGCTGGAGCTTATGCTATTCAAGGTATTGGTGGAAAGTTTGTAGATCATTTTGAGGGCTCTGAATATAATATCATTGGTCTTCCTATAGAGGATATAAAGCCAATACTTGATAAATATTATTATATGTGGAAGATAAGGGATGTCTACATCCCTAATCAGGTAGTGCTTGCACCTATGGCAGGTATTTGTAATGAAGCATTTAGAAGAATATGTAAATCACATGGTGCAGGTCTTATGGTAGCTGAAATGGTTTCAGATAAGGCTTTAGGATTCTCTAATGAAAAAACAATAAAGATGACTAAGGTTTCACAAGATGAGCATCCAATATCTATGCAGATATTTGGTGCTGATGTTGAATCCTTAGTATATGCTGCAAAATATTTAGATAATTATAGTGATTGTGACATTATAGATATAAACATGGGATGTCCTGTTAATAAGGTAGCTAAAAAGGCTGGTGCTGGAGCATCACTATTAAAAAATCCAGAGCATGTTTATGAAATAGTAAAGGCAGTAGTAGAGGCTGTTAAGAAGCCAGTTACTGTAAAAATTAGAATTGGTTGGGATTCTGAGAATATTAATGCAGTAGAAAATGCAAAGCTTATTGAGAAGGCAGGAGCCTCTGCATTAGCTGTTCATGGAAGAACAAGAGCACAAATGTATTCAGGAGAAGCAAATTATGATGTTATAAAGGCTGTAAAGGAAGCAGTATCAATTCCTGTTATAGCAAATGGTGATATAAACTCACCACAGAAGGCTAAATATGTACTTGAATATACAGGCTGTGATGCAGTAATGATAGCTAGAGGAGCACAGGGTAATCCATTTATTTTTGAACAAATAAATGAATATTTAATGAATAATAGGCTTATTGAAAAGCCTACTAATCAAGAAATATACGATACTATTGTGCTTCAGCATAGCTACTTAGTTGATTTAAAAGGAGAAAAGTTAGCAATGCTTGAGATGAGAACACACATTTCAGCATACCTAAAGGGTCTACCTGGTTCTGCTACTATTAAGAACCAAATAAATACATCTAATAGCTTTGATGAGGTTATTAATATATTAAAGGATTATTTGTTGAATTAAAAGCGTCGAAGATACGACGCTTTTTCACATAATATCACATAATTTTGAGTGTTATATTTTACTTTAATTATGATATAATGCATAATAATAAGGTATTTAATATGGGTTTGGACTTATTTTAATCATAGAAAGGCGAAGTAATTAAAATGAAGACAAGAAAATTAATTGGGGTATTCTCAATAGCAGCTATGGCTGCACTAGCATTGACTGGATGTTCATTAAGTACAAATAGCGATAATAACGCTAATGAAGGTACTAGTCAAACAGATCCTGACACTGGAGCTGATACAGGTACAGGAACAAATACAGGTACAGGAACAGATACAGGTACAGGAACAGATACAGGTACAGGAACAAGTACAGGTACAGGAACAAGTACAGATACAGGAACAAGTACAGGTACAGATCCAGCTCCTGTAAGTGGCGGAGGATCATCTAGCGGAGGATCATCTAGTGGAGGATCATCTAGTGGTACAGATGCTACTACTATTTATACAGTAACATTTGATACAAATGGAGGTACTTCAGTATCTTCAACAACTGTAGCTGAGAATGGAGTATTATCACAATTACCAACAACAAAAAAGGATGGATTTACTTTTGATGGATGGTATAGTAACGCAGCATGTACAGACTTATTTACAACAACAACTGTTGTAAAGGGAAATATTACACTTTATGCAAAGTGGACTGCAATCCAAGCAGGAGATGTAATGACTGCTACATATGGATATTCAGAAGGATTATATGCCATTTTTAATGAAACAAACCCAGCATCAACAGCTATTAAGGTTGAGGTAAAGAAGTCAGGGGATTCTACATATACTAGAGTTGATAATAATCTTGTAAGAACACAGGCAGAAGGTTCAACTGCACGTGTTGACGTAGTAGGACTTGCAGAAGGAACTTATGATTTAAAGATCACAAACTCAAACGGAGTTTCTCAGGTTAAAGCAAGTATTTCGGTTTCAAGATATGATAGATCAGGATATGCCCATTTTAAAACTCCAAATGAAGATACTGGTATTAGTGTATCAGATGGTATTGGAGCATATAAGAATGATGGTACATTAAAGGAAAATGCAGTTGTTGTTTATGTTGATGATTCTACTAAAAACACTGTAAAGGCTACAATCAAAGATACAGAGTATATTGGACTTTTTAATATTATTAATGGAGCTACAAATGCTTCAGTTCCTCTAGATGTAAGAATCATGGGTACTATTAATCAAAAGACTTGGAATAAGATTGAGTTCGTCAACGATGGTAATATGAAAACTGTTAGAACAAATAATGGTGTTGCAAATGTTGACCCTCTAGCAAATGGACTTATAACATATAATGGTGAAGTGTTAAACGCTTCTGTTTTAAGTACATTAAATGAAGCTGGTAAAATTGCTAAAACAGATAGATTAAGTCAAGCAGAAATTATAGCACTTGGAAAAGAATCTGACGGATTAAGATTTAATGGAAATGAAGTAGCATCATATCAATCAGAATACACTACAATTGATGGTGTAGAAGGATTCTTAAAATATAGTTCAAAAGAGTATGATTCATATTGGAATATGATGGATATAAAGAATGCTAAGAATATTACTGTTGAAGGTATAGGAGATAATGCCAGATTAAATCAATGGGGATTCACATGGAAACTTTGTTCTTCAGTTGAGGTTAAGAATTTAACATTTGATTCAGCAACTGAGGATGCATGTGCTATTGAAGGTGCAGCAGATTCAACTACAATAGCAGGATTTAAAGATGGTAATATTTGGATTCATAATAACACATTTAATGTTGGATTTAATAATCTAGATGTCTCAAGTGAGCAGGATAAGCATGAGGGAGATGGATGTACAGATATTAAGAAAACAGCATTCGTAACATTATCATATAATAGATATTATAAGACTCATAAGACTGGTCTTGTAAATGGTAGCGATACACAGCATGCTGCTTGTATTACATTCCATCATAATTTCTATGATCAATGTGAATCAAGACTTCCATTTGCAAGACAAGCTAATATGCATATGTATAATAATTATTATGCAGGTTCAACTGGTAATAATATGCAAATTTACGCAGGAGCATATGCATTTATCGAGGGATGCTATTTTGAAAATGCAAAGAATACATTCTCTATTAAGACAGGTAATAATCAGGTCGCAGCTGTAAAATTATATAATAATGTATTTACAGGAATCTCAAGCACAAGCGGAGCTACAGTTGTAGATAATAGAACAACAGCGGTTGAAAATGGAAATATTTATAATCCAAACTTTGATACAGATACAACAGATTTCTATTATGATGCAGAAAATCATGTATCTAATGTGGAGTATTTAACATCTGCAGAGCAAGCAAAGTCAGACTGTATTGCATATGCTGGAGCTGGTACAATGACAAATGTAATATCAGGGGCAGCGCCTTCATATACTGGTGGTACATCAACTGATACAACACAAACTTCACCTGCAACAGATACAAACACTGATACACCTACAACAGATACAAATACTGATACACCTACAGCAAGTGGTAATACAACTTACTCATTAGATTGTTCTACAGTTACTAGCATTTCAAATTTAGGTGATGACTACACAGTTGTAGATTCAGGTGATGCAATTTCACTTTCTAATGGAGCAATAAAGCTAGGATCAAATGGATCAAATTCAGATAAGTATATTGGTATTACTGTCTCTGGAACAGGAACTGTTACAGTAGAAGTTACAGCATACATTAATACTAGCGCTGCAAAGCCTTATGCTTATTTAGCAGTTCAGAAAGATTCAGAGGATGCAACAACTTCAGAGTCTATTACATCTGGAGATGCAGTTACTTATACATATACATTTACAGTTTCAGGAACTTCAACATTCTATATTTATAGAAGTTCAGGATCTGGAACAGGAGTTTTAGTTACAAGTATTGTAACAACATATACAGCATCTTAGTAAAATAATTTAAGGATTGGTTATTCCAATCCTTTTTTGTCGGAAAAACTATCACAAAAATGCGAAGCTTTATAACTATTGGGTAAAACACTATTGAATATAATAGGTTGTATGCTACAATGTTTAGGCAAGAGGTGGTAACATGAAGAAAGTATTAGGTATTGCTTTATCTACTATAGCATTACTAGCATTTGTAAGCTGTGGTGGAGATAAGGATAATAATAACAATAATAATCCAATTGTAGTTGATGATAATGCAATTACAGAATCAAGTGGGTATGCTGAAGGAGCATATGCAATTTTTAATGATACAGATTTTTCAAGAACAACTGTATCATATAAGGTAAAGGGTGCAGATGATTCTTCATATACAAAGGTAGATGATAATCTAATTAGACTTAAGTCAGAAAATACTGCAAGAGTTGATATTGTTGGTTTAAGTGCAGGAGATTATACTATTAAGGTTGATACAGCAGATGGTAAGTCTAGCTATGCAGATGTAGCTGTTAGTGCATATGATAGATCAGGATATGCTCACTTCAATAGAGAGGAAGGAGTAGGGGCATATAATAATGATGGTACATTAAAGAATGATGCAGTAGTTGTTTATGTTGATGATGCGACTAAGAATACTGTAACAGCTACTATTGGTGATTCAGAATACACAGGTTTAAGTGCGATTTTAAAAGCCCAAGCAAATTCAGATAAACCATTAGATATTAGAGTTATAGGTACTATTAAAACAACTCAATGGAACTATATTGATACAAAGAATGTCTATGGTGAAGGTAATAGTGATGCTAGAGTTAATAAGCAAATAGAGCTTTTTGATAATGCTGAAGGATGGGCATCTAACAAGCTTTATGAGGAGGATATCAAAAAGGCTGGATTAAACCAAATGACTAATGATGAGTCAAATGGAATTACAAAGCTTGAAGGTCTTACTAACTATATGTCTCGTAAGCAAACAAATGGTGTTACTACTGAGTACGATTCATATTTTAATGATTTAGATGTTAAGTATGCAAATAATATTACTATTGAGGGTATAGGTGAATCTGCAGGAATATTCCAATTTGGATTTACATTCTCAGGATGTAATTCAGTTGAGGTAAGAAATCTAACATTTGATGCGTACACTGAGGATGCAATAGGTATTCAAGGTGGAGATGGTAAGCTTAATGCAAAAACTGGATTATATAATATTGATTATGAAGGATACTGGATTCATAATTCAACTTTTAATGTTGGAGTTAATAATTGGGATGTTACTAAAGAAAATGATAAGGCTGATGGAGATGGATCTACAGATTTCAAATATGCACATAATCTTACTATCGATTATGTAAGATATAATGGAACACATAAGACAGCACTTATTGGTCCAGGGGATTCTGCATTCCAATATAATATTACATTACACCATAATTACTATAATGATTGTGGATCACGTATGCCATTATTAAGACAGTCTAATGTGCATATGTATAATAACTATTATTATAGTGGAAACAATTGCCAGGATATAAGAGCAAATGCATTTGCTTATTCAGAATACAATTATTTTGAGGATTGTAATAATGCTCAAATAATTAAAGTAACTGATACATACCAAGGTACTATTATTAAGTCATTTAATGATGTTCATAATAATAGTACTAAGACTCAAGCAACTGTAGTAACACAAAGAGATGCATCTCTTACAGGATTATGTAAGCCAGATGGAACTACAACAGATTATACTAACTTTGATACAAATACTTTATTATTCTATTATGATGCGGTAAACAAAAAATCAAATGTTACATATATGTCATCTGCAGAGGATGCAAAGCAAGATTGTATTGCATATGCAGGCGCAGGAACATTATTTAATAGATTAAAGTAAGGAACAAGGAGATTGCTATATGGTAGTCTCTTTTTATTGTTTGTCTTCAACTCTAGCACAAATTAATATATACAATAGAGATATAATCGATATTTTTTTAAGCAAAAATATTTACAAGAAAATATTTCCTATGTTAAAATATTTTTGTTGATAAATCACTCGGAAGGAAGTGGGACAATGGAGTCATTCCTATGTACATTAGTAAAAGTAAATGATAAGATTTATATTGATATACCATTTAATGTGTGGCATATAACAAATAAAAAGAGTAACACACAATTTGCAAAGGTAGTTATTTTATCAGATACTATTAATGTTTTAGACTTCGAGTGTAGACTTGCTCCTCGTGGAGAAGGTAAGTTTTATATTCCAATTGGGCCTAAGGCTTATGCTATTATTAAAGAATATAAGAAGCTTTCTGTTGAGTTTGATTTGATTGATAAGCTTCATTCTATTAATCAGGATTCTCCATATTCAGTTGAAAATCCAATTAGAAGAAAGATTGAATATGTATCACAACCTACAAAGGGATATTGTATGCATGCGATTATTTCTATGCTTACAGGTGAATCTATAGAAGCAATTTGTGAGCGTATGCAAGCTCGTGCATTCCAAGGATCATTATCAAAGCTTATTGAAACTCTTGATTATTATGGTATTGCCCATGGTAAGATTATATATGATTTTGAATCTCTTCCACCTATTTGTATTTGTAATACAAGAATTGGAAGAAGAAATCATTATTGCTTATATTATCAAAAGAAATTCTATGATCCAACATATGGAATAAAGAAAGATATTCCTATTGATGATATCATTTCATATATTGAGATTAACATTTAATAATCAGCACTTATGTGCTGATTTTTTAATTTTGATTTAAATAGTTATACATTTTGTGATATAATCGATATATAAATTGGAAGTGAAAATATGATTAGAGATTTATGGTCAAAGATCAAGGAAGCAGTCATATCAATTCTACCAGTTACTTTAATGATTATTTTGTTGTCGTTCACGCCACTATATAGTTTAAAGTCTAGTGAACTTATAACATTTATAATTAGCGCTATAGTTTTAATGCTTGGTATTGGATTATTCAGCTTAGGTGCTGATATTGCGATGCAGCCAATGGGAGAGACAGTTGGTTCAAGCCTTATTAAAACAAAGAAGCTACCTTTAATTATTGTTATTACATTAATACTAGGAATTTTAGTTACTGTCGCAGAACCAGATTTAACAGTAATTGCCAAGCAAATTGGTGTTGCGGTTAATACAAATCTTACTGTCGGACAATGGATGCTTATTATATCTATTGGTGTTGGAGTTGGAATATTCCTTGTACTAGCAATTTTAAAAATAATATTTAATAAGGATTTAACAATGCTATTGATGTTTGGATATTTATTCCTATTTGCAGTAACATGTGTCCTACTTGTTCGTAAGCCAGAATACTTAGGTATGACATTTGACCTAGGAGGAGTTACTACAGGTCCATTGTCAGGACCATTTATTATGGCTATGGGACTTGGAGTTGCGACTGTTATTGGAGGAAGAAATACTAAGGAGAATTCCTTCGGATTAGTAGCACTATGCTCTGTAGGTCCTATTATATTTGCGATAATTCTTGTATCAATTGTTAATGGAGGAGAGCTTGATAATTTATTATCAGGATATGGATATCACATAGATTCTCATATATTTGAGAAGCTTGGTGAGAATGCAGGTACTGTATTATTATCAGTTATTCTAATATTTGGAGCATTCTTGTTATTAAATGTATTATTTATTAAGTTACCTAGGGTTAAGATTTTAAAATTCCTAATAGGTATAATTTATACATTTGCTGGAGTTACATTATTCTTAACTGCAGCTGAGATTGGATTCCTACCTACAGGATATAAGATAGGAAGTCAGCTTGCAAATAAAGAGACAGCCTTGATTATATTTGGATTTGTTATAGGATTTGTTGTAGTACTTGCTGAGCCTACACTACATGTTTTAACAAAACAGGTAGAGGAGGTTACAACTGGAGCTATAAAGAAGAAGACTATGCTTATTGCCTTATGTATTGGTATAGGTATTGCTATTTGCTTATCAATGATAAAGATAGTATGTGGTTTTAGTGTATTATGGTTTTTAATTCCAGGATACCTTGTATCATTCGCATTATCATTTTTTGTTCCAAAACTTTATACAGGAGTAGCCTTTGATGCTGGAGGTGTTGCTTCAGGACCGTTGACATCTACATTTATAGTTCCTATGGCAATTGGTGTTTGTTCAATTATTTATAATGAAAATGTTGATATCATAAAGCAGGGATATGGAATCGTCGCAATGGTTGCGATGACACCGCTTATTACAATCCAAATACTTGGATTTAAATCAGTAATTCAAAAACAGCTTGTAGCTAAGCGTAGGCTTAAGGCTATTGAAAGCACAGAGCATGATGATCAAATCATCGATTTTATGTAGGAGGTTATAATATGGAAGATAATACAACCCCTAAAAAGAAAAGAGGCTCTAAGGATAGTCTAGAGGCTCCGGTTAAATTAAAAATACTTGTATCAATTATTGATCGTAAAAAGGTAGATTTCTATTTATCTGCATTAGAAGGTTATGATGTTAATATGCAGACAGTATTATATGCGCAGGGAACTGCACCAACAGATATTCAGCATCTACTTGGAATAAGTGGCTCTGATAAGGCTATAATACTTAGTGTTGTAAGAGAGGATATAGTAAAAGCTATATTAAATGCATATGAGGATAAGTATTTTAAAACACGTAATGGTAAAGGAGTAGCTTTTACTATTCCAATGAAGTCACTCATTGGAGTACAGCTATATAACTTTTTAGCTAATATTAAAGGAGGGCAGGTATAATGACAAACTTTGAGCTTATAGTATTAATAGTTAATCAAGGGTTTAGCGAGCAGGCTATGAGTGTTGCCCGTGATTGTGGTGCACGTGGAGGTACTGTTCTTAATGCACGTGGTACTGCCCGTGGAGATGCAGAAACAATGTTTAATATTACTATTACTCCTGAAAAGGAAATGATTTGGATACTTGCAAATTCAAGTATAAAGGATAAGATGCTTCATGCATTTTATGAAAAATGTGGACTTGATACGGCAGGGCAAGGAATAGCCTTTACACTTCCTGTTGATGATGTTGTAGGAGTAGGTGGAAAGAAGGCTCCACAAAAGGAAGTAAAGCCAATAGAAGAAACAAAGAAGGACTAGTCCTTCTTTTTTTTGATTTTAAACATATCACCATCAAAATCAATAAGACCATCTCGCTTCATATTATTAAGCTCATATGATAGAGCACTACGCTCTAGTCCTAAATATGTCGCAAGCTCTGATTGATTATATGGTATACGGAAATATTTATTATTACCTTTACTTAGCTCATAAAGATAAGCATATATTTTTTGCCTTGTTTTACCTTGTGACATTTGATGAATTCTTTGAGATTGTGATGACATTTGAGAGGCAAGGTTTATAAATGTATTTTTCATACAATCAGTATGTCTTTTACATCTGTTTGCACAAGGCGTTATAAAACGGAATCTATTACAGGCAACAACATATGTATCTGTAAGAGCTATAAGCTCTTCAGTATATATATCCTTTTCCTCGAATTCTATTCCAAATATATCATTTGGATAATAATCCTTTAAAATAGTAGTCTTACCATTTAAATCATAAGTTTTAGATCTTGCAAGACCACTGGCTATAATATATATATTGTTAGTATTATCACCAATATTTATAATATTAGCTCCTTTTTCATAATGAATTAGTCTTGCGCTAAAGCATCTAAGTATTGCATGATAATCCTGTGCATCTAAATTTTTAAAATAAATTAGCTCTTTTATATAATCCTTCATGATAATAAATGCTGTTGGAAATCCAACACCTCCGTTTTAATTATTATACTATACTAAATGTAGATACGCAAGGAATGTATTCTAAAAATGAGAGGGGAAATAGAAATGAATGTAATTAAACGTAGTGGAAAGGAAGTTTCTTTTGACGAATCAAAAATCTATAATGCCATCGTCAAGGCTAATGAATCAATTGATGAAAAAAGTGAAAGGCTATCAAATGAGTCAATTGATTTAATAGTTGAGGATGTATTAAAGAAGTGTCATGATTTAGGAAGAGCTGTTGGAGTTGAGGAAATCCAAGACTTCGTTGAGGAGGAAATATTTGAAAAGGGTGCATTTAAGGTAGCTAAGTCATATATTACATACCGTTATAAGCATCAGCTTCTTCGTCAAAGTAATACAACAGATGATTATATCCTATCACTACTTGAAGGAGATAATGAAGAGGTTAAGCAGGAGAATTCTAATAAGAATCCATCTGTAGTATCTGTTCAAAGAGATTATATGGCAGGAGAGGTATCTAAGGATATTACTAATAGATTCCTACTTCCACAGGATATCCAAGAGGCTCACAAGAATGGATTAATTCATTTCCATGATGCTGATTATTTTGCACAGCATATGCACAATTGTGATTTAGTAAACCTTGAGGATATGCTTCAAAATGGAACTGTTATATCACAAACATTAATTGAAAAGCCACATAGCTTTTCAACTGCATGTAATATCGCAACTCAAATTATAGCTCAGGTCGCATCAAGCCAATATGGTGGACAATCTATCTCTTTAACACATCTAGCACCATTTGTAGATGTATCACGTCAAAAAATTAAAAAAGAGGTTATAGCTGAATTTGAAAAGCTTAATATCAGTGCGACAGATGAACAAATTAAGGCAATTGTTGAGGATAGATTACGTAATGAGGTCACAAGAGGAGTACAGACTATTCAATATCAGGTAGTGACTCTTATGACAACTAATGGACAAGCTCCATTCATTACAGAGTTTATGTATTTAAATGAGGCTAAGAATGAGCAAGAGAAGGCTGATTTAGCATTAATCATTGAAGAGACTCTAAAGCAACGTATTAAGGGTACTAAGAATGAGAAGGGTGTATATATTACACCAGCCTTCCCTAAGATTATTTATGTACTTGAGCCAGATAATATTGAGGAGGGACAACCTTATTATTATCTAACAGAGCTTGCGGCTAAGTGTACTGCAAAGCGTATGGTACCTGATTATATTTCAGAGAAGATTATGCTAAGAGATAAGGTTGATAAGAATGGGGAAGGACATTGCTATACATGTATGGGATGTAGATCATTCCTTACACCTTATGTTGACGAAACAGGAAAGCCTAAGTATTATGGAAGATTCAATCAAGGTGTAGTTACAGTAAACCTTGTTGATATTGCATGTACTGCAGGAAAGGATATGGATAATTTCTGGAAGGTATTTGATGAGCGTATGGATCTATGCCATAGAGCCTTAAGAATTAGACATGAGCGTCTACTTGGAACTAAGTCTGATGTAGCACCAATATTATGGCAATATGGAGCACTTGCAAGACTTAAGAAGGGTGAGACAATTGATAAGCTATTATATGGTGGATATTCAACAATATCTTTAGGATATGCAGGACTTTGGGAAACAGTTTACTATCTAACAGGAAAGAAGCTTACTGAGCCTGAAGGAGAAGCAATGGGACTTAAGATAATGGAGAAGCTTAATGAATACACTGCAAAGTGGAAGAGTGAGGAGCATATTGATTATTCATTATATGGTACACCACTTGAGTCTACTACTTATAAGTTTGCTAAATCATTACAAAAGAGATTTGGAATTATTGAAGGAGTTACAGATAAGAACTATATCACTAACTCATATCATGTACATGTAACTGAGGATATTGATGCGTTCCATAAGCTAGCTTTAGAATCAAAATTCCAAAAGCTATCTCCAGGAGGAGCTATCTCATATGTAGAGGTACCTAATATGCAAGGAAACATTCCAGCAGTATTACAGGTAATTAAGTTTATATATAATAACATTATGTATGCAGAGCTTAATACTAAATCTGATTATTGCCAGGTATGTGGATATGACGGAGAAATCAAGATTGTAACAGACAATAATGATAAGCTAGTGTGGGAGTGTCCAAACTGCCATAATAGAGATCAGTCAAAGATGAATGTAGCAAGAAGAACTTGTGGATATATTGGATCACAATATTGGAATCAAGGAAGAACACAAGAAATTAAAGAGCGTAAGCTACACCTATAAAATAAAATGACCTTTGTTCAGACAAAGGTCTTTTTTTACTTGAAAACAATTATTATTTTAAATATAATTTAAATTGTATGTAAAGGGAGAAATATATTATGAAGAAAAAAGGAATAATAATAGGTTTAATAGTTTTATTATCAAGTATTAGCGCTATAATACTGGTATTAACATTAAGAAATAAAAAAACTAGATTAGTGCTTGATTCATTAGATAAATCTGTCACTTTAGATTTGGGTAAATATAAGGTGAAAGATTATAATAAATGGACAGAAGATGGGGCAAATTATATGATTTCATTTTATGTGACTAACAAAAATGATTTCTATAATGATGTCATTGTAAAATCTAAATATTACGAAGAAGAATTGGATTTTGATGTAAAGTATTACAATATAGATAATCGTTACTATGCCTATGGATATTTTTTAATAAACAATAGACTTTTTAATTATTATATCGATGAAGAAAGCAAGTATGTTAAAATATCATCACGTTCTGGTGTTTTTTCAACTGATAATAATTATTACCTAATACCATTTCCTGTACGCTATTCTTTAAGCGCCGAAGCAATAGAGAATGAAACCCAGTTTTATTATTATAGAGGATTGAGTGATAAGTCTACAACCTATGAAATGGTACTAAAAATAGCAGAACATCTTCCTAGTACATATACTAAAATAGAAGATGATTGTATAAACATTAAAGGTTTTTCTATAGATGATAATTATATAGAGACATTATCAGATGACTACCTTATAAAAATTTATGAAGATGAAGATGGTAAAGTTAAAGTTGGAAATGTAGATTAAAGAAGTAGCATTTAGGGATTAATTTAGGGGATTAATTATGAAGAAAAAGGGAATAATAATAGGCTTAATAATTTTATTATCAAGTATTACAGCGATAATACTAGTATTAACATTAAGAAATACAAAAACTAGATTAGTGCTTGATTCATCTGATGGCGCAGTTACATTAGATTTAGGCAAGTACAAGGTAAAGGATTATAAGAAGGATAGCAACGATAGGATTAATTATAATATATCTTTTTACGTTAATAATAAGAATGATTTTTATAATGAGGTAATAATTAAGTCAAATGGTTATATAGAAGAATTGGATTTTGATGTAGATTATTATGATATAGATTATTATGTATATGGATATTTTGTTTTGAATGATAGACTATTCAACTATCTTATGGATGATAGTGGTTATGTATGGATAGCATCTAGATCAGGTGTTTTTCATACAGATACTGATGGATATTTATTACCTGTTCCAATTGCGAGTTCAATAAGCTATGAACGCCTTTCTAGTGATAATGAAACAGGATATTATCAAAAATTGTCAGATTATTTTACTAATTATGAAATGATTTCAAAAATAGCAAGATATATGCCAAGCTATACTAAAATAGAAGATGATGGTGTATATGTTAAGGGTTGCTATTTAGATAAAGATACTAACCAAGATGTATTAACAGATGACTACCTTATAAAGATTTATGAAGATGAAAATGGTAAAGTTAAAGTTGGTAATGTAGATTAAAGAAATAGCACCTATGGATTAATATTGGGGGATTAGTTATGAAGAAAAAGGGAATAATAATAGGATTAATAATTTTATTATCAAGTATTACGGCGATAATACTAGTATTAACATTAAGAAATACAAAAACTAGATTAGTACTTAATTCATATGATGAGATTGTCACTATAGATTTGGGAGAATATAAGGTTAAAGATTATAAAAAGAATATAATATCTGGTGGTAATTATGAAATTTCATTCTATGTAACAAATAAAAGAGACTTTTATAATGAAGTGATAATTAAATCGGATTATTATAAAGAAGAACTAGATTTTGATTTAAAAGCTAATGGAATAGATCAATTGGCATATGTATATGGCTACTTTATTGAAGAATATAGATTGTTTAACTATTTCATGGATGAAAAAGGATATGTAAGGATATCGTCTTGTTCAAGTTACTTTATAGAAGGCAATTATTGCTATAATTTTGATCTTCCATTATATTTTTCATTGAGTAGAGATAGGCTTAATGATGAAGAAAAGGCATGGATTTATACAACTCTTACTGAAAAATTAACTAATTATGACATGATGATAACAATAGCTAAGAGCATGAATAGTGCACATTATGCAATAGAAGAGGACTGCATATATGTTAAAGGTTACTATTTTGATGATAAAAACATTGAGGTATTATCAGATGATTATCTCATAAAGATTTATGAAGATGAAAATGGTAAAGTTAAAGTTGGTAATGTATATTAATAGAATGGATTAATCCATTCTATTTTTTATTTTTTTCTTGTAGCCAAATAATACACGTAGTAAAATTAGGATAGAGGATATTATATATGGAAAATGTATTAGCGTTAGAAGGGTTTAAGAGCTTTAAATGTAAATGTGATACCTGCAGACATACATGCTGTGGATATTGGAAAATAAATGTTAATAAAGAAGATTATTTAAGAATTACAGCTCTTGGAGAGGATTGTAATCATTTTGTATGTGAGGAATATCAAACACCAAAAAGATATGCACATATCGCTCTTGATGAAAATGGTATGTGTCCTAAGCTTAAGGATGGTATGTGTTCTATTCAGCAAAAGTATGGAATTAAGGCTTTGACTACTATTTGTATGGAATATCCTAGGCTTGTTAGGTATATTAATTCTCCTGAGGTGGCGTTATCAACATCATGTGAGGCTGTAGTAGAAGGGCTTATGATTGAAAGAATTATAAAGTTTGAAAGCCTTGATAAGAAGTATATTCTAGGTAATCCTTATACTAAGAATCAGCATTTTATTAATGGTAATGGTTTAAGAAGAAATGTGATTGATACTTTGATTTCTAATCCTGGTATTTTAGGATTAAATAAGATTAGTGAATTATTAGGATTAAATATTAAAATAGATTTAGATAAAGGATTCTTTATATTTATTAAGGCTATTTATAATGAATATTTTAAGAAAAGGGCTTTGAGCACAGGATATAGGGATATAATGGAGGATGTTACATATGATATGGTTCATCCAATTATAAATAATCAGATTATAAATATTTTAATAAATCATATGTTTTATATGAATTTCCCTTATTGTAATAATAATGATAATTTCTATGATAATATGGTAGGGTTATATACAATATATGGGGTATTACAAATACTATTTAATACCTTAACTGGCGATGAGCTTATTGATAATATAGCCTTTGTTTTTAGAGAATTTGAGCATTCAAGCTTTTATGATAGAATTGGTAATTTGTATAAGGAATTGATATAAAAATAAAGCTCTAGGAAAAATCCTAGAGCCTTTTTTATGAACATCGGGGTTCATATTAAGTTATCTAATTAATCTTAGAATACACCTTGAGCTAGCATTGCATCGCAAACCTTCTCGAATCCTGCGATATTAGCTCCTGTAAGAAGGTCATTCTCTCTAACTCCATACTTCTTAGCAGTATTGTGAGCGTTGTGGAAGATTCCCTCCATAATTGACTTAAGCTTAGCGTCAACCTCTTCGAATGTCCAAGATAGGCGAGCTGAGTTTTGAGCCATTTCAAGACCAGAAGTAGCAACTCCTCCAGCGTTAGCAGCCTTACCTGGACCATAGATTACTCCATTGTCGATTAGGTAGTGAGCAGCATCAAGCTCTGTAGGCATGTTAGCTCCCTCACAAACAGCGATAACACCGTTCTTAACTAGCATCTTAGCATCCTCAAGGTTAAGCTCGTTTTGAGTAGCACAAGGTAGAGCGATGTCAACCTTATATTGCCATACTCCGTGCTCTCCATTTTTCTTTTCATGGTACTCTGCAGACTTTCTTTGAGCAGCATACTCAGTTAAACGTGCACGCTTAACTTCCTTAACTTCCTTAAGTAAAGCTACATCGATTCCTTCTGGATCATAAATCCATCCTGTTGAATCAGAACATGTAACAACCTTTCCACCTAATTGTTGAACCTTTTGAATTGCATAAATAGCAACATTTCCAGCTCCTGATACAGCAACTGTCTTACCCTTGAATGAATCATTCTTTAAAGTCTTTAATGCTTCTTGTGTGAAGTAGCATAGACCATATCCTGTAGCCTCAGTACGAGCAAGAGATCCTCCAAATGTTAATCCCTTACCAGTTAATACACCAGTGAACTCATCACGGATTCTCTTATATTGACCAAACATATAAGCAACCTCACGTCCTCCTACACCGATATCTCCAGCTGGAACGTCAGTATCTGGTCCAATGTGACGATAAAGCTCAGTCATGAATGCTTGACAGAATCTCATGATTTCCTTATCGCTCTTTCCCTTAGGGTCGAAGTCAGATCCTCCCTTTCCTCCTCCCATAGGAAGAGTTGTAAGTGAGTTCTTAAGAACTTGCTCAAGTCCTAAGAACTTAAGGATTGATTGGTTAACAGTTGGGTGGAATCTTAATCCTCCCTTGTAAGGTCCGATTGCACTATTGTATTGTACACGGTATCCACGGTTAACACAAACCTCATTCTTATCGTTTAACCAAGCAACTCTGAATTGAATTAGACGCTCAGGCTCAACGAATCTCTCAAGGATAGCCTCCTTTTCGATTTCTGGTCTCTTGTTAACAATTAACTCAAGAGACTCTAAAATTTCTCTTGCAGCTTGTAAGAATTCCTTTTCTCCAGGATTCTTAGCTTCAAGATTAGAATAAACTCTAGCAACATATTGATTAGTAAATGCCATATTATATTTCTCCTTTATCTTTTCGTTCAATGTGATTTTTAAAAAATCTGATTAAAGTATATTACAGATTTTTGCAAATGTCACATAATAATAGAAGAAAAGCTTAAAAAGTCAAAAAAATAAAATTTTATACAAAAAAGAAAAATGATTTTTAAAATTTATTTCAAAAGATTTCAATATAGGCAAATCTTGAAAACCTATTGAAACGAAACCGCTTTCAAGGTATAATATAAGTATCATTTTTATGCTTCTATATATATAAGGTTATAGAGGTAAATTTGGAAAAGAAAGTGGAGGAAAATATGGCTTTTATTGAAAATGATGATGAGCTAGTAGTTGATTCAAATGAAGAAACTCTAGATCAAGAGGCAGCTTCAAATGAGGAAGCTGCAGGAACTCCAGATGAGGAAGGAATCCTTGAGTATGATGATTCCAATGCATCTGGATTCGACAAGTTCTTTAAGGTAACTAGATATGGTTCATCTATAAGAACTGAAATTATTGCAGGTATAGTAACATTCCTATCAATGTGCTATATCCTAACTGTAAACCCTAATAATATTTTATGGGGTGGTACTGCAGATATCCACTGGGCATCTCTATTTATGGCAACTGCCATTGGAGCGTTCATTGGAACATTATTAATGGCCTTAGTAGCTAAGATGCCATTTGCTCAGGCACCAGGACTTGGTCTAAATTCAACTGTAGGAACATTAATTGGAGGAGGATTAGGATTATATAGTGCTACATATGGAAGCTATGAGTTCTCATTTGGAAATGCAATGCTACTAGTATTAATTAGTGGTATTATATTCCTAATTCTATCAGTAGTTCCTATTGGAAAGAATAAGGAAACTGGTAAGTGGATTACTCTTCGTGAGAAGATTTTTGATGGAATGCCAGTTGCCGTAAGAAAAGCTATTTCTGTAGGTATTGGATTATTTATCGCTTTCATTGGATTACAAAACTCTGGTGTAATTGTAGATAGCCCATACACTCTAGTAACACTTCAATCATTTAATACTAAGGAAGCTTGGCAGGTAGGTGGAGGAGCTAGAACAGCAGTAGTATGTCTATTTGGTGTTATCCTTATTGGTATTCTATCTAAGCTTAATGTCAAGGGAGCTATCATTATTGGTATTTTAGGAGCTACAGTTCTTGGTATGCCATTAAAGGTTACTGATTTTGATATTATTGCTGGTAAGGCTGATGGTATTACTTGGAAGTTCTGGGAAAACTTCAAGAACTTCTTCAAGAGCTATGAGGATGGTGGAGTAGCATTTACTGCATTCACTGATGGATTTGATATGCCTAAGGGTAGTGCTATGACAGCTATTATGGTAGTTATTACATTCTGTATGATTGATATGTTTGATACAATGGGTACAGTTGTAGGATGTGCTACAAGTGCTGGACTTGTTGACCAAAATGGAAAGCCTCATAATTATAATAAGATTATGATTTCTGACTCAGTAGCTACAGTTGCTGGAGCTGCGCTAGGAACTTCAACAGTTACAACATTCGTTGAGTCTGGAACTGGTATTTCAGCTGGTGGAAAGACTGGACTTACAGCTTTAACTACTGCATGTCTATTTGTACTTGCAATCTTCTTATTACCATTATTCGCATTTATTCCATCTGCCGCAGCTGCAGCTGCTCTAGTATATGTTGGAGTACTTATGATGAGTAATGTTAAGCATATTGATTTCAAGGATCCAATTAATGCAGTATCAGCATTCGTAACAATTATTATGATGCCACTTGCATATTCTATTACAACAGGAATTGGAATGGGAGTAGTTGTTTATGTAGTACTTTCTACAATTGCTTGGTGTGTAGAAATGATTCTTTATAAGTGTGGTAAGAAGGAAGAAAAGCCTGAATGGAAGATATCTATAGTATGTCTTGTAATATTCGTACTATTCATTATCTATTTCTGTGTACCAACATCATTCTAATAATAATTGGGGCTGTGAAAAAACCTAACTTTTAAAAGGTAGGCTTTCACAGCCTTTTTCTACGCTTAAAAAGCAAAAAACGCTCGGGGAATCGAACCCGGAGCCGTCTTTATGGTAGAATAGTGTTGGCACACAATTATTCTACATGAGTTATTATAACATAAGACAAAGTTTTTTTATACTTTCCTCAACTATAAAGGTTGAGGAAACACAAAAAATAGATAGA
>DEWQ01000010.1 GCA_002363705.1 Caryophanales bacterium UBA3206 | reverse complement strand
AACCTATCTAAATTGATTATACGTGGTAGTATGAATGAGGCTAAACTAAGAGAAAGAATAACAATATTTAGAATACTTGGTAAGCATATAGAGAAATATATCAATCTTTTCATTGTAATAATGTCTCTTGCGTTACTTGGTTCTATTGGTCTTGTTATTTATTGGTTTATTGATGATTCATTCGGCTCAAGCCTTAGTGATAATACCTACCTTGCATCATATATTTATGTTTCAATAATTAATCTAGTAGGACTTATTGTCCTAATACTTAATAAAAAGAAGAAGATTTCATCATTAGGACTTTCTGCATGGCTTCATACACATGTACTCCTTATGTTTATATATGGTGTTGTTTTAAGTATTTTAGACCTAGATTATGGAGTAGCTCCTACAGGATTTTTAATGATAGCTATTATTCAAGGTGGAATACTTGTTGTTGAGCCTTATTATTTTGGTATTTTAATGGTTGGATGTACAATTACAATAATGGGCTTTGATGCACATTATAATTATGCATATTTTAATGGTACAGGTGAAAAGATTAATTTTATTGCTCTAGTTGTTATTATTATTGTATTAGCTTATAGAAGCTATCATTCTATTGTAAGAGAATATAAGGGTAAGGCAAGGCTTGAGCAATTAACATATTATGATGATTTAACAGGTCTTTTAAATGAAAGATCATATATGCTTGAAATTGATAGAATTAATAAAGAACTATCATCAGGTAATAATGTTGATTTTGGATTGGTAGTTATGGATGTTAATAATCTTAAGGTTACAAATGATACATATGGACATAGATTTGGATGTCATTTGATTGTAAGATGTGGTCACATACTTCCTACAATCTTTAAGACATCTAAATGCTTCCACGTTGGTGGAGATGAGTTTATTGTTATCCTTTATGGCGATGACCTTAAGAATTATGAGAATGTTATTAGTGAGTTTGATAACACATTAAGATATAGCCATATTACATATGAGGATGTAGATTTAATATTCTCAGTCGCAAGAGGATATGCTATATTTAATGGTGGTAAGGATTATAGAGAAACATTCAATAAGGCTGATAGAGCTATGTATGATAATAAAAAGGCTATTAAGGAAGAATATAATCTAGTAGGTAGATAGATAGGGAGGTTTTTATAATGGCATTTTATGAGCTTATTAAGTATGATGGTAGTGGAGTTAACTGGTTAATCAATAAGCATCCAGTTACAGAATTCAATAGGAATTCTAAGCTAGTTGTTTCACCAGGGCAGGTAGCGATAATTGTTCATAATGGTAAAATTGAAAAGATTGTTGAGGAAGGTACAGTAAGAATTGATTCTGAGCTTTTACCTATCCTAAAGGGATTTACAAAAGCTTTTTATGGCACTAACCCATATCCAATTGAGATTTATTTTATTAATAAGAGAATAAAGCTTGACTTATTATGGGGGACAGCAGATCCATTAAAGCTTATTGATCCTAAGTATAATATTCAAATTAATGTTAGAGCAAGAGGACAAATGGGAATTAGACTTTCTAATTACCAATATTTCTTCCAAACATTAGTTGGTACACTTATGAAGGGTGCTACAATTGATTTTAATGTTATTCAAACATTCTTCAGAGGAAAGATTAATCAAATTATTAAGAAGCTATTAACTGAATATATTGTTTCAAGAAAAATCACATTCTTTGAAATTGAGGCACATATTGATGAGATTGTAGAAGCGTTTATCACTGACTATACTCCTGAATGTGAGAAGTATGGATTTGATTTAGTAAGCTTCGCTATTGAATCAATTAATGTACCAAATGATGAGTTTGATAAGCTTAATGAGATTCTTCATAAGAAGGCAGAGTTTGACCAGCTTGGAGATCAAAACTATCGTACAATTAGAGGATATGATGTTTATGAGGCTGGTGCTAAGAATAATAATGGAGCCGCAACTATTATGGGTGTTGGTATGGGAATGGGAATGGCTAATGGTATTGGAGCCGGAGCTTCTACTATAATCCCACAAGCAGAGGAGCCAAAGAAGAATATGATGCATTGCCCTAAGTGCAATGAGCTTATTGATTTTTCTAAGAAGTTCTGCCCAGAGTGTGGAACTAAGCTTGTACATAATTGTCCTAAATGTAATGCAGAGGTAGATCCATCTAAGAAGTTCTGTCCAGAATGTGGAGAGCCTTTATATAAGAGGGAGGATTAGAAAATGAATAGATTAAAGATTAGCTTTATTGTAGCTTCAATTATTATTTTAGTAATTGGTTTAATATTTACTTTATCATTTAATAATAAGTTTCCAAGTGATGCGGCCTTAGCCTGCTTTATAGCTTGTAAGGTTATAGTATCTCTATTATTTATTGGAGGAGTATGCTTCGCATTAATGTCTAATGCAAAGACTGGTTCTTCAGCAACAATAGTAGGACTTGGTATATTATTACAATTTGAGCCTCTTTTAGTAAGATTTTTACTAAAGAGAGATATTAATTATAATGTAGCAATTTCATGGTCTATTATTCTTATAAGCATTGCCTTATATGTAGTAATTCCATTTGGATTATCCTTCCAGGATAAGCTAATGGTTAAGTCTGATGAGGCATCAGCTGCAAATGAGATTAAGGTAATGCCCGAAAAGAGATTTGCTAATGACGATAAGGAATAATTATGAGTGATAAGGTAATAATGGAATGTAAAAGCTGTGGTAATGATTTACAAAAGAGTGATAAGGTTTGTAAATATTGTGGCTCTAAGAATCCATATTTTGATCCTAAAAGCTTAGCACCTCATAGGATATCATTATTATCTAATGTAAAAGATGATGATAATCTTAATCCTGGTGAAGATGATATTAAAAAGAAAAAGAAAAATAGAATTATATTAATTGCAATTGCAATTGTTATTATAATATATATATTTCTTCAATAAATTATGTTAGGGGGAATAATATGAGTGATAATATAGTAAATGAGTGCCCTAATTGTGGAGCACAAATGGATAAAGGTGATAAGTGCTGCAAGTACTGTGGTACTGCAAATCCTAATTACAAGGCACCATATTATAAAAGTGAAGGTAATAAAATAGCTGATGCTATTAATAATGGCGCAGAGGAGCTAAAGAAAAAGAATGTCAATATAGTCGTTGCAATATTATTATTTGTTTTTTGCTGGCCAATTGGCGTTATTTATTTGATTGTTAAGCTTGCAAATTAAAATAAGGGCATATAAAATGCCCTTTTCATTTGTAAAGAGATGTAATCTTATGTTATAATAAGATTAGATAGTTTTTGAAAAGTAGGGGATATTATATGCGCGAGCCCAATTGCCGAAATATAGTTCCTATTAATAATTTATGGCAGGTTGCCATAGATTTCATAGGAAGAATTGACCGCAAGCAAATTGAATATAATATTAAGCTAGCCTATGTTGTATTAAAGGTATGTAGAATTCAATCATTACCTAAAAATATTGTTAAGAAAATGGTATTTTTATCATGCTTTAATGATGTTGGTAAGCTATCTAAGAGAGAGGATGGAGGAGATGTTTCTGTTGAAACATATCTATTCTTAAAATACTTTTCTCCAGTAAAGGGATTTGCTGAGGTACTATTACATAATGTAAATGCGGCTAAAAGATTAGGTCTTGATGCCTATGGTAAGACATTTGCTATGTGTAAGAAGTATGTTAAATATTTAAATGATTTAAATGATAAGGATGCAGCCTACCGTAAGCTTATGGTTGATCCTAAGGATTATAGACCAATTGATGTTATAGCTCTTACAAAGCTTGTAATGAAGACAGATATCCTATATGAAGTTAATTCTATGCATTATAAGACTGTTGTTTATAATTTCATTTCTAAAATGATTTATGGATTTAGAGAAAGAAACCAATTTATTACAATGCTTGCATCATTATTCGAAATGTATAATAAAACAACTCTAGCCCATTCTAAGGCTACAGCTATTATTGCGTATAGATTATCTGGATTTATGAAAATAAAAAAGGAAAGAAGAAAGAAAATCTATATTGCAGGACTATGTCATGACTTAGGTAAGGTTTCTATTCCTTTAAGAATCCTAGATAAGCCTGATAAGCTTACTGATAATGAATATAGAGTAATGAAGAAGCATGTTACATATACTAAGGAAATATTATCAGGAAATATGGATTATGATATTGTAGAAATAGCATATCGCCACCATGAACGTCTTGATGGTAGTGGATATCCTAATAAGGTTAAGGG
This sequence comes from Caryophanales bacterium UBA3206, assembly GCA_002363705.1. Lineage (GTDB taxonomy): Bacteria > Bacillota_I > Bacilli_A > Acholeplasmatales > Anaeroplasmataceae > UBA3206. The sequence continues at coordinate 106,252 of DEWQ01000010.1, read as the reverse complement.
TGAGCATATGACCCTAGACCAAAAGGTTTTACAGGTATCAGATGTAATATCTGCCCTTGTTGCTAAAAGATCATACAAGGAAGCCTGGGATATTAATGTAGTTAATACAATACTTGATCAAAATGTTAATGATAATAAGCTTGATAAGAGTGTTGTAGAGATGTTTAAGAAACATCAGGATAAGGTTCTTACTGACGCTAATGAGGTTATTGAGGCTGCCAATAAGAAATATGATATTATTGAGAAAGAACGTTATCAATTATTTAGAGGTATTGAATAAGAGACTTTGTGAAATCACAAGGTCTCTTTTTTTTGAGCGTTATGTTTGACATTTAACAAATGATTGTATAAAATTGAATTGTATAAAATGAAAGTGGAGGTATAAATATGAACATTTATGATTTTAATTTAGAAAGAAGAAATGGAGAATCTTTTTCTTTAAGCAATAATAAGGGTAAGGTAATGCTTATTGTTAATACCGCAACAGGATGTGGATTTACACCACAATACGCTCCTATTGAGGCTATGTATGAGAAATTCCATGATAAGGGATTTGAGGTAATTGATATTCCTTGTAACCAATTCGGAAATCAAACACCAGGTAGTGATGATGAGGTACATGAATTCTGTACTTTAAACTATAAGACTCAGTTTGAGCAATTTAAGAAGAGTGATGTTAATGGAGAGAATGCTTTACCATTATTCACATATCTTAAGACTTTAAAGAGCTTTGAGGGATTTGGTGAAGGTGATTTTGCATCTAGAATGGATCAAATGCTAAGACAATTTGATAAGAATTATGATAAGAATCCTGATATCAAGTGGAATTTCACTAAGTTTGTTGTAGATAGAAGTGGTAATGTTGTAGCTCGTTTTGAGCCAACAGCTGATATGAATCTTGTACGCGAGTGCGTTAAGAGTCTATTATAATTATTTTTGGCAAATGGGGCTTTGACTTTTTCTTTCCTTTCCAAACCGATAACTTTATAGCCCATTTGTATATAGATTAAGTAGTCATACATTTTTGTATGACTATTTTTTTAATAAAAAAATCTTGTCCTAGAACAAGATTTATGCTTCAAGCTTTTTAAATGATGTAAGTAGCTCATCTACAACATTAGATAATTCCTCTAATGATCCTAAGCCTAGTCTATCCTCAGATTTGAAATAGTCAACAAATGAATAGATTATAGCATTTGCTATAATATCTATTTCAATTCTTCTTACATTAGGATTTTGTGATAAAGCCTTAAGCTTTACACCTTTTGATACCTTATCAATAAATATGCTTTTTAGCTTTTCAATAAATGAATATGTCATATTACTTGATAAAAGCTTTCTATATAATGATTCATTTTCAAGCAAAGCTTTTATTATCTGATGTGCATAGGTCTGAATATCATCAGGATTGTTATGAGCGATATAGGCATCTAGTGTTTTATTCATTAAATCTATTATCTCATCACCAAATTCATCAGCTACTGCATATATATCATTATAGTGGCAGTAGAAGGTTGATTTAGATATATCAGCACGTTTAACAATTTCAGATACTGTTATCTTTGAAATATCCTGTTTTTCCTTTATTAGCTGTGCAAAAGCTTCTCTAATTAATCTTTTTGATCTTAATGCATTTCTATATTCTGTCATGAAAGCGCCTCCAGTTTTAGACAATTTTAAGACTGTTGTCCAAAATTGGACATAAGTCAAAATATTGCCTGTTGTCTTTTATTTCTAGGACTAGTATACTCCTAATTGTAAACGAAGTCAAACTATAGTTCGAAATTAGAATATGGTTTGAAAATGGAAAGGAGTTTTAATATATGGCAGTAATTGAGGTTTGTCATTTAACAAAGGATTATGGCTCTGGAAGAGGGGTATTCGATGTTTCATTTTCTGTTAATGAGGGTGAAGTATTTGGATTCTTAGGACCTAATGGAGCTGGTAAGTCTACTACAATTCGTCATTTGATGGGATTCTCACATCCAGGGGCTGGTGAGTGTAGAATGCTTGGTAAGAACACATTTAAAGATTATCATGAAATCTTAAGTAATGTTGGATATATACCAGGTGAGATTGCACTTCCTGCAGGTTTAACTGGATGGGAGTTCATTAAGATGATGCAGGATATGTATGGTATACATAATGAGGAAATGCTTAAAAGAATGCTTGATATTTTTAATCTAGAGGATAATGTGCTTAAGGGAGATACTAAGCATATGAGCCTTGGTGTTAAAAGAAAGCTTGCGATTGTTACAGCATTTATGTCAGATCCTAAGATTTTAATATTAGATGAGCCTACATCAGGTCTTGACCCTGTTATGCAGCAGCGCTTTATTGATTTTGTTCGTGAGGAGAAAGAAAGAGGTAAAACAATTCTTTTATCATCACATATATTCAGTGAGGTAGATGCGACATGTGATCGTATTGCTATTATTAAGGATGGAAGAATTGTTTCAGAGTTTATGGCAAATGATTTGAAGCATGCCTCACTAAAGCATTATCGTATTGTATTTAAGGATATTTCTAACTATAAGAGATTTAAGGATACATACGATAAGAGTAAGATTAATATTATTAAGGATGATAATATTGCTGGTGCTGTTGATGTTACAGTTGATGATAAGAATATTAATACATTTATTGAATATTTCTCATCATTTGAGCTAAAGGAGTTTAATAATATAAAGGAAACCCTTGAGGATTTCTTTATGAAGTTCTATAAGGAAGAGAAGGATTTCGGAGGTGCTTTAAATGCAGGAAAGTAATGACGTAATCATAAAGGTTGAAAATCTAACTAAGGATTATGGATCAGGAAGAGGAGTATTTGATATTAATCTTGAGATTCATAAGGGAGAAATGATTGGATTTGTTGGAACTAATGGTAGTGGTAAAACCACAACAATTCGTTCAATTTTAGGTTATATTAAGCCTACCAGTGGTAAATGTATGGTATATGGTATGGAGTCTTGGCAAAACTCACCAGAAATAGCCAAGTCTATTGGCTATGTACCAGGTGAAATAGCATTCCCAGATTTAAATACAGGTATTGATTTCTTAAAATCACAGGCAGGATTCTTAGGGCTTAAGGATTTAAGCTACGCTAATGATTTAATTGAGCGTCTTCAGCTAGACCCAAGAGCTAATCTAAAAAGAATGAGTAAGGGTATGAAGCAAAAGACAGCTCTTGTTGCGGCTCTTATGAATGATTCACCAATAATCATTCTAGATGAGCCAACAACAGGACTAGATCCACTTATGCGTGATGCCTTCCTTGAAATTATTAAGGCTGAGCATAAGAAGGGTAAGACAATATTTATGTCATCTCATATGTTTGAGGAAATGGAACAAACATGTGATAGAGTAGCTATGATATCTGATGGTCATATTGTAGATATCGCAGATATGAATGCGATTAGAAATAGAAAAGAAAATGATTTTAAAATCGAGTTTAATAATGAAGCCGATTATAAGAAATTCCAGGGTATGGGATATAAGATTTTAAGATTACAGGATCAATATAATCAGGTTACTGTTGAGGTTTTAGATGATGATATTAATGATTTATTCAAGTCACTAAAGGGACTTGATGTAAAATTCATCTCTGAGGTTAAATATACTCTTGAAAAGTATTTCAAGGATAAAATGAAGGATAAGGAAGGAGAATAATTATGTTTTCAAAGGCATTATTTAAACAATCATGCAAGGCAAATGGATTAATGTGGATGATTATCACATTAGCTGTATGCTTCATGCTATCATGTGTTATGTTAATTTCAGGAAAGTCTGATATTGGTGAGGTTAAGGACAGTATTAAGACTACAATTATTGAGGCTACTATTGAATCTAATATGAAGAAGGAGTCAATTTCTACATATGAGATTTCAATTAATGGTGTTAATTATTTTGATGAGGCTTTTGTAAGTGAGTTCTACACTAGCGCAAGCAATAGTAATAATCAAGCTATATATGGTGAAACATATACTACACTTATTGCAGGTGGTGAAGATAGCACTACTGCAAAGACTAAAGCCTTCCAAAATGCATTCGTAAAGCCTGCATATGAGGCTGCAGTAGCAGATCTTACTGCGTATGCATACAAGTATGCACTTGCAGTAGATAGTACATATACAAGCGATACAGCTGAGGCTAAAATAATATATAATGTAATGATGTTTGCAGTAAACCCTAATGGAGCTTTAAATGATAATTATGTAAGCTATGGAGATAAGGCTCCTGAGGAGTTTATATTAAATCTTTCTTCATATTTAGAGGCTGATTGTACTCAAATAGTATTAGGTAATACTTCAACAAAGGCAAAGGAATATCTTTCAAGTGATGAAAGAATTGGATGGGAGCATAATAGAGCAGAGAATGCTACTGCAGTACTTATTGCCTATAATACTACAAGTGAAGAGGCTGTAAAGGCTACAGTAGAATCACTAAGTGATTATGGTGTTACATTAAAGTCATATGATGAGTTTGGATTTACATATGATAAGGTTAAGGATATTTCATATACTGCAACTCTTACATATCAAGAAAGACTAGATTATGAAATGTCAAAGCTTACAGATGCAGAAAAGACTACAGCAACAATCCAAGAGATTAAATCTAATCTTGGACTTGATATTGCAGGATCATTCCTAGATAGTCTTCCTACACAGGTATCAGATGCAATTTCAGAAATTGGTGCAATGGATCTATATGGATTAATTGTTGGTTCAATCTTCTTTAAGATGGCAGGATTATTATTACCAATTATTTACATTATTATGGTATCTAATAACCTAATAGTAGGACAGGTAGATACAGGATCAATGGCATATATACTATCTACATCTACAAAGCGTAGAGAAGTAACATTTACACAAAGTGTATTCCTAATTGGTTCAATTGCGGCAATGTTTGTGCTTACAACATTAACATCAGTTATATGCTATTTCATAGCAGATGTTGATACAACATTAACTGTAGGAAAGCTATTTATAATTAATCTTGGAGCATTCCTTGTGTTATTTGCAATTTCTGGTATCAACTTCTTTACATCATGCTACTATGATCGTTCAAAGAAGAGCATGGCTCTTGGTGGAGGATTATCAATGTTCTTCCTTGTAGCTACAATGCTTGGACTATTTGGTTCACATGTAATACCATCAGTTATCCGTATTGGAGCTCTAAATTACTTTAATTATGTATCTATCATTTCATTATTTGATGTAGTTAATGTACTTGATGGTGGATATATGTGGATTTGGAAGCTTCTAATACTTGTTGTAATTGGTATGGTAGGATATGTATGTGGAGCTATCAAGTTCAGAAAGAAGGATTTACCATTATAATATTAAACACCTTTGGTGTTAGATAAAAATGAAGTATTATATACTTATTTTAGAAGAGTGAGGCAACTCACTCTTTTTTGTGCTATAATATTTTTGTCTATATTTACGGAGGTATCATATATGATAAGACTTGCAGAAGAAAAGGACATTGAAGATATTTTAAGGCTATTAGTTCAGGTTAATATGGTACATCACATTGCACGTCCTGATCTATTTAATGGTCCTGCTACAAAATACACATATAATGAGCTTAAAGAAATCATAAATGATCCTCTAAGACCTATTTTTGTATATGATAGTGGTAAGGTTTTAGGATATGCCTTCTGTATACATCAGCAGCATATAAATGATAATATTTTAACTGATGTAAAAACCCTATATATTGATGATTTATGTGTTGATGAAGAATCTCGTGGTAAGCATATAGGTCATATGCTTTATGATTATGTTATTGATTATGCTAAAAAGAATAATTATTATAATGTTACCCTAAATGTTTGGGAGGGTAATGATAGTGCTATGGCTTTTTATAAAAGCGTTGGATTAAAGGTTCAAAAGGTTGGTATGGAATACATACTGAAATAATTTTTAGATTTGGTGAGTTTTTATGAATATTACATTTGATGAAGTTTCTTTTAAATATATAGAAAGGCCTATATTAGATAAGGCCTCATTTTCAATATCTGATAATGATAAGGTTGGAGTTATAGGAGTTAATGGTACAGGAAAGACTACGCTTCTTAAAATGATTATAGGAGAGGAAAAGCCACAAAGTGGTAGTATTACTATATCAGGAGGAGCAAGAATTAATTATCTTTCCCAGGATAGTAGGTTTGACCCTACTAAATCCCTTCTTGATATTATCATGGAAGGTTCAACTAAGGATAATCCTATTAAGGAATATGAGGCTACTTCAATATTATCTAAAATGGGATTTAATGATCCTACAATTACCACAAAGGATTTTAGTGGAGGACAATTAAAAAGAGTAGCCTTAGCAAAGGTTTTATCAACTCCATGTGATTTTATGATTCTAGATGAGCCAACAAACCATCTAGATAATAATATTATTTCATTTTTAGAGAAGTTTTTAATTAAGTTTAAGCATGGTCTTATTATGGTTACACATGATAGATATTTCCTTGAACGTATCTGCTCTAGAATGCTTGAGCTTGATTTTGGTAAGACATATTTATATGATGCCAATTATTCAAAGTTTTTAGAGCTTAAGGCTGATAGATTAGACCGTGAGGCTAAGGCAGAAAAAAGGCTTAAGTCTATATTAAGAACTGAAAGTGAATGGATGCATAGGGGTGTTGAGGCACGCCGTACTAAATCTAAATCAAGAATTGAAAGATTTAAGGAGCTTTCAAAGATTACATTTAATGAATCTAAGTCTATGGATATACAAAGTGTATCTACATATCTTGGTCGTAAGCTTATTGAAATCAAAAATGGAGCTAAAGCATATGGAGATAAGGTGCTATTTAATGATTTTAATTTTGATTTAAATAGACAGGATATAATTGGAGTTGTTGGAGATAATGGTGCAGGAAAGACTACATTATTTAAAATAATAATGGGGCTTGAATCCCTTGATAGCGGAGAGCTTATTTTAGGTGAGACATTAAATATTGGATATTTCTCACAGCATATGGAACTAATAGATCCTGAAATTAGAGTTATTGATTATATTAAAAATGATCAAAATCTAATAGAAACCCTAGATGGTACTATTACCGCATCAGAAATGCTAGAAAGATTTTTATTCTCAAAGGATATTCAGTATGCGAAGGTAAAGATGCTATCAGGTGGAGAAAAAAGAAGATTACAGCTTGTTCATGTACTAATGAAAAATCCAAATATCTTATTATTTGATGAGCCAACAAATGATTTAGATATTTATACCCTAGAGCTTTTAGAGGATTATATCTTAAACTTTAAGGGACCTGTTATGGTAGTATCACATGATAGATACTTCCTAGATAAGATTTGTAATAGGCTTTTAGTATTTGATGATAAAAGGATTATCTCATCTATGAAATCTTTTAGTGAATATCTTTTAGAATTAGAGCCTCAAAAGGCAGAGCCTCTAAAAAAGGATGATACTAATAAGCCAAAGCATTCATCAAAAAGATTATCATATATGGAACAAAAGGAATTTGATAAGCTTGAGGTAAGAATCAGTGAATTAGATGAAAGAATGAGCTTTTTAAAGGCTGAGCTTAAGAATTCTAAAAATGATTATGTTACTCTTATGGATTATCAAAAGGAGCTTGATGATTTAAGCCTAGAATATGATGATATAAGCTTAAGATATTTAGAGCTTTTAGAAAAGGTGGAAAAGTAATTTTCCTCCTTTTTGGCTATTATATATTATGGAGGAGATACTTTATGACAGATTATTTACTTATAGGGCTTATATGCCTAGTAGCTATTTTAATAGCTTTAGTTTTAATTCTTTTATTTAAAAAGAATGAAAGACCCTTTGATAAAGAGATTAAGATTTTAAGGGATAAGATTGAGGTGTTAGAAAAATCCATACCTTCAGAGGTAGCTCTTAAAATGAATGATAGGATTATAGGCTTAACTAAATCTATTAATAGTGATTTTTTAAATCAAAGTGAGAGAGATAATAAAAGAATGCTTGATTTTCAAGCAAAGATTACGGAATCATTAGAATTAAAAATTGCATCTATTAATAAAAGAATAGATGATAATTTAAATGGTATTAATGATAGAGTTAATAAATCAATGACTGATGGATTTAAAACTACCTTAGAGACTGTAGAAAAGCTTAAAAAGGATTTAGGTGCCTTAGAGGAGGCACAAAAGGGTCTTGAGGGATTAAATAATAATGTCATTGGCCTAAGAGATATCCTATCTAATAATCAAACACGTGGTAAGTATGGTGAATGGTCACTAGAGCTTATGCTTAAGAATACCTTTGGTGAGACTAGGGGATTAGCATATGATTTTCAATATGAAATTGAAAAGGGAGCTAGAGTGGATGCGATTGTTTTCTTAAATGAAAATAGAACTAATATGGTACCTATTGATTCAAAGTTTTCTCTTGTAGGATATGATAATCTTATAGATGATAGATTAAATGCTATAGAAAAGAAGGAAGCATTGCAGCAGTTTAAGCAAGCTCTAAAGCAAAGAATAGATGAAACAAAGAAATATATTATTCTAGGAAAAACTATTTCATCATCTCTTATGTATATTCCATCTGATGCTATTTTTTCATATATTGAAATCAATATGCCAGAGATTTGTGAATATGCAAGAAAATCTAATGTAATAATTGTATCCCCTACAATTTTAATTCCACTTGTAGCCTCATTTAAGATTATGCAGCTTGATGACAAGAAGAATAAAAATATAATTAAGGTTAATGAGGCTTTAACTAAGCTTGGTATTGAGTTTAAGAGATTTGCAGAAAGATGGCAGGGTATATCAAAAAGTATTGATACATTATCTAAAAACAAAAATGATTTTGAGATTACAGTAGATAAGATTGATAAAAGATTTGATTCGATATCAAATATCAATCTTCAAGAGATTAGTGATAGTAATAAACTTGAATAATATTATAATTTATAATATAATATTTTACAGTTTGTGAGGTTATAAAATGAAGAAGAAGGTTATATTAGGGCTTTCTGGTGGTGTTGATTCATCAGTAGCCGCAATAAGGCTTTTGGATATGGGATATGAGGTTGAAGGATTATTTATGAGAAACTGGGATGCATCAGTTAATAATGATGTGCTTGGTAATCCTACTAAAAATGATGACATTTGTCCTGAGGAAAGGGATTATGCAGATGCCCTTGCTGTTGCCAATAAGCTTGGAATAAAACTTCATAGAATTGATTTTATTGAGGAATATTGGGATAATGTATTTACATATTTCCTTGATGAATATAAGAAGGGTAGAACACCTAATCCTGATGTAATGTGCAATAAGGAAATTAAGTTTAAGGCATTTCTTAAGGAAGCATTAAGGCTTAATGCTGATTATATTGCAATGGGACATTATGCTCAGGTTGAGCATAAGGATGGTGTAACTCATCTTTTAAGAGCTGTTGATACTAATAAGGATCAAACATACTTTTTATGTTTATTATCACAGCAGCAGCTTGAAAAAGCGTTATTCCCTATTGGTGATATGATAAAGCCTGAGGTTAGAAGAATAGCTTCCTTATATGATTTAGTTACAGCACAAAAAAAGGATTCAACAGGAATATGCTTTATAGGTGAAAGAAGATTTCATCAGTTTTTAAAGAACTATCTACCATCTAAGCCAGGTAATATGGAAACTATTGATGGTATTAAGGTTGGAGAGCATGATGGACTTATGTATTATACTATTGGACAGCGTAAGGGCTTAAATATAGGTGGTAATAATAAGTTTTTAAATAAGCCATGGTTTGTTGTTGGTAAGAATCTTGTAAAGAATGTATTGATAGTTTCACAGGATGAGCATGATCCATTACTTAAATCTAATAGAATTATTGTTAAGGATTATTCATTTATCGCAGAAAAGCCAGAATATGGTAAGATGTATCAGGCTAAGTTTAGATATCGTCAGGCTGATACAAATGTAATGATAAGAATTATTGATGATAATACCCTAGAGGTTACATATGATGAATCATATGCTGTTACACCAGGACAGGTGTGTGCAATGTATGATGGTCAAATATGTATCGGTGGTGGTATTATTGATGAGGTTTATTATAATGATGAGATAAGGGCATTTTATAAGTAAAGGAAATTGTACTTTATAAAACCCTTTTATTATGTTATAATTTAAATGTTGAATGTTGTTAAAAAAGGTGATTTTTATATGCAAGCAAATAACACAGAAATTAAAGATAAAAATATAGAAGAGGCACCTAAGAGAAAAGGAATGACACTGCCAAATAAGCTAACCCTTATAAGAATATTATTTATTCCTATTATGGTTATCATTTATTACATTCCATATCTTAGAAATAATGATATTTTCTTAAATATCAGCTATTCTAATTTTATAAATGCGATATTATTCGTTTTAGCATCACTTACTGATATGCTAGATGGAAAGATTGCAAGAAAATACAATCTTGTAACTACATTTGGTAAGTTTGCTGACCCATTAGCTGATAAGTGCTTAGTATTTACAGCATTATTCTTATTATTAGCACAGGGATCAATATTAGGAATATTCTCTACAGTAGTACCATTATGGGCTGTAGTTTGTATTATGATTCGTGAGTTCATGGTTTCAGGTATTAGACTTGTAGCTGCAGGTAATGGAGATGTTATTGCAGCTTCAAAGCTTGGAAAGTGGAAGACAGCATCTACTATGGTAGCTTTAACAATTTTATTCTTCTTTGAAGCTAATAAGTGGGTAGAGTGTGCTGGATTTGTTGTGTTTATGATAGCAACACTTCTAACTGTTGTATCTGGAATTGATTATTTCTGGAAGAATAGAAAAATAATTTTAAAATCAATTTAGTAAAAAGTAATATATTTTTGCAATATATATTATGGAGGTGATTTTATGAATGAACGTGAAGAAGCCCTAAATAAGGCTTTAAAGGATATTGAAAAGCAATATGGTAATGGTTCAATCATGAGACTTGGTGATAAGCCAATTCAAAAAATTGATGTACTTCCTACAGGATCTCTTGCACTTGATAACGCATTAGGTGTAGGTGGATATCCAAAGGGAAGAGTCATCGAAATTTATGGTCCTGAATCTTCAGGAAAAACAACATTCGCATTACATGCGATTGCGAATGCACAAAAGGAAGGTGGATTTGCTGCATTTATTGATGCAGAGCATGCACTAGATCCACTTTATGCAAGAAACCTTGGAGTAGATATTGAAAATCTAATCCTATCTCAGCCAGATAGTGGAGAGCAAGCACTTGATATTGCTGAGGCATTAATTAAGTCTGGTTCAATTGATGTTATTGTAATTGACTCAGTTGCGGCTCTTGTACCTGAAGCAGAGCTTAATGGAGATATGGGACAATCTATGGTTGGTACACAAGCAAGGCTTATGTCTCAGGCTATGCGTAAGCTATCAGGAGCAATAGCTAAGGCTAATTGTGTTGCTATCTTCATTAACCAAATTCGTGAGAAGGTTGGAATTATGTTTGGAAATCCTGAAACTACAACAGGAGGAAGAGCATTAAAATTCTTCGCATCTGTACGTTTAGAGATTAGACGTGGAGAGGCTATTAAGGATGGTACAGCTATTGTTGGTAATATGACTAATATTAAGGTTGTAAAGAATAAGGTAGCTCCACCATTTAAGTCTTGTGCAGTAGAGATTATCTATGGTAAGGGTATAAGCCATACAGGAGAGCTTGTTGATACAGGAGTTGAGCTTGATATCATTCAAAAGTCTGGTGCTTGGTATTCTTATAACGGAGAAAAGATCGGTCAAGGAAGAGAAAAGACTAAGGAATATTTAGAGCAAAATCCTGATGTAGCTTCTGAGATTGAGACAAAAATTAGAGAAAATATGCAATAAGATGTAGCTTGGCTACATCTTATTTTTTCTCTTTGCTGACAAAAAAAATACAAATGATGAACTAGAGCCTAACTCGTTAATTGATTTACGAGTTAGGCTTTTTTTATATCATTTTTTATAAAAATTAATAAAATATATAAAATAATATTGCATATGTCAATGATTTTTCTAAAAGTATATACTAAAGTATATAACATCTATTTTTTACTATGCATATGTCATTAAAAATGGTATAATATATATAGAGGTATTCACATTATGAAGCATGGTAGAGGATATGTTTATGATTTATATTATCATATTGTTTGGTGTGTTAAATATAGACATAAAATATTAGTAGATGATATCAAAGATGATTTTATAGACATTATTACTAATATTTGTAAAAACAATAATTATGAGCTTGTTGAAATAAATACGGATAAAGATCATGTCCATATGTTATTAGGATTATCACCACAGGATTCTATTCCTGTAGTAATGAAAACATTAAAAGGTGTATCCGCAAGGCTTTTAAATCAAAAACATAAGAATGAATTAAGTAAACTATTATATGGAGGACATATATGGAGTCCTTCATACTATATAGCTACTACAAGCGATAATATAATGGATAATATTAAAGAATATATTATAAATCAAGGGAATGAAGATTTGAAGAAGGGATAATATGAGTGTTGTTAGCTACAATGTTGAAGTTATAAATAATACAAATAAATTAAGACATATAGTAGCTAATACATTAGCTTTATATAATTCTGCATTAAATTATGTATGTGATGTAGTGTTGAAGCATTATGATGAAATAAATGAATTAAATAATTTAGAAGGAAGAATGTATTTAGAACATTTAATACATAACACAAAGAATAATATTGCAAAATATGATTTTGATTCAATTTATTATAAGCTTCCATGTTATTTATTAAGAGATATAGAATCAAAAGCTATTGGACATATTTTTTCATATAAATCTAATTTAGATAATTATAAAAAAGAAAGATATAATAAAATATCAAATGGAAAGAAATTTAAAAAAAGAGAACCAAGCTTATCTAAATGTAATTCATTACCATCATTTTATAAAGGTAATATGTATAAAATGATATCTAATAATAAAATAGCATTAAAGATATATGAAGATAATGATTGGAAATATGAAGAATTTAAATTAAAGAAAAATGATTTAAAATATATAAATAAAATAAATGGGAAAAGATATAATCCTGAAATAAAGATTATAGGAAAAAAGATATATATTAAATTTTCATTTGAAATTGAAGATTTAAAGTTTCAAGATAAAGAATTAAATAAAAGAATAATATGTGGAGTAGACTTAGGTGTAAATAATGATGCCACAATAAGTATAATGAATTATGAAGGCACTATTTTAGGAAGACATTTTATTAATACTAATAACAAAGACCTAATGAATCATTTACTTAATAAGAAAAGAAAAATACAAAGGAATAGTGGCAATTATAAATATTTAAGGAATCTACATATTAATAATAAAATAAATTCAATTAATGAAAATATAGTTAATCATACTGCAAATCAAATTATTAAAATATGCTTATCATATGGAGTAGATGTAATAGTATTTGAGAATTTAAAACATAAATTCAAAAGAGCAAAAAGATCTTTTAGAGCAAGATTACATCGCTGGAGAAAAATAGCAATATATAATAAAGCATATGAAATGGCGCATAGAAATGGAATAAGAGTATCAACGGTTAATCCAAATGGGACAAGCAAATATGCTTATGATGGATCTGGAGAGGTAGAAAGAGATAATGATAATTATTCTATATGCAAATTTGTAAGCGGAAAGATATATAATTGTGATTTGAGTGCATCATATAATATCGCAGCAAGATATTATATAAGAGAGACATTAAAACCCTTGGATGTGAATTCAAGGTCAGAGCTAGAGACAAAAGCTTCTTTAGCTTTGAGTGGAACAAAATTAACATATAATACTTTCAAAGTATTATTAAATGTTATTTAGCTAATAGTCTAATATGTTAGATAGATATAATGTGTCTTCTAGACAGGATTTAGGCAACTTTATCAGCATTATATCTATGCCGTTATAGTCTCTATAACGATATTAGAAGTTAGAATCTTATGTTTTTAATCATGAGAGGTTCAAGATAAGCTTTTAAACGGAATTCCTCAGTATAAGCGTGCTAAAGAAATTGGAGTGGTATATCAGGATCCATTAAGGGGTACAGCTCCAAACCTTTCTGTCTTTGAAAATATGCTCCTATCTATTAAGAGTAGGGTATCATTTATGAAGAAAAGATGAATATGATAGAGGAAGCATTACTTAAGACATATTCAGGAAACTTCAGTGATGTAACATTATTACAGCAGGAATGAAAACAAGTGGAAGAAAAATCTTCCACTTTTTTAATATATCATTTCATATGCAAAAAATATTCCAACACTTAGTATTATACAGCAAATAATTATAGTATAGCTTATATCCTTAATTATTCCTTTCTTCATTCTAAGTACATCTTCAAGTGTTATGAAATATCTATAAAGTGTTTGACTAACATATCCTTGACGACGAAGAGTGTATAAAAGTGCGAAAAAATCATCATAATCCTTACTTTCCTTTATATCTGATACCTCCGCAAGTAAATAAATATCTATCATCTTACTATCATCAAGATATTTTGTATCATCAGGAAGTGTAATATGATTAAAATTATCTATATCATAATATGATTCATTACGGAATTCTTCAACGGTTGTCTTACCCTCTCTTAAAAGTCCTGTAAGCCATGTACCATGGAAGAAGTCATGCTCTCTTAATTCATGATTTATACTAAATAATTCATAACAGAACTTATGAATATCAACAATAATATTATATTCCATACATGTAAGATGCAGGCATCTTTCATCTCTTGTAATATATGTTGAATCCTCTGATTGTTCTTTTATTGTTGTAAGAAAATCATATGTTATATCAAGAAAATCTACATCAATATTATACATAGCCTTATAATCATCATAAAGCTTATGTAGATATTTCTCATATTCCTCATAAACCCTTTTAAGATAAAATGAATCCTCACCTCTTGGAATCATTTCCATATTTGTTTCTTTTAAATCGGATAGGATATTTAAAAAATCCTCACGGCATTTTAATGAATATAATACAAATTCCTCTGTATCCATTAATTTTCCTCCTTCAAAATAAAAAGCCTAAGATTAGGCTTTTATTCTAATTCTGTTACTCCACTCTTATACCAATCACTATAGCTATATGTTAAGACATAAGCTATAGTTTCAGTAGAAGATGATGATTTAGTTCTACTATATTCAAGTAATACCCAAACTGTTGGATGGTTTGTTTTTACAAATAACCATTTTGATTTTGGATATTCAAATGAATAATCAGATAATGTATAGGTTACAGAGCTTGCGGAAGATGATGAAGTGGCAGAAGACTTAATTGTCTTTGAACTACCTTCCTTATAATTATTAGTCCAATGTCTATCTCCTATAGCTACAGTCATTGTAATTGATTTATATGAATAGCTAGAGCTAAAATTCTTAGCTGTAGCGCTAAATGTTATATCATGCGTATCCTCCTCATCGTTAGGCTCAGCATAATATGTTGCATAAAAATCAAAATCAAAATCATCAAGCTTTGATGGGCTTGATAGATAGTTGTAGCTATCACTTGGGAATAGCTCAACCTTAGTAATATTGTATTCAACAATATATGCGACTGGAATAGTTATTAATATGAATAATAGGAATGCTCCTATTATAAGAAACTTTCTAGTCTTATATATTTTTGTTGCGATTTTATTCTCTTTATTAATCTTGCTTACAAATGCTTTTTGCTTTTTAGGCTTTGTAATCTTATTTACTATAACCTCATTTGATTGTATCTCTTCATCTATAGTAAGTGATGAATAGCTTCCATCAAGTGAGTCAAATGATGTATTCTTATCATCCTGTAGGTATGACATATTGATCACCTTTTCTTTTAATTATAATATAATTTTAATATAATAAAGGAGTATTTACAAGAAAAAATTAGGAGTTTTTTAATTAAATTAAGAGAGTATATTGCATTGACTAAAACGCTTTTATAAGTTATAATAATAAATGGAATTTGAAATGTAATTTAATACATTTAATTATATTTAAAATTTTAATAAAGACAAAAGTGGAGGTGTAAGAATGTTCCTAATTGGTACAGGACTAATTATTGGAATGATCGTAGGCTTCATTTTGTGTTTAGGTGTTGGTTCACTTGCTGGATTATTCATTGGTAAGAAGCTAAAGGCTAAGGCTGATGAGAATGCATTTTTAAAGGGTAAGGAAGCTGCAGATAAGCTTATTGAGAATGCAGAGGCTGAGTGTGACCGTATTAAGAAAGAATCCATTGCTGAAACTAAGCAAGAGATATTCGTTATGAAGCAGGATGCTGAACAGGATATCAGAGAGAGAAAGCAAACAGTCGTTGAATTAGAGAATAAGATTAATCAACGTGAGGATTCTTTAGATAGACGTAGTTCAAATCTAGATCGTCGTGAAGAATTATTAAATGTTAAAGAATCAAAATTAGATGAAAAGAAAATTGAATTAGAACAACTAAATAACAAAGTGGAAAGAACGTTAGAGCAACAAGAGAAAAAGCTTGTTGAGATTTCTGGATTATCTAAGGAGGAAGCTTCAAAGCTTATTATGGAGCGTGTTAAGGAGGATATGGCTACAGAAATTGCAGCATATATCAAGGAAGAGGAAGACAAGGCTCGTAATGAGGTTAGAAACAATGCTAAAAATATTTTATCAATGGCTATCCAGAAATATGCAGGAGAGACTGTTGGTGAAACAACTGTTACAACAGTTACAATCCCATCAGATGAAATGAAGGGACGTATTATTGGACGTGAGGGACGTAATATTAGAGCAATCGAGACTATGACTGGAGTAGATTTAATTATTGATGATACACCAGATGCAGTAGTTGTATCTTGTTTCGATCCTATTCGTCGTGAAATCGCTAAGAAATCTCTTGAGATGCTAGTAAGTGATGGAAGAATCCATCCAGCTAGAATTGAAGAGGTTGTTGAAAGATGTCGTAACGAAATTGAGATGGATATTCGTGAGCGTGGAGAGGAAGCTATATTTAAGGCTGGAATCGGAAAGCTTCATCCTGATTTAGTTCGTTTAGTAGGTAGATTATATTATCGTACATCATTTGGACAAAATGTATTACAGCATTCATTAGAAACATCATTCTTAGCAGGAAAGCTTGCTGCTGAGCTTGGTGAAAATGAAATGCTTGCTCGTAGAGCAGGATTACTACATGATATTGGAAAGGCTGTAGACCATGAGGTTGAAGGTTCACATGTAGAAATTGGTGTAGAGCTAGCTCAAAAGTATCATGAGCCTAAGGAGGTTATAGATGCAATTGCATCTCACCATGAGGATGTACCTCCTAAGAGCGTTATTGCAGTGCTTGTAGCTGCAGCTGATGCATTATCATCTGCTCGTCCAGGTGCTCGTAGTGATAGCTTAGAAAATTATACAAAGCGTCTAGAGGCTCTAGAGGAAATCTCTAATAGCGTAAAGGGTGTTCAATCATCATATGCTATTCAAGCAGGACGTGAGGTAAGAGTTATTGTTAACCCAGAGCAAATTAATGATCTTGAGACTATCAAGGTTGCAAGAGAGATTAAGGAGCAGGTAGAAGCAAAGCTTAATTACCCAGGAACTATCAAGGTTACTGTTATTCGTGAGACACGTGCAGTAGACGTAGCTAAGTAAGAAAAATGCACCTATATCATATAAGGTATAGGTGCTTTTTGTTAGAAGGGTTGAATATTTATGAGAATATTATTTATAGGAGATATTGTAGGAGAAGCAGGATTGCTATATCTTGAACAAAACCTTCCAAGAATTAGACAAAATCATAAAATTAATATTATCATAGTTAATGCTGAAAATATTACTAATGGTAGGGGACTTCGTAAAAAGGATTATGATAGATTAATGAAGATGGGTGTTTTTGCAATAACAATGGGAAATCACACATTCTCTCAAAGAGATATCAAGAATTATATTAATGATTCAAAGGTCATAAGACCTGCTAATTTTAATTCTAATTTAGGTGCAGGATATCTTACTCTAAATTATAATGAAAAGAAGATTACAATTGTTAATTTACTTGGAAGAGTATATATGAATAATATGTCACTAGATAATCCTTTTACAGTAATGGATAAAATTTTATCAGATGTAAAGGGTAAAACAGATTATATTATAGTAGATATGCATGCTGAAGCTACATCAGAAAAAATAGCCTTTGGCCTAGATTTTGATGGTAAGGTAGATGCAATAGTAGGAACACATACACATGTACCAACAGCAGACGCAAGAGTTCTTCCAAAGGGAACTCTATATGTAACTGATATTGGAATGACAGGACCATTAAATGGTGTTCTTGGAGATGATGCTAATGCTATAATCGAAAGATTTAGAACAGGTATATATACTCCAACAAATGTAACAGAGGATACTGCATTACAATTTAACGCAGTAATACTTGATATAAATGGTCATAAGAATACAATTGAAAGAATAGGAGCAATTAAAGAGTAATTTTTTAATTGCTTTTTTCTTCCCTATTATATTATAATAGAAGGCGGTGATTTTATATGAGGAAGATTAAGCTTAGTGTGCCATCACTTCAAGAGGCACGTAATCGTAGAAAAGAGGAAACATTAAAGGTTTTTTATACCCTAAAGGATCAATATAAGGGTATTGGAAATGGAAAAACATATAGTGTTTTAACATATGGTTGTCAAGGAAATGAAGCCGATTCTGAGGTTATGGTAGGAATCCTTGAGCAATTAGGATATACACAAAGCGATGATGAATATAATGCAGATGTCGTTATTTTAAACACATGCGCAATAAGACAAAATGCAGAAAATAGAGTTTGGGGAGTACTTGGAAGACTTAAGGGTATGAAGAAAACTAATCCTGATATGATAATTGGAATATCTGGATGTATGCCACAGGAGCCTGAGGCTACTCAAAAGATAATGGAATCATATCCTCATATTGACCTAATATTTGGAACACATAATATTGGAAATCTTCCAAAGCTATTATATGAAGCATATATGTCAAAGAGCAAAGTAATAGAGGTATTATCAACTCAAGGAAGTATACTTGAGGGAGCTCCTGTAAAGCGTCAGCTTAAGCATAAGGCTTGGGTAAATATTATGTTTGGTTGCGATGAGTTCTGTACATATTGTATTGTACCTTATACAAGAGGTAAGGAAAGATCTCGTGATAAGGAGGATATTATCAATGAGGTTAAGGAGCTTAAGGAATTAGGATATAAGGAAATTACCCTTCTTGGACAAAATGTAAATGCCTATGGTAAGGACAAATATGATGATTATTCATTTGGAGATTTATTACAGGATTTAGACAAGATAGGTATTGATAGAATTAAATATACAACATCTCATCCTAGAGATTTTGATGAAAAAACAATAAACGCAATGGCTACATGCAAGCATGTAATTCCATGGCTTCACCTACCTGTTCAATCAGGTGATGATGATATTTTAAAATCAATGAATCGTAAATATACAATGGAAAGATACCATTATATAATAGATGAGCTTAAAAGAAGAGTACCAGGAATTGCTATTACAACAGATATTATAGTAGGATTCCCTAATGAAACAGAGGAGCAATTTAATCATACCCTAGATCTTGTAAGATATTGTGAGTTTGATGGAGCCTATACATTTGTATATTCTCCAAGAGAGGGTACACCTGCGGCTAAGATGAAGGATAATGTAACACCAGAGGAAAAGGATCAAAGGCTTTATAAGCTAAATGATTTAATAAATGAATATGCCTTAAAGGGTAATGAAAGATTTATCGGTGAGGTAGTAGAAGTTTTAGTTGATGGTGAAAGTAAGAATGGTCTTGATATGATGTGTGGATATACACGTCATAATAAGCTATGCCATTTCAAGGCTAAAAATAAGGATATAGTTGGTACTGAGGTTAAGGTTAAGGTAACAGAGGCTAAGACTTGGTTTATTGTAGGAGAGCTTTGCGATGAATAATATTTGTAAGCCAAAAGAGGAGCTTATAAATGCTATTTCAAATCTTCCTTTTGTAAAAAGGCTTCATGAGCTTGAGAAAATTATAGATAATAATCCAGAGCTTAAAAATAAGATTTTAGAGATGAAAAGCATTCAAAAAAATCTTATTAATGCTAAGCATTATGATTTAGTAAATCAAGCCGCATTAGATGAAAAAAGGCTTAAGGCTATTAAAGAAGATATTATGAATACACCACTTTTAGAGGAATATCTAGATTTATTAGATGAAGCATATGAAATGCTTCAAAATATATCTAGAATCATCGAAGGTGAATTAAACAATGGTATCAAATAATATAACAATTGAATAAAATTATTAAAAAGAGAGAAAAATTCTCTCTTTTTTTGTATAATAAATATTATGATAGCGTTTTTAGAGGTGAAAAAATGAAATATTATATAGGAATGGATATTGGGACTTCTTCAACAAAGGCAGTTCTTTTTGACCGCTTAGGTCATATTCATAAGACCTCATCTTATGAATATGATATTATTACCCCAAAGAATGGGTATGCAGAGGAGGATCCTAATGATTGGAAGAATGCGGCTATAAGTGTTTTAAAGGATATAGCGCTTAGTGTTGATCCTGATGAAATAAGAGGTATTGGATTATCTGGTCAAATGCATGGGCTTGTATTGCTTGATAAAGATGATAATATTTTAAGAAATTCTATTATCTGGTGTGATAATAGAACTGTTCATGAGGCTTTAGAAATTAAAGCCTTTGGAGAAGATAAGATAAGAGAAATAACAGGTAATAACCCGATGCCAGCATTTACCTTAGCTAAGCTTTTATGGGTTAAGAATAATGAGCCTGATATTTATAAACAAATTGATAAGGTAATGCTTCCAAAGGATTATATTAGATATGTTTTAACAGGACAGTTTAAAACTGAATATAGTGATGCCTCAGGTATGCAGATGGTAGATCTTAAAAATGAATGCTATTCAGATGAGATACTTACATATTTTGGAATTGATAGAAAAATACTTCCTGAAATTGTAGAATCTGCAGATATAACAGGTACAATTTTGGAAAAAATCAGTGAAGAAACAGGTATTAAAACAACAACCTTCGTTGTAGGAGGTGCAGGAGATCAAGCAGCCTCTGCGATTGGTAATGGTATTGTAGGATGCAAGGATGTTTCAATTACTCTTGGTTCTAGTGGAGTTGTATTTGCGTCTTTAAAGGATTTAGAGATTAAGAATAATGGATTACAATATTTCCATCATGCCCTACCACATAAATATCATACTATGGGTGTTACAAATGGTTGTGGTAATAGTTTAAAGTGGTATAAGGAAAATCTATGTCAATATGAAGCCTCTCTAGCTAAGGCAGATGGTCTTTCATCATATGATTATATTACTCGTAATATAGATAATATTCCTGCTGGATGTAATGGATTAATATATCTTCCATATTTAATGGGTGAAAGAACTCCAAATCTTGATCCTAACGCAACAGGAATGTTTATAGGTATTCGTAATAATACAACAAAGGATATGATGACAAAGGCTGTAATAGAGGGTATTTCATATTCTATGAAGGATTGCTATAGCCTTTTAGGATTTACTCCATCAAAGGTTTTAATATCAGGTGGAGGAGCTAGAAATCCTAAATGGTGTAGGATTTTAGCATCAATGCTAAATCATACTGTATCAAGAGTTGATTTAGATGAGGCAGGAGCTTTAGGAGTCGCAATACTTGCGATGGTAGCTGATAACATATATTCTGATGTTGAGGATGCATGTAAGAAAATAATCACACTTCGTGATTCATTTGAGCCAAGGCTTAATGATTATAGAGCTTATTTAAAATATTTTGAGGTTTATAAAATGCTTTATAAGCAGAATAAGATATTATTTGAAATGGAAAAGGAGATTAAGTAAATGAAAAAATATTTTTCACAGGTAAGAAGAATAAAATATGAGGGACCTAAGTCTAAGAACCCATTAGCATTTAAGGAGTATAATGCAGAGGAGTTAGTTCTTGGAAAGCCAATGAAGGAGCATCTAAGATTTGCTATGTCATGGTGGCATACACTAGGAGCTATGGGTGAGGATCAATTTGGAGGTCCTACTATGGATAGACCATGGAAGCATAAGGATTTAATGAAGATGGCAAAGAATAAGGTTGATGCTGGATTTGAATTCATGCAGAAGCTTGGAATTGAATATTTTTGCTTCCACGACCTAGATATTGCTTATCCATGTGAGAAGCTTAGTGATTTCCATGAGGCATTAGATGAGATTTCAGACTATATGCTTGAAAAAATGAAGGAAACAGGAATTAAGTGCTTATGGGGAACATCTAATTTATTTAATCATAAGAGATTTGTTCATGGTGCTGCCACATCATGCAATGCAGATGCATTTGCATATGCAGCAGCCTCTGTTAAGAAGGCCATTGATATAACTAAAAAGCTTGGTGGAGAAAATTATGTATTCTGGGGTGGAAGAGAAGGATATGAAACACTTCTAAATACTAAGACTGACTTAGAGCTTGATAATTTTGCACGCTTCCTTCAAATGGCTGTAGATTATGCTAAAAAGATTGGATTTAAGGGTCAATTTTTAATTGAACCAAAGCCAAAGGAGCCAACAAAGCATCAATATGATTTTGATACTCAAACTGTACTTGGATTTTTAAGAAAATATAATCTTGAAAAATATTTCAAGGTTAATATTGAGGCTAACCATGCAACTCTTGCAGGACATACATTCCAGCATGAGCTTAATATGGCAAGAATTAATGGAGCATTAGGTTCAATTGACGCAAATCAAGGAGATATGCTTCTTGGTTGGGATACAGATCAATTCCCAACAAATATCTATGATGCTACAATGGCAATGTATGAGGTTATACTTGCAGGTGGCTTAAATCCGGGAGGACTTAATTTTGATGCGAAGGTTAGAAGAGGATCCTTTGAAACAGATGATCTTTTAATTGCCTATATTGCGGGTATGGATACATTTGCTAAGGGATTAAAGGTAGCGGCAGCCCTATACGAGGATAAGGTGCTTGAAAACTTCAAGGATATGCGTTATGCATCATATAATAGTGGTATTGGGGCTCTTATAGTATCAGGTAAGACTGATTTTGAAGCATTGTCTAAATATGCACTTGAAAATGATCAAATCATAAATAATTCTGGACGTCAAGAAATGCTTGAGGCAATTGTTAATCAATATATTTACAAATAATTGACAAATATAGCTATATTTGGTAAAATCAAGTTAGATTTTTTGGGAAAGGATTTGTAAAAAAATGGTTTTTGATAAGGTAAAAGAAATTATTGTAAATGAGCTAAGTGTTGAGGCTGATAAGGTAACTCCTGAAGCTAATTTAAAGGAGGATCTTGGAGCTGATTCTATTGATGCCGTAGAGGTTATTATGTCTTTAGAGGATGAGTTTAATGTATCAATTTCTGATGATGCAGCTCAAAATATTAAGACAGTTCAAGACCTTGTAAATTACATTGAGGCAGAACAAGCTAAGTAATTTTTATAAATATATTATGGAATGAAGAAATTCATTCCTTTTTTCTTTTAATTTAAGGCCTTTAAATGTATAATTTAAGTATAGGCGGTGAGGAGAAGATGGGAGAACTCTATAA
This sequence comes from Caryophanales bacterium UBA3206, assembly GCA_002363705.1. Classification (GTDB taxonomy): domain Bacteria; phylum Bacillota_I; class Bacilli_A; order Acholeplasmatales; family Anaeroplasmataceae; genus UBA3206. The sequence goes on along the minus strand of DEWQ01000010.1, from coordinate 82,587 downwards.
TGACTGGAATAATAAGCGTGTTTTTAAAATAGAGCATGATAGATTTAAACCAAAAAGATATCTTTATACAACTCCATACCAGGTAGTTAATAATGGCTTTAATAATAAAAACCTATTTCCTACCATTTTTTCTGATGTCCTAAATAAGGCTTATAGAATGAAGGGATATAATGTAATGTATCCTGTAATTTGTAATAATTTAAATGATATAACCTATTCTTATTCTAGATTAAGAGGAGAGGGAATAGAAGCTCTTAGAAGAACACATAGGCTTGAGCTATGTGATCTTAATGTTGGCTTTGATTCTGAAAAGGAAATATCACTTAGTGATAATACTAGTATAAAATTTGTTCAGCAAATATTTAAGGAAATGTATAGCAAGGGCTATATTAAGCTTAAGAGGAAAGAGGTATTTACAGATTTTACCTCACATCAGGTATATCCTAGATCATGTGTTGAGCTTGTAAATGATAAATATGTTTTTAAGGATAGCAAAGAGGATGCATATGTAAAGACTATGGATGTCTTTGTAATTGATTTATCAAAATTTGATGGGCTTATTAAAAATATTAATGATTTAAAGGTTGATGATGAAATAAAGAATAAAATATTTGATTTCCTAGGATGTAAAAAGGGTCTTAGCATTAATATTAAAAATCATGATTTTTCTATTAAGGCTGACCTAGATAATCCAGAGCTTATAGGAGGTATTTCCTTTATAGCATTAAATCCTAAGCTTATAGATGTCTTAATGTATACTACACCAGATGAGTATATTAGTGTTTCAAATTATGTCCTTGAGGAAAGTGATATGGATTGTTTTACAGGAGTTGTTTTAAAAAATCCATTAACATTTAAGGATATTTATGTTTTCGCATCATATAAATATGATGAGGCTATTCATGTAGGAATTCCTACAATAGATACTCTTGATTATATGTTCGCCTCATCACTTGGTCTTGATCCAAATATCTGCCTTGATGATGATAGAATACTTATTCAATCAGATTTCCTTGATGGTTTAAGTGAGGATATGGGTCGTGAAGAGGTATGTAATGCGTTTATTCAAGAGGGTATGGGAAGTATATATTTAAAGCCTTCAGATATGGATTTAATTATTACATCCTTCAATGATCTTGGTATTTTAATTCCTGCAGGTGTTGATTACCTAGGTGAAATTACAGTTCTTGATGATATGTATTACCCAATATATTTTAATAATAGATTTAAGCCTTGTGCCTTTAATGAGGATAAGCTTGATAATAGAATTCAGCTTTCAAAGATGACATTTAATAGAGGATTTGTTCTAGGCTTATCAAATATATATGCTAAGATGTATGATTCTCTTACTGGTGGAGATGATTTTTATAATAGTAGCTCTATTTATAATGATTTTAATGAGACTATTGGTATTCTTTATGCTGATACTGCCTTTGAAGAAGTTTTATATAATATAATTTTTAATATGTATTTTAAGGATATTGGCAAGGAATATAATCCATATAAGAGGATATTTGTTATAAACGATAGTCCTATGGATATTGATTCTTTAGGAGAGCAGCAGAGGCTTGGTGTTTCATTTGTAAATGAAATACTAGAAAGATATTCAAGTGATGCGTATAGGCTATATCTTTTAAGTAATAATTCTCATAGTGATGATTTAAAAGAGACATTAGAGGCCTTAGATTTATATAAGGGAATGCTTCAGGAAATAAAAAAGGCCTTTGAGGAGCCTTTCTTAAATCAAGCATTTGATAATATTTATTTTACTGAATTTGTTAAGAATTGTAATAAGCTTTTAGAACAATTTGAAATTGTAAAGCTTACTAAGACAATTATGACATTCTTTAAAAGCTTTGTCTTACCTCACAATATATCAAAGGATGAGGCACATCGCTTTTTAATTATTTTTAGTATTATTTGTCCTGAAATATCTGAGACAATTAATAAAGAGGTATTTAATGATAGGTATTCTATATTTTATCAGGAATTCCCTAAAATATAATCTCCCTGCCATGCGTTAAGTTTTCTCATTTCCTTATCTATTTCATTCATTACAACCATCTTTTTGATGGTCCATTTAGGTGCTATTAAATCATTTATTACACCATCAGCCGCAAGGCGGTGAATGATGATATTTTGGTTGAGATTTCTTATTTGCTCAATTACGATATCTCTATATTCATTAAGTGTTAGTATTGGGAAAGGATTCTTTTTGTAATCCTCTCCCATTTTTGTTTCCTCTAAAACTAAAAGAGAATGTATTTTTACACCTTGAATATCAAGAGTGTTTAAATATTTTGCAGTCTCTATCATCATTTCCTTGGTTTCATATGGAAGACCATTTATGATATGTACTACAACCTCTATATTTTTTTCTCTAAGCTTTTTTACACATTGACTAAACTCATCTAATGTGTGGCCTCTATTTATAAGTTGTGCAGTTTCTTCATGTATTGTCTGAAGCCCTAGCTCTATTTGTATAGGCTTTATTTTATTTAATTCTGCAAGATATTCAATTTTATCATCCTCAAGGCAATCACATCTTGTAGCTATAGATAATCCTATGACCTTAGGGTCTATTGTAAGAAGAGGCTCATATATATTTTTAAGCTCATTAAGAGGCTTATATGTATTTGAGTTTGCTTGAAGGTATGGTATGAAATAGGCATCTGGCCATTTTTTAGTCATTATAGCTTTAATTTTATTAAATTGTATTTCAAGAGGCTCATACCTATTTCCTGCAAAATCACCAGAACCGCTTTTTGAGCAGTAGCTACATCCACCAAATCCCTTAGTACCATCCTTGTTTGGGCAGCTAAATCCAGCGTTTAAGGAAATCTTACATACCTTGCTATTATATTTTTGCTTATAGTATGCACTTAATGTGTTGTAGTGCTTTTCATCATTCATTAGCATTATAAAATCACCAATTTAATTTTATCATATTTATTGGTGTATTTAACATAAATTTATGTTATAATCTTAATTGCTAAACAATATGATAGAAAGGATGGTATGGTATGCGTTTATTAGATAGTCTATTTAGACCAAAGTTTATTGGCAAGTATTTAGCTGATAAGCTATGGAGAGTTATTTTGTATTTTGTTTTAATGTTCGTATTATGTGCTACACCATCTATTGTTCAATATACAAATGTTGGTGGTGTATTATATTCTGATGCCACAGAGCTATATCAGGAGATATATAATGATTCTTCAATTTCATACAAAATTGAGGATAATAAGCTTAATAGCTCAAATGTAGGATATTATTCTGATGGTGGTATGGCAGTAGCCTTTAATACAAAGGAAACTAAGGCCACATTAAGCTTAGTGTTTTATGAGGAATATTATGTAGTTGTTTATGAGGGTGGAACATCAAGTGAGGCTACATTAAAGACAGTTTATTATAATTCACTTAATGATTCATCACTTGATTTTTCAAAGGTTCAGCAAAAGTCATTTGCTGAAGTTTATAAGCTTCTTGATTTAATTAATGTCGCATATGATGCATATAAAGCACATGTTGTGCCAACACAGCTAGCTACAGCACTTGTCTCAATGCTTATTGAGTTTGGAGTTGTTCTTTTAATTTTAATATATACAGGACAATATTTTAATCCATTCCTTCCAAGAAGGATAAGAGGAAGAATTGCGGTATACGCAATGAGCTGGACTTTTGTAGCGTATATTGTGGGAGCTTTAATTAATTTTTCATATCTTTTCTATTTAGGAGTTATTATTTCATTTATATTTATGGGTATTGCTTCAAGAAATATAGTTAGGGTTAAGAAAACAGATATACAACAATAAAAAGAAGGGGAAGATTTTATGAGCTATATTGATTCACTAAAGGAAGCTAAGGCTTTTGATTTTGAACATAATAGCTTAACATTAGATCGTATCGTTCTTGAAAAGAAAACTAAGACATTTAATCTTGACGTTACAATTGATAAGGCTTTAACCTTACATGAACGTCAAGATTTTTATTCTAAAAATAATAGTTTATTCGAGAATGCAGAATCACATGTTAAACTTAATGTTAAATATAATAGAAATGAGCTTGATAGCGATTCTATAATTGAATATCTTGATTTCTGTATTGATGAGAAATTAAAACAAACTACCTTAATTGAGCCATTTAAGGAATTCAAAAAGGAACATAGTGGGAATATAATTACTGTTTTTGTTGATGAAATTACAGATGCAAATCTTAATATCGCATCTGAATTAGAGAAAGATCTTAATTCTCTTTATGGCTTAAAGGTTTTTGTAAAAATTGAGGAATCTGAAGAGGAAAAGAAAAAAACATTAGAAGCTAGAGCTCTTTTAGAGAAAAAGGAGGAGCTTGAGCTTCGTGAGATTAAAGCCCGCCTTTCTGAACAAGAAAAGGCTAAGGAAATGTCTATTAAAAAGGATAAGAACTTTAAGTTTTCATATAATACCTATGAAATCAAAAATATACCTTCTGATATGGAGGGTCTTTCAAAATTTCAAAATGAGGTTGGGCCTGCCTTATTTAAGGTAGTTGGTACTATTTTTAAGGCTGAGGTTAGAGATTTAAAGAGGGCAAAGCTTTTTATTGGAGCTATTACAGATGAAACTGATTCAATTAAAATTAAGGCCTTTGTAAGAGGAGATAATAATCTTCAAAAATATAATGAAATTGCTGAATCTGTTTCAAAGGGTAAGTTTATCAATTGTGAAATTACTGGTCGTGTTGAGTATGATCAGTATGAGAGAGATGTCTTATTAAGTGTTTCAACACTTGATGTTATGGGTGTAAAGAATATTAATTATGGTCATGATGACGCTCCTGTTAAGAGAGTTGAGCTTTGTGTACATACTAAGCTTTCTAATTTTGATGGATTAAACGAGGCTTCAGATTATATCAAGTGCGCAAAGGCATGGGGACATAAGGCTATGGGATTTACTGATCATAACGGAGTTTATGTTATATCAGATATTTTTCATGCGACTGAAAAGGATAAATCTGTAAAGCCACTTTATGGATGTGACCTAGATTATCTTGATGATAATAAGCTACATATTACATATGGAAAGGGAGATAAGAATCTTAAGGATGCGACTTATGTTGTCTTTGATATTGAGACAACAGGATTTAGTCAAAATCATGATTCAATTATTGAAATTTCCTGTGCTAAGGTTAAAAATGGAGCTATTATTGATCAATATGATGATTTCGTTAAGCCATTAATTCCAGTACCAGAGCGTATTACAAATATTACATCTATTACAAATGATATGGTTTGTAATGCTATGTCTATAGAGGAAGCATTAAAGAAGTTTGTAGAATATTCTAAGGATTGTATAATTGTAGCTCATAATGCTGATTTCGATATTGGCTTTATTCGTGCTAAGCTTAGACAAACAGGTCTTGGTGATATTGATTTCTTAGGAATTGATACCCTAAGGCTTATGCATTTTATTTATTATGGTGAGCTTACAAAATTCAACCTAAAGGCTGTAGCTAAGTTCTTTAAGGTTAGACAGGATCATCACCATAGAGCTAATGATGATACAAGAGTTTTAGCTGAAGCATTCTGTAAGATGATTGTGGATGTATTAGCTAAGGGATATAAGAACTATAATGAGTTAAATAGTATGATTCATCAAAATGAAAAGGCATATAAGAATATTATTCCAAAAAGAGCTCGAGTTATAGCCTTAAATCAAACAGGTTATAAGAATATGTTTAAGATGGTATCAGATGCCCTTACAGAGCATGTATCATCTGATGCAAGGCTTTTACAGTCTGTTGTTGAAAAATACCATGAGGGAGTATTATTCCTATCAGGTAATTCATTTGGTGATGTTTTTGATAATGCCCTTAATCGTTCAGATGAGGAATTAAAATATGCTATTTCAAAATATGATGTAATTGAGGTTCAGCCAATTCATTCATATGATCATATAATAAATGAGCTTTCTGATGTTCGTGATGGACTTAAAATAGTACAGGATACTGTAAAGAAAATTATTGATGAAGCTAAGGCACAAGGAAAGCTTGTTGTAGCTACATCAGAATGCTACTACATAGATAAGCAGGATAAGAAGTATCGTAATATTTTAATTGATTCTCCTAAATCAGGAGGAGGATTCCATGAGCTTGCCTCATATATGAAGGAGAAGGTATTACCTAATGCTCATTTAAGAACAACTGCAGAAATGCTTGATGAATTTAATTATCTTCCAAAGGATTTGGCTTATGAAATAGTTGTAACTAATACCAATAAGGTTGCTGATATGGTTGAAGATATTGTAGCCTTTAAGAAGGGTGATGGAGCTATGTATGTTCCTGCAGATGATGAGTTTGCGGATCATCCATATCCTGAATTCCGTTATCCATCTATGGTTCAGGCTATGAAGGATGTTGTTTCATCTAATGTATTAAAACGTTATGGAGAGAAGGTTCATCCATTTGTACAGGCAAGACTTGACCGTGAGCTTAAATCTATTATTTCTTCAGGATATTATTCAACATATTTTATGGCATACCTAATGGTTAAGGATTCATTAGACCATGGATATCTAGTAGGTTCTCGTGGTTCAGTTGGATCATCACTTGTCGCTAATATGATGAATATTACTGAGGTTAATGCCCTACCTCCTCATTACCTATGCCCTAAGTGTAAGTTTATGGCAATTAAGTTTAATCCTAATCAAGAGGAGTTTATTCAAAATGATTATGAAAGACAGCTACAGGATGTATTAAGAAAGGTAGGTTCAGGATATGACCTTCCTGATATGAAGTGTCCTGTGTGTGGAGAACCATTAAAGAAGGATGGTCATGATATACCATTTGAGACATTCCTTGGATTCCATGGAGATAAGATTCCAGATATTGATCTTAATTTCTCTGGTGAATATCAGCCAACAGCCCACCTATTTGTAAGAAAGATGATGGGATATGATAATTCATTTAGAGGAGGTACTGTAGGTACTGTCCAGGATAAGAAGGCATATGGATATGTTAAGGCTTATCTAGAAAAGCATGAAATAAAGATGCGTGATTGTGAAATCGATAGAATTGCCACAAAGATTACAGGTGTTAAGGTTACAACAGGTCAGCACCCAGGTGGAATTGTAGTTGTACCTAAGCGTATTGATATCTTTGATGTAACACCTATTCAATATGCGGCAAATGATGATACTAACGAATGGAGAACAACTCACTTTGATTATCATGCATTTGAGGATAATTTATTAAAGCTTGACGTACTAGGACATGACGATCCTACCCTTATTAAATATTTCATGGATATTGTACATGAGCATCAGGATGAATTCCCATTCTCTGATCCTCGTGATATTCCACTTGATGATCATAATGTATTTGGACTGTTTGGTTCAACTACAACTATTGGCCTAAAGCCAGAGCAAATAGATTCTAAGGTAGCTTCATTTGCAGTACCTGAGCTTGGTACTCCATTTGTAAGACAAATGTTACTTGATACAATGCCAAAGACATTTGCTGAGCTTGTAAAAATATCAGGTCTTTCACATGGAACTGGTGTATGGCTTGGAAATGCACAGGATTTAGTAAATCCAAATAATCCAACAGGATTTGGTACACTTACATTCGATAAGGTTATCGGATGTAGAGATGATATTATGGTCGATTTAATGGCATTTGGAATGGACCCTGGAAAATCATTTAAAATTATGGAGTTCGTTCGTAAAAATAAAAAGAAGGGTGACCCACAGGGATGGGAAAACTTCAAGAAGGAAATGCGTGAGGCTAATGTACCAGAATATTATATTTGGTCTTGTGAGCAAATAGAATATATGTTCCCTAAGGCACACGCTATTGCCTATATCATAATGGCACTTCGTATTGCATGGTTCAAGGTTTATAAGCCTGCGATGTTCTATAGCGCATATCTATCAAAGAGAGCAAAGGCATATGATGTTTATGCAATGCTTGGTAATGAAGCTGATATTAAGAAGAAGATTAAGGATCTTGAGTCTATTGGTATGGGGCAACGTACTGCAAAAGATGATGATTTAATTACATCCCTTCAGGTAGTACTTGAGGCTAAGGCTCGTGGTATAAGATTCTTACCTGTAGATATTAAAAAGAGTGATTCAGCTGTATTTAATATTGAGGGTGGACTTGTAGATGGTGCTCTTCGTATTCCATTTGCGGCAGTAGATGGTCTTGGACCATCAGCTGCTGAAAATATTAAGGCTAAGAGAAGTGAAAAAATGTTTACATCTATAGAGGATGTAAATAAGAGAACTAGATTAAATCAAACATTATCTGAGGAATTTAGAAAAATGGGAGCCTTCGGTGATTTACCTGAAGAGGATCCTATTGAGGAGACGGGATTATTCGCCTTCTAAATTTGTGAAATTGTGTAATTTCTTACGATTAATTGAATGGATTATGATTATGTGATAAAATTAATATCGTGAGGTGATGTAATTTGATTTATTCAAATCCAATGTATACAAATGTTGAAACAACAAGTATATACGCTAATGAAAATACAGCAACCTATCAGGGTATTACACTAAAAACATTATTATTACTTGGAATTGCAGGCATTTCTGGTATTCTTGGTGGTTTATTTATAAGCTATACACAAAATCTAGTTTATTATTTTGTGGCATTATTAGTAGCACTTATAGCAGGATTTATTACAGTAATTATAGGAAGAAGTAATCCAAAAAAGGCTATGGTATGTTCTATTATTTATTCCATTTCTGAAGGATTAGTTATTGGAATGATTACACTTGTAGCTGATTATTTCTATCAAGGTATTGCGCTTATCGCAGTTGCCTCTACAGCAGTTATTTTTGCGGTATGCCTTGCCTTATTTGCATCAGGAGCTATGAGGAATGTATCTAAGCTAAGGAGCATGTTTATATTAGTATTATGCTCAATTGTGGCTGTATCAATTGTTTTAATACTTTTAACAGTATTTAATATTGATAATACCGCAACTGTTATTAAGTCATACTACAAAATGGTAATATTTTTAGAGTTTTTATATATATTATATGGATGTGTAATGCTATTCTTTAATTTTAATGAGGCTACATTATATGTTCAAGAGGGTGCTATAAAGAGCTTTGAATGGGTAGCTGCGTTCGGATTAGTGCTTTCAATATTATATATTTATTTAGAAATATTAAGATTATTGCTTTATATAATGCAGTATGCAAGAAATGATTAAAAAAAGGAGAGATTAGAATGAAGGATAAGAATGTAATTGATGCAGAGGTAGTGGATAACGATTCACACTCTGAAAAAAATGAAGAAGTTAAAAAGGATGGATTATTCTCAAAGATTAAAAAGAAATACAATGATGTTCAGCTAGAAAATAAGATTTCTGATGAATTCAAGAAGGATGCAGAGCAATATGTTATTTATAGAGGAACAAGTATTTTAAATGGAAATCAATTCTATGCCAAGAATTATGAGGCTGATGGATACATTATAGCTTGGCTTAGCGATAAGCCAGTTATTGAAAAAGCTTTAATTAGTGCTAGAAGAAATGAGGATGTATATAAAATTACATCTGTAGAAAAGGTAGATGTTGTAGTAAGCCTTGATGGTGTAGATTACACTCGTTCTGCTTATAAGATTCTGTTTGGAGAAAAGGCTATTAAAGCTAATGTGGTTAAGGTAGAGGATAATTATTTTCTATTATAGCTTACAAGGATGTAGGTTTTCCTACATCTTTTTTATTGGCCGTATATATTGAAAATTATTAAGTTATAAACTATAATTAATATAAAGATACACATATGAGAGGGTATATATGGCGATTCAAACAAAAAAATACATAAAATGTGATGATTACAAACCACTTAATCTTGATTTGATGTATGAAGGAAATAAGATTGTATTAGATAATCTTGATTATGATTTAGAGGCAATAATAAACACAGAGGGACCACTTACATATAACACATTAAAGGAAAGGCTTAGAGAAGCATTTGGTGTAGCTAAAATAAGTGGAAAGGCCTTAGATGTTATTATTCCACATTTAAAAAGATTTGGATATATGGAAACTGATAATCTTTTTGATAAGGTTATTTGGCCTGATAGAGGAATATATAAAATAGATTATGTAAGAATGGGATATGAAAGACAAATCTATGATATTCCAAGAGAGGAAATTCAAAATGTTTTAATTGAGTATTATAACGAAGGATATAGAGCTGAGGATTTATATCATAAGGTTCTTAATTTCTTTGGATATAGTGTACTTACTAAGAAGGCATTAGAATATTTAGAGTTTGTACTAAAGAAGATGTAATAGGGGGTGCATAGTATGGCACATGTTGATTTAATGACAATAGATTATTTTAAAAATATGAATTATTCGACATATATTGATTCCTTAACAAATGTAATTAATAGAGAGAATATTATTAATTATACTAAGGAGCTTATAGCAAATGGTAAGCCATTTGCCTTAGCTATAATAAATGTTGATAATTTCAAGCTTCTTAATGATTCATATGGTACGCATGTAGGAGATATTGTATTATCACAGTTCGCTACCATTTTAAAGAATGGTGTAGGACTTGATGCACTTGTTGGAAGACAAAATGGAGACCAATTTATAGCAATCTTCCATGGTGAGCATACATATGATTCAATTCATAAGAGACTAAAATCTCTTATGGATGAGCATATAAGAATAAAGAATGATTTATTTCAGTCACTTAATATTTCAATAACTGCCACAATAGGATGTGCATTATTCCCAAGTGACGCATCTGATTATGATACACTTCTTATGAAGGCTACTAAGGCTTTATTTAGAGGAAAGACTAAGGGAAGAAACTGCTTCATTATTTATGTTGATGAAAAGCATAAGAATATTGAAATGAGAAAGAATGTAGAAATTACTACATCAGCAATGCAGGAGATTCATTCAATCCTTACAAATCCTAAGAAGGATTTAAGTAAAAAGGCAGTAGAGGCAATGGGATATATTCTTAATTTCTTATCTCTATCTCATGCTTATCTTTATATTAATGGCAAGGTGCTATATAAAAATATAGGTGATGGTAAGGATTTAGGTATTCCTAACTTCAATGATCTTAAGGAACTATTAGATGAACAGGGTATTATTAATGTTAATAATTATTCTGATTATAAGGAAACTAAGAGATCATTTCATATGTATTGTGGAGAGAACCATATCTATTCTTGTTTAATAAAGGAGGTTACATTTGCAGGAGCTCCTTTAGGATATTTATTGTTTGCGGATACTAAGATTAAGCGTATCTGGCAACAAAATGATAGAAATATGGTAGCCTTCCTAGCATATGAATTATCATTTTTATTAAATAAATAATTAGTATAAAAAGCTCTTTTTAAATAAAAAGAGTTTTTTTGTTATTCCTTTTCCATAAAAATAAGCTTTGTTATGGTATACTATTTAGTGTTTATGGAGGAATATTATGATTGATAATAAAATAATTTCATTAATATATAAAACCATATTAATTACAATTTCTTTAATATCTTTATTTTTTATGGCATATTATTATAAAAGCACAACCTTAGGATATTTTACAAACCTAAGCAATATTTGTGTGTTTTTTATGCTAGGTTATGTATGGATTAAAACACTTAAGGATGTTATAGACAATAAGACTTCAGGATATAATACATATCTATTAAAATATAAGGGAATCGCAACATTATGTATTTGTGTTACAGGAATTATATATATGCTATTCCTTGCAGATTATTCTAAAAAGGCTACATATTATCCTTATAATTTAATGATTCATTATATAGTACCTATAATGACTGTATTAGATTTCTTTTTATTTGATAAAAGAGGAAGCCTTAAGGCTTGGTATCCTATGATGTGGGTAGTGGTTGTTGCGATGTATTTACCATATATTTTTATAAGACAATATATCCTAAAGGGTACAAGATTTGCATATTTTAGTGAGGATTCAAGATTCCCATATTTCTTTTTAGATATAGATGAGCTAGGATATCTTGGAGTAGGACTTTGGATTGTTGGAATAATTGCTGTATTTACTTTAATTTCATATCTATTTTATTTATGGGATCATAGTGGAGGAGATGATTTAGATGAGAATACTATTCATAGAAGCTAATGCTATAACATTAGAGCTTGAAAATGATTTATGCTATTATGCAGAAGAGCCATTTGATGTATATGTAAATGGAAGGTATTATGCATCTAAGCTTTCTAATGTTTTTTCTATATATGGTCTTAACCCAAACTCAGAATATACTATTAAAGCCTTAGATGATGAAATATCATTTAAGACATTAAATAAAAAAATAGTAAATTATAATAAGCCAAAAAGCTTTAGTGATGATTCAAAATCTATTAATGAAGCTATTTCAAAGCTTTCATCTGATGAGGTTTTATGCATTAATGGGACATATAACATTACATCAATTGAAATATTTGATGATAATAAATCTATTTATTTAGGTCCAGAATGTGTACTTGTTGGTGAAACAGATAGAAATAAATATAAAATATTTGAGCCTACTGATATGGCAAATGGAATAGTACTTGGTACTTGGGAGGGAAGAGCTGATAGGGCGTTCTATTCTCCAATTACTGTAGTAGGTGCTAAAAATATACATATCTATGGACCAGGTATGATAGATTGTAATGCTAATAATTCTGATTTCTGGATAGACCATAGAACTATGAGAGTCGCAAGACGTCCTAAGGGTGTATTTATTCATACATCAGATAATGTTATACTTGAGGGATTAACTATAAAGAATACTGCATCATGGAACTGTCATCCTTTTTATTCTAATAATGTTTCATTTATCAATATGAAGCTTATTAACCCAGCTAATTCACCAACAACTGATGGATGTGATCCTGAGGCTTGTAGTAATGTTTCTATTATTGGTAATTATATTAGCGTTGGTGATGATTGTATCGCTATAAAATCATCAAAGATAGAGCTTGCCTCTATCTACCATAGACCATCTACTAATATTATTATAAGAAATAATCTTATGGCAAATGGCCATGCAGGTGTTACCATAGGCTCTGAAAATAGTGGTGGTATTAATAATGTTTTTGTAACACAGTGCTATTTTAATGAAACTGATAGAGGTCTTAGAGTTAAAAGTCAAAGAGGAAGAGGTAAGGATGCAATTATATCAAATATAGTATTTGATAACATTTATATGAATGGTGTAAAAACACCATTTGTAGTAAATGCCTACTATAAGGCTGGAAATGATATCCTAGATCAAAGGTTTGATTTATTTGCCCACGAGGTGGATGATACAACTCCAAGATTTACAACATTTGAATTTAAAAATATCAAATGTATGGATGTATGCTATGGAGTAGGGTTCTTTATGGGGCTTCCTGAATCTATGATTGAGTGTGTAACACTACAAAATATTGATATTACATATAATAAAGAATCTGATGCTGGCGTTATGGCTATGACAAGCCTTAATGAGTCATTTAAAGGTGTAGGATTTGTCCTAAGAAATATAGAAAAGCTAGAATTAGATAATGTTAGATTTATAGATGAACCACTTAATATGTATATTAAGGATAATAATGTAAAAATATCAATAAAGTGATTTACTTTTTAAAATATTTAGGTATAATACATAGTGGTTTGAGGTAATTATTATGAATAGTATTGTTAAAAAGTATATAATGATTTTTACAAGTGCCTTTATATCAGGGCTTTGTATATGCTTCGGAGCATCTGTCTTTTTGATTTGCCAAACATATTCAATGGCTTTAAAGGTAGTAGGATCATTTATGTTTGGAATTGGTCTATTTACAATTATACATGCACATTTATGGCTATATACAGGTAAGGCTGGATATATTTTAGACAATAAGCCTTTATATTTACTTGATCTTGTTGTGTGCTTTATAGGAAATGCAATAGGATGCTTTATCTTAGCATTTGTGCTTAAGCAAACAAGAATTGGTGATACATTAGTTGAATCCGCAACACCACTTGTTGAGGCTAAAATGGCTGATTCATGGTATTCTATTCTAATACTTGCTATTATGTGTGGTGTTATGATATATCTTGCAGTAGAAGGACATAAAAAGTGTGAATATCCTTTAGGAAAGGTATTATTCGTATTTATGCCTGTATCATTATTTATTCTTTGCTCATTTGAGCACGTTGTAGCTAATGTAGTATATTTTACATATGCTTCTGAGTTTGGACTTAAGGTAGTATTATATTTTGCTATTATGTTTGTTGGTAATGCTATGGGTTCAGTTATGTTTGATGGTCTATTAAAGCTTGTAGAATATCTTAAAAAAGAAGATAATAAAGTAGAAAGTGTTGAAAAATAAAAGCCTTTAAAGGCTTTTTTTGTGTGCAAAAAAATGGTCACATTGTGACCATTATTTTAATTGTGATTTAATAGCTTGGAAAGTTTCCTCACTGATAAAATGCTCAATTTCACATGCATCCTCTAAGGCAGTATCCTTTGATACACCTATTTGTATTAGGAATGTTGATAAAACCTTATGACGCTCATATACAGCAGTAGCTCTTTTATATCCTTCATCAGTTAGAGTGATTACTCCTGTTTTGTCCATATTGATATAACCCTTGTCCTCAAGCTTATGCATAGCTATAGAAACTGATGGCTTTGAAAATCCCATTTCATTTGCTATATCTATTGAATGTACATGCTGGCTTTTTTCCTGAAGCATTAGGATTTTCTCTAGGTAATCTTCTTCAGATTGCTGATACTTCATAATCGAAACCTCCTACATATTATACTAGATAAATTATAACATATTATAATTCTTTTGAATAGAAAGAATGGAATGTTTTTATGATTTGTGCTAATATTGAAATAGGTGATCATATGTTTAATGAGAATGATTTTTTAAAAGATTTAATAGATTCAGGATTAAAGCCTTATGATAAGGTTATGATTCATTCAAGCTTTTCTAAGATAAAGGATATAGAAGGAGGAGCTAAAACAATCCTTAAGGTTTTAAAGGATTATTTTAGTGAAGGGCTTGTCCTATTACCTACTCATACATGGGATAGTATGAAGGAGGATAATGCCATATTTGATAAGAAGAAGGCTAATTCCTGTGTAGGATATTTAACTAATATGGCTATTAAGGATAAGGATTTTATTCGTTCTAATCATCCTACACATTCTGTTGTAGCATATGGTAGTGATGCACAAAATTATATTAAGGATGATGATTATGCGACTACTCCTGTATCACCAGATGGATCCTTTGGTAAGCTTAAGGACGGAGGAAAGATTTTATTTATTGGATGTCCTTTATCAAAGAATACCTTTATTCATTCAATAGAAGAAGAAATGGATGTGCCTAATAGATTTACAGAGCATATCTATAAATTCTACACAAAGCTTTTGGATGGTTCTATGATGGAGTTTAATATGCCACGCCATTATAATGAATATTGTGCACATATTTCAGATAATTATGAAAAGCTTTTACCAATATTTATCGCAACTGGTGCGTGTAAAAAGGTAAGATTACTTAATTCTACATCATATCTTTTAGATGCGGCCAAGGCATATCAAATTGTTAAAAACATATTGGCAAATGATATTCATGCGTTTGATGATCAAAGGGATATAAGGGAGTATATTTAATATGCTAAATATTTTAAAGGAAGATATTCTTAATATCTTGAAGGAAGAGAATGCTAAAGAAGTAGGCCTTTTAGATGGAAGGAATATAAATGATTTTAATCTTCTAAAAGAAGATGATACAATAACATTAGTTGATGGTATTTCATTTAATGATTTTATATTAAATTATGCTAATAAAAAGGATTTATATCTTTTAGAAAATGATTATTATTATGATTTTGGATTTAAATCATTAAATGATAAGGCTATTAAAGATTATAATATTTATCCTCAAACATATATTATGCCTATAAGTGATTCCTTATTATCACTTATTGGTTCATTTTGTGATGAATATAGTATTCTAGAGGATAGTGATATAAAGGGATTTATTAAAAGATCCTATGAGGTATATAAGATTATATGCTCTGAGCTTAAGGATAGATTTATTGTTATATATAATATTAGTGAGGATAATCTTTTAAATTAAAGATTGGTATTGTGATATAATTTTAAAAAAGGAGGCATGATAATATGAATAAGTTTTTATTACCATTATGTGGACTATCTTTATTATGCCTTGCGTCTTGTGGGACAACCAAGAATAAAAATGATACAACTGGTGCCTCTGGAAGCATTACTATTGGTGGAGGAGGTAGTGATGATAATAACACTACTACTGATATAGCTGATGTTGATGAGACTATTGGTTCACATAATTATGCTAAAAATGATATAAATAGAGTCTATAACGATTTACTTAAGGGAAATTATACAGTTACCTTTTATTTTTTAGATGGTGATACTACATATGAGCGCTACTTCAAGTTTGATGCCGATTTTAGTGGTAATGTGGTTGATCGTAATAATGGATATGCAGTAACAGATTTTGATAAAGATGGTATCACATATTTTGGACCATCAGGTGGGTCTGTTGTAAGAGAGTATATGAAAAGTGATAATGGATGGGAATATTATGATGATAAAGATGATTTATACACATATGTAAAAACGTTCGCGGATATCATTGCCCCATCATCATGGACATATGGAAGTGGTAGCCAAAGGTATTTCCAAAAGGCTGGTAAGGGTCCTTATTTATATATCCAAGAGGATTCTATATTATTTGATGGAACATTATCAAAATCATTTTCTTCTAGCGCAAGTAAACTAGATGGAGATATTTATAAGGTTATGTTCACTAATATAGAAAATACAGTAATAGAAATTGATCCTTTAATGGAATCAACTGCTGTACAAGCATAAAAAAGACTGAGTTTTTTAATTCTCAGTCTTTTCTTTTGGCCTATATACATATTTTATATATTCATAGGAATTGTATTTTTTTACAGTCTCACACATTATATTATATGCAGAATCTCTAAGGCTTTGATACCTTTCCTTCATATCACTCAGATTATCTGGGTATATTGGCTTTGAAATATATACAGAGACATAAGGCCTTTTACCTTCCTTTTTAGGACGCCTAAATACTGTTGTAAGAACTACTATAGGACAATCTATTTTGGCAGGATATTTAAATGATGCGGCGCTAAATGGTCTAATACCATTATAATATTCCCATATATGAGCTTCAGGATATATTAAAATATTATCCTTTTTCTTTTTTATTGTTTTTTCTTGGAATTCCATGAATTCCTTCATTTGTGATAATGAGGTAGGAAGAGGGATTCCTCCTACAGTTCTTATTATATTCTTTACACCTATATATCTTGATATTACAGGATTAGCTATTGTATAGCATTTTCTTGGGTATGAGGCAAGTACTGCATAGAAGGGATCAATTGATGTTGTATGATTTGAAAACATATAATATCCCTTTAAGCCTTTTATATTTTTCTTGCCATATATTTTTAGGTGATGAACCATTTTTGATATTATAAAAACAACAGGTACACCTATTAAATAATATACGAAATCAGCCCATATTCTAAATAAAAGGTTCTTTTTATATTTGAAGTTTGTTGGTGTAGTATATCCCTGCTGACTTTTTATTGCGAAGTCATCATTTAGTGGATCACTATAATAAATAATTCTTTTTTCCATAGCATCACCTGATACTATAATTATAATTTAATGGCTTATTTTTTACAATAATTTGAAAACAGTTAGTATCATATAGATTTATATTTTTTAGTTGACACAGCTTAAATAAGTGGTATAATTTAGTAGGAAATTGAAATTGCGACTCAGTTTCAATTTAAGGAGGAGTACTATGTATTCAACAAAACAGAAGAGTATAATAATGGAGATTCTTAAAGAGAATAAGGAAAAGCTTTTAAGCCCTGATGAGATATTAGATATCCTTAAACTAAAGGATGAATCTTGTAGTAAAGCTACATTATATAGATTCTTAGATAATCTAGTTTTAACTAAGGAGATTCGTAAGTGCTATAACCAGAATAGTAATAGATTTGAGTATCAGCTATGCCAAGGGGACTGTGCTACGCATCTTCATCTTAAGTGCAAGAAGTGTGGGCTTGTTATACATCTTAGTTGTGAGGAAACTAAGAATTATTTAAATCATATATCTATTGAACATGAATTTTTGATAGATCAAATGTCATCAACTATTTATGGATTATGTAAGAATTGTAGAGGTTAATTATGAAGGATGTATTATTAGACGCTTTTATTGACTCAATAAAGGTGTTCGTTGTTGTTTTTGTGATTTATATTATTTTATCATTCGTTGAGGAGAAGATAGCTAATAGCAAGAGATTTTCTAAGGAGAATAAGTTATCACCTCTTATAGGAGCAAGTGCAGGTCTTGTGCCTCAATGTGGATTATCTGTAGTATCTGCAGATATGTATGTTAAGGGACATATTACAATGGGTACACTTGTGGCTGTTTTTATTGCATGTAGTGATGAGGCTATTCCTATTATGCTATCAGATGCTTCTAAGATAAAATGGGTATTACCAATTTTACTTATTAAGCTTGTTGTAGGTTTTTTTGTTGGATATTTAATTCATCTATTACATCATAAGGAAACCATAGATGTAATGAATCATGTAGAGCATTGTCATGACCATGAGCATGAAGAGGTACATGTAGGATGCTGCCACCATGATATTGAGCATGATGAGAAGGGATTATTACATGAACATTTTATTCATCCATTGATTCATTCATTTAAACTGTTTATATATGTATTTGCTATAAATATTTTATTTGGTGTAATTGTATGGCAGGTTGGAGAAGATAGTATTGCGAATTTTATTGACCAAAACAAATATCTAACTCCAATATATTCAACTCTTGTTGGAATTATTCCAAATTGTGCATCATCAGTAATTATAACAGAGCTTTATATAAGCTCAGGATTATCTCTTGGTGCTTGTATGGCAGGTCTTATTATGAATGCTGGACTTGGTATGGTTGTTCTAATTAAGAATAGAAGTATGATAAAAAAGACATTGATTATTATGGGAATAATGATTACAACATCACTTATTACAGGATATATTCTTTGTTTTATATTTGGATTTTAAAAATATAAGGTGTCCGTTTGATTGGACACCTTTTATTTTTGTTTGTAATAAAATGTATTTAGAGGAGATGATAAGGATGTATATGTGCATAGATTTGAAAAGCTTTTATGCCTCTGTTGAATGCATAGTACATGGCTATGATCCCTTTAAGACAGCCTTAGTGGTTGCGGATTCATCAAGAGGTATGGGAGCTATAACCCTAGCCGCAACACCATATATAAAAAAGCTTGGTGTTAAAAGCCGAGGTAGGCTTTATGAGATACCAAAGAATATAGAATATATATGTCAAAAGCCACGTATGAGCTTATATATTAAATATTCTTGTATGGTATATGATATATATTTAAAATATTTTTCACAAGAGGATATTCATGTATATTCTATAGATGAATCATTTATAGATATAGCTCCATATATGAAGCTTTATAATAAAAATCCAATGGATATGGCAAAAATGGTCATAGATGATATTTATGAAACGCTTGGTCTTACCGCAACTGCTGGCGTTGGAGATAATATGTATCTTGCAAAAATTGCTATGGATATTATTGCAAAGCATGACCCTACAAACATAGGATATTTATCAAGTGGATTATATATAAAGCTTTTATCTCATCATAGACCTTTATCTGATTTTTGGCAAATTGGATCGGGAATAGAAAGGCACTTAGCAAAGCTAAATATATTTGATATGGAAGGCATTAGAAGATGTGATGATAATATCTTATATAAGGAGTTTGGAGTTAATGCAGAATATCTAATTATGCATGCGAAGGGATTAGATGATACTACAATTAAGGATATTAAGGAATATAAGCCAAAGAGTAAAAGCATTTCTGAAAGCCAAATTCTTGAACGTAATTATTCATATAATGAAGCAAAGCTTTGCCTTTTAGAAATGCTTGATAATAAATGTATTGAGCTTGTAAGATCAAACCTATCTCCTATGGGTATAAGCCTTATGATAGGCTATGATGAGAAATATTATGCAAATTATACTGGTGGAAGTAAAAAGATGGATATGGCCACAAATCTATTTTCAAATCTTAAAGTTGAGCTTTTATATTTATATGAAGCAACAACTATAAAAAATATTCCAATTAGAAGAATTGGTATATCATTCTTTTCCTTTAAAAGCTTTAATGAGCTTAATCTTTTTACAGATAAAAAAAGAGAAGAGAAGGAGGGTATTTTATATAAGACTATCTCAGCTATAAAGGCAGAATATGGAAGAGGTAGTATATTTAAAGGAATGAATCTTTTAGAAGGAGCTACAGCTCTTAAGAGAAATAAATTATTAGGAGGTCATAATCGTGAATAATACAAGAGGTAAGCAATATATGCCCTTTGATGCACTAGAGGGGTATATGCAGGAAATAGAGAAGAGAAAGGTCATATATATAGAAAAGCCAGAGCTTTCATCTGATATGATAGAGGAGCTAAATTATAAGCTTTTAGGTCTTAGTGTTGGGGATATGATTTCATTAAAATATTACCTAAATGGAGCTATTTATCACCTTACAGGGGAGGTTTTAAGGATAAATTATGAGAATAAGAGCCTTAAGGTTGATAAAAAGGGAATTAAATTCACAGATATATTAGAAATTTACTGATTACTTCTAGAAAAATGAAGCTTAAAGTGGTATAATAAATCCTTGTGAATAGGAGGATTTATTATGCAGAAAATTGATATTTCTACAATAAGAGAAAGTGCTTCATCACTTATTACTTTAAATGACGGATACCTTTTATATCAGTCACATGAAGCACAAAATATCAATCTACTACGTGATTCCACATTAAACTTTGATTTTGTTATTGAAGGTGAGTTCAAGGACGTAGGTAAGGTAGTATTATACGTAGGTCAGGATAATACTCACGGAAATTGTACATGCATGGAGCATGGACTTTGTAAGCATGAGATTTGTCTTTATTTTGAATTAAGAGACAGAGTTAATGAGATGCTTGAAAATAAGGATTTGATTAAGGATTATGAATCTAATCTAAAGGTGGATAGATTGCTTAATAGTGTCTATAATAGCGCTATTAGACCAGCCTATACTCAAATTGAGGTTTTACCAACTGTTGTAATGGGTGATAGCTGGAAGCTATTCCTTGATGCGATTATTGATTCTAAAAAGCTTAAGGTTAAGGATATTAAGAGATTTTTATATTGTATAGAAAATAGCTTAGATTATACCTTTAATTATAAGACAGTTAGAATGTCAAATAAGGGGCTAAGCCTTAAGAGTAATCAGCTTATTAATTTAATTAAATATTTAGAGACTACAGGTAATACAATTAATCTTGATTTAAATATTTTTGATGATATTTATAACCTATATCCAAATAGTATTTATGTATATAATGGATATTATTCAAAGGAATATATGTTTTCAACTGATAGCTTCATTTTAAATATGAATGTAAATAATATGGAGCTTAGAATAAGTGATACATCATATGAAATGATTCCATCAATTGTTCATGATTATATTTTCTATAAGGAAAAGATATATGTTATATCAAATCATACATTATATATTGTTCTTGATTATTTAAAGAAAAATGATGGCGTTGTTAAATTTAATAAGGATTCATATAATAGCTTCCTTATTAACATTTATCCATATATAAAGGATTTTGTATATGGTGTTGATTATTGCTACGACCTATCAATTGATTCATATATTGATTATAAGAATCATGTTTTAAATGTTAAATATAAGTCATCAATTGAGGACACCTCAATGTTTATTAAAAGAACTAATTATATTAATTATTTAAATACATTTGGATTTAATCAGGAGAATAATTATTCTATTGATAAATATGATGATATTTGTGAGTTTGTTGAATATCATTTAAATGAGCTTGCAGAATACGGAAGCCTATATCTTAGTGATGCAGTTTCAGAGATTAAGCCAGTCTCACAGAAGCATTTAGCATTTAACCTTAAGGTAAATGGTGGTATTGTTGAATTTATTTATGATGATAGTGAATATAGCCTTGATGATATCAATAGAATGATCCTTTCATATAAGAATGGAAGAAAATATATTGATATTAATGGAGTAGCTGTTGAGCTTAATTATGAGGAGCTTAAGGATATTACAGCTATGCTTGATGATCTTGATATTGATACTATTACAGAGAATAAGATTAAGCTATATCAGGCATATTATCTAAATGCTAAATATAAGAAGTATATAGTAGCCTCATCAGATATCACAAAATTCTATAATGATATGGTTAATTATAATGATTATAATATCGAGATTGAACCAAGCATTAAGAACACACTTCGTGATTATCAAATATCTGGTGTGAAGTGGCTAAAGGTATTATCTTCTTATGGCTTTGGTGGAATCCTTGCGGATGATATGGGTCTTGGTAAGACATTACAAATTATAAGCCTTATTGATTCAATTAAGCGTAATAAGCCTATTATGATTGTCTCACCTACATCACTTATTTTTAACTGGGCTATGGAGTTTAAGAAATTTGCTCCACATATTAAATATATGGTTATGTATGATAATAATAGAAGTGATGAATGTGTTAGAGAAGCTATAGATGAAAATATGGTTATTATTATTTCATATGAATCACTTCGTATTGATATTGAAAAATATAAGGAAGAGCAATTCCTTATGTGTATTATTGATGAGGCACAGTTCATTAAAAACCCAGAGGCCTTGAAGACTATTGCGGTTAAATCTATTCGTTCAGATATTAAAATAGCTTTAACTGGTACACCGATTGAAAATAGCCTTACTGATTTATGGTCAATATTTGATTTTGTTTTACCAGGATATTTAGGTAAGAAAAATAAGTTTACATCAAAATATGATGGATATGCACAATCAAGTGATGTATTGTCATCACTTAATAAGAGAATTCAACCATTTATTCTTAGAAGACTTAAGACAGATGTCTTAGACCTTGAGGAAAAGATTGAGACTATTTCATATTCTGTTATGAGCCCTGAGGAGAAGAGATTATATTATTCATATCTTGAAGAGGCTAGAAATGATCTTAAGAAGGATAATTATAAGATAGCTAAGGTATTAAGTGTTCTTACAAGATTAAGAGAGCTTGCGTGTGAGCCTAGAATGTTCTTAGATAATGTAGGTGAAATGAAGAATTCAAAGATGGATCTTTTAATGGAACTTATTGAAGAAAAGATTTCTGATAATCATAAGATTTTAGTGTTCTCACAATTTACATCTTTATTCCCATTTATTGAACAAAGGCTTGAGGGTATGGGTATATCATTCTTAAAGCTTACAGGACAAACTAAGTCATTAGATAGAGCTATGCTTGTTGAAAGGTTCAATAAGGATGATGGTATTAAGGTATTCTTAATTTCATTAAAGGCTGGAGGTACAGGATTAAATCTTACATCAGCAGATACAGTTATTCATTATGATCCATGGTGGAACAATGCGGTTATGAATCAAGCTACAGATAGAGCTTACCGTATTGGTCAGGAAAGGGTTGTTCATGAAATTAAGATTGTTAATAAGGATACAATTGAGGAGCGTATTTTAGAGCTTCAAAATAAGAAGAAGGATCTATTTAATAGTGTTATTTCAGAGGATGATGTTATTAAGAAGATTTCTTTAGACGACTTAAAGGAGCTATTTGAATAATGAGATATTTAGTTTTTTCTGATCTACATGGTGATAGCGTTGCTTTAACTGATTTATTAAATGTCTATAATAAGGGAAGCTTTGATAAGATTTTATGTCTTGGAGATATTTTATATCATGGTCCAAGAAATGACCTTCCAAAGGGATATAATCCTAAGGAATGTATAAAACTATTAAATATGCATAAGGATGAAATAATTGCGGTTAGGGGTAATTGTGACGCTTATGTTGATCAAATGGTTTTAGATTTTTATATTCATGATGAATATGAGATTATAGAAAATGGTAAAAGAATAATTATGACTCATGGTCATATTATTAATCCGGAAAATTATTTAAATATTAATAGTGGGGTTGTCCTTTATGGACATACCCACATACATAAGATGGATAATATTTGTGGAGTATTATATCTAAATCCTGGTTCAGTATCACTTCCAAAGGGTGGACAGGATAGAAGCTATGCTATTTTAGATAGCGATAGCTTTGAGGTGTTTAATTTTAATGGCGAAAGCTTATTAAAGGTTTCTATTTAAATCCTAAATTATTTATGATAAAATAATTTTGTGATTTTTTAATCGTATATTGGAGGATATTATATGGGTGGATTCTTTGGAGTTGCGGCAAAAGGAGATTGTGTGTTTGACCTATTCTTTGGAATAGATTATCATTCACATTTAGGTACACGTAGAGGTGGAATGGTAGTTCTTGGTGAGAATGGTTTTAATCGTTCAATCCATAATATTGAGAACTCTCCATTTAGAACAAAATTTGAGCATGAGGCTAATACTATGAAGGGTAATATGGGTATTGGTTGTATTTCTGATTATGAGCCTCAGCCACTTTTAGTTAAATCTCATCATGGTACATTTGCAATTTCAACTGTTGGAAAAATTAATAATGTTGAAGAGATTACTGAAAAGCTATTTAAGTCAGGAAGTATTCATTTCCTTGAAATGAGTGGTGGAGATATTAACCCAACTGAGCTTATTGCGGCTATTATTAATACAAAGGAAAATCTTATTGAAGGTATTAAATACGCCCTTGATATAGTAGATGGTTCTATTACTATTATTCTTCTTAATGAAAAGGGTATTTATGTTGCGCGTGACAAGTATGGAAGAACACCTGCTGTCATTGGTATGAAGGATGATGCGTATTGCGTATCATTTGAAGCATTCGCATATCTAAATCTTGGATATAAGGATTATAAGGAGCTTGGACCTGGTGAAATAGATATTGTAACACCAGATGGTGTTAAGATGCTTGTACATCCTGGAGATAAGATGAGAATATGTACATTCCTATGGATTTATTATGGATATCCATCATCTAAATATGAGGGTAAGTCTGTAGAATGTATGAGATATAATTGTGGAAGAAATATGGCTAAGCGTGATAAGGAAGCATTAAATATCCATCCTGATTGTGTTGCAGGAGTTCCTGATTCAGGAGTTGCACATGCAATTGGATATTCAAATGAGTCTGGAATACCATATGCACGTCCATTTATTAAATATACACCAACATGGCCTCGTAGCTTTATGCCAACAATTCAATCAAAGAGAAATCTAATTGCTCATATGAAGCTAATTCCAGTTCATGAGCTTATTGATGGAAAGTCATTACTTTTAATTGATGATTCAATTGTTCGTGGAACACAGCTAAGAGAAACTACAGAATTCCTTTATCAATCAGGAGCTCGTGAGGTTCACATTCGTTCTGCATGTCCACCTCTTGTTTATGGATGTAAGTATTTGAATTTCTCTAGATCTAATTCAGAGATGGATTTAATTACTCGTCGTATAATAGCAAAGCTTGAGCCAGAGGTTACAGATGAGGTTCTTGCTAAATATACTAACCCAGATACTAAGGAATATAAGACAATGGTTGAAGAAATTCGTAAGCAATTGAATTTCACAACACTTCAATTTAACCGTCTTGATGATGTTAAGGCTGCCACTGAAATTGATGAGGATAAGCTTTGTACATATTGCTGGGATGGTAAGGAATAAAAGAAATGGACTTTCGAGTCCATTTTTTATCTTTTAATATCTAATAATTATATAAATATTAGTAGAATTATAGCTTGATGTTTAATTTTAATTGAAAATATGATATAATTTTGCTAAAGAGGTGTCTTTTTATTATGAGTAAGATGATACAAAAGATTGTTACCTGCCCAAAATGTGGTGTTAAGAATAATAAGGATTTATATGAAAGTATAAATGTTACAGTAGATGATAGTCTTCGTCTAGATGTATTAAATGGTAAGATATTTGAATATAAATGTGATGGCTGTGGCCTTAAGGCTACAATGTATTATCCATTTTTATATCATGATATGAAGAAGAGGTTTATGATTCAATTTGATCCTAATAATTCATATGATGAAAATATGTTTAAGGCATTAGAAAATACAAATCCTATGCAGGGCTATACATATAGAATTGTTAATAAGCCTTATATGCTTATTGATAAAATATTAGTCCTAGAATCACCATATGATGATAGAGTTATTGAGGTTTTAAAGGAATTCTTAAAGGCAACAAACAATTCAAGCCAAATAAGAGAATTATCATTTGCTCTTACAAAGGATAATTCATATGAATTTATTTGCGTTAATGATAAGGGTGAGGCTATAGGTATAATTCCATTTAATCCGGATTTATATAATATGATTTATGATAAGTTTTATGATAAGCTTAAGGATATAAGGCTTTATCATATTGATACTGATTTTGCTGAAGCATTTTTAAATGAGGTAGAACTATGACAGATATAGAAATGTTTAATGATTTTAAGAATAAGAATAATATTGAAAGTGACTTTGCAACATATGATTATGATGATATATCACTAAATGATATTCTTAATGGTAAAAAGACTACTGAGGTTTCATTATATGATGATTATGTAGCAAATAAGGAGCCACTTCCAATTAAAGGAGATTATGCAGTAGTATGTAATGAAGCCGGAGAGGCTAAGGCTATTATTAAGACAGTTAGTGTTAATATAGTAGAATATGCGAAGGTTAAGGATAAAGGGGATCTTAAGGCCTTTGCAGATGAGAATGGCATTAAACTTTCAAATGAAACTCTATGTGTAGAGGAAGTATTTGAGGTAGCTTATAAATAAAATTAGGAGGTTTGGAAGGGATGAAAGCTATAAGACAATTATTCAAGGATGTATTAGTTCTTGAGCCAGATGTTGTATCTGATGAAAGAGGAAGCGTTGTTGAAACCTATTCAGAGGATGATTTGGATTCTATTAAGATTGATGGTGTTTTTATTGAGGAAAAGACATATTCATCAATTAAAAGCGCAACTGTTTATGGTATTTATTATCAAGAGGAGCCATATGCTCAAAATAAGATAATTTATGCTCAAACAGGATCAGTTATGGTTTATGTTATTGAATTTGATCCCGAGTCTGATAATTATTTACAATGGATTTGTGTTGAGCTTGATTCAAGAACTAATAAGGAGCTTTATTTGCCTAATCATTATGCTTATTGTATTTTGACACTTGAGGCAAATACAAGATTTGTAGTTAAATCAGATGAATATAATACTGAGGGATATTTAAGAGTTATTACATATCTTGATAAAACTATTAATCTTGAGTTCCCTTTTGAGGATGTAAACGGAATTTATAAAGAGAAGAATGCGCCATCATTATAATAAATGATGCATACTAGGTGGGTGATGTATGATGCTTGATGAGAATAAGATGCAAGAGGCAATATCAAATAATATTGCGTATTATGAGTATAATACTTTAGAGGATAGAATTACTATCTTATTTCATACTGATTACATCGCTAATAATATAACTCCAGAGGAGGCCTTCGATGGAGAAGAGTTTGTTGTTGCTAAGGAATTTAGAGAGGATTTTTTAAACTTTTTCATGCTTGTAAGAGGGAATTATTCTAAGCAGCAGTTTGCATTTAAGGCTAAGCACAATGGGATTTTAAGATGGTATCTTATTAGCTCATTTGAAAGAAATGAGAATGATTATATCGTTCGTGGAACTTTTGAAAATATTTCATCATTTTTAATTGAACAGGATAAGCTATTAGAGCTTTCAAAAAGAGATTCTCTTACTGGGCTTTTAAATAAGTTTAATATTGAAAAATATATTGATGACTGCATCAAGGACCGTGGGTTCTTTATGCTATGTATGATAGATTTAGATTATTTTAAAACTATAAATGATACATATGGTCATATTTATGGAGACAGAGTGCTTGTAGCTACAACAGATAAGCTTAAGCAAATTGCTGGAGAAAATGGTGAGGTTGGTAGAGTTGGTGGAGATGAGTTTATCTTAATTAAGCGAATTGATCATCAGCCTACTGATGAGGAAAAAAGAGGTCTTTGTAGGGCAATTAAGAATTCCTTCTATGATAATGAAGGTAATAATATTTATACATCTAGGCTTACTACAACTATTGGATTTGTTACATATCCATTTGATGGTAAAACAAAAACAGAGCTTTTAGCACGTGTTGATAAGGCTTTATATAAGGGTAAGGCTAAGGGTAGAAATTGTTATGTCATTTATAATGAGCAAATGCATGGCTCAATTGATGTAGATAGACCAATTCAGGATACAGTTATGGAGGATTTCACAAATACTGCTGATATTTCGATATTTATTAGTGATATTATGGGTAGTATTTTAAATAATCCTACTGCAGAGAAGGCTTTATCTAAGCTTAATGATATTATGGTTTATTTTAGACTTCAGCGTATTTCTGTTTATAAAAGAGATGGTTCTATTTTAGAAAAAATATATACTGAGTCACAATCTGATAGAGGATATGGTGAGGTAAGTGTTCTTGATCTTCAATCATTTAATGCGCAATTTGAAGGTGGAATATTTATAGCTTCTGATGTATTTGAATATAAATATGATAGAATAGCTTTAAGTAAATGCATGGATATTCCATATGACCATGGTTCAATTGTTATTTCTGCGTGCGGTGTTGTAAGAGCAACAGATTATCTAATGTGCTTTGAGGCATTTGATAGAAGACGTATTTGGAATAAGAATCAGCTTACAGCAATTAAGGTTTTATCAAGAATGATTATGACCTTCTATCAAAATGCAATTAATAAAGAAAAGTAGGAGGAGCTTATGATTTTGGATTTATTTAAGTTAGATCAAAAGGTTGCGATTGTAACTGGAGCTAACACTGGATTAGGACAGAAAATGTGTGTAGCACTTGCTGAAGCTGGATGTAAGGTAGTAGGTGTTGCAAGAAGATCTTGTGATGAGACTAAAGCTCTTATAAAGAAGGGCTATTTTGAAGAGGTTATTGCAGACCTATCTGATTTAAATAATGCAGAGCTTGTAATCTCCTCTGCAATAAATCTTTTTGGACGCGTTGACATTCTTGTTAATAATGCAGGTATTATTAAAAGAGAGGATGCAATTAATGTTAAGATAGAGGATTTTGATGATGTCCTTACAGTAAATCTTAAAATGCCATTTTTATTATCACAGGCATGTGCTAAGCATTTTATAGAATCAAATAGAGGTGGAAAAATTATAAATATTGCCTCTATGCTATCATACCAGGGTGGCGTAAGAGTTGTAGCATATACTGCATCAAAGCATGCGATTATGGGCCTTACTAAGGCACTAGCTAATGAGTGGAGCAAATATAATATTAATGTTAATGCTATAGCTCCTGGATATATGGCTACAAATAATACTCAGGCTCTAAGGGATGATGAGAAGAGATCTAAAGAGATTCTTGATAGAATTCCTGCAGGTAGATGGGGACTTAATGATGATATGATGGGTGCAGTTTTATATCTTGCATCTGATGCATCAAATTATGTTAATGGTGAGACTATCAATGTTGATGGTGGATGGATGGCTAGATAATGAAAAAGGGTATTATATTTGATCTTGATGGAACTCTTTGTGATTCTACATCGTTTTGGAATCACCTTGGTGAGACATATTTAAAAACGATAGGAATTATTGATAAGGATATTGATGATGAGTGTCATAATATGTCTATCATGGAATCAAGTGAATATATTAAGAAAAAGCATAATTTAGAGGCTACAGCTAATTTCATTAGAATGGAGATTAATTGTCTTATCGAGGAGGCATATTTTAAAAAGCTTGAGCTAAAGCCAGGGGTTTTAGATTTTTTAGAATATATGTATGCCCATGGATATAAGATGATTATCGCAACTGATACTCCAAAGCCTTTAGTTCTAGGCCTTTTTAAAAGATATGGTATACCACATTATTTTATTGATGTTATTACAACTATAAAGGTTAAAAAGAGTAAGGAATATCCTGATGTTTATGATTATTGCTTATTACGTATGGGTCTTTTAAAAAGAGATGTAGTGGTATTTGAGGATAATCAAAATGTAATTAAAATGCTTAAGGATAATGCCTATGATACTATTAGGGTTGTTGATGATCCTAGTGAAATTGATACATCATATGCCTTATATACTATAGATAATTTTTCAGATACTAGAGCATATGAAATTATGGATAAGCTAATTTAGGGGTAGCAATCTACCCTTTTAATATCAAGAAAGAGTGGTGATAATATGAAGATTATTACAGACCAAAATGAAATTAATACCTATATTGGGGATAATGGACTTTATTACAATCCAACTAATAAGAATCTTAGCTATTTAACATCTATTAGTCCTATAGATATAGGAGGGCTTGAGGCTGAGATTAAAAAGAAGGAAAGAACTCAAATTATAATTGGTTCATTATATGATCCATATCCATTAATTGAATCTGATTTAAAGATTACAAGAAAGACATTAGAGCTTTGTGATAAATATAAGTGTGGTGTTACAATTTTTACAAAATCAAAACTTATTTTAAATGATATAGATTTGTTAGAATCTATTTCATCACATAGTAAGGTTTGTGTTATGATTAAGATTTGTACGACAAATAATAATGATATGAAAAATATTGATTCAACACAACTTCAGGATAAGCTTCAAATTCTTGCTGGATTATCTAAGCTTGATATTTCTCTTGGCTTTGATGTTTCTCCAATATTACCATTTTTAAATGATGATATTAATACTATGGATGGGCTTATAAGCCTTGCTATTCACTATGAATGTGATTATTTTATGTTTAGAGGTGCATCAATTATTATCTCTAATAAGCATAAGGAAGCAGTTTATCACGCACTAGATGATAATTATTTTGGACTAAGAAGTAAATATGATTCAATACGTGGAGAATCATATGTAATAGATTCTCCAAAATCTAAAATGCTTCAATCATATATTGAAGGAGCACTTACAAATGAGGCTATAATATTTGATAATGAGACTATTATGAAGAATATTTATAGCTATCAAAGAAAGCATAAGCAACTTTCTTTCGTTTAGCCCCTTTATTTGTTGAAAAAGAATGATATTTAAGGTATAATCATTAGTATATGGGGGTGGTTGAATGCAGCTAGTTAGCGCAAAGGGTATGATACTAGAGGCCCAAAAGGGAAACTATGCCATACCAGCATTTAACATTAATAATTTGGAATGGATTAAATCGGTTTTAAGTGCATGCCAGGAGGCAAAGGCACCAGTTATATTAGAGACTTCTGAATCCGCTGTTAAATATATGGGTGGATATAAGAATGTTGTAGATATGGTAAAAAATATAGTTGAATATTTAAATATAACAGTTCCAGTTTGTCTACATCTAGACCATGGAACATATGAAGGAGCATTTAAGGCTTTAGATGCAGGATATACTTCAGTAATGTTTGATGGTTCAAAGCTTTCAATTGAAGAAAATGTAATGAAGGTTAAAGAGGTAGTAGAATACGCTAAGAAATATAACGCATCTGTTGAGGGTGAGGTTGGAGGAATTGGTGGTACTGAGGATGGAGTAACATCTGCAGGTGAGCTAGCATGTCCTCATGAGTGTAAGATGCTTGCGGATACTGGAATTGATATGCTTGCAGCTGGTATTGGAAACATTCATGGAAAATATCCTGCTGATTGGGCTGGTCTTAATTTCGATAGATTAAAGGAAATTGAGGTAGAATGTAAGAATACACCACTTGTATTACATGGTGGTTCAGGAATTCCTGCTGAAATGGTACAACGTGCAATTCGCCATGGTGTATGTAAGGTTAATGTAAATACAGAACTACAGCTAGCGTTTGCTGCAGGGACTCGTATGTATATTGAGGGAGGTAAGGATCTTGATGGTAAGGGATTCGATCCTCGTAAGCTTCTTAAGCCAGGATGCGAAATGATAGAGGAAACAGTTAAGGAAAAGCTTGACATTTTTGATACAACAGGAAAGGCAGAATAATGGATTTAAAAATCTTATATGAGGATAATCATATAATAGTTTGCTACAAACCTAAGGGAATATTATCACAGTCTGATGGCTCATCTACTTTAGATATGCTTTCAATATTAAAGGATTATATTAAGAAAAAATATAATAAGCCAGGTGATGTATATTTAGGTCTAGTTCATAGGCTTGATAGGAATACTGATGGCGTTATGGTGTTCGCAAGAACCTCTAAAGCGGCCTCAAGGCTTAGTGATGATATTAAAAATGATAGATTTCATAAAAAATATCTAGCTGTAGTAGAAGGAAGGCTAGATGGCTCAAGTGAGCTTAAGGATTATCTATTCTTTGATTCATTAAAGAAAAAATCCTTTGTAAAAAAGACAAAGGATTCTAAGGAAGCAATTCTTATTTATAATGCATTAGATTATAAGAATAATAAAACATTACTTGATATATTACTTAAAACAGGGCGTCATCATCAAATAAGATGTCAGCTATCAAATATAGGTCATCCTATTGTTGGAGACCTAAAATATGGTAGTAATATAAATATTGGTAATAGCTATTTATTATCAAGCTATAGTCTTTCAATCATTCATCCTACAAAAAAGGAAGAAATGACATTTGAATATATTAATAAAGAATATTTTAAGGATTTTAATATTAAATAAAAGCATTCCGCTAGGGAATGCTTTTTAATTATTATCCTTTTGTGCAAGCTCTGCTTTAATCTCTTTCATATCACTATATTTCTTGTTGTAATAAAGAATTCTTTTAGCAATAGTAATATAAGCATTTGCTGTAGCTGAAAGCTCAAGAGCAAGCTTTGTAAGGGATGTAATATCATTATCATCATCTATTTGATCAAGCTTACCATTTGTAAACTCTATAGCCTTCTTAAATTCATCTCTTGATAGGCTCTTGAAGCTATTGAAGGCTTCATTTTTAGGAGTATCACTATATTCCTGATCAAGTATTTGCTTGATCTCAGCAATTGATAATACCTGCTTAAGTGCACATGTTTCATTTATAAGAGCTAAATGCTCCTTATTATATTTCTTTGAAATAGGTGCTGATACTACCTTACCCTTAACATAATTATTTACCATAGAAGAGGTAATAACATGATCAAGGGATGATGTTTGTAAAACTCTAAGCTCACGGCTTAAATAATTTATAACCTGATCCATGTATAGCTCTATATCAGGGAATTTTTCATAATCAGGGAATTCAAATGTATCTAGCTCGTCAAGCCAGTTCTTTAGAATTGGTTTTATCTTGTCCATAAAAATACCTCCAAATTATACTAGCTTATTATAGCATATTTGAAAAAGCATTTAAAGAGATTATGAATAAAATAAAATAGATTAAGTTAAATGATATCTTCTTGTTTTTAAAACAAGATTTAATTGTTTATACTATGTATAAATAACTTGAAAAGAAGAGGCTTTTTAATGTATAATATTAAAGAAGGTGGTTTTTGTTTATGTTATTGTTGACTATAAGTACTAAATATGTAGTTATCATATCAGCAATTCTTGCGGTAGTAGTTTTATTATCTATTATAGCTACAGTTGTTTTAGTTAAGAAAAAGAATAATGGTCATGTTAAGGTTGATGATACTTTTATTGAAAACATTATGGCATGGCTTGGTGGAAAAGATAATATTATTTCATTAAATGTTGATAATGCAAGGCTTAAGGTTGAGGTTAAGGATCTTGATAAGGTATTAGCTGATAAGCTTCATACCGTATCAGAGAAGGGTGTATTTATTACAGGTAATTATGTTAAGCTTTTATTTAAATATGATTCAAAGCTAATAATGAAGGAAATAAGTAAGAGATTATAGGAGGATCAATATGTTATCAAAGAAGTTTAAGGTTACATCAGAGTCAGGGATTCATGCAAGACCTGCGACAATTTTAGTTAATGAGGCAGTTAAGTTTAAATCTGATATTGAGCTAGCATTAGAGTCTAAGGTTGTAAATCTTAAGTCTATTATGGGAGTTATGAGCCTTGGAATCTATAATGGTGAGATTATTACTATTACAGCTACTGGTGATGATGAAGAACAGGCAATTGATGCCCTTACTGATTCAATATACGAAATGCATATTGGAAAGGAAATCTAACAAATATTTAAGGCAACTGAGGTAGCAGTTGCTTTTTAAGTAATTAAGGAGTATTTTTTATGGATTATAATTTTTTAGAGCTAGCAGATAAATATTATGATGATGCTATTTTAGATTTAAAGGAGCTTATTAGATGTAAGTCAGTCCTTGATGTTTATAAGCCTACATCAATTCATCCATTTGGAGAAGGATGTGCTAAGGCACTTGATACTATGCTTTCATTTGCAAAGCGTGATGGATTCTTATTCTTAAATGATGATTATTATGCAGGTGAAATTAAATATGGTGAAGGTGAGGATTTCGCAATACTTGGACATTTAGATGTTGTTCCTGCAGAAGGAGCTTGGAATACAGATCCATTTGAACCAACTATTAAGGATAATAGGCTTTATGGAAGAGGTTCTACTGATGATAAGGGTCCTGTTATTGCGGCCTATTATGCAATTAAGATGCTAAGAGATTTAGGAGTTAAGTTTAATAAATGTGTTAAGCTTATTGTTGGATGTGATGAGGAGACTGAATCACGTTGCCTACAGCATTATTTTAAAAAGCATAATAAGCCAAGCATTGGTTTTTCACCAGACGCTGATTTCCCTCTTATTTATGGAGAGAAGGCATTTGCTAATTTTAGTATTTTAGGTTCTGTAGATCCACATTCTATTATTAAAACATGGAAGAGTGGAAGTAGAG
The DNA here is from genome assembly GCA_002363705.1 of Caryophanales bacterium UBA3206. Taxonomy (GTDB): domain Bacteria; phylum Bacillota_I; class Bacilli_A; order Acholeplasmatales; family Anaeroplasmataceae; genus UBA3206. Next base: position 47,642 of record DEWQ01000010.1, on the reverse strand, counting down.
TAAATATTGTTCCTGATACATGTGAGGTTACATTAAAGGGTGATTATCAAAAGGAATTTTATGAATTCCTAAAGAATAATAATTATAATGGTGAGGTTAAGGATAATACATACTATACCTATGGTAAGGCTGCTCATGGATCAACACCTGAGCTTGGATTAAATGCTAATTTTATAATGGCAGAGTTTGTAAACTCAATTTATAATGATAATTTCACCAGGTTTATACTTGATTGCTTATCTTTTGATCCATATGGAGAAAAGATGGAGATTAATGTAGAAAATGGTGATATGGGAAAGCTTTCATTAAATCCAGGTATTTTTGAGGTTTTAAATAATGAATGCTTAATCCAATGTGATTGTAGAACACCAAAGGATAGCCAATATAAGGTAATTGATGTTTATGTTAAGGATTGTGCACAAAAGCATAAGCTTATTTATAAGGCTGACCGTAGAAAGGAAATACATTATGTAGATCCTAATTCTTATTTAGTACAGTCACTTTATAAGGCTTATAAGGAAATTAGCGGAGATAATATTAATAAGCCTATGACAATTGGTGGTGGTACATATGCTAAGTTTATAGATAACTGTGTAGCATTTGGACCAACACTTCCAGGAGAGGATAATTTAATTCATTCTCCTAATGAATATATTGATTTAAATAATTTTAAGAAGGATATAGCTATCTATGCATATGCTATTTATGAGCTAGTAAAATGAGATTAAGAAAGATTAAAGGTGCACGTGAAGCACTAGAAGAGAATAAATATTATTTTGTATCAAATCCAAATGAAAATAAGGGTATTTGGAAAAATGTTTTCAAAAATGATAATCCTATTCATTTAGAGGTAGGATGTGGAAAGGGTAATTTTATTATTGGAATGGCTAAGGCCTTCCCTGAAATTAACTTTGTTGCGATTGAAAAATTTGAAAGTGTTCTAATTAGAGCACTTGAAAAAATTGAAAATGAAGAAATCCCAAATCTAAAGCTTATTAATGGAGATGCTTTAGAGCTATGTGATATGTTTGATGATGGAGAGGTTTCTAATATATATCTTAATTTTAGTGATCCATGGCCTAAGTCAAGACATGCTAAGCGTAGACTTACATACAAGACATTTTTAGATATTTATAGAAAAATATTATCTGAAGATGGTGCTATTATGCAAAAGACTGATAATAAGATTTTATTTGAGTTTAGTATTGAATCATTAAGTATGGATAATTGGGTATTATCTAATATTTCAGTTGATCTTCATAGCGAGGATGTATTTAATGTTATGACTGAATATGAGGTTAAGAAATCAAAGCTTGGTCCTATTTATAGGCTAGAGGCTAGAAAGAGAAGATAAGAATGAGGATTGTTTTAATTGGTGGAAGGGATACAGATTCTAAATCAAATAATATAATGGATTTTATTATGAATTATAAAATAAATCCTAATGTATTACTTGTCCCAGCAGCGTCTATGGATAGTCCTAAATCAATTAAAAATCTCAATATTTTATTTAATAATTATAAATGCAATTTTAAATATTTATTATTATATGAAAACCCTAAGGGTATTAATGATTTATTAAATTGGGCTGATATCATATATTTTAGTGGTGGAAATACTAAGCATTTAGTAGATAAGGTTTTAGAATATAAAATTGATAAATATCTTAAAGAAACAAATAAGCTTATAGTAGGTATTAGTGCTGGTATGAATATGCTTGCGTATGCAGGTATGGGAGATTCATATTCATACACAGATAATTTTAATACATATAATTATAAAATGGTTAAAGGTATTGGGCTTATTAATTATGTTGTATGCCCACATTATGATACAGGGAATTGTTATGTTTTTAATGATGAGCCAAGAAATTATAAATTGCCTGGGCTTGCTTTAGAAAATGATACAGCACTTTATATTGATGATAATAGCTATTGTGTTATAAAGGATAAAAAGAATAGAAGCGTCTATCGCTTTATTAAGGAAGAGGATTATAGAATGGATGTAGTAGCAAATAAAAGTATTGCAGTACTAGGTCCTGAAGGAACATTCTGTGATGTTGCCTGCAAGGACTATTTAAAGAATAATAATAAACAATTTAATATTAAATATTTCCCTTCTATAAGGAAGACTATTGAAGCGATAGATGATATTGGTATTGGTGTTATACCATTTGAAAACTCTCTTGATGGATATGTCCTTGAGGCAATAGATAGCTTGATAAAAAATGATTATAAGATAATTTATGAGCTAGATGAGAAGGTTGAATTTGCCTTTGTTTCAAATGCTAAGAGAATAGAAGATGTAAAAAATGTATTCGTTCAGTTTAAGGCTAAGGCTGAGTGTATAGATTTTTTAACTATAAAAAATCATTTTAATCTTATTATTACAGATTCAAATATGATTTCATTAAACAACCTTCTTCAAAGTGATGATACATATGGAGCTATTATTCCACTTCATAAGGCTAAAGAATATAGCTTTAATATCAATATCGATAATATTTCAGATAGAGATTCTAATTTCACAAGATTTGTTGTTGTTTCTAAAAATGACAAGCCAGCTTTAGATAAGGATAATATTAAATGCTCATTATGCTTATTTATGAAGCTTGATTACCCTGGTATTTTATTTGATGCTTTAAAGCTATTTAATGAATATAAGGTAAACCTAAATGCAATTATTTCACGTCCTACAAAAGAAGCGCTTGGTAAATATAATTTCTATATTGAAATTTCATCAAAGAAGGATGAAATTAAAAATATAAATGATTGTATTAAGGCAATTTCTTTAGATGATAGATATGAAATTAAAAATCTAGGTATGTATTCTAGATGACATTAGGATTGGGGGAATATATATGGATATAGTTGAAATTATATCTAAAAAGCAATCTGGCCTTGAACTAACAGATTCTGAAATAGGATATGTTGTAGCAGGGTATACTGAGGGTGTTATTCCTGATTATCAAATGACAGCCTTTCTTATGGCTGTCTATTTTAAGGGAATGAATGACAGAGAGTCTACAACACTTACAATTTGTATGAGGGATAGTGGACAGGTCTTAAACCATGAAAGAATTTTAGGATATAAGATTGATAAGCATTCAACAGGTGGAGTTGGAGATAAAACTACACTTATTTTAGGACCTATGGCCGCAGCCTTAGGTATTAAGTTTTCTAAAATGAGTGGAAGAGGTCTTGGACATACAGGTGGTACTATTGATAAGCTTGAATCTATTCCTGGATTTAGAGTTAATCTTAGTGAAGAGGAGTTTTATAAGCAGGTTAATGAAATAGGACTTGCGGTAGTTGCGCAATCAGGTAATTTAGCACCTGCTGATAAAAAAATATATGCCTTAAGAGATGTAACATCTACAGTTGCATCAATTCCATTAATTGCTTCATCAATTATGTCTAAAAAGCTTGCGGCAAATGATGATGAAATAATTCTTGATGTAAAGGTTGGTTCTGGAGCCTTTATGAAGGACTTAGATGAGGCAGAAAAGCTTGCAAGGCTAATGGTTAAAATTGGTCGTAATGCAGGAAAAAAGGTTATGGCTATTTTAACTAATATGGAGCAGCCTTTAGGAGCCACTGTTGGTAATGCACTTGAGGTTGTTGAATCTATTGAAACCCTTAAGGGTAAGGGACCAGCTGATATTGAGGCATTATGCTGCTCTATTTGTGCATATATGCTTATGGATGCGAAGGGTGTTAAATCACTTGATGAGGCATATGATATGGCAAGGGCTACCTTGCATGATGGAAGTGCTTTAAATAAGTTTAGAGAATTTGTTAAGGCTCAGGGTGGAAATGATGAGGTTGTAGATAAATATTCATTATTCCAGCCAGCACAGCAAAGAATTGCCTATAAAGCACAAAGTGAAGGGTACCTTGAGAAGGTTGATGCTTTAGAAATAGGACTTGCTGCAGGAGCTCTTGGTGCAGGAAGACATAAGCTTGGTGATGATGTAGATCACGCAGTAGGTATTGTTGTCTATAGAAAATGCGGAGACTATGTTAAAAAGGGCGATGTAATACTTGAGGTATTTAGCAATGGTGTTGGAGAGGTTCAATGCTTTGAACATCTAAATAACGCAATTATTATAGGAAAAGAGCGTAAATTTAAAAATTTAATATTAAAAGTTATAAGATAAGCAAAAATAGAGTGAATTATTCTCGACAATGCTTGACTATAAAGCGTTTTCAAGTTATAATTTATATAGATTTTTTAAATAAAAAAAGGAGAAGATTTTATGGATAAGAAAAAATCATTAATCGGTGCTGGAGCATTAACTGCTTTAGCAACTATCGCATTAGTATCATGCGGTGGAGGAAAAACTAAAACTTATACAATTACGCTTGACGTAAATGATTCGGCAGCTACATTGAATACAGATACTGAAACATATACAGTAAAGACAGCTTCTGAGCTTGTTGAGGCATTAGCTAATGTTAAACCTACAAAGACAGGATATACATTCGTAGGTTGGTACTTAGATGCGGATGCTACTGTAAAGCTTACAGCAGATACAGATCTTAAGTCTTTAACTGCTGAAGATGATGGAGCAATTTATATTTATGCAGCATTTGAAGTTGCTGATTTCACTGTAACATTTGACCTTAAGGGAAATGCTACTACAGCAGCAGTTGCTGATAAGTCAACTGAGTCTGTAAAGTATAACGGAAGCGTTACTGCAGCTCCTACTATTACTACACCTGCTAAGGATTCAGGAAGTCATGAGATGACATTTACTGGATGGTATACATCTGCAGCAGATGCAGCTTCAGGAGATACTACTAAGGCAGTTACTCCAAGTAGCGTAAAGATTACAGGAAATACTACATTCTATGCAGGATGGACAATCACTAAGATTGATACTGAGGCAGCATTCTTAGAATATATTAATGCTAAGTCTCAAACAGTAAATGCATATATCGCAAATGATATTACATTAACTGCAGCAATTCAAAGAACTGCAGCAGCAGCTTCTGCAAACGAAAATCTTTCTACTAACGGAACTGACCAAACTAACTCAATGTCAGCTAAGCTATATGGAGACAATCATACAATCACTGGACTTTCAATCAATTCAGACCTTAAGTCTTCAGGATTATGGGGTAAGTTCTCTGGAACTATTCAAGATATTAATTTCAAATCAGTTACAGCTACAACTACAGGACAAAATGCTGCAGTATTAGTTGGTACTGTTGAGGATGGAGCTACATTCACTGATATTTCATTTGATGGTGTAGAGTTCACAAATACTGCATCTAATGGATATGCAGCAATTGTTGCAGCTCAAGTTAAGGATGCACAAGTTAATGCTACATTTGATGGTGTAACTATCAAGGGCCTTGACATGGAATGCGTTAAGTATAGTGCAGCAATTCTAGCTACTGTTGTAGGAGCTAATGCTACAATTAATTTCACTGACTGTCTAGTTCAAGGACAAATCGTTGGTACTGGAGAAGCAGTTGGATTCTTATTTGGATATGCTAATAAGGATAAGTCAACTGGTTCAACACTAACATTTGATGGAGTAATTGCATCTGGTTCAATTACTGCTGATAAGAATGTTGGAGCAATTGTTGGAAATGTTAAGGATACAGCTACTACAGTTGTTATTAAGAATTCTGCTGTAATTGGATTTACAGGTAATATTACTTCAACAACAGCATCTGAAACTCAAGTAAATACATTTGTAGGACAAAATAATGGTACTCTAACACTAGATGCAGCAACTTGCTACTATCAGGATTTTGGTTCAACATTAATAAGAAATGGAAGTGTTTCTACATCAACAGTAAAGCAAGGTACTGAGATTAGCCTTGAAACATTAGCTACAAAGACATTATCTTCAAATGTGACATTAGCATATGAGAATAAGACTTTAACAGCAACAGTTTCTGGACAAAGTATTACAGTTGCTGATCCAACAGTAGTAGATTTATCTACTGTAACAACTACAGTTGCTTCATCTGCAAGTACAACTAATGTTAATGGAACAGCCATTACTACACAAGGATCTATTCCTTTCTATGAGAGTGTAATTGCTGGTGCTAAGGGAAATGGAGTACAAATAACATTTAGTGCTCCAACATTAGGAACTGAAGCTATTACTGATTTTGATGGATTAACAGTTAGTGGTGGTGATCTTAAGAATGTAACATATGATACAACAAATGGAACAGTTACAGGATATATTATTCTAACTGCAGCTGAGGTTGCATCAATTACTACTGACACAAGTGTAACTAAGACTGTAACTATTACATGGTTTAGTAACTCTGTAGAGGTTGCAACACCAGTTACATATCAAATTACATTCCCTACAGGATTCTGCTCATTCCAAGCTGAAACTGCTGCAGGACAAATTTCATTAGCTGCTATTGATGCTACATATAATGATACAGAGGCACTAGTAGCTGCGGCTGATGGCACTACTAAGCTTAATATCACTTCAGGACAAATTGATTTTGATGTTGATGGAAACTATGTATATGTTTCAATTGCAAAGCCAGATACAATTGTTTCACCTGTTGTATCTAAGGATACTATTACAGTTACTGGTGGAACATTAAAGTCTTACGAATCAAATGTTGCTGTAATTAGAGTTAAGATTACTGCAGCTGGTGATAAGAAGGTTACTATTTCATGGAATAATGCATTTGATCCAGATGAATATACAATTAATGTTGCTGAGGCTGTAACAATTGAAGAAGGAGCAACTGTTTATGATGAAACATTTGATGCTACAAAGATAACTGTACCTGAAGATACAAAGGACAAAGCTTCTCTTACTCAAGCATTACTTGGTGATTTCTTCACTTTAGTTGGTTCTGGTGAAATGAGAGTATCATCAAAGAAGGTTACATCAGTTGAGTTTAAGGATTCAGGATTACAATTCACAGTAACTGATTCAGTTGTAGTAACAGCTGTTGTATCATCAACTGGAGGATCTAATATGTCTACTGTTGCATTATATGATAAGACAAATGCTACTGTTGCGGCTACATCTATATCTCGTAAAGATGGAGATGTTATTGGTGTAACAAATAATGTATATGATGTTTATGGAACAGATAAGACTACTATTGTTTATACGTTAGCTGCTGGAACATATACTCTTAAGGGGGTAAATGGAGCATCTACTGGTGGTACTTATTCTGGAACTGCAGTTTCTAGTGTAACAAGTGTAGGTAGAGGAGCAAGATTCTTCACTCTATCTGTAGTTACAGCTGCAAAAAACTAAGATCTAATAGTTTATTAAGTAAGTATAATTAACTTGATGGATTTGATTATAGATGGCATGATTTATTCATGCCATTTATTTTTGGTCAATAAAATAAAAAAGGTTTATGCGAAGGTAATAATCATTTACCAATATCACATAAACCTTTTTTAAATCTTTTTTTATTTCCTTATAACGCCAGCCTTGATAGCTTCCTCAGCTACAGCCTTAGCTACAGCTGGTACTACACGCTCATCAAAAGCAGAAGGGATAATATAATCAGACTTTAGGTCCTTATCATCAATAAGATTTGCTAATGCTTTAGCAGCAGCCATCTTCATACCTTCAGTAATCTTTGTAGCCTTTGCATCTAGTGCACCACGGAAGATTCCAGGGAAGGCTAATAGATTATTGATTTGGTTAGGATAATCACTACGACCTGTACCAACAATTACAGCTCCTCCAGCAATTGCTTCCTCATAAGTGATTTCTGGAGTAGGATTTGCCATTGCAAATACGAATGGATCCTTCATTGTTTTTACCATCTCAGTAGTAACAAGTCTTGGAGCTGAAACTCCAACAAATACATTCGCATCCTTTAATAATGAAGCAAGTGTATTATCATGACCTGGCTTAGTATCAATGATACCATCATCAAGAAGCTCCTTGATTAAGAAGTCATATTTATCATAATTCTTAATATCTACAACTCCATCCTTATTTGAAGCATAAATTGTTTTAACACCAAGTCTCTTTAGCATTCTTGCAATATTTGAACCAGCAGCACCTGTACCAGACATAACAACTGTTAAATCTGAAAGCTTCTTACCAGTACATCTAGCCGCATTCATGACTGCAGCTCCAACAACGATAGAAGTACCATGCTGATCATCATGCATTACAGGAATATTTAATGACTTGATAAGTCTACGCTCAATATCAACACATCTTGGTGCTGAAATATCCTCTAGATTTATTCCTCCAAAAGTAGGAGCAAGAATCTCTACAGTTCTTACAATCTCATCAGGATCTTTTGTATCAAGTACAATTGGTACTGAATCAATATTTGCAAATCTCTTAAATAAAGCTGATTTACCTTCCATAACAGGAAGTCCTGCCATAGGTCCAATATCACCAAGTCCTAGTACAGCAGTACCATCAGAGATAACCGCAACTGTATTAGCCTTTGAAGTATACTTATATGCAAGCTCAGGGTTCTTATTAATTTCCTTACAAGGTTCAGCAACACCTGGAGTATATGCAATACTTAAATCCTCTCTATTTTCAAGTGGTAGCTTACAACCTGTTGTAAACTTTCCACCCTCATGAGCTTTTAATGATTTTTCTTTTAAATCCATATTAATTAATTCTTCCTTTCAAAAACACTATTTCCATATGTATCATAAGCCACAATTAGAGGAAAATCCTTAACTGTAAGCTTCTTAATTGATTCACATCCAAGATCCTCGAATGCGACTTCTTTAGCAGAAGTAATTCTCTTAGAAAGAAGAGCTCCTGCACCACCTGTTACAACAAAATATACAAGACCATATTTTTTACATGCTTCACACACATAAGGATCTCTTGGACCTTTACCAATCATTCCTTTAATTTTTAGTGTTGGCATGTAATCAATAAACTTATCCATACGAGATGAAGTAGTAGGTCCAATAGAACCAATTATCTCACCTGGCTTTGTAGGCGTAGGTCCTGCATAATAAATAAGTGAATCTGTAAAATCTACAGGTAAATCACCACCATTATCAATAATACCTTTTAATCTTAGGTGAGCAGCATCTCTTGCAGTATATACAGTACCAGTAAATGTTATAATATCTCCTGCATGTAATGTTTTAAAATCCATTATAGCACCACCTCTTGATGTCTATTTGCATGACATTGAATATTTACAGCAACAGGAAGAGAAGCAATATGACAAGGTACTGAATTAACAAATACCTCAAAAACTGTTGTTTCTCCACCAAGACCCATAGGACCAACAAATGTCTTATTACATAAATCCTTAATTTGCTCTTCAATCGCTCTTATTTGTGGATCAGATGAAGGAGTAGTACGCATTAAAGCTTCCTTAGCCATCTCACAGCAGGTCTCAAAATTACCACCAATACCAACTCCTAAGAAAAGAGGAGGACAAGGTCTACCACCTGCTGACTTTACTGCATCTACTACAAACTTCTTAATACCTTCAATACCATCAGTAGGATTTAGCATAGCCATCTTACTCATATTTTCAGAACCAGCACCCTTAGGAGCAAGTATTAATCTTAAATTATCTCCAGGAATCATTTTTACATGAACTATAGCTGGTGTATTATCCTTAGTATTAATTCTTGTAATAGCATTAGCTACACTTTTTCTTAAATAATATTTTTCATATGCATCCTTTACTCCAGCATTAATAGCCTCATATAGGTCACATGTTAAATGCACATCATATCCAATATATGCAAAGCAGGTAACAATACCTGTATCCTGACACATTGGTATATGCTCCTCTCTTGCAAGATTTGCGTTATCAATAATATTTTGCATAATCTCACATGCAAGAGGAGTGTGCTCCCTTTCTTTAGCCTTAAGTAAATGATTCATTGTATATTCATTTAAATTATGGCAGGCATCATAAATTGCCTTTGAAACACCATTTTTTATTTCAATAAATCCTATTTCCTTCATATAATCACCCGACATTTATGATTATACTATAAGTATAATTTTATTTCAATTAAGAATGGAGATTATTAATTCATATATTGTTTATTTTGTAATACCATAAAAAACAATGAAAACGTTTTATGATATATAATGATTGATTATAAAAATAATGAGGTATATAATGAGATTGCTAACGGGGTTAGGTAATTTTTTAGGAGCTATTAAATGACAGTAGATGAATATGTAGAAAAATTTATGAAATATCGTCCAAATAGATTATTAAATGATTCTGTTCAAGGACAAACTTATGTTGTTTGTTACCTATCAGATGGAGATAAAACTGTAACGGAGCTTGCAAATCTAATTAATGTATCAACCGCAAGAATGGCTGTTATAGTAAATAGCCTTGAAAAACAAGGAAAGGTAGAACGTCTTAAGGATCCAACTGATAAAAGAATTACAAAGGTTCATTTAACATCAAAAGGAAATGAAACGATAGATTGTGTAAGAGATTTTTTGAGGGAAAAGGTAGAAAAAGCTATCAATGTTTTAGGTGAAGAGGAATTTGATAGATTTGTAATGGATCTATATAAATTAATAAATAGTAGAGGTATGTAGAATGTTAAGATTAAAGGATATCGTAAAAAAGTATTATGTGGCAGACACAGAGGTTAATGCCTTAAAGGGAATTAACCTATCATTTAGAAAAAATGAGTTTGTATCTATTCTAGGTCCATCAGGATGTGGAAAGACTACAACATTAAACATTATTGGAGGACTTGATAAATATACATCAGGAGACCTATTCATTAATGGAGTATCAACAAAGGAATTTAGTGATAGAGATTGGGATGTATATCGTAACCATAGAGTTGGATTTATTTTCCAAGCCTATAATCTAATTCCTCACCAAACAATTCTTCAAAACGTAGAGCTAGCATTAACAATTGCTGGTATTTCTAAGGAAGAAAGAGAAGAAAGAGCAAGAGTAGTACTTGATCAGGTTGGATTAAAGGGACAATATAATAAGAAGCCTAATCAATTATCTGGAGGACAATGCCAAAGAGTTGCTATTGCACGTGCACTTGTAAATAATCCAGAAATCCTACTTGCTGATGAGCCAACAGGAGCACTAGATTCAGAAACATCTGTACAAATCATGGATCTTATTAAAAAGATCGCTGAGGATAGACTTGTAATCATGGTTACACATAATCCTGAGCTTGCAGAGAAGTATTCAACTCGTATTGTACGCCTAAAGGATGGAGAGGTTATTGAGGATACTAATCCATTTACTGAAGAAGAGGAAATAGCTGAGATTAATCAAATAAATAATGAAGATGTTGAAGTTGTTGATAATAGAAAGAAGAAGGAAAGAGCTAAGATGAGCTTCTGGACTGCCTTCAAGCTATCATTTAAAAACCTTATGTCTAAGGCTAAGAGAACATTTATGATAATACTTGCTGGTTCAATTGGAATAATTGGAGTAGCTACAGTACTTGCAGTTTCTCGTGGAGTAAATGATTATATTGATGAAATGCAGGATGATATGCTTTCAGGAAACCCAATTGAAGTTGGTGAAACTGCAGTAGATTATTCATCATTTATGGGTGGTTCTTCACTTAAGGATACAAGAAAAGCTCTTGAAGCTGGAGATTATGTAAATGTAAATTCAATGATCCAATACCTTGTTGGAAATCAAGAGGTTTTATTAAATATGATGACAAAGAATGCCATCAATAAGGATTATGTAGATTTTGTAATGTCTATGCCAGCTGAGTATTATAGTGCAATATCATTAGATTACGGACTAGATATAACACCAAATCTATTTACTGAGTTTAGTATTGGATATGATGGTGCAGAGCATCCTGGTGTTGAGACTAAGCAGGTACAATCTATTCAATCAATTAATAGATTATATTCATCACTTATCAAGGAAATGGATGATTATGCAGATTATGCTGATATAATTACTCAGCTTACATCAACATTCTCACAATCTGTATCTGATAATGATTATATTCAAACTCAATATGATGTAGTGTATGGAAATCTTCCTTCAAAGACTAATGATGTAATTATTGTTCTAGATGAGGATTCAATGCTATCAGATTTATTATTAGCACAGCTTGGATATTTCACTCAAGAGGAATTCTTCAATATGATTTATGATGGATTACTTACATCATTAACTGGTAAAGAAGAAACATATGAAGATTTAGTTAAATCATATGAGGATGCTAAAACTGCAGCTGGATATCCTACTCATTTTGAATATGAGGAGCTTCTTGGAAAGAAGTTTACTTGGTATTCAAATGATGCAATATATTCTATAAATCCTACACCTACAGGAGTTCAAAACTTCTTTAAATACAATTATAAATATAATTCATCATTCTCAAGTGCAAGTAAGATTGAATTAAATATTTGTGGTATTGTAAAGCCTAAGAAGGGTGTATCATATGGATCTCTTACAACAGGATTCTTATATTCAGATGAGCTTGCTCGTCAAATGATTAAAACAAATTATGATACAACAATCGCAAAGGTATTAAGAGATGGTATTTATGATGCTCAAAATGATGTATCTATTAATTCATTATATGGATTAGAATATAACCTACCTTATTATTATACAAACCCAACTCAAAATGGTGGTGCTGGTAAGACTGTTACAAATACTTCAAATACAGTATATGTAGGAGAGGTAAATCAAATGTCATCATTACTAAAGATGTTTGGATATGGTTCATCTACAACAGGATATGAATATCTTAATTATACAGTAGATTTAAGATATCTTGCGGCAGAGGAGCTTCCTGAAACAATTAAGTTCTATCCTATTAATTTCGATAAGAAGGATTTAGTAACTGATTATCTTGATCAATGGAATTCATCAAATGATGTTACATTTAATGTATATGATTCATTTATCACATCATCTGATTTAACATATTCAACAGTTCTTGGTCAAAAGACTTTAACTGAGGCTGATAGAAATGAAGGATATTATTATAATTCAGATTATGAAGTACTTCATATGGCAGATGTAACTGATGAAACTGATTTATCTAAGTATACTTTTGTTGAGAAGACTGGAGAGATAAAATATACAGATAACGTAGCTTTAATTATAAATATGATTAATTCTATGATTCAAATAGTAACTGTAGCTCTAGTAGCCTTTACTGCATTATCACTTGTAGTATCAACAGTAATGGTTGGAATTATAACATATGTATCAGTAGTAGAGCGTATTAAGGAAATTGGAGTTATTCGTTCTCTTGGAGGACGTAAGAAGGATGTATCAAACCTATTCACTGCAGAGACTCTAATGATTGGATTCTCTTCAGGAGTATTTGGAATATTTGTTACAGGAGTTCTATGTCTATTAATAAATGCTGGTGCGAATGCAGGTACTGATGGTGCAATTAAATCAATTTGCCATCTAACAATACCTACAGCAGTTATAATGATCTTATTATCAATGTTCTTAACATTCATTGCAGGTATTATGCCAGCAAAGAATGCTGCTCGTCGTGACCCAGTACAAGCATTAAGAAGTGAATAAAAAATATTGGCTGAGCTTATGACTCAGCCAATTTTTCTTTTCTATATTTACTTGGCGAAACCTTATAATAATTTTTAAATGCATAGCTAAAATGCTCAGAAGAAGAATAACCACAATCATCTGCAATTTTAGAAATAGAGTCGTTACTAAACTGAAGCTTATTAGCAGCAAAGCTCATTCTATATTCCATTTTTAAATCTGTAAATGATTTACTATAAGCCTTATCTAAAAATCTTTGAAGATCACGTACACTCATATAACATCTTTTAGCCATTTCATCAACTGTAATAGTTTTAAACTCATTTATAAGCATTTCTTCAATTTCAAACTCAAGTGTATCAGGATTCCATTTTGTAATACGTTCATTATTAAATCCTATATCACGAAGAAGTGTTACAAATATTTCTTTAAAGCATGATACAACAATTTCATTATATCCAAATCCTTTATTTGTAAGCTCATATAATGCTTTATCAAATGAATGACAAATATTATATCTATCCTTACCAACCATTATTCTATCAAGTAGAGGAAGATATTTTTGAAATCCTCTATGTGCATCATATAATAAATAGATTGAATATTTTTCAAGCTTTTTTCCATCATCTGGGATTTGTGAATGGGCTATTAATCCAGGTACCATAAAGAAGGAACCAGCCTCAACGGGATAAGACTCATTATCAATAATAACCCTTCCACTACCACTTTTGATATAATGAATTTCTATTGTATCCCTTCCATGATAATGAGAAGGATTAGCTTCAGTTAAGCTAATGTATTTGTATTCACGAAGTGTAAACATAATATTTGCAAGCATAAACTTAATAGTATCCTTTATTGAAACCATTTTTTATCACCCAATATCATTATACCATAACATTCGAAAAAATGACATAAAACGCTTTCAAACGGCATTTAAATTACTTAAAATCGAATGTTTATAAAAGTATAATGTATCTAGAAAAAGAAAAAATAATTTGAAAGGATGAAAAAAATGAAAATTAAAAGATTATTAAGCCTATCAGCACTAGGGCTTGCAATGGTTAGTGCATTAACACTTGTATCATGTAAGGATGATAGTAGTAAAGTAGATAATAATATATCTGAAATTGATGACGATACAATAAATGATGATACATCAAATGATACAACCGATACTTCAAAGGATGATACAGCTGATACATCAAAGGATGATACAGCAGAGGACACTACATCTGCAGCTATAAGAGAGACTTTCTCAAAGAAGGCAGCAGATGGTAATATAAAGATTTATCTTGCAGGAGATTCTACAGTAAAGACATATACTACAGATCAATATATCGCAGGATGGGGTCAATATCTTGATACATACCTACCATCATCTGTTGATGTTATTAATTGTGCAGAGGGTGGAAGATCATCTCGTTCATTTATTAATGAAGGAAGATTATATGATATAGCTGGTGATAGTCCTTCATTTAAATTAAATGATTCTAAGGCTATTGCTGATACAATTGATTCTGATGATTACCTATTCATTCAATTTGGTCATAATGATGATGATACTAAGGCTCAGTCAGATACAAGC
Organism: Caryophanales bacterium UBA3206; assembly: GCA_002363705.1. Taxonomy (GTDB): domain Bacteria; phylum Bacillota_I; class Bacilli_A; order Acholeplasmatales; family Anaeroplasmataceae; genus UBA3206. The sequence continues at coordinate 32,591 of DEWQ01000010.1, read as the reverse complement.
TACAAATATGAAAGATTTGTACCACTAGGAACTCCTGTTAATGGGGTATATCCAACAGTTACACCAAATAATAAGCAAAGTACAACTGAAAATCTTCCGACTGATATGACATCAACAACAAAGACTAATATAGCTAAATATGGGTCAACATATTTTGCATATAATAGTGATGGAAGCAATGGTACATATAAGGGATATTTAAAGGAGTATATTGATGTTGCAAGAGAAAGAGGTGCAACTCCAGTTCTTGTAACTCCAGTAGCTCGTGTATCATTTAATAGTGATGGTACTTTAAAATCAGGACCAGGTCTACATGGTACAGATTTCGCATATGTAACAGCTATGAAGCAGCTTGCAGAGGAAGAGGATGTTATGCTGGTTGACCTATTTAGTGATACAAAGAATATGCTTGAGACAGCTACATCAACTTATGCTCATACATTAATGGCATTAAAGCCAAATTCATTAACAGGAACTTGGCCACAAGGATTTGATAGTGCATTTGCAGATAGCGATCATGAGGGAACTCATTATAACAAATATGGAGCCTTCGTTGAGGCAGCATATATAGCAGATCATCTATCATTAAAGAATATTAGTGGATTAAATGGTAGTGAAACAATTAAATTTGATGTAAATGAAACACCAGAAACATACATTAACCCATCTAATTTAATGCCAAAGACTGTATCTGCACAAATTGAGGCAGGAATAAAAAATGTTAGTGTAACAGATCCTGCAAGAACATATCCAGATCCTTTGGTAGTTGTTGAAGCAATAAATAGCCTAACTGCAGTTGCAGATATAACTAATGATAATTATAAAGAGGTAGGAGCTGCGGCTGAGGTTGTAAGAGCTCAATATAATCAATTAAATATTGATGATAGAGGAAGTGTAACAAATCTTTCTACATTAACTGCAGTAGAGGCTAAGGTAGCTGAGCTTGTTGAGGCTAATAGACCAAAGGCTACAGCAGAATATAATCTTGATTGTTCAACTTTAACTAGCCTAGATAATCTTGGAGATTATAGTGTAGTTACGTCTGATACATCAAAGATCACACTTTCAGGTGGAGCAATTAAGATTGGTGGAAATGGTTCAGCAAGTGATAAGCATATAGCTATTACTGTAAGTGGTACAGGTACTGTAATTATTACAATTAATGCATATTTTAATACTACTGAGGACAAAGATGCAGCTCTTATTGTTTCAAAGGGTGGAAGTGAGACTAAGTCAGAAATTGTATCAACTGGTAATGTAACAGCATTTACATATGAATTTGAAATTAATGGTACTACAACATTCTATATTTATAGAGGTAATGGTAATAAGTCAGTAACAGGAATCCTAATTTCAAGTATTTCTACAGCTTATTACGAAAACTAAAGTAAAAAGAGACTACAGATTTTAATCTGTAGCCTCATTTTTTTACTTTGTAAGGAATGTCTTATAAGCCTTGTATGCTTCGTATACATCAGCCTTAGATACAATCTCCATAGGAGCATGCATATTAAGTACTGCGATACCAGCATCAACAACATTCATATTTGTATTACCAAGAATGTAGGCAATTGTTCCTCCACCACCTTGGTCAACACGTCCAAGCTCTGCAGTTTGATAGAATATTCCATCATTATCCATAATATTTCTAATCCATGCAAAATATTCAGGCATTGCATCATTAGAACCACTCTTACCACGAGCACCAGTATACTTGTTAAATACAATACCCTTACCAAGGAAGCAAGCATTGTTTTCCTCAAACGCAGAAGTATATAGAGGATCAACACCAGCTGATACATCACTTGATAGCATCTTTGAATTCTCTAATGTCTTACGAAGTGTAAGAAGAGAAGCATCACCAGTCTTATCTAAAACCTCAAGAATAGCATTCTCGAAGAAATAGCTTTGTGCTCCTGTAGCTCCAACAGAACCAATTTCCTCCTTATCAACAAGAATAGTACAAGAAGTATATTCTGGGTTTTCAATATCAAGAATTGCTCTTAATGATGTGTATGCACATGATCTATCATCATGTCCATATCCAGCAATCATTGATCTATCAAGACCATAATCTCTTGCAGGACCTGCAGGTACTACCTCGATTTCAGCAGATAGGAAATCCTCTTCATCAATATTATATTTATCCTTAATAAGCTTTAAAATATTCTTCTTAACAGGATCCTTTTTATCTTCTGTAGGAATAGAACCAGCAGTAAGGTCTAAATCCTCACCTTCAATAACAACATTAGCCTTCTTAGTCATTTGATCAGCAGCTAAATGAATTAAAAGGTCAGTTACTCCTAATACAGGATCATCCTTACCATCACCAATGTTAATATCAATAACACTACCATCCTTTTTAACAACAACACCATAAAGTGCTAAAGGAATAGTAACCCATTGATATTTCTTGATTCCACCATAATAGTGAGTATCAAGAAGAGCAAATCCTTTCTTTTCATATAAAGGATTTTGCTTTAAATCCATTCTTGGTGAATCAATATGAGCACCAAGGATTCTTAATCCTTCACGTACATCCTTTTTACCAATAATGAATGCACATACATTCTTACCCTTATTAACCTTATATACCTTATCTCCAGCCTTAAGAGTCTTTAGTGTAGAGATTTCCTTAAATCCCTTAGTCTCTAATTCCTTAACAGCCTCCTTAGTACAAAGACGCTCAGTCTTGCACTTTGAGATAAACTCTTTATAATCCTCACCAAACGCAAATATATCCTTAGTTTGGTCAGATTTTATCCAAATGTTTTCGCTATACATACAAATTACCTCCGTAAACCATTATACTTTAATAATAATTATATTTCAAATAATATAATTAAAGATTTGTTTGTGATATAATAAAATTGGTGATTTATAAATGTATGATTTAGAAGATGTTAAAAAAAGATCATTTCTTGCGATTATAATGTACCTTATTTTTTACTTAGTAGTAGGTACAATAGGAATGGCACTTATTGTTAAATGCTATGAGACTGATTCATATTCATTTAAAACTATAGTAAATGCTATGAGTAGTGTATCAGGAGATTATTCACTTGATAAAATAGCTGCAGCTTGTAATACATGGTCTATGGCTATAAGCTACATACCTGTAGCTATATTATTATGCCTTGTATTACATAAGGATTTAATAGAGGATTTCTCAAAGCTTAAGGAAAATAAGGTATTTAATATAATACTTGCAATTGTAGGTGGGTTATTATTATTTATAATTATCTTTTTAATAGGAAAGCTAATAGAAAAGATAATAGGCAATAATTCAGTAAATGAAGAAGTATTAGAGAGTGTATTTAAATATAAGAAATATGGAGTAATAATGCTTATAATAACTTCTATTTTTGGACCTATAGTTGAGGAGCTTGTTTATAGAAAATCAATTTTCAATATATTTAATGATAAACCAAAATGGGTCCCTATATTAATTTCAATTATAGCTTTTGCACTTCCACATATAATATCAACTACAGATGTAGATGTTTTAGAATTCTTATTAATATCTATTCCATATTTTGTATCAGGAGCTATATTGGCATTTGCCTATGAATATAGTAATAGGAATGTGTATGTAACAATGATTATGCATTTTATAAACAATTTAATTACTTGTATTATTTTACTAGCTTAGGAGGATATTATGATTAAGCAAATTATTGATTTAGATTATGTAAAAAACCCATTTAAAGAAATTGGTGAGGACTTTGCATTAGTTACAGCTGGTGGAAAGGATGGATATAATCCAATGACTGTATCTTGGGGTAGTGTTGGAAAGCTTTGGAATAAGAATGTTATTATTTTATTCATCCGCCCTGAAAGAGCAACATGGGCTTATTTAGAAAAAAATCCAAAGTTCACTGTTTCATTCTTTAATGGAGAATATAAGGAAAATCTAACTCTTGCAGGAAGAATATCAGGACATGATTATAAGGATAAGTTTAGTGAGATTGGACTTACTCCAATCTATGATGTAGATGCTGATGTTTATTATGCTAAGGAAGCTTCATACATTTTTAAATGTAGTAAGCTTTATGTAGGAGATATAGAAGAGGATGGCTTTATAGATAAGTCACTAATAGAAAAATTCTATGGAAGCCACGGAGGATATCATAAGGTTGTTGTTGCACAAATAAACTCATATTTTGTAAATGAGGAATAGAAAGGAGTGATAGCCTTGATTACTAATTATAAAGATTTTATTAAATTTTGTGAATCATTAGAAAATAGACCAAGGCTATTATTACATAGCTGCTGTGGACCTTGTTCATCACATACTCAGGAGGTTGTGTCAAAATATTTTGACACGACTATCTTTTATACTAATGATAATATTTATCCGGAGGAAGAATATTATCATAGACTTAATGAGCAAAAAAAGATATGTGATTGTCTAGGCTTTGGTATTGATGTTATTGCAGATGATTATAATCCTATGAATTATTATGAGGCAGTTAAAGGCCTAGAAAATCTTGGAGAGAGAAGCCAAAGATGCTACGAATGCTATAAATTCCGCATGGAAAAGACAGCAAAGAAGGCTAAGGAACTTGGATTTGATTATTTCACAACAACAATATCAATTTCACCATATAAAAGTGCAGAATGGTGTAATGAGATAGGATATATGCTAGAGCAAAAGTATGGTGTTAAATATCTTTACTCTAATTTTAAAAAGGAAGAAGGATATAAAAGAAGCATTGAACTATCTCATGAATACAATATTTATAGACAGGAATATTGTGGATGTGTATTCTCTAAAAGGGAGAGAGAGGAGCATTTAAAATGAAAAGAGGACTAGTTTTTTGTGGAGGAGGAGCTAAAGGATCATATGAGGCTGGTGTGTGGAAATATCTAGACGAGAAAGGTATAAAGTTTGATATTGTCACAGGTACATCAATAGGAGCCTTAAATGCAGCTATGTATGCACAGCATACATTTGATCTTGATATGGAGGTTTGGAATATTGTAACTCTAGATAAGATCATGAAGGATGCATTTAAATATGATGAAAATGTATCTTTAAAATATTCTCTTAAGCAAAAGGATAATTTAATAGGATTCTTAGGCTCATATATTAAAAAACTAGGAGGAGATGTATCTCCCTTTTATGAGCTAATGGATAAATATATTTTTCCAGAAAAAATAATTTCATCTGATGTTGTTTGTGGAATTGTTGTAACAAAGTTTCCAAGCTTTCAAGGAAAGGAGATTGTTTTAAACAATCTTAAGCCGGAGCTTGTAAACAAATATTTAGTAGCTACAGCTTCAGCATTTCCAATTCTTCAGGTTTGTAAAATTGGTCGTGAATCATATATAGATGGTGGTTATTATGATAATATGCCAGTTAATTTTGCTATTGAGCTTGGAGCACAAGATATTGTTGCTGTTGATCTTTCACCAAATATTACACATAAGGAATTTTTAAATAAATCATTTATCAAATATATATATCCTAGATGGTCACTTGGTGGATTTTTAAAATTTGATAGAGAACAAATTAAACGCAATTTTGATTTAGGATATATTGATGCAAGAAAAGCCTATGGGGAGCTTATGGGCTTTAAATATGCGTTTAATATAGTAGAGGATAATGGTATGTCTCGTAATTTTATTCTTGAAATAGTTAAGGTTATTAATTATATGAATAAGAATAAGATTAAGAGCAATGTTAAGCCTGAAATAGAAGGAGATATCTATCATATTCTAGAAAACTCAACTACAAGGCCTTTAACTGATTTTGAATATTATATTAGAGCTGTTGAAATCGCAGGAGAGTTTATGGCATTAGACCATTTTAAGGTTTATGATTTAGATGATTTTATTACAAAGCTTCATCAATCTCTTGCTGAGGTAAGTGTACCTGAAAACCTATTTGAAGGATATAATAGATTAAAAAATATTAATAAGAAGAAGGACTTTGTATCAAGAATATCTTCACAGCCATTGCTAAAATATGTATTACAGAAAAATCTTAGCATAGAAGAAATGTCAATACTTGCGGCTTCAAAGCCAAAGGTGTTTATTATATATTTATTATTAAGGAGCTAATTATGAGTGAAACCTGCTACCAAGTAAATGAAAAATTTAATAATATGCATATAAGAAACATGCTTGAGTTTTATCATCTTGGTAAGGAAAAAAGAGCTAAATGTGAATTTTTATTGAATAATAATTATGCGACTATTGAGACAATGGTTAGAACAGGTGATGTTCTAACTATTATCTTTGATGAGGAAATAGATTTTATTCCAGAGAATAAGCATTTAAATATTATCTATGAGGATGAATACCTTCTTATAGTAGATAAGCCTGCAGGACTTATGGTACATCCTGATAGTAAGAATAAGACAGGATGCCTTGTAAATTATGTTGCAGGATATTATAAGGCTTTAGGTATAAATAGAAGCGTTAAATATCTTCATAGAATTGATACTGATACATCAGGGCTTGTAATGTTTGCTAAAGATGTTTTAACAGCTTCATATTTTAATTATTTAATTTCAACTCATGAAATTAAAAGATCATATTATGCCATAATATCAGGTGTTATGAATCCAGAGGAGGGAGTAATAGATCTTCCCATAGGAGAGCATAGGCACATTAATGGTAAAAGAAGAGTATCTAAGACAGGACAAAGTGCTATCACATATTATAAAACAGTAAAAAAGCTAAAGGGTGGAAATAGCTTAGTCTTTGTTACACTTTCCACTGGTCGTAATCATCAAATAAGAGTTCATTTTTCACATTTTAATCATCCGCTTCTTGGAGATTTAATGTATGGTGGTTCACAAAAGCAAATTAAAAGACAAGCACTGCATTCTGCAGTACTTGATTTTTGTGAGCCTTACACATTTAAGAGCATTCATTTAGAATCACCACTTCCAAAGGATATGAAGAGCCTATTATGAAAAGATTAGAATACGATATAGAAAATAATTCAACAATTAAAGATTATATAAAAGATAATGTTTCAAGAAAATTTCAACGCCATTTAAAAAGGATGAATGTTAAATATTATATAAATGGTCTTGAAGCAAAGGCTCATTTTAAAATAAGCAGTGGCGACAAGCTTATAGTAGAATATGAGCCTGATAAATTAGATGATTCACATCTGTATGAGCTTCCTCTTGATATAGTTTATGAATGTAAGGAATATATGATTATTAACAAGCCAAGAGGTCTTAAGACAATACCTACTGGCTATAATGATTTTAAATCCCTATATAACGCAATTATTGCCTATTATGAAAAAAACAAAATGGATAATACAATCCATTTTATTAATAGGCTTGATAAGGATACAGAGGGACTTTTGATTGTCGCAAAGGATAAATATAGTGCAACTATTTTATCTAAAAATATAGATAAAATTTCTAGATGCTATTTGGCTATGGCCTGTGGTATAATTGAGTCTAGTGGTACTATTGAGGTACCAATTTCTAGAGGTGAGGGTATTCTTAGGAGGGTTGATCCTAATGGTAAGAGTGCTATCACAAAATATAAGGTTTTAAAGTATGTAGATGGAAATACATTATTACATCTAGAGCTTTTAAGTGGAAGATGTCATCAAATAAGGGTCCATCTAGAGTCTATTGGTCATCCAATAGTTGGAGATCCACTATATGGTGATGGAGATGCATTACATCTTACATCATATCTTATAGATTTCCATGATCCTTTTAATGATAAGGACATACATTTTGAAATAAAGCCTTGGTTTGGAGAATAAATATGAGCTTACTTGATGTAGAAGGAATTAAATTTAAATATACAGATAATGAACTATATAATGAAGCCTCATTTAGAATCAATGAAGGGGAGCATATAGTAATTGTTGGTAAAAATGGATGTGGTAAGTCTACATTTATGAATATCATCACTAAAAATATAATCCCTGATAAGGGTAGTGTTATATGGACTCCTGGTGTTACATTTTCATATCTAGATCAGCATCTTTTAGTTAAAAAGGATCAAAGTGTTGGAGATTATATCTATGGTGTTTTTAAGCCTTTATTTGATAAAGAGAAGGAAATGAATCATTATTATGAGATGCTTACAACAGCACCTGAATATGATTATGATAGATTATTAAATATTGCCTCACAAATTAGTGAGGAGCTTGAAAAGAAAAACTTTTATGCAGTTAATTCAACAATAGGTAATGTTGTTAATGGTCTTGGTCTTCAATCAATTGATATGGATACACCTCTTAAAACTCTATCAGGAGGGCAAAGAGAAAAAGTATTTTTAGCTAAGATGCTATTGGAGAATCATGATGTCTTACTTTTAGATGAGCCTACTAACTTTCTTGATAAGGAGCATGTTGAGTGGCTTATTAAATATTTAAATGGTTACCCAAAAGCTTTTGTTTGTATATCACATGATACATATTTTATTTCACAAATAGCAAAGGTTGTATATGAGCTTTCTAATAAGAAGATGGAAAGATATAAGGGAGATTATAATTTCTATTTAAAAGAATCAGCGATAAGAAATGAGCATTATGAGCGTGAATATAATAATCAACAAAAATTCATTAAGCAAACAGAGGCCTTTATTGAAAAGAATAGGGTAAGAGCTACATCAGCAAGAGCTGCTCAATCAAGAGTAAAGATGCTTGAGCATCTTGAACGTCTTGATAGACCAGAGGCTACTATGAATATTAAGTTTAAATTTCCTTTTTCAAGAGGCCTTGGACAAGAGGTTTTAAAAACAAAGGATTTAGTTATTGGATATAATAAGCCACTGCTTGAACCATTAAATATCCTTATAAAGCAAAATGAGAAGGTTGCGATTATTGGTAAAAATGGTATTGGTAAGTCTACATTGTTAAAGACAGTACTTGGTATTATTAATCCAATAAGTGGAGAATATAAGTTTAATCCATCTGCAGATATTAATTATTTCAAGCAGGAGGAGGATTATCCTGATATTACACCAGTAAATTATTTAAGAGGATTTTATCCACTTAAAACTGATCTGGATTTAAGAAGCATACTTGCAAAGGTTGGTATTAAGGGAGATCTTGCGATTAAGAGCATGAGAGAGCTATCTGGAGGAGAGCAGACTCGTGTTAGACTTGGATTAATGCTTATGAAAAAAAGCAATATATTAATTCTAGATGAGCCCACAAATCATCTAGACCTTAATACTAAAGAAGCATTATATAATGCGTTAAAGGAATTCGAGGGTTCTGTTATTCTTGTATCCCATGAGGATCATTTCTATGATGGTCTTGTAGATTATGAGCTTAAATATTAAAGCTTATAATCAGATATCTTTAATACGTATTAATTAAAGATTTGTTTTTATAAATAGTCAAAAACGAGGAAGAATTAATCTTCCTCGTTTCTTTGTTGTTCAACCATTTTTAATATTTCAGCTTCAAGCTCAGAAATGATATCTTCCTCTTTGATTTTTCTAATTGGCTCTCCGTGCTTGAAAAGAAGAGCTTCCCCACGTCCACCTGCAACTCCTATATCTGCAGTTCTTGCTTCTCCAGGACCATTTACAACACATCCCATTACAGCGACATGAATATTAGATTTTATTTTATGAAGGAATGCTTCAATTTCTTGAGCAATAGGTACCATATCATATTGTGTTCTACCACATGTAGGACATGATGTTAGAATAGCAACATTTTTTATAAGCTTAAGATTATTAAGTATTTCCTTTGCAGCTCTTATTTCATAAATAGGATCATCTGTAAGAGATACTCTTATAGTGTTTCCTATTCCTAAATCAAGTATTCTTGAAATTCCAATGGAAGATTTAATAGTACCACTAAATAATGTACCTGCCTCAGTAATTCCTACATGTAATGGATAATCCCATTTTTCAGATGCTAGCCTATAGGCTTCTGTTGCAATATCAATATCTGAAGATTTTAGGGATAATACGATATTATGGAAATCATATTTCTCAAGTATAGATATATGATATGTTGCAGCTTCAATCATAGCCTCTGGAGTAGGTGTTTGTCTATTTGGAAGTGAACCTCCATTTACTCCTATACGAATTGGTATTTTATATTCCTTGCATAAATCAACTATTTCCTTAATATCACTTTCATTACGAATATTTCCAGGATTTAATCTTATAGCATTAGCTCCAGCCTTTATTGATTCAATAGCAAGCCTTGGATCAAAATGAATATCAGCTACAAGCGGAATATTTATATTATTAACAATTTCTTTTATAGCCTTTGCGTCATCTACATCTAAAACACTTACTCTTATTATTTCACAACCTTCAGCCTCTAAGGCTTTGATTTGTGATATAACCTCATCGGTTTTAGATGTTCTAATGTTACACATTGATTGTATATAAATGTGGTTGTTTCCACCTAATGTTAGGTTTTTTAGTTTTATAGGTCTTGTGTATTCTCTTCTCATAAAAAATCACCAAATTGATTATATCATAAATAATATATTATGTCCTATTATATAAAAGAAATATTTTAATAAACTTTTTTAAAATATGTGTTGCAAACAAAGTTCGGTTTTGATATAATACAAAAGGAACTAATTGATCTGATGTCTGGAGGGATATTGATGCGTGATTTAGTTAAATTAGTATGTGAAGATTGCAAGAGCGAAAATTATTACACTGACAAGAACAAGAAGCTTAATCCTGAAAGAATTGAGTTCAAGAAGTATTGTCCTAAGTGCAAGAAGCATACAATTCATAAAGAAAAGAAGTAAGCCTTGGTGGGCTTTTTCTTTTATTCTGTGGGAGGTTTATATGGAGATTAAAAAATATACATCTGGTGATTTTATGACTAACACCTATGTTATAACAATTAATGGTAAATCCTTAGTTATTGATCCTACCCTTGATTTTGAGGAGATTGCCGAGGATATTAAGAAAAAGTATAATGTGGTTGGTGTTCTTATAACACATGCCCATATTGACCATTTAGATGGTATTATCTTCTTTAAGGATAAGCCTATTTATATGCCTAGGCTTGATTATCTTCATTTAAATGATGGAGGATATACATTATATGGAATGTATATGCTAGAGCTTCCTTTTAATCCTTTAGAGCTCGATATTCATCTTCTAGATGATGGAAGTATAATTGATATCCTTGATGAGCCTATAAAGGTTATGCATACTCCAGGTCATACCGAGGGTGGTATTATATATATAGTAGATAAGGATAAAACTATTTTTACAGGTGATACCCTATTTAGAGGCTCTATAGGACGTACAGACTTTAGAGGAGGGAATGAAGAGGAGATACTCCATAGTATTGTAAGAATTCTTGATACATTCCCAGAAGATTATAAGCTATATCCAGGTCATGGAGATATGACTAGTGTTATGATTGAGAAGAAATATAATCAATATTATTTATATGCTAAGAGTAAGAATATGTAAGGGAAATCGTAAGATTTCTCTTTTCTTTTTCTTTTAATTGGCACTTTGTGCTTGACAGTGAAAAAACATTATAATATAATATATTTGCACTTAGGAGTTTCGAGTGCAAAATCGAGGCGGTGATTCTAAATGCTAACAGATAGACAAAAGCTAATATTAAAGGCTATAATCGAGGAATACATCGAAACTAATGAGCCAGTTGGTAGTAAGGTTTTAACTGATAAGCCATTTCTTAATTTTTCAAGTGCTACATTAAGATATGATATGCAGTCACTTGAGGAGGATGGATATCTTGAAAAAACACATACATCATCTGGAAGAGTTCCTTCACAGAAGGGATATAGCTTTTATGTTGAGAATCTTATTACCCGAGATGATTCAATCCAAGAATTCTTTAGGGATTTTGATGAGGCATTTGCTGATAAATATCAATCAAGAGATGATACCTTAAAGAGAGTAGTTGATTTACTTAGTGCAAAAACTGGTTATATGGCAGTTCTTAATGGTTCTTCGGCTAATTATGCATTAGTTAAGAAACTTGAGATTGTCCCACTTGGAAGAAATAAAGCATTATTACTTGCGATAACTTCTAATGGTTCAGTTCAAAACCAGCTTATTGATGTTCCTGAGTATTTTAAAATGGATGATCTTGTAAGACTTATTGATATGTTTGATAATGCGATGTATGATAAGCCAGTATTTGAAATAAGAGAAACACTTACAAAGGAAGCTATGAAGCCTAAAATTAGACAAATGGTCGATTTTAGGGATGATGTATTAAACTTCATTATTAAGTGCTTTGCAAGATTTCAAAATGCTGATTTTGTAATGTCTGGATTATCTAAGATGTTTGAACAGCCTGAGTTCCATGAGTTTGGTAATATGCAGCGCTTTGTTGATATGCTAGATTCAAATATATTGCCTCAGGTTCTAAAGGAAACAGGTAAAGGTCTTACAATAAGAATTGGAACAGATAATGAAAATGATAGCTTAAGTGCTTGTTCAATCATTTCGATTCCATATTATATAAATGATCAAGCTTATGGATCTCTTGCGATTATAGGCCCTGTAAGAATGAAGTATCGTACAGTAATTCCTACACTTGAATATGTTGCAAAGAGTATGTCAAAGCTTTATAAGTAAAGGAGTTTTGTAAGATGGATAATAAAGAAGAAAAACTTGACGAAACTAAAGAAAAAGAAGTCGAGGATTTAAAGAATGAGGATGTAGATGCAACTGATGCTCCAGCACAGGAGGCTACATCTGAAGATAATACTTCTAAGTCTAAAGATACTAAAAAGAAGACTAAGAAGGATGAGGTCGCAAAGCTTAAGGAGGAAATCGAAAAGCTTAAGAATGATAATCTAAAGCTTAAGGAGGATTACCTAAGATGCCTTGCGGATATGGAAAATACTAAGAGAAGACTTAATGAGGATACATTAAAGCAAAAGAAATATGCTTCACAAGGTCTTGTTGAAAGCTTAGTTACTCCAGTAGATATGCTTGATAAGGTTTCAAGTATGGAAACTGAAAGTACAGAGCTTCAAAACTTCTTAGTAGGATTTAAGATGATATCAAAGCAGCTAATTGATATACTTGAGGCCGATGGTCTTAAGGAAATAGATGCCAAAGGAAAGGTATTTGATGCAAACTTCCATCATGCTATCGAAAAGGAGCATGTTGATGGTGTTGAACCAAATATAGTTCTTGAGGTTAAGCAAGCAGGTTACATGTATAAGGATAGATTATTAAGACCTGCTATGGTAAAAGTAAGCGAATAATAAAAAGGAGATAGATTAAATATGTCAAAAATTATTGGTATTGATTTAGGAACAACAAATTCATGCGTATGTGTTATGGAAGGACAAGAGTCTAAGGTTATTGCTAACCCAGAAGGAGCTCGTACTACTCCATCTGTTGTAGCATTCAAGGGTGATGAAATCATCGTTGGTGAGGCTGCAAAGCGTCAAGCAATCACTAACCCTAACACTATTATTTCAATTAAGAGACACATGGGAGAGGATACTTACCGTGTTGATGTTAATGGAAAGAAGTATACTCCACAACAAATCTCTGCAATGATTCTTCAAAACTTAAAAGCTACTGCAGAGGCTTATCTTGGAGAAAAGGTAACTGAGGCAGTTATCACTGTACCAGCATACTTCAATGATGCACAACGTCAAGCAACTAAGGATGCAGGAAAGATTGCAGGACTAGAGGTTAAGAGAATTATCAATGAGCCAACAGCTGCAGCACTTGCATATGGAATTGATAAGCAGGATAAGGAGCAAACAGTTCTAGTATTCGACCTAGGAGGAGGAACATTCGACGTTTCTATTCTAGATCTTGCTGATGGAACATTTGAGGTTAAGTCAACTGCAGGAGATACTCATCTTGGAGGAGATGACTTTGACCAAAAGATTATTGATTGGTTAGTTGATGGATTCAAGAAGGAGAACTCAGTTGACCTATCTAATGATAAGATGGCACTTCAAAGATTAAAGGATGCAGCTGAAAAGGCTAAGAAGGATCTATCAGGAGTTTCAACTACTGAGATTTCATTACCATTCATTTCTATGGGAGCTGCAGGACCTTTACACTTAAATACAACACTTACTCGTGCTAAGTTTGAGGATTTAACTCGTGACCTAGTTCAAAAGTGCTTAGGACCAGTTAAGAGAGCTATGTCTGATGCAGGTCTTACTGCAAATGATATTGACCAAGTATTACTAGTAGGAGGATCAACTCGTATCCCTGCTGTTCAAGAGCTTGTTAAGAATGAGCTTGGAAAGCAACCTAATAAGTCTGTTAACCCAGATGAGGCTGTAGCTTTAGGAGCTGCAATTCAAGGAGGAGTTTTAAGTGGAGATGTTAAGGACGTGTTATTACTAGACGTTACACCACTTTCACTTGGAATCGAGACTCTAGGAGGAGTATTTACTAAGCTAATCGATAGAAATACTACTATTCCAACTCAAAAGTCTCAGGTATTCTCAACTGCTGCAGATAACCAACCAGCTGTAGATATTCACGTTCTTCAAGGAGAGCGTCCTATGGCAGCAGATAATAAGACATTAGGAAGATTCCAATTAAATGATATACCACCTGCACCAAGAGGAGTTCCTCAAATTGAGGTTAAGTTCGATATCGACGCAAATGGTATCGTTAATGTATCAGCTAAGGATCTTGGTACTGGTAAGGAGCAAAAGATTTCTATTACTAACTCAGGATCATTATCTGAGGAGGAAATTAATAAGATGGTTCAAGAGGCAGCTGCAAATGCAGAGGCTGATAAGAAGCGTAAGGAAGAGGCAGATACAATTAATGAGGCTTCTCAATTAATCTTCCAAGTAGAAAAGACTTTAAATGATCTAAAGGATGTTACAGAGGATGAGAAGAACCAAATTAACGCTGCTAAGGATGAGCTACAAAAGGCTATCGATAGCAAGGATGTTGAGCAAATTAAGGCTAAGAAGCAAGCTCTAGAGCAAGCTGCTCAAGGTGTTGCACAACGTGCTTACCAGCAAGCTCAAGGTCAAGCTCAAGGTGGTGCTAGCCAATCTTCTGATAAGAAGGATGACAACACAGTTGATGCTGACTTCTCAGATGTTAACTAATAATTAACTTATAAAATAATATTTAAGTAAGGGCCTAACAAGCCCTTACGTTTTAATAATGAGGTGCTATAATGGCAGATAAAAAAGATTATTATGAGACACTTGGTATCTCTAAGAGTGCAAGTGCAGATGAAATAAAAAAAGCATATAGAACTCTTGCAAAGAAGTATCACCCAGATGTAAATAAGGAGCCTGGTGCTGAGGAGAAGTTTAAGGAAATTAATGAGGCTTACTCAGTATTAAGCGATGAAACTAAACGTAAGAATTATGATACATATGGAAATGCTGATGGTCCTGCAGGATTTGGAGGTCAAGGATTTGGCGGATCTGGATTCGAAGGATTTGGTGGATTTGAGGATATATTCTCTTCATTCTTCGGAGGTGGAGCTAGAACTCAAAGACAATCAAATAACCGTGGACAGGATTTAGAGAAGAGTATGACTATTACATTCGAGGAGGCTGTGTTTGGAGCTACTAAGACTGTAAGAGTTACTGTTGATGAGGATTGTCCTACATGTGGTGGTACAGGTGCATATTCTAAGAATGATATCCGTACTTGCTCTAAGTGCGGTGGACAGGGATATGTATTTGTAAATCAAAGAACATTCTTCGGTACAGCACGTTCACAGGTAGTATGTCCTACATGTGGTGGACGTGGACAGCAAATCGATAAGAAGTGTACTAACTGTGGTGGTTCTGGAAGAGTTAAGAGAACTAAGGATGTAGAGCTTAAGATTCCTGCTGGAATTGATGAGGGAATGACATTACGTATGGCCGGATATGGTCAAGGTGGTAAGGATGGTGGAGAGAATGGAGACTTATTCATTCAAATCCATGTAACCCCTCATAAATTCTTTAAGCGTGAGGGTAGTGATATAATATTATCAGTACCAATTAGCTTCACACAAGCAGCCTTAGGAGATACAATTGATGTACCAACAATTGATGGTACTTCACAAATGAAGATTCCTGCTGGAACTCAAAGTGGAACTAAATTCCGTCTAAGAGGAAAGGGAGTAAAGAGTGTTAGATCATCAACAAGAGGAGATCAGTATGTTGTTGTAACTGTTGAGACTCCAACAAACCTTTCTAAGGAAGAAAAGGAATTATTCGAGAAGCTTAACAATGTAGAAAAGAAGGAAAAGAAATCTGCATGGGATAAGTTTAAAGAATTATTCTCTAAAAAATAATCACAAAGAGCTTGCAAGAGCTCTTTTATTTTTCGTATTTCTTTTGTAAAATAAATATGTTATAATCTATTTAGATTATTTATTGGAGGAATTATTATGCAAGAAGAAACAGTTGAATTAGAAGAGCTTCACATTGAAGATGCGAACGCTAAGGTTAAGAAGGAATATGAGAAGATCTTAATCCGTGAGCAAAACAGACAAAAGAATGTAAAGGCTCAAAACCTAGTAAAGCTAGGATGCTTCGAGCAAAAGGAAGAGAAGAGTATTGATTTCTCAGTTCTAGATAAGATTACATATGAGAAACAATTCCAGAAAGTTTATGATTTATATGAAGATAGAGATGGAAATATGATGTACATCTTTGCTAAGACTGAAGGAGAATCAGCTAAGCCTTATGCATATGATGTTATTTATATTGAAACAGTATCTGATGAGGATTATAAGAAGATATATAAAGCAAGTACATTTGAAGGTGCAGGACTTGCTAAGGGATTATATATTACAACATTTGTAATGTGGATTGTATCAATCATCATTACATTATCAATCATTGTTTACTATCTAGCATCTGGTGACTATGATTTCATTGACGTATTAATTAACTCAATTTCTTACTTATTCTTTATTGCAATTATTACATCATTACTTGCAATTACAGATGTATCATATAGAAAGTATATTGGTAAGTAATATTGCAAAAATATTTCGTATCTGATGAAGATTTTTTGGCTAACCAAATAACAGGTGAGGATTGTCATCACATTAAAAATGTAATGAGATGCAAGCCTGGAGATGAAATTATTGTTTCTAATGAAACTAATGAGGTTTTGGCAAAAATAACATCAATCGAGGTAAATATTGTAAGGTATGAAGTAAAAATGGCAATTCAGAATAATAGTGAATTGCCGTTTTTTATTGATTTATACCAAGGATACCCAAAGGGAGATAAGCTTGAGGATATAATTAAGCATTCAACAGAGCTTGGGGTATCAAGCATTTATGCTGTAATAATGAAGAGAAGCTTATTTAAGCTTGATAGTAAGAAAAAGGAATCTAAGCTAGAAAGATTTCAAAAAATTGCAAAGGAGGCCTCAGAGCAATCTCATAGAAGGTGCCTTGCAAGGGTTAAGGATATTATTGAATTAAGAAAAATAGATTTTTCCAAATATGATAAGCTTATTATCTGCTACGAGGAGGATGCAAAGGTTGGAGAAGCATCTAACTTTAAGCAAATAATAAAATCATTAAAGCCAAATGATAAGGTTGCTGTACTTGTTGGACCTGAGGGTGGAATTGATGATAGTGAAATAGACTATTTAAAGAGCCTTGGATTTGTATCATGTGGTCTTGGACCAAGAATACTTAGGACAGAGACAGCAAGTATGTATGTATTATCATCAATAAGCTATGAATGGGAGCTGAAATAATGGCTGACATTGCCTTTATAACATTAGGATGTAAAGTTAATACCTATGAATCAAATGCCATAAGGGATAAGTTCATATCATTAGGGCATAGGATTGTTGACGAAAATAGTGTAGCAGATGCTTATATCATTAATACATGTGCTGTCACTAATATGGCTGATAGAAAATCAAGAAAAATGATTCGTCATGCAAGAAGATTAAATCCTAATGCTTGTATATGTGCGATGGGTTGCTTTATACAAACTAATAAGGATGCCATAAATATTAGTGAGGCTGATATTTTACTTGGAAATAATAATAAAGGCCTTGCTGTAGAGAAGGTTTTAGATTTCTTAAAGAATCGTAAGAGATTTGTAGAGATAAATGATATAACGAAGGAAAAGGTTTATGACAATCTTAGAGCCTCTGAGTTTGATCAAACAAGAGCGTTTATTAAAATTGAGGATGGATGTCAAAACTTCTGTTCATATTGCATAATACCTTATGCAAGAGGCCCTGTAAGAAGTAAGCCTATAGATGATTGCATAGCTGAAATCAAAGAAATTGCAGCTAATGGATATGAAGAAATTGTTTTTACAGGAATAGATACAGGAAAATATTATTCAAATGGATGTAGGCTTTCAGATTTAATTAAAAGAATTAAAAATGAAATCAAGGAAATTAAAAGAATTAGATTATCATCTGTTGAAATTAATTCAATAGATGATTCAATTATTAATTTAATGAAGGATGATAGTCTTATTGCTGACCAAATACATCTTCCTATTCAAAGTGGATGCGATAAAATATTAAAACTTATGAATAGAAAATATGATGTAAAGGCATTCGAGGAGCATATAAAAAGAATAAGAGAGGTAAGACCTGATATCTCTATATCAACTGATGTCATTGTGGGATTTCCTGGTGAGACAAATGAGGATTTCTTAGAAACTGTTGAAACTATTAAGCGTATAGGCTTTAGTGAATTAAATGTTTTTCCATATTCAAAAAGAAATGGAACACCTGCCGCATTGATGCCACAGGTATCAGATGATATTAAAAAGGAAAGGGTTCAAGTATTATTAGATTTATCAAAAAAGCTTTCCTATGAATATGCAAAGAGATTTGAGGGTAAGGTTTTATCTGTAATATTTGAAAATCATCCTGATAAGGAATTTATTAAAGGTCATTCATCTAATTATTTGTTTGTAGAAGCACGTTATGATAAAAGCTATGTTCATAAGATGTGCAATGTAAAAATATTAAAAGTTGGAACAAATGCAATTTTTGGCGAAATTATCGAATAATACTCAAAAAATAATATTTTTAATTTTTAGTATTTACAAATAAAATTGTTATTGGTATAATATGAAAGGACTGTTAAGATCGGAAGGAGGCAGGGATGTATGCCTAAAACAGTAGTACGTGATAAGGAAAATATTGAAGATACACTACGCCGTTTCAAGCGCGATGTAGCAAGATCAGGTAACTTACAAGAAGCTAAGAACCGTCAATATTACTTAAAGCCTTCTGATGTTCGCAAGCAAAAGAAACAAGAGGCTCGCAAGAGATTTAAGTAAGAGATTTAAGCCATCATTTGATGGCTTTTATTTTTTATTTTTTAGTAAAATCACCTACCTTTTGACTATATTTTTATAGAGGTGATTTTATGATTTGCTTAGTGTGTAAGAAAGCATTTGTTATAAAAAGAGGAATTTATGATTTGTTTTCTAAGCAAAGGTATTTTATATGTGATAAATGCTTTAAAGAGCATCCTATAAAGCTAGAATATAGTAAAATACCGCTTGATGATAATTATGCTTTAAATGTTATAAGTATTCTTCCTGAAAGCTCTAATTCCTATTATTTAGCTTACCTAAATGAATATTCAATGGTTGTAGAAAGATATTTGAATAGAAGCATTTTATTATTTGATAAGTTTTATCTTACTAAACGTAATTTAAATATTATAAATACTATTGCTAAATTAGAAAGATGTAATATATTTGTTATTTGCTTCAAATTCATAATCAATTAGTCCATTTTACCTTGTAAAAAATAGATTTATAAGGTATAATATAGATGAGCAAAGAGAGGCTCAAAAATTAATAGGAACCTAAGGGTTCATGGAAATGAGGGATTTATTATGAAAGTAGAAGTTGTAGGAAAGAATGGATTTAATCCAACTAAGGCAAATGAGGAATTTGCTGCTAAGAAGCTTGAGAAGCTTCAAGGATACTTTAACAAGGAGTTAAATGCTAGAGTAGTATGCAAGGTTTACAATGACCATCATAAGGTTGAGGTAACTGTTCCTACTAAGAATCTTACTTTACGTGCAGAATCTAATGGAGAGGATTTATATAGCGCAATCGATGCTGCAATCGATAAGCTAATTGCACAAATTAGAAAGTATAAGACAAGAATCAATGACAAGTCTGATAGGGAAGGAATCAAGGAGGCATTTGCTAATCCAGATTTAGACCTAGAGGCTTTAGATAAGGAAATGAAGGCAGCTCAATTAGTTCGTAATAAGGAGGTTGAGCTTACTCCAATGACTCTTGAGGAAGCAATGACTCAAATGGAGTTAACAGGACATGATTTCTTCGTATATCTTGATAAGGAAAGCGGAAGAACAAATGTTCTATACATCCGTGAGGATGGAGATTACGCAGTAATCGAGACTAAGTAATATTTAAAAAATACTTAGGCCATACTTAAATTGGTATGGCCTTTGTTTTTTATGGTGATGATATGAATTGGGAAATGTTTTTAGAGGCTGAATCAAAAAAGGATTATTATAAGCCTTTAATGGATTTTGTAGAAAATGAGTATAATAATTATGAATGCTTTCCTGCAAAGGAAAATATATTTAATGCATATAAAACAGCTTATGATGATGTAAGATGTGTTATTTTAGGACAGGATCCATATATTAATCCGGGTGAGGCTCATGGATATGCGTTTAGTGTCTATGACCATCATTTAACACCATCGTTAAGAAATATTTATAAGGAAATGTCATCGGATTTAGGATGTGATGTATCACTAGATGGTGATATATCATATCTAAGTGGTGATGGTGTTATGCTTTTAAATACAATTTTAACTGTAAGAAGTGGAGAATCTATGTCACATAAGGGACATGGATGGGAGATACTTACAGATAATACAATTAAGGCGTTAAATGATAGAGAAAAGCCAATAGTTTTTATATTGTGGGGTAATCATGCTCGCAAGAAAAAGGAGCTTATTACTAATAAGAGGCATCTTATTATTGAATCAAGCCATCCATCTCCACTAGGAGCTTCTAAGGGATTTTTTGGTTCAAAGCCATTTTCAAAATGCAATAGCTTTTTAATTCAAAATGGTATGAAGCCAATTAATTGGATTAAAAATAAAAGAGATTTATTTAATATTTAATGATATAATTTTTTAGGTGATAGTATGAAGGTAAGAGTAATTGGAGCAGGACTTGCTGGATGTGAGGCTGCATATTATTTATTAAAATGTGGATATGAGGTTGAACTTTGTGAGATGAGACCAAAGAAAATGACTCCAGCACATAAGACAGATATGTTTGCGGAGCTTGTGTGCTCTAATTCACTTCGTGCTGATTCATTAGAAAATGCCTGTGGTATTTTAAAAAAGGAAATGGAAGTATTTGATTCTATTGTTATTAAAAGTGCAAGGCTTAATCATGTAGAGGCTGGTGGAGCTCTTGCGGTTGATAGAATTACATTTTCTAAATATATTGAGGATGAATTAAAGAGGTTTGATGGACTTAGCGTACGCTATGATGAGATTGTAGAAATTGATGATTCAATTCCTACCATTATCGCAACAGGTCCCCTTACATCAGATGCATTGTCTAAGGATATTATTAAGAAATTTGGATTTAATGAATTCCATTTTTATGATGCGGCTGCACCTATAGTGCTTGCCGATACAATAGATTATAATAAGGTTTATTTGAAGTCTAGGTATGATAAGGGTGTAGCTTCATATTATAACTGTCCTATGACTAAGGAGGAGTTTGATAGATTCTATGATGCCTTAGTTACAGCAGAGGGTGTTGTACCACATGATTTTGAACGTGAGGATAATAAGAATACTAATAATCCTAATGATGAGGTAAAGGTATTTGAGGGATGTATGCCAGTTGAAATTATGGCTAAGAGAGGAAGAGATACATTATTATTTGGACCTCTTAAGCCAGTAGGACTTGAAAAGCCAGATGGTACTAAGCCATATGCAGTTGTTCAGCTTAGACAGGATGATGCGGCAAAAACCATGTATAATCTTGTAGGATTCCAAACACATCTTAAGTGGCCTGAGCAAAAAAGAGTTTTCTCTATGATTCCAGGTCTTGAGAATGCAACATTTGTTAAATATGGTGTAATGCATAGAAACTCATTTATTAATGCGCCTGCAATATTGAATGAGGGTATGCAGACTAAGATTATGCCAAATATTTTCTTTGCTGGTCAGCTTTCAGGTGTTGAAGGATATGTTGAAAGTGCAGCATCAGGTATTGTATCTGCAATCAATATGGATCGTTATTTAAAGGGTAAGGAATTATATTATTTTTCACCAAAGACAATAATAGGATCTATGATTCATTATATTGCGAATGCATCTGTTGATGGATTCCAGCCTATGAATGCTAATTTTGGTATAGTTGAGGATTTAGATTTTAAGCATAAGAAAAAGGATCGCAAGATGTTATATGCTAATCGTGCACTTGAGGAGATAAAAAGGGCAAAGGAGTGGTTAGATGAAAACTAATGATGAGGCTATAGATTCATTTAAGGAATATTTAGAATCAATTAAAGGATATTCAATCTACACTGTTATTGCCTATATTAATGATGTTAATGAATTTAAAAACTTCATCGTATCAGAAAAGATGGCAAGAGATTTATTTCATATAAATGAGAGGGTTTGTAAAAATTATCATGCCCTTTTAAATCAAAGTGGGGAAAAGGCAACTACAGTTAATCGTAAGATGTCATCATTAAGATCATTTTATAGCTATCTTATGAAGGAGCATATAGTAGATATAAATTATTTTGATGAAATATCAGGAGATAAGATTGAAAAAAGATTGCCTAAGGTCTTAAAGCATGAAGAGATTATGCAAATGATTAATTCAATTGATAAGAATACTCCTTTAGGATTTAGAAATTATGTTCTTATTAAAACTATGTATGGTACAGGCCTTAGAGTCTCTGAGGTATGTGAGCTTGAGGTTAAGGATATTGATTTTTCAAGAGAAGCCTTAAGGGTTAGAGGTGGTAAAGGTAATAAGGATAGAGATGTAGTTCTGTTTAAGGGACTTCTTATGGATTTAAAGCATTATATTAATAATGAACGTATTACCTTATTATCAAAGGGACATGATGCGAATCTTAGAATACTTTTCTTAAATAAGAATGGTGGACCATTAACTGCAAGAGGTGTTAGAGTTATTTTAAATAGCATTATTAATAAGATGGGTGAAACATTTAAAATAACACCACATATGCTAAGACATAGCTTTGCATCTAGCATGCTAAATAATGGTGCTGACCTTCGTACTGTACAAGAGCTTCTTGGACATGAAAATCTATCTACAACACAAATATATACTCATGTGTCTGAGGAAAAATTAAAGAAGGCCTATAATGAGGCTTTTCCTAGAATGAAAAAATAGTAGATTTTTAATATTTAATATGATATAATACGTGCGTATTTTATGAAAAAGATTGGAGATACAAATATGAAAAAAGAACTATTTATCGCGTCTCTTGGTCTAGTAGGAATTCTAAGCCTTTTAGCATGTACTAAGGCTGATTCTGGAGATGATCTTCCTGATACATCTTCAAGAGAGACTGCAACATATATTAATTATATACAGGATAAAATTACATTTAATGAAACTGCTATGAATGCGGCATCTATTGATTCAACAAAGGCACATTATGAGGTTTTCTTACCTACTAATATTGATGAATCTATTAGGATGAGTATAGCTAACGCAGAGGGATATACAAAGAATACTAAGGGTATTTATGCAAATTATATTTCATTAGAGAATTCTTGGGATGATGATAATCTTGATGAAATTTTAAATATTTTAGTAGCAGATGAAACATTAAATGTATTTAATAAAGTATCTACTAAGATTGAAACTCCAGAAAATTATTTTGAAACTGAGGCTTCAACACGTAGACTTGCGACAACATATATTCCACTACAGGTTAATTATGTAGGAAATAGTGATGTTGATAATGATGTTTATTCATATGTATTTGCGCCAACATATTCAGTTCTTACAACACTTGTAAATGATGTATTAGCTGATTCAAAGGCACAAAGCTATAATAATGATTCATATCTAATTACATTTGCAAAATAATAGGATAATATCTCTATGGCTAGAGGATGTCAAGCTATAGAGGTATTTTTTTATTTTAGCATATTGAATTAAATTTTCACCTGTGATATAATGTCAAAGGCATTAAAATACACATGTGACCAGAGTGGGCCGTCTAGTGCGTTATTTATTTAACGTGGAGGCTACACGAAGAAGGTTGCAGAGGCTAAAAAACAAAACAAAATGGAGGAATTAAAAAAATGTCAGTAGTTTCAATGAAACAATTATTAGAGTCTGGTGTTCATTTCGGACACGCAACTCGTAGATGGAATCCTAAGATGAAGAAGTACATCTACACATCAAGAAATGGTATTTATATCATTGACTTACAAAAGACTGCAGATCAAATCGAGAAGGCATATGCAGCATTACTTGAGATCGTTAAGAACGAGGGTAAGGTTCTATTTGTAGGTACTAAGAAGCAAGCTCAAGAGGCAGTTAAGGAGGAAGCTGAGCGTTGTGGACATTTCTATGTTAACAACCGTTGGCTAGGAGGAACTTTAACTAACTTCAGAACAATTAAGAAGAGAGTTGCTAGATTAAATCAATTATATAAGATGGAAGAGGACGGAATCTTCGATGCTTTAACTAAGAAGGAAGTTGCTAAGTTAAAGGATGAGAGAGAAAAGCTTGAGAAGAACCTTGGAGGAATCAAGGAAATGAAGAGCTTACCAGATGCTCTATTCATCATCGATCCTCGTAAGGAGCACAATGCTATCTTAGAGGCTCGTAAGTTAAATATCCCTGTATTCGGAATTGTAGATACTAACTGTGATCCAGATGATGTTGATTACGTTATCCCTGCAAATGACGATGCTATTCGTGCTGTAAAGCTTGTAACTTGGGTTATGACTAACGCTGTTATCGAGGCTCAAGGTGGAGTAGTTGAGAAGTTCGAAGAGGAAAATGTTAACCTAGGAGAGGAAATCTCTAAGGAAGATGCAAATAATAAGAAGGGTGATCGTCCTGAGCGTAAGTTCAATAATAAGGATAGAAAGCCATTCAATAAGGATGGAAAGAAGCCTTTTAATAAGAAGCCAGCTCAAAAGACTGCACCTGCTGAGAATGCAGAGAAGACAAACGAATAATTATATATAGGAGGATCTAATATGGAAGGTAAAGTTACACCAGCGTTAATTAAGGAATTACGTGATAGAACTGCTGCCGGAATGCTTGATTGCAAGAAGGCTCTAGAGGCATGCGAGTGCGATATGGATAAGGCAATTGACTGGTTACGTGAGAAGGGAATTACAAAGGCTGCTAAGAAGGCTGACCGTGTTGCTGCTGAGGGATTATGCTCATTTGCAGTAAATGGAAATGATGTAGTTCTTTATGAGTTAAACTCAGAGACAGACTTCGTTGCTCAAAACGATAAGTTCTTAGCATTATTAGATAAGGTAGGAAATATCTTAGCTAATTCAACAGTAACTAATACTGATGAGGCTTTAAAGCTTGATGTAAATGGTAAGGATCTTGCTACTGTTATTCTTGAGGATTCTTCAGTAATCGGAGAAAAGATTTCTTTAAGAAATGTTCAAAGATTAACTAAGAAGGATAACCAAGTATTCGGTACTTATAAGCACAATGGTGGAAACATCGTTGTAGTTGATATCGTTGAGGGATCAGATGTTGTTGCTAAGGACGTTGCAATGCACGTTGCTGCTATGGCTCCTAAGTACGTATCAAGAGAGGAAATTCCTGCTGATGTTATCGAGCATGAGAAGTCAGTAATTCTAGCTGAGGCATTAAATGAGAATGCAAAGGCTGCTAAACCAAAGCCAGAGCAAATCGTTGCTAAGATGGTAGAAGGAAGATTAAATAAGGAACTTAAGGAAGTTTGCTTACTAGATCAAGCATTCGTAAAGAACCAAGACCAAACTGTTGCAGAGTATGCTAAGGCCAACGGAACAACTGTTTGCAAGTTTGTTCGTTTAAAGGTTGGAGAAGGAATCGAAAAGGTAGTAGTAGATTTCGCTGCAGAAGTAGCTGCTCAAGCAGGATTAAACAAGTAATTAAAATTGGAGGAGCTATTTGCTCCTCTTTTTGTTATAATATAACTATAGGACGGTGTTAAACATGTATAATAGAGTTTTGTTAAAGCTTAGTGGAGAAGCCTTAAAGGGTGAAACATCATTTGGAATTGATACACCAACAGTTAAGTCTATCGCTGCACAAATTAAGAATGTGTGGGAGCTTGGTGTTGAGGTTGGTATCGTTGTTGGTGGTGGAAATATCTGGAGAGGTAAGACTGCCTCAGAGCTTGGAATGGAAAGAGCTCAAGCGGATTATATGGGAATGCTTGCAACAGTTATGAACGCCTTAGCTGTTCAGGAAGCATTAGAAAAGATGGATGTACCAACTAGAGTATTATCAGCGCTTGATATTCAAGAGGTAGCTGAACCATATATTCGCAGACGTGCAATAAGACACTTAGAAAAGAAAAGGGTTTGTATTTTTGCAGGAGGAATTGGATCACCATATTTCTCAACAGATACAGCTTCAGTTCTTCGCGCAACTGAAATAGGTGCTGAGCTTGTACTTATGGCAAAGAATGGAACTGAAGGAGTTTATGATAGTGACCCTAAGAAGAATCCAAATGCTAAAATGTTTGACCATTTAACATTCTCTAAGATTTTAAATGAAAAGCTTGGAGTTATGGATATGACTGCGGCTACATTATGCCGTGATAATAACCTTAAGGCTATTGTTTTCAATATGAATAAGGAAGGAAACATTATTAAGGCTGTTAAGGGAGAAAAGATTGGAACTCTAGTTTCAGAAGAGTAATTTAGGAGGAAAGAATTATGCCAGATATGATTTTATTAGAAGCTGAAGAGAATATGGACAAGGCAATTGCCTCTCTTCAAAGAGAATTTGCTACAGTAAGAACTGGACGTGCAAATCCTGCTATGCTTGATACTATTATGGTTGAGTACTATGGAGTACCTACTCCAGTACGTCAGGTAGGAGCTATTACAGTTCCTGAAGGAAACCAAATTTATATTAAGCCTTATGATAAGTCTATTTTAAAGGAAATTGAAAAGGCTATTAATGCATCTAATCTAGGACTTACTCCTCAGAATGATGGACAAGGTATTCGTTTAGTAATACCTCCAATGACTGAGGAAAGAAGAAAAATGCTAGTAAAGGAAGTAGCTAAGATGTCTGAGAATGCTAAGGTTATGGTTCGTAACTGCAGACGTGATGCTAATGATGCATTAAAGAAGCTAGAGCTTCCTGAGGATACTGAAAAGGGATACCTTGAGGATGTACAAAAGCTTACAGATAAGAAGATAGCTGAGGTTGACGCAGTAACTGCTGAAAAGGAAAAGGATCTAATGACTATCTAGTTTAAAATCACCCATTAGGGTGATTTTTTTTATTCAATTGAAAATTATTATACAATATTGTATAATGAAGTAGTGTTTTGTTAGGAGTGAGCTTTATGGATTTAGATATGAATAATATCCCACAACATGTAGCTATCATTTTAGATGGAAATGGAAGATGGGCTAAAGAGCATGGGAAGCCACGTTTTATTGGACATAGAGAGGGAGCAAAAAATATAGCTACTGTAGCTAAGGCTGCATCAGAGCTTGGAATAAAAGCTTTAAGTATTTATTGCTTCTCTACTGAGAATTGGAAAAGACCAGAGGCAGAGGTTAATTATTTAATGACTATGCCTGTTAGATATTATAAAAAATATAGACAAAAGATTATAGATTCAGGATATCAAATTCGTTTTTCTGGAAGAAGAAATGTAGTACCAAAATCATTACTTAATGTAATGGATGATGCTATGCTATCTACAAAGGATAATAAGGGTTTAATTCTTAATATTTGCTTTGATTATGGTTCTTATGAGGAAATTACAACTGCATTTAAGAAAATAGCCACAGATATCAAGAATAATATCATAGATATTTCTGATATAACACCAGAATTAATTGAATCTAACCTTTATACAAAGGGATTACCAAAGCTTGATTTATTAATTCGTACATCTGGTGAGCAGAGAATTAGTAATTTCTTACTATGGCAGCTTGCGTATGCTGAATTATATTTTACTGATACATCTTGGCCTGATTTTCATAAAGAAGAATTAGAAAAAGCTATATATGATTTCCAACACCGTAATAGAAGATTCGGTGGATTAAAGGAGGCAAAATAATGTTAAAAAGATTATTAACAGGTGCAGTTATTCTTGCAATATACGTACCATTACTTGTTGTTAAGGATTTATATCCATTATTCCAAATATTAATGATGGGTCTTGCAGGATTTGCATCATATGAAATGATTAATTTATTTGAGCATAGACATAAATTTCCAAGAACAGTTAAGGTAGTTATTATTATTTCAACTATTCTACTATATTGGCAATTTGTTTCAGATTATGCGACTGATACTATTGCAGCTACAGTAAGTACTAATTTAAATCTTAAGATTGGTTTCATTCCAACCCTACTAATTATAGTTATTATATTCCTAGGATTAATGGTAGCTTATGATGATTTTAATGGTGCCTCAATTGGAAGAGCATTAACTACAATATTATATACATCACTAGGATTTGGTACTTTAACACTTCTTAGAGCTACAGGACTAGAATATGTATTATATCTATATATTATTACAATGCTAACAGATACATTTGCGTATGTATTTGGAAGATTATTTGGTAAGCATAAGATGTCACCAAATATATCTCCTAAAAAGACATGGGAGGGTGCAATTGGTGGAACACTTACTGCATGCTTAGTTGCAGTAGCATTTGCCTTCTTGTATAATAAGTGCCTATCTAATCCAGCTTATCATGATAATTTCTGTATTTTTGATAATAATAATACATGGCTTGCATTCTTTGCAAAATTTAATCATGTACAAGCAGTTTGCTTTGTAATATTTATTACTATTATTGGATCAATTATGGGTCAAATTGGAGACTTAGTGGCATCTAAGTTCAAGAGAACTTACCAGATAAAGGATTTCTCAGATATTTTCCCTGGACATGGGGGAGTACTTGATAGATTTGATTCTGCAATTTATTGCGGAATGTTCTTATGGGGATTATTTGTAATTTTCAATAATATTGTTGCAATTTTAGTATAGGAGAATTATTAATGAAGGATTTATACCTACTTGGATCAACTGGATCTATTGGCTCTCAAACACTTGATATAGTTAGAGCGAATAGGGATAAATTTAATATTAAGGCTATGAGTATGGGAAGAGATTTGAACAAATCTCTTTCTTTAATAGAGGAGTTTAAGCCAGAGCTTGTATGCTTTAGAGAAAAATGTGATGTTAAGCTATCATATAATCCTAGAATAGTATATGGAGACGAGGGATTGTTAGAGGTTGCATCATATAAATCAAAGAATCCTGGCCTTGTTGTTAATGCTCTAGTAGGACATGCAGGACTAAAGCCTACAATTGCTGCTATTAATGCTTCAAATGATGTAGCCCTAGCTAATAAGGAAACTCTTGTAATGGCAGGATTTATTGTTATGCCTTTGGCACGTAAGATGGGTGTAAATATTTTTCCAATTGATTCTGAGCATAGTGCTATTTGGCAATGTATTAGAGGAGAGAAGCATGAGGATATAAAATCACTTATTATAACAGCCTCAGGTGGTTCATTTAGAGATAAGAGTAGAGAAGAGCTTCTGAATGTAGGACTTGCTGATGCCTTAAATCATCCTAATTGGAGTATGGGTAAGAAGATTACTATTGATAGTGCTACAATGATGAATAAGGGATTTGAGGTTATTGAAGCACATTATTTATTTGATATAGCTCCAAAAAATATTAAAACAGTATTGCATAGACAATCTATTGTACATTCATTAGTTGAATTTAATGATTTATCAGTAAAGGCAGTACTTGCATCTCCTGATATGCGTATGCCAATACTTTATGCATTAAGCTACCCAAATCATCTAGTATATGAAGGAAAGCCACTTGTACTAGAGGACGTTTATAAACTTACATTTGAGCCTCTATCACATGATAGATATCCTTGTCTAGAATATGCTTATATGGCACTTGAAAAGGGTGGATTATATCCTTGTGTATTAAATGCTGCGAATGAAGCTGCTGTAATGCTTTTTATTGCTGGAAAGATTAAATTCCTTGATATTGAAAGAATAATATTTGAAGAAATATCAAAGGATTATGATAAGAAGGATATCACAATAGATGACATTATTAAATGTGATAAGGATATTCAAGAGCGTATAACAAGAGAATGGGGGAATAAATAATGATATTAGTTAAGATTATAGTATTTATTCTAGTTCTTTCTGTAATTATTGTAATTCACGAGCTAGGACATTTTCTTACAGCTAAAAAATATGGCGTTTTATGTCATGAGTTTAGTGTTGGTATGGGACCTGCAATCTATAAAAAGAAAAAGGGTGAAACAACATTTGCAATTCGTGCAATCCCATTTGGTGGATATGTTTCAATGGCAGGTGAGCAATTTGTAGAGGATATCATTAAGCCAGGAGATAAGATTGGATTAAATATCAAGGATAATGAGGCTTATGAGATTGTTCTTGATGATACAACTGTTTGTGATGTAAGAGGAAGAATTATTAAACGTGAGCTTTATTCAAGACATGGTGAGCCTTTAGAAATAGAGTTATGTCTTGATGATTCTATATCTGATGAAAATCTATCATCTGCATCAGGAGTATCATATGCTGTAGGGGAGGATGCGTTCTTTGTAGAAGGTAAGACTCGTATGCAGCTAG
Organism: Caryophanales bacterium UBA3206; assembly: GCA_002363705.1. GTDB lineage: Bacteria > Bacillota_I > Bacilli_A > Acholeplasmatales > Anaeroplasmataceae > UBA3206. Next base: position 1,802 of record DEWQ01000010.1, on the reverse strand, counting down.
CTCCATATAATCGTTGTCTTGAAAGTAAAAAGCTATGGCAAAGATTTATTATAATGTTTGCAGGACCATTTATGAATATGGTTCTTGCGATGTTTATTTATCTTTTATGCTATATTGCACAAGGTACACCTATGTATCAGTCAACAACTATTGGTGAGGTTGCTGATGGATATGCTGCATCAGATGTTTTAGAGCAAGGAGATAAGATTCTTAAGGTAAATGGATACGAGATTGATTCTTGGTATGATTATAAGAATCAAATGAATGCTTGTATTGATAATGGTATTATAGATGTTGTTCTTACAATTAATAGAGATGGAGAGATAATAGAAAAAACATTATCTGCAAATGTTTATGTTAATTCTATTGGTCTATCAAATGTTATAACTGAAAAATCTAAATATTATACTGATCCAAGCCTTGTAATGGGTGCTATAGTAGGAGATTATGGATTAAGATATAAGGATAGTGTATCTGATGATGATCCTCAAATATCTACAGGAGATATTATTACTGCAATTAATATCACAAATTATGGAGATACATATAGTGCAGATAATTGGCAGCCTATTACATCGTGGAGTGATTTAATTATCGCACTTAAGGATTTAGATGTTGCAAATATATATTTTAAATATCAGGATGTATCTTTAGAAGAGGATGGTACCTTAGTGTATACAGAAAGAGATACATATATTGATGAGCAAAGGGTTCAATCCTATGGTAATGAGGTATTAGATAGCCAAAATGTAGATAAGATTAAGATTGTTCTTGGAATTAATCCTAGATATCATCATAATCTATTTGAATCTATTAAAGCTGCATTTAAAAACTTCTGGGAGGATTTTACTTTAATATTTAATACATTAAAGCTTATAATTCATCCATCTGGAGTAAGACAGGTAGGTGTACAAAACCTTTCTGGTGTAGTAGGAATCTATTCTATGGTTGGAAGCTATCTAGAAGCTGGAATAATTGCACTATTATTATTTATGGCATTGTTATCAGTAAATATAGGAGTAATGAATCTATTACCTATTCCTGCACTTGATGGAGGAAGAATATTATTTATTATTATAGAGGGTATTATTCATAGGCCGCTTAATAGAAAGATAGAAGCAATGATTAATAATATTATGTTTATTTTACTGATGATTTTTATGATTTATATTCTATATAATGACATAATGAGACTGATTTAAAATAACTGTTTAGGGCGCTTTTTATGAAAGCGCTCTTTTATTTTCATTTTTTTAAAAAAGTTGTTGACACCAAGGGTTTAGAGTAGTAATATATAGGAGGCTGTTAAAAAAGCCTAATAAAACCAGTAAATACCTAATAAAAAGTAAACAAAAAAATAAAAAATAGTTGTTGACTTAATGAGTATTTGGTGGTAGAATAATAAAGCACGACTGAGTTAACAACTTAGTTAGTGTTAGGTCTTTGAAAACTGAATAATGATACAAACCAAGCGAATTATCGAATTAAAAAAGATAATCAATTCTTAAAGAAATTGAGCAAAAGGAAAAACAGAACCAAGAGTTCTGACAAACAAATTATATGAAGAGTTTGATCCTGGCTCAGGATGAACGCTGGCGGCATGCCTAATACATGCAAGTCGAACGGGAGTGCTTGCACTCCAGTGGCGAACGGGTGAGTAATACATAGGTAACCTGTCCTTAAGACGAGGATAGCTTCTAGAAATGGAAGATAAAACTGGATAGGACATCACAAATCACATGATTAGATGTTTAAAAGAGCAATCTACTTAAGGAGGGGCCTGTGGCGCATTAGCCAGATGG
>DEWQ01000007.1 GCA_002363705.1 Caryophanales bacterium UBA3206 | reverse complement strand
CTCCTAGTTTTAGTATACGAAAAAGTGATTCTTCGATTGAAGAATCACTATTTTTTTACTCTTGATTTGCAACCTTATAGGCCATATCAATAAATTTTGTAGAGTCTAAAGATGCTCCTCCTACTAAGGCTCCATCTACATCTGGCTGTTCTACTAGCGATTTAATATTATCTGGATTTACAGAACCTCCATATAATATTCTCATATTGTTAGCAGTTCTCTTACCATAAAGCTCCTCTACAAAGCTTCTAATCAATTTACACTTCTCATTGGCAATCTCTGGAGTTGCAGTTTTTCCTGTACCAACTGCCCAGATTGGCTCATATGCAAGTATTACCTTATCCATCTTATCCTCAGGTAGTCCTATTAAAGCGGCATGAACCTGTCTACGAAGGATATTGTCTGTGTTGTGGTGTAAATATTGTTCCTCTGTTTCACCAAAGCAAATTACAGGGCATAATGAATGTTCTAAGGCTTGTTGTGCCTTTTTATTAACATCCTCATCAGATTCAGCGAAATATCTTCTTCTTTCGTTATGTCCTACAAGTACATGTGTTACACCAACTGAACGAAGCATTTCAGCAGATATTTCTCCTGTATAAGCTCCACAATTTTCATAATGCATATTTTGAGCACCAATTTCAAGATTATCTCCCTGTCTCTTTACTAAAGATACAAGAAGCATTGCTGGTGGGAATATAATAGTTTCTACTATATCCTTACTTGGAAGATTATTATTTACCTCATAGATGAACTTTAAAGCCTCATCATAAGTCTTATACATCTTCCAGTTACCAGCCATTATAGGTTTTCTCATAGCATTCACCCTTTACTATTACGTTCTATTACTAAACTCTATAGTATCCTCTTTTTTAAATTACTTCTCAAGAATCTCTGCGATATCAGCAATTGCTTGTTCTGCCTCGTCTCCGTTAGCAACAACCTTTACATTTTCTCCAGAAGGTACAGCTAGAGACATTAAACCTAGAATAGACTTAACATCAACTACCTTATCCTCATAAATAAGGTTGATTTCTACATCATACTTTGATGCTGCTTGAACCACCTTAGCAGCAAGGCTTGCATGTAATCCTACAGTACTCTTTACTACAATTGTCTTTTCCATAATTTCATTTCCTCCAAAATTTTCGGTATTTTCTTTTCTAGAAGTCTAAGACTCCCACATTCTCGAACTCCTATCATATTTTTATTTTATCATACTTTTCTAATAAAATAATCATAAAATGTAGAAAATTCCTTTTTTATTACTAAGTGCCTTTTTGAAAGGCACTTATATAATTAAATCTTACTTGTCATCAACACAAGCAACACCTGGAAGAACCTTACCCTCTAGATACTCTAAAGATGCTCCTCCACCTGTTGAAATATGTGATACCTTTGATGCATAACCAAATTGGATAGCTGCAGCAGCACTGTCTCCTCCTCCAATAATAGTAGTTGCATTCTTAAGGTTAGCTAATGCCTCACAAATACCTATTGTACCCTTAGCGTAATTTGACATTTCAAATACACCCATAGGTCCATTCCATACAACTGTCTTAGCAGTTGAGATAATATTTGTAAACTCCTTTAAAGTCTCAGTTCCGATATCAAGTCCCATTTGACCATCCTTAATATCATTAATTGATACTGTTTGGAAAGGAGTATCATTTGAGAACTCAGTTGTTACAACAGTATCAACTGGAAGTACAATCTTTCCTGAAGCCTTTGTTAAAAGCTCCTTAGCTAAGTCAAGCTTGTCTGCCTCACACTTAGAAGCTCCAACATTCTTTCCTAGAGCTGCAAGGAATGTAAACATCATTCCTCCTCCAATTAAAATCTTATCAGCCTTTTCAATTAATGATTCAATAACACCAATCTTATCAGATACCTTAGATCCTCCAAGAATTGCTACGAATGGTCTAACTGGATTATCTACAGCTCCACCAATGAACTTAATCTCCTTCTCAAGTAGGAATCCTGCTGCAGTCTCAGCAATGTTTGATGCGATTCCAACATTTGAAGCATGTGCACGGTGTGCAGTACCGAATGCGTCATTAACGAATACATCTCCAAGAGATGCCCAGTACTTTCCAAGCTCTGGATCGTTTCCTGACTCCTTCTTTCCATCAAGATCCTCAAAACGAGTATTCTCGAACATTAAGATATCTCCATTTTGCATTTGATTAATAGCATCCTCTAATGCCTTTCCACGAGTTTCTGGAATAAACTTAACTGTCTTTCCAATTAATTCCTCAAATCTCTTAGCAACTGGAGCTAATGTATTTGTAACCTTATCCTCTGCTGTCTTAATTCTTCCAAGATGAGAGAATACAATTGCCTTACCTCCGTTATCAATTACATACTTGATTGTAGGTAATGCCTCTCTAATACGATTGTCATCTGTAATGACCCCATTCTTCATAGGTACATTAAAGTCAACACGCATTAATACCTTTTTTCCTTTAACGTCTAAATCTGTTACTACCTTCTTAGACATACTTATCATTCCTTTCATTAAATGTAGTTTTATTCTACCAATGTTATTATAACATTATAAAAAGTCTTAATCAAACAAAAATGATATGAAAAGATATGAAAGAGGGTGAAAACGTGTTAATTATAATAATTATTTTCTAATCCTTGCATATAATCTAATATATTGTTAGCCATTTCGCATATACGAACAATATTGTTTCCTTTTCGGTCTAGGAAAAGTGTTATTCCATTTTTAAATATAAACAAAAGTGTATCCTCTGAATATGAAATGGATAGCAGCTCTATATAATTAATATAGTATGTTGTATCCTTAGCTTTTACCTTTATTAAAAGAATAGATTTTGATAAATATATAGGCACATTCGTTTTGTAATTAAATATTTCTCTAATTCTTTTTTTATAATAATCATATTTAAATAAATGATCCCTCATTACCTTAGTTATCAATAGCTCATAGGTCTCGCATTCATCCTTGGTATCATTGTAATAAATAATTGATTTTTTATCCTTTTCTTCAATATAATTCAGCATAATTTTATAAAAAAAATCACCCAATTGGGTGATTTTAATTATTATTACTTCTTGTTATGATTCATGAATGCGATGTTCTCTTCTGTCTCAGCATCGAAGAAATGACACTTGTTCATATCAAGAACTAACTTAACACGAGAATCGAAAGTGATGTCATCACGAGAAGGTACAGCAGCGATTACGTTAGCCTCTGAGATTGTTGTATAAATGTTAGTCTCAGCTCCTAGTAACTCAGCCATATCTACCTTAACATCGATAACTGCATTTGGATAAGTCTCGAAGAAAATAGGCTCTTGCTCATCATGAATATCCTCAGGACGAATTCCTAGCATAATCTTCTTTCCAATGTAGTCATACTTCTTAAGCTCTTCAACCTTTCCAAATGGAACCTCAATTACATAAGCTCCATCCTCAGATGTGAAGTTACCCTTCTCATCAACGAATCCTGGAATAAAGTTCATTGGTGGAGTTCCGATGAATCCTGCAACGAACATGTTAACTGGGTTATGGTAAACCTCCTTAGGAGATCCAACCTGTTGCATTCTTCCATCCTTCATAACAACAATTCTTGATGCCATTGTCATAGCCTCAATTTGGTCATGTGTTACATAGATAGTAGTTGAATTTAATCTTCTATGAAGCTTTAGAATCTCTCCACGAGTTGAAGCACGAAGCTTTGCGTCTAGGTTTGATAGAGGCTCGTCCATTAAGAATACGTCTGCATCACGAACGATAGCACGTCCTAGGGCAACTCTTTGTCTTTGTCCTCCTGATAGAGCTCTTGGCTTTCTTTGTAGGTATTGGTCAAGACCAAGGATTGCAGATGCCTTCATAACTCTTTCATGAATCTCATCCTCACCCATACGGCGAAGTCTTAATCCGAATGCCATATTTTCATAAACTGACATATGTGGGTATAGAGCGTAGCTTTGGAAAACCATCGCAATTCCTCTATCCTTTGAGCTTACGTCATTCATAAGCTTTCCATTAATATAAAGCTCTCCTGCTGTAATATCCTCAAGACCAGCGATCATACGTAATGTAGTTGACTTTCCACATCCAGATGGACCAACGAAGCAAATAAACTCCTTGTCATTAATATCTAGATTGAAATCAAAAACTGCTTGAGTTCCATTAGGATAAACCTTTTGAATATCTCTTAAACTTAAAGTAGCCATTAATAATTTCCTCCTTAGGCAATATCTATTGTAATTTTACTATTTTCAATTAAAAAAATAAATGTGCAAAGTGCACATTCATTCTATTTTTTTATAAGATGATATATTATAAAAGCATCTGTAAATTTCTTTATATCATATCCTGTTTGTAAAACAAACCTATCAAGCTTATTTATAAGGGTATTTCTATGCATATAAATAGCATTAGCTGTCTTTGATGTATTCATATCATTTTCAAGAAATGATTTAATTGTATCAATCATTGAAGGATTTTGATAAAAGCTACCTAAAGCAATACGGTCTAAATCCGCTCTTTTACCATCAAGGACAAGCTCCATTAATAAATCATGCTCCATATATAGATTAGATTTTAAATCAGTTTCACTAAAATACTTTGATATTATATTATAATTATCTAAATTAAAATCCTTGCGTGATAAATATGCATAAACATTTTGATCATATTCCTGCATAAGTCCTGCAAGTGTATCATAGATATCATCTGTATTTTCATATTGATGATAAATAGTAAGTAAGCCATTAGCCTCTTCTATTTTTATATTATTGCCTAATAGCCCCTTAAAAAAGTCATTAAGCTCAGGAGAAAAAATATTATGCTTTGCTTTTATTAATATATACTGATTATACATATTTTATTCTCCTTTCAAGTTATTAATATTATAGCATTCTTTTTTGCAAATAAAAAGCATTCTTGCGAATGCTTCTTAAATTATCCAATTGAACCTTCCATATTAAGCTTAATTAATCTATTAAGCTCTACTGCATATTCCATAGGAAGCTCTGCACTAAATGGCTCTATAAATCCCATTACTATCATTTCTGTAGCCTGCTCTTCTGTAAGTCCACGGCTCATTAAATAGAATAGCTGCTCCTCATTAACCTTTGATACAGTAGCCTCATGCTCAATATACATATCAGCATTTGCTCCTGTATTAGTAGGAATAGTATCTGAGAATGATTTATTATCAAGTATTAATGTGTCACATTCAATATGTGATTTAGCACCCTTTGCATTAGGACCACATGATACAAGTCCTCTATAATTTACAGTACCACCATTTCTACATACTGATTTTGAGATGATTCTTGATGTAGATCCCTCACCAAGGTGAAGCATCTTAGCTCCTGTATCCTGTATTTGGCTCTTTTGTCCAGCAAATGCAATTGAAACCATTGTTCCCTTTGATTCTTTACCCTTTAGGATACATGCAGGATATTTCATATTAAGCCCTGCTCCTACATTTCCATCAATCCAATCCATTTGACCATAATCATCAACGATAGCTCTCTTAGTTACAAGATTTACTATATTTGAAGCCCAGTTTTGGACTGTTGAATATCTAGCTTGAGCATTCTTACCTACATATATTTCAACCACTGCTGCGTGCAGTGAATCCTTTGAATACTGAGGTGCTGTACATCCTTCAACATAATGTATAGATGCATCATCATCTACAATAATAAGTGTTCTTTCAAATTGTCCCATACGCTCAGAATTAATTCTAAAATATGATTGAACAGGCTTTTTTACATGTACACCCTTTGGTACATATATAAATGAGCCTCCAGACCATACAGCACTATTTAATGCCGCATACTTATTGTCTGTTACAGGTACTACCTTACCAATATATTTCTGAACTAAATCCGGATATAGTCTTAGTGCTGTATCGGTATCGCAGAATATTACCCCTTCGTCCTCAAGCTCCTTTAGATTCTTATGATATACTACCTCAGACTCAAATTGATTTGAGGCACCTGCAAAATATTTACGTTCAGATTCTGGTACACCAAGCTTCTCGAATGTTTCCTTTATTTTTGTAGGTACATCCTCCCAATTATTCTTAGCTCCACCTTTAACTGACTTAATATAATATGTATAATCATCAAATATGATACCTGATAAATCAGGTCCCCATGATGGATTTTTTAGTTTTAAGAAGGCATTATATGCATTTAACCTAAATTGTAGCATCCATTCTGGCTCATTCTTAGCCTTAGATATAAATCTTACTGTATCCTCACTAAGACCCTTACCAGATGTAATAACAGAATCTATATCAGTTTTAAATCCATATTTATAATCTCCAACGATTCCTTCTACTTCCTTTACCTTGTTATCATCCATTATTTAACATCCTCCTCATTTATTGCCTTTTCACAGGCCTTCCATGAAAGAGTTGCACACTTTATACGAGCAGGGAATTGAGAAACTCCAGTATAGGCTATAGCCTCACCAAGCTTCTCCTCCATTTCCTCAGATATAGGATTAGCTTGAATCATTTGATAGAAGGCTTCAATAATTTGCTGGGCCTCCTCTAGTGTTTTACCCTTTAATGTTTCACTCATAACTGATGCACTTGAACAGCAAATTGAGCATCCATGCCCATCCTGCCTAATATCAGTTATAATACCATTTTCAATTTTAACCTCTACATTCATGTCGTCTCCACATGAAGGATTGTTCATATGAATTGGAGTATATCCAACCTGATGTAAAAGTCCCTTATTATGAGGATTTTTATAATTATCCATAATAACATCTCTATATAGTTGTTCAATATCATGACTTGGCATAATAATCTACCTCCATATTAGAATTGCTTAAAGAAATCTCTTGCTTCCTTTACGCTTTTAACTAAATTATCTACATCTTCCATTGTATTGTACATATAGAATGATGCACGTGTAGTTGATATTTGATTTAACCAACGTGTAATAAGCTGTGCACAATGATGTCCAGCACGAATACAAACTCCATTTTTATCATAAATAGTAGCCGCATCATGTGGATGTACGCCTACTATATTGAAGGCTACAACTCCTGTTTCAGCAGTTTTGTTGTAAACCTCAACACCATCTAGCTCCATAAGCCTTCTTTTAGCCTCCTGTGCTAGCATATTTTCATGCTTTGCTATTTCATCAAGACCAATTGAATCAAGGAATTCTACAGCTCTTCCTAATCCAATAACACCAGCAATAATAGGTGTTCCTGTTTCAAATTTATGTGGGACAGCCTTATATGTTTGAGAATCCTTATAAACCTCATCAGCCATATCTCCACCAAACTCAACAGGATCCATACTATCTAAAAGCTTATATTTACCATATAATACTCCTATTCCCGTAGGACCACACATCTTATGTCCTGAGAATGATAGGAAATCACAATCCAAATCCTGAACATCAATCTTCATATGAGGAACGGCTTGTGCTCCATCTACGGATACAACAATTCCTCTTTCATGACAGATTTTTATTATTTCCTTTATTGGTGTTATATAACCCATTACATTAGAAACATAAGTAAGAGCTACAAGCTTTGTTTTATCAGTTAATGCCTTTTTAAAGTTCTCAACTGTAATACGCCCTTCTTCGTTTAATTCAACATACTTAAGAGTAGCACCCTTAGCCTTACATACATTAAACCATGGCATATGTGATGAATGATGCTCAAGCTCTGATGTAATAACCTCATCACCCTTAGATATATATTTCATACCATATGACTGAGCTACTAGATTTAATGAAGCTGATGCTCCACGAGTAAATACTATTTCCTCTTCACGCTTTGCATTAAGGAATTTTTGTATTTTAGCTCTAGCACCCTCATAAAGGTCAGTTGCCTTATATGATAGGTCATATACACCTCTATGAACATTTACACCCAAATTCTCATAATAGCTTGTTATAGTATCAATAACTGGCTGTGGCTTAAGTGATGAAGCTGCGCTATCAAGATAGCTAAGCTTTGGGTTTTTATTTATAACTGGAAAATACGCTCTTACTGCATTAACATCAAGCATTATTTTGCCTCCTCTAATAATGTGCTTATTGCATTTTCAGCCTCTGATTTTTTCAAATCATCAGCTATATTAGCCAAGAATGGGGCAATTAATCCATTAAGAATAAGCATAAATGCTTCCTTCTTTTTAATACCACGGCTCATTAAATAAAACAATTGCTCATCGCTCATTTTACCAATAGAAGCTCCATGATATGCACTAACATTATAATTATCGATTAATAAAATAGGACGCTCAGTAATCTTGGCATTATCACCGATAACAATACCTTTAGATAATTGGCGACAATCATTTATCTCCATATCCTTATGTACTGCTCCTGTTGTATCAAATATGATTTCTGCGTTTTCAATCGCAACTCCCATATTATATACCTTTGATACACCACTATGTGCATTGTGGTTTGTTTCTGTCTTTATAATTTGGTTTCCACCATTAATAATTGCAAGATTATCTAGCTCAAATCTTGCATAATCACCATTAAGGTCTACTATAGTATTATCCTTAAGGACGCTAAGGCTCACAGTATTAGCTTTAACCTCAGCATTTTTGTTTAATATAAAATGTCTATTAACATTAGATTCCTTAACATTTAAGACATCATATTTAACAGTACCATATTCTGCTACATTTAAGTTTACTTGGGAATTTAAGATATCATATTCAAGGATATGAATATGAGTATTTTCTCCTATATTAATTGTGTAATTAGAATTACCATCATTAATTACAACAATATCATTATCTTTAGGATTAAGAATAATATTTTTCATTATTTCTTTTCAGGAGCAAATGCACAATTCTCAAGAAGTACATGTGTCTTTTGCTCTTCCTTCTTTTCAATATCAATTCCTAATTCCTTTTTAACCCAATCGTAACCTTCATTATCAATCTTAGTGATTAATTCATTTCCACCATTTTTAACAATTCTTCCATTAATCATAACATGAACATGTGTTGGCTTTATATAATCTAGAAGTCTCTTATAGTGAGTAATTAAAAGTACTCCCATATTCTCTCCAACCATATCATATACATTTTCTCCAACAATTCTTAATGCATCTACATCAAGACCTGAATCTATTTCATCTAATAATGAGAATGCTGGCTTAAGCATTTTAAGCTGTAAAACCTCATTACGCTTCTTTTCTCCACCACTGAATCCTTCATTTAAGAATCTATGAGCAAGGTTTTCTGGCATTGATAAATCCTGACAAGCCTTATCATATTCCTTAATAAACTTAAATAAAGAAACATCCTTACCTGTTGAAGCCTTCATAGCAGCTCTTACAAAATCACTATTTGTAACGCCTGGAACCTCTGCTGGATTTTGATATGCAAGAAATAATCCTAAACGTGCTCGTTCATCAACAGCTAAATCATTAATGCATTTACCATCAAATAAAATCTCTCCTGCAGTAATGATATATTTAGGGTTACCCATAATCGTATTTACAAGTGTTGATTTACCAGTACCATTAGGTCCCATTATAGTATGTACTTCACCAGTATTCATAGTTAAGCTAAATCCCTTTAGGATTTCCATACCTGTATCAGCAGTTTTAGTATATAAGTTCTTAATCTCAATTGTATGAGGCATTTTACCACTCCTATTATAATAATCTATCATCTAAATAATACTAAAGTATTATACATTGAAAATTTGACGAATGTCAATCAAAACACTCATTTATAGATGCAAAAGAAAGGAGATTGTCGAACAATCTCCAAAATAGTAGCTTTAACGCATCATTTTTCAAGAGTGAATGCATTAAAACACAATATTATCTTTAATAAAACTAACAATTAATGTCTTATTAAAGCTTTTTTAATTCATCTACGCTAAGCCCTGAAGCCTTAGATACTGTATTAATATCTACTCCAAGACTCAAAAGATTTTTAGCCATTTCTATAGCCTTAGCCTTTTCTCCTTCGGCTCTACCTTCAGTAAGTCCTTGCGCTCTACCTTCAGCTCTACCTTCAGTAAGTCCTTGTGCTCTACCTTCAGTAAGTCCTTGTGCCCTACCTTCAGCTCTACCCTCAGCTAAGCCTTCCTCATGACCTGTTCTTTTCGCATATTCCTTCATAGACCTTAATTCTATTTCGTTATCTC
>DEWQ01000001.1:66930-67529 GCA_002363705.1 Caryophanales bacterium UBA3206 | reverse complement strand
GAGCTATTACGCACTCTTTAAATGATGGCTGCTTCTGAGCCAACATCCTAGTTGTTTATGCATCTCCACATCCTTGTCCACTTAGCATATATTTTGGGACCTTATCTGGCGATCTGGACTCTTTTCCTTTTGACCACGGACCTTATCACTCGTAGTCTGACTGCTATCAGCTATTTATAACATTCGGAGTTTGATTAGTCTCAGTATCCCGAGGTGGGACCATCAACTATTCAGTGCTCTACCTTCATAAATATCTTTGATAACGCTAGCCCTAAAGCTATTTCGGGGAGAACCAGCTATCCCCCAGTTCGATTGGAATTTCACCTCTAGCCACAAGTCATCCAAGCCTTTTTCAACAGGCCCTAGTTCGGTCCTCCATGCAGTATTACCCGCACTTCAACCTGCTCATGGCTAGCTCACTGGGCTTCGGGTCTACAGCATTCAACTTCTTCGCGCTTTTAACACTCGCTTTCGCTTCGGCTTCGCCCCTTTAGGCTTAACCTCGCTAAATACCGTAACTCGCCGGTTCATTCTACAAAAGGCACGCCATCACCCTTTAACGGGCTCTGACTACTTGTAAGCACACAGTTTCAGGATCT
>DEWQ01000001.1:64926-66851 GCA_002363705.1 Caryophanales bacterium UBA3206 | reverse complement strand
CCTTTCCCTCACGGTACTGGTTCACTATCGGTCACTAGCTAGTATTTAACCTTATGAGGTGGTCCTCACATATTCAAACCGGATTTCACGTGTCCGGCCCTACTCGTTCCTGCCATTCTATCATCAATTTCTAATACGAGACTTTCACTCTCTTCGGTTGGCCTTCCCAGAACCATTCTTATATCAATTCTAAAACTTTTGCAGATTTGGGTTCCTCCGCGTTCGCTCGTCGCTACTAGCAGAATCGCTTACTTGCTTTCTTTTCCTGAAGCTACTAAGATATTTCAATTCGCCTCGTCTCGCCTCTCATTACTGAGATACGCATTCTTCCAATGCGTGTGTTCCCACATTCGGATATCTACGGATCATTACTTACTTACAGTTCCCCGTAGCGTTTCGCCGTTAGTTGCGTCCTTCTTCGCCTTCTAGTGCCTAGGCATCCACTGTGCGCCCTTATTTCCTTAACCTTTTTTATTTCTAATTCGACTAATTTTATCTACTTTTCAAAGATCTTTCTTACCAATATATTATTATATATTTGGTGGAGCATAGCGGGATCGAACCGCTGACCTCCTGCGTGCAAAACAGGCGCTCTCCCAGCTGAGCTAATGCCCCAATTATTAGTGGTGGGCCTAAATGGACTTGAACCATCGACCTCACGCTTATCAGGCGTGCGCTCTAACCAGCTGAGCTATAGGCCCATTAACAATAATTGGTATTTTATTAAGAAACTTATTAATAAGTCTCTCAAAACTGAATATGATACATATAAGCTATTATCTTTATGGTTATGCAAAACCTAATGTTTTGCGTGTCTCCTTAGAAAGGAGGTGATCCATCCCCACGTTCTCGTAGGGATACCTTGTTACGACTTAACCCCAATCATCTGTCCTACCTTAGACGGCTCCTTCCTTGCGGTTAGGCCACCGGCTTTGGGTATTACAAACTCTCATGGTTTGACGGGCGGTGTGTACAAAGCCCGGGAACGTATTCACCGCAGCACTCTCCTCTGCGATTACTAGCGATTCCAACTTCATGAAGTCGAGTTGCAGACTTCAATCCGAACTGAGACTGCCTTTATGAGGTTTGCTTTCATTCACATGTTCGCTTCTCTTTGTAGCAGCCATTGTAGCACGTTTGTAGCCCAGGTCATAAGGGGCATGATGATTTGACGTCATCCCCGCCTTCCTCCAGTTTATCACTGGCAGTCTCGCTAGAGTCCCCAACTTAATGATGGTAACTAGCAATAAGGGTTGCGCTCGTTGCAGGACTTAACCTAACATCTCACGACACGAGCTGACGACAACCATGCACCACCTGTCTCTCTGTTAACCTCCTCTATATCTCTATAGATTCGCAAAGGATGTCAAGACCTGGTAAGGTTTCTCGCGTATCGTCGAATTAAACAACATGCTCCACCGCTTGTGCGGGCTCCCGTCAATTCCTTTAAGTTTCATACTTGCGTACGTACTACTCAGGCGGAGTACTTAATGCGTTAACTTCAGCGCTACCTTGCGGTAACACTTAGTACTCATCGTTTACAGCGTGGACTACCAGGGTATCTAATCCTGTTTGCTCCCCACGCTTTCGTGCCTCAGTGTCAGTCTCGGTCTAGTGAGCCGCCTTCGCCACTGGTGTTCCTCCATATATTTACACATTTTACCGTTACACATGGAATTCCACTCACCTCTACCATACTCTAGCTATGAAGTTTCTTTGGCAAAACTGGGTTGAGCCCAGAAGTTTAACCAAAGACTTTCATTGCCACCTACGCACCCTTTACGCCCAATAATTCCGGATAACGCTCGCCCCCTATGTATTACCGCGGCTGCTGGCACATAGTTAGCCGGGGCTTATTCATTTGGTACCGTCAATTTGTTTTTTCGTCCCAAATAAAAGAACTTTACATACCGAAATACTTCTTC
>DEWQ01000001.1:0-64794 GCA_002363705.1 Caryophanales bacterium UBA3206 | reverse complement strand
TCTCAGTCCCAATGTGGCCGTTCGTCCTCTCAGACCGGCTACGCATCATCGCTATGGTGGGCCATTACCCCGCCATCTGGCTAATGCGCCACAGGCCCCTCCTTAAGTAGATTGCTCTTTTAAACATCTAATCATGTGATTCGTGATGTCCTATCCAGTTTTATCTTCCATTTCTAGAAGCTATCCTCGTCTTAAGGACAGGTTACCTATGTATTACTCACCCGTTCGCCACTGGAGTGCAAGCACTCCCGTTCGACTTGCATGTATTAGGCATGCCGCCAGCGTTCATCCTGAGCCAGGATCAAACTCTTCATATAATTTGTTTGTCAGAACTCTTGGTTCTGTTTTTTCCTTTTGCTCAATTTCTTTAAGAATTGATTATCATTTTTTAATTCGATAATTCGCTTGGTTTGTATCATTATTCAGTTTTCAAAGACCTATTGTGTGGCGTGATTTTTTCACGCTCACTCATTATATTAAAACTGACTTCATTTGTCAATAATAATATTTAAAATAAGTGGTGGTCAGGGCTGGTTTCGAACCAGCGAACCCTAAGGAGCAGATTTACAGTCTGCCGCGTTTAGCCTCTTCGCTACCTGACCATTGATTTTTTCACTTTTTCGCAGTGCTTTTTTATTATATTACAAGAAAATCATAAATGCAAGTACTTTTTAAAAAATTGTTTCAACTCACAAAAAAAGCCTATTTCAAGGCTTCATTGTTAATCTTCTTTACTTTTTTATCAAGCTCATATTTTGGCATCATAATTACTCTTTGGCATCCACAGCATTCAAGCTTAATATCTGCTCCTGTACGAACAACCTTCCAATCATATGATCCACAAACATGTGGCTTTTTAGTAGTAAGTATATCATTTAGCTTAAAAATCATAATATTCCTTCCTTCTTATTTTTAAATAGGCATTATGAAAACATAATGCCCATACATATTATTTTAACAGCTTATCAATGATTTTTTGAATATTATCATTATTATCTACTGTAATAGTTATTCTTCCATCATTAACCTTCATACGAGATCCCTTATATGTCATTCTAAATGCTCTTTCATATGACTTATATTCTACTAATCTCTTATGAGTCTTTCTCTTAAGAGCGTTCTTCTTAGGCTCTTCTTTTAATAAATCCTCTATTTGACGTACACTAAGCCCATTCTCTACAATATCACGTGCAAGGCTATTGATTCTATCAACATCCTTAAGCTTTGATAATGCACGTGCATGTCCCATAGAAAGCTTTCCCTTATCACATAAAGCCAAAACATCCTCAGGAAGAGATAATATTCCAAGAACGTTAGTAACATAGCTACGGCTCTTTCCTACCTTTTTAGCCAACTCTGTTTGGTTAACACCAAGCTCGTTCATTAAAGCTTGGTATGCTAATGCCTCTTCAACAGGTGTTAAATCCTCTCTTTGAAGGTTTTCAACTATCGCAAGCTCAACCATCTTACTCTTCTCATAATCACGCACTATAGCAGGAATTGTTTGAAGCCCTGCCCTAACAGAAGCTCTATATCTTCTCTCTCCTGAAATAATAACATAATCCTCTCCTACGTGCTTAACTACAATAGGCTGAAAAACGCCATGCTCCTTAATTGATTCAGATAGCTCTATTATCTTTTTATCGTCAAAGGTATGACGAGGCTGATATGGATTTGGTTTAATCCTATCTAATGGAATTTCTATAACATTTTCACTAGATATATTACCAACATAATCATTCTCATCAAGTAGACTCTTTAATGAAACTCTTTTATTTTCCATTATTTTGAATCAACTCCTTCGCTAAATCTCTATATCCCTTAGCTGCAATTGAAGATTTTGCATAAACACTTACAGGCTTTGAATACATAGGCGCCTCAGCTGCCTTAACATTCTTGAAAATAGCAGTATTAAATACCTTCTTACCAAAGCATTCTTTAATTTCTGTAACAATTTGCCAGCATGATGAAACATTCTTCTCAAGCATAGTAAGAAGCACTCCCTCTATTTCAAGTTTCTTACCATTAATTCTCTTTTTCTTTTGGACAACCTTAATTGTATTTAATAGCTGTGTAAGACCATCCATCGCAAGGAATTGGCATTGTACTGGAATCAATACAGAATCAGCCGCATAAAGCGCATTTAGGGTAATAACTCCTAATGAAGGTGGACAATCAAAAATAATGTAATCATAATACCTTCTTACACTATCAACCGCTTCAGCAAGCAAGAATAGTTTATCTGGATTATCAGCAACCTCAAGTTCTAAATCAGATAAGCTCAGGTTAGAGCATATAACATCACATGATGCATATTGTGGATTAACAACCGCATCCATCATTTTAACCCTACCTAAAAGAACATCATGAATTGAATGCTTAATAAGCCTACGGTTTATACCAAGGCTACATGTAGCTGATGCTTGTGGATCTAGGTCTATAAGCAATGTCTTCTTCTTAAATTTTGCAAGATAATCAGAAAGATTAACTGATGTAGTAGTTTTACCAACTCCACCCTTCTGATTTGTAATCGCAATAACTCTACATTTATCTTCCATTCCCACATTCTCCCTTCTATTTTAAAGGCTTGTTCTTAATAAGTGCGAACTTCCTTGGATACTTTAGTGGCGTATCCTTAACCTTTTTAATAATAATAAGTTCTCTTTCTCCCATATCATTTGGAAGTGTGAAATCAAGTCTATCAATAACCTCTCCACCAAGTAGCTTAATTCCATTTAAGGCTTCATTAAGCTCCTCTTGACCTTCCTTTGATTTCATTGCAATGAAAAGACCACCCTTTTTAACAAATGGTATACAAAGCTCTATAAGTATATTTAATCTTGCGACAGCACGTGCAGTCACAACATCAAAGCTTTCTCTATTATCTAAAGCATATTCCTCTGCACGACCATGAATTGGCTTAACATTAGAAATACCAAGTTTTTTACAAAGCTCATTTAAAAATATAATTCTCTTATTCAATGAATCAATAATAGTAACATCTAAATCACTATTAATTATAGCATTAGGAACACTAGGAAATCCAGCACCTGCACCAACATCTAATAATTTTATTTTTCCAGATGGTAATGCCTTACTTAATATTAATGAATCATAAAAGTGCTTAATCATAACACTATCATAATCTGTAATAGCTGTTAGATTAGTATGCTCATTATATGACACCAAAAACTCATAATAGGTATTGAACCTATTAAGAGCTTCATCTGTTAAATTAATATTAAGATTTAAGGCTTCATCTCTTAGCTCCATAATGTAATCCCTCTAAATATACTATAAGTACTGCAATATCTGCTGGGTTAACACCCATAATTCTTGATGCTTGACCAATTGTCTTTGGAAGCACCTTCATAAGCTTCTCGCGAGCCTCTGTCGCAAGATTATGAACATCATTATAATCTATATCATCAGGAATTCTTCTCTCATCAAGTGATTTCATCTTCTCTGCTTGACTACGAGCCTTATTAATATATCCCTGATACTTCAATAATATTTCAACCTCAGTCATAATATCTGCAATATCATCAATTCCATCTACTATAGATTGCTGATTACATCTGTTTAGCATTTCAAGAATATTATCTGATGATATTTCAGGTCTCTTTAATAAATCATAATAAAGAGTAGACTCAAGCATTGGAGTTGATCCAATTTGCTCAAGATATTTATTATTTGCCTCATTCTTCTTAAATCTATTCTTCTTAAGAATATCCTCAAGTACAGAAATGTTTTTAATTTTAAGATTTAATCTATCCATCTGCTCATCACTTATAAGACCATATTCATGTCCATATTTTCTAAGTCTTATATCAGCATTATCATTTCTAAGTAATAATCTATATTCTGCACGAGATGTTAAAAGTCTGTATGGCTCATCTGTACCCTTAGTAACTAAATCATCAATTAAAACACCGATATATGCCTCATCACGTTTTAAGATAAGTGGTTCCTTACCATTAAGCTTAGCACAAGCATTAATTCCTGCCATAAGCCCTTGGCATGCAGCCTCCTCATATCCAGATGTACCATTTATCTGACCTGCAGTAAAAAGTCCATCAATAAGCTTTGTTTCAAGAGATGGCCATAATTCAATTGGATTTATCGCATCATATTCAATTGCATATGCATATCTTGCGACAACACAATTCTCAAGCCCTGGTAATAATCTTATCATCTTATCCTGAATATCTATTGGCATTGATGTAGAAAAACCTCCAATATATGTTTCAGGAATTGATAATCCCTCTGGCTCTAAAAATATTTGATGTCTTTCCTTATCAGCAAAACGAACAACCTTAGTCTCAATAGATGGACAATATCTAGGACCTACTCCCTTTATTACTCCACCATACATAGATGATTTCTCAAGATTATCATTAATAATCTTATGTATTTCCTTATTTGTGTAGATTAAGGCACAATCAACATTAACCTTCTCTATTTGATCATATCCCTTATCAAAGCTAAACTTCCATGGATATGTATCTCCAGGCTCTCTTTGAGACTTAGAAAAATCAATAGATGATGTAACTATTCTTGGTGGTGTTCCAGTCTTTAGACGTTGAACACTAAATCCAAGATCTGCTAACTGCTTTGAAATACCATATGTTGTAGGCTGATTATCTGGTCCCTCATACTTAAAATCAAATCCTCTTAACGTTCTTGAATTAAGATATGTACCTGTTGTTAAAATAACAGTCTTACCATATATTTCTTCACCAGTTGTAAGAACAACTCCACCAACAGCATTATTATTAACAATTATTCTGTCAACTAGGGCTTCCTTTAAATCAAGATTCTTAGTTTCCTTTAAATGCTTAAGCATATATTTAGGATATAATGTCTTATCTGCCTGACAGCGTAATGCTCTTACAGCAGGTCCCTTTGAAGAATTTAGCATCTTCATTTGGATTTGACACATATCTGCATTCTTTCCCATATATCCACCAAGAGCATCTATTTCACGTACTACTATACCCTTAGCAGGTCCACCAATTGATGGATTACATGGCATAGAGCCAACTCTATTTAATGCTCCTGTTACAAGCAATGTTTTCTTACCAATATTTGCAGCAGCTAGGCATGCTTCACAACCTGCATGTCCACCACCAACAACTATAACATCATACATGCTATTACCTTACTTTCTTTAATAAACATTTCTATTTTATCATTATATTTAATTTTAGTAAAGAATTAAAAGGGTGCACAACTGTGCACCACTTCAAGTTACCAAAATAGACCACGCTTAGTATAATTTTCTATAATCTCTGTAGAAGTTATTCTATACCCATCCTTTGTAATACTATTTTTTATAGCATCTAAATCTATACTATCATCTGAAAGTATTTGACATGTATTTTTCTTATGGCTGGATTTAATCTTTATAATCTTATCCCCCATACACTTTCTTACTGCATCATTTATATGTGCTTCACACATTCCACAACGCATTCCATCTATTCCTAAAATAATCTTTTTCATTACTCTACTACCTCGTATCCAGCTTCTTTAATATTTTCCTTAACCTTAGATAAATCGACATTATCCTTGCAAGATAGCACAACATTTTTATTCTCAACAGATGCCTCTGCCTTTTCTACACCATCAACTGACATGCATGCCTTTTCTACATGTGCCTTGCACATATTGCACATCATACCGTTAACCTTAATAACTACATTATTCATATAATCTCCTCCTTCCTTATTATTTTTGAATATCTCATCTAAGCTTATATTTAGACTTGATTTCTTATGTGATTCCTTATCTAGATTAAACATATTTAATCTTAAGGCATTACATACAACAAACACACTAGATAAAGCCATTGCCATAGCCCCATACCATGGCTTCATCTTATATAGACCTAATGCACTAAACGCACCAGCCGCAATAGGAATCATTATTATATTATAAAAGAATGCCCAGAAAAGATTTTCCTTAATATTAAGTAGGGTATGTCTTGACATTCTAATAGCTTTCACAGCATCCATTAATGATGATTTAACAAGTACTATATCTGCTGCATCTATTGCCACATCAGAACCTGCTCCAATAGCCACTCCAATATCTGCCTTAGTTAATGCAGGAGCATCATTAATACCATCACCAACCATCATAACCTTACCATAATTCTTAAGCCTTTCAATAACCTCAAGCTTCTCATCTGGTAATACATCTGATATATATTTATCAATACCAACCTCTAAAGCAATTGCCTTAGCAACCCTCTTATTATCCCCTGTTAACATAATAGGAGTAATACCTAGTCCCTTAAAGGCCTTTATCGCAGCTATTGAATCTGATGCAATCTTATCCGCAACGCTTATAATACCAATAAGTTTATTATCATATATGAAATATAATGGTGTTCTTCCATTATCCGCTTCGTCTATACCTTTATTTAATATATCATTTGGGATATCTATAATTTTTTGTGCAGCCTTCTCACTTAAGCCATATATCTTTTTATTATTAATAAGTCCATATATTCCAGCACCAGGCTCATTTTTAAAATCACTTACATCATATAGCACTCCATCATACTCCTTAGCTACAGCCTTAGCTAATGGATGTGATGATTTAGATTCTATTGAAGCCGCAAGCTTCAATAATTCCTCTTTTTCTATATCAAACGGAATAACATTATAAACCTCTGGTACTCCCTTTGTAATAGTACCTGTCTTATCTAATACAACAAACTCAGTATGAGATGCGACCTCTAGTGCTATAGCGTTCTTAAACAAAATTCCATTTCTTGCGGCCTTACCATTTCCAACCATAATCGCAACAGGAGTTGCAAGACCTAATGCACATGGACATGATACAACTAAAACTGCTATTGCACGTTCAATTGAATAAACTAAATGAATATCATTTGGAAGATGGGATTCAACAAATCCCTTTCCAAAAATCATCCATATTGCAAATACCAATAATGAGATTATCATAACAATAGGTACAAACATTCCTGCTACCTTATCAGCAATACGTGCAATAGGAGCTTTACTTGCACCTGCATCCTCAACCATCTTGATAATTTTAGCAAATGAAGTATCTAATCCAACAACTAAAGCCTTACATGTAATACTTCCATCTAAATTAATAGTTGCGGTATACACCTTAGAATCTATACCCTTTTCAATAGGCATACTCTCACCTGTAAGAGCTGATTCATTAATTGATGTGCTACCATCAATTACAACTCCATCAACAGGTATAGCTTCTCCTGGCTTTACAACAAATAAATCACCTACAACAAGCTCTTTAATATCAACATCTACCATTTGACCATCTACTATTTTATGTGCAGTCTTAGGAGTCATTTTAATAAGCTCATTTAAAGCACTAGTTGTTTTACCCTTTGAATATGATTCTAAAACCTTACCAATAGAAATCAGAGTAGGAACCATACCTGCTGTTTCAAAAGCAAGATTCATAGAATACTTCATAACCTTATCCATGTTATTAACATCAGAATAATGAGCCATCACAAATAGTATTACAACAGAATATAAAAACGCAACCCCAGAACCCAAAGCTACAAGTGTATCCATATTGAATTGACGATGCAATACACCTTTAAAGCCTACTATAAAAAACTTCCTATTAATAATCATCATAGTAAGTGATATAAGCATTAACAAAATACCTAATACCATATGATGTGTCTTAAAATATCCAATATTCCAATCCATCATATATCCCATTGATAAATAAAATAATGGTATTAAAAGGATAATACTTGTAATAAGCCCAATGGCCTTATTCCTTAGCTCTCTTGCATCATCCTTAGAGCTACTATAATTCTTGTCACTAAGCTTTGACTTATATCCAGCCTTAGATACTGCCATATTTATTTTTTCAACTACACTTGGATCAGTATAGCTAACCTCCATAGAGTTAGTAAGTAAATTGACTTGGCAATCCTCTACTCCAGGAACTCCACGAACAGCCTTATCTACATGAGCTACACATGCAGCACAGCTCATACCCTTTACATCAAATTTATTTTTCATTATTGAAACCTCTTAAAAAGATCAACTATCTCATCAATAACCTCATAATTGCCATCCTTAATATTCTCTATTAAGCAAGAATGCATATGAACATCAAGTATAACATTCGCAAGTGATTTAACACTCTTATCGATAGCCGCAAGCTGAATAAGAATATCATCACAATATCTATCATCATCAATCATTTTTTTAATGCCATTCATCTGACCAATGATTTTATTTATTCTTGTAGATAGTGCCTTTTTTTCTTCCTCACTTCTATTTTTTGTTTTAATATCACAACATTTTTCCATACCTATCACCGCTTATATAATATACCCCCAGGGGGTATGTTGTCAAATAATATGATTTTTCCATACAGAAATATATTTTTTTCTTGAATTATAAGTTTTTTCAAGTATAATATAACCGGCGAGGTGAATAACATGTTTGTTGCTGATGAAATAATAGAGTTCGAATTCGAACATATAAAATTTAGTTTATCTGATTTCAGACTTCAAACACTAACCCTTCCCTATCCTCTACACTACCATGGTAAAAATACATTGGAAATACATTTTGTAAAAGATGGTTCAGGGCAGGTAATACTAGAGGAGAAAACATATGATGTAAAGGCCAATTACTTTTATATAGTTGGTTCATTCATAACACATGGACAAATACCTGACAAGGTATCTGGTATGGAAAAATATAGCATCTATTTCACAATAGATACATCTATGGCATCTCTTGAGCTTCAAGAGCTATTAAGAGGTCCTATTGCCGTATTCTATGATAAATATGATTGTGCAGATGTTTTTAATAAAATTCAATCTGAGTTTAGTCAAAAAAATATAGGATATAAACAGCTAATCATTTCATACATTCAGGAATTACTTATAAAAATTATTAGAGGACATAGTATGCTATCAAGAGATAATATTTACTTATCTAATAATGAAAATACTCACTTTGAGCTTGAGAAAATATTTTTAAATGAATTTAAAACCATAACACTTACTGATATGGCAAAAAGATTAAACTTTAGTGAAAGAGAGCTTCAAAAATATTTTAAAAAGAATTATAGTAAGACATTTAATGAGCTAAAGCTTGAAGCAAGAATGCAATATGCAGCAAACCAGCTTATTTTCACAGATAAGCCAATAGCTACAATATCATTAGATACTGGTTATTCATCAACTGAACATTTCAGTTATGCATTCAAACAATACCATGAGCTTACACCATTAAAATTCCGTAAAGCGCACAAAAGGGACTGATAATCAGTCCCTTTTTAATTAATCAATATTCTTATAAACCTTAACTAGGTTATCAACAGTAAATCCATAATACTCATGGATATACTTTAATGGTGAAGATATTCCAAATGTATCAATACCATATACATTCTTTGAATACTTATACCAGCTCATAGGATGTCCCATCTCAACTGCAAGTCTCTTTGTAATTGTAGAAGGTAAAATCTTTTCCTTATATTTCTTATCCTGACATTCGAATAAGAATTGTGATGGCATAGATACAACTCTTACATTTTCTCCTGAATCCTCTAATGTCTTAGCTACCTCAATACAAAGCTCTAGCTCAGATCCACAGGCAATAATAATTCCTGTAGCCTTCTTCTTAGGCTCATATGCAATATATGCACCATGTCTTACTCCATCCTCAGATGTAGATGCTAGGTTTGTTAATGGCTGACGAGTAGTTGTAATAGCAGTTGGAGTAAGCTTAGATTCAAATGCTATCTTTAATGCTGCCTTAACCTCAGTTGCATCAGCTGGTCTAATTACATCAAAATTAGGAATTGAACGAAGCATTGTTAGCTGTTCAATTGGTTGATGTGTAGGTCCATCCTCTCCAACACAAACTGTATCATGAGAGAAAATAAATATTGATGGGATTTGCATAATAGATGCTAATCTTAATGATGGCTTCATATAATCACTGAAAATAAAGAAACCAGCACCAAAGGCTCTAAGACCACCATGAAGTGTAATACCATTTACAATAGCAGTCATCGCATGCTCACGAACACCAAACTTGATATTACGTCCGTGACGTGTATCAGCTTCAAATACTCCATTAGCTCCCTTAACGAATGTTGAAGGAGTAAGGTCTGCAGAACCTCCAATTGCATTTGGCATATCAGCAGATATTTGATCAAGCATCTTTCCTAAAATCTTACGAGTAGCTTCCTTAGAACCAACCTCATATGTAGGTAGGTTCTCATCAATAATTTCATAATCATTATCAATGAAATGCATTAATTCCTTATAATCCTCAGGATACTTCTTCTCATACTTTTCTAGAGTAACTGACCATTCTGAATCAGCTTGGTCTCCCTTTTCAATAACATTCTTCTTGAAGAAATCATAAACTGACTTATCAACATCAAATGGCTCATAATTATAATCTAATGCTTTTCTTAAGGCCTTAGTATTATCCTCTCCAAGTGGAGCACCATGAACTGCACTCTCTCCACTATTTGGAGCACCATATCCAATAACTGTCTTAATCTCGATGATAGTAGGCTTAGTACCACAAGCCTTAGCCTCCTTTAAGGCCTCATCAATTGAATCAATATCATTTCCATCCTCAACACGAAGATATTGCCAATTCATAGCCTCAAATTTACCCTTAATATCATCAGTATTAGTTAAAGCTACCTCTCCATCAAGCTGAATATCATTAGAATCATATAATACAATAAGCTTTCCAAGCGCTAAATGTCCTGCAAGTGAACAAGCCTCCATAGAGATACCTTCCTCAAGGTCTCCATCTCCACATATAACATATGTATTATGATTAATAGGCTTAATATCAGACTTATTAAACTTATTTGCCATATAGCTTTCAGCAATTGCCATACCAACAGCTGTAGAAATACCTTGACCAAGAGGTCCTGTTGTCATTTCTACTCCCTTAGTATGTCTATACTCTGGATGTCCTGGAGTCATTGACCCCTTTTGACGGAATTCCTTTAAATCATCAATTGTAAGACCATATCCACAAAGATGAAGCATTGAATATAACAATGCACTTCCATGACCTGCTGATAAGACAAATCTATCTCTATCAAACCATTCAGTATCAGCTGGGTTAGCCTTTAAATGTCTAGTAAATAATGTAAATGCCATAGGTGCAGCACCTAATACAATACCTGGGTGTCCTGATTTTGCCTTATTAATAGCATCTACTCCTAATAATCTAATTGTGTTAATTGATAATTGCTCTATGTTTTCCATATTATACTTACCTTTACTTTGTCTCGTTTTCTTTTTGATTATCTACAGTCTCTTCATTTAGAGTACTGTCATTATCTACTGTATCACTTTGCTCTAATGACTCATTATTCTCAGATACCAAATCATCATTATTATCATCATAATGGAAGAATTCATCTATGTATGATCTTTGATCATTTAATAATCTTTCAAATGTCTTTTCTCCCATATTCTTTTTAATCTTAGCTACTGCCTCAGCATTAGCTGTATTAATTCTTTTATTGATTCTTGCTCTAAAAACTAAAACAAACCCTATAAATACTGCTGCAACTCCCAATGCAACTCCAAGCTGAACACTAGGATAATCCTGAAGGAAGAAAGTACCTCCTAAGAATAAAACAACGATAGCCACTAGCATGATTGGCATAATAACACTTCTAAACTTAGAAACTGCCTTATCACACTCATCCCAGAAATCTAACCATATTTGATTAATACTTTGCTTATATAATGGTTGAAGCTTCTTATAATATCCATCCTCAAGGAATAATCTATAGTTCTTACCATCAACACAAGACCATACCGCAAACTTTCCTTGATTAGTAAACTCAGTATAGATATCCTGATAGTCATTTAATGAATATAGCTCTACACTTCTATCTCCTGTAATCTCTTGACGCTCAATTAGTTTTTCCTCTAACGCGTAATCATAAATTCTTTGATTTAATTTCATGGCTAAAACCAATCCTTTCAAAAAAATAATACTACAAACTATTATATATGAATTATAATCTTTTTTAAAGAACTTTTTGTTTAGAAAAACAAATCTAAAAACGCTTTAATCCAATTCTTATTATAAAACCATCTAGCAAGACCAACGCCTTTTCTAGATGAAAGCCTCAGATCTGTCTCTAGGAATGACATAACCTTATCTGAAGCATCCGCAAGAGTTAAAATATAAAAGCCAAATTCTAATACCATAAAAATTATAATAATACCAAGAATAGAACCAAATATACCATCTACTATTCTAAATCCTCTATTCTCTCTTAAATCCTCTATATGAATCTTTATTAAAAGAATAATAATAGATACTCCTATCCATAATATTAAAAACGACATAATATATAGAATTGATTTAGTGATACCAGATGCAATAGTATCACAAATTGCATCAGCAGCACTATCTATCGAATCACTCGAAAACCCTTGTGATATAAACTTAGCTAACCAATTAGGAAGCCCTAGCTCATGTAAGGCCATCTTTAATCCCTCTTGTGCTGTTGTTTCATCCGTTAATGATTTTATAGTATCTGATGAGGCTACCTTATTATAAAAATGATGATATAAAGGCTTTTTAAAAAGATATCCTAATACAGTCGCAAACCTTGAGCAAAATACTAATGAAATAAGAATTCCTGAAATCCAATTTGCAAACTTAATAACTATCCTTGCGAATCCAACTAAAAAGCCTATCAGCAATCCTAGAATTAAAAAGATGATTACTGCAATATCTAAATAGCCTATGTAATTCCTTAAGGAAAGGATGATATTTAGCATAGTAATCACCGTCCTTTGTCACTCCTTATTATATCATATTTATTGAAAGAAAACACATATTATACTATAATAATGATGGTGATTTATAATGAACAAAATAAAAGAATTTCAAGAATTATTACAGCAAAAGGATATAGATGCATATATAATTCCTACATCTGATTATCATATGAGTGAATACACTCCTGACTACTTTAAGGCAAGAGAATACATTTCTGGCTTTACAGGAGATGCAGGAACTCTTCTTGTAACAACAGATGAGGCATTTCTATGGACAGATGGTAGATTCTTCCTTCAGGCTACTATTGAGCTACAGGATAGCCCAATAAAGCTAATGAAGATGGGAGAGCCTGGTGTTCCTACGCTAGTTGAATACCTATCTGAAAAATTTGAAAGAGGAGGTAACCTTGGATTTGATGGTAGAACCATTGATACCAATACTGCCCTTAAAATTAAAGAAGTTCTTCCTAAGGCTGAAATAATAAATACCGATTTAATATCAAAAATATATGATGAAAGACCATCTCTTCCTTTCTCATATCTATATGAGCTAAAGGATTGCTTCAGCGGAGAAAGCTATAAATCTAAAATTGAGAAGGTTAGAACATTAATATCTAAATCTGAATGTAACGCATTAGTTATAGCTCGTCTTGAGGATCAAGCATGGTTATATAACTTAAGAGGTAATGATATTCAGTGTACACCTGTATTTTTAGCATTCACTGTTATTACAGCAACAGATGTTCATTTATTTGTTGATAATGATAAAATAAATGATGATGTCGAGGCCTACCTTCTAGATAATAATATTTCATTACATGAATATGATGAAATCTATAATTTCTTAAATAATCTTAGAGATATGAAGGTTATGTATGACGCAAATAGCTGCAATTATAATATATATCGTTCTCTTTATAGAGATAATGTATTAAAGGATTCCTTAAACCCTACATCAATACTCAAGGCTGTTAAGAATCAAACTGAAATAAGAAATGATATTGAAGCCCATGTTAAGGATGGAGTAGCTATGGTTAAGGCTATGAAATATTTATATGAGCATGCAGATGAGCTTGATGAAATATCTTATGCAGACTATCTTGAAAGTATGCGAGCTAATCAACAAGGATATTTAGAATTAAGCTTTACAACTATTGCAGGATTTGATGACCATGGAGCTATTATTCACTACTCTGCTAAAAAGGGTGAGGAATATAAGCTTAATACTGAGCATCCTACCTTCTTCCTTGTTGATTCAGGAGCACACTACTGCTTAGGTACTACAGACATCACTCGTACATATGCCTTAGGTCCTGTTACTGATGAAATGAAGGAGGATTATACACTTGTACTAAAATGTCACATTGACTTAGCACTTGCTGAATTCAAGGCTGGAACATCAGGTGAAAAAATCGATATGATTGCTCGCCAGCCGTTATGGGATAAGGGTCTTGATTATAGACATGGTACTGGTCATGGTGTAGGATATGTTCTATCTGTACATGAGGGTCCTCAATCATTTAGATATAATGGAGCTACATATCCATTAGAGCCTGGAATGATTACTACTGACGAACCAGGCCTATATAGAGATGGAAAATGGGGAATTAGAATTGAAAATGAGCTTCTTTGTGTTGAAGGAGCTACTACTGAATATGGTAAGTTCTACAAATTCCAAACAATTACAGTTTGTCCTTATGAGTTAAAGGCTATTAATAAAAAGATGTTAACAAAAGCTGAGCTTGATTGGCTAAATCAATATCATAAGAATTGCTATGATAAGCTATCTCCTTATTTAAATGAAAGCGAGAAGGATTTCCTTCGTAAGCTTACAGCTGAATTATAATTAAAATAGCATGATTCCAAATTAAATGGAGTCATGCTTTTTCTTTAAAAAATCTCCAAAATAGATGTCATCTACTTTGGAGATAATTTTTTGCTTATAGATTAAGCTATTTTCTAGAAGAATACATCTCTAGCCTTATCCTTGATTTCCTTTGATGCAATGAAAGGAATACGTGTAGTATATCCTGCCTTTGCAGCAACAATCATCTTAGTAGGCCAAATTTGGATTTCTCTATTCCATTGTGCAACTCTATCATTATACATTTCACGAGCTGCAGTAATTTCCTTTTGAAGGTATGTGTTTTGTTGGATTGCATCTTGAATCTCCTTATGAGATTGAAGCTCTGGATAATTTTCAATAGCAATATTTAATCTGTTATTGATATTATCTGCTTGAGATTGTAAATTATTACGAGCTGCATCATCAGATGCAATAGCAGTTACAGGTCTTCCTGAACGAGCTTCTGCAATAGCAGTAAATGTTTCCTTATCTAATTGAACTGCCTTATCAACAAGCTTTGCAAGATTTGATAAAATTACAACTCTTTGCTCAAGGTAGTTATCAATTGTTGAAGCATCATGCTGAATTTGCTGCTCAAGCTGACGTAGGTATGTTCCTGCCTTTACCTTCATTAAAGTGAAAATTAATCCTGGAATAATAAATAATACCCATAAGAATATTTGGAATACTAATGAACCAGCTCCAACCTTTACAGGAATTTGCTTTGCAATAACATTAATATCCTTTCCTTCTTCTCTTATAGGACCAGTTTCCTCATCTAATGGATTTGCCATATCTTTCTTTTCCTCCTTATTTTTTCTTTTTTATTCGAATTAGCTAAGCTAATTAGAACCTATTGGTTATTTGAGTTATTATCATTACCATCATTTAGTTTTCCGTTTTTGATGTTGGTCTTAACTCTTGATTGTGCAGTGTCAACAGCACCCTTTATTTCATCTATTATATTATTTGTAGTATTTGATACTACATTAGAATTATTCTTAATGTTGCTATTAGAATTATTATTCAATGCATTAGTCATATTAAATGCATCTGCATCTGATAATTCATTCATAAGAATAGCCGCAAATAGTCCTCTTTGATATAGATATGCTCCTGCTGCTGCGAATACCATTCTCTTCTTAAACTCTGGATCATTAATTTTAGCATTGAATTCCTGCCTTGAAGACTTCTTAGTCTCAATAGCCATCCTAGTTGCTCTACTTACAGGTACATATTCATACCATGTTACAGGAATATCATGCATACGTCCATCTCCACCAAGCTTTGTTACAACAGTAACATGTGGAATAGTTTGATATCCATATGCTGTTACAGTAACCTCATCTACCTCACCAACAGTCCTATTAAGGCTAGTTTTTAAAATATTTCTTGTATTACTTAAGCTATTTTTAAATGCAGCATCACCAAATGAGTTAGCCATCATTTCATCCTCATAGTATGTTACATTTCCAGAGAATTGCTTATTATAAATATATTCCTTAGTTTTTGTCTGCTGATACAATGGAATTGATATAAGTGGTGCAAGATCATAATAGAATGATTTAAAGAATTCATTATTATAATCCACAAATTTTTTATGTGCGTTATTACAATCAAAATCAATAAACATATTTGGATTTGCACTATAATCAAATGATTGAGAATGTCTACTTTGGATATAATTTAGCTTATGGTCCTTTTTAAAGAACCAATCATCACCATATCCTTCTTTATTTCTAATAAGCTTAATCAAATTATTTTGGGCAAGAGGTGTGAACAATAATCTAAACTCAACCTCATTATCACGATCCTCACCACCAAATAATGATTCAAACTCTTCATTTCCAAATCTAACATAATTAGTATTAGGATCATTATCTAGAATAGCTTCTCTAGCCTTTTTGTCAAATTGCTTTGATTCCTTTTTGATCATTTTACTAATTTGCTTTTCATCCTTACCATCTATTCCAGATGGTGCTCTTGAAAATGATAATTTAGGAGCCGCATCATTTCCATAAATTAAGGTAGTATATTCACCATATCCTGCAGCTGGCTTATCAACATATCCAGTCAATACCTGAGTATGATGCTGAGTTGTCCATCCATTTTTAGTTTTAACTCTTGTTGTCCAATGGATAGTTATACTGTTTTCATATCTTTTTGTATACCAATACTGCTCAAGCGTTTTAACAATTAAAAATGGATTTCCTAATATACTTCCTGATTGTATGCATAATGTTGATGTTTGATCATCAAACCTATCAGCAAATCCATACTTATCATGAAGGTATTGGAATTTTTCGACATCAAAATGTGGGTCAAGATTTACAACAGTATTTAGCCTATTAAAAATCTTACATGGGATATTCCAATCATATAATGAATTTAATGATGCCATTTCTGTATAAGCTCTATCTAAGGCTTCTTTTTCCTTTTGCTGTAATTCTTTAATTTTATCATTAAGCCTTTTAATCTTTTTCTTAGGAAGATTAGCTGCTAGAATAGCGACTATAATACCACATACTATGACTATTACTCCAGTAACGACAAGCGCTGTTTTCTTTGGATTATCATTATATCCTAGCACTAATAGTATTAATCCTACAATAGAGGCTACCACACCAAGACCAATAAAAAAGTTCTTAACTCCTCTTGTAGCTCCTAGCTCCCTCATTGTTTTTTCTTTTAATGCTTTAGTACTATAATATTCCTTACATGTAGATTCATTTGACAAAGTGTCAGTATTAGCTGTCTCTATTAATTCCTTCCAATACTTCTCTACCTCATCATTATACTGTCTTTTTAGACCAAGCTTATAAGTAGCTAAAGGTTCTGATAAATCAATCATTTGAATCAACTCCCCAATATAATTATATTATACCATTGCATCCAAAAAAGTATATAAAAAAATTAGTGCATCGCACTAATTGTTATTTTTTATAAGCGCCCGTCCACATCAGCGCAAGCTTATGGCTGCTACCTTCCGATCCTGACCAGGTTCACCGCAACTGATTGGACAGACTAAATATATATTATCATATTAAAGATGATTTTTCAATCATTTTTCATTTCTTAGCTCTTTAAAGAAATCTTTTATAAGATTACTACATTCTTCCTCTAATACTCCACCACATACATTTGGATCATAATTAAATCTTATAGAAAACATATCATATCTAGAACCAGCCATTCCAGCCTTCTTATCATATGCTCCAAAATATATATTCTTTACCTTTGATTGAAGAATAGCTCCACTACACATAGCACATGGCTCTAATGTTACATATAGGTCGCACATATCAAGTCTCCATGATTTTAGCTTTTTGCACGCCTTATTTATCGCAAGAACCTCTGCATGATAAAGTGCATTTTGCTTTCCCTCACGAAGATTATGAGCTCTTGCTATAATCTTATCATTACAAACAATAACACATCCTATAGGTATTTCCTTTTTCTTATAGGCTTTCTTCGCTTCCTTTAATGCCTCATACATGTATTTAACATCCATGCTATCCCTCCTTTATGTAAATAAAAGCACTCTTTCGAGTGCTTCTAAATAATTACTTATTAATATTGTAACGCTTATTGAACTTCTCAACACGTCCATCATTTTGAACGAATGCTTGCTTTCCAGTATAGAATGGATGGCAATTTGAGCAAGAATCAACACGAATCTCATCTAAAACTGAACCAGTCTCAAATGTAGCTCCGCAAGTTGTACAAGTTACAGTAACCTTCTTATACTCTGGATGAATTCCTTGTTTCATAATGTTTTACACTCCTTCCGCCATGGTTGTAGTCTACCATAGTAAGTTTTACCTAAATAATATTATCATAAGTTTTTAATATTAGCAAGAACTTTTTTTAATTATGCAGTTACTAATGATAACATTATTATACCTATCATGATAATAAGTATGAATACATACTGAATTTTTGTTAATTTTTCCTTAAGAATAATTCTTGATAAAATAAGTGATGTGATAACTGTACCAGCACCAAGAATTACAGCCGCAATACCTGCACCTTCAGATAAGGCAAATAGATATGTAGCTTGACCTGCTGTTTCAAACGCTGCAGCTAAGATTTTATTCTTTTGCTTAAGTGGTACCTGATACCATTTAATCTTCTTAGCTTCACCATTCTCATCTACTACTTCATTTATAGCCTCTCCATTTACAGAGAATAAACGAATCTTTTTAATTTCCATAAATACTAAAACAATCATTGAAATTATGAAGAATGTAAACTCGTAGCAGCAATTTGCAGTATGCTCTAGATTATCCTCTGTAACATTAATTAATAATGTTGTTTCAACACTATCAGTATAATATACATCTAGGAATGTACCAATAGCGTCTAATAGCATATAGCAGAATGGCATTGCAATAGCCCAAATAGCTAGACGAACACCAAAATTCTTAACTCTATTCTCTTTACCATTCTTATCAAAGAATCCTACACATAAAATACCAATTGCTACAATAATAACCGCAATTATTGTTAATGCATTCAATTTTTCATGTAAGAAAATTGCACAAAGAATTGGTACAAGTGCTCCACTTGTATTCTCAATTGGATCTGATAATGATTCCTCTATAAATCTAACACCAAAATATGAGCATGTCATAGACACAATATAGCATAGTGAAACTGGAAGATATCTTACAAAGTTCTCTGGTAATGATTTTATAGAAATATCTTCAACACATAAAACAACTAATGAATATAATCCCATTAAAATACCTACAAAAACTGTAGTCTTTAAATGTGAATACTTTTCTTCTGCCTTATTACCTTTTTTATAAAATATTTCTGCAATACCCCATGATAGAGTAGAGAAGATTAGAAAAAACCATAACATATAAATTACCTCTTATTTTTAAATTACTTTTCTATTTTAACAAAATATATTATGAGTTTCAAACTATTTCTTTAAAACACAACTAAAATATGTTAAAATTCAAAAGGTGATTTAAATGTTAATAGATGATATTGATAATAAGGTTTTAGAAATAAGTAAGCAAGCAGAGCTTGATTTAAAGGATGTATTTAAAAAAATAGAGGATAATACATTCAAAAACTCAGATAAAATTCTAAGCGCCTTTATTAAGAATAAGGTTGATTATGCAGATTTTACTGATAGAAATGGTTATGGATATTTCGATACAGGAAGAGAAAAGATTGAAAATATTTTCGCAACTATCCTAGGATGTGAGGATGCCCTTGTAAGATGCCAAATAATGTCTGGTACAAATGCTTTATGGTTAGCATTCAGTGCCCTATTACATCATGGAGATACAATGATTTCATTATCAGGACGTCCTTATGATTCATTACTAGAGATGGTTGGTGTTCTTGGAGACTCTACTCAATCTCTTAAGAGTATTGGCGTAAAATATGAAGAAATAGATTTAATTGATAGTGCATTTGATTTAAAGAAAATTAAAGAAAGACTATCAAAAAATGATGTTAAGCTTGTAGAGATACAAAGATCAAGAGGATACTCTTCTCGTAATTCTCTCACAATAAAGCAAATTGAAGAATGTATTCAAGAAATCCGTAAGGTTAATAAGGATGTTATTATAATGGTTGATAATTGCTATGGTGAATTAGTAGAAACTAAAGAGCCTGGTGATGTAGGAGCTGATATAGTAGTAGGATCTTTAATGAAAAACCTAGGTGGTGGAATTGCACAAAGTGGTGGATATATTGCTGGTAAAAAGGAATATATTCACATGATTGCTGAAAGATTAACAGCTCCTGGTATCGGTAAGGATTTAGGTGCTAATTATAATCAAAACATTAACTTCTTTAAGGGTGTATTTATGGCACCTAGAGCTGTTGAAGGAGCTTTAAAGACACAGGTGTTTGCGTCATATATGCTTGAGCATCTTAATTTTGAGGTTAGTCCTAAATATAATGAATATAGAACCGATATTATTCAAATAATTAAGCTTAATAATAAAGAAAACCTTGTAAGCTTTGCTCAAAGCCTACAAGCATCTTCTCCTATTGATAGCCACGTTTATATTGAACCAGCTCCAATGCCAGGTTATCCTTGTGATGTTGTAATGGCTGCAGGATGCTTTACTGAGGGTTCAACAATTGAGCTTTCTGCTGATGCTCCTCTAAGAGAGCCATTCCTATTATATATGCAAGGTTCATTAACATATGAATATGGAAAGCTTTCAATTATGAACGCAATTTCAAATGTATTAAAAAATAACAAGTAAAAAAGAAGGACTGTTAATTTCTCAACAGTCCTTCTTTCATTTTAACAGCTTGAATATTGTCCGCCATCAATTCTTATAATTGAGTTATTAATATAGCTAGCCTCATCGCTTGCTAAAAATTTAACAAGATGCGCAACCTCACTTGCCTCACCAAAGCGATGAGCCATGATTTTATCTAATTCCATATTCATAAACTCTTCATCATAGTCCTTAAGCTCATTCTCTGTTCCAATAAATCCTGGAGCAATTGCGTTCACAGTGACATATGGTGCAAATTGAATTGCAAGATTATGAGTTAATGCATTTAATGCTGCTTTACTTGTATCATATTCAATTCCCATAGGATAATATGTATTCATACCATTTGTTGAAGAAATATTTATTATTCTTCCCCATTTGGCATTAATCATATGATTATAAGCTCTACGAGCTGTAATATATGAACCAAGTAGGTTTACATCTAATGTCCTCTTAAATGTCTCTATTGTCTTTTCAAAAAACATAGATGGACAATCTATAGCCGCATTATTAACTAATATATCTACTCCGCCTAATTCATTCTCAATTTGATTAAACATTAAATCAACATCCTTCTCACTTGATACATCACATTTAATAACAAGTGATCTAACATTGTATTGCTTAATCTCTTCATTTAATTCATAAGCTTTATCCTTTGATGTGTTGTAATTAATTACAACATCATAACCAGCTTTAGCTAGTTCAATAATAATTGCTCTTCCTATACCAATAGCTGATCCAGTTACAAGTGCAACCTTACTCATTTATTATGCACGGCCTTGATATGTTCCATCAATTGTTGAAACAATAATCTTTTCACCTTGCTCAACGAATTGAGGTAAACGTAATCTTAAACCTGTCTCGAGAATAGCATCCTTAGTTGATGTAGATGGTGCTCCTGATACAGCTGGTGTTGTTTCTGTAACAACTAATTCAACCTTATCAGGTAAAACAACGTCTAAAACCTCTCCTTGGTAGAAGTTTAGTTTTAGCTCCATACCATCAATTAGATAATACTTTTGATCTCCTAATACTGCATCACTAATTTCATACATTTCATATGTTGCTTGATCCATGAAATAGTATGTTCCATTATCAGAATAAGAATATTGAACTGGAACCTTATCAATTTGAGCTTGCTCAAACTTTTCATTTGTATTAAAGTTACGCTCAAGAACGTTTCCTGTTCTTAAATCCTTTAATCTAGTTTTTAAAATAGCTGCTCCCTTTCCTGGTTTAACATTCATAAACCAAAGAACAACATATAATTTTCCATCAATAATTAATGTTACTCCGTTTTTAACCTCTGGTGCTCCAATTTGTGCCATAATTATAATCTCCTTTTTTTAATTTTTTATTAGTATTACACTTTATTTTATTCTTTTATATACCAAATTGTCAAGATTATTTAAACAATTCTTGAACCGTTACTATTATAGTAATATTAAAACTTATCCTATTATTGTTAATAATTATTCAATTCCTTCTTCAAGGCAATTCATAAATAGCTTTACTATATTCATTTCATCAATATTAGTTAAATTATATAATTTGTTAGATTCTACTACCTTATTATCATTAAAGAATTTTATTATAACATGAGGGCTATTTATATCATTTGTATGTGAGACATATGATAATATACCCTCCTTATTATCTAATAGTAGCTGGTATTTTGCCCTATATCCCTTTTTAACCTTAAAGGCTTCATTATCTATTCTGAATCCATTCTCTTTAAATTCATATTTAGCCTCACCTTGAGGCTTTATAACATTTAATGTAATCTTTAACATAATTACTCCTATTAAAAAGGAGGCACAAGCCTCCTTATATTTTAGTACTTCTCGAAGTAGTTCTTAATCTCCCAGTCTGTTACAGCACATCTAAAGCTGTCCCATTCCTTCTTCTTAGAGTCTACAAGCTTTTCAGTTACGATAGGTCCTACTGCATTCTTGATTACATCATCCTTAAGGAATCCTTGCATTGCATCATATAGATTTCCTGGAAGAGATTCAATTCCCTTCTCATCACGTTCCTTTTGATTCATAACATATAGGTTATCATAAATAGCTTCAGTATGAGGGCAGTTCTTCTTAACTCCGTCCATACCAGCAGCTAAAATTGCAGATATTGCAAGATATGGATTAGCAGATACGTCTACTGAACGAACCTCAGTACGAGTAGCCATTCCACGAGCTGCAGGAATACGAATCATAGTTGATCTATTTGAATCAGACCATGAAATATAGCAAGGTGCCTCATATCCTGGAACAATTCTCTTATATGAATTAACAGTTGGATTAGTTAGGAAGCAGAATCCCTTTGCATGAGCAATGATTCCATCAATCCAATCAAGTGCTAATTGGCTTAGCTTGTTTGGAGTATTATCATCAAAGAAGGCATTCTTATTATCCTGTGTTAATAATGAGCAGTTAACATGCATTCCTGAACCATTAATACCAGCAACTGGCTTTGGCATAAATGTTGCATGTAGACCATGACGACGTGCAATATTCTTAACTACAAGCTTAAATGTTTGAACATTATCACAAGCAGCAAGTGCTGTATCATACTTGAAATCAATCTCATGTTGTCCAGGAGCTGCCTCATGGTGAGATGCTTCAACATCAAAACCAATCTTTTGTAATGCTAATACAATATCACGACGGCAGTCAACAGCTGAATCCATTGGTGCTAGGTCGAAATAATCTCCCTTATCATTAAAATCTAGTGATGGCTTTCCATCTGGTCCAATCTTAAATAGAAAGAATTCTGGCTCTACTCCACAGTTTAAAGCCTTAAATCCTAGCTTCTTCATCGCTTCAACATTCTTCTTTAAGATACCTCTTGGGTCTCCTTCGAATGGCACATGCTCACCTGTATGCTCACCTGGCTTATAGATATCGCAAATGAATCTTGCAGCCTTACCATATGAAGAATCCTCCCAATCAAGGATTAGGAATGTATCTAAATCTGGATGTAAATACATATCTGCCTCGAATACTCTGGCAAATCCTTCAATTGAAGATCCGTCAAACATAATCTTATTTTCTAACGCATCATCAAGTCTAGATACTGGAATCTCAACATTCTTTAAAATTCCATCCATATCTGTAAACATTAATCTAATGTACTTAATGTTTTCCTTTTCAATAATTTCACGAATTTGTTTTTCACTATATTTGCTCATAATTTAATCCCCCGAAAACTATTGTTTCGTCCTTCTTTTGTTTTTAAGCTAAATATGGATGCTTCTTCATTAAGGCTATAACATCCATCTTAACAGCATTTAATACCTCTTCATCATCCTTATTTCTTAATGCTAAATCAATAAGGCGAGCTACATTTCTGAAATCCTCCTCGTTAAATCCACGAGTAGTCATGGCTGCAGTACCAAGTCTAATTCCAGATGTTACTGTTGGCTTTTCAGTATCTCCTGGAATTCCATTTTTATTAACAGTGATATTAACCTTACCTAAGCACTCCTCAGCTTCCTTACCTGTAATATTTAATGAAGCCTTTGTGTTAAGTAGCACAACATGGTTATCACTACCACCAGAAACAAGTGTATATCCCTTTGATGCTAGCTCATCACAGAAAGCATGCATATTGCATATGATTTGCTTAGCATATTCCTTAAACTCTGGCTTTAAGGCTTCTCCAAATGCTACTGCCTTTGCCGCAATAACATGCATTAATGGTCCACCTTGAGTTCCTGGGAATACTCTTGAATTTACCTTTTTAATAATATCAGGATTATTTGTTAAAATAATTCCTCCACGAGGTCCTCTTAATGTCTTGTGTGTTGTTGATGTAACAATATCAGCATAATCACAAGGATTTGGATGAAGACCTGCAGCTACAAGACCTGCAATATGAGCCATATCTACCATTAGATATGCACCTACAAGGTCTGCAATCTCTCTAAATCTCTTAAAATCTATAATTCTTGAATATGCAGATGCTCCTGCAACAATTAGTTGTGGCTTATATTCTAAAGCCTTAGCCTTAACATCCTCATAATCAATTAATCCTGTCTTAGGATCAACTCCATATGAAACAACCTTATAATCATTTCCGCTAAAATTCTTAGCCATACCATGAGTAAGGTGTCCTCCATCTGCTAGATTCATACCAAGAATAGTATCACCTAAATTAATTAGTGATCTGTAAGCTGCCATATTAGCCTGAGATCCACTATGAGGCTGTACATTAGAATATTGAACATTAAAAAGCTTTTGTACTCTCTCATTAGCTAGGTTTTCAACGATATCTACATAATCGCATCCACCATAATATCTCTTTCCACTATATCCCTCAGCATACTTATTAGTCATTACTGATCCTTGAGCCTCTAGTACAGCCTTAGACACAAAATTCTCTGAAGCTATAAGCTCAATATGAGTTTGTTGACGATTGAACTCTGCTTCAATCGCATCAAATACGTCTTTATCCTTTTTCTCTAGTTCAGTCATATTTCCTCCAAAATCTTTCAAGGCTATTATATCAAATAATAATTAGAAGTTAAACATAAATAACCTTTCTTTTTTAATAAGAGTTAAATAACAAATATTATTCAATCAATACTTAGAAAACAAATTATTTTATAATAACTTGCTTATTATTAAAATCAACAACAACACTTTCAGTTCTAGCTGTTGGAATATTTTTTCCAACAAAATCAGCACGTATAGGAAGCTCTCTATGTCCCCTATCAACAAGAATAGCAAGCTCTATCTTAGCAGGTCTTCCTAAATCTATAACCGCATCCATCGCAGCTCTTACTGATCTTCCAGTATATAAAACATCATCTACAAGAATAACAACCTTACCATTGACTGGCTTACTAAAATTAGCCACTGCCTCAGGTGCCTTCTTGTCATCATCTCGATGCGAAATGATATCAATCTCATCAACCTCTACATCAGTACCATCGATTTGCTTAATCATTTGTGCTAAATATCTAGCAATAGGTGTACCCTTATGCTTAATACCTACTAGCACAACATTAGACATATCATCATTTCTTTCAAGAATTTCATGAGTAAGTCTCTTTAGTGTCTTTTCAAATTGCTCAGATTCAATAACTACCTTCATAATTATCCCACCTTTAAAATTTCAAAAAAAAGGCACTAAGGCCTTTTTTTTATTCTTCGTCATCCTCTTCTGCTACATTAGCATTATGAGTAACGTCCTGTACATCCTCGTTCTCAGCGAACATTTCCATCATACGATCGAACTTAGCCTTAGCCTCTTCGTCAAGATCTACGTACATAGAAGCAATCATAGATACTCCTTGCTCCTTAAAATCAAGCTCCTTACCAGAAGCCTCTAATGCATCAGAAATAGCTGAAGCATTCTTTGGATCATCAAGAATAACTACATTACCATTCTCATCAGTTGAAGTTTCCTCAGGGAAAACATCAGCTCCCATAAGAACCTCTAAAGTCTCATCCTCAGTCATTCCTGAGAATACGAACTTAGCTCTACGTGCGAAAAGGTGTCCAACTGTTGTTCCGATTGTTCCTCCTGTCTTACTGAAAATTTGACGAACATCTGTGAATGTTCTATTAACGTTATCAGTTAAACAGTCAACCATAATAGCAACCTTACCTGGACCATAACCCTCATAATGAGTTTCCTTCATATTTCCAGACTTTAATCCAGATGCCTTCTCTAAAGCTCTCTTAATAACTTCAGCAGGGCATTGATCCTTCTTAGCTCTTTCAATAAGCTTCTTAAGTGGTTGGTTCATATCTGGATTTGGATCTCCAGCCTTAGCACAATCTAAGATTTCCTTTCCCCACTTAGAATATTTTTTAGACTTCATTAAAGCAGTCTTTGCCATAGATGCGGCACGAACTTCATGAGCTCTTCCCATACTATATACTTCCTTTCGACAATTAATTTACATTAAAAATTTACATATTACTTTTCTATTATATTATTTTAGTAGGATTTTTTCAATACAGCAAATAATTTTTTTAAAAATTATAAATATGCACTTTTTAAAATATATATGGTATAATAAGTTATATTATTGAGGGGTAATTGCATATGTATACAAACGTAGACTTGATAAAGCATCCTTTTTTTAAGGATATGCTTAAGCAAACTAACATAAGCTATTTACTAGATCCGCTAACAGGTGTTGTAACAAGACAGGTCTTTATTGACTTTGTACATAATCTTATTTCACAAAATATTCCATTTACACTTGCTATGCTTGATTTAGATAACTTTAAGCAAATAAATGATAACTATGGCCATCAAACAGGTGATGAGGTATTAAGAAGTGTAGCCTCAGATTTAGCAAAATACCTTGGTTCTAACGGTATTGTTGGAAGATTTGGTGGAGATGAGTTTGTATATGTTGATTTAGTAAACATTGATTATGATTCAAATCATAATTTCTTATCTGGAATGTATAATAACTTCTGTGTATTAAGAAAAAACTTAAAGCTATCTAATTGTAACCCTTTTATAACAGGTACAATAGGAGCTTGTACATTCCCAAGGGATGCTAAAACATATGAAGATCTTTTAACATGTGCTGATAAAACATTATATAGAGGAAAAGTAAAAGGTAGAAATTGCTATATCATCTATGTTGAATCAAAGCACAAAAATATTACTGTTCAAAAAATAGCTAAAGAGGATTTATATACTGTGATGTATACAATCTCTCATGAATTTGAATCTGCAATCACTAAAAATGATAAGCTTTATACACTATTCATTAATCTTGAAAGCATAATGAAAATACAATATCTTCTATTTATTGATAAGACTGGTGCTATAATTGATTGTAATAATGGAAAAATTATTGGTACAACTAAGAATTTCAAAAAGATTTTAGGTGATACAGCTATTATAGACTCAAATTATGTTTATGATACAACATCACTTGATGGTATGATTCATGATGAGCTTGGTATGCTTCCTCTTCAATCAATTTTAATCACAAGAATTGAAATGAATAATCATTTCTTTGGTCATCTTCTATGTACTGAGCAACGTAATTCTAGAATATGGCAGCCTGATGAAAAGGCATTATTATTCTACGTTGCAAAATGCTTAGCAGGATTCTTTGAAAGAGAAAGTCTATAAAATATACTGAAGTAGGTGTGGGAACTATGTATACGTATGAAATGTTAAAAAAATATAATTATTTTAATAATGTACTGTCTAATGATAATATTTCAAATTATCTTGATAGCTTGACTGGAGTACTTCAAAGAAAGTATATATTCAAATATATTGAGAATCTTATGGACAACAAAACTCCATTTACAATGGCAATTCTTGATATTGATAATTTCAAATTTGTAAATGATAAATATGGCCATAAGGTTGGTGATGAGGTTTTAATGCAGCTTGCTGAAAACCTTATAAACTATATAGGTGAGGAAGGACTTGTTGGAAGATATGGTGGAGATGAGTTCATTCTTATCTGGACTAAGAGTATAGACTATTCTGAAATACACAACTTCTATGATGGTATGTGCCACAATAATACGGTATTTAGAAAATCATATAATTGTACTGACTCTACTCCTTTTATTACTGGTACTATAGGTTCAGCATCTTATCCAGTAGACGGGTCAAGCTTTAATGAAATGTTTGATTTATGTGATAAGACATTATATAGAGGCAAGGTAAAGGGTAGAAATTGTTATATTATTTATGTTGAAAAAAAGCATAAATATATAACAGTTCAAGAGCTTGCGGAGCTTGATATATTCCAAGTACTTACAACACTAACACATAAGTTTTATGGAGCACGTGGTATAAAAGATAAAATTAGAAACTCTATAATTTATCTTAGAGCACAATTACAATTAGATAACATATACTATATAAAGAAAAATGGTGAGCTTATTGATGTAAATAGCCAAATGGCAGTTGGTCACCTAGGAAATCTAGACTCATTACTTGATGAAGATAATATGTATAGCTCTTCATATATTACAAACATTAAGCAAGATTCTTTAGAACTTGGAAACGCAATTGAACCCTATGGACTTCATTCTATATTATTTACAAATATAAGAACAAAGGAACATAAATATGGATACATATTCTTTGCCTTAGAGCGTACAGCAAGAATTTGGCAGCCAAATGACAAAGCTATATTATTATATTTATCTAAGCTTATTGCATCATTCCTTGAACTTCATCCTGAATATGTATAAATCACTAAAATAAAACTCCTTTATTATAGCTCTTTAACGAGCCTATTATAAAGGAGTATTTTCGTATAACGTTTCATTATTAATCACTTGGCGTTAAGCATATCTGCATACCATCTAAAGTACTACCAATATATGATACTGGGAATAATGATTCATATTCTGGACCATCATATAACCACCCATCATTAACGATAAGGAAGTTTTCTGTTCCTTCCACTGTAACAGTCTTTCTCTTAATATTTAAGAATCCATACTTTACAGTCTTACTATAGCTATATTTATATGTTGTATAACCCTTAGCTACAGTAGAATGATCAACTAAATCAAGTAAGACAGGCTGATTTTTATCAATTGAATTCTTTGTCTTTCTAAGTAGGTAAAACCATTCTGTATTACCATGTCTTGGAATACCATACATATCAAAAGCTTTAGATACACAATTATTTACCATTCCACTTCTTGTTCCATGATTCTTAGTTGTAAATCCTTTACTATAGCACTTATTCCAAATTGCTAAACACATCTCCTCTGGAGTATCTTCAATTTCAATGTTATATACATGCTTTGCATAATAATTAACCAATTCAACACAAGCAACCATAGTACATGTCGCATCTATTTTTTTATAGTTATCAGCGATATTTTTTTTATTGTTAATATATCTATTCATGTTTAATTGGCTATAATTCTCTACACCTTCAATACAAACTCTTTGAGATGTATCCTCTGAAAAGGTAACAGTTTTATTGTATTTTTCTACAAAAAATTTTTCTACATTCTTTCCCTTACAAAGCTCATTTCCAGGTCTTGTATGATAAATGCCCTCACTTGACATACCACATTTATAATTAGTTTTAGATATACTAAATACACTAGAAATAAAAATGATACAAAAAGTTAAAAACACTAAAAAATTATATTTCTTCATATGTCAACCCTCCATTTATATAAATTTTTTAAAATTATATATAAAATTAACATATTATAAATAATAGCTTGTTTAAACTCATTGTATCAATTTTGTTTGTTATTAATATTTATTTCTATAATAGATTGCAGTAATAAGCCATGTTAGACCTAACGCAATTAAAACTCCACATAATGTAATAAACACTATAGTATTTAAGAATCCTGATACTGC
This sequence comes from Caryophanales bacterium UBA3206, assembly GCA_002363705.1. Lineage (GTDB taxonomy): Bacteria > Bacillota_I > Bacilli_A > Acholeplasmatales > Anaeroplasmataceae > UBA3206. The sequence goes on along the minus strand of DEWQ01000001.1, from coordinate 34,529 downwards.
AATTCCTATTAATAATAGGAATATAAGCATCTTTAAAGTGAATTGTGAATATTTTTGCTTAATGAAGATTAATCTTTCATCATTCTTCTTAATTAAAACCTGCTTTGCATAGTTTTCAGATCCTAGTATTCTACCATAATATACTACCTTATATATAACATAGGCTTCTCCTATAGCTACCAATATATAATCTAGTACCTTTACTGGAATATTAACCCAATCAGAAAAGTGCTTTATAGATAATGGGGTTAATATTGAAATAATAATAATTGGAATTGCTATAGATATTGACATAAAGACTAACTTAATTTTAGTTGTCTTTCTAAGTCTTGCTAAATCATATACATTCATTCTAGTCACCATCCTCTAATGTAAATATTTCTTCTAAAGGCATATTAAATATTTTTGCTATCTTCAATGCCAACAGTAAAGAGGCTTGGTACTTACCATTTTCAATAGATATGATTGTTTGTCTTGTTACTCCAACCATATTCGCTAAAGATTCTTGTGTTATTTTATGCTGTTTTCTTAATTCATGTACTCTGTTAGTCATAAAATAATCCTCCACCATTTTTATTATAACATTTATTTATATATAATGTAAACAAAGTTTTACATAATTAATTTCCAAAAATTTAAAAAGTGGAGCAATAAACTCCACTTCATAAACTAGTTTTTCTTCTTTTCATCAGGTTCAACTATACCCTTAGCAGCTGCTAGTACACCTGAAAGATTTTGAATCTCTGATGGTACAATAATTTTTGTTGCCTTTCCATCTGCAACCTTGGCTAAAGCCTCCATAGCCTTTAGGCTTAATACTGCATTGTCAGCTCCTGCATCCTTTACAACCTTAATACCTAGAGCCTCTGCTTCCTTTTCAATCTTTAAAGCCTCTGCTCTACCTTCAGCTAGATTAATAAGCTTTTCTTTTTCTCCTTCAGCAAGGCGAATCATTTGTTCCTTTTCTCCTTCTGCACGAAGAATAGCTGATTGCTTCTCTCCTTCAGCTATAAGGATTTTTGATTGCTTTTCTCCTTCAGCCTTTAAGATAACCTCACGACGCTCACGTTCAGCACGCATTTGCTTCTCCATAGCATCTCTAATATCCTTAGGTGGTAAAATATTTTTTACCTCAACTCTATTAACCTTAATTCCCCATGGATCTGTTGCCTCATCAAGTATTTGTCTCATTTGAGTATTAATTATATCTCTTGATGTAAGTGTAGCATCAAGATCTAATTCTCCAATGATATTACGTAATGTAGTAGCAGATAGATTTTCAATCGCAAATATTGGATTTTCAATACCATAAGCATACTTTTGAGGATCTGTTATTTGAAAATAAACTACTGTATCAATTTGCATTGTTACATTATCCTTAGTGATAACAGATTGAGGCTCAAAATCTCTAACCTGCTCCTTCATAGTTATAATCTTTGCAACCTTATCAATAAATGGTACTAAGAAATGTACTCCTACACCCCATGTTGTGTGATAAGCTCCAAGTCTTTGTACAATATATTTATCAGTTTGCTTTACTACCTTAATTGAAGTAGCAAGTATTAATAAAATAATAGCTGCTACAACTGCTAATGTTATTATTAATGGAAATGTTATACTACTTAAAATCATAATTCTTAATTCTCTCCTTCTATCTATTCTTTATCTAATGGTCTTACGATAAGCTTTACCCCATCAATGCTTAAAACCTCGACCTTTTGACCTGCATTTATTATATTGGCCTCATCCTTTGCTATTGCACTCCAAATTTTACCATCTATTTTACATGCACCTATATTATCTGGTCCAATATCATCTACACAAATTGCCTTTTTACCAATTAATGAATCAACATTTGTTTCAATTTCATTTCTCTTAACATATCTTTTTACATATGGCCTAATTAATAATATTCCAAGAATTGAAATCACAAGGAATATAATAATTTGTACCCAAATTATATGACACCATATAGCTACTATTGCTGTAATAGTTCCACCAACTGTAGCCCATATAGACGATAGGTCTGTTGTGTTTAGCTCAATTATTAAAGCCACAATCGCAATACCTAGCCAAACAAATATCATTGCTGTATTTAATGTCATTAAATCTAAAAGCATATTTTATACCTCCCTCTTCAAATCAATTATAAGCATATGTTCATTTGAATCATATGTCATAAGGTATTTCTTAGGTGTATCATAATTCTTACCTGTTAATTGTGAAATACGCTTAATAAACTCTTTATTACTAATTCTACCATAGCTTTGACGGATTGTAACTGTATATAGTTGAGATTGTGGAATACCACCCTTCTCTACAGCTTCCTTATTTAAAGCCTTTATGTAAGCCTTACATTCATCTGGATTAACACCAATCATAACACTATAGGCAAAATCAATTAACCCTTTTGCCGGCTTATTTAGTGTGATATTAGATGTGGCTATCGTAGCAATTAAATCCTTGTTCTTTTCATCAAACCATAGGATACCCATAATCTCACCACCTTATAGCTTAATTATACCTAAAAATTATAATTTTTGCAATATAATTATTTTTAATTATTTTTATAGCATAAAAAATATGGTCACAATGTGGCCATATTAATTATCTATTATTCAACTATAATAGCATATACATTGATTGAATCTCCCTTAGTAATCTCAACAGCGCCCTTAGAAATAGCTTGTGTTAATACTCCGTTTACATCTGTAGTATAAGCTGTACCATTAATCTTAATAGATTTTGATGCAGTATCAGTAATTATAGTTACAACCACATCACTAGCTGCAGTAAACTTAATAGATGTCTTAGACTCCATCTTAATTCCTGATGTATAAGTAACACCATCATAAGTCTTTGAAGCTATTCCATTCTTACTATTAGCACTTATAGTAAAGTAGCTATTATTACCTGTAGCTCCATTATCAAATGTTACTACCTGTCTTGCATTAAGGATTTCTGTTAATTGAGCCTCTGCTGCCTCAAGTGTAGCATATTCAGTTGCTACTACATTCTTATCTGCTTCAGTTAATCTAGAATATATATCAAGTGCTGTATTAATAGTTGTACCATCTGCTGTAGTTACAGTTGATGGGATAGTTGCTACTAGCTTTTTGAAATATGCTACATATATTTCTTCAAGCTTTGATGTTGAAGTAACCATTTTCTTTTCATCATCTGTTAATGCATCGTATTTTGCAACTACATTAGCTAAATCATTTAATGATGCTGCTGTTATATTAATATCAGCAATTGCTGATTCTACCTCATTAACAGCAACAAGTGAATCTAGTGTAGCTCTTGCAGCTGTAAGAGTTTTATAGTTTGATACAGAAGCCTTTTGAGAAGCATCTAATTGATCATACATATTTTCACATGTACTAATTAATGCCTCTGACTCAAGTGTTACATTTCCAATTGTATTAATCTTTGCGATAAGTGCATCTACAGCAAGACTATAATAAGATTTTTCTGCTGCCTCTAATACGTTTAGATTTGATACAGATGCATCCTTGCAGCTAGCAATTAGTGCTGTATATGCTGCTCTTGCTGAAGAAATCTTATCTCCGCTTTCAGATGTTACATTTCCAATTTCATTTATTAATCCAACTACATAATCCTCACCAAGTGCCTTATAGCTATTATATGCAGCTTCTACTGCTTTGTAATCAACACTTGATTTTAGATCACCTAGATTTGTATAAGCATTCATAGCAGCCTTAATTGCTTCATATGTTGAGGCATTATAAGCAATTGTTGATGGGATGGCTGCTACTAATGCGTTATACTCACTAATCTTTTGTGCATCATATTCTGCACTATCATATTTTTCAAATGATAATGCTGTTACTGTTGTTTCCTTATCAATGATGCATGATGTTATATAATATACTCCTGCGTCTAATTGCACAGAACCACTTCCTGCAAGCATTAGTTCTCCTGTTGAAGATACTAAATATCCTGCAGCATATCCTGATGAAGCAGTCATGGCAACTGTTACTATTGCAGGGTTTGTTAATCTAAATGTAATACCTTGACCCTTGAACTTTCCAGCCTTTACACCATTATATACAATACCCTTATCAGATGTTAGGGTAGCAGTGTAAGTTCCATTAGATAGGTCAATAGAGTTTGTTTCATCTACACTATATTTATTAGATGTAGTTTCAACACTTAATGAAGTTTTATCAAGTACAGTTCTATATCTAGAACCTGCAAATTTAATGTCCTCTTGTCTAGCAACTGCAGCTGTTGTTAAATAACAATCTGATTGCTTTGTTTCTTCATTATAATAGAATAGCTGTGAATTAGTATCAAAGTTTGCATATGATGTTCCATTATATGCACAAGCTGATGATACCTCTTCTGTTCTTGATGAAACAGTAGTTGATGCATTATCCTCGAAACATCCTACCATAGTATTACCATATAGCTTAGCTGCTCCTGCCTTCTTTTCAAATGGATTCTTACATCCTTCATAATAATTATTTTCTGCATACATATAGCAATTTGCACGAAGTGATGTTACATAGCTTAGCTCAGCCTTGCTATCTGATGAATCTCCATAAATATAATTATTATAGAAATGGATATTTGCTTGTCTTAATAATGGGATACGAGATCCACAATTATACCATGTATTATGATGGAATGAGATGTTAAATTGTAATGAATCATCTGATGATCCTACAAGATTTGTCTTATGGCAATATTCATAATAATTGTAAGACATTGTGAAATATTGTCCTCTCTTGAAATCACAAGATCCGTCTCCTTCCTTCTTATCTGATTCAGCAGGGTTTGCACAATATCCTGGAAGGAATGTATTATTATGAACCCAACATCTTTCAACAGATGAGGTAATCTTACCATCACTTTGGTCTCCCTCCATACCAACTGCATCCTCTGCATATTTATCAAATGTAAGGTTTCTTACCTCAAATGATTTTCCATATACGTTCGTTTTATCTGAGCAAATGAAATGGAATCCCCATCCCTCAATAATAGCGTCATTTCCAATTCCTTCAAGAGTAAGATTAATATAGTCCTTCATACGGGCCATATTTCCGTTATCTCCCTCAGAACCACCTTGCTTATATGAATCATATACTGTTAATCCCTCTGGAGCATTAACCTCTCCTGCAAAACGAATTACAATAGGGTGCTCTGTTCCTAATTGTTTAAAAGCAAGGTTTGCACCATCTGCTGAATAAGTATCTGAAGTCTTCTTTCCAGATTGAGGCTCAATAATATTACCCTTACTATCACGCTCAGCCTTAGAGAATTGTGTATTATTTAACCACCATCCGATTGATGAAGCATCCTCTCCTGCATGATCATTTGTGTATGTTGATGGAATTTGGAACATATTTAATGAATCATATCTTTGACAAATATCATTCATTACTGTATCCTTATTAGAATCATTTACATAAATAACAATCGCATCATCCTTAAGACTTCCATCATCATTATAAGCTCCAACTCCAGCATTATAATTAAAATGAGCATATCCTGATCTGTCATATGCTACAACAGATACATTCATTTGAGCTGGATTATCAATCTCATTTGAACCAATTACTGGCTTTACCTGAATTGAATAATCTCCTGCAGGAAGTCCAAATAGGTCTGCTCTTACAACTGAAGATGATAAGTTTTGAACATATACATCCTCATATCCAAGCTTTTTATACTCTAAATCATTTGAACCCTTCAAATATACATTATATGATGTAGCTCCTGTATATGGCTTGAATTCAACATATGCACTTTCCTCTTCTCCACTACAAGATGTAACCTGTATAGCTCCTTGCTTAACTACAACTCCATCTCCTGCATCTATTGCACCACTTGAAGAACCATTAGATCCTGAATTATCTACAACTTCACCACTTGATGGGTTATCAATTGTTCCTCCACCTGTTGTAGGAGTATCAATTGTTCCTCCACCAGTTACAGGATCTGTTGTATTATCACTACCTGGTTTAGTTACCTCTCCTGTCTCAGTTGTAGGCTCTGTTGTTGATGGTTCTGGTGTCACACTACTATTTTGAACCTTCTTTGTACCACAGCTTGCTAGTCCAAGAACCGAAGCCGCAAATGCTATTGTTAAACCTATTCTTTTTAATTTCATTTTCTTTTTCCTCTCTTTGTAAAACGCTTACATTATTTTGATTTATAAAAGCTAAGTAATAAAAACTTAGCCTTTATAATTTTCCTACACCTTTATAACAATCAACATATTGTATTTATTGGTGATTTTTTAATTTTCTTTGATTAAGCTAAACTAATATAGAAAATATTTGCTGCATCAGCCTTAGTAATAGTATGTGTTCCTGTTGCTAATTGAAGAGTAATTACATAATGATCTCCTTCTGCAGTTCCAGTATACTTTTTACCATCAATCTTAATATTAGTACCATTTATAATTAAAGTTAAAGTCATAGTAGCTGATGTAGTAAATGTAACAGATGTTGAGCTTTCCATCTTAAGGCATTCGCTATAAGTTGTATTATTATATGTTACACTACCTTTACTTGTAGATGTTCTTCCTACTATTGTAAAATCAGATCCAGTATATGGGAATGTAGCTACTATAGATCCTGTAATTGCGCTTCCTGTATTTCCAGTCTCTCCGGTTTCTGAAGACTCACTTGCTCCACTAGTACTATCTCCTTCACTTGATGAGCTTGATTCACTAGCCTGTGTTCCTAGTCCCATAATCTCTAATATATTATTATTCTTATAGCTATCAAGATAACTTCTAAGTCCAGGTATTACATCATAGTTAAGATCTTCTGTGGCGTTATCAAACTCCCACTTGATATCTCCACCTTGAATACGTCCAGCATAATTCTTTGTTGTATTCATAGCCTCCTCTGGTGTTTGAACACTATATGAATACATTATTGATGAATTCGTATCAAAGTTAGAATATGTACTTCCTCCTGATACTGTCTTATATGTATTAGGAACAACCTCATTTCTTGTTGATGCAAGATATGCATCAAATGATGTAGCATTTGCCGCATTATTTCCTTGTGCTGCATTGGCATATACTAAATTATCACTATATCCTGCCATTGCACCTTCCCAAATAATAGTATTTCCAAATGCCTTAATCATTCCTCCACTTTCACTACTAAATGTTCCATCTCCCTTTGCATCAGTACCTTGAAGTGAAGATAGCATTGGGTTCTTACAGTTTCTAAAATAATTGTTTTCAACAAATGCTGAAGATCCTGTAGTAACTCCTACACCATATTTTGCATTACCATCATAATAATTATTATAAATATGAACTGCTGTAGATAATCTAATACGTGGATGACGTGAATCTGAGTGATCAAACCAATTATGATGGTATGAAACATAATCTACATCAGGTGAACCACTCTTTGAATTTGAATGAAGAGTTGACTTTCCTGAATCATAATAATGGTTATATGATAATGTCGCATAGAATGTTCCCTTAATATCTAATGAACCATCACCCTTAGCATGGTCTCCAGAACCATTTTTTCCATAGAATAGGTCATTATCATGTACCCATACATTATAATTTCCACCATCAAGTGAAATATCATCATCAATTAATGTAGCTACTCCTAGGTTTCTCATCTCTAGGTTAGTTACATTCTTAACTAAAAATCCAAATCCATGAATAAACGCATCATTTCCAACACCCTCAATAGTCATGTTGAAGATATTTCCTTCACCTTTACCCTTAACCTGTAATCCTTCTCCTGAAGATAGTAATGCATCCATATCACTTGCAGTAATCTCTCCTAAAATTCTTATCGCAAGAGGTCTTGATTCCTTACCCTTTTGGTATCCATCAATGATTGTTTGAAGTCCAGTAAGTGTAGTCTCAGTTCCTGTATTTACAGTTAATTGTACAGTCTTAGCATTTGATGCTGATACATAAAGCACTCTTGCATTATCCTTTAATGTACCATCCTCTTTATATGCTCCAGATGCATCACCTGTACTATTATAAGAATTCTTACTAAATGCGAATCCTGATCTATCATATGATACAACTCCAATATTTGAAATAACAGCACCCTCTACTGTCTCATTATTTAAAACATAAGTAACCTTTATATCATATACTCCAGCACTTAATCCTAAGGCGTCAGCTCTAAACTTATAAGATGAACCATCCTTATATTTTCTAATTAATTGCTCATCTATAGCCTTATAATCTGAGCTTACTGCATTTAGATTACTATCCTTAACCTTCTTTACTAAAACCTTATAGTTAGAAGCTCCAGAAACTGGATTAAACTCAACATATGCACTCTCTTGATCTCCACCATATGAAGATACTGTCATTTTTGTAGCTACAACACTAGATTCAAGTTTTTCAAGCTCACTATTATTGTTTGAGCTATTAGATGTATTCCCTTGTTGTGTTGTAGTACTATTATCTCCTGTTGTTGTAGTATTGCCACTTGGTTTTGTTGTAGTACTATTATCTCCTGTTGTTGTAGTATTGCCACTTGGTTTTGTTGTAGTACTATTATCTCCTGTTGTTGTAGAACCACTATCTCCTGATATTACTGGTTCAGCAATTACATTTGAATTATTTGCCTTTGTCCCGCATGACGCAAGGCCCATTACTGCAGAAGCTAACGCCACCGCCATTCCTAATCTTTTAACTTTCATTTCTTTTTCCTCCACAATCTTCAGTAAACGCTTACATTTAACTCATTTATAAAAGCTAAGCTACTAGCTTAGCCTTTATATCAATTTTTATAACAAGTTGTATATTTATAGGGGAAAATTAAAAAATTGTAACCTTTTTTAATATTCGAAAGAGAAAAGGACTTGTTATAAAAATCTAAATCGAGTTAAGTAAAAAGCACATTTTGTATATGCTATTATTTACTTACACCTTTATAACAAGTCCATATTATTATTTATTGGTAAAAATTTTAATTTTTTTAAATTTCTTTTATATATTTATTTAAAGAGTTCTTAAAGCTATATTCATATGAGCTCTCGTTTTTATCAACATAAATATAATCACCATTTCTGCTTTTTAGCTTTCCAGCCATATAATGAGTATCACTTAAAGCAAATGTTACCTGGTTCATATTATTTGATTCAACATCCTTAGATGGATCTAATAGCTTTCTTAAATAAACACTATCTGTAGTACCGTCATTATTAAGGCTTTGCTCAACATCAATATATTTTACACGTACATCATCTATATATGCCTCGTATGTGAATTCATTTTCATTCGTATTGAATTCCTCATTAATAAGGAAATAATCAGATGAATCCTCACTATCTAAATAAATCTTAGTACTATAAATAGAAGCTCCATTTTTAATATCTCTTGTACCAGTGAATTGATATTCATTATTCTCAACTAAAATAGATCCTGTAATAATTGACTTAAGCTTATAATTAGTTTCGCCCTTATTTTCTTCCTTTAGTATTTCTTCATCAAAATAAATATGATAATTATCATTTGAAAGCTTAACACATACATCATTTTTGTAATTATGATAATTATTTCCATTCTCTATAAGAACAGGCTGACTTGGTGTTGTAAGTCCTAGCATTTCTTCAAGATTATACATATATAAATCAACATCATTTACTAAAGAGGCTTCCTCTTCTGTTGTCATATTCTTTGAAGTTGTGCTTCTTGTTACTACATCATATGTAAAATCATCAAGTATGCTTGCGACATTTACAATATTATAATATTCAACAGCCTGTGATCCTGTAATAAATTGTGTCATTGTTTCAAAATCATCAAACTGACCAGCAGGTGAATCTTCAGTATTTACTGATGTTGCGGTAGATCCTATCGCAAATCCGATTCCAACCATAATAACTGCAGATGCAATACCTACAAGGGCATATGGTGCAAACCTTAATCTTCTTGGTGCCTTCTTTTGACTAATAATTACCTTAGATGTATCTACATTTGAAATGATAGCTTTAGAATTATCATTAATTTTTTGATCTCTTGCAGCTTTAAGAAGCATTTCCTTTATATTCTTATTACTCATTTGAAGCACCTACCTTTCTCTTTAAAGCCTTAATAGCTTTATTATATATCCATAATACTGTACCTAGTGGTTTATTAACTATTACAGCAATATCCTTAAACTTCAAATCATTTATTACATGAAGAATTACTATTTCTCTAGATATATCATCTAAATCCTTTAATATATCTAAAACCTCTATCTCCACATAGCTATCATTATTTTTATTATCAGGTATAAAATCTAATATTTCCTGATCATGAACTAGCTTCTTTTCCTTGTTATAGTGATTTATCGCAATATTATGTGCCATTGTTGATAAATATGCATTTATATTTGTTTTGGTTTTATATTTATCTATATTCTCCAAAAACCTAATATATGTATCCTGCATGAGATCATCAATTACTGACCTATCCTTAACAATTGAAGCTATAGCGAAGAAAACAGTCTTTTTTGTAGCATTATAAAATTCATCAAAATTTGTATAATCACAAACTCTTAATTCATCTATAATTTCATCAAGACTCATTATCCTCACACCCTTTAAACAAATAAACAAACCATTTTTATTGGTAATTTTAAATAATTTTAACATATATTATAAAAAAATTAAATAAAAAAACTGATAGACGCTAAATTGTCTATCAGTATTTTTCTAATTATTTTCTTCTTTTAGATTGTTATTTTCTACTACATTATTATCTTTTGTTGTACAATTCTCTAAAGCCTCATTTGTATTTTCTAGTTCACTTTCAGCCTTAGCCTTCTTCTTTGATTCGTACCAAGTAGATAGGAATGCACATCCTACTCCAGATAATATAAATAACACTCCTACTAAAATACTTGCCCACATTGGAAGATCTTCTTTAATCATCCAATATGAATAAATAACACCTAATATAACTCCATAAACAATTATAAGTGTAAAGTAATGCTTATTCCCTTTTATATCCTGTGTAGACATTATATCACTACTCCCACTCAATTGTTGAAGGTGGTTTAGATGTACAGTCATAGACTATTCTATTAACACCTGGAACTTCATTTACAATTCTTGATGAAATCTTTGCAAGTACATCATATGGTATACGAGCCCAGTCAGCTGTCATTCCATCAATAGATGTAACAGCACGAATTGCAATTGCATCACAATATGTTCTAAAATCTCCCATAACTCCTACTGATTGAATTCCTGGTAATACTGTGAAGTATTGCCAAATATCCTTTTCAAGTCCAGCATTCTTAATTTCTTCACGAAGAATAGCATCACTATGTCTAACCTTCTCAAGCTTTTCTTCAGTAATATCACCAATAATACGTATTGCAAGTCCTGGTCCTGGGAATGGTTGTCTCCAAACAATGTCTGAAGGAATTCCAAGCTCCTCACCAAGTGCTCTTACCTCATCCTTGAATAGCTTATTAAGTGGTTCAATTAGCTTAAACTTCATATCCTTAGGAAGTCCACCTACATTGTGGTGTGACTTAATTGTTTGAGCAGTCTTTGTTCCTGACTCAATAACATCTGTATATAATGTTCCTTGAGCTAAGAAATCAAATTCTCCAAGCTTCTTTGATTCCTCATCGAAGCAATATACGAACTCAGAACCAATAATCTTTCTCTTCTTTTCAGGATCTGATACTCCTGCAAGCTTAGATAAGAAACGATTCTTAGCATCAATACGAATAATATTCATACCAAACTTAGAATCTGGTCCAGTGAATGTATCCATAACCTGCTCAGACTCTCCTGCACGAAGTAATCCATGATCAATAAACATACATGTTAATTGATTTCCAATAGCTCTATGGATTAAGGCTGCGGCTACTGCAGAATCTACTCCTCCAGATAAACCACATAATACCTTCTTATCTCCAACTGTTTCCTTAATTTCCTTAACCTTCTCCTCAAGATATGATGCCATAGTCCAATTAGCCTCTGCCTTACAAATCTTGAATACAAAGTTATGAATAATATCATTTCCATAAACAGAGTTTCTAACCTCTGGGTGGAATTGTGCACAATAAATCTTCTTATCTAGATTATACATTGCGGCATTAATCTTATTTTCAGTAATAGCCGCAACCTTAAATCCTTCAGGAATCTTTGCAACCTTATCTCCATGGCTCATCCATACATCCTGAGTCTTTGGTAGATGATCAAATAATAAACAATCATCTAATACTGTAATAGGTGCTCTACCATATTCCTTAGTCTCACCTGGCTTGATTTCTCCTCCGAAATCATTAGCACATAGCTGCATACCATAGCAAATACCAAAAATTGGTAATCCTAGCTTATAAATCTCCTTATCACATGAGAATGCATCAGCATCATATACTGATTTAGGTCCTCCACTAAATACGATTCCCTTAACATTACCCATAGCCTTAATTTCAGCTGCAGTAATTGTATTAGGAAGTAATGCAGAATAAACTCCCATCTCACGGATACGACGAGCGATTAGCTGATTATATTGGCTTCCAAAATCTAATACTATAATCTTATCGTAATCCATTCTAGTGTCTCCTTTTCTACTTTGTATAGTTAGGTGCTTCAACTGTGATATCAACATCATGTGGATGAGACTCACGAAGTCCAGCATTTGTAATTCTTATAAACTTAGATGTCTTTTGTAGAATCTCAATTGTCTCTGCTCCACAATATCCCATACCTGACTTAATTCCACCACAAAGCTGGTAAACTGTATCAGATAATTCTCCCTTATAAGCAACTCTTCCTTCAATTCCTTCAGGAACAAGCTTCTTAGCCTTTGTAGCCTTACTTTGGAAATAACGATCAGCTGAACCTCTCTTCATTGCGGCAAGTGATCCCATTCCTTGGTATACCTTATATCTTCTTCCTTGGAATACAATTTCATCTCCTGGAGCTTCCTTGCATCCTGCGAAAATTGAACCAAGCATAACTACATCTCCTCCTGCAGCTAAAGCCTTGCAGATATCTCCAGAATACTTAATTCCTCCATCCGCAATAACTCCAACTCCTGGAGCATACTTCTTAACAAACTCAGATACATCGTTTACTGCAGTAATTTGAGGTACTCCAACTCCTGCAACAACACGTGTTGTACAAATTGAACCAGGTCCAATTCCAACCTTAACAGCATCTGCTCCTGCATCAATTAAAGCTTGTGCAGCCTCTGGTGTTACAATATTTCCTGCAATAACCTGAAGCTCTGGGAATGCTGTCTTAATCTTCTTAACAGCAGTTAATACATTCTTAGAATGTCCATGTGCAGAGTCAACTGCAATAACATCAACACCTGCGTTAACTAATGCTGTAACACGGTCCATCATATCATCACCGATACCTACTGCAGCTCCACATCTAAGTCTTCCCTTTGAATCCTTACATGCATTTGGATAGTTTTGATCATTATCAATATCACGAATTGTAATTAATCCCTTTAGAATTCCATTTTCATCAACAAGAGGAAGCTTCTCAATACGATTAGAATATAGAATATCCTTTGCCTCATCAAGAGTAATTCCTTCTCTTGCTGTAACAAGCTTCTTACCCTTAGTCATTACCTTAGATAATAATGTGTTATCTGGTGTAAGATATTTTAAATCACGGTTAGTGATAAGTCCTACAAGCTTATTAGAATCATCTACGATAGGTAGAGATGAAATATTATAATCAGAAAGAATTTGAGCAGCATCAAGAGTAGTATTCTTAGCCTTTAATGTAACTGGCTTAGTAATAATTCCTGATTCATTTCTCTTTACCATTTCAACCTCATGAGCTTGAGCCTCAATTGACATATTCTTATGAATAATACCAATTCCTCCCTCACGAGCAAGTGCAATAGCTAAACCAGACTCTGTAACTGTATCCATTGCAGATGAAATAATAGGAATATTTAATTCAATCTTCTTTGTTAAATGTGTCTTTAATGTTACCTGAGATGGTAAAATCTCAGACTTTTGTGGGATTAATAAAACATCATCAAATGTTAATCCAACTCTAATTTCATCAAACTTAGACATTACTTTGTTTCCTCCAAAATTCCAACTCTATTGAATATATAATCTACATTCTTGAAATAATAATCAAGAGTGAAGCAAGAATCAATTTCACTATCTGTTAAATATGTCTTAACATCCTTAGATTCCTTTAATAAATCAATATAATTTAAATCTTCATTTAAAGCACGCATAGCAATAGGCTGAACCATATCATATGCTGCCTCTCTTACAAGACCCTTAGAAATTAATGCATACATTACTCTTTGAGCAAATATAACTCCCTTTGTCTTATAAATATTCTTCATCATAGTTTCAGGATATACTACAAGATTCTCAAGAATACCCTTTAATCTATTAAGCATATAATCTAGAAGCTCTGTTGCATCAGGAAGAATAATACGCTCTGTACAAGAGTGTGAAATATCACGCTCATGCCATAATGCAACATTCTCATTAAATGCTACCATATATCCACGCATTACACGTGAGCATCCACAAATATTCTCACTTGAAATAGGGTTTCTCTTATGTGGCATAGCACTAGATCCCTTTTGTCCTTGCTTGAATGCTTCCTCAACCTCATGTACCTCAGTACGTTGTAGGTTACGAATCTCAAGAGCCATTTGCTCACAAGTATCCGCAATTACTGCAAGTGTAGACATATAATATGCATGACGATCACGTTGAATAACCTGTGTAGAAATATTTGCACTATCAATTCCTAAATGCTCGCATACATAATCTTGAATCTCTGGTGGTATATTAGCGAAATTACCAACAGCACCAGAAAGCTTTCCAACCTCAATACCCTTTGCTGCATAATCAAATCTTTCAAGATTTCTCTTCATTTCCTCATACCATAATGCCCATTTTAATCCAAATGAAGTAATATCAGCATGAATTCCATGAGTACGTCCAATACAAGGAGTATTCTTAAATCTATTAGCTTGCTTCTTTAACATATCAAGGAATGCTACTAAATCCTCACGTAAAATCTTATTTGCTTGTGTCATTAAATATCCATTAGCTGTATCAACAACGTCAGTTGAAGTAAGTCCATAGTGAACCCATTTCTTTTCTTCACCAAGAGTCTCTCCAACTGCACGTGTAAATGCTACTACATCATGACGAGTCTTCTCTTCAATTTCCTTAATTCTCTTAATATCAAACTTAGCATTGTCCCATAATAGCTTAACATCACCTTCAGGAATGTTATGGAATATCTTACACCAAGCCTCTGCGTTTAATATTTCAACCTTTAAATATGCATTAAATTTATTCTCTTCAGTCCAAATATCACGCATAATTTGTCTAGAATAACGTTCTATCATTACTTTCTGTCCTCCATTTTTTCACCAACATGAGTTAGGAATGACTCAATTGTATTTTGCATTAATGCACAAATAGTCATTGGTCCTACACCACCTGGTACCTTTGTAATATATGATGCATATGGCTCGCAATCATCAAAATCAACGTCACCACATAGCTTTCCTGTTTCTGGATCGCGGTTTACACCAACATCAATTACTACTGCTCCGTCCTTAATATAACGGGCATTGACAACCTTTGGTTTACCGATAGCAACTATTAAAATATCTGCATCTCTTGTAAACTCCCATTGTCTTGTTGTTTTTGAATGCACCATAGTAACAGTTGCATCCTCATCTATAAAAAGCTTCATCATAGGAAGACCTACAATATTTGATCTTCCCATAACACAAACTCTTTTACCTTTAATTTCAATATTCTTACTCTTTAGCATCTCAATGATACCCTTAGGAGTACATGGTAGCATGCAAGGCTTCTTTGTCCAAAGCTTTGCAATATTTGATGGATGGAATCCATCTACATCCTTAGTTGGATCTATAGCATTGATAATAGCTTCCTCGTCATAGCTCTTTGGTAATGGAAGCTGAACTAGAATACCATCAACAGTATCATCCTCATTTAAGGACTTTATTAAATTCATAACAGTCTTTTGACTAACACGAGCATTCAAATGGAATGTAGTGTTCTTTATACCAATTTCATTGCAGCTTTTTTCCTTACCCTTAACATATGAAATAGAACCAGGATTATCTCCAATTATGATAACTGCAAGATGTGGGGCTCTTCCATACTTTTGAAATAGCTCCTTTACCTGTACTTTCATCTCAGCCTTTAAGGCAGCACTTAGATCGCGTCCGCTTATAACTTCAGCCATTTTAATCCCTCCAAGCCTACTATTTATTTAAAGCTCTATGTCCGATATCTCTTCTATAGAACAAGTTTTCACATTTAATCTTTTGTGTATCTGCTAAAGCCTTCTCCTTTGCTTCTGCAAGAGTCTTTCCCTTAGCAACTACAAATAATACTCTTCCTCCATTGGTGAAGTATTCTCCATTCTCCATCTTTGTACCCATATGGAATACCTTTGACTCAAGACCTTCAAGACCTTCAATCTTATATCCCTTCTTATAATCAAGAGGGTATCCCTTAGACGCAAGAACAATTCCAAGAGTTACATCCTTACTCCACTTAATCTCTTCAATTTTCTTTGAATCAACTATATCAAGGAAGATATCAATAATATCTGATTCTAGACGAGGTAATACAACCTCAGTCTCAGGATCTCCAAAGCGTGAATTAAACTCAATAACCTTAACTCCGCTCTTAGTCTTCATAAGACCACCATATAAAACACCCTTAAATGGTACACCCTCTAAAACCATCGCCTTAGCTGTTGGAACCATAATGTTTTTATATGAATAATCTAAATCCTCTTTAGTAATAATAGGTACTGGTGAGTATGCTCCCATACCACCAGTATTAGGTCCCTTATCACCCTCATATGCTCTCTTATGGTCTTGGCTTATCTCCATTGGATAAACATTTTCTCCATCACAGAAGCACATAAATGAAAATTCTGGTCCATCAAGGAATTCCTCAATAACTACAGATGCATGTCCAAACTTATCGTCAATAAGCATATCCTTTAGTGCTTGATCTGCCTCATCAAGGTTAGTTGCGATAACTACACCCTTTCCAGCAGCAAGACCATCATACTTAATAACGATAGGGCATCCTTCCTTTTTAACATAATCTAATGCCTTAGCATAATCATCAAATACTGCATATCCTGCAGTAGGAATATTATACTTTTTCATTAGATTCTTTGCGAATTCCTTTGAAGCCTCAATTTGAGCTGCAGCCTTAGTAGGTCCAAATGCCTTAATACCTGCATTAGTTAAAGCATCAACCATACCTACAGCAAGTCCTGCCTCAGGACCTACTACAACAAGGTCAATTGCATGCTCCTTAGCAAATTTTACAACACCATCTACATCAGTATCCTTAATATTTACACATTCTGCAAGTTGTGCAATACCAGCATTACCTGGTGCTGCATATATTTTTGCATTCTTAGGGCTGCGGGCGATTGCATCAATAATTGCATGCTCTCTTCCACCGCTTCCGATAACCAAAATATTCATAATAAATATCTCCTTATAATTATAATTAATGCTTAAAATGACGCATTCCTGTTGTAACCATAGCTATTCCTAGCTCGTCACAAGCCTTAATTGAATCCTCATCACGAATTGATCCACCTGGCTGAATAATAGCTGTAACACCATATTGTGCAGCAAGGCGAACAGTATCATCGAATGGGAAGAATGCATCTGAAGAAAGAACCATGCTCTTTACTCCATGCTCCTTAGCCCAATCAAGTGCAATCTTAGCAGAACCTACACGGTTCATTTGTCCTGCACCAACTCCAGCAGTAGTCTCATTTGTTGCAACTAAAATTGCATTAGACTTAACATGCTTTACAACCTTCATTGCAAATAATAGGTCCTTCATTTCAGCCTCTGTTGGAGCCTTCTTTGTAACAACCTTTAAATCACTTTCGTTATAAATCTCTGCATCAATATTTTGATATAATAAACCACCATTAACAGTAAGTGCCATCTTCTTATCCTTGAAAGGAGATGTCATATCTACCTTCATAACACGGCAGTTCTTCTTAGCTGCTAAAATATCCTTTGCCTCATCTGTATAATCAGGAGCCATGATAATCTCTAAGAATACCTTCTTATTCATAATATCTTCTGCAAGTGCCTTATCAACTACTCTATTGAATGCTACAATACCACCATAAATTGAAACAGAGTCAGCATTATATGCCTTATCCCATGCCTCAAGAATTGTTTGTGCTGATGCACATCCACATGGATTCATGTGCTTTAAACCAATAGCAGTTGGCTCACTAAATTCCTTAAGTAGATTTAGACATGCGTTAGCATCTTGAATATTATTGTATGATAATTCCTTACCCTGTAATTGAGTTGAATGAACTATTGAATATGAAGTATATGGTCCTTCATATAGCGCAGCACTTTGATGTGGATTTTCTCCATATCTTAATTCTTGCTTTAGATTATAATTTAGAGTAATGCTTTCTGGATGCTCAATACCGCACGCTGCAGTTAAATATTGAGAAATCATAGAATCATATTGAGCAGTTGTTCTAAATACCTTAGCTGCAAGTGCTCTACGTGTTTCATATGTAGTATCTCCTAAAGTCTTAATCTCTTCAATAACCTTAGCATAATCATTAATATCTGTAACAACAGTTACGAACTTATGATTCTTTGCTGCAGAACGAAGCATAGATGGTCCTCCGATATCGATATTCTCGATAGCCTCATCAAATGATGCTCCACGCTCAATTGTTTGTCTAAATGCATATAGGTTAACACATACTAAATCAATATATTTAATATTGTGCTCCTTAACCTGCTTTATATGCTCCTCGTTATCACGAATAGCAAGAAGTCCACCATGAACCATTGGGTGAAGAGTCTTAACTCTTCCTGATAATATTTCAGGGAATCCTGTAACATCCTCAATACCAATAGTTTTTACACCTGCTTCATCTAAAACCTTTTTAGTTCCACCAGTAGAGATGATTTCATATCCAAGCTTTGAAAGCTCCTTACAGAAATCAACAACACCAGTTTTATCAGTAACACTAACTAATGCTCTTTTCATTAATTTATTCTCCTTTTAAAACCTTGTTTATTGCTTCAATGTATAAAACGTGCTCGATCTCATGAATATGAGTCTCTACCTCGTCTACATCGTTACCATAATATTCAAATCCACGTTGCATAATTATCTTTCCACTATCCACTCCACTATCAACATAGTGAACAGTTACACCAAACATTTTAACACCATAATCAAATGCATCCTTAATACCATGTGCACCCTTAAATGATGGTAATAATGCTGGGTGAATATTGATAATCTTACCTTCGTAGCTTGCAAGAAGCGTAGTACCAATATAGCGCATATATCCTGCAAGGCATACTAGATCAACACCTAGTGCATCTAGCTTAGAAACTATAATTTTCTCAAAGTCTTCCTTCTTCTTATAATCATGTGCATTAAATAGGAAGGTAGGTGTGCGATGGTTTTTCGCACGCTCTAGGACATATGCCCCTTCCTTATCACATACTAGAAGTACGACTTCAGCATCAATTTTTCCTTCTTCACATGCAGTGACAATGGCTTCATAATTAGTACCACTACCACTAGCAAAAACAGCAAGCTTCTTCATATTACTTATGAATAACTACCTTACCAGCATTGTCTGTTACCTTACCGATAACGTATGCCTTATCATTATGCTTAGCTAAAATATCTATAACCTTCTTAGCGTCATCCATATTAGCAACAGCAATAACCATACCAATACCCATATTGTAGATATTAAACATCTCTCTATGATCAACCTTACCATACTTCTCAAGGAACTTGAAAACAGGAAGAATTGGCCAAGAACCCTCAACGATATCAAGACCCATCTTGTCAGTTAAGATACGTGGAATATTCTCATCGAATCCTCCACCTGTAATATGTGCAACACCATGTACATCTACATTATCAATAACATCCTTAACCTGCTTGCAGTAAATTCTTGTAGGTGTAAGTAATACTTCACCAACAACTCCACCAAGCTCATCAGAATATGAATGTAGGTCAATATTATTATCACTAATAATCTTTCTTACAAGACTGAATCCATTAGAATGTACTCCAGTTGATGCAATACCAACAAGTATATCTCCAACAGCAACCTTTGAATCATCAATAAGCTTGCTCTTTTCAACAACTCCTACTGCAAATCCTGCAATATCATATTCACCATCGGCGTACATACCAGGCATTTCTGCTGTTTCTCCTCCGATTAATGCGCATCCTGCTTGAACACATCCATCTGCAACTCCAGATACAATCTTCTCAAGCTTTTCAGGAATAGCATGTCCTAGAGCTACATAGTCTAAGAAATATAATGGCTCTGCTCCTTGTGCTAATACATCATTAACACACATAGCAACAGCATCAATACCAATTGTATCATGCTTATCCATTTCAAATGCAAGCTTTAGCTTTGTTCCAACTCCATCAGTACCACTGACAAGCATTGGCTCCTTATATCCTAAGCTTGCTAGATCAAACATTCCTCCGAATGATCCAATTCCAGATACACAACCAGGTCTATTTGTTCTATTAACATGTGCCTTGTATCTTCTTACTGCTTCATAACCAGCCTCTAGATCTACTCCAGAGCTACCATATGCCTTTGATCCCATATATTTTTTCCTCCTAATATATATGTATATATGTTATTACTTTTTTAATGCTTCGCTTAGACGATTATAGATTTCAACATATCCACCCATAACATCTCCAAGATCACGACGGAATCTATCCTTATCAAGGTGATCATTAGTTTTAGCATCCCATAATCTACAGCAGTCTGGAGATATCTCGTCTGCTAAGACGATTTCTCCATCTGCAGTTTTTCCATATTCAACCTTAAAATCCACAAGCTTTACTCCTATAAGCTGGAATAGCTTTTGTAGCTTTAAGTTTATTTTTGCTGTAAGCTCATAAATTGATCTAAGCTCATCATATGTTGAAATACCTAGAGCTACAGCATGATGATCATTTATTAATGGATCACCTAAAGAATCATTTTTATAGCTTAGCTCAAATATTGTATTAGGAGCTACTGTTCCTTCTACAATTCCAAGACGCCTAGCCATAGATCCTGCTATTATATTACGGCAAATTACCTCTAAGGGGATTATTTTTACCTTTTTACATAATTGGTCAGTATCACTAATTGTTTTTATGTAATGCGTAGGTATACCCTGCTCACTAAGGTAATCATAAATGAGCTTTGAGATTTTTTGATTAAGCTCACCTTTATGCTCGAAAAGTACATGCTTTACTCCATTAAGAGCAGTAGCATCATCCTTGTAATGCATAATGATTACATTAGGATCGTCCGTTGAATAGACCTGCTTTGCCTTTCCTTCATAAAGCAATTCACCTTTTTTCATATTAAATCTCCTTCTTGAAATACTTTACGGCATTTGCGAATAGATCTTGATTCTTGTTTCCAGAAATATTCTTGAATAGATTTTCCTCGAAACGCTCACTATGACCCATCTTACCAAGTATTTGTCCATTTGGAGAGATGATACCTTCAATTGCATAATTTGAACCATTTGGATTTTCTGGTGACATTACTGTAATATCTCCAGCCTCATCAACATATTGGAAGGCTACCTGTCCATTTGCAAATAGTTCTTTAGCCATCTTCTCTGATACAACAAACTTTCCTTCACCATGTGACATAGCAATAGTATGAGTATCTCCTACCTTGTATCCTGCAAGCCATGGAGAAGCTGTTGTAGCAACTCTTGTTGTAACCATTTGAGATACGTGACGGTTAATATCATTACGGAATAGAGTTGGAGACTCCTTAGTAAGCTCTCCAAGCTTTCCATAAGGTAATAATCCTGACTTAACTAATGCTTGGAATCCATTACAAATACCAAGTACTAATCCACCACGAGCAAGTAATGCATTAATAGCCTCCTTGATATCAGCATTATTTAATACATTTGCGATAAACTTAGCTGAACCATCTGGCTCATCTCCTGCACTAAATCCTCCAACAAGCATTAAGACATGTGCATTATTAATGTTTTCCTTCATATCCTTAATTGATGATAATACATCATCTGATGTAAGGTTACGGAATACCATAACATTAACCTTTGCTCCAGCCTTTTCCCAAGCCTTCTTAGTATCATAATCACAGTTTGTTCCAGGGAATACTGGAATAAATACTGTAGGGTGCTCTACTGCCTCACCACTGTATACAAGTGTATTCTTCTTATTTGAATCAGCCTTATATACAACAGCATCATTCTTAGCTGTATCCTTATATATAGTAGCAAACTTGCTTCTATTTGCTTCAAATAGACCATCGATATTCATAATTTCTTCATTGATATCAACAACCTCATCAGAAATAGTAAATCCTAAGAACTTAACAAAATCTCCCTTAAGATCTGCTGTTGATTCAACAACGAATGAACCATATGAATAATCAAATAAATCATCCTCTGCTACCTTAACACGGCATCCAACCTTATTTCCAAAGCTCATCTTAGCTAATGCTTCAGAAACTCCACCATTTGTTAGGGCATATGCAGAAATAATATTCTTGTTTTCAATATTAGATGATACAAAATCAAAGATATTCTTTAGCTCATCAATATTTGGATTATAATTCTTTAATGCAGTATGCTTGATTAAATAAATCTTATTTCCTGCACTCTTGAATTCTGGAGAAATAACATTTCTTGCATCTACACATGTAATACCAAATGCCATTAGCATTGGTGGTACATTAAGATTATCAAATGTTCCAGACATTGAGTCCTTTCCTCCAATTGATGGAAGCTTTAAATCATTTTGAATCTTAATAGCTCCAAGTAAGGCTGCAAGAGGCTTACCCCAAGACTTTTCTCCTTGCATACGCTCGAAGAATTCCTGGTAGCTAAATCTCATCTTATCATATCTTGCTCCAGCAGCAACAACCTTTGATACTGCTTCGATTACAGCATATTGGCTTCCATGATATGGAGACCATGATGTAATATATGGATTATATCCAAATCCCATAATTGATGCTGTATTAGTTTCTCCATCTAGAACTGGAAGCTTTTGAACTGAAACCTGAGTTTCTGTTCTTTGATACTTTCCTCCAAATGGCATTAATACTGTTGATCTTCCGATTGTAGCATCAAACATTTCAATTAATCCCTTTTGAGACAAAACATTAGGGTCACTTAAGTTATTAATCATCTTCTCAACAAGATTCTTACCCTTAATGTCTCTCTTAAATGGATTCTTTTTTTCAACTGGGGCAATCTCTGCCTTAGCATAATGCTTTGCTCCAGCTGAATCTATAAACTCACGAGAAATATCAACTACCTTTTCACCCTTGTTATACATTACAAGTCTATTTGTATCTGTAACATTAGCGATATGAGTTACCTCGATATTCTCTTCATTACAATACTTCTTGAATTCCTCAACATGGCTCTTATCAACAACTACGCTCATTCTTTCCTGTGATTCTGAAATAGCAAGTTCTGTTGAATTTAATCCCTTATACTTTGTAGGAACTCTGTCAAGCCAAATCTCAAGACCAGGAGCAAGCTCTCCGATTGCAACAGAAACTCCTCCTGCACCGAAGTCATTACTCTTCTTGATAATTCTTGTTACCTCAGGACGTCTAAATAAGTGTTGAATCTTTCTTTCCTCAGGTGCATTTCCCTTTTGAACCTCTGATGAGCAAGTTTCAAGTGACTTAGTATTATGCTTTTTACTTGATCCTGTTGCTCCTCCGATTCCATCACGTCCAGTACGTCCACCAAACATTAATACAACATCTCCAGCTTCAGGAGAATATCTATGAACGTCTGCTGCACGAGAAGCTCCAACTACAGCTCCAACCTCAAGACGCTTTGCAACATATCCATCATGGTAAATCTCTCTAACATGAGTTGTGGCAAGACCGATTTGGTTACCATATGATGAATATCCAGCAGCTGCCTTTGTTGAAATAATACGCTGTGGAAGCTTTCCTTCTAATGTTTCATTAACTGGCTTATAAATATCACCAGCTCCTGTTACTCTCATTGCTTGATAAACATATGCTCTTCCTGATAGTGGGTCACGAATTGCTCCTCCAAGGCATGTAGAAGCTCCTCCGAATGGCTCAATCTCTGTTGGATGGTTATGTGTCTCATTCTTAAATTGTAATAGCCACTTCTCCATATTACCATTAACATCAACATTAACAAAAATTGAACAAGCATTGTTTTCCTCTGAAACCTCTTGATCATCTAGATATCCATGCTTCTTTAGATAACGAGCACCAATAGTAGCCATATCCATTAAGCATAAATCCTTATTGTCACGACCAAGCTCATGACGCATATTCTTATATAAATCTAAGGCATCCTCTAATTCATTTTTAATAAATGAATCATCAATTGTAATTTCCTCAAGCACTGTACCGAATGTTGTATGACGGCAGTGATCTGACCAATATGTATCAAGGATTCTTAGCTCTGTTTCATTTGGATCACGATTCTCAGCTGTAAAATACTTAACAACACAATCAAGGTCATCCTCATTCATTGCTAGTCCATACTTTTGAATGAACTTAGCGTAATCCTTACGCTCAAGCTTTGTAAGTCCCTTTAATACATTAACTGGCTTTATCTCAGCATTCTCATCAAATGATAGCTTTGATAAATCCTTCTCACGTGACTCTACTGCATTAATATAATAATGCTTAATCTTTGCGATAACATCATCATCTACATCCTTATCTAATATAATAAGTCTAGATGACTTAATAATGATGTCAGCATGAGGGTCTACTAGCTTTACACAATCAACTGCAGATGATGCTCTTTGATCAAATTGACCTGGAAGATATTCAACTGCAATATACTTATTCTTAGAAAGATCAATATCCTCTGTAACATTATCAGTTACAACCTCTCCGAATACAGTGTATTTAGTTTTTTCTAGTAATTCCTTTGAAAAACCTCTTAAATCATAAACATTAACATATCTTAAAGACTTAAGGTTAAGATTTAGATTTAAGTTGAATTCCTTTAATAAACTTTGTGCTTCTACTTGAAATCTTGGAAGCTTTTCTACATAAATACGATAGTCCATTACAATGCCTCACTTACTAATTTATTGTATTTTTCTTCATCCATATTAGTGAATGTGATATGTCCCATTTTTCGATTATGTCTAGCCTCACTCTTACCATACATATGGACATATGCATTAGGGAAGGCTCTATATTTTAGAACATCTGGAACATCCTGTCCTAAAATATTTTTCATAACTGTTGGATACAATAGTTTTGGCTCCTCTAGAGGAAGACCTAGAAGATATCTATCTAGCTCCCTAAATTGGTTAGTATTGCATCCTTCAATTGTATAATGCCCTGAATTATGAGGACGTGGTGCCATTTCATTGAAATAGAAATCATCATCCTTTATAAAAAATTCAATCGCAAGAATTCCTAGATATTTGCAATCTAGCATAAACTTCTTTGCGGCATTAACCATTTTATCCTCAACATCCTTCTTCATTCCTGCTGGAACTATAGAAAGATCAAGAATACCATGCTTATGAATATTTCTTGAAACTGGGAAGCTTATAACATTTTTGCCATCACTTACCATAACAATGGAAGCCTCATAATCAAATTTTATAAACTCCTCAATTATACCAGGTCCACCTAAGAATGGATCTAGATTTTTAATATCCTCATCGCTCTTTAATAATACCTGTCCATGACCATCATAGCCTAGTGTTCTTGTCTTATATAGACAAGGATATCCTAGCTCCTTAATAGCATTTAAGGCATCATCCTTTGTAGTTACATCAAAGAATCTAGCAGTTTTTAAGCCATGGTTGTTAGCATTTGTTTTTTCTCTAATTCTATCTTGTCCATCAAATAAAGGCTTAAACCCTTGCTTGATATTATATTTATCTTCAAGCTTAATTAGAAAATCACTTCTAACATTTTCAAACTCATATGTTATTACATCTGCTCTTTTGCATAAATCCTCTAATGCATCAAAATCATCAAATGTAGCACATATATGCTCATCTGCTATTTTGAATGCAGGTGCATCCTTTGATGGGTCTAGAACTATAGTTTTAGCTCCGAGAAGCTTAGCCTCCTCACAAAGCATCATTCCAAGCTGACCGCCACCAATAATACCAATTTTATTCAAGCTCACTTGAAAGCACATCCTTTGTTTGTTTTTCTCTATACTCCTCTAGCTTTTTAGAAACCTCTTTATCATTGATTCCTAAAATAGAAATTGCATAAAGAGCCGCATTCTTTGCTCCATTAATAGCCATTGTTCCAACAGGAACACCACCTGGCATTTGAACAATAGATAATAGTGAATCAACACCATTTAATGCTCTGCTCTTTACAGGAACTCCTACTACTGGAAGTGTAGTCATTGCGGCTGTCATTCCAGGAAGGTGAGCTGCCCCACCTGCTCCTGCAATAATAACCTCAATTCCTCTTTCCTTAGCAGTCTTTGCATACTCACATAGAAGGTCAGGAGTTCTATGTGCACTTACTATTCTCTTTTCGTAGTCTATACCGAACTCCTCTAAAACATTAACTGCATCCTTCATGACCTCATAGTCACTTTTAGACCCCATAATAACTCCGACTCTTGCCATATAAATACCTCTTACTTCTCTAATAATTCAAATAGTTTCTTAGCTGCAAGTGCTGGTCCTTCATGCTCCATTCCTGGAACTGCAAGTCTTGTATGAAGGTTTCCAACCTTTACTCCGGCCTTGAATAAAGCCTTAAATGTTTCATCAATAATAACTCTTGTTTGAGCCTCTCTTTGAACTGGTCCAAATGGATTTGCAAAGAATGACTCAGTCATACCAGTCTCTTGAGTTGTACCCTTAGCTCTACGTGCTCCACGGATGAAGATCTTCTTAGCCTCATCTGCATCATTGTAGAACTCAACCTCTGACTCACACTCAGGATCATAGTTGTTTGCATATAAGTACATATCAACCTCATATCCCTTCATGATTTGAGGATATGTAGCTACTGGAACTACTAAACGAGAGTTAGTCTTATCTGGATTCATGAATATTGCTCTATCCATCTCTCTATAAGCATATCCTGCAGCCATGTCATCAGTACGAACGAATGCTCCAATTTCAGTACCATATGCCATAACCTTACCATTCTCTACCTTGAATGTTCCCATGTCATCAAATACTGTTAATTGAGAAGAAATATTATCTCCTGCCATTTCAGCTAAAGCCTCTAATGACTCACTCTTTCCAGCTCCTGAATCTCCCATGATAACTACATTCTTTGTAGTACCATTCTTCATTGTAATATGAACACATGCTCCATGAATTGGAAGGAATCCATGATCAATCATCTTTGTATTATATAATGTAAGAAGCATCTTCTTCATATATCCGAAGTAATCTACCTCATCACTATGAGGAGCAAGTCCTACATAGATATCATTTTCCTTATCATAATAGAATTCTGATCCATCCTTAGTCTTATCCTCTACCTCATAATCAGCTCCATAGATGTATAGAAGATCTGGCTTCTTACCCTTGCACTCTGATAGTGGTACAAACTCGAATAGATTTCCAATTGTAATTCCATGAGCTAAGAAATCTCTATGGAAATATACATATGCTAAAGATGAACCTACCATTGCTGCATAGCAATAGAAATCCTTTGGATTGTATGTATCCTTAATACGCTCAATTGGGTTAACCTTAACCTCAGGATATGTTCCTGTTCTCTTATTCTTTGCAGAATATGAAATGAATGGTGGACGTATTACGATACGCTCAATTGCATCACTCTTAGCTAAGAAATAATATGGTGAAGTCTTATCCATCCATTCATTTCTTGATAATAATAATGCCGCATTAACTCCAGCTGGAAGCTGACGATAAATTGGGAATGACTTTCCATATAGCTTTTCGCAAATAGTTCTATATGTAGATAATACTACATTATTGAACTCGCTTTGTGCCTCAACGAATGATGAAGACTCAACTCCATCCCTAGTTGCACGAGTCAAAACTACTGCATAACGCTCTAAACGTCTCCAGTAGTCATAGAAGCTTTGTACTAAATCATATAAAACTTCCTTCATTGATAATGCCTTTGCATAGAAAGGATTCATTTCCTCAATTTCTTCAACTGTAAAGCTCATTAATAGCTTAAATAAATCAATTGTTTGATTAACAACCTTTGACTTAGGGAAAACTGTTAAAACTGGTAAGAATGTTTGATTCTCAGTTTCAAACACTCTCTTAATAAATCTTCCCCATACATCCTTGAAACAAGCACTGTTTAAAACTTCATTTTCTGTCTTGCAGAAATTCTCTGAGAAATTAAATACTACTTGTCTTTTTCCTGTTACATACTCCATTGTTTTTTATCTCCTTTTTTAAAATAAACCAATAACTTTTTCATCAACTACATCCATATTAAGAGCAGCTGGTGCCTTAGGTAATCCAGGCATTGTCATAACGTCTCCTGTAAGAGCTACTATGAATCCTGCACCAATTGATGGCTTTAGCTCACGAATGCTAATTCTAAATCCAGTAGGTCTTCCAAGCTTAGTTGGATCATCAGATAAGCTATATTGAGTCTTTGCCATACAAATAGGAAGCTTATCCCATCCGTTTTCCTCAAATGTAGCAATCTGTTGTAATGCCTTAGTACTGAAATCTACTCCATCTGCACCATATATTTCCTTACATATAGTTGTAATCTTATTCTTGATAGTATCATTTTCATCATATAGATACTTAAATGTTTTAGCTCCATCAGTCTTCTCAACCTTCTCGATTACCTTTTCAGCTAGGTCAAGTCCACCAAGTGAACCCTTACCCCAAACCTCAGATAATGATACTGTATGTCCGTTAGCTGTAGCCCAATCCATCAATGCCTTTATTTCTGCATCTGTATCAGTCATAAACTTATTGATAGCTACTACATATGGAAGGTTGAACTTCTTGATATTTTCAATATGCTTCTCAAGATTTTCAAATCCCCTCTTTAAAGCCTCTACATTCTCAACGCCTAAATCCTTCTTAGCTACACCACCATGCATCTTTAATGCACGGATTGTTGCAACAATAACTACAGCACTTGGCTTAATCTCAGTTTTACGGCACTTAATATCTAAGAACTTCTCAGCTCCAAGGTCAGCACCGAATCCTGCTTCTGTTACAACATAGTCTCCTAAAGACATTGCCATCTTTGTAGCAATTGCACTATTACATCCATGTGCAATGTTAGCAAATGGTCCACCATGTATTAAAACTGGTGTGTGCTCAAGTGTTTGAACTAGGTTAGGTTTAATTGCATCCTTCATAATCATTGTGATTGCACCAGCACATCCTAAATCATTAACAGTAACTGGAGTTTTATCATACTTATAAGCAACAACAATTTGCTTTACTCTTTCCTTAAAGTCATCTAAGCTCTTAGCTAAGCATAATAAAGCCATGATTTCTGAAGCAACAGTAATATCGAAATGATCCTCACGAGGTACTCCATTTGCGGCTCCTCCTAGACCTACTACGACATTTCTTAATGCTCTATCATTCATATCAAGAACTCTCTTCCAAATAATTCTTCTTGGGTCAATACCTAATGCATTTCCTTGATGAATGTGGTTATCAATAATTGCCGCAATTGCATTATTAGCAGTTGTAATTGCATGAATATCTCCTGTGAAGTGAAGGTTAATATCTTCCATTGGTACTACTTGGGCATATCCACCACCAGCAGCACCTCCCTTAACTCCAAGAACAGGTCCAAAGCTTGGCTCACGAATAGCTGCTACACAAGACTTTCCAAGCTTAGTAAATGCATCAGCAAGTCCTATAGTTGTAGTACTCTTTCCTTCTCCTGCAGGTGTTGGGTTAATGGCTGTAACAAGAATAACCTTACCATTCTTGTTATGCTTTTTAAGCACATCAAGGCTTAGCTTAGCCTTATATTTACCATAAAGCTCAAGATCATCTTCTTCAATTCCAACCTTCTTAGCAATATCAGTAATTTTGTCCATTTTCGCATTTTGTGCAATCTCTAAATCGGTCATTTTTCAATTAATTCCTTTCCTAAAAAAATAAAACGACGTCAACAAACATCGTTTTTTACGCGTTTAAAAAATATCACCATGTGATGACACTTATGAATATTAACTTGATGAATAAAATTCTTGGCCATATTAAATCCCATCCATTCTAAAGTTAACTAATCTAAAAAAGTAGATTATTATTCATAATAATATTTTATCATAAACAATTTAATAACACTAGAAAATTTTATGTAAAGCGTTTTATTTTTATATATTTTATTTCTACAATAAACAAACGAAAGTTAATAATTTTATAAATTATTATAATTGTATATTTATAACAAACAAAAATCCAGGAATGTCTCCTGGATTATGTATTATTGGTTATTATTTCCGTTCTTTAAAGTAACATCATGAGCTCCACCCTCAACAATAGATGTTGAAGACACAACTGTAAGCTTAGCCTTATCTCTAAGTTCTGCAAGATCTAGAGCTCCACAGTTACACATTGTTGATTTAATCTTATATGTAGTAAGTTCAACATTATCCTTTAATGCACCAGCATATGGAACATATGAATCTACACCCTCTTCGAATGTAAGTCCAGTCTTTCCACCTAAATCATAACGTTGCCAATTACGAGCACGGTTTGAACCTTCTCCCCAATACTCCTTAACAAATCTTCCGTTAATCTTAACCTTTGCGTTAGGTGACTCATCAAAACGAGCAAAATAACGTCCAAGCATTACAAAATCAGCACCCATAGCAAGAGCAAGAGTAATATGGTAATCATGAACAATTCCACCATCAGAGCAAATTGGTACATAAATACCTGTTTCCTCATAATACTTATCACGCTCACGAGCTACATCAATAACAGCTGTTGCTTGTCCTCTACCGATACCCTTTGTTTCACGAGTAATACAAATAGAACCACCACCAATACCAATCTTTACAAAATCAGCACCGGCCTCAGCAAGGAAGCGGAATCCTTCTCCATCAACAACGTTTCCAGCTCCAATTTTAACCTTGTCACCATATTTTTCACGAATCCACTTGATAGCATTAGCTTGCCAGCAAGAGTATCCTTCAGATGAATCTAGACATAATACATCTGCTCCAGCCTCTACTAATGCTGGAACACGCTCGGCATAATCTCTTGAATTAATACCAGCTCCTACAACATATGACTTATGAGAATCTAGAAGCTCATTCTCATTCTCCTTATGTGATTCATAATCCTTACGGAATACCATGTATGTAAGATTTCCATTCTTATCTACTAAAGGTAGACTATTTAGCTTATGCTCCCAAATAATATCATTTGCCTCTTTTAGAGTTGTAGTATCTGGAGCTGTAATTAATTTAGCTAAAGGTGTCATGAAATCCTTAATCTTTGTATCCTTTGGTGTTCTAGATATTCTATAATCTCTAGAAGTAACAATACCAAGAAGCTTACCATTAGGTGTAGCATCCTCAGTAATTGCAATAGTTCTATGCCCTGTACGTGCAGTCATATTGACAACATCCTCTAGGGTATCATTTGGAGTAAGATTAGAATCTGAAGTGATAAATCCCTTCTTATAATCCTTAACCTTCTTAACCATTGCAGCCTCAGATTCAATTGATTGAGATCCATAAATAAATGAAACTCCACCCTCCTTGGCAAGCGCAATCGCAAGTGTATCATTTGATACAGACTGCATAATTGCTGAAACCATTGGAATATTTAAGCTTAATGCTGGCTTTTCACCTTTTTTAAACTTAACAAGTGGGGTTTTCAAAGATACATTAGCTGGAATATTGTCTGGTCCTGTATATCCAGGAATTAATAAATATTCTGCAAATGTTCTTGATGTTTCTGTAAAATAATGTGCCATAATATATCTCCTTCTAATTTTTTTGATTTTATCTATTTTATTGCAAAAAACAAGCCTTGTCAACAAGCTTTTAAAAAAGAAAAAAGATTTCCAATCGGAAATCCTTATTTCGAAAGTACCTCGCTAATAATCTTTACAATACGAACTATTTCTTCATTTGTAATAGATGATAATGTTACTCTTATAACTCCCTTAAGTGGAATAATATAAACTCCTCTTTCCTTTAAAGCCTCAAATACAGCCTTAGGGTCCTCACATGGAATAGTAACAAAGAATCCACATTGATAAGGTAATGTCTTAAGATTATTCTTCTTTGCCTCTTCAATAAATAGATTTGCTCTATCAATTAAAAGCTTTTGTGCATAAGCAAGCTCAGCCTCAAATTCCTCCTTATGATTAGTTAAAGTCTCAGAAATAATATTCATACCAAGGATTGATGATGAGCTCCATTTTCCTCTTCCAGTATATTCATTAGCTTGGAAGAACTCATCAGCATCAGCCTTATTCTTACAAATACATACTTCAGCTCCAATACGTAATCCATAAAGACCTAAAGTCTTTGAACCTGAAAAAGCAAGAATAGCCATAGCATTATCACCTAGATTAGTTAATAAATCTATATTCTTTCTTGAAGCTTCAAATCCTCTAGAATCATAATCAATATATGCCATATCATATAATAAAACAAATGGTGTCCCATCTCTTGAAATTGAATTAGCAATATCAACAACCTGCATCCACTCTGTATATTTCATAATATATCCAGTAGGATTTTGGCATGGGTCATTAATAACAACTAAAACTCTTCCTTGAGCCTTCTTCATTTCATTACACTTCTTACGTAGATCATCTATATTAAAATTTCCATCATTATCAAAAAGCTCATATGTGTCATATCCTAAATTAGCCTCACGAGCTAATTGAGTATAATTACCCCACATATAATTAGGGAATAAAGCCTTATCTCCTAGAGATAGATAATTAGTTAATGCAGAACAAATAGCTCCTGTTCCACCTGGAGTTGCAATAACACGAGTTTGCATCTTTGATGTTATGTCATCGTAATATTCTCTAAAAATCCAGTGCTTTACAGCTTCATGATACTTTTGATCTCCCGCAGTTGCAGGATATCCAAATTTTTGACGTGGTGTAAGCTCCTTAATAATCTTATCTACCATTTTAAATGTATAGAACTTACCATCCTCATCAAAAAGCATTCCTATTGTTGAGTCAATGACTCTACTATCTAATGCCTTAGCCTCACGAGCTTCCTTACCAATTGTAAGAGCACTTCCCTTATTTTCCTTACCTATTGATTGATTTCCTAAAATTGACATAATAACATACCTCTTTTATACGTTGTTATTTTACTATAAGAGATATGAAAAATCAATGAAAAGAAAAAATAAGAATAGTATATTTATGCATTATCATTGATAACATGCATAATGTATATTATTCAAAAAATAATAAAATCTATAATTTCAATCATAATTCATATCTCTTTACTAGTTTTCTCCACTCAGTTTCAGTAATTAAATGCCTATTTACTTCTTTTTTAGCTTGTGAATCAATAGCATCTACTAAATTCATATAAAGACCATAATCTTCTAATATATCCGCTTTTTCTGCCTTATCAACTAAATCTTGCATAGTATGAGATAATTCAAAATCAATTTTTATATCATTATTAATGTAGTTATATTTTCTATTATCATATATATCTTTAGTTATTAATCCAATTAAATATTGATTTATATTGTCAACACTATTAATCTTATTTATTAATATTTTATCATCATTTCTAATCCTTAATTTAACGGTTTTATATGTATTTTTAATAAAATCATTAATGTATTCTTGTTGATTAAACATATTATTCATCTCCATTTACAATACTAATATATAACATTTGGGCACAAATGTAAAATGATAAAATAAACGGTATCTAACTAGATACCTTGACATTTTGTAATCACCTCGCTATTCGATAGCTAAATAAATCTTACAATGGCTATCTATGCATAATTTTGCTAATTCTAGTAACCCATCATATAATTCTTTAGCTTCATTATCGAGACTAACATCTTTATAATTTAATAAATCATTATAAAATTCAGTAACATTTTCTACTATATAAGGATTATTTCTAGTATATGAATCATCTAGTATTCCTTCTTGATATAGCTTTGTAAAACCAGTCCATCCTTTTCCAGATAAATCAGGCTCTCTAAAGATTTCATCAACGAAGCCTTCCCATGCTTTAATGAAATATAAAACATTATTATTTTCATCTACAGCAATGAAGTCATACTCATCATATTCTTCGAATCCTTCATATAAATCTAATTCTTTCAAAATTATTTACTTCCTTTCCTATAATGTCCTTTTATATATTTAACTAGTGTTAATAATGTATTTGAATGATATAATGGGGCGATTTTTATAATAAAATTAAAGTCTAATTTTAAAAATAATTCTTCATCAATTCTTAAATCTTGAACCTCTCATGATTAAAATCATAAGATTCTAACTTCTAATATCATTATAGAGACTATAACGGCATAGAT
>DEWQ01000005.1 GCA_002363705.1 Caryophanales bacterium UBA3206 | reverse complement strand
TAGTTTTAGTATACGAAAAGAGATAACCTTTCGATTATCTCTTGTTTTAAAAATAAAATTAACGAGCAACTCTTCCTGAAGCGTCTCCACCAGCAAGCTTCTCAACCTCATCAACAGTAACTAGGTTATAGTCTCCATTGATAGTGTGCTTTAATGCAGATGCAGCAACAGCGAACTCTAAAGCCTCTCCTTGAGTAGCCTTAGTAATCATTCCATAGATAAGTCCTCCAGCGAATGAGTCTCCTCCTCCAACACGGTCAACGATTGGGTTTAACTCATATCTCTTAGATTGATAGAACTCTTCTCCATCATAGATTAGAGCCTTCCATCCATTGAATGTAGCACTGAATGACTCACGAAGTGTAGATACAACATACTTGAATCCGAACTCCTTCTTCATTGCCTTGAAGATTCCTTCATATCCTGCAGCATCAGTCTTACCAGCATTTACATCAGCATCTGGCTTGAATCCTAAGCAAAGCTCAGCATCCTCTTCGTTTCCGATACATACATCAACATACTTCATTAATGGCTTCATAACTGAAATAGCCTTCTCTGAAGTCCATAGCTTCTTACGGAAGTTTAGGTCAACTGAAACAATTACATCATGCTTCTTAGCAGCCTTTAAAGCAGCCTCTAGAACTAATGCAGATGCATCAGAAATAGCAGGTGTAATTCCTGACCAGTGGAACCATGCAGCATCAGCGAAAATAGCATCGAAATCGAAATCAGATACAGATGCCTCAGCAATTGAAGAATGAGCACGGTCATAAACTACTGAAGATCCTCTCATTGAAGCTCCAGTCTCAGAATAATAAATTCCAATTCTGTCTCCACCACGAGCGATTTGAGTAGTATCTACTCCATAACGACGTAGTGAATTTAAAGCTGCTTGTCCAATAGGGTTATTAGGTAGCTTTGTTACGAATGTAGCAGGAAGACCATAGTTAGCACATGAAACTGCAACGTTAGCCTCTCCTCCTCCGAAAATGATGTCGAATTGATTTGCTTGAACAAATCTTGTGTTAGCTGGTGTAGAAAGACGTAACATGATTTCTCCCATAGTTACAACTTTCTTTGAAGCCTTAATAGTTAAATTTTTCATTGTTTTCTCCTTGTTTTATTTTTCTTCTATTTTTATTTTTAGAACTGCCTTTTCAACGATTTCATCGTTAGCCTTACACTTAGCTAGATGAACATCCTCAGGGTATACTAGGGCATAACCCTCTTCAAGTGTGAAGAATACTCCTCCATCACATGAATATTTTGTTACATCCTTTTCAACATTATAAGGAGTAGTAACCTTAAGTGTTGGGTTAGTAATATCTGTATATCCAAATACTTCCTTACCCTTTAGAACTACTTGAAGATCCATATAGTTCTTGTGATTCTCGAAGAAGCAATCCTCTAAATCCTTAGCAACATAAGTGTCACGATTTAGAATAACATTGTCTCCGTCAATATGATACTTACCCTTCTCCATAGCAAGAACATCATTATTCTCTAAGAAATCAATAGCAGTATCAATATTCTTAGCGATACCCTTGTATCTGTGAAGGTCCTTTAACTTTCCAACTATCATAATAAATCTCCTATCTTTGTACTTCTGCAGTACCGTTTTGATTCATGAACTCCTCTATCTCTTCAGCAGTAAGAGTACATGCATCTCCATAAATAGTATGCTTTAATACTGAAGTCGCAAGACCAAAATTAACTGCATACTTAGGATCATTGAAATCCTTTAATAATCCATGAATTACTCCAGATGCAAAAGCATCTCCACCACCAATACGGTCATAAATCATGAATTTGATTGGCTCTGATAAATAGAAATTATCCTTAGAATATACATATCCAGCAAGTGAATTTTCTGTAGCACTATAAATAACTCTATCTGTACCAAACATATACTTAACACCATATTTTTCCATAAGCTTAGGGAATACATTAGCTCTCTTTTCATGCATAGATGCATTTTCAAGACCCTTATCTAATGGAATACCAATAAGTGTGTTAGCATCAAAGAAGCTTCCAAATGTTACATCAACATATTGGATTATTTCTCTATAGGCAGGGATTGCCTCCTCAATTGTCCATAGCTTAGCTCTATAATTGAAATCGAATGAAACAGGAATTCCATGCTCCTTACAATATTTAGCACAAGCAATAGCAAATACCTTAACTCTATCGTTTAAGGCTAGAGAAATACCTGACACATGGAACCAAGTTGCATCCTTGAAGACCTCATCTAGATTAAATTCATCTAGCTGAATACGAGTAATAGCACTATGCTTACGGTTATAAATAACCTTAGAAGCACGTCCACCAAAACCTGTTTCTAGGAAATATATTCCCATTGTTGTAGATCCTCTAACGATGTAGTCTGTATTAACTCCATGCTTTCTTAGGTGTCCTATGGCACCATCTCCTAGTTGGTTAGGAGGTAGCTTTGACATAAAATATGTCTTATGTCCCATGTGGGATAGGGCGATGGCAACATTAGCCTCGCCTCCACCATAGTTAGAGATGAATGAATTTGTTTGATTGATTGTGTAATTGTTTGGAGTTGATAATCTTAGCATTATCTCTCCAAATGTTATTATTTTCTCAGCCATTAGCATCTCTCCAATTTGATAAATATATTTAATAATTACTTAGAATTCTTAGCAGCTACAGCAGCCTTGTACTCGTTAGCGAATGCCTTAGCAGTCTCAGTAACAAGTGCATAGTCACCCTTCTTAGCTCCAGCAGTTAATGAAGATCCAGCAGATACTGCTACTACTCCTGCATTAACCCAATCCTTAATATTCTCTAGAGAAACTCCTCCAGAAGGCATAAGGTTTGCATAAGGAAGTGGTCCGTGAACATCCTTGATGAACTTAGGTCCTAGAATATCTCCAGGGAATACCTTAATAACCTCTGAACCATACTCCATAGCTGTAACAATCTCCTTGATTGTTTGAGTTCCTGGTACATAAGGAATTTGGTATCTATTAGCAAGCTTAGCTACCTCTTCATTGAATGAAGGTGCAACGATAAACTTAGCTCCAGCCTCGATAGCTCCCTTAGCAGTTTCAGGGTCTAGAACTGATCCAGCTCCGATAACTACATCCTTGCGGTTTCCATACTTAGCATCTAGTTGCTCAATGATATTACGAGCTCCAGGTACAGTATAAGTTAACTCGATAGCAGAAACTCCACCCTCGATACATGCATCAGCAATCTTAATAGCTTGCTCAGCACTATTACCTCTAACAACGGCAACAACACCAATGTTTGAGATTTGGTTTAAAATGTCAATTCTTTTCATTTTACAAATATCCTCTTTCTGTAAATATTATAAACTTACTAAATTATTATAAAATCAAAGCGATTTTTTGTCAATTATTATTAGAAATAATAATAAAAAAGAGACTAGAAATTAGTCTCTAAATTCAAATTCCATATCTAAAACTCGTACAATGTCTCCATCCTTACATCCAGCCTTACGTAATGCATCATCAACTCCGAAGCTTCTAAGTTGACGAGTAAAACGAATAACTGCAGATTCTTGGTTTAAATTAAGCATTGCAACGATTCTCTCTAAAGGCTTACCAGTAACTATATAGCGACCAGCATCATCCTTAGATATTTCAAACATTTTTTCTTCCTCACGGAATGTATAATTAACAACAGATGAAGCTTCATCCTCCTCAAGAAGTGAGAATTCCTCGGTAACCTCAAGGGTATCAGCTATCTTGTATAATAATGGATCAAGATTTTGATGTGTATATGCTGAAATAGGATATACTGTGATATCAGGATATTTTTCCTTAAATCTCTTAAGATTATCCTCTGCACCATCTAAATCCATCTTATTTGCAGCTACTATCATAGGTCTCTTCATAAGGTTCATCTTATAAGATTTTAGCTCTGCATTGATTTTTTCAAAATCATCAAGTGGATCTCTTCCTTCAGAACCTGCCATATCAATTACATGTACAATAACACGACATCTTTCAATATGACGAAGGAATTGAAGTCCAAGTCCAAGTCCCTGTGAAGCACCTTCAATAATACCTGGAAGGTCAGCCATTACAAATGATCTTTCATCACCAAGTCTTACCATACCTAGATTTGGTACAATAGTTGTAAAGTGATATGCAGCAACCTTAGCCTTAGCGGCTGAGCAGGCATTAATTAATGTAGATTTACCAACAGATGGGAATCCTACAAGTCCACAATCAGCTAAAACCTTAAGCTCACATCTAATAAATCTTTGCTCACCAGGCTCACCCTGTTCTGAAAAATCAGGGCATTTA
Organism: Caryophanales bacterium UBA3206; assembly: GCA_002363705.1. Classification (GTDB taxonomy): domain Bacteria; phylum Bacillota_I; class Bacilli_A; order Acholeplasmatales; family Anaeroplasmataceae; genus UBA3206. The sequence continues at coordinate 34,687 of DEWQ01000005.1, read as the reverse complement.
TTTATTCCAGTCGCAAAAGCCATATTACCACGTCCACCACGTCCACCTTTTGCAATAATAGCCGTTTGCATAGGCTTAGTAATATCTGCTATAACCTCATTAGTGTCATCATCATAAACAGTAGTTCCAAGTGGTACCTCTATAACAGTATCCTCTGCAGATGCACCATACATACCCTTATTTCTACCATTTTCGCCATTATTTCCTTTGACAACCTTCATGAATTTTAGGTCTAAAAGTGTAGAAAGACCAGAATTACCTCTAAAAACGATGTCTCCACCCTTTCCACCAGATCCTCCAAAAGGACCTCCACGCTCTACTTTAAGCTCACGGCGGTAAGCTACAATACCATTACCACCCTTACCAGCATTAACCTCTATCTTAACTGAATCAAGAAACATAAGCTATGCCTCCCTTCTATATTTTTTCAAAAAAAAGATACCCAGCAGTGGGTATCTAAATAATTAGTCCTCTGGATAAACAGAAACTTGCTTCTTATCGCGTCCTACACGCTCAAATTTAACAACACCAGTTGTCTTAGCAAATAATGTATCGTCTCCACCACGTCCAACGTTATTTCCTGGAAGAACCTTAGTTCCTCTTTGACGATATAAAATTGATCCTGCTGAAACGAACTCACCATCAGAAGCCTTAGCTCCTAGTCTCTTAGCTTGAGAATCACGTCCGTTCTTAGTTGATCCTACTCCCTTTTTAGAAGCGAATAATTGGATATTTAAAGCTAACATAAAAGCACCTCCTACTTTAATTTTTTAATATGTTTAGGAAATTGACTTTCCAAATTGTTCAATGTAAATTCTAGAACTTCTAGAATCTTAACTGCATTTTTATATTCCTTAGGCACCTCAAAATATGCATATCCCTCTTCTAATTTAATATTAGAAAGATTGTAACTAGGTTCTAGCACCTCTATTTGGTTTCTAGTCATATAAATAGCAGTTGAAATAGCAGAGCATACTATATCGAGTCCCTTATCAGCAAACCCAGCATGTCCACTTATTTCAATACTATATAGATTTAAAGTATTCTTTATACTATATTTGGTCATATACTATTAAGCATTAATTGCTTCAACAGTTAACTTTGTATAAGATTGACGATGACCCTTCTTATTGTGCTCTTTCTTCTTTGGCTTATACTTGAAGACAATAATCTTCTTTCCACGTCCTTGCTTCTCAACCTTTGCAGTTACAGTAGCACCCTTTACATAAGGAGCTCCAGCTTGTCCGTTAACATATAAAACCTTATCGAAAGTAACCTTGTCACCCTCATTAGCCTCAAGCTTTTCAACGTATAAAGTTGTTCCAACCTCTACCTTGTATTGCTTTCCACCTGTTTCTAAAATTGCATACATGTCGTTACACCTCCTGATATTTTTTAAGACTCACTATTAAGGTAATTACTAAGTAATATTTATGACCTTTTCTAAGTGGTGCATGTTACAACATTATTATTCTATTATAACTTAAAGTAAATGTCAATTTAATTTTTTCTTTTTTTATCATTATCTATAAGTTCTTTTTTAATAAGCTTAAGTATTTCAGTATCTCTTTCTAAAAATCTTTCCTTATTAGAATACTCAATACTCTTCATTCTAGCTTCATTAGTAGCTATAGCCTCATCTACTGAAACAAATCTTCTTTCAGATTGTTCATATATTTCACTATCTGTAGGCATTATATCCTTAAGCTCACCATATCTTTTACATATAAAGCAAAATGACTTTTGAACCCATATTGCATCTCCATCATTAAGCCTTACTGATCTCCATTTATCAATGTATAAGCCATATCTTTTAATTGATTTATTTAAAATATCAATACCAACCTCTTCAAGAGTTTCTCTTTTTAAAGCCTCTATAATAGATTCTCCTTTATTAACTCCTCCACCAGGAAGCTTATAAAACTTATTTCTTGAAGAATATGATAAAAATATTTTGTTATCTTCTATAATAATGGCTCTAACACCAATTCTTCTTATAACTCTAGAGCCTTTCTTATAATCATGCTTATCATTCTTTCCAAGTAATCTCATCTCTTATCCCTCTATTTGCTTAGGCTCTTGCTGCTTCTTGTCCTTTGAAAAGAAATTAACAATCTTCTTTGGAACAAATGTAAATGTATCTGCAACAAGCTCAGGGATAAGCTTTAAAGACTCCTTCCATGCCTGACTTCTTATATCCTCACGAGTAACAACTGCTCCATCCTTAAATAAATATTTACGAGTAACAACTCCAATACGAATTGTAAGAAGGGCATTTGTAACACCCTGAGTAACACTAGAAAGAACTGGCTTAATTAAAGGAATATTATTTAAAGTATTCATAGCACTATTAGGTAATAGGTCATCTATTGAAATAGATTGTAGACCATCGGCAATAAGTGCTGTACCTAAAACCTTAACAGAAAGCTTTGAAAGATTTCTATATGAAGGTCTAAATCCACATCTTTCAACAAGTGTTTTAATAAGATTTAGGTTAACAGCATAAACTGTAAACATATCAACATGAGCATTTTGAGAAATTGCAGTTGATATCATAACAGTTTTAGCTCTATTAATAATAATCTTATTTAAATCCTTCTTAACACTTCTATCAAAAACAATTTGAAGGTTAAGCTTAAGCTCATTAACATTTTTATATTCAGTTAAAAGCTTAACATCATCATCCTTAAGCTCATTATTCTTAACAATGTTTTTAGCAACCTTCTTATATAGATGATCATACTTCTTATCATCTGCATCAAATGATGTAATAACAGATAAATCTGGTGATTTAAGAATAATTCTAATTGGATTAATCAATAGGAACCATAAAAGAATAGCGACAATTGCGTAAAATCCCCATTCAATATACTTACCATAAGAACCAAGTCCTCTAAACTTCTCTCCTACATTTATAACAGAAGACACAACAAATAATAAAATAACTAATACAGAACCAACTCCAACAACATACCACATTGGAGAAAATCTTTGTTTTTTAGCACTAATTTTCGATTTCATGTAAATACTCACTCCTCTTTATTCTTCTAATTTTTATAATCAATGATACAAAAATAAATATAACAATTCCAAACATAATAGCAGCAACTACATATCCAGAAATAACTTCCTCTCTTATACAAGAAATCATAACTATAGATGCAAGATATTTTAAGGAATCTACAAAAAGTTGGTTAATTTTATTCTTAGCCATAAATAATCTTATAATTGGAATAATTGTATAAATAATACCAAGAACAAAAATTACATAATTATAGTCCCAGAACTTAACACATATTACACCAATAAAAATATCGTCAATTCCTTCAATCAAATCTAAAACATAATCAGCAATAGGTGTATTACTTTTATTAAGGAAGGTAAGCTTGATAAGACCTGCAAGACAGATACATCCACCAATAAAATATAAAAATGGTCTTATAAGCTGATATCCAAAGAACACAAAAAGTATTGCGAATATAAGGAATATCAACATTGAAATACTTCTTTTTGATGTAAATATTACTTTCATAATTAACCCCTCAAAAAAATTATATCATAAAATATAATAGAGTGGTTAGAATAAATAAAAAAACTTTAGTCCAACGACTAAAGCTAATTTATTTTAATTATTCTTAAGATAATTCTTAATAGCTAAGGCAGCCTGAGCTCCATCACTTACAGACTTAGAAACCTGCATAAACCCACCAATGACATCACCAGCAGCAAATATGCCCTTAACATTTGTCATAAAATTTGAATCGACCAAAACATTGTTATTCTTATCAAGCTCCATACCTATATGATTTGCAAAATCTAAGGCATTAGCACTTCCTAAGGCTACAAACAATCCATCAAGCTCATATTCAGAATTAGCTGTCTTAATAGATTTTAAATGATCCTCACCTGTAACCTCAACAATTTCATCACAAACAACATTAACATTAGGATTATTATAGTTTACTCCATTACTAAATACTGTAACATCTTTAGTAAATCTTAAAAGCACCTCAAGCTCAGACTCCATAAATGAACCTGAACCTAAAATACCAAGCTTCTTACCTCTATAAAAGAATCCATCGCAAGTAGCGCACATAGAAATACCCTTACCAATAAGATCCTTAGAACCTTTTACATTTAGTTTATTACGAGCCTTACCAGTCGCAAGTAATACACTTCTTGCATGATAATCACCAGATGTAGTAATAACCTTCATATCATCATAAGGATCAATTCCTACAACCTCAGTTGTAACAATCTCTATACCTAAATGCTGTGCCTGCTTAATACCTTTATTATACAAATCCTCACCACTAATAGATTCAAATCCATAATAATTTTCAATCATAGTATTAGATAATGCACTCTTTCCACTTGAAATAACAAGTGGATTTAAATTATATCTCTTTAAATATATAGCAGCACTAATACCAGCAGGTCCACTACCAACAATAATTGTATCGTATATATTATTCATTATATAACCTCCAAACATTTGCTTTTGGAATAAATCCAACTATTTTTTTTATAAGCCTTCCATTTTTAAACATAAGTAAAAGTGGAATTGACTCTTCTCCATATTTTTCAAAAGTCTCTTGATTATTATCAACATTGACCTTCGCAACCATCATCTCAGGATGCTCTAAAACTAATTCTTCAATATAACCACCAAGCATTTTGCATGGCATACACCAGTCAGCATAAAAATCAACAAGAACCTTTTCATTAGCTTTAATAATCTTATCTAATTCATTTCCTTCTAAATGTAAAAGCATTAATAATTCATCTCCTGATAATATTCTATCAAAACCATAAAAAAAATCAAAAACTTTGCTTATTTTTTTTATAAATTTATCTTGACACATAAGGTTCTTTCTTATATAATCTAAATCGTGCTAAATATTCCAATAGAATTAGCTGTATATAATTATTCATCTTATATATGCAGGTGTAGTTTAATGGTAGAACCTCAGCCTTCCAAGCTGACTACGAGGGTTCGATTCCCTTCACCTGCTCCATTTTAATTAATTATATACTTCTAATCTATTGTTATATATAGATGCAGGTGTAGTTTAATGGTAGAACCTCAGCCTTCCAAGCTGACTACGAGGGTTCGATTCCCTTCACCTGCTCCAATTAAAAAATACAGTCACTTCATTGAAGTGACTTTTTTTTACAAAAGCAAGGCACGATATTGTGCCTTTGTTTAAAAAATTAATGATGAAGCTCCCTTTAAATAAATATCTACATGACTTGAATAATATAGATTAACTATTCTAAAAAGCTCAATCATATCATATCCCTTAATCTTATCTAAAGAGTCATTATAAATATCTATAAAATATATTTCCTTTATCTTATCTAATATATCCTTATTAAATACTTCTCTCTTATGATGATTACCACATAATGCTCCACCATCACGAATACTAAAATACATAGTATTTGGATTATTACATATAACACATTTTTTCAAAATAGGTGCAACACCAAATGAATATGTCATTTTAATCATAAAAAGTGTTGTAAGCATTAATCCATCATAATCTTTAAAAAGCTCTAATACTCTTTTTAATAGACTATATATTCTTTCATGAGGAGAGTCCTCAGGAAGCTTTGAAATAATTTCTAAAATATATTGCATAAATAAAGTCTTTTTTAAGTCATCTTTAATATATTCATACGAGTCATAAAGGGTATAGTCAATAGCCCTAGGGAATGCTTTATCGGTCATTATAACACTTACCCTATTCATAGTTGTTGTAAGCGGAAGCATTCCTTTTTTTTCATTTAATGAGCCTAAGGCTCTAAATGAAACCATTCCATCCTTCGTATAAATATATACAATTTTACTCTTCTCTTTATATATAAGTGAGCTTACTACTATACCTTCAAGACATATATTTTCCATTAGTAATTATCCTTAGAATAGCCAAGAGTTCTTAAAACATCCTTTCTATCCTTCCAGTCCTCCTTAACCTTTACCCAAAGATCTATAACACACTGACTTCCAAGAAGTGTCTTAATATCCTTTTTAGCTCTTCTTTTTATCTCCTTAATTAAAGAACCACCATTACCAATAATAATTTTCTTTTGAGATTGACGCTCTACATAAATTGTAGCGTAGATTTCAACCATATCCTCTTCATCAGGAAGCTTTTTTAAAGAATCAACAGTAACAGCTACTGAGTGAGGGACCTCCTCACGAGTAAGCTGTAATATTTTTTCTCTTATAAGCTCAGCTATAATAAATCTTTCTGGATGATCTGAAATCATATCATCAGGATAATATTTAGGCCCTTCAGGCAGAAGTTTCTTTATATCATCTAAAAGCTCACCAACATTAGTCTTCTCTAATGCAGATACAGGATATATACCTTTAAATGGTAGCTCATTCATATATTGAACAACGACCTTATCAAGATCACTCTTTTTCTTTAATAAATCAATCTTATTAATTATAAGATAAATAGGCTTCTTAGTATTCTTAAGACGCTCTATTATCTCTTTATCAAGAGTATTTAATCTATCAGTTGCAGTAACCATATAAAAAATTGCATCTACACCCTTTATTGAGTTATATGATGAATCATTCATAAACTCACCTAGGGCATCATGAGGATGATGAATACCTGGTGTATCAGTAAAAATAATTTGAGCCTCAGATGTTGTATAAACTCCAAGAACTGTATTTCTTGTAGTTTGAGGCTTATCACTCATGATTGCAATCTTATGTCCAATTATTGTATTTAATAATGTTGATTTACCAACATTTGGCTTGCCAATTATAGAAATAAAGCCAGATTTATATTCGTTACTCAAGGCTATTAAATCCCATAGGGAGTAAATCCTCTATGGTTACCTCCTTACTCTCTAATTTTTTATTTAAAAGATAGATTTTACAGTTCTTATTTAAAAGCTCACTAAAAACCTGAAGGCAAGCACCACAAGGTCTTACAAAATCAGATGTATTGGCATACACAGCCAAGGCTTTAATATCATTTTTTGAAATACCATCTGACAAAGCCTTAAAAATGGCTACTCTTTCAGCACACATAGATAATCCATATGAAATGTTTTCAATATTAGTACCACAGATAAATCTACCATCATTTAATTCTATTGCACATCCAACCTTAAAATTAGAATATGGTGAATAGGAATAAATGGTAGCTTCTTTAGCTTTTAAAAATAATTCCATAAATTAACCTCTTCTAAGTCCAGCTTTATTTAAAATCTCATCTTGCTTTGCAAACATTACCTTTTCATCCTCAGGATTCATATGATCATATCCACATAAATGTAGATATCCATGAACAGATAAGAATCCTATCTCACGTTCAATTGAATGACCATATTCAGAAGCTTGCTCCTTAGCTCTATCTACGCAAATAAAAATATCTCCAAGCTCACGCTCTGCATTATAGTTAGATAAATCGTTATCTAAAAGAGCAAATGAAATAACATCAGTAACTCTATCAATTCCTCTATAATCTCTATTTATTTGCTGAATCTCTTCATTTGAAACAAAGATTATATTAAATTCTCTAGAATCTCTTACATGCTTAAATATTCCTCTTATAAGATTCATATATTCCTTTGTATCTCCACTAATGTGGCTTACAAAATGTATTCTCATATTATACTCCTTCTTCATCGTATCGCTCAATAATTCTTGCGACTAACGGATGACGTACAACGTCATATTTTTCAAATTCAACAATTGATATTCTATTAATACCCTTTAGGATATGAATTGCAGTTTTTAATCCTGATTTAACATTAGATGGTAAATCAATTTGAGATATATCTCCTGTAATAACCATCTTAGAATTAAATCCTAAACGAGTTAAAAACATCTTCATTTGCATATTAGTAGTATTTTGTGCCTCGTCAAGAATTACATAAGCATTATCAAGTGTTCTTCCTCTCATATATGCAAGAGGGGCAATTTCTATAACAGATTTTTCAATAAGCATATCTGTTTGCTCACGGCCTAGTGAATCATATAATGCATCATATAAAGGTCTTAGATATGGGTCAATCTTTTCCTTTAAATCACCAGGTAAAAATCCTAGATTTTCACCAGCTTCAACTGCAGGTCTTGTAAGAATTAGTTTTTTAATCTTTCCAGCCTTTAATAAAGAAACTGCATGAATAACTGCAAGATATGTCTTACCAGTACCTGCAGGTCCTATACCAAATACCATATCATATTTAGATAAGGCCTTAACATAATCAATTTGTCTAATAGTTTTAGGATAAATTGGCTTATTTGTTGAAGTATATCCTACCACATGACGGCATGAATAAAGTGTATAGCATTCCTCAAGATTATCAGCATCCTGCATATTTTTAATATATAAAATATCTCTTATTGTAAGATTTATATTATAGTTATGCGAAATAGTTTGAAGCATTTCAAAATATTCATCAAGTAAATGTAATTTAAAATCATCATTTAAATCACATAAAACCTGATCTCCCTTAATATCAATGTGGCATCCAAATAGCTCCTCAATCTGCTTGATATTAGAATTTTCAATCCCACAAATATTTCTAACATCATTTATATCAGCAATTTTTGTTTTTAAAATCATATTGCCACCTCCAAATTACACCTTAATTATAACATAATTAACCAAATATTTTTAGGCTTTTATATGATAAAAGTGGAGAAAATCTCCACTTTATTGATTTAACCAATCAGGATACTCATTATCAGTATCGAAATCATCATTAGTTAAGCCCTTCTTAGCTCTCTTCTTTCTTTCCTTTTCAGCAAGCTTACGAGCACGAGCCTCTTCCTTAAGTCTTTTAGCTTGAGCTTTACGAAGCTCCTTAGCATTAGGATTTTCAAATAATGAATTTAAATCATCATTATCATCCTCTTCTTCAGATGAATCAAAATCATCTGCAGTTTGATCAATCTTTTGTCCCTTATAATCAACATTATCATCAGAAACATTTGCGAAAATTGATGAAGCTAAATCCTCAATACCATTCTCCTTAGCCTTAAGCTCATATCCTGTAGCAATAACTGTTACTACAATTTCATCTCCAAGATCGTTATTAATAGCTGTACCAAATATTACAGAAAGGTTCTTATCGCAATTATTTCTAATCTCTTCATTAATTAATCTTACCTCTTCCATTGTAATATCAGCAGATGATGTAACATTAACAATGGCATCAGTAGCACCATCAATTGAAACCTCAAGTAGGGCACTATGAATAGCTCTACGAGCAGCTTCAACACCACGGTTTTTACCTGAAGCAATTCCAATTCCCATTAAAGCTGTTCCCTTATCAGCCATAACTGTACGTACATCAGCAAAGTCTACATTAATAAGACCTGGGAAATTAATAAGCTCTGAAATTGCTTGAACTCCTTGTCTTAATACATTATCAGCCTCACGGAAGCATTCAAGCATCTTAGTATCTGGAGATATAATTGAGAATAATCTTTGATTTGGAATGACGATTAATGTATCAACATAAGGCTTAATTGCTTCAAGACCTGAAACAGCCTTAGTCATTCTTTCAGCACCCTCAAATGCGAATGGCTTAGTAACTATCGCAACTGTAAGACAACCCATTTCCTTTGCAATTCTTGCGACAACAGGGGCAGCACCTGTACCAGTACCTCCACCCATTCCACAGGTAATAAATACCATATCAGCTCCACTAAGAACCTCCTTTAAATCCTCTTCAGATTCTAAGGCAGCATTTCTACCCTTAGTAGGGTTAGCTCCAGCTCCAAGACCACGAGTTAGAGTCTTACCAATTTGAACACGTGTATCAGCTCTAGATGCAGCTAAATCCTGAGCATCAGTATTTACTGCAATAAACTCAACACCTCTAACCTCATTTTCAATCATTCTATCGATGGCGTTTCCACCACCTCCACCTACACCTACAACCTTAATTATAGGCTTAGTATTAAAATTATTTTCCTCACTATATCCTTGCTTCTCAAATAACATTATTAATCGACTCCTTAAAAACTAATATTATTTTATAATATTTTATTCTCTTTTTCAATAAGTGCAAATAATTATAAAAATCATTTTCTCCCAAAAAATTGAACTATAGCTTAATTATAGAGGATTTATAATCTATTTTCAATAAAATAAAAAGGCAATTAAGCCTTTTTGATATAAACAAAACCAAATGCATTAGGTCCCCAATGAGCCGCAATTGCATAAGATAAATTATCATGTGCGATAATATTATTAGTAAATTCTGGATCAGTCTTTTTGATAAGCTTTAAAAGATTATCATCCTTATAAGTATATTCCGCAACTACAGGATAATCCTTATCAAAATCTTTCATTACATCCTCACTGATTTTCTTCATTGTACGAACAAGTCCAATACCCTTACCAAGCATTTTAACCTTATTCTCTGCAATTCCAATAATAGGCTTAATACCAATAACAGAACCAAGTAGGTATTCAACCTTAGATAATCTTCCACCTCTATGAAGATATAATAATGTTTCAGGAATAGCATAAATTACTATTCTTTCCTTAAGCTTATTGATAATATCAACTATCTCATCTGCACTCTTAGTATCTCTATATTTATTAACCTCATTAACAAGGATTCTAATTCCACCTACAGCAGAAATTGTATCAACAACATAAACCTTAGGATTATCTTCAAATGTCAATCTTAATGCGTTATATGTACCACTAATACCTGATGCCATACTAAGAATAATAACATCATCACCTGCATCAGTATATTCTGTTACAACATCCTCAACATCAACTAATGCTGGAAGAGATGTTTTAGGCATAATCTTATCATTTATAATTCTGTCATAAAAAACATCATTATCTAGGTTTACTCCATCAAGATAATCATCATTTTCAAGCATTACTCTAATAGGGATAATGTGATCAATTCTATATTCCTCTTTTTCTTCTGGTTTAATAGATGAACCAGAATCTACAATTAATCTTATCATAATATATCTTCCTTTTAAATTAGATTTTCAATATCAGCATAATATGTAGCATATTTTTTTATTTCCTTTATATTATGCTTATTAGAATAATCAGCAACTATAAGTGTATCTATCCCCATCTTCTTACATACCTTCATTGCTGTAATAGAATCCTCAATGACTAGCATTTGATTCTTATTAATGTTTTCTTCCCTCAAAATATACTTAAAAAGCGCTCCACTATCCTTACTCTTATCTAGGTCAGTTGCAGAATATATATCCTTATAATAACCTAATATTTGAAGTGCTTGAGCTGAAGGTACAAGTAATACTTCAGGTGTAGCACTTGATAATACATTTCTTCCACATACGGATAAAAGCTTTAATAGTTCTAAACTATTTCTTTTTAATGGAATTTTAGGATAAACATCACACATAAATCTATTAATATCCTCACAAACCTCAGCAGCATTATGTAGGATATTATAATCCTTATAAATAATTCTAGCCGCATCAATATTGCTTTTATATTTTATGCTATCATCTAAACCTGGCTTTGGCTTAATACCTTTGCTTAAAACATATTCTGATGCAAAATGATACCATGTAGGCATACTATCTATGATAGTACCATCATAATCTGTAGCATATAAATAATATTTACTTATAATAGATTTTAATTCATCCCATGTCTTAATTTCTTTCATAATATCCTCAATTCCATTAAATATTTTATAATAATACAATCTCAAAGTCAAAGCAATTAGGTATTTTTTAAAAAATGTGTTAAAATAAAACTATACGGTGGGGGATGATTTGTATGTATTATACTATTTATAATCCATTAACTGCTAATGGAAAAGGTATCGAATTACTAGATAAGTTTAAATCTATTTATTCAAAGCAATTTCAAAATATCATATATGTTAATACATTAGATACAGAATATGATAATTTTTCTAAGAATCTTACACCAGAGGATAATATAATAATCCTTGGTGGAGATGGTACTGTCAATATTTTTATTAATAGATATAAAAAATATAACCTTAATTGTGAGGTGTTTTTGTTTGCACCAGAATATGGTAATGATTTTATAAAAGATATAGATGCTAAGCCATATACGCTTATAAATATTACTAAATATTTAATTAATCTTCCTTATACAATAATAGATAATGAAAAATTCTACTTCTTAAACAATGTAGGATATGGTCTTGATGGTAGATGCTGTCATATTGCTGAGGAAAAAAAGAAAAATCATAAGCCTTATTCTTATCAAAGAATAGCTGCTAAGCTATTATTTACATACAAGAAAAAGAAAGCCACAGTAATTATTGATGGTCAAACATATCAATTCAAAAATATATTCTTAGTTGGTACATTCAATTCTAAGTATTATGGAGGAGGAGTAAAGGCTGCTCCTACTCAGGATAGAAATAACGATAAGCTTACAGTTATGGCTATGTTTTCTAAAACACATATTGGTGCTGTATCAATATTTAAAAAGATAATTAAGGGTGAGCATTTAAAGTTTAAAAATAAGGTACAAGTTCTTAGTGGTAATAGCATCACAGTAAGATTCAACAAGCCTGAATACATTCAGGTTGATGGTGAGATTATTGGTGAGGTATATGAATATAGTGCTATAAAGGAAGAAATAAAAAAAGATTTGGACTAAAAAGTCCAAATTTTTTTACATTGATTTTAAAATACTATTAACAAGCTTCATATCGCATTTTCCTTGGTAATTAGCCTTAAAATGCTTCATTACATTAGGAATTGACTTATCATCTAATGAATTAATAATGTCTTTAATTTCATCCTCTGATAGTTGCTTTGGAAGGAATCCTCCAATATATTTATGCTGAGCCATTAGCTCATCATATTTCTCATCTCTTCCAGCCTTCTTAAAAAGCTCAGCCTCATCAGAAAGCTCCTTTTGTGTTTTTGAAATTATCTGATATACATCATTATCTGTTAATTCCAAAGATTGAGCCTTTAATTCAATAGATTGCTGCATACACTTATTTATAACTACAGGAAGGATACCTCTTTTCATCATATCCTTGTCCTTAAGTGCTTGCATATTTTCTTTCTTTAGCGTATTAAATAGTTCACTATTTGTATCCATTTTTAAAACCTTCCTTTACTTATTCTCTTCTTTTTTTGTATAACCATATTTTACAAAGAATTCTTCCTTAAAATCCTTTAATCTATCATTTTTTATAGCTACTCTTATATCCTTCATTAAACTCTTTAAAAAATATAGATTATGATAGCTTAAAAGCCTTGCTCCAAGTATTTCATCTGTCCTAATTAAATGTGATATATAGCTCTTAGTAAAATTCTTACATGCATAGCAATCACATTCTGGATCTAATGGTGTCATATCATATTTATATGTAGCATTACGAATAATAATTCTTCCATTATGTGTTAGCGCACTTCCATGACGTGCAAGACGAGTTGGAAGCACACAATCAAACATATCAATTCCATTCATAGATCCAATTATCAAATCATCAGGAGAACCAACACCCATTAAATATCTAGGCTTATCCTCTGGCATGATAGTTTTTAGGTATTCAAGCATTTCATACATTTCTTCCTTTGATTCACCAACTGAAAGTCCACCAATTGAATATCCTGGGAAATCAATTTTTACAAGCTCATCTAAGCAATGCTTACGAAGATCCTTAAAAGGTCCTCCTTGAACTATACCAAATAAAGCCTGCTCATCAGGTCTTTGATGTGCAGCCTTTCCTCTTTCTGCCCATCTAATAGTTCTATCAACAGATTGCTTCATATATTTATAATCAGAATGGAATGGTGGGCACTCATCAAATGACATTATAATATCAGCACCAAGATTGTTTTGGATATGTATAGAATCCTCAGGTGACATAAATAGCTTAGCACCGCTCTTATGATGACGGAATTCTACACCCTCCTCCTTTATCTTTCTTATTTTAGATAAAGAGAAAACCTGAAATCCACCACTATCTGTTAAAAGAGCTCCATCCCAATTCATAAATCCTCTTATTCCACCATGCATTTTTACAACATCATCACCTGGCTCAAGCCATAGATGGTAGGTATTTCCAAGAATTAACCCTTGAGATACCTCTTTTATTTCCTCTGGAGTAAGAGTTTTTACTGTAGCCTGTGTACCAACTGGCATAAATATTGGTGTTTCAAAATCACCATGAGGTGTATGAAGTATTCCATATCTCGCTCCTGTTTGCTTACACACATGTATAAGCTCATAGCTAATAGGGTATTTCATATTTACCCCTCCTTATCTTATTCTAATAATATTTTCAATTACAACATCCTTAAGTGGCTTATCATTTGCGTTAGTCTTAACTGAAGCCACCTTATCTAAGGTATCAAGTCCTGCTACTACAGCACCAAATGCTGCATAAGATCCATCAAGGAATTCATCGTCTGCATCACAAATAAAGAATTGTGATGAAGCACTATTTGGATCATTTGTACGAGCCATTGAAATAGCTCCACGAGAATGTGATAATAAATTCTTAAATCCATTCTTTACAAACTCTCCTACAATCTTTTCCTCTGATCCGCCCATACCAGTACCCTCTGGGTCTCCTCCTTGAATCATAAATCCCTTTATAATTCTATGGAATGTTAGACCATCATAAAACTTATTATCAATAAGACTTAAAAAGTTTTCAACAGTCTTTGGAGCTACATTTGAAAATAGCTCAAGCTCAATAGTTCCAAAATCTACAATATTTAATCTAACTCTTGGATTGTCGTTAGATAAAAATTCACTAAAATTCTTATAATATCCCATAATTAATCTCCTACAAAATTAGCATTGCATCACCGAATGAAAAGAAACGATATTTCTCTTCAACTGCATGATTATATGCCTTCATAATAAAATCCTTACCAGCAAATGCAGATACAAGCATTATTAGGGTTGACTTAGGTAGGTGGAAGTTTGTAAACTGTGCACCTACAACCTTAAATTTATATCCTGGATAAATAAAAATATTAGTCCATCCAGATGTTTCCTTAAATCCATTATCATATGCGCTCTCAAGAGTACGAGTTGTAGTTGTTCCGATTGAAACAATTCTCTTACCATCTCTAATTGCCTTATTTAAGGCATCCGCAGTTTCTTTATCTATTGTATAGAACTCACTATGCATTGTATGCTTAGTAACATCCTCAACAGATACTGGTCTAAATGTACCAAGTCCTACATGAAGAGTCACAAATAATAATGTAACACCCTTAGCCTTAAGCTTATCTAAAATCTCATTTGTAAAATGAAGACCTGCAGTAGGTGCAGCTGCACTACCTGGAGTTTTAGAATAAACTGTTTGATATCTTTCCTTATCTAAAAGCTTTTCATGTATATATGGTGGTAAAGGCATTTCACCAAGCTTATCAAGGATTTCAAGGAAAATACCTTCATAAATCATCTTAAAATGTCTCATTCCATCCTCTTCACATGAAATACATTCAGCCTTTAAAAGTCCATCTCCAAAATCAATTATAGTACCAACACTAACTCTTCTTGCAGGCTTACATAATGTTTCCCATACATCACCTTCATTTTTAAGAAGTAAGACCTCAATATGGGCCATTGTACCCTCCTTAACACCAAATAGACGTGCAGGAATAACTCTAGAGTTATTAAAAACTAATACATCATTTGGACCAAACATATCACAAATATCAGTAAATGATTTATCCAAAATAGTATTATCCTTTCTATTTAAAACCATAAGCCTAGATGCTGATCTATCCTTTAGTGGAACCTGAGCAATAAGCTCCTCAGGTAGATTATAATCAAAATCATCTGTTTTCATTATTCAAAAAGTCCTTTCATATATGGTATTCCAAGCTGCTCATAAGCCTTTCTATTTGCCACTCTTCCTCTAGATGTACGAGAAATATAGCCCTCCTGTAAAAGATATGGCTCATAAACATCCTCAACAGTTTGACTCTCTTCACCTATTGAAGCCGCAATAGCATCAAGACCTGCAGGTCCTCCTTTAAACTGCTTCATTAATACCTCTAGGTATTTATGATCAGTTCTATCAAGACCCTTATCATCAATATCAAGCTTAGCTAAAGCATGCTTTGTAATATCAATTGTAATTCTTCCATCATTTAAAACCATTGCAAAATCTCTTACTCTACGGAATAATCTATTAACAATACGTGGTGTACCACGAGAACGTAGTGCAAGCTCCTTGCATGCGTCATCATCAATATCTGTATCATATACCTTTGCAGTACGTGATGCAATCATCATTAAATCATCAACCGAATAATAATCAAGACGTAAAACAACACCAAATCTATCACGAAGTGGTGATGATAAATCTCCATATCTTGTAGTAGCACCTACAAGAGTAAATGGTGATATATCAACATTTATAGAACGTGCACTATTTTCAGATCCTACCATAATATCTAATGTAAAATCCTCCATAGCACTATATAAAACCTCTTCTACATATCTTGGGATACGATGAATCTCATCAATAAATAGAACATCTCCTGGCTCAAGCTGTGTTAAAACAGCCGCAAGATCACCTGTTTTTTCAATAGATGGTCCGGAAATAATCTTAATATTTCCACCCATCTCATTAGCTATAATCTTTGCAAGAGTAGTCTTACCAAGTCCTGGTGGACCATATAATAGTGTATGATCTAAAACCTCATTACGGGCTAAAGCGGCTTTAATATATACACCAAGCATTTCCTTTGCATCACTTTGTCCAATATATTCCTTAAGGCGTTCTGGTCTTAAGCTTTTATATTCATCTTCACCTTGATACTCATTTGGATCAAGTATTCTATTATCATCCATAAAAGCCTTCCTCCTTACTTAGTTAAAAGCCTTAAAGCATCCTTAATAATATCTCCAACTTCCTTATCTGAATCAAGCTTACCTAAAGTCTTTTGAATATCCTTTTTAGCATATCCAAGAGAAATAAGAGCCTCCTCTACATCATTCATCTTTTGTGATTGTGTAGCCACAACAGAAACCTCATCAAAGGAAATCTTACCCTTAAGATCTAAAATAATCTGCTGAGCAGCTTTAGGCCCAATTCCAGGGAATTTCTTTAAATATGAATCATCTCTTGCTTCAATTGCCTCCGCAATTC
The DNA here is from genome assembly GCA_002363705.1 of Caryophanales bacterium UBA3206. Taxonomy (GTDB): domain Bacteria; phylum Bacillota_I; class Bacilli_A; order Acholeplasmatales; family Anaeroplasmataceae; genus UBA3206. The sequence goes on along the minus strand of DEWQ01000005.1, from coordinate 17,575 downwards.
TTGAAACACTACCAGAAGCTAAAATAGAAAGAGCACTCTTAGGACCAATACCAGAAACACTAATAAGCTTAATAAATAAAGCCTTAGCCTCTTCCTCCTTAAATCCATACAAATCATTAATCTGCTCTCTTATGTATTGATATGTATAAACTTTTATTTTTTCTCCAATTTTAAAGCTATATGGGTTAGCTACAATAAGAATATAGCCTATACCATTGTTTTCAACAACAATATACTTTGGAGTTATTTTTGTAATTTCACCAATTATATATTCATACATAAAAATCACCAAATCCATTATATCATAAATAAAATGAAAATATCATATTTAATCCTATAATATTTTATAATAAGAGCATTTGGAATAAAAATAATGATTTATGGTCTATATCTTTGACTTATTATATAAAAATTTATATAATATAAGAAAGATTGGAGGTGGGAGAATGGCCGATATTAAAAAATCTATTTTAAAAATCATTAAAAGCTTTACTCAAGAAATAATGGATAATGAGCCTAATAAGGATTCATACCTTGATGAATATTTTATAGCCTTAAATGATTTATATGAAAACGCCCAAGCCCACCTTCAAACATTTAATACTATTGTTGATGGAATTGAGGAATCAAATAAAATCATAGATGCATCCTATAAAAATCAGCTTGAAAAAATTGAAGATAATATTAGAAGAGATAAAGGATACACAAGGAGTAATGCCATATTTGAAATTAATAATTTAGAAAATCTAATTTCAAATGAGGAAGTATTAAATGAAAAAACAATAAAGAAAAATAATGATGAAAAGCTTTTAACAACATCACAAACAAACCCTGTCATTTCTTCTCACTTCCGCCAAAGAAATGCCACAATTGAAATATGTAATAAAAATGAAAAAAAGATTACAGATACATATAATGTTTTAGTTAATAAAATGACTAAGGAACGTGATCAAAGAAACCTAGATATCGCAAGGGATAATAATTTATTCATGAATACCTACGAATCAGCTTCTAATAATGTAATCAAATCATTTGATGATAAGATATTAATATTCCAAAAGGATATTGATTCAATAGATGATGAAATTGAGCGTTTAAAATCAAGATACAATCATGATTGCCTTGAGATTGAAAAAAGATTTAATACTGAAGTTATAGCCTTCCAGCAAACTGCTAAGGCTAAAACAAAAATATTAACTGATACATATAATAATGAAAAACAAAATATTAATAATAAGCGTGAGGATCAAAGAAACAAAAATCAGGATGAGCGTTCTCAAGTATTTAAGGAATTCGTTCATCAAATTCATTCCCTAAATGATAAAATAGATAAATTTGATGCTGACCAAAAGGCTCACCTATATGATTCTACTCTTATTTATAATTTAAAGATTTTTGATTTTGATAAGCAAATAAGACGAATTAATGAACAAATTTATAAAGAAAATAATAGAAAAAATATAAAAGAATTAAATAAACAAATACATCAAATTGAAGATAATAAGCGTAAAGAAACTCTTGCGCTTAAGCTTAAGAGTGATGTTATTAAAAGATTCTATAAGCCAAGGCTTTTAGATTATTCAAATCGTAAGATTATATATGAGGATATTAAAAATCAACAGCTTGAAAAGCTAAATCTTATAACAAATATTGAAGATAATGCTCACCATAATAAGCTTGCGATGCTACAGCTTCAATATGATTATGATGTAGAAACTATAAATCGTGAGACTGAAAAAAAGATTCATGAGCTAAGAACCGCATACGATCAGGAAAAGATTAAAATAAATGAAATATATAAAATAAGCCTTACTAAGCTTTATATTAAAAAGCAGGAATTCATTAATAATGTAAACCTTGCTCAAAATGAATTAGAGCTTGCAAAAAGGCTTAATAAGCTTGTAAACGAGAACGCTAAAAAGATTCTTGAAAATAAAATATCTCGTTCTTCTACTGAAGCTCTTCTTGAGATTGAAAAGAATGATATTTTAAGAGAATATAATTCACAATATATTAAGAATCAAATTGATAAGGAAAAAGCCTTATATGATTATAATGAGCAAAATGAATTCCTTCATCGTGATAAGAAAAATCAATCAGTTGATTTCGCAACAGAGCGCTCAAGACTTGCATTAACTCATAATAAGGCTATATATAGCTTCCAAATAGAGCTTGAGGTATTAAAGGAGGAATATATTAATAACCTTAGAAGTACTAAATATTCTGAGCTTATTACTACTGCTTCTGCAAATAATACCTACACCCTATTTACTAACCGTAAAAAGATAATACTTGCCTTATATAATACATCTAAGGATTTAATTCTTGATATAATTAAAACACTTCAATTTATATCAAAGAAAACTGCTTCAGTAAGAGTTACAACGCAAACTACTCCATATTATATTAAAACATTAAGAGAAATATATAATATAACAAATCTTGCATGCTGTAAGATATTAGATACTGTACAAAAATATGTTTTATCACTAATAGATGATCAAATCAATTTTGAGACAGGTAGTAAATATCAAACAAGATATAATTCTCTTCAAACAGAGTTTGATACTAAGTTTGAATTACTTGAGGATCGTAAAAAGGATTTACAGACAACAATAGATAACTATAATAACACAAATAGAATATTCTATAATTCCTTAGGTAATGTACAATCAAAGCTTTCAAGCTTTAACCACAGACTAAAGCGTGGTGAAATCACAAAGATTTATTATAGAAGAGAAACCTATGGACTTAAAACTGAAGCTAAACGAATCCATATGCTTATAACTAAAAATGATGAGCGTATTGAAAAGCTTCAAAGTGAGCTAAACAAGATACCTCAAAAGCTTGAATATATTCAAAAGGAATATCAATTACATAAGCTTAAGATTCAAAATGAGCAAAAGGCTGAATCAGGAGCCTTTTTTAAAGGAATTCAGGATATCAAAGATTATTTTGATAACCTTAAGAAGGGATTTGCTAATATTACAAACCTTGTAAGCTCTGAAGGTGTTGATTACATTAAGTTTATTAAGAAAGTTGAAAAGGTTTCAGGATATTATGCAAATAGATCTAATAAATTAATGCTACAATTCTTAAATCTTATAAATGACCTTGATACAGATATATCATCAAGATATGATAATCTTATTAACAAGAACCAATTATCATATGATAAGCAAATTAAGATTATCAAGAGGCTATATCAAAGAAATACGTCTAAACTTAACCAAAGCATTGAAAATGAGAATAATAAATATGCTGACCTTATGAAAAACCATAAGGAAAGGCTTGAGGCTGAGATTAAGAGATATGATGATTTAATAGCTGATAATAAGAATAATTATAATAAGAAGGTTAATGATTTAAATCAAACCCTTCATAGACAATATGAGGAATATCTTGTTCGTAGTGCTTCTACAAGACAAAATATATTACAAAATATATATCTTCATAATAAAATTGAAGAAAGGCTAAAGGATGAGAATTCTAGAGATAATAGCCAGCTTGTTAAAAAGTATATAGGTTATAAGGATATGCTTATTCATTCTAACAATGAAAAGCTATTATCATTTGATTTATCAATAAAAAATATTCCATATGAATCACATATGGAGGTTTTAGATAGTGAGCAAAAGCTTTCAATGTATTTAAAGGAATTTGAGCTTGGTCTTAAAGAATATGAGGTAATGCATATTCAATCAAGAAAAAACATTGAAGATGAAACAAAAAGATATGCCGCAAATCTACAAAATAAAATTGGTATTTGTAACCAAGCTATATCTAAAGGAAGAAAGGCCATAGCTTCTAGAAGCTAAGGCCTTTTTATTTTTCTAATGTATTTAAATATTGTGTAAAATATTCAGGAAGTTCTGATGTAAATTCCATATATTTCTTTGTTTTAGGATGAATAAATCCTAAAACCTTCGCATGAAGATATTGTCCTGTTTCTGATACAAGCTTCTTATTTCCATATTCAGGATCTCCTACTAAAGGATGTCCTATATATTTCATATGAACTCTTATTTGATGAGTTCTTCCTGTCTCAAGCTTAAACTCACATAATGTAGCCTTCTTATATCTTTCTAGAACCTTAAAATTAGTTATTGCAGGCTTTCCATCCTTAACAACTGCCATTTTCTTTCTATCATTAGGATCACGTCCTATAGGGGCATCTATTCTTCCTCTATCCTCGCTTATAACTCCAGCTACAAGTCCTACATATAATCTTGTAACAGTGTGATTCTTTAGTTGTTCCTCTAAATCCTTAACAGCTAAATCATTTTTCGCAACCATTAAAAGTCCTGATGTATTCTTATCAATTCTATGAACAATTCCAGGTCTAACCTCACCCTTTATACCTTGAAGGTCGTCTACCTCATATAAAAGTCCATTAACAAGAGTATTATCTAGATTTCCAGCTGCAGGATGAACTACCATACCTGTTGGCTTATCTACTACAACTACAGTATCATCCTCATAAACAATATTAAGATTTAAATCCTGAGCCTTTAATTCCATATCCTTAGGCTTTGTTTCTAAAATATCTATAACATCTCCCTCACATACAAGATATGAGGCCTTTGATGGATTATTGTTCACAAGTATTTTAGAATCATTAATAAGATTTGTAATGAAGGCTCTAGAAACATCATCATTATAGCTCTTAAGATATTTATCAAGACGAACTCCCTTATCCTTTGAAGCTACAATATATTTTCTAAGCATTATCATCACCATCCTCTACAGATTTATTAATTTTATCATTTTTATCAAAGAATAATGCCCAGATAGCAAATAATACTATACCAAGCACAAGGGCGATATCAGCTACATTATATATTGGCCATCCATAATTGAAAATATACATTCCAACGAAGTCAATAACGCCTTCTCTTAAATGAAATACAGTCATAAATCTATCAACCATATTTCCAACACATCCACCAATAGCTAAAGCCATACAAATTGATGGCATTATATTACCTTTAAAATGCTTAAGCTTTTTAACTGTAATATAAATTAAAATAACTGCGGCAAATAATGAAATTAAAGCTAGTAATAATGTGCTATCACCCATAATTGACCACCCTGCTCCTGTATTGTAGCTTTTTGTAAAATATAGGAAGCCATCAATTACATCTACCTGTGTTTTTGTACTAAGATGAAGCTCAACATAAAGCTTTGTAGCTTGATCTACTAAGCATATAAGGCATGCAATTATAAAGATAATCCACATATTCTCAACTCCTTGATATAAGATAAATAATAAAAACTATTAAAGCAGTTATACCTGACCACCCTAAATTAAATAGATACATTGAAGTTCTATTTTGATATAGTGAAAGCTCAAATGGCTTATAACAATCAAGTAAAAATTTAGTATATAGCATAACTAAAGCTATAAAAGATAAATGCAATATAAGAACAAGTAAAAGCTCTAAATCATAATATAATGTTAGAAGGTTAATATCAATTAAAACTATTGGTAATATAAAAAATATAGATAATAATAATGAGATTAATTTATATAATAATCTTTTTTTAAAGGGAATATTTTTATCTATATCCTCAATAAACTCAAAATAATTATTAAGCATTAGCTAAAGCCTCCAGTGCATCACTAAATGTATGGACACATACAAAAGCCATTCTTTCCCTTTTACTTCCTAGCTTTTGATATTGCTTATAGCCATCAGAATAATTAGCAAGAGGGCATAAAAAGATATCTGCATTATTTTTAAATGCAGCTACAACCTTCTGCTCTATACCACCAATTTCTCCAACATTACCATCCAAATCAATCGTACCAGTCCCTACAACCCTCATGCCATATGTATAATCTGTTTCAGTAAGCTTATTATATATCGCAAGAGTTTGCATAAGACCTGCACTAGGTCCTGTAGTACCACTACTACCTATGCTTATTTTAGGACTTCCTTCACTATATTTAACATCATATTTTTCATAATAATTAATGTGTGTATATAGCGAATCATCCTTATAATATAGAGATGAGCTTTCATTTAATACTAAATCATATTCTACTCCATCTCTTAATATTTTAACACTACTTCCTACAAGCATTCCCTTATAGGCTTTCTTTAAGGCATCCCTTCCTGAATGGGCATCTACACCATTAATTGATGTAATAATATCTCCAAGCTTAAATTGCATACCATCTGATTTATACAAATATGATACAATAAGTCCCTTAAATGTATAAGGGATATTAATTGTATTATCAACCTCTTTAGCACTGTTATAGGCTGCTATAACAGAAGCTTCAATTGATTGATTCTTCTGTATTACACCCATTTTATATATTTCTGCATCAGAAAATTCCAAATAAGAATCTGATTCAGTATATAAATATGCATTAGGGTCTAGTGATGTAGCCCATTTTTGAAATAGTGATATTCTATCATTTGAATATACAAATACACTATTCATACTACCAGATGAATTATATTCTCCTTCTACATTTATTAATGAAGAAAGATTTGTAATATCCCCTGTAGTTATGACACTATAATTTGTTCTATATAATGTAATTATTAAAATAAATGTAAAGATTGGAATCCATATTATGAATAGGATTTTATTTTTATTTAGAAGATACTTCATTTAAATCCACACTAATTGTTTTACCAAGCTTAGTATATGTAACACCAGAAGCATCAAACATTCTACGTGATGCTATATTAGATGAATCATTTTTATATTTATCATCCATATAAACAATATGCTTAATACCTGATTGAATTATTAGCTTAGCACAATCATTGCAAGGGAATAATGATACATACAATGTAGCTCCCTCAAGAGTTGAAACATTTGAATTTAGGATAGCATTAGCCTCAGCATGCACTACATAAGGATATTTAGTATCAAGCATATTAATATCCTTTGTATTTACCCAAGGGAATATTTCATCATCACATCCCATAGGGAATCCATTATATCCAATACCAACAATTCTTTTTTTCTGATTTACTATACAAGCTCCAACCTTAGTATTAGGATCCTTGCTTCTTTTTGCAGAAAGCAAAGCTACTCCCATGAAATATTCATCCCATGAAATATAATCATTATCCTTCATAAATATTCCTCCAATCATTTAAATATTATGGATTTAATCTATCTGGTCCACGGAATATGAACATTGCGTCCTTAATTCCTTCATTGAATATTAGCATTGTAAGTCTATCAACACCAATACCAAATCCTCCATGAGGAGGGCATCCATACTTAAAGAAGTCTAGGTAGAACTTAACATCCTTATCAAGTCCCTTCTCCTCTGCTTGCTTCTTTAAAATATCATATCTATGCTCTCTTTGAGCACCTGTTGTAATTTCGCATCCCTTCCAAATTAAATCATATCCGCAAGGAACACCATTTTCATCACGCATGTGGTAGAAAGGACGAACATCTACAGAATATCCTGTAATAAACATAAACTCATGACCAAACATATCCTTAGAAAGCTTTTCAACCATTCTTTCTCCCTCAGTTGTAAGGTCACACTTCTCACTCTCATCTACCTTATATCCATATCTCTTCTCAAGCTCATCATATACATCATGAAGATCCATTACTGGGAATGGAAGAGTTGGTACAACTACATCAATATCAAATAAAGCCTTAATTTGGTCTCCATATACCTCCTTAACAGCCTTAAGACCATATTGAATCATTTCCTCCTCAAGCTTCATAACATCCTTATAAGACTCTATATATGAGAATTCAAGATCTAAACCTGTAAACTCAGTCGCATGCTTACGAGATGCAAACTTCTCAGCACGGAATACTGGTCCTGTCTCAAATATACGCTCAAATCCAGCTGCCATAGCCATTTGCTTATAGAATTGTGGAGATTGTGCTAGGAATGCATTACGGTCAAAATAATCAACCTTAAATACTCCAGCACCAGACTCAGACTCAGCTCCAATAAGCTTTGGTGTATGAATCTCAATAAAATCATTATTTACAAGATACTCACGGCACTTATTAACAAATAAGCTTTGTGTCTTAAACATTAATGTGTTCTTATCTGTTCTAAGATCAATCCATCTATAATCAAGTCTTAAATCAATATTTGTTTCCTCACCCTTAGGGGCTACAATTGGTGATGGCTCAGCATGGCTTAAAATTTTAACAGTATCAGGATACATTTCCATTCCATTAAGCTTAACATACTCAGATGCCATAACCTTTCCAGTAGCCTCAATTACACTGTCAACTGTAATTTGTGATAATACATCCTCAAGCTCAGGATGATTAGCTTTTTCAACTGTTAGCTGAAGCTTTCCTGAAATATCACGTAATACAATAAAGCACATTGCCTTCTTATTACGAATTGTTTCAACAAATCCAGCTACCTTATTAACTTCAGAAAGCTTGATATTTTTAATATTTACTCTTTTCATATTCTTTAACTCCTTTTTAATTAATGATGACAATGACTGCAAGATGAATTAGAAACTAAATAATTGTAGATATAATCATATACCTTATCAATTTCTACACTCTCCTGCATCTTATTCTCATTATTCTTTATATTAACAGTACCATTTTCAATTTCATTATCTCCAATAATTACTGTAAATAATGCATTATTCTTATCAGCTAGCTTAAATTGAGCCTTTAAGGATTTATTATTATAATCCATCTCAGAAATAAGTCCACCCATTCTGCACTTATTTAGAAGCTCAGATGACCTCTTAATAGCCTTATCACCCATGGCAATAATAAATAGATGTGACTGATAATCTTTCGCAAGCTTCTTACCTTCGCTTTCAAGAGCGAATAATAATCTTTCCATACCAAACGCAAGTCCACATGCTGGAGTATCAGGACCTCCTAGCTGTCCTACAAGATTATTATATCTTCCACCTGCACAAATAACATTTTGTGCACCAAGCTCAGCACAATCAACTTCTATCTCAAATACTGTATGAGTATAATAATCAAGTCCACGAACTAGATTCTCATCAACCTCATAATCAATATTCATAGCCTTTAGTGCCTCAAGTACCTCATTAAAGTGAGTTTTAGATGATTCATTAAGATATGTTGAAATCTTAGGAGCTTGTGTGAAATAATCCTTATGATGATCAACCTTACAATCAAGGATTCTTAAAGGATTCTTATGAAGTCTATTCTTGCAATCCTCACATAAATCATCCTCATATTTTGTAAAATAATTAACTAAAACATCCTTATATGCCTTTCTTGATTCCTCATCACCAATAGAATTAATCTTAACCTTAATTCCAGAAAGACCAAATTCCTTAATAACCGCAACTGCAGTTGCGATAACCTCAGCATCCATTAATGGAGAAGGACTACCTAAGGCCTCAATTCCAAATTGATGGAATTGACGTTGTCTTCCTCTTTGAGCACGCTCATATCTAAACATAGGTCCCATATAGAAAAGCTTTGATACAGGATTTTCTACATAAAGCTTATTCTCAATGAAGGCACGAACAACACCAGCTGTACCCTCAGGACGAAGAGTCATGTTTCTATCTCCTCTATCAACGAAATCATATGTTTCCTTTGTAACCATATCAGATGAATCATTTTGATCTCTATGGAAAAGCTCTCCAGATTCAAATATTGGAGTTCTTATTTCCTTAAAATTATAAAGCTTACAAACCTTTCTAATTCTTTGTTCAATAGAAGCCCATTTTTCACTTTCTCCAGGTAGGATATCAACTGTACCCTTTGGTTTTGCAATTGTCATAATAAAATCTCCTTCTTTAAAATAAAAACGTCCCCAAATATAAGGACGTTTAAACGCGATACCACCTTAATTCTAGTAAAACTAGCACTTAGGTCCGTTAACGCCTGGTACGATGTAGATTAATACACACTTGAAGGTGTCTTCATAGAAATACCTAATAGATTCTTTCACCATCTAATCCTCGCTATAAAAAGATATTATTCTAATACTATTCCTTCATTCGTTTTTTTATACTCTTTAATTTTAGCAAAATAACTAATTATTGTAAATAATTATTTAAGAGTTTCAATAAACTTTCTAATACGCTCTAAAGCCTTCTTTAAAGAATCGATTGAATAAGCATATGAGATACGTAGGAATCCTTCTCCACAATCTCCAAATGCAGTACCAGGTACTACAACTACATGCTCAGTCTCTAAAAGCTTTGTTGCAAAATCCTCTGATGATAATCCAAATTTCTTAATATTTGGGAATACATAGAATGCACCATAAGGCTCGAAGCAATCAATTCCCATTTCATGGAATTCATGAATTAAGAACCTTCTTCTTTCATCATATGCTTCCTTCATTCTTAATACATCGTCTTCACCATTCTTTAAGGCCTCAATAGCTGCATATTGTGAATTAGTTGGAGCACACATAATACAGAATTGATGAATCTTAGTCATTTGCTTTAAAATCTCTTCAGGACCACAAGCATATCCAAGTCTCCATCCTGTCATAGAGAATGCCTTAGAGAAACCATTAATCATAATAGTTCTTTCCTTCATACCTTCAATAGAGGCAATAGAGACATGCTCTCCTTTATATGTAAGAGCTGCATATATTTCATCAGATACAACAACTATATCATTCTTAATACAAACCTCTGCTATATCAATTAAATCCTTCATCTCCATAATAGCTCCAGTAGGGTTATTTGGATATGGAAGAACAAGCATCTTAGTCTTTGATGTAATTTTAGATATAAGCTCCTCTTTTGTTAATCTAAACTCATTATCTTCCTTTAGATTAATAATAACAGGCTTTCCTCCTGCAAGAATAACTGCAGGAACATAAGCCACATAAGATGGTTCAGGAATTATAACCTCATCACCTGGCTCAAGTATTGCTCTCATTGATAAATCAATGGCCTCACTACCACCAACAGTAATTAAGCATTCCTTCATGGGATCATATGATACACCAATATGATTCTTAGTATATTTACAAACCTCTTCTCTAAGCTCCTTTAAACCAGAGTTTGAGGTATAAACTGTTTTTCCTCTTTCAAGGGCATAAATACCCTCCTCACGAATATGCCATGGTGTTTCAAAATCAGGCTCTCCAACTCCTAATGAAATTACATCATCATACATAGATGCAATATCAAAGAACTTTCTTATTCCAGAGGGCTTTAAATTAACAACCTTTTCATTTACATATTTACTCATGCTGTAATGATCATCCTTTCATCCTTTGATGATTCCTCAAGAATTGTACCATTATACTTGTACTTCTTTAATACGAAGTGAGTTGCACAGCTTTGGATAGAATCCATAGTTGAAAGCTTATTCGCAACAAAAAGTGCAACCTCCTTCATAGTTCTTCCTTCAATTAATACTGTAAAATCAAATCCACCTGACATTAAATATACAGCATCAACCTCATCAAATTTATATATTCTTTCTGCAATCTTATCAAAACCAAGTCCACGTTGTGGAGTAACCTTAACCTCAATAAGCGCAGATACCTTCTCATTATCTGTCTTTTCCCAATTAATTAAAGTGTGATAACCACAAATAATCTTTTCCTTCTCCATTTGGGCAATCTCATTAGCGACTTCCGCCTCACTAATACCTAAAAGTACCGCGGCCTCTTTTAAATCGATTCTACTATTTTTTTCAATTAATTTTAAAATCTTATCACGCATAATTAGATCTCCTTTACACATATATTAAGATTATATCACAATATATATAAAAAAATCATTACAATTTTCTATTTGTAACAATAAAAATTTCATCTTTTTCATACAATGAATCATTTTTTTGTATTGTTATCTTGATATTTTTACATTTTATTGGTATAAATATAATAAGAAAGGGTGATAAACAATGACTAGGGAAAAAGAAGACTTAAGAGTTACCAAAACTAAGAAGAGCTTAAGAAATGCAATATTAGATTTATCAGCTGAAAAATCTATAGAAAAGGTATCAGTTATTGACATTTGTGATACTGCTTTAGTAAATAGAATGACTTTCTATAAATATTATCAAGATAAGTTTGAGTTATTCCATGATGCTATTCAATATTCTAAGCAAGAAATATTAGCTGATGTTCAAATGGTTGATGATAACACTAGGGAGGGAGCATTAGCAAATGCTAAGGCAGTACTTGATTCTATCTATAGATATTATATGGAGCACAGAAAGATGATATCTGGAATCACTAAGTTCTCAGGACCTGTACTTTCTGCAGCTATTGCTGAAACTGGTATGGCAGCCTTAACTAAGGCATTTGAGTTAAAGGAAGGAAACCTAAGCTCAAAATATCCTGCTGATTTAATTGCTTCTTGTGTTTATGGTGGATTCATCGGACTTATTGAATATTCTTTAAAGAATCCTACTAAATATACAGCAGATTCTGTAAAGAACTATCTAGCAAGCCTTGAGGTAGATGTTCTAGATAGAAATTATAACCTAATCTAAAAAAAAGAGCCAACTCATTTGAGTTGGTTTTTTTATGATACAAAGTCATCCTTTTTAGTTTCTGTATATCTTTCTATTTCCTCATCCTCAGTCTCATCAATAGGGTCTAATAAATCCTTATTGAGCTCATTAGATGTAGTTTGGGCAATAGTATCAATAAAGGCTGTAATAATGTCCTTCTCCTCTTCACTACATTCAAGATTAGGATCTCCTGTATTTATAGTTTCAAGTACCCTTGAAATAGTATCAAGGCTTAATCTAATTGAATCCTCAGATACAGTACAATAATCCTGATCTGAATATATAGTATCATATATCTTATGTAATGTTATTGATATATCATCAAAGAATCCATCAGTTCTCATAGTTCTATCAAGTAATACTTCTATATTAAGCCTTCCAAATAATTCCTTTAATGAATCAAATAGCAATCTATTATTAAATGTCATTTTTGTAGGAAGTCCATTTTCTGTAAAGAAATCCTTTAATAGAAATAACATTTGATCCCTTTGCTCCTCAGGATTTGATATAAGATAATTAAACTTAAATTTACTAAAAGGCCATCCAAATACTAAAAGTAATGGATCAATAGCCTTATTAATTCCTTTAATTTTAACAGGAATAGTCGCATTACGAGCTCTTATTTCTAAGGCATAATCCTCTTGTTTTAAATCCTTAAACATATTTAATTCCTCAAGAGTTGATATTCTTCTATGAGGAAGACCTTCAAATTTTGGATGTCCTCCAAAATGAAGGCTATAAATATGCTTGTGCATATTAATATCTACAAGCATTGATTGAATATTAGGATTTTTAAATTGCTCTACAATTTCTGAATATGAATCATCCATAATTTTATTGCATAAATATAAAGCTTTCTCTATATTCTTTGCTTCCTTTGTTGTCGCAACGTATGGTGCATACCCATTTTTATATGTAGTAATAGTAAGATTATCTCTTCTATTTAGCTTCATATTTCTTTTATTAAAATAATTTGTTTCCATCATAGATAATTCACTTTTTGGCTTATATGAAAGGACAAATAAATTATAATCTCCTTCATTTATCTCTTCCTTAGGAAGAGTTAGCATATCCTCAAGTGAGTATAATCCATCCTCACCAAAAAATAGTGTTATTCCATAATTTGTATCTTCGCTTTTAGAAGTGAAGGCTAACGCAAATGAAATTGTACCATTATCAAATACCATTATATTTGATGAATTAAAATCATTATAGACTCCTCTTTTTTTAAGACGATTCATAAGATCCTTTATCATCATATAGCTATCATAATTTAATGATATAATTTTCATTTTTATCACTCCTTTTTAAATATACATACTCTTTTTATTCCATAGCTTCTATCCTTTTGAAGGACATAACTCCCAATATTATTACTACATTTAGTATTTTTTTCCATTTCAAATGAAATGATACCACCACTATTTTGAAGATTATTATCATCAATTAAAGATATTATTTCATCAATATTTTGCATTGCATATGGAGGATCTAGAAATATTAAATCTATTTTTTTATCAGAAAGCCTCTTTATACAATCCTTATAATCTAGATTCAAAAAAGTAATATCATTTTCACATTTAAGCTTAATAGCATTTGCCCTGCAAACATCTATCGCCTTTTTATTTAAATCATTAAGGTATACATGAGATATTCCTCTAGAATAGGCCTCTAGGCCCATTGCCCCAGATCCTGCAAATAAATCTAGTGCAATTCCACCATCAAAAAACTGTCCTATAAGGTTAAATATAGCTTGTCTAACCTTATCTGATGTTTCTCTCGTTGTTGGAAGATTTGTCATTAAAATATTATGATTTCTAAACTTACCTGCATTAATTCTCACAATAATCCTCCTAATCTAATGAATTAGTCTTTGATACTGCAATTCTTGTACCTTGATACTTAAATCCATTAAGCTTCTTTAAATAGCTATAAGCCTCTTGAGTAATTTCTATATTAGTACCACTCTTTCTTATTACTATATCACCAACATTACTCTTTCTTACTCCAGCTGTCTTTTCCATTAGCTGTAGTAATGCTTGTGGACGTAATAATTCCTTTTTACCAATATTAAGATGAGCATAAATAAAGGATTTAGCCTGTGGCCTATTCTTTTGCTTTGAACCTCTTATTGGCTTATCATCTCTTACCTTAAGAGATACCTGCTGAATATTATTATACACCTTTGCCTTAGACATTGACATATTAATTAAGGCATTAACAAGTTCGGTTTGATCTAAGTCCAGCTTTGCAAGCTTACCAAGAAGCATTTGATTCTCCTTAATAGGACGATGAAGATTAACCTCTTCAACTATTTTATCAAGCTGTCTTAGGCTCATTTTTTCTTTTATTTCCTCAACTGTAGGAATATCACGAATAGCAATTTCACCCTTAGTATAATTCTCAATATCCTTTAATCTTCTCTTTTCAAAAGGTGTAAGCATTGATATAGAAATACCACTTTGACCTGCTCTTCCTGTACGTCCAATTCTGTGAACATATATTTCAAGCTCCTGTGGAAGGTCAAAATTAATAATTCCTTCAAGACCCTCTACATCTATTCCACGAGCAGCAACGTCTGTAGCTACAAGGATTTTAGTCATACCATTTTTAAATTGTGACATAACTCTATCACGAACATTTTGCTTTAAATCTCCATGAAGACCATCAACCTTATATCCAAGCTTATTAAGCTCAAGTGCTAGCTCATCAACCATTGATTTAGTATTCGCAAATACTATACAGTTTTTAAAATCATAAAAATCTAAAAGACGAATTAGTAAATCCTTCTTAGATTCTCTTTTACACATATAGGCAACCTGTTCAATATTTTCAACAGTTAATGTCTTCTTTTTAATTGCTATATGTACTGGGTTTTGCTGATAATTCTTCGCAACCTTCTTAATAAAATCTGGCATAGTTGCGCTAAATAAGGCAGTTTGTCTTTCTAAAGGACATTCCTTTAAAATAGTTTCAAGGTCCTCCTTAAATCCCATATTAAGCATTTCATCTGCTTCATCTAAAACAAGAGTCTTAATATGATTAAACCTAAGTAATCCTCTATCCATTAAATCAATAATTCTACCTGGTGTACCAACTACAATTTGTGGCCTATTCTTTAAGGCCTTAATTTGTATTTGATATGATTCTCCACCATATACAGTTACTATTCTTACATTTTTCTTATATTTAATAAGCTTTGTAAGCTCACCAGATACCTGAAGACCAAGCTCACGTGTTGGACATAAAACTAGGGCTTCAACATTATCTGATTTAGGATCTGCCTTCATAACAAGAGGGATTCCATAGGCAAATGTTTTTCCTGTTCCTGTCTGTGCCATTCCTATAACATCAAGACCTTCAAGCATTGGTCCTATAGCCTTAGCTTGAATTTCTGATGGCTCATATATATTAACATCATTTAATGCGTTAATTATTTCTTCTGATACATTTAATTCTAAAAATTTATTTTCCATTAATTATTATTCCTTTACACAAAATCTTACAAATTATATCAAAATAGAGCCTATATTTCAAGTATAATGAAAAAGGAATGATATTAATCATTCCAAATCACTTTTATAATCATTTATAAAAATAGTGCCAGGATACGTGAAGAACAATATCTTCAAAAACAGGCTCTCTTTTTGTTAGCTCTTAGGATTCCTACAATAATATGCAAGCATTCAACACAAGCTATACCTCAAGCCAAATTACTAATCTTTGGGTTCCACGGCTTATCCTAGCATGTCTAGTATAACACAGAACTTCCCTTTGGTCAACTTTTGACAATAAATATCAAACAACCATATCCTATAAAGACTGTAGTATATTCAACTGTGTCAACTAATTGAGGAACAAAAGGATTCAAAAAAACAATAACCATCATTGGCAATCCAAAATCTTTTTATTAGAATCAATTGCAAAACATTTCCATCCAAAAGAACGTAATTTCTACCCTAACTAACAATTAAAAATTTTTACCTTATATTATTTCACTAATAAAACTATCTTTATTAATTTCTATTTTCTTTATTAAATTCTCAAGTTCTATAGAATGTAGACTTAACGCATACTGTTTTAAAAACTTAATACAATTATGATATATTATATCCCTATCACATACTTCAAAACCACTTATGACATACCAGTCTTTTAGCATTGAAATATCTGCCGACTCTCCATCGTCAATAATTCTCATATCTCCAAGTAGTAACCCCAAATCATCAATTTTATTTTCAAAATACTTCTTTTCCAAAAAAGAAAATAATTTCTTATATATATCCAAAGATTCCATAATAATTCTCCTACTTATTTAGTCCTGATAAACCTGTTAATTGATCCCAAGATCTAGGCACCTGGTTAACTCCACCATTTCTAATTTTATTACCACGAGTTTCAGCCCATGTTTGAGTTCCATCCTGATTGTTTTTGGCATACCAGTCATTACCATATTGATCTGTTCCTAAAAAATTATTACTATCATTAGCAACATCTTCAAGTTTTTTTCTATTATCTGGTGTGTCTTCTTTTAAATGTCCTTCTGCATCTCTAAAAATATGGTCAGCAGATGATTCATCTACTGTTTTTTTATTATCATTTGTTGATGAATTTGTCTCTTCATTTGATTCATTTTCATCTGGTGAATTATTATCACATAAATCATCTATAGTTTCATGTAAATCTTCCTTAATTCCATCTGCATAAGCGAAAACTGCTTCAGTATAACCAGAATAAACGCTTGTGGTTGCTGCCACTGCACCAGCAGCTAACCCTGTAGCTAATCCTACAGAAGCGCCTGCTACAGCTACCTCACCAACTATAATAATTGCAGGTGCAGCCGCAACTACTACAGCAGTTACAACTGCTGCAGTTGCTATCGCTGGTGCTGCTGCTACAACTACAGCAACAGTATCAACCGTTACATCAACAACTGTCTCTACTACATCTTTTGCAACACTCTTTACTTTTTTACATATTTTCTTAAACCATTTACATTCTTCTATTGAACTTACGCTACCAAGATCTGATAATAATATCATCTCTCCATCACAATCAAGTGCTGCATCTATATTTCCATCTTCATTTGTAAATGCTACTCCATAAATTGTCTCTG
>DEWQ01000004.1 GCA_002363705.1 Caryophanales bacterium UBA3206 | reverse complement strand
TAGGTTTTTTCACAGCCCCTTTTATTTTATACATAATTTGTTGGTTTCCTCCAAAAACTACTGCATAATAGTAGTAACAGCAGGAAATTTTTATGATTAAGACTATTGATTTGGATATCTAGGAAGTAATAATACTTATAAAAATAGAAGTGATAAACCATATAAGCTATGGAATATCACTTCTATTTATTTAAAATATTAAGCTAAGAATTATAATTCATTCCCACATTTAGCACAATATTTATCATCTGATTCATTTATATGACCACATTTAGAGCATTGCTTTTTTAGCTTTTGTCCACATTTTGTACAAAATAGCTCATCTCTTGTAATTGGGTCACCACAATTTGGACATCTTATTGTTGTTACTTCATCAACTAGATTAGATGTATAACCTGTTATTGTAATAGAAAGACCCATTGATGTTATTGACATACCTATTCCACCAACTATACCACATGGTACAAATAATAAAAATGGAATTAAAATACCCATGCCAAAGCCATCACCATTTTGGACACCTGTAAAGCCAAATATTGTGAATAATGCAAAACAAGTTATTGCTCCACCGAAACCTAATACAGCAAGGGGTATCCCTATATTAAGTAATTTCTTTTTTAATTTTTTGGCCTTCTCTGAATTGGCCACATTATTAACATCCCTGTTTAATTCTAGTATTTCATTTCTTAAGCCATTAAACATTTTAACCATCTCCGATTAATATTATATAATATTTGCGTATTTTTGAAATAGTTTTTATCATCAAGTTTTATTTTTTACCCGTTTCGTGCTAAAATAATTATAAGGAATTTGTATAGAGAGGGAAGCTATATGAATAATAATGTTACATTCAATTTAACAGTATGCCTTCTTGGAATACTTATATTTACAATACATATTGTCAATTTAATAATAAAACCAAATAAGAGAAGAGATGAGAACACATTATTAGCGTTCGTTTCTTTTACAATGTTTCATTTTAGTGTTTATTTGGTATATACAATAATTAAAATGAATTATACTAGCAACACGTTTGTTGTTGCTTCATATACAACATTTTATATTTTTAATAACATACAAATTCTTTTACTTTTTACTTATATGATGAATTATGTTGTTATTTCTAAAGAAAAAAGGTATTTGATGTCAGTAATTAATGCCTTACTTTTTATAATCTTTATTACTTTAGATATTATAAATGCCTTTACTGGAATATTTTTTAAGGCTGAGGGTGGAGAATATGTAAGAAGTAGACTAATGATTGTATCCCAAGGGTATCAATTTATAATGTTTATAATTATATTCTTAGTTACATCATTCAATGAGAAGCTAATGCTAAGAGAGAAAATAGTATTTGGGGTATATTGTATTATTCCTTTGATTGCGATTATTATACAAAATATTTATAAGGGATATGCAATTGCTTATGCTTCGATTATAGTATCTATTCAAATATTGTTCTTTTTCATTAATGTGCAAAGAAATCTTCAAATATCTAAGCAACGAGAAAAAATTAAAGAGGCAGAGCTTAAACTAATGGTGTCTCAAATTCAGCCTCATTTTATTTATAATTCATTATCTGCAATATCAACACTTATTACGATTGATCCTGAAAGGGCTCAAAGCTCACTAGATACATTCACTGAATATTTAAGAGGGAATCTAGCATCTCTTACTGAGACAAGAATGCTTCCTTTTGAAAATGAGCTAAAGCATATTAAAGCTTATCTTTCGCTAGAAAAGCTACGGTTTAATGATAGGCTAAATGTTATATATGATATTAAAAGTACAGATTTTAAAATACCACCATTAACAATACAGCCTATTGTTGAGAATGCATGTAAGCATGGTATATTAAAGAAAATAGATGGTGGAACAATTACTATTAGAACATACGAGAATGATTTAAATTATTATATTGAGATTATAGATGATGGTGTTGGATTTGATACTAGCAAAATAGAACTTAAGCATGATCATTTTGGTATTAATAATATAAAGTATAGAATTGAAAAAATGCTAAATGGTGACATGATAATTGATAGTAAGTTAGATGAGGGAACTAAGGTTACTGTTACAATAGCAAAATAATGGGGGAATATATATGAAGATATTATTAGTTGATGATGAGGAATTACAGCTTCTAAGACTTGAGAATATAGTAAAAAAGGTTTTGCCAGATGATGAACTATTGGTATATAGCAACCCTAAGAAGGCTTATGATGATAATATAGAAAATGAAATTGATATAGCCTTCTTAGATATTGAAATGCCTCAGATAAATGGTATAAGCCTTGCTAAAAAGCTAAAGAAGCTTTATCCAAAGATTAATATTATATTTGTTACAGCATATAATAATTATGCACTAGATGCTTATAGCATTCATGCATCTGGCTATATTTTAAAGCCTGTAAGTGAAAGTAAGGTAAGACATGAGATTGAGGCACTACGCTATGAGCCTGAAGAAATAAAGAATGGTGAAAAGCTTTTAGACGTAAAATGCTTTGGAAACTTTGAGGTGTTTAAGAGTGGTGTACCACTAAAATTCCATAGGCAAAAGACTAAGGAGCTTTTTGCATATCTTATAGATAGAGCAGGCGCATCTGTTAATATGAATGAGCTTAACGCAATTCTTTGGGATGAGGATAAGAATTCATATTTAAGAACTCTTGTTGTAGATTTGCAGGATACATTAAAGGAGGTTGGAGCTCAGGATGTATTCGTTAAAAGGTTTAATGAATGCTATGTAGATATGAGCAAAATTAATTGTGATGCTTATGAATATAAGAACAATAATCCTGATGCAATAAGATTATATGCTGGTGAATATATGATTCAGTATCCATGGGCAGTTTTCGAGTCTAATTAATGATAAGAGAATTTAAGATCGCTAATAAGGAATAGAAGGCTATAAAGCATAGATGCTTTATAGCCTTTTGCTTTTTAATAAAATAATATATATTTGCTTACAAATTGTATCAATAAAATGGTATAATTAGCATGGTGGGTGATTTTTTTGATTAGGGATATTTTAGAAGAAATAAAAAAATCTTCATTTTCAGTTTTGCCAATTTATGCATTAGTCATTTTTTTAGTTATTATTAAGCTTGTAAGTCTTACAGGATATGAAATATTATCATTTTCAATTGCGACAGCTTTAGTTATATTTGGTATTTCATTATTTAATTATGGTGCAGAGCATGCCATGACACCTATTGGAAAAAAGGTAGGTAGTGGATTGACTAAGCAAGGAAGAATATCAGTTTTAATTTTTACAGTATTTCTATTTGGCTTCCTTATTACAATAGCAGAGCCAGATTTAACAGTTCTTGCGATTCAAACTAAGTCTATTTTTTCCAAGCCATTACTTATTTTTTCAATTGGCTTAGCAGTAGGCTTCTTTTTGATAATTGCAATTTTAAAAATAATAAAAAAGATTAATCTTATAAGAATATTAAGCCTACTTTATATGATATCATTTGGCTTAGTAGCTCTTTTAGCATATCAGGGTAAGGAGAATCTTGTAGCCCTAGCCTTTGATTCAGGTGGAGTTACTACAGGCCCTATGACAGTACCATTTTTAATGGCGCTAGGTGCTGGAGTCGCAGCTGTTTTAGCTCAAAAGAGTGAGAAGGATGCTTCATTTGGTTTTATTGCTTTCTCTTCAATAGGACCAGTCGTTATGATATTAATACTTTCATTATCTACTAATGGTGAAATGGAATATGAGCTAGCAGATTATTCATTATCAGATAATTTTTTCTTATCATATTTAGAATATTTTTGGGAAAAGATTAAGGATGTAGGATTATCTATTGGCCTATTACTTGCTTGCTTTATTGTAGTTGATTTAATATTCCTTCATTCTACAAAGAAGCAAATAATTTTATTATTAAAGGGATTAATGATAGCCTATATAGGTCTTGTATTCTTCCTTGCAGCTGTTGATTGCACATATATGGGTGTTGGATATAAGATAGGTTGTGAGCTAAGTGAGAAAAACAGCTCAATAATTATTATATTAGCATTTGTAATTGGAGCTCTTACAGTTCTTGCAGAGCCTGCAATTAAGATTCTTATTACTCAGGTTGAGGAAATGACAAATGGACTTATTAAAAGAAGAAGTATGCTTATAAGCCTTGCCGTGGGAGTAGGATGTGCAATAGCTATTGCTATGATAAGAATTGTTTATAAGTTTTCAATTCTTTATGTAATTATTCCAGGATATATAATATGCTTTGTACTAGCATTCTTTATACCAAAAATATATACGGCGATTGCATTTGATGCAGGTGGAGTTGCATCAGGTCCATTAACATCAAGCTTTATATTACCAATTGCATTAGGTCTTTGTGCCTCATTAAATGATATAAATGAAATCCTAAACTATGGATTTGGAGTCGTATCCCTTGTTGCTTTAAGTCCATTACTATCAATAGAAATACTTGGAGTATTTAGTGTTTTCAATAATAGAAGAAAGGTAAGACGAGCTATCAAGCAGGTCTTAAGAGAGGATGATAAGCAAATCATCTGCTTTGGTGATTATGATGAATAAGGGATTAACTAAAATTGAACTAATGGTTATTACTATACCTAAAGGGAAAAAGGAAATTATTGCAGATATGCTTTCAAGGTTTGATGTAGTGGGATACGCTCAAACAATTGCTAAAGGATCTATTGATAAGGGTTATACAAAGGATTTAATGTTTTGTATTATAAAAGAGGATAAAATTAAGGATGCAATCCTTGCACTTGAGGATAGATTTAAAAGCTTCAGATCAAATATCTCAATGGTTTATACAATACCGCTTGATTCAATAATTGGAGTATCAAGCTATATAACATTGACTAATGGGGGTAATAAACAATGAAAATTGAATTATATAATGTAGTTGCTATCGTGAATGAGGGATTCTCAGAGAAGGTAATAGAAATATGTAAGGAAAACGGTGCTGGTGGAGGTACCGTTATTCCAGCAAATTCTGGAATATCAACTGATGCTATGAAGCTTTATGGCATTGGTATTCATCCTGAAAAGGAGATTGTTCTTGTAATTGTTAAGCCAGAGTTCGCAGAAACAATTTTGTCAAAGCTATATGACAAGCTTGGTTCTGGAAGTGAGGCAATGGGTATATTCTTTACATTACCTGTTACTCATGCATCAGATAATTTACTTAATCAGCATCCATTAAAAGAATCAGAGATTAAGTAATTATAATAAGTAAAAAAATCGGACAAAAGAGCCACTTTTGTTGCTTGTTTTATCATACTTTATAGGCTATACTTAAATAGTATAGTTAGTAATAGGGTAATAGGAGGATAGTATGAAGGCTTTAGTTACATATAATCCTAAGAGTGGAACTCAAAGGATAACTAAGAACCAGGAAGTTGTAAAAAAATGCTTAGAGGAAGCAGGATATGAGGTTGAAATGTTCCCATCACCTGCACCTAAAAGCATAACAGAATATATAAAGAATAATGGTAATAATTATGATCTTATTTTAACATCTGGTGGAGATGGAACATTAAATGAGACTGTTACAGGTATTATGAAGGGTAATGTTAAGACAAGGCTTGCATATATACCAGCAGGAACTGTTAATGATGTAGGTAAGATATTAAAGCTTAAGAAAAATGTTAAAAAGGGTCTTAAGATAGCTACAACAGGTGTTCCTGTTAAAATGGATATTGTAAGAATTAATGAAAACTATTCAGCATATATTATAGCCTGTGGTAAGTTTACTGCTATATCATATGATATATCATATGCTTCAAAGAAAAAGTGGGGAAAGCTTGCTTATGGATTTAGATTATTAAAGGAATTACCAAAGGAAGCTGGTATGAGGCTTAGATTAATATTGCCTGATGGTACAACATATTCAAATTGCTATGTTATGTTTGGATTTAATTGGCAGCAATTTGGAGGATTTAAAATTTATCGTAAGCAAAAGCCTTTATTAAATGATGGAAAGCTAGATATAACTGTTGTTGAAAAAACAAAGAGATGGTCTTGGTTTAGAGCTCTAAGATTTGTATTTAGAGGAGATAGACTTCAGAAAAAGAATGGTGTAAGAACATTCACAACAGATAGAGTAAGAATAGAATCAGATAAGGAAATTGATTACAATGTTGATGGAGAATATGCATTTACATCAAAGGTCGCAGATATTGAGGTAATACATCAAGCAATTGAAATAATTGTTCCTTATAAGACATATAAGAAATTATTTAATAATGAATATAATACACAGAAAATTGAGGAGAAATAATCTCCTCTTTTTTCATGAAAAAAGACACATCACTGTGCCTTTTCAAAATTGCAAGTAGTAAAGAATGATTTAATCATCTCATCTATACTTGTCCTACAGTCATCCTCTAAAACCCACCACATTGATAGATTATAAAGCCCACCAGCATACACATACGCAGTCATTACATTACCATATCCATTATTATTAAAATTATTACTAAACTTTTCATTTAGAACATTTAAATAAAGATATGAAAGCTCGCTTTTATTAAGAGCCTTTATATTTTCCTTTTCCTCTCTTAAAAAACAAAAGCTTTGATAGGCAATGTCATAATAATTATTATTCCTTGTACCCATTTCCTGAAGGAATCTTTTTATCATCTTAGTAAAATAACCAAGAATAATATCATTTTTATCCTTAAAATTACGGTAGAATGTAACCCTTGATACACCAGCCTTATCGCAAATACTTTGAATTGATATATCATTAATTTTATTGTCTCTTAAAAGTAAAAAGAAGGCTTCAATTATAAAATCTCTTGAAGACATATTATCCTGCATGTTACAAAATCCCTCCTTTTGTTACAACTATGTTTACACAAAATAGTTGAGTGTTTCATTTGGCCCAAGGCTTATTGAAATACTCACTTTTTTCTTCTATTATACAGTTGTAATAAATAAAAATCTAGCACAGGAGGATAAAAAAATGGATTTTGTAACATATGATTATAAAACAATTAGAACTAAAAAGGAGAATAAATATAGGGTACTTGATATAGTTGGCGCCTTTGGATATGAGGTCATTGAAACAAAGGAGCTTCCAACAAATGTTATTATAAGTGTAAAGAGAGATTCATCAATCAGTATAAAGAAGGAATTGGATGAAAAAATGGATGAGGCTCTTACTTTAGTTGAAGGAATTAGTAATGCCGAAGGAAAGAAAAAGAATAAGTCTTTAATTGTATCGCTTACCATAGGAATTATTGGAATACTAACATTTGGTGGAGGAATGTCAGCTTATATGACAGGAGACGGAAGCTTTAAGTTTGTGACACTTGGAATTGTATTAGGTATTATTGGTATCATAATAATGATTATAAATGAGCCAATCTATAAAAAGCTATTAGAGAATAGCATATCAAAATACACCCCTATAATTGATGAATACAATCAAAGGATTAATAAAGTATTAGAAGAAGCTAATGAAATGATAAAAAAATCATTAGAGTAGGTGATTTAAATGAGTGTAATAGAAGTAAATAACCTAACTAAGTCATATGCGTTTGGTAAGGGTATATTTGATGTAACATTTAATGTTAATTCAGGTGAGGTTGTAGGATTCTTAGGTCCTAATGGAGCTGGTAAGAGTACTACAATGAGACATCTCATGGGATTTTCAATTCCAGATTCTGGAGAATGTAAAATTAATGGGCATGATTGTGCAAAAGAATATTATATTACTAAAATGAATATTGGCTATCTTCCAGGAGAGCCTACACTTCCACAAGGGCTTGATGGAAAAGCCTTTGTTAAGATGATGGAGGGCCTTAAGGGATGTCATAACGATAAGCTTGTTGAAAGCTTATGTAATAGATTTGAGCTAGATCTTAATCAGGATATAAAAAAGATGAGTATTGGTGAAAGACGTAAGCTTGCGGTAGTAACTGCATTTATGTCAGATCCAGAGGTGCTACTTCTTGATGAACCAACATCAGGTCTTGATCCAAGGATGCAGGAGATATTTATTGAATTCATTGAAGAGGAGAAAAAAAGAGGTAAAACAATTTTACTATCATCTCATATATTCCGTGAGGTTGAGCGATTATGCGACAGAATCATGATTATAAAGGATGGAAGAATTGTAGCCTCAGTTAGTAAGGATGATATCTCTAAAGGTCTTAAAAAGACATTTGAGATATCCTTCTATAACCTTGCATCATATGAAAGCTTTTCAAAGCTTAATTATGATTTTAGTGAAAGAAATAGAGAAAAGCTTAAGGTATCTATAAAGCTAAATAATGATAGTATTGATGGATTTATTAAAAATATTAAGAACTATAATGTTAAAAGCTTTAGTGAAATAACTATGACATTAGAGGATTATTTCATGAAATTCTATAAGACAAGAGGTGATTTTAGTGAATAGTACAATTAATGTATCTAATCTTACCGTAGATTATGGTAATGGTAGAGGAATATTTGATTTTAATTTTAATATTAAAAAGGGTGAGGTACATGCGATTGTAGGTACAAACGGAAGTGGAAAGACTACAACACTAAGAACCTTAATGGGGTTTTTGAAGGCTAGAGCTGGTTCTGCAACTATAGAAGGAATGGATGTATGGAATGACGCTAAAAGCATCAAGGAAATAGTTTCATATGTACCAGGTGAAATTAACTTTCCAGATGTAGGAAGTGGAGAATCATTTTTGAAAATTCAAATGGGATTTTATGGCATAAAGGATTCTACATATATGAACAGGCTTGTTAGTTTATTTGGCCTTGATACAAGAGTACCACTTAGAAGAATGAGTAAGGGGATGAAGCAAAAATGCGCACTTGTTTGTGCATTTATGAAGGATTCGCCTATAATCCTTCTTGATGAGCCATCTACTGGATTAGATCCTCTTATGAGAGATAATTTAATAGAACTTATCAATCAAGAAAAGAAAAAGGGTAAAACAATAATAATGTCCTCTCACATCTTTAAAGAAATTGAGGATACATGTGACAAGGTTACATTCATTGATGATGGTCACATTATTGAAACAATTGATATGGCTGACATCAAAGATGGCAATAGAAAGGAATATCTTGTAGAATTTAATAATATTAATGACTATGAGGCATTTGTAAAAGCAACTTCACTAGAGCTATCAAAAATAGATTCAGCAAAATTAAGGGCTTCAGTATTTGTTAGTGATGATAGCGTTAATGAAATGTTTGATGAGCTATCATCATATAAGGTATCTAATATAGAATATATACCATTTACATTAGAAAAATATTATGAGGAATCAATCCTTGGAGGTAATATAGATGAATAAATCATTGTTTATACAATCAATTAAGGCCAATTGGAAAATATGGCTTGTAGTGACACTTGTAATGTCACTTCTTATAGCACAATTTTGTGCTATGGAGGAAGGAGTAATGAATTTAACTACAGAAATATTTTATGGAATGATGAGTATTATCATTCCTACAATATATGTAGTAGTAACAGCTAATAACCTACTTGCTCGTCAAGTAGATGATGGTTCAATGGCATATGTATTATCATCACCTATTAAACGTAGGGATGTAGCACTTACTCAAATAATGTTTTTAATACTTAGTGTATTTATAACATTTGTGATGACATTTTTAACTCATTTAATTATACGAACTGCTGTAGGTAGTAATTCATTAAGTGTAGCACAAATATTATATTTAAATATTGAGTCATTTTTAACAGTAGCAGCTATTGGTGGAATCTGCTTTATGTTTAGTGGAATATTTAATAGAAGTAAATATTCAATTGGAGCAGGAGGAATGCTTGCGGTATTCTTTATTCTTATGTCAATGATGGCAATGTTTGGAGGATTAGCACCATCTATGAGTGCATTATCAAACTTCAAGTATTTTACAATAATCACATTATGTGATAAGGAATCAGTTCTCGATGGTACATCTACATGGCTTATAGAGAGTATGGCACTTATTGGAATTAGCGCTATTAGTTATACAATTGGTTCTATTTGGTTTAATAAAAAGAATCTACCATTATAATAATTTCGACAATCAATGTAAAAGTTGATTGTTTTTTTATGCTGTTAGAATTCAATTGTTTTGCTTTATTAAAAAGAAGGGATTGTTTAAGTATGAAGTGAACCCCTAAAGATGGACTAGAGAAATCTAGAAAGACTTGAGTTTTTTTATTATGAAATTAAAAGATGAAGATTTAAAAAAGATAGCAAGATTAGTAGATGAAGAATATATGGAAGCAGAGTTTGTTAAAATGGATAATGAACTTGATTTAGTCATTTTAAAAATAAAAGATGATACAAAATATAGTCCAATATCTTTTTCAAAAGATACATATACTTATGGAGATAATGTATATGCTATAGGTAATACATAAAATTATGGAATAGGTATAAGTAAGGGAATAATAAGTGTACCTGAGGTAAGTATTATATATAATGAAAAATAAAGAGTGTTTTCAAACACCAGTAATATTAATTATTGAATGACCCTAAAGCAATATAATATTATAAGAAAACAATAATGTGTTTAAAAAATACAAAATCCATAAATTATATAAAAAAGTATTCTACAAAATACAAAATTGACAATTGGAATTCGTCAGTGTATAATTTATGTGAAGGTGATACTAAATGATTATTAGAGAAAAATATTTATCAAAAATAAGACCATTTTATGATGTTGATTTAATCAAAGTTATTACAGGAATAAGAAGATGTGGAAAATCCGTAATAATGAATCAAATTATTGATGAAGTGAAAATGAACAATAATAACTCAAATATAATATATCTAAATTTTGAATTAAAAGAGTATTCTTTCATAAAAGATGATAATGCGTTATATGAATATGTTAAGAATAAAATTACTAACAAAAAGAAAAATTATCTTTTTTTTGATGAAATACAAAATGTGTTAAACTGGGAGCTTGCTATCAATTCTTTCAAAGCTGAATATAAGGATAATGTATCTATTTTTTTAACAGGTTCAAACAGTGATTTATTATCTAGTGAACTTGCTACTCATATTGCTGGTCGTTATGTAAGTTTTAATATTTTGCCATTTAGCTTTGAAGAAGTTTGTATTTACAAAAATGTTAATAGTCAGAACATATATGAATTACAGTATATATTTGATGATTATATGAAGTGGGGAGGAATGCCTCAACGATTTATTTTTGAGGACGAATCGCAAGTTAGATTATATTTAACTGATGTTTTTAACTCAATTGTTATTAAAGATATTGTAGAAAGATTTAAAATAAAAGACATAGATTTATTTAATAGAATAATTGAATATGTTGTCACAACGCCAGCTCAAATATTTTCTGCAGATAAATTATCTAAGTTTTTTGAATCTGAAAGTAGAAGCGTTTCAAAAAATACGCTTTACAATTATTTAGAATATATGAATAAATCATTACTAATAAATAAAGTTGATAGATATGATGTAAGAGGAAAAAGAGTTTTAAATGGTAAGTATAAATATTATCTAACAGATCTAGGTCTTGGAAGAGTTATGAGTACATCAAAGAAAGAACAACTTGGTGCATATATTGAAAACATTGTATATAATGAACTTATCTATAGAGGATATGAAGTTAAAATTGGTTCATTAGAAAATGGTGAGATTGATTTCATAGCTACAAAAGATGGTAAAAAAGAATATTATCAAGTATGCTATTTGATTGGAGATAATGAAGATACTAGGAAACGTGAGTTTGGTGCATATTCTTCAATTGATGATAATTATCCAAAATATGTAATATCAAATGACACATTTGATTTATCCGAAAATGGAATAATACATTTAAATATCATAAAGTGGTTGTTGGATATTTAATAGGCTGACCGAATTGTTATTTGAAATTTTATAAGATTTGGAGCTTTTGGATCATTTGATGATGACTGAAAGACATCATCAAGACAATATTCTATAAGGGTGGTTTGTTAGATATGAAAAAAAGAGTTTTTATTTTATTACTATTATTGATATTACCATTAATAAGTCTTTGCTCTTGTACGAAAAGAGAGTTTTATGAGTGTGGCGATTTCATGTATTGTCTAATTAAAGAAAACAGGGAAGAAATGGCAGCAATAACTAGATTATCAGATTCTGGAAACGAGAAAGAAGTGATAATTATTCCTGAATATCTTGATGGTTATAAGGTATATGGTTTTTATGATAAAGGTTCTTCAAGACAATGGGGGAACATTAGTAGTGATCCTATTCATAAAATATATATATCACATGAATATTCATATAAGATTAGGCCTTTAGAAGGAAATAACATTTTTTTGCTTGGAGATGCTATAAATTCATTTTTTGATAATGTAGAATATCGTTGGTTTACATTCTTCCCTTCAAATGTCAAACTTGAAGAAGAATCTTATAATGATGGGCTATATAATGCTAATGTGACATATTATGTAGATGATGAAATATATTGGATAGATGATTATGATAATAGTTTAATTACATTTATACCAGAAAATCCTACAAAAGAAGGATATACATTTGATGGATGGTATAAGGATAGTGAATATCAAAATAAATGGGATTTTGATGTTGATATAGTTCCTGCAAAA
This sequence comes from Caryophanales bacterium UBA3206, assembly GCA_002363705.1. Taxonomy (GTDB): domain Bacteria; phylum Bacillota_I; class Bacilli_A; order Acholeplasmatales; family Anaeroplasmataceae; genus UBA3206. The sequence continues at coordinate 86,834 of DEWQ01000004.1, read as the reverse complement.
GATATTGAATATTGGGATGATTTTCATTATGTGAACAGGAAAACATATAATTATAAAGAAACCAAATTATATGCTAAGTTTATAAAGAATTAAGCTTATATTTTCTGAAATATTTTTCTTTATTATATAAAATTATATAAAAATATTAATTTGCAACATTTTTTTATTCAAAATTAAGAAAAAAAGAAAACAGCTAAGTATAATGAAACTTAGCTGTAATTATTTTTAGTGGCAGGGGCGGAGAGAATCGAACTCCCACGGACGGTTTTGGAGACCGCAACAATACCATTATGCTACGCCCCTAGCAAATAATATTCGTCTTTGGAATATATACCAACGACTTATAATATATCATAAAGAACCCCCTTTTGCAAGGTTATTTAAAAAAGAAAATATATAAAACTATTTTATAATATGGTAAAATAGAAGAAGGGAAGGGGTGGTAACTATGAATAAAGTCAATAATTTTTTAGAGAACTATGGAAGTATTATTACATGGATACCTACCATTATATTTGGATTATGTGTATTAATCCAGCTTTTATTCGGTTTATTAAGAGGATTAAGAAAGAATAGTATTCTTATGAGTCTATCAATCATAGCTTTAGTTATAGCATATGTTTTATACGCTTGTGTTTTAACTAGGTCTTTTTTTGAGGAATTCGTTTTAGGCTTATATAAAGGAATAAGCGGTAAATCACTTCAGGAAACATTAAATGTTTCTGAAGAAAATACTAGATTTAAGACTATTATATCAGCATATATAGAATCTAGAATTGAAGGAGATAATGCACAAAGCTACGCATATTTTGCGACTTACGTTGAGGCATTAGCCACATCTATATTAGGTCTTATTTATATGTTTTTTACTATTATTTTTTGGCGAATCCTTTATAGATTCTTCTACTTATTTGCATATCTTCCATTTTTCAGGGAAGGAAAATATAAGAAAAAGAAAATTAAAGATTATGAATATCAAACAGCTATGGAAAATATCGGAGCTGTTAAAGATAATGAGGAGGAAGCTCCAAAGAAAACTGCAAAGCCATATAAGAGGCGTAGACTTCTTGGTGGAGCATTAGGTATATTAAGAGGATCTTTAATAGGTATTCTTTTAATATCTATATTTGGTACAGCCTTCTATGTAGTATCTGGAATGAATACAGAAAAGGTAGAAGCTGGGGAGAATATAACTTTAACAATTGGAAAAGAAAGTTATGATCTTACAGAAGCTTATAAATTTATGTATGATTATGATAATACAGGAGTTAATTATCCCCTAAATAATATGACTAATAGTAGAGGTGTTCCTATTTACGCATCTATTTCATCTTTATTCTGCAAGGGTAAGGTAGAGGTAAGTGATGGGGATAATGTAACAGTATACCCAATTGAGGAGCTTGGACATATTATGGGGATATTACATGATGGTGTTAGGCTTCTTGATAGCTATGGTGTTAATGAATTCAATAAAAATGGATTCAATACATTAAAGACATTGGTTCAAACAAACGAGGTCTTTGTAGATGATGTATATAATTATATTCATGGAATTGGTACTACAAAGCTTCATAGAGCATTAGGTAGAACTGTTACAAATCATTTCTATGATATTGTAACTAATTCAGGCTATAACAATAAATATTTAGATGTTGTATTTACTGGAGAACACGCTATTAATCTTGATGATTTAGTATCTAAGGATGATATTAGACTCATGATTAATATTATTGCGGATGGCTTTGGTGCATATGATTCGTATAAGGATTCAAATAATGATATCAAGCAGCTTATTATAAATGAGGTTGATACTGTATTTGATGTTGTAGATGATTTCCTAGAGCTTAAGGTATTTAATCAGGATGAGGAAAAGGTTAATTACATATTAGGTGATTTATTAGAACTTGCTTGTTCAAAGTCAAAGAGCCTAGATGGTATTAGCTTTGATGGAATTGATTTTATAGGTAAAGATGGAGAGGTTCATAACTTCGTTGATGCATTATACAAATTCTTAACATCAGATTTAGTTTCATATAAGGAATCTAATATTTATTTCAATTATAAAAATGTAAATTCAATTTTTAATTCTACTGATGGAGAAACATCAGTTATGGAGGATATTAAAGGATCTGAGGCATTAAGAAGAATATCTTCTTGCTTAATATCTAATGCTAAGGTAGATGGAGATACATTATATATACCAAACTCTTGTAAGGATTCAGATGGATATCTTACAACTAAGGAATTTGAAGGATTCTTTGATGCTGTTGGTGATGTTGTTGAATCAACAGAGTTTACAAATGAAGAGGTACTATTAGCTGATATTGCACAGGATGCTATACCTGATCTTATTAGCTCAATATCATCTAATAGTGAGCTCCCTTCAATTGTGTCAAAATCAAATGTATTATCAGCTATTGCTGCAAATTATATCTATAAAAACCTAAGTACAGAGCTTACTATCCCTTCATATCTTGTTTTAGATGAGAATGTGAAGGAGGATAATATTAATGCATGGCTTGGTGAGGATGGAGAGCTTTATCATTTATTAAATGCTGTTATAGTATTTGATATAGCATCAGCTGTAACAGACGGAGCAGATATTGATATTAATACTATTTTAGACACAGAAAAGATAAGTACTGCATTAGAAAGTGAAATAGTTCATTGTACAATTTCAAATAAAATTGTAGAAGAGGATGCATCTAATAATGAATATATGATACCAAGCATTGCATATGATTCTGATGGTATTATTCTAAAGGAAGAAATTGTATCTGTTGTAGGTGCTATTTGTGAGCTTGAGGGTGAAGCTGAAAACAAATCAATTGAATCTGTAGATCAAAATGTAATTTTAAATAATGACGTTGATATGGATATTGTTTTACAATCTACAATTATATGGTATTCAATTTCTCAAAGATTCTCTGAGACAACAATTGAGGTTCCTAATGCTTCATATGTTGATTTAAGTGCTGAAGAAAAATATGTTTCAAAGGATGAAATTAAAAATACTGTTTCTGCATTAAAGGCACTTGGTGATGATGACCTTGATAATATTAATGCTGATAGTGATGTTTTCCTAAGCCTTTATAATGATGATGAAAAGCTTAATACAATACTTTCTTCATATATTGCATGGTATAAGATTTCTGATGAGTTTAAGAAGAAGATTACAAATATACCTTCAGATGTTGTTTTAAGTATTTCTAGTCAGGATTATATTGAAGCAAATGAGGTAAAGGCTTTAGCAAAGGCAATGCATCAATTTGGTGAAACAACAATCCAAACATATGATGTAACTGAAAATCTATTATTAAATGTTACTGATTTAGATAAAGTGCTTGAATCTCATATAGTATGGTATGAGGCATCATTAAGAATTATTGATAATGGAGAGTTTAGAATACTTGATGATGCAATGGATTACACAATAGGTGATTCAGTATATATGAAATACACTGAGGTTTATAATATGCTATTTACATGTAAGACCTTAGGACTTACATCTCTTACTTCATCTGATATTTCTCCTGTTACAATAGTAGAAAAGGGACTTACAAATTATGTTGGTGATACATTAACATTAAGAGCAACCATTTGTGATTCAATCCTATATACTCATGAAAAGGGAATTATAGATGAGAATAATACTCTTGAAGGAAAGTATGATGTATATGATTTTTCAGATAAGGTATATTCATATAGCTCCATAGAGACTATGGCTATAATAAATGGTCTTGCAAAGCTTGGAATTGATACATATACTGAGGGATTAACATTTACAAGAGAGAATGTCATTAGCCTACAACAATCTGATAGAGCTATTGTATTAGAGTCTAATACATTATGGCTATATGTATCTGAGCAATTTAAGTCACTTTATACTCCAACTGAAACATATAATATTTATGTGTGCAACGCAGGCGTTGTATCAGTTGATAATAATTATGCTGTAATTGCAAAATCTGATATAGTATCATACGGATATTAAGAATAAAGGGCTATTCCTTATGGAGTAGCCCGATTTTTTAAAAAATGTAAAAAAAAGAACCTTAAGGTTCATCTATCAGATTAAGCTTGCCTGGGGCGTACGACAGGAATCGAACCTGCGCATGTTGGTGCCACAAACCAATGTGTTAACCACTTCACCACGTACGCCATCTGTCAAGCAATTATGATTATACTTTATGAAACTAATTTTGTAAAGTAAAAAATTATTTTTTCTTTTACAAGGTTAATAATTTCTTGCTAAATCCTAATTATATAGTATAATTAAGTTAGTTTTGATTGAAAGGATTTTTGTCTATGTGGAAGAAAATACTATATTATGCGTTAATGATTATTTTTGGAATTGTATTTATGCTGATGATATTAGTATCAGTTGTAACATCTACAGAGATGGCATATATTAAAAAGAGTGTTACATCTGGAGATTATTCTAATGCTCTAAAGGTTTACACATCTTATTCAAATACTAATGCTCTATATGATTCAGTTGCTGATACTGATGCAAATTGTGAGGTTAGAGTATTTGAGCTTGCATACACAAATATTGCAGCCCCTACAACAACTAAGTATAGCTATATGGATATTGAATATGGAGTTGCACTAGAAAGGCTTAGTATGAATATGACTAATCCATCTGCTTCATCACAGGATGGTACAGTTATAAATGAATCAGGATATGTTATTACAAACTCACTTGGTGAAGTGTTTAAGGTTTATGATAACGGATATGTTGATGGGAATGCTACTGCTAAGCAAAATGCTTATCTTGTAGAGGATTCTAATGGTTCTAAAACAAATCTAGATGGAGAAGAATATGGAATAATTGATATCAATAATAATTATTATTCTGATATTTATATGTTCTATATTCCAAAAATACTTCTTACTATGTATTCAGGATTTACATTAATTGATATTAAGTCAATTGATATCATTGATAGAGATGGAAATACATTCACATCTATTTCATTTGATGAGGCATTAAATTACAATGATTCATATCTTAATAAGGTAGCTGAGATGACAGAGTATTATAATGCTGGTGTTGATAAAGAGGATTTTACTGAATACAATGACATGTATGATAGTTGGGAAGAAGAATACCTAGCAATAGATGGGGCCAATACATATTTAAGAAGTAAAGATATCTATAATGGTGTTGTTTGGTTTAAAATAATTGGTTCATTAGTGCTTTATACATTATTTGTATTAATTGTTGGTGATATTGTTGTTGGAAAGAGAAGAATTATAGCTTTATTCCAACGTATTGGTAATAGAGGTAATAATGGTGGTTCATTTGTACAGCCTACTGGCTCTGGAAGAAAAGCTACTGATGCACCAGATTTAATGAATGATAAAGTTATTGATACAAACAAAGGAGATAAAAAGTAATGCAAAAGATTAGAAAGGCAGTTATTCCTGCCGCTGGATATGGAACAAGATTTTTACCTGTTACAAAGGCTGTAGCTAAGGAGATGCTTCCAATTATTGATACACCAACAATAGAATATATTGTTCGTGAGGCTATGGAGTCAGGTATTGAGGATATTATTATAATAGTTTCATCAAATAAGAATTCTATTATGGATTATTTCGATAATAACTTTGAACTTGAGTCACAGCTAAGGGCTAAGGGTAAGACTAAGGAGCTTATGCAAATATTAGATTTACCATCTAAGATTAATATTCATTTCATTCGTCAGCATGAGCAGCTAGGATTAGGACATGCTGTCCTTACTGCTAAAACATTTATCGGAGATGAACCATTTGCAGTTCTTTTAGGAGATGATGTATATGTTGGAAATAAGAAGCCAGCATTAGCACAGCTTATTGATGCATATAATAAGACTGGTGCTTCAATCCTTGGAACACTTGAGGTATCAGATGAGAATGTTTCAAAATATGGAATATGTGATCCACAAACTGTTGTAGAAAAGGGATTATCTAAGCTTAAGGGTGTTGTTGAGAAGCCAGCACTAGAGGATGCTCCATCTCATTCTGCAATTGGAGGAAGATATATCCTAGATTCTAAGATATTTGATTATCTTGAAACACAATCTCGTGGAGCTGGAAATGAGATTCAGCTAACAGATGCTATTCTTCGTATGATGAAGGAGAAGGATGTTTATTCTCTTGACATTGATGGTAGAAGATATGATATTGGTTCAAAGCTTGGATTTATTGAGGCTACAATCGATTTTGCACTAAAGCGTGATGACCTTAAGGATAGTGTTAAGGCAATGCTTGAATCAAAGCTTAAATAAATTATAAGAGGCACTCTTTACAAAAGTGCCTCTTTTATTACTTTAATAAGCTTTGATATTCCCTCATTTAGTATCAAAATATCAATTCCTGAATATCCTATAATGATTCTATTATCCTTTTTAGAATCCATATAATAATCATCCATTATTGAAATATCTATTCCTTCCTTTTTACATAATTCCTTAAATAGCTTTTTATTAAATGGCTTTAGCTCAACTATAAGAGATAAATATGAGTTTTGTAAATCTATATTTAAAAAATCATATTTCTCAAGTGACCTAATTATCATTTCTCTTTTGCTTTTATATAATGATTTATTCTTATTAATGGTTCTAGAATAAGCTCCGCTTCTAATGAATTCCATAACTATTAATTGATCTAGGGTTGATACAGTAGAAGAATAAAAGCTATATTTTTCTTTGTATTTTTCAAGTAATTTATCAGGAAGAATCATATAAGCAATTCTAAATGATGGTGATAGTGATCTAGAATATGTTTGAAGTAATATAGTATGATCCTTATTAAGGTCATATAGTGATAATGATTTATTAGATAAATATTTGAATTCACTATCAAAATCATCCTCTATGATGTATTTATTATTACAAGCCCATTTAGCTATCATAGCCTTTCTTGCCATACTCATCTTTATTCCCGTTGGGAATTGATTTGATGGTGTTATATATAAAACATCACTTTTAATATTTGAGATATTTACACCTTCACTATCTAAATCTAATAGCTCAACCATCCTATGATTGTTGCTTATTAGCTTATAAATCTTATCGTATCCTGGATTTTCTATTGCGTATGAATTAGAGTCTAAAATATCTATAAGATTTGTAAGAAGGTATTCAATACCAGATCCTATAATAATATTATTAGGGTTAATATTTAACCCTTTTGTTTCATATAGATATCTTTTAATAGTGTTTCTAAGCTTTATATTTCCAAATGATTGGCTGCGCTCCAAAATGTTTTCATTATATATAATATTTTTAGATATTTTATTAAATGTATAATATGGAAATGATGACTTATCAATGTTTTTAGTTGAAAAATCATACTTGATATCATTTACTATATTTATATCAGATGACTCACTATTCTTATCTACTACTAAATTGTATCCTACTACATAGTAGCCCTTTTTAGGAATTGATACAATAAAACCCTCATCTAATAGAAGATTGTAGGCTTCCATTACAGTGTTTAATGATATTGATAGATATGATGCCATTGCTCTTTTTGATGGGAGCTTTTCATTTGGTGAAAGTGTTCCATCAGTGATGGCGTTTTTAATATAATTATAAAGCTCAATATATTTTGCTTCTTCATTTTTAAAATTAATACTTAGCAATCTCATAGCTATACCTCTGGTACCAAAAAATAAACTTAAACTGAGACTAAAAAAGGTATCAGTTTAGTAATATTATAGCATATGTATTGGAAAAGAGGTAATATTTATGAATGAAAAAACAAGATTATTAACAAACAAGATTATAATAATTGCGATGTTTACAGCACTATGCTGTGCTGCAACATTTGTTCAAATCAGAATGCCTGCAGGAGATTTTGTACATCTAGGTAATTTTGTAATGATTATATCAGCATTATTGCTTGGTGGTATTGCAGGTGGAATTGTAGGATCATTTGGAATGGGATTATATGATTTAATTTTCTATTCTTCAAAACCTACAACGATTGCAAGAACATTTATTCTAAAGTTTATAATAGGATTCTTAGTAGGATATATATTTAGACTTATTATTAAGCGTGATATTAATGCTAAGAAGATATTATATGTATTATTAGGATTATTTATAGCAACTTCAATTACATCAATTGTACTTTTTGCATTATCTGATAAGGAAGCATTTAGCTTAAGCAATGGATTTAGTGGAAAGTATAATGATATATTTGGTTCAGGAAAGAGCCTTTCTATATCTTTATATGTTCCTATATTTAGTGTGATATTTACGATTGGAACAGCACTGGCTATAATATATGGACATAAGCTTACTAAGCGTAGTATGGCAGCATTAGTTGCGGTATTAATTGCAGTATTTGTGAATGTAGTAGGTGAGTTTATATTAAGATTTGTTCTTGAAGGATTATTCTTATCATCATTTAAGACATCTATTATAGTCGCAACATCTAAGATTCCTGGCTCATTAATAACAGGATTTATTACAGTATTCCTATCTGTTCTTGTATATGAGCCAGTCTATAGAGCTGTAAAGAATAATGAATCATTTAGAGATGATACAGAAGAAATCACATTTGATTCTTCTGAGGAGGTAGCACATGAATAAGTATTTTAAATATATTGTTTTAGGTCTAGGACTATTAGCTACTATCTTTCTTACAGTAGGACTTATTATGTTTAATAAGTATATAAGTGATGGGGCTATTACAATTTCAAGCAATAAAAAGATTTTGATTAATGATTTGATTGGATTTGGAGAAATAATTGTAGTATTAAATACATTTATAGTTTTCCTTCATTTAAATAATGGTAGCAACTAATTCATATATGGTATAATTTAATTAGGGTGATTAAATTATGCGTATATTATATGATGAAACATTTAATGATTTTCCTTTAGGTGAATATCCTTATGATCATGAGCATTCAGCTGCTGGTGAGTATCATACAGTAGTATATGATGGATATTATGGTTCATTTTATGATCCTATTCAGCTACATCAATGGAGAGGACAAAATGGATCATGGATTATATCAAATATTGATGGTAAGAGATATTTAAGGCAAAATAGAGGAGATTATGCTAAAGGGCATTATTCTGATGTTTACAGCATGTTGATATTTAAGGATGATATTTATGGCACATATACAATAGAGGGTACTATAAGAGTATTACAATCAACCCTTGGTGCTGGATTTGCGTTTAATTATATTACATCGCGTCATTATAATGCCATCCTACTTTTTGAGAATAGTATTAAGCTTATTCATAAGGACCAGGACCAACAAATTATTTTAAAGGAGGTCCCATTTAGCCTAGATGAATATCATTATTATAGAGTACGCATTGAGGTAAATAAAGAATTAAAGCTTTATATTGATGATAATCTATTCCTTACATCAGAGATTGATATGCATGAAAGAACTCGTTGTGGAATGCTATCTAAGGTATCAGCCCTATATACTGATATAAGGGTTTATATGAATGATGATGAATATCTTAATAGCGTCTCTATTAAAAATAAATATTTAGATAGAGTTTCTAATAAAAGAAAGGAATATAGCCCTCTTAAGCTTTTAAAGAAGCTTGATATATCTAATGGTGGTAGTGCTCGTCAAATAAGATTTGGACATTTAAAAAATGGCAAAATGGGATTTGTATTAGCACAGCATCAAAAGCTAATAATGAGGGATTCATTTGCCCAAATAGAATGCCTTACTGCATATGACTTTGATGGTAATATGCTGTGGCAAAAGGGTGAAAATAATAATACCTATGATACAACAGTTATTTCATGTGACCTTCCATTCCAGGTGGGAGATTGGAATAATGATGGATATGATGAAATCGTATATTCAAAGGATTTTAAAATAATTGTTGCGGATTTTGAAACAGGAAGAGAAATCGCATCATTTAAAACACCACTTACAGATGAGCTTATGAAGGATAGACCTTATAAGAGATTAAATGTAGATGCGATTAGATTTGCTGATTTTGAAGGGCTTGGATATAAGGGAGATTTAATTATAAAAGACAGATATGAAAATGTATTTGCCTTAGATCACAATATGAAGCCTTTATTTAGATATCATTTAAAAAATACAGGACATTTCCCATACATCTATGATTTTGATAATGATGGAAGAGACGAAATGTTTGTAGGATATTCTATGGTAGACCATGATGGTACTATTTTATGGAGCATGCCAATAGAAAGTGATCATACTGATGAGATTATATATATCAATACGATTGATAATGAGCCTAAAAGATTATATCTTGCATCGGGAAATGAAGGATTTAATGTTGTGAATCTTGATGGAAGCATTTATAAGCATAATGAAATAGGACACGCACAGCGTATATCTATGGCTGATTATAATCTTGATGGAAGCTTAGAAATATGTGTTACATCATTCTGGGGAGCCAATAATATATGCTATATGTTTGACTCTAATGCAAACAAGGTTTGTGAATATGAGTTTACAACAAATGGTATTGTTATAACACCAGTAGCGTATGATGGAACTCATATGCTTGCGATAGCTAATTCTATAGAAGGACTTATTGATTACGATCTTGATAGGGTTGTACAATTCCCAGATGATGGGCATCCAAATCTATGCCAAGAGGCAATAGATATTGATAATGATTCTATTTCTGAAATTATTTTATGGGATCAGCATAAAATGTATATTTATAAGGCAGAAAACTTTGAAAATGTATCACGATATGAATCATATCCAGATAATGCTATGAGTAACTATAGAGGAGAGTTTTTAAAGAAAATAAAATAGAAAACGTTTACTTGAAAAAAGGTGTTGAAAAAGCATTTTTATTGTATATAATATCAATGTATTCATTTTTTGAATCATTCCTACAATCTTTTCTTTTTTCTATGCCAACAGTAGTTGGCATTTTCTTTTTTATGGAGGTGCTATTATGTTTGAAGATATAGATTTTAATAAAACACAAAAAATCATAATATCAAATCCATCAAATAAGGATTATAAAAAGGTTATGGTTTCAAAGGCTATAGTTAAGGGAGAAACTATTTTAAAGCATGAGCTTTTAACAAAGACACAAAGCTTTGTTAAAAACTATAGCTTTGACTCTATTAAGGATATAATTACAGCTGATATGGAGTTTTTTAGACAGGCTGAAATATGGACAGAAGATTATTATTATGCTACTAAGATTACATCAAAGGGTAAAGTCTTATGCAATAAAAAAAGACTTAATACATTAATTGAGGCACAGTCTATTAATAAAGAGAAGAATTATATTATTAAGGAGGGTATGATTATACCTGCCTTAATTGATTTAGGGGTAATGACTAGTGATGGTAAAATCATCAAGTCTCATTATGATAAATATAGACAAATCAATAAATATTTAGAAATGCTTGATACAACTATTGGATATGAAGATCATTTAAATATTGTTGATTTTGGATGCGGTAAATCATATCTTACCTTTGTTGTGTATTATTACCTAGTTAATATTCGTCATATAGATGTTAATATTATAGGCCTTGATTTAAAAAGCAATGTCATTGACACATGTAATAGGATAAGAGATAAGTATGGATATAAAAATCTTAATTTTATTAATAAGGATATAGCTCTTTTTGATGAGCTTGATCATATTGATTTAATTATGACACTTCACGCATGTGATGTAGCTACAGATTATGCACTATATCATGCGATTAGATTAAAATGTAAATATATATTATCTGTACCATGCTGTCAAAAGGAGATTAATAAGCAATTAGATAAGGATTCATTTACTATAATGAATAAATATGGATTGCTAAAGGAAAGATTTAGTGCTCTTTTAACAGATTCAATTAGAGCTAACATCTTAGAATATTATGGATATAGAGTTAATGTAGGAGAGTTTATAGATTTTGATGCATCACCTAAAAATGTTTTAATAAAGGGTGTAAAGACTCAAAATGGCTTTAATGAAGAAATAAAAAAAGAGCTTGATGAAACCATAAATAAGTATGGTATACATCAAACCCTATATGATTTATGCTTTAAGAAGGAAAACAACTAGTTCAAAACTAGTTGTTTTTTAATGCATAAGATAAATATTTAGAAGCATCATCCTTTGAAAGAGGCTTTGCCCATTTAACAAAGGTAGATGTGTCTATACCAAGGTTATAATATTCAAATATAGCTGTCTTATCACGGTTAGTGTCGTTCCATTTGTTGAAACCATCAGCCTGGATAATGCCATCCTCTATATCTGCATTTATAATTGTTACCTTACCATAATCTCTCCAAGGACGTGCAAGTATTACAGAATTTTTAGCATCAGCTGTAAATTTTGAATTAACAACTGTAAATCCGTATGGATCACCTTCATTATGGCATGGAGCAAAATAGTACCCATTTGAAGAATCATTTTTAATACAATGGAAGTGACAGTTGTTGAAAACTGCGTTTGCTCCACCAAATACAAAGTCTACATCGCCTTCAATATAGCATCCTTCAAAATACATCTTATTATATCTAGGGCTTAACTCATCTGGATATAGGAAGCCTATATATTTTGTTTGAAGATTTACTGGCAATGGTGCAAGGAATAAGGTATCCTGAGCACTATATAATTTTGTATTTATACATTTGAAATTATCTCCTAATACATGAAGAGCTACAGCTTGTCCATATAGTCTAGAAGGAGTAGATAGATTCTTAATAGTTACATTCTCTAATGTGACGTTATCACCTGTAATCATTACAGTGTATGTTCTAAAGGTATTGTATTCCTTATTATCTATATGAATCTTAGAATACCAATCTTTATTTTGAATTACTACATTACCAACACCTTTTATAATTAAATTGGATTTAGTAATTTTTAATTTTTCATTATATATTCCTTCTTTGATGATGATTGTATCACCTTCGTTAGCTTTTTCAATGGCGTTATATATAGTTTCATTAGGATTTATTGTTATAATCATTTAAATATCACCTCATAATGTGATTATATCACGACAGGCATATAAAAATATACCAATTATTACATAAAAAAGTAGAATTTACACCTTGATTTTTTATGCTAAAAGTGATAGTGAAATTGGCACTTTGAAAAACGCTTGCAAAAAAATGTAAAAGTTTTCATAACTATATTGACTAGGTTAGTTATAAATGATAAAATAAAGTGAAAATTGGCTACCCATGGGGTAATAGCCTTTATATTAAGAGTAGGGTTAAAAACTATAAGCTGTTTTGGGGTGATTGAAATTTCTATTAAGAAGTATATGATTATTGATTTGGCAGTACTTGTACTGACTGGATTAATATTCGAAGTAATAGTAATGTATATCTTCCTTGAAATGTTTGGCGAAAACGTTGTACCTTTCTATATTATCTCTCTACTAGTATCTATAATTGCAGTAGGTAGATGGAATTGGAAAGGAATGGCAGTAATACCTGTTATGAGTCTCATATCAGTTTTGTCTGGATTTGTTATAAGAAAGGCAACTGGTGCTGACGGAGCAGGTATATATAACTGGGCAATGTATATTACAGATGTAATAAGCCTTGCGTCAACAGCGTTGATTATTCCTTTAAAGAAAAAGAGTAAGAACTTTAGTGAAAGCAAAGACGGAACAGTCACAATAGCAATAATAGCTGCAGTGATTGTGCTAGCTTTTATCTTTGAAGTTTTATCTTATAGTATATTAACATTAACACTACCACATAAATATATAGGTTCCCTTGCGGTTGTGAATGTTCCGTGTTGGTTCTTTACAATTCTAATGATGTTTGTTTTAAGAAGACAAGGAATTGTTGTAGATGTTAAAAAGAACTTGATTAGTAAGAAGAAAGAACAAGAACTAGAACAACAATACTATTCAAAATATCGTAACGCGATATTAGACAGGCCAAATGAAGAGGAAGAATCTTCAAATAATAAAGAAAGCGGTGGAAATTTGCGATGAGTTTATTAAAAGCAGATGAAAAAGAGCTAGAAGAATTAGAAAAAACAAAATGGAAAAGAGTAGGAAAGACTTTATTAAAGGATTGGAGACTTTATACTCTATTATTACCAATGCTAATTTTCCTAGTAGTATTCAAATATTTACCAATTTATGGTTTATTACAAGGATTTAAAACTTATAATTCAGTAGAATCAGTATTAGACCAAGATTGGCGTGGAATTGCTTACCTACTAAATATCTTTAGAAGTGGAAATGAAGAGACAGCTCAATTCTGGGTTGCCTTCCGTAATACATTTGTTAACTCAATGTACGGATTATTCTTTGGATTCCCAATTCCAATTATACTTGCATTATTCTTTACAGAGATTAAGAACGGTGCAGTAAGATCAGTTGTTCAAGTTTGTACTTATCTTCCTAAGTTCATGTCAACAATTGTTACTGCAACAATTATAATTGTTTGGTGTAGAGCATATACTTACCAATCAGAAACTGTTATTTATGAACCAGGATTACTACAAAAGTGGTGCGAAGGGTTACATTTACTAAAGCTTGATGGTGAGAATGGACATGCGTCTATTGGAGCTTTACAATCAGCGAGATTATTTAGACCAATTTATCAGGTTACTGGTATTTGGGAAGGATCTGGATATGGTTCTATCGTATACTTTGCAGCTGCATTAGGAGTATCTCCTGCAAATTATGAAGCAGCTAAGATTGACGGTGCATCTAAGATGCAACAAATTAGATATGTTACATTACCTGGTATGACATCTACATTAGCTATTATGCTAATTCTTCGTATTGGACACATTTTAAGTGTTGGATATGAAAAGGTTCTACTATTATATAAGGAAAATACTTATGAAACAGCTGATGTAATTTCTACTTGGGTATATAGAAAGGTTGATACACCATCTGATCAGCCACTTGGAATTGTTGCCGGATTACTTGAATCAATCATTGCGATGATTCTAGTTATTGGAGCAAATGCTATTTCTAAGAGAGTTTCTAATACTTCATTATTCTAATAGAAACGAGGTTGAGTATAATGAATAGACTTGATAAAAGTGAATTTATATTTAAAATTGTTGCGTATGTTATATTGATATTATTTGCGTTTGCGTGTGTTTACCCATTATTATATGTAGTATTTATTTCTGTATCTGGAAGAGATGCTGTATTAATGGGTAAGGTAACATTCTTCCCTAAGGATCTTCAATTTACTGCATATAAAGAGGTACTACAGGATAGAAAATTCTGGTCAGCTTATTGTAATACAATATTCTATGCTTTCTATGGAACAATCGTATCAATGATTGTTGCGATTACTGGTGCTTATGCATTAAGTAAGTCAAGATTAATGTTTAGACGTGGATTTAATTTCATGCTTGTATTCACTATGTGGTTCAATGCTGGAATGATTCCTACATATAAGAATTTCCAAAACTTAAATATTAATAACAAGTATGGTTATATAATTGGACTTGGATTTAATGCTTTCAATATTGTAATCTTAAGAAATTTCTTTGAAACTATTCCAAGTGAAATTGAGGAAGCAGCTACAATTGATGGTGCAACTGAATTCCAATTACTAACAAAGATTTATATGCCAATGTCTAAGACATCAATAGTTACTGTAACAATGTTCTATGCACTTTCTAGATGGAATGGATGGTTCTGGGCTGTTCTATTATTAACAAATGATAGAGATAAACCATTACAGGTATATTTACGTAATACTATCAATGCTCTAGAGTCACAGGATGTTGATGAAGGATCTGTATATACTCCTCAATCTAAGGAGTTCGCATTAATTTTATGTTCTATCGTACCTATCTGCATTTTATATCCACAAATGCAAAAATACTTTGCAGCTGGAGTAAATGTAGGTGGAGTTAAGGAATAGAAAAAGAAAAGAAAGGAAAAAGGTGAAATTTATATGAATTTCAAAAAAGTTTTATCAATTGCAAGTGTCGCAAGTCTTGCAGTTGTAGGATTAGCATCTTGCGGTGGAAAAAAAGTTAAGAAGTCAAATTATACAGGAGATATTGTTGCTGCTGTAGATTATAACGACAGAGGTTATATGACTTATGGAAGAGGAAGTAAATCTTATAAGGGAGGAACTAAGTATACTACAGTTGATGGAAGAATACTTACTTCTGGTGAAACATTAACTCCAGTATGGCAAGATATTGCTTCAAACAACAATATTACATTCAAGGATGGAGCTCCAACAGGTTCTGATACAAAGACTGTAATGGCTAACATAATTACTTCTGACTATGTTGGAAATAACAATCTAGATGTTCAATTATTACAAATTACAGCCAACTCAACATTTACTGATGCAGTAAATGCTGGTGCCTTTGTAAATTTAAAGGAACACATTGATGATATGCCTAACCTTAAGGCATGGTTAAAGGATCACCCTTCTCTAGCAGAGCAATTAACTTTAAATGCTGATACTGATTTAGAGGGATACTATTATACTCCATACTTCGATGGACTAGACCAAGTAGAGTGCGGATTCAATATGAATATTGATATCGCAAGAGCACTTCTTGATGATAATCCAACTTCAGTTGATTATTCATATCAAGATGGAGAACTTAATAATAATGTTGCAGCATATGTAAATGGTAATTTTGATACTACTGCATTTAAGGAGTTAAAGTACACTAAGGCTTATATTCCTTCAATTAATCAAGAGATTGCAGTTGCTGATGCAAATGGAAAGGCAACTAAGTTCACTGTAAAGATA
Source organism: Caryophanales bacterium UBA3206 (assembly GCA_002363705.1). Classification (GTDB taxonomy): domain Bacteria; phylum Bacillota_I; class Bacilli_A; order Acholeplasmatales; family Anaeroplasmataceae; genus UBA3206. The sequence goes on along the minus strand of DEWQ01000004.1, from coordinate 70,126 downwards.
GACGAAGGTCAAGATATCATTACAAGAATGAACAATTTAACAACTAAGAATGGTGCTACATTCGTTCAATGCTTAAAAACTTATATTGATGACGTTTATGGATCACAAATTGGAGAAGGAAAGATTTGGAAGAACAGATCTGAAATCTTCACTGGTGTAAATGCTGCATACAATGCAGATGAATTAATTGCACTATTCCGTTGCGTAAAGGCTAACCCAGGATACTTAACTGGAGATGCTACAGCTAAGATGGTTCCATTCTTCCCTCGTACTGCTGAAGGAAACCGTATTGCTTCATTCCTAAAGTTAACTCAAATTTGGGGACAACGTATTAATTCAGGAGAGCAAGGTGGATTCTGGTTCAATGCAGAAGGAAAGCTTGTTGATGGATATGCACAAGAGTATTCTCTATATACTCTAGACTTACTACGTCAATTACAAGAAGAAGGATTATTCCCTGAATCTGTTAAGTGGATGCAAGATGGAGCTAAATTAACTGCCGACTATCGTGCTACTACAATGACATTAGGTCAAGGATTTATGACTTATGATTATAATAACGTTGCTGCTTTTAATGCTGACAAGTATTCAACTGATGCAGGAAATAAGTGCTATAATATGGTTGGAGTTCTTCCAGCACTAGCTAAGTGGCAATTTAATACTGAAGATGGAACTTTAGCTACAAAGAATAAGATTGTAGGAGCTTCTTCAGACAATACATACTCATATACAAGATTTACTGATGATGACCGTTCTCTTAAGGATGGTGGATGGGCTATCGTTGCAAAGAATGTTAAAGACGATGAAGTTCTTCTAAAGTGTCTTGAAATTATGGATTACCTATATACACCAGAAGGATCTGTTCAAGAGTGCTTCGGATATAATGATAATGCATCTGATGAAGTTAAGGCTACTGGATGGGTTAAGGGTGATAACGGAAAGTATATCCAACAGGATAAAGATGGAAATTATTATGTAAACCTTTCTAAGAAATTTATTGATGAGCAAGTTGCTATGACTGGTGGTACTTGGCATGACTTCATGACTATGTACTGGGGAGGATGCTTAGGAATTGGAAATATTCGTTCTAACTATCTTGAGGCTCAATTAACTGGAACTCGTCAAATCGTAGCTACTAACAAGTATACTGCTGCTATGGCTGCAGGTGCTATGTATCTTGCTAAGACATCTGGATCTAACTTCTTAAAGGTAGTTCCTACTACTACATCATTATCAACAACTGAGTCTGATGCTGTTAATACTTCAGCTAAGAATTTAACTAACTTCTGGACAATCTCATCTAACAAGGATAAGACTGATTGGACAGGACCATGTCTAGTTGTTGTATTATCAGGATGGTCAACTGCTACTCCATCAAGTGCTGCACAAGTTGGAGCATACTTCCATGATTCTAATCTATCTCGTGGAAAGTATTATGCATTAAATATGGGAGTTTCTTACGCTGCTGGTGATGCATATTCATTCCTTGGATTAGATTATGCACAATATGATGATTAATTAAAACTTATATTTTAATGATATATTGCCCAGGGGCTCATCCCCTGGGTGGATATATTGTTTATTTTTGGAGGATAATATCTTATGAAAAACCTAATGGAAAATAAGATTTTACAAAAAACATTATTATGGGGCGTTTTATTAGCTTCAGCTGCTATGATTGTTGCAGCATTATTTTATGCAACTAATTTTAGATTTTTCAGTACACTTTCTGATTCACTTTTAACAAAATATATTAATTCACTTGCATCAGATGAGTGGAAAGCAGAATATTTTTCTAGTGCTACTAAGGATGCTACTTTATCTGGATATTCTGATTTTACAAAGACATTTAATTCTTGTAATAATTGGTTATTATATACAGGTTTAATTGGAGTTGTATTCTTCGCAGTATTATGTATTTTTGGAAATAAATATAGAAAGAAATACTATTTAAGCAATTTAATTGTTGGTGTTGGTTTAAATGCACTAATGGTTGTATTAACAATTGTTACAATAGTTTATAATATAAGAGTTTTCGCATTATTCTCAGACAATAAGCATACTTTAGAATTCTTAAAGGAAAATTTTGATATTCAAAATGATTATCCATTAAGCTTATCTTATTGTTATGGTGCGTTAGCTATTCAAATCGTTGCTTTAGTTGCTTACGGATTAAATATAGCATATACTGTTCTTAAGTTTATCACATCTAAGGTTAACAATGAATCATATAATGAGAAAATCGGTGATGTAGAGGAGGTTACTGAGTAATATGGCAAAGGTAAAAACAATCGAAATTATCGACATTGAAGCAGTAAGAAATGAAAAACTTAGATACCAAACAAATAAGCTAGCGTATTATTTAGGATTATTTGCTTGTGTAGTTTCAATTTTTGCTGGATTTGTTGGATTAAATACAATGAAGGCTTCTGGTATTACAGTAGTCAAGATATTATTAAATATTGTTATTCTATTATTTGGATTTGCATTTTCTGAAAGTGCAAAGAAGTATTCGTTTAAAGCATCTGTTTTCATGTTTATTTTAGCAGGTGTTAATGTATTAAGAATTTTTTGGTGCCCTATTAAAATGATTAAGAAGTGGAATAATTATAAGAAATCTGGAGATGAGAATATCTTAGCTAGTAATTTCTCAAAGCTTATGTACAATTCTACTGATCAATTAAGAGGTTATTTACCAAGAAATGGAGTATTCAGAGGATTATTAATGATGATTCTATTAATTACATCATCTGTATTATTCGCACTATCTGGATATTTTGGATTAGTTAAAACATTAAAATTAAGAAGATATTTAAAGTCAATTAATGTTGAGTTTTAAATAGGAGGTTTTTATAATGGCTGCAGAAGTTATATTAAATAATGTCAATAAGATTTATCCTAATGGAGTTCAAGCTGTATTTGATTTTAATATCGAAATTGAACATGGTGAATTTATTGTATTATGTGGTCCATCAGGATGTGGTAAATCTACTACTTTACGTATGATTGCCGGTCTTGAGGATATTTCAAGTGGAGATCTTATTATCAATGGTAAGAGATGTAATGATGAGGCACCTCGTGATAGAGATATCGCAATGGTTTTCCAAAATTATGCTCTATATGGTAATATGACAGTTTATCAAAATTTAGCATTTAGCTTAATGATTCGTAATTATGATACTGACGAAATTCATGTAAGAGTTATGGAAGCTGCTGAGATTTTAGGATTAGTTCCTTATCTTAATAGATTACCAAAACAATTATCTGGAGGACAAAGACAAAGAGTTGCAGTAGGTCGTTCTATTGTTCGTCGTCCTATTTGCTATCTTTTAGATGAGCCACTATCTAACCTAGATGCTAAGCTTCGTGGTTCTATGCGTAAGGAGTTATCATTACTTCACCATAAGCTTGGTACTACATTTATCTATGTAACACATGACCAAATTGAGGCATTAACTCTTGCTTCTCGTATTGTAGTTATGAGTGCAGGACGTGTACAACAAATTGCTACACCAAAGGAAATGTTTGATAACCCATCAAATCTTTTCGTAGCTACATTTATTGGTACACCTCCAATGAACCTAATTAATGTAGTTGTTACAGCTGATGGTTATGCTAACATTGTTGATTCTAAGAATAAGTTAAAGATTTCTGATGAGAAATTTGCTTTATTAAAGAAGCTTGGATATGTAGGTAAAGAGGTTGTAATAGGTATTAGACCTGAATACTTATATGTAGATAATGAGTCTAAGAAGCTTTATGGAAATGTATTAACTATGGATGCAGAATATACTGAGCAATTAGGATCATATAATCTAGTATATGGTACAATTGATAATACTGAAGTTATCGCTAAAATTGATGATAGAGATGGTGCATATGAAGGTAAGGTTGAAGTTTCATTCGATATGTCTCGTGCTCATTTCTATGACAAGGATACTACTAATCGTATCGTTGATGAAGAAGCAGAAGCTATTCGTCTTGCTGCATTAGCTAAGCATGACGAGGACGATGAGGACTAGGAGGTAATTATATGTTAGATAACGAAAATTTAAATGAAGTAGAAACTAATAATGTGAGATATGCTGATAGAGTAGCTGCAAAGCGTGCTGAAATGAAGCCTGGATTTAAGAAAGGATTCTTTGTATTCTATACTTTCTTTGCTGTTTGGTTCATTGACTTCATTGATACTTTTAAGAGAAATAAGATGAAGATTGCTGGATATCTAGTTGCTACACCAGGAGTTTTCATTGGTTTCTTATTAGACTATGAAATTGATTCTATCTATTCTTTAGGTGTTGAATATGCTGCAATTTTTATGTTTATTCTAGTTTTAGTTGGATATATTAATATTTTTGAAGCAGCGCAATTAATTAAAAACAAGAATTTAGGAACTTGTATTATTGTTGCAGTTCTTACTGCTGTTATTGCTGTTTCAGGAATAATTTATATTGCTGATATAATTAATGTAACTAATGACTATGGATATGATTTAACTGATGTTAACATAAAGTCATTTATTACAGTTGGTGTTTCAATTGTATTATCTTTAGTAGGTGCTGTATTAGCATTCATCTGGAGAGATAAGAATTATAAGAAGGATAAATTCTAAGATTATGAATAAAAAAGTAGAAAGTCAAAACAATGCATATAAGCAAGACAAGCTAGGTAAAATCCCATCTTGGTTAAAGATACTTCTACTAAAATATTGGGTGGCTGGTGCCGCCTTTTATTTTTTTGGAATGGGGTCTTATTGGATTTGGTATAAATCAACTGATGATATATATACATCAACATTAAAGATATATATTGTTGTTGGTTTTGGATATGTCTTATTTAAGGAATACGTTGAGAAGCATTTTATAAGACTGATGCGTACAAGTACAGATGATACTTATAGATATAATTTAATAAATCTTCATGGTACATTATCTTTCATATTACATTTTGTATATGGAATGCTTGCAACACTTCTTATGATGATTTTTGTTGTAAATGTATTTACATATGAAAATATGTGGGATTTAGGTACAAATGGTGCTGAGCCATTTGGAGTAGCGTTTGTATATCTTGCTATTGATATAATTGCAATTTCAATTAAAAACGGAATAATTGCTTGGTATAAGCATATTAAATATAAGAAAAATCTTAAGCTTCAGCAATCACTTCTTGATGAGGATGATGTTAAGGTTTATGGAGAAAACTTACCAGAGGTTTCTTCAAATGATAATTTTACAAATGATGTAGAATCAACTGATAATAATATGACTACCCAAAATGAGGAGGAGTAATTATATGAATTTTAATATTATATTTTTAGGCGCTAGAAGTATTTCAATTGAGCTAGAAAATAAAGATATTTATAATTCTAAAAATCCATATAAACTATATGTTAATGGTGAATTATATAAGGAAGGTTCAAAAAATATAATTTCTGTTTTTGGACTATATCCTAACACTGAGTATGAACTAAAGCTTGTTTCTAATGATGTAGAGTACAAGAAGACTATTAAAACTCTAGATGAGCTTGTAACTCTAAATGTTTTAGACTTTGGTGCATTTAAGGACGGTAAAACTTTATCAACACAATTTATTCAAGCTGCTATTAATGCATGCCCTGATAATGGTAGAGTATATTTTCCAAAGGGAGATTATTTAACTGGCCCATTATTTTTAAGAAGTAATACAACAATCGAACTAGCTAAGGGAGCTAGACTTGTTGGAGATACTAATAGAAATAATTACCCTAAGCTTCCTGGTATGATAATGACAACTGATGAGCAAGGTGAATATAATCTAGGTTCATGGGAAGGTAACCCTCTAGATTGCTATGCATCTATTATTACAGGTATTAATGTTTCAAATGTCAATATTATAGGTGAAGGTACTATTGATGGTAATGCACAGAACTCAGATTGGTGGGTTGATGTTAGAACTAAGAGAGGTTCATGGAGACCAAGAGGAGTGTTTTTAAATCATTGTAATAATGTTGTATTACAAGGTGTTAAAGTATGTAATACTCCATCATGGAACCTACACCCATATTTTTCAGACAATCTTAAGTTTATAGATCTTGAAATAGAAAACCCTAAGGATTCACCTAATACTGATGGATGTGATCCTGAGTCATGCAAAAATGTAGATATTTTAGGAGTTCATTTCTCTGTAGGAGATGACTGTATTGCAGTTAAGAGTGGAAAAATCTATATGGGTAAGACTTATAAGAAGCCATGTGAGAATCTTAATGTTAGAAATTGCTCAATGAATTTTGGACATGGTTCAGTAGTTCTTGGATCTGAAATGAGCGGTGGAATTAAGAATATGAAGGTTTCACAATGCTTATTTAATCAAACAGACAGAGGTCTTAGAATTAAGACACGTCGTGGAAGAGGTAAGGATGCAATTATTGATGGTGTTACATTTGAAAATATTGAGATGGATGATGTATTAACACCACTTGTAATTAATATGTTCTATTTCTGTGATCCTGATGGAAAGACAGAGTATGTATGGAGCAAGGAAAAGCTTCCAGTTGATGATAGAACACCATACCTTGGAAAGTTTGTATTTAAGGATATTAACTGTAAGAATGTTAATGTAGCTGCAGGAGCATTCTATGGTATTCCTGAAATGCCAATCGAAGAAATTGATATAGTAAACGTAAAATTCCATTATTCTGATAACCCTAAGGAGGGAGTTCCTGCAATGATGACAGGATTAGATCCTATGAAGGGTAAGGGACTTTTATTTAATTATGTAAATAAGGTTAAAATGGAGAATGTTGAATTCATCGGACTTAAGGATAAGGATGTTGAATTAAACGAGGTTAAATCAATAAAAAGATAGTTGAAAGGGGCATAATATTTGCCCCTTTTGCTTTGGCTTAAAATATTGTTTCAAAAAATGCATTTGTAAATATTTTGTTATTTAAAAAAACGAAAATGATGTATAATAAAAATTGTGATTAATCATTGTGGTTTTATCACTCTTATATAGTTAAACATACATCAAAATGCAACGGAGCTTGGTATATATATTACTAAGCTCGTTTTTTATTTTTTTATGTTAACGCTTTATAGTATCTATGCAATAGATTTAACCTCAAAGATTGTTGAAAAAATGACTCAAAAATAATATAATTAATATATATTAATTAAAGAGGTGTTTTTTTATATGAAAATTGCATTTGCATGTGACCATGGTGGTCTTGAGCTTAAGAACCATATTATTGAGTTTGTTAAGAAGATGGGACATGAGGTAGAGGATTTCGGTACATATACACTTGATTCTTGTGATTACCCAGTATATGGAAAGAAGGCAGCAGAGGCTGTAGCAAGTGGAAAGTGTGATAGAGGTATTGTAATTTGCTCTACAGGAATTGGAATGAGTATTGTTGCAAACAAGGTTAAGGGTGTTAGATGTGCACTACTTACAGATGAGAATAGTGCTAGGCTTACACGTGAGCACAATAATACTAATTGTATGGCAATGGGACAAAAGAATGTTTCATTTGATTTAGCTGAGCGTATTGTTACTGTTTGGTTAAATACTGAATTCTCAAATGCAGAAAGACATATAAGAAGAATCAATATGATAGAAGAGTAGGTGGTATTATTGAAACGAACTAAGATTCGCAATATTAATACTATTGAGATTTCCTATATCTCAATTACTTGTAGGTTTTAGTCTATGGATCTAGAAAAGAAGGATAACATAGAGAATCCTAGTGAAAACAAAAAAGCTAATGATACCGGTGGTATGCTAAAGGCTTATACAATATTTTCACAAGGATTATTTACTATAATCATTCTTGGTGGTCTAGGATTCTTTATAGGCTATAAAATTGATAAGAAGAGCGCCTTACCAGGAATATTTGCGGTAATTGGTGGTCTTATAGGACTTGTTAATTTTATCTATATGGTTTATAAAAACCATTATTTCGATGACCTACCTAATAAAAAGAATAGCGATGGTGATAATAATGAAAAAGGACAATAGCTTAAATATTATTGCCATTATAACAGTTCCAATTTGCTGGGCAATAGGGCTTATAATTGGATTGATATTCTATTTTGCACTAAAGGATAGTATGCATAAGGTATGGACAGTATCCTTTGTGCTTGGATTGATTACAGCACTACTAAATCTTGGACTTATGGTATCATGGGGACATGGATTTGTACGTGAGGTAAATAGAGCGGATGGAGCACCCGTTAGGCGTTCTATTCTCTCATATGCAACAAGATTATTAATTGCTGGATTAATATTTGCGTATATTGTGTATGAAGAGGCAACGGCAGAAACTCCAAGGTTTAATGTAATACCTGCACTTATTGGCTATGTAATAGTTAAAATGGTGTTTATTATAGTAAGCCTAGTTATAAATCTTAAAAAAGATAAACAGCAAGGGAAGGTGAGCGCGTGATATTATCATCAGTAATGGATTATTTGCGTAATGACCTATCTGGCCAAGTAAAATCCTTGATTGGTATTACAATTGTTTTATCAATTATATGTATCATAATAGGGCATTTTATAAAAAAGGTTGATCCTACAAAGAAAACACCTTTATGGCTAGTACCATTAATATTTATAGTTGATTTAATAAATTCATTTGCTAAATCAAATATAGGTAAAAGATGGAAGTCTTATGCACCATACTTCCTGGCATTAGCAATATACTTATTTGTAGCTAATACCTGTGGAATATTTGCAATGGATAATCCAACATCTTACATAGTATTAAATTTTGGTTTGGCCTTGATAACATTCTTCTTGGTACAAATCACGGGTATAGTATCTCTTGGTATAGGTGGTTATTTAGGTGGATTTGTTGGACCAGTAAAGCCAATGGCATTCATTATGATACCTATCAATATTGTATCAGAGCTTACATTACCAATATCATTAAGCTTACGTTTACTAGGTAACATCGTTTCCGGTGCGGTTCTTGGTATTATGATAAAGGGTCTACTTGTATGGTGGGCTATACCAATACTTCCGGTTTTTAACGCAATATTTGATATAGCGTTCGGATTGATTCAATGCTTTGTATTCGTAATACTTACAATTATTAACATATCGCAAAAAGTCGATGACAAAGAAAAATTATATGCTTAAAGGAGAAAAATAAATTATGATTCAAACAATTTTATCATTACTTACAACAATTTTTGCAGTAGAGGGAAGCATTGCTTCAGGACTTGCATATTTAGGAGCTGGAATAGCTGTATTAACAGGATTTGGTTCAGGTATCGGAGAAGGTATGGCAGCTGCTAAGGCAGTAGAGGCTGTAGGAAGACAACCAGAGGCTTCAGGAAAGATTACAGTTACAATGATCATCGGATGTGCTATCGCCGAGACTACTGGACTTTATGGATTAATTATTGCCTTCATGTTATTATCAAAGTAATTTATAAGGTAAAAAGAAAAAATTATTATTTGAAATTAACTATTAAGGAGGTAACATTATGATTTTAAGTATGAGTGAAGTACTTGAAAATGTATCAGATTTCGTAAATACATGCTTAGGACCTTTAGGATCTGATGGATTTACATGGAATACATTAAGAGATATTATTATTCAGCTTTGCGCAACTTTAATTTTATTTATTGTTATCCGTGTATTTATTTGGAAGAGAGTAACTAACATTTTAGAAGCAAGACGTGCTGCTATTGATAAGGAGCTTATTGAGGCTAAGGAATCAAATCGTAAGGCAAGACTTCTTGCAATTGAAAATGAGAATAAGCTTGAGGAAGCTCAAGCTCAAATCAAGGCAATGCTTGAGAAAGCTGAAAAGGATGCTAACATTCGTCGTGATGAGATTATTCAAAATGCTAAGGATGAAGCACATAGAAGACTTGTTAATGTTGAAGAGGATATTAAGCAAGAGATTCAACAGCGTAATGCCGAAATACATCAACAAATCGTTGATATTGCTATGCTAGCAGCAGAGAAGATTGTTGAGCATGAGGTTGATCAGGATAAATATATCGATTTAGTAAATAAGATTATTGAGGGGGCTAGCAAATAATGGTAGAGGCTGAGTATGCAAAGGCCCTATCTGAGCTTGCTAGCACTAAGGACGCTCAAGAAATATTAAATGAGCTTAATATATTTATTGAGGCATTAGATGAGAATCCAATGTCTTGGCAAATATTTGATGCTCCAAATATCACTGACAAGGATAAAAAAGAAATTATAGCTAATACTACTAAAGGCTTTGATGAGCTAATTACAAGATTCTTATATGTTCTTGTAGATAATAAGAGAATCAATAGCATTAAGGGTATTAGAGATGAATATAAGCTTATTGTCAATAATACAATTAAGGCTGTTGATGTAAATGTCACATCAAAAAGGCCTCTTACAAATGATCAAAAGAAGAAGCTTAGTGACCTTCTAACATCAAAGCTTGGTGGTAGAATGGTTAAAATAAACAATATAGTAGACAATAATCTAATAGGTGGAATCAAATGCGAATATGAAGGAAAGCTTATTGATTTCTCTGTTCGCGGAAAGATTAAAAATATTAGAAGCCTACTATAAGAGAGGACTATACTTATGAGTAAAATAAATCTATCTGAAATCTCTAGTTTAATTAAACAGCAAATTGAATCTTATAAGGATGAAATCAAAACTGAAACCGTAGGTACAGTTGTTGAGGTAGGAGATGGAATTGCCCTAGTTCATGGTCTAGATAAGGCTATGCAAGCAGAGCTATTAATCTTCCCTAATGATGTATATGGAATGGTACAAAATCTAAATACTGATTCAGTTGGAGTAATTTTATTAGGAGATTCTTCGCTAGTAAGTGAAGGAGATACAGTTAAATGTACTGGAAGAATTCTTGAAATTCCAGTAGGAGAAGGATTCATCGGACGTGTTGTAAACCCACTAGGACAGCCACTTGATGGTAAAGGTACAATAAAGGCTAATGGAACTAGACCTATTGAACAAAAGGCAACTGGAGTTATGCAACGTCAATCAGTTAATGTACCACTTCAAACAGGAATTAAGGTTCTAGATGCCCTAGTACCTATCGGAAGAGGACAGCGTGAGCTAATAATTGGAGACAGACAAACAGGAAAGACTTCAATTGCTATTGATACAATCCTAAACCAAAAGGGTAAGGATGTTATTTGTATTTATGTTGCGATTGGACAAAAGGAATCTTCAGTATCAAATATATATGAAACATTAAAGAAATATGATGCAATGGATTATTCAATAATTGTAGATGCTAGTGCATCAAATCCAGGACCATTATTATATCTTGCACCATATGCAGGAGTAACTCTTGGAGAATATTTTATGTACCAAGGTAAGGATGTATTAATTGTATACGATGACCTTACAAAGCATGCGGTAGCTTATCGTGAGCTTTCATTACTATTAAAGAGAGCCCCAGGACGTGAAGCTTATCCAGGAGATGTATTCTATCTACACTCTCGTCTATTAGAGCGTGCAGCTAGATTATCTGCTGATTTAGGAGGAGGATCTATTACTGCCCTTCCAATTATTGAAACACAGGCTGGAGATATCTCAGCATATATTCCAACTAATGTAATTTCAATTACAGACGGACAAATATATCTTCAAGCAGATTATTTCTATAAGGGAATTAGACCAGCTATTAATGCCGGATTATCAGTATCTCGTGTTGGAGGTGCTGCACAAACTAAGGCTATTAAGAAGGTATCAGGTACATTACGTCTAGATCTTGCATCATATCGTGAGCTTGAGTCATTCTCTCAATTTGGTTCAGACATTGATCCTGCAACAAAGGCACGTCTAGACCGTGGAGAGCGTACTGTAGAAATACTTAAGCAAGGTCTTCATGAAACAATCCCTATGGCAAATGAAGCAGTTGTATTGTACTGCTTAACTAAGGGATTCTTAGATAATATTGATGTAGAGAATATTCTAAAGTTTGAGCGTGAGCTATATCGTCAATTAAATATTACTGAGGAAGGTAAGAATATTGTTAATTATATTAATGAGCAAAAGGTATTACCAGATTCAGAGGTATTAGATAGCTTCATAAAGAAGACTAAGAAGTTATTCATGTAAGGAGTGTGAAAATATGGCAAATTCCTTACGTGAGGTAAAGGGTAGAATTGATTCTACTAAAAAGACAGCTCAAATCACTAAGGCTATGTACATGGTTTCACAGTCTAAGGTAAGAAGAGCTGAGAAGACATTTAAGGATTATCAGTCATTTATGAAATCTATTTCAGATATGACTGCCTCAATTGTTAGTAGAGCATCTCAAGAATTTAAGCATGATCTTTTAGTTGATAGACCTATTAAAAAAACTTGCTTTTTAATAATATCATCTGATAAGGGTCTTGCAGGTGCATACAATAATGGGCTTTTTAAATACTTTGAAAATAAAATCAAGGAAAAAGGATTAAAGAATAGTGATTTTATGGTTTCAACTATTGGAAAAAGAGCCTATACATATGTTAAAAAAATGGGATATGAGAATCATCAAACTGAGCCTACATACGTTCGTGATGATGTAATGTTTGTTGATATTGTAAATCTTGCTAATCAAATTATAAAGCAATATTTAAACCGTGAAATTGATAGACTTGTTATTATTTATAACCATTTTATTAATTCATTATCTCAGGAAATAGAAGAAAGAGTCTTACTACCAATTAAACAAATTGATGGTGAGATTTCACAATCTGATTATATTTATGAAAGTGGTATTGAAAACACCTTAAATAAGATATTACCAATGTATATTCAAGATATAATCTATGGAATTATATTAGATGCAAAAACAGCAGAGCATGCGGCACGTGTTAATTCAATGCGTAGTGCAACTGATAACGCAACTGATGTAATTGATAAATTACAGGTGTTATATAATAGATCCCGTCAGGAAGCTATTACTAATGAGCTTAATGACATTGTTGGTGGATCTAATGCAATAGGAGGTAAATAATAATGTACGGTAAAATTGTACAAGTACAAGGACCAGTCGTTGATGTTAAATTCGATGATAAGCTACCTAATATTAATGATGCATTAAAGATTAATGTTGATGCTAGTGATAATGCTGGTGTTGCAATTAATCTAACTCTTGAGGTTGCACTTCACATTGGTAATGGTGTTGTTAGATGTATCGCAATGGATTCTACTAATGGACTTGTAAGAGGAATGAAGGTTGAATCTACAGGTGCTCCAATTTCAGTACCAGTTGGTGAGAAGACACTTGGAAGAATTTTTAATGTATTAGGAGAGACTATTGATAATGGAGAGAAAATCACTGATTGTGAGAAGAGTCCAATCCATAAGCCAGCTCCAAAACTTGAAAATCTATCTAACAATGTAGAGATTCTTGAAACAGGAATTAAGGTTATTGACCTACTTGCCCCTTATATTAAGGGAGGAAAAATCGGATTATTTGGTGGAGCCGGAGTAGGAAAAACAGTACTTATTCAGGAGTTAATTCATAACGTAGCTCAGGAGCACGGAGGTATTTCTGTATTTACAGGAGTAGGAGAGCGTACTCGTGAGGGTAATGACCTTTATTTTGAAATGAAGGAATCTGGAGTTATTTCAAAAACTGCCATGGTATTTGGACAAATGAATGAGTCTCCAGGAGCTCGTATGAGAGTTGCTTTAACAGGACTTACTATGGCTGAGCATTTCCGTGATACAGCCCATCAGGATGTATTATTATTCATTGATAATATCTTCCGTTTTACACAGGCAGGATCTGAGGTATCAGCTCTTTTAGGAAGAATGCCTTCAGCTGTTGGATATCAACCAACACTTGCTACAGAAATGGGAAAGCTTCAAGAAAGAATTACATCAACTAAGGATGGATCTATTACATCTATTCAAGCAGTATATGTACCAGCTGATGACTATACAGACCCAGCACCAGCTACAACATTTACTCACCTAGATGCAACAACTAACCTATCTCGTAAGCTTACAGAGGAAGGTATATATCCTGCCGTTGATCCACTTGCATCAACATCACGTGCGCTTTCTCCAGATATAGTTGGAGAAGAGCATTATAAGGTTGCTCGTCGTGTTCAACAGCTAATTCAACGTTATAATGAGCTTCTAGATATCATCGCAATTCTTGGTATGGATGAGCTTGGTGAAGAGGATAAGCTTGTTGTTAAGCGTGCTCGTCGTGTACGTCTATTCCTTTCACAAAATATGTTCATTGGAGGACAATTTACTGGTGTTCCAGGAGCATTCGTTCCAGTTAAGGAAACTATAAGAGGATTTAAGGAAATCCTTGATGGAGAGCATGATGATCTTCCAGAGGAGGCATTCCGTTTAGTTGGAACTATTGATGATGCCGTTGCTAAGGGTAAGAAGATTTTAGCAGAGCAGGCTAAGAATAGTGAAAGCATTAAAGAGGCTGAAGCTGCAAAGGCTGCACCAGTTGATGCAATACAAGCCCAATAAAAATGGGAGGTGTGCTAGTATATGAGATTTTTAGTATCAACTCATCAAGGAAAGCTTTATGATGAAGAGCTTGATCACATCATAGTTCATATGGTTGATAATGAGTTTGCAATTCTAAAGGACCACATACCTCTTGTATGTGTAATACCTTATGGATATATAAAGATGGTACTTGGTAATGATGTGCTATATCTAGCACTATCTAATGGAGTACTAGAATTTAAAAATAATGTGGCCACAATAATTGCACAGGAGGCCCACGCTGGAAAGAGCGAGGATAGTGCAAGAGACCACTTAAATGCAATTAGAAAGGAACGCCTTGAACTTAATCGTAAGGATCAAGGAGACTTTACTAAGCAGGAATCAGACCTACTTGATAACCTTAAAAAGGCTAGAGCAGGAAGATTATAAAAATAAAGCCACTACAAATGTAGTGGCATTTTTGTTATAATTAGCATGGGTGGTAATAATGGACGCAATCATTTATTCAATAATATTTATAATATTCTTTGGTCTTACATTCTATTCTCTTCGTGCCTCTAGATTAGAAGAAGCTTTTAAAAAGGGAAGAGTATTTGAAATAAGACTAGCCTATTTTTTAATATCCATTTTAGTGGGTTTTGCAGCCTCAGAGCTCTTATATAGGCTATATAGCCTTACAAGTGCTAGTCTATAGGAATAAAGGTCTCATATAGGCCACTATCCTCTATTAAGGCATTACCATTAGTAATGTTATTAATAGACTGAATAGTACTATCAAGCCTATTATTATCTACAGCAAGCTTTATAGTAATATCTGAAGCATATGATGTATCAAGGATTATTATATCCTTCAGTGATGATATAAGAGTATTATATGATGAATAATCGAGCTTAACAATAAGTGTGTTAAGCTCTTTTTTTATTAATATCTTAGCCTTTTTAAGGCAATCACTACATGATTCACTATAAGCTCTAACAAGACCACCTGCACCAAGCAGTGTACCACCAAAATAACGAGTAATAATGCATAATATATTTGTTACCTCATTCTTTTTTAAAACATCAAGTATAGGAAACCCTGCAGTTTTTTGTGGCTCTCCATCATCAGAGCATTTCTGTATTTCAGCCCTATCTCCTAGGATATAGCCGTAGCAATTGTGAGAGGCATCATAATATTTTTTTCTAGTTTTGTTTAAAATATCATTAACCTCATCTATAGATTCTACTTTATATATAGATGTAATAAATCTTGATTTTAAAATTACAATTTCGTTTGTATAAATGCTATCTATATATTTCATCTAAATCACCAACTCTATTATAACATAACTTAAAAAAGCATTGAATAAATAAAAGGAGTTTGATATAATTTTAATGTATTAATAAATAAGTGGCTTTAAATTATGAATATTTTTTGTTATGTTTAAAGGCACATTATATAGGATTTTTTAGGGAAATGTGCAATAAACATTTCCTTTTATTATTATGTATAAGGTGGTGAGAGCATGATAATTGATAATAGCGCAAAAAAGGTTTTAGAAAAGCTTATTAATAAAGGCTTTGAGGCATATATCGTTGGAGGATATGTACGTGATAAGCTATTAGGTCTTGAGGCCTATGATATTGACATTACTACATCTGCCACACCAGATGAGATAAAAGAAATATTTAATGTAGTAGATAATGGTAGTAAATATCAATCACTTACAATAGTTGAAGGTGCATATTCATTTGAAATAACAACCTTCCGTAAGGATATATCATATGATGATCATAGACACCCTAGTACTGTGATTGCTAAAACATTAGATGAGGATTTAGTAAGAAGAGATTTTACTATTAACGCATTAGCCTTAGATATAAATGGTAACATTATAGATAAGCATAATGGACTAGAGGATTTATCTAATAAAATTATAAGATGTATAGGAGATCCTATAAAAAGGTTTGATGAGGATGCCCTACGTATTCTTAGAGCAATCTACTTATGCTCAAAGCTTGGGTTTACAATAGAAAAAAATACAATGGATGCGATATATGATAAGGCAGACCTTGTAAAAGACCTTTCAGCAATGAGAAAAAGAATAGAGCTATTCAAAATGATAAAATATAATACTAGCAATAGCTATATCGACATTATGATAAAAACTCATATTGTTGATTTTTATAAGCCTGTTAAAAAAGCATTATATTATTTATATAATAATGAAATAGTTTTAAATGATAATATATTAGTTCTTGCGATTGGAGCAAGGCTTAATAAAGGAATCGACAATTCACTTGAATTTGATAATGAAATAAAGTCTCTTTTAAAGGAAATGCTTATAATAGACCCAATGAATCCTATAACATTTATGGATAAGTCATTTGAAGCAATAAGACTCTCAAATGATGTTAATAGGATTCTTAAAAGGGAATATATTGATAATTTAGTTGATTATTATAATGCCCTTCCTATAAAAGGTGCAAAGGGACTTATGGTCACATCATATGATTTGATGGAAGTAATAGAGCCTAGTATGATTTCAGATATGAAGCAAAAAATTATGAATGGTATTCTTAATGGTAATATAAAGAATAATAAGGAAGATATTATTAAATACGTTATAGAGGAGAAGAAAAAGATGGATGAGGTAATTAAGAGCGTAATATACGCTAAGATTGACCAAATTATGAATAGTGATTCTATGGTAAATCTTATTGTTACACTAGATGATAAGACAAGATTTAATTTAAAGCTTGAATGTGAAAGAGCTATAGATTTATTCTTAAATTGTATATATGAATTTGAAATTGCTCGTAATACTAATAGTGATAAGCTTAGTGCATATGTTGTATCATATAAGCATATTACAGAGATTGATAGTACAGAGAAGCAGAATGAAATATATCGTAAGTTTATGGATTCTGCAGTACTTGATTATACAGAATTAAAAAATGGAATAGAAGGCTATATTGAATCAATAAAGACAAAATCATTACATGATATTACTAAGTCTATTATAGATAAGTATTCTAAGAACTTCTATCTATATCCTGCGGCTGCAAAGCTTCACCATGCATATGTTGGAGGGCTTGCATATCATACAATGGGTATGCTTGAGGTGGCTAAAAGAATTATAGAATGCTATCCATATCTTGATTATGACTTACTTATAAGCGGTACAATATTACATGATGTTGGAAAGGTGATTGAGTTTACAGGTGTTGAAAACACTGAATATGCTATGAAAGGTCAGCTTCTTGGTCACCTACTTATCGGATGTGATATCATATCACAAACTGCTAAGGAATTAGGATATACTGGTGATGAAGAAGAGGTCCTAATGCTATTACATATGGTGGCTTCCCATCATGGAATTCCACAATATGGAGCAATTAAAAAGCCTTGTATTGCTGAAAGTGCTATGCTTTGGTTCATAGATTCTATTGATTCAAAGTTTAGAGTTCTTGGGGATGAACTTGCTAAAGTGAAGGATGGTGAGTTTACAGAACCAATCGGAGTTATGGATAGAGTAAAGTTCTATAAGCATAAATAGGCATAACTAGTACTTGAAATACACGCAAATAGCAACTTGATTTTTGCCCTATATAATGTTATTATATATTATGCGTGATTTTAAGATTTTGAGGAAAAAGGAGTACTTTTCTATGATTAATAAATTCAGATTGAAAACAGTAGCTACATTAGGAATCGCAGCGCTATCTACATTAGCTTTAGCATCATGTAAGCACACATCATTTAAGTCAATTGCATATGATGATGTATATGCGACTTCAGGTAACTATTCCATTACTAATGGAGAGCTATGGGAGGAGCTTAAGTGGAGCTCATATGAAACTCTAGGAAATAAAATTGAATATGCAGTATTAGCAGATGAGGTAACAGAGGCAGAAAGCGCAATTTCTGCAATTTGTGAGGATTCATCTGATTTAAGCATTCAAAAGCAAAAGAGATACCTAGATTACCTACAGCAATTAACATTCGCAGAGATTTATGGTACTACTACTGTAGAAGGAGCTAAGGAGCTTACTAAGAAGGAGCAAGAGGATTTAGCTCAAAAATTTGCTGATACAATGTATATTGATTATAAGGTGGTTGTTGATCCAAGCACTTTAGCACCAACTGTTGTTGAAAACGAAGGTAAGACAATGTTTAGTGGTACTAAGTATGAGGAGACTTATTACTTATATGATTACTACTATAAATATACTATAAAGCTTGCTGAAAAGATTTTCTCATATAATTACTTAGAGGATTATATTGAGGATTATAATGACGATCAGGATGATGAGGATGATTATTATTTCACAGATTCTGATGTTATTCAATATCAAAAGGAGAATTATCAATATGAGGCAAATAGAACTGCCCTATTCATCCGTTTTACAGATGAGGATGAAATTAATTCTACATTAAAGTCTTATGGTATTAAGGTAGCAGATAATACACTATATTATATTCCTCAAAATGGTAAAACAAATTCTGAATACAATTCTTATTATGATGATTTTGATGTAACTGATTTAGCTACATCAAATAAGAGAATAAATCTTACTCAAACAATTGGTGATGGTGGAGTATTTGAGATTTATTGCCAAATGTATAATTACATTTATTCATACCGTGATGCAGTACCAACAGTAGTAAGCGCAGCAGGTAATGATACTATTCATAGACGTGAAATTACAGAAAATATTTTAAAAGCTTTTATTAATCAAAATATTACTGTAGAGGACATTATTTCATCTTGGGATGATGAAACAGTTAAAAACTTTACATATTCTCAAGAGGACTTAGATGATATTGATACATCAATGAAGACATATATCGCATCTACATTAAAGATAAATCCAGATTTATCTGAGGGTGAGAAGCGTTATTCTACGTCAGGATATAGCATTGGTGATTATTATTATATGGCATTTAAGATTGCCGAGGATGATTTAGCTGATGAATATGTATTAGTAGATGATATCGAAAATGATACAGTAATTCCTGAGGAAAGATATGAGTATAGAGCTGAGCTTATTGAAGAGATGATGTGGGAGAAGCTAACAGATTCATATGTTTCTGAGCGTATTAATGAGGCTATGGAAGATACAAAGATTTACATCTATGATGAGGATGTAGAAATTGTATATGCATATAACAAGGATTCATATTCAAAGACTCATAAGAATGCACCTACAAAGGATACATTATTAACTGTTAAATACGATGGTAAGAAGACTAATATTACTATTGGTGAGGTATATGAGGAGCTTGAAAAGAAGAGTGGTGTTACAACTGCAATCGATCTTCTTTCAAAGAAGGCTATTAAGGATACTGAAGAATATGCTGAGACAAAGAAGGATATTAGTGATTATAAGACAACATTAGACCTATTACTTTCTTATTTCGCAAATGGTCAAATAAGTGATTATGAATCAAGCCTTGGTAAGTATAATTTCTTAAAACTATATTTCCATCAAACAGATGTTGATGATATCGTTGATGACTATTATAGAGTAGAGGATGCAACTGCTAAGATTTTAACAGATTATGCTAATAACACAGCATTCTACCAAATGGTTCAATCATATGCTAAGCAAGCATATGAGGATTCATTTACTATGTCTGCAACAAATATTCAAATCTATGTTGATATGGATGAGGATTCATTACCAGATCTAGATTTCGATTGGAATACTGCAATCCCTGGTGATTCAACTAAGACATATGCTGATTATGCAATTGAATTAATGCAAACATTCATCACACGTATGGAAAACGCAGATGGTACATTCGCTACAACATTATCATCAATGGTTGAGGAATATCAATCATCTGGAAGATTTAAAAACGGTATTGATGAATATGACGGAACAAATGAAGAATATGACCCAACAAATCCTGAAACAAGATGGGCTAAGTATAAGAGAGCTGGTATTTATGTTAAGACTATTGAATATACAGATGTTAAGATTTCAACATATGAATCTTCATCTGATTTAACAGTAGCTACAAACTCAGCTAAGGCTAGATTACATGAGCTATATAATACTATCGCTATGTATGATACATTCCCATCTGAGTATCTAGATAGTGCGTCATACGAAGGAAGCGGAGCTACTGGATGGCTTATGACTAACTCACTTGGCGAGACAATGGGATATTCTATGCTACTTGTAACTTCATGTACTAAGAGAAGTAGTGCAGAATTCGAGGCTAAGGATGACGTTAATGGTAGATATACTGATATCGTAATTGAGTATGATGACGTTATTAAGAATATTGAAAATATTTATAATGATTCAAAGAATACAGCTTCAATTAACCAAATCATTCTATTCGTTTATGAGTATTTAAATTATAAAACTTCAGCATTCTTCCCATCATCAGTTCAATCTTATATTACAGATTTCATTATGCCAGTATATGAAAAATATACAGCATCAGCTACACAACGTGAGCTATTATTTGCTAAGACTCTTTCATCATCTATTACATTCGCAAATAGTGATAATGACGAAAGATTAACTGAAATGATGAGTATCAATAGACGCCAGGATGATAATTATCTTGATGATGCTGATGAGGCATATCTATTTGATAATTGGTGGAATACAGTATTAACATTAGGGGATGGTGAATAATATGAAGAAGAGCTTAATTTCATTAGCTGTCCTAGGACTTTCAACAATGGCTTTAGTATCATGTGGAACAACTGTTAATTCAGAAACTCCATATGGAACTATTTCTGATATAGATTCATATGCTACTCTTGGAGATTATTCAATCTCTAAGAAGCAGCTATATGATTTAATGCGTAGCAGTGGTTATAGCAGTGTATTAAAGAGCATCAAAGAGAAAATGTTCTCTGATGTAATAACAGATAAGACTTATTTTGAATATTCACAGGCTAATGACCCAGATGATTATTATACAATTAATCAAAATCTTGTTAGTGCAATATATGGTGCTTCAACTGTTGATGCATATAAGGCACTTACAGATGAGAATAAGGCTACTCAAATTGAAAAATATGTAGATACATTATTTAATAATGGAACTAAGAAGAACGATGGAAGCTATTTTACAAAGGCTGATATCGAGGCTATTACTATTTCATTTACACAGGATGAAAATGGTGATGATCAATTCGTAGCAGAATTCCCATATGAGCTTTATGAATCATATGTATTTGATATGGCAATGAATAATTATGCATTAGCCCAATTAAAGAACAAGGATTTCAAATACTATTATGGTAAGAAATATATCTCTGGAGTAGGAGAGAATAAGTATTATGTCGAGGATGATGACGTCTCAGATTATTACTATTCTACTGGAAAGAACTTTAGAGAATATCGTGGTATTGTAATTAAGTTTGCGTCATACGCACAAGCAGAGCGTGTTATGCAGGCTGCATTTGCTACAACAGGATCTTCTACAATTGATGATTCAAATTATTTACAGCAATATCTTGCAATTTATAATTTAAAGAATGCTACAAAGTCAGACCTTTCAATTGATAATTATATGACTGATGAGCAAACAAATCTTTCTGTAACTAAGGAAAAGAATAGATTAACTTCTAACTATTCTGCAACATTCGAGACATTCTTCAAGGAAATGGAGGATGGAGATTATCTTACAACTCCATTCAATGTTGATGGTTCATATTACCTAGCATACCGTATTTCTGGAGAAGAGGTTGTTGAATGGGACGAGCTTCCTGAGGAGGAAAGAAAACCAGGTGATGGTAGTACAGTATATGATGAAATGCTTGACTACATCCTTGAGGACAAGACTATTTCAACACTAGCATCTACTATTGTAAGTGATGCATTAGAGGAAATGGTTGAGGACGGAAATATTGAAATCTATGATCCTTTAATTGGATACAATTTTAAGAAGGATTATGATGATTTCACATATACTAAGACTTCAAATTCAGATTATATTTATAAGTTTACATATGATGGTGAGGAGTATACATATACTCCAGAGGAGCTTTATAATGAGCTTGAGCCAGCAAATGGAACATCCTTTGCCTTATCTTATTTAAAGAATCAATGGGCATTAAGCTTATCATATATTTCAGATTTAATTGATGATGATACATATGATGATTATAAGGATGATTTATCTGATGAGATTAAATCATATAAGAAGGGAAAAAAGGATGTTTCTAAGAAGCTTGGGACACAAACTTACCTTCAAATCACTTATGGTGTATCAACAAAGGCTGAGGTTTTATCTAATAAGAAGGCATCTATGATTTTAGATAAGCTTTCTACATACTTTGGAAATCCAGCAAATGCTGATTCTACATTTGATACAACATCAACTTTATTTACACAATTTGCATCTATTTATGAGGATATTTATGATTCATATTTCAATGCATCAATTTCTCATATCCTAATTTCAGTAGATGAGAATTATAGTGGTTCATATTCTGATCCTGATGTTTATAGAGCATCATTAGAGGAAATTGATCCAAACCTTGCTGCTGAATTTGATGCTGCTGTATTAAATATTGTTAATGCAATTATTGCTGAGGTTAAGATTTTAACTCCAACATTAACTGTAACTGATGCCCTATCATATATTGTAGAAGCATTTAACAATAATTATAAGATTGGTTCACTATCTTATACTCATGGTAGTGATGTATATTGGAATGACCTTAAGACTGTATTCCCTATTGTATTAACAAGCGAGGATTTATCAAGTATTGATTTATTCAGTGCTTCTAATTATATGGAAGAGTTCAGCCAAAGAACTAAGGAATTATATGATAAGGTAATTGATGGTACATATGATGAGGATTTAATGGAGGAGACTGGTATTTTCGAATTCGATACTCCTCAAACATCTCTATCTTCATTATGTAAGACTGTTTATGGATATCATATTCTAAACATCTATGATACTGATGAGGTTGATTCTGCTAAATTTGCATCTACTTCAGACTCTAAGGCTTCTGATGATGATGAATATAACCAATATGAGCATTTAGAGGTTGTATTAATTCCTGATGACGCAGATGGTGGAGACGATGATGATGACGATCCTGAATATGTGATTTACGCTAATGGATATTCAGATACTGTATATGCATCTGCATCACAGCTATTTGTATATTTCTATGAGCAAACTGTTATGGGTTCTCATACATTATTAAAGACTTCAGTTAATACTGCAATTTCAACAGTATTTAGCGGAGCTATCACATTCTATACTTCAACTAATTTCCAAAATTGGAAGTATTTAACATATGAATTATCTGCATTAACATTTACTGATGATGCAAATAAGAAGGATATGTATTTAGATTGTCTTGGAAGATCATTATATAGCTATTCAACTCATGATTTTACACTATATACTGATTGGACAGATACTACAAAGTATGATTGGTCAATTGATTATAATTTTATTTGGTCATAATTAAAAATATTAGGATGTATTGCAAAATACATCCTTTTATTATTTGAAAAATTATTATATAATTTTTATGGTGAATAATATGAAAATTGCAATGGTCGCATCTGGTTCTAAAGGAAATATGTGCTATATAGAATCAGAAGGTACTAAAATATTAATAGATGCTGGTATTTCATGTAAGAGATTAACAAAATTTTTAGATGACAATAAAATTGATGGCAATTTTAGTGGAATTCTTATAACACATGAGCATACAGATCATATATCTGGTTTATTACAAATAACAAAGAAGTATAAATGCCCTCTTTATATGACTGCGGGTACTCGTAGAGGTATTAGAGAAAAAAGTAATGGTATAAGTATTATTGATAATAATGATATAAGAATTATTGGTCAAAGAGAATCCTTTGAAATTGGGGACTTTTTTATAGAATCATTTCCAACATTTCATGATGTATATGAGCCATGCTGCTATAAGGTTACAAGTCAAAATAAATCAATTGTATATATAACAGATACAGGATATGTGCCAACAGCATTCTATGAGCTATTATCTAATGCATCATGCTATGTAATGGAGGTAAATCACGATCCTGAGCTTTTAATGAATTCATCTCGTCCTTATGAAACTAGAGTAAGAATTCTTGGAGATTCAGGGCATTTATCTAATGAAGATGGATTAGATCTTTTATCTCATATAATGGGTGAAAATACAAAGGTTGTATTTTACGCGCATATATCAGAGGAATGTAATTTATGGAATATTATCGAATCTGAATCTAAAAGAATATATGAAGGGTATAGCCTAGATGTATCTGGAATACGCTTCATATATACTAACCAGCTTTCAACAGAGGTGATTAGTTTATGAAAATAGAGATTATTAGCGTTGGAAAAATAAAGGAGCAATATTTCAAGGATGGTATTGCTGAATATAAAAAAAGGCTTGGGAAATATGCGACTATTGAAGAAAAGGTAGTAAATGATGAGCCTAATAAGGATATGGATAGTGAGGCCTTATGTGCTGAAGTTAAAAGAATTGAGGGAGAAAGAATCCTTAAGGCTATATCACCTCAGGCATATGTAATAGCTCTTGATTTAAGAGGAGAAATGCTTGATTCAGTGCAGTTTGCTAAAAAAATTGATGAGATTTTTGCATATAAAACAGGAACCATAGATTTTATTATAGGTGGTTCATTAGGATTAAGCCCTGAGGTGATTAAAAGGGCTGATTATAAGCTATGCTTTTCAAAAATGACATACCCTCATAAACTTATGAAACTAATCCTGTTTGAATCTATTTATAGAGCATTTAAAATTAACAATAATGAGATATATCACAAATAAAATTTGCCCTTCCTCAGAGGGGCCTTTTTAATTATTTTAAAAGTCAAGTGGTTTTATTGACTAAAAATGGGCTATGTGATAAAATTGTAAATGGTATAAATCGCATAGATTTGAAACAAATTTGGAGGAAAATAAAATGTCAAATGTACAAAATTTACCATTAATTAACGAAGTTAATAAGAAGGAAGTTAAGCCAGTAAAGATTATGCAATTTGGAGAAGGAAACTTCTTACGTGCATTCGTTGACTGGATTGTAAACCAAACTAATAAGGCAACTGATTTTAATGCAGGTGTTGTAGTAGTACAACCAATGCCATTTGGACGTTGCGCAGACCTTGCAAAGGCTGATGGTTTATATACATTATATCTACAAGGATTACAAAACGGTAAGGCTGTAAGAGAGCATGAGATTATCAAGTGCTTACAAGACTTTATTGATCCATATACTCAATATGACAAGTATCTTGAGTATGCAGCATCAGATGATCTTGAGTTTATAATTTCAAACACAACTGAGGCTGGTATTGCTTATGATGAGACTGATACTGATTTAACAGTATGTCCTAAGTCTTATCCAGGAAAGCTTCTTGCTTTCTTAAAGAAGAGATATGAGCTTGGTAAGAAGGGATTATTCATTATCACTTGCGAGCTTATTGATTACAATGGTAAGGAACTTAAGAGAGTTCTTGTTGAGCAAGCTAAGAACAACAAGCTTGATGAGAAGTTCATTAACTGGATGGTTACAGAGAACAAGTTCTACAATACTCTAGTTGACCGTATTGTTCCAGGATACCCTCGTAATGAGGCAGAGGAGTTCCAAACTGCTCTAGGATATCAAGATCAAAACATGGTAGTTGGAGAAATTTTCCACCTATGGTGTATTGATGCTAACACAGTTGAGGATAAGGCAGAGGCTAAGGCTAACCTTGAGGTTTTAAGAGCTAAGCTTCCAACTGAGAAGGCTAACCTAAATGTATTATTTGTTGATTCAATCGTACCTTATAAGCAAAGAAAGGTTAAGATTCTTAACGGATCACATACTACATTAGTTCCAGTTTCATACCTTGCTGGTATTGATACTGTAAGAGAGACAATTGAGGATGAGCAATTAGGAAAGTTCGTTAAGGAGTTTATCTTTGATGAGGTTATTCCTACAATTGATATTCCACAAGACCAAATGGTTGCATACTCTAATTCAGTATTAGAGCGTTATATGAACCCATATGTTCGTCATGAGCTTATGAGTATCGCTCTAAACTCTGTTACAAAGTATAAGACAAGAGTTTTACCTACAGTTCTTCAAAACCTAGAGAAGGGTAAGATGCCAACTCACGCATTATTCGGACTTGCTGCATTAATCGTCTTCTACAAGGGAGAAAGAACTATCAACAATACAGCTATCGCTTTAAATGATGATCCTAAGTTCATTGATTTCTTCAAGAATGAGTGGGCTACATTCGACGGATCTAAGGAGTCTGTATGCAAGATTGTTAAGGATACTTTAGGAATGAAGGATCACTGGGAAGTTGACCTTAATGAGTGCGCAGGTGTAACAGAGTTCGTTTGCAACGCTGTATACGCAATTGCTACAAAGCCAATGCGTGAAGCATTAAAGGAAATTATTAAGTAATAAAAAATAATACATTAATAAAAATGTATGAGTAAAAGGGTGATGAAATGAACGATTATATTATAATACACCAAACTGATAATGTTGCTGTAGTACTAAGACCTTTTAAGAAGGGTGAAGTAGTTGAAGGTGTAACATTATTAGAGGATATTCCTCAAGCACATAAGGTTGCGTTAAAGCCTATTGCTGTAGGAGAAAATATTATTAAGTATGGTTCACCTATTGGACATGCTACAGCTGACATTAAGCCAGGTATGCATGTTCATACTCAAAATGTCGCAACTAACCTTGATGACGTTATTGAGTATAAGTATGAGCCAAACTATCCACCTGTTCTTGGATATAAGTCTGACAGAACAGTTGATGTATACGCTCGTAAGAGTGGTGAGTTTGGTATTAGAAATGAGCTATGGATTGTACAAACTGTAGGATGCGTTTCTGGTATGGCTCGTGATATGATCGAGCAATTTAAGGCTCAATATGATACATCTGAAATTGATGGTATTTATACATTCCAGCATCCATTTGGATGTTCTCAAATGGGAGGAGATCTTGCTCTTACAAGAACTCTTCTTCAGGACATGGTAAAGCATCCTAATGCAGGAGGAGTTCTTGTAGTAGGACTTGGATGTGAGGAAAACCAAATTGATAAATTTAGAGATACTCTTGGATCTTATGATGAGGATAGAGTTGAGTTCCTTGTAGCTCAAGACTATGCTGATGAGGTTGAAGAGGGAGTTAAGAGACTTAAGAAGCTATATGATAAGATGAAGGGTGATAAGAGAGTTACAAAGCCTCTATCAGTACTTCGTATTGGTCTTAAGTGTGGTGGTTCTGATGGTATGTCAGGTATTACAGCTAACCCACTTCTAGGACGTTTATCTGATTTCTTATCATTAAATGATGCTACAACAGTTTTAGGAGAGGTTCCTGAAATGTTTGGAGCAGAGAAGCTTTTAATGGCTCGTGCTAAGGATGAGGCTACATTTAATAAGATTGTAAAGCTTATTAATGATTTCAAGATTTATTTTAAAAATCATCATCAGGTTATTTATGATAATCCATCACCAGGAAACAAGGCTGGAGGAATCACTACTCTTGAGGATAAGTCTTTAGGATGTACACAAAAGGGTGGAGCTTCTAAGGTTAATGGTGTTCTAGCTATGGGTGATAGAGTAGAGGAGAAGGGACTTAACCTAATTTCTACTCCAGGTAACGATTTAGTTGCTGTTACAACACTTGCAGCTGCTGGATGCCAAATGGTATTATTCACAACTGGAAGAGGAACACCATTTGGAGGATTTGTTCCAACTGTTAAGGTTGCAACAAATAGTGCTATGGCTAATAAGAAGCAAAATTGGATTGATTTCAATGCAGGTGATTTAGTAGATAAGATGGATATGGATCAATTACTTGAGAACTTCATTGATTTAATTTGCGATATTGCATCTGGAAAGAAGCAAACTTGCAATGAAAAGAACAACTTCCGTGAGATTTCAATCTTTAAGGATGGAGTAGTTCTATAATTATAAAAAAGATAAAAGAAGGAGAAACATAATATGCAAAATTTTATGGATAAGGATTTCTTACTTACTACTGAGACAGCTAAGAAGCTATATCATGAGCATGCAGAAGGAAAGCCTATTATTGATTATCACTGCCACCTACAACCAAAGGAGATTTATGAGGACAAGAAGTTCCGTAACCTTGCTGAGGTTTGGCTAGGAGCAGGAGATAGATACGGAGACCACTATAAGTGGAGAGCTCTTCGTGCTAGAGGATATGAGGAGGATTCTATTTCAGGAAACGTTCCTGGAAAGACTTTAGAGGAGTCTGATTATCAAAAGTATTATCAATTTGTAGAGTCTATGCCTTATTTCGTAGGAAACCCTCTATATCACTGGTCTCATTTAGAGATGCAAAGATATTTCGATATCTATGATGTAATTAATACAAAGAATGCTAAGAAGATTTGGGATGCAGCTAATAAGAAGCTTGAAACTTTAACTGCACGTGAAATGATGTACAAGTTCAACGTTAAGGTTGTATGTACTACTGACGACCCAGTTGATGATCTTCACTATCATAAGCTAATGAAGGAGGACAAGACTTTAAAGGTTGATGTTCGTCCTGCATTCCGTCCTGACAAGGCTATTAATGTAGAACTTGATTGGTTCGGAGCTTGGGTTGAGCAATTATCTAAGGTTGTTGGATATAAGCTTGATTCAGTAGATGCTTTAACTAAGGCTTTAGCAGAGCGTATTGAGTTCTTCCATTCTATGGGTTCTCGTTTATCAGACCATGCTCTAGATGTAGTTCATTATGCACCTGCAACTAAGGAAGAGGTTAACGCAATTTACCTTAAGGGATTAAAGAATGAGCCTATTACTGCTGAGGAAGAGGATAAGTATAAGGGATATATCCTTCTATTCTTAGGTAAGGAATATGCTAAGCATGGTTGGGTACAACAATACCATATCGGTGCTTTAAGAAATAATTCTAAGTCTATGCTTAAGAAAATTGGTCCAGATACAGGATTTGATGCAATTGAGGATCAAGTTTATATGGAGAAGCTTTCTGCATTACTAGGAGCTCTAGATGCAGAGGATGCACTTCCTAAGACTATCCTTTATGATCTAAACCCTCGTGATAACTATGCATTAATGGTATTAGCTGGATGCTTCCAAAAGGAAGGAGTTAAGAACCGTGTTCAAGTAGGTACTGCTTGGTGGTTCCTAGATCAACAGGATGGAATGAGACAAAATATGGAGACTATGATGCAGGTTGCTATCATCTCTCAAACAGTTGGAATGCTAACTGATTCTCGTTCATTCTTAGCTTATCCACGTCATGAGTATTATAGACGTCTTCTTTGCCAAATGCTTGGTAATCTAGTTGAGTCAGGACAATATCCTGCATCTGAGCTAGATACATTAGGACAAATCGTTGAGGACATTTGCTATAATAACGCTCACGAATATTTCGGATTATAAGATAAAAATTACTAATAAATAAAGGCTTGAATATCTCAAGCCTTTATAATTATTAAGGAGGAATGACTTTTGTTTTCAATTAATAATACATTAATTAGATTAATGGAAGAAACAGAAACCACAGAATCTACAACTACTGAAAAAATCAAAGTGAACCTATCATCAAAGGAATGGTGGCTAAGCAAATGGGAAGAGGTAAAGGAATGGGCAACAACTAAGGGTGTAAGATATTTAATTGCATTCTTTATAATGCTTATCTGCCTTAAGATAATTGATCTTGTTTGTAAGAGATTTTATAAGCGCCTTATTAAAAAGCAAGCTGATGCGACTATTTCTAAGGTCTTTGTTGGTATTACATCTAAAGCTTTAAAGATTTTAGTATTCTTAATGTTTTTAGCTTATATTGGTATTGAAACAGCATCTGTTTCAGCTGTTATTGCGGCATGCTCTGTAGGACTTGGACTAGCTGTTCAAGGAGCGTTATCTAATTTTGCTGGTGGTATATTAATTATATTAACTCGTCCATTTAGAATTGGAGATTATATTGAAGCACAGGGTAAGTCTGGTACAGTTGAGGATATTCACCTTTTCTATACTGAGGTTGTAACTGTTGATAATGTAGTTAATATGATACCTAATGGAATTCTTGCTAATGGAGTAATTACAAATAAGAGTATGAAGGATACTCGTCGTGTTGATGAGGTATTCCCTATTTCATATGATGCTGATTTTAAAAAGGCTGAAGCCGTTATTATAGATATATGCAAGAAGAATAAGCTAATCTTCTCAGATCCTGCTCCATTCTGCCGTATATCAAATTATGCTGATTCATCAATTGACCTTACATGCCGTGTATGGGTTAAGGCAACTGATTATTGGGATGTTCATTTCTATCTTCTTGAAGAGGTTAAGAGGGCATTTGATCTTAATGATATTGAAATTCCATATAATAAGATGGATTTATATGTCGTTAATAAAACACAAGATAATGAAAAAGCCCCTACAAAAAAGGCCACTGTAAAGAAGACTACATCAGCTAAAAAATAATAAAAAATAAGAATGTAAGCAATTACATTCTTTTTTTATGATAACAAAGGTATATAATTAAATCATTGAGGTATTAATTATGAATTTTACAACTACATTATATAATGTGCTTATAGTGCTATTATTTGCTCTTCCGGCATTTATTTTAGCAAAGCTAAAAAGAGTAGACGTGGCACATTCAAAATCTATAGCCACAATTTTATTATATGTTTTATCACCTTGTATGATAGTAAATGCATTCCAGGGAGTAGAACGTAGCTCTCATATGGCAAAAAACATGCTTATATTTACTCTTATAACCCTAGAATTACAGCTTATTATGATAATACTTGCGTTTTTGGTAGCCTATATATTAGACAAGAATAAGCCAGAGGAAAATCATTTGAAGAAGGTAGGACTTGCAGGTACAGCTTTAGGTAATGTTGGCTTTTTTGGGCTTCCTATTGTAACTGCATTACTTCCAGATTATCCAGAGGCTGCAGTCTATTCATCATTATTCGTTTTATCAATGAACCTTATAATATTTACTGTAGGAGCATATGCTGTAACTGGAAAGAAGGAATATATGAGTATTAAGGGTATTATATTAAATCCTACAACTATTTCTGTTGTAGTAGCCTTAATACTTTATGCATTTGATATTCGCTTTGCAAAAACTATGGGAGATTTTGGACCAATACTATCAAATGCTATAGAATTATTAGCTAAGATGACTACACCAATATCTATGATTGTTTTAGGTATTAGGCTTGGTACTACATCACTTGTAAAGGTATTTACTAATTATCATGCCTATATTGTATCAATTATGAAGCTTGTGGTGTTCCCACTAATGTGCTTTGCAATTGTTTATTTTACACCACTACCATATTCAATGAGGGCATCTATTGTAATACTTGCCTGTGCACCTTGCGCATCAGTATTATTGAATCTTGCTGAGCTTCTTGGTAGTGAGCAGGAATATGCGGCAAATGTAGTATTAATATCTACATTACTATCTGTTATTACAATGCCTTTAGTTCTTTTAATTCTTTAAAATTATTTATAAATGTGTTATCATATAATAGATTGGAAATTGGAGTTGAAAATATATGGAATTTGATCATAAGAAAATTGAAAGTAAATGGCAAAAATATTGGGAAGAAAACGATACATTTAAAACTGATGTATGGGATTTTTCAAAGCCTAAGTTTTATGCATTAGATATGTTCCCATATCCATCAGGACAAGGACTACATGTAGGACATCCTGAAGGATATACAGCAACTGACATTGTATGTCGTAAGAAGAGAATGGAAGGATACAATGTATTACATCCAATGGGATTTGATTCATTTGGACTTCCTGCAGAGCAATACGCTATTAATACAGGAAATCATCCTGAAGGATTTACATTAAGAAATATTGCGACATTTACAAAGCAATTAAAGATGCTTGGTTTCTCTTTTGATTGGAGCAAGCAGGTATCTACTTGTGATCCTAAGTTCTACAAGTGGACACAATGGATTTTTAAGCAGCTTTGGAAGGATGGACTTGCTCGTCAAATAGATATGCCAGTTAACTGGTGTGAGGAGCTTGGTACAGTACTTGCAAATGATGAGGTTATTGATGGAAAATCA
The DNA here is from genome assembly GCA_002363705.1 of Caryophanales bacterium UBA3206. Lineage (GTDB taxonomy): Bacteria > Bacillota_I > Bacilli_A > Acholeplasmatales > Anaeroplasmataceae > UBA3206. The sequence continues at coordinate 37,623 of DEWQ01000004.1, read as the reverse complement.
GAGCGTGGAGGATTCCCTGTTGTACGTCGTAATATGAAGCAATGGGTACTTGATATTCCAGCATATGCTGAGAAGCTTCTTGCAGGTCTTGATACGCTTGATTGGCCTGAATCTACTAAGGCAATGCAACGTAACTGGATTGGTAAGAGTGTAGGAGCACACGTTACATTTAAGGTAGATAATACTGATTATAATTTCACTGTATTTACAACTCGTTGCGATACATTATTTGGAGCTACATATTGTGTACTTGCCCCTGAACATGAGCTTGTAGATTTAATCACTACAGATGCTCAAAAGGATGCTGTTAAGGCATACAAGGCTGAGTGCAGTAAGAAGAGCGATTTAGAGCGTACAGAGCTTAATAAGGAAAAGACAGGAGTATGGACAGGAGCGTATGCTGTTAACCCTGTTAATGATAAGAGAATTCCTATCTATATTTCAGATTATGTTCTAGCTTCATATGGTACAGGTGCTATTATGGCAGTACCTGCCCATGACCAAAGAGATTATGACTTCGCTAAGAAGTTTAACCTAGATATTATCCAAGTACTAGAGGGTGGAGATATCAGCAAGAAGGCATATGAAGAGGATGGTCTTCATATTAATTCAGGATTCCTTAATGGTCTTAACAAGGAAGACGCAATCAATAAGATGATTGAATTCCTTGAGGAAAAGGGAATTGGTAAGAAGAAGATTTCATATAGACTTCGTGAGTGGATTTTTGCACGTCAAAGATATTGGGGAGAACCTATCCCTGTAGTTCACTATAAGGATCATGATGAGGTTTTACCTGATGATGAGCTTCCTCTTGTTTTACCTGAGCTTGATGATTATAAGCCAAAAGTTAATGGTACAGCACCTCTTGAAAATGCAGAGAAATGGAAGAAATATACAAATCCTAAGACTGGTGAGGCTGGTAAGCGTGAGACTAATACAATGCCAGGTTCAGCAGGATCTTCATGGTATTTCTTACGTTATATTGATCCACAAAACGATAAGGCATTTGCTGATCCAAAACTTCTAAAACACTGGATGCCAGTAGATCTATATGTTGGTGGACCAGAGCATGCGGTAGGACATCTATTATATTCTCGTTTCTGGAATGAGTATTTATATGACAAGGGACTTGTACCTTGTGCTGAGCCATTCAAGAAGCTAGTTCATCAAGGTATGATTCTTGGAACTAATGGAGAAAAGATGAGCAAGTCTCGTGGTAATGTAATTAACCCAGATGATGTCGTTAATGAATATGGTGCAGATACACTTCGTTTATATGAAATGTTTATGGGACCACTTATGGCAGAAAAGCCATGGAGTGAAACAGGTCTTGATGGTGCACGTAGATTCCTTGATAGAGTATATCGTTTCACAGTATCAGAGGATACAAAGAAGAAGATGGTAGATACTCCAGTTAAGGAACTTGAATTATTATATAATCAAACTGTAAAGAAGGTATCAGAGGATTATGATACATTAAACTTCAATACAGGTATTTCACAATTAATGATTTTCTTAAATGAAATATCAAAGGCTCCTAAGATTAATAAGGAGTATGTTGAGGGACTTGTAAAGATGCTATCACCAATAGCACCTCATATGTGCGAAGAGCTTTGGGAGAAGCTTGGACACACAAATACTATTGCATATGAGGCATGGCCAAAGTATGATGAGTCAAAGCTTGTAGCTTCAACTATTAATATAGTTGTTCAGGTTAATGGAAAGCTTCGTGATACCCTAGAGGTAGCACAGGATGCATCAGCTGATGATATTAAGGCTATGGCACTAGCTTCTGAAAAGGTAAAGAAGTTTACTGAAGGATTAAATGTTGTTAAGGTAATTGTTGTACCTAAGAAGCTTGTAAATATAGTAGTTAAATAATAAGTAGGGTAGTGGTTTTTACACTACCCTTTCTTTTGGGTTATATATATAAATATATAATGCTTGTTCAAAAACACTATATAAGTTTGCTTTTTTTAGCAAAAGAGAGTATAATTACAATGAGATAGAATTGAAATCTTTCTTTCATTATATGCCTATAATGCTAAGTGGATTTATGTAATATAATCAATAAATAATGAAGAATTAAGAAAAACATTAATTCATACTCAGAGGGGAGCATGATATTATGAAGAAAAATTTAATATTATCAATAGTATCATTATGCTTAGCCTCTATGCTTATGGTATTTATGGCTTTTGCCTGGTATACAACTAATTCAGTCGTTAAATCATCAGTTGTAATTAATGTTACTGGTGGTTCTGATTGCTCATATGAATTACAATACTATGATGCCACAGAGGATGATTGGATTGATGTCAGTACAGCAGGTCAAATCTCATTTGATAAATTTGATCCAGGAGACGCTATGTATTTCCGTTTCGTTGTAGCATCATCAAGAACTGAAAACTCAGTTTTACAGGCAAAATATAACAACTATTCAACTACCAAAACAAATGATATAGATATCGATGTTGATGATATGGTTGTTTATTATAGTGGAGTTGCAATATTTGATATTACAGAAAATACAGATACAGCTACTAAGACTACATATCCTTATTGTGTTCAAATAGAAGATGAGACAGTATATCTTATTACAGCTACAGGAGATTATATAATAGTAGATGATTATAAGATGGAGAAGGCTATGAATTCCTATAATCTAGGAAGTACAGAGGAAGACTTGTTACCAAATGAGCTTCCAGCGTTCTCAACACTTACAGCTCAAACACTAGATGATTATATATTTGGATCTGGTGGTACTACAATTTATGCATCAACTCTTACATATGCATATTTTGCAATAGAATATGAAAACTTTGAGAGCTCAAGCTCTACAGGTAAATATTTATCTAATAATTATTTCGTATATCAATCATTCTCAATCGAAACAATAAATATTTATCTATAAAATTATAAAGGAAAATTGAAGGAAAGGAGAAAACAATATGAAAAATAAAAGATTTTTAATAACTATAGTTATTGGAATGATTGCGATTGCAATTGTATCAATTGGAATAGTTTATGGTTGGTTCTTAAATCTTTCACAAACAGACCCTATTAATGCTAATACTAAGGGAATTGTTTTCTCTTATGATATAACAGATGGAACTACAAAAAAGACAGATGTAGGAACATATAACATTGAAAATGTAGCATTTTTTGATATAGATGATGATGGTGAGGGACACTATTTTGCATCTATGGCATGTGAAATTAAAATTGATATCACTAATGTATGTGAAGATAATTTAAGTATTACAATTAGCTTTAATGGAGATCAGGATTCAGAAAGTGATACTGAACCAGTTCTTATGGCTTTAATAACTGATGAAAGACTTACTGATTCATCATCATATAGCACAGTAAATGATTGCTTAGATGATTTAAAGCAGGATAGTGATCCACAAACATTTGATGTATCTTCACTTGCACCTGAAGGTGTTAGCAGTGTGTATTTATATATATTTGGAGTTCAGCCAATTGATACTGCTGATAATTCATTCTTTGATGATACATATAAGTTTGTTATAACTATTAGAGCGGTAAAGGGGGAATCTGAATAATGAAAAATAGAAAGATTATTATTACAGTATTAACCTTAAGTATTGCTTTATTCATAACAGCTTTCGTATTTGCAGAATATTACTATCAAAGAACTATTCAGGACCAGGAGGTTGGACTTGGAAGTATTTCTATAAAGGATAGTAGCTATTTAAGCTATGCAGGAAAAGATGATGATGGTTATACAACTACAAGACTTGCAGAGCCTGAAAAGTTATCAACATCTGAAAGAATTACATGCTATGCAACTGAAAAGACAGGATATACTGGTGAAAATGAATATATGTCACTAAATCAATTAGGATTTGAATTCTCATATACAAATACAATTGATGTATATATAAGAGTTCAGGTTCTTAGAGGATGGATTTCTAGAAAGTATTATTCAGGATCACAGGAATCTAAGGATGATTATATAGCTGAGGATAATACAAATAGATATAGTGTAGCTAGTGGTGTGACAGCTGATAATTATTCAAATTATTATACTCTTACAGCAACTAAGGCTACATCATATAATGACAAAGCTACATATTATACACTAAAGGGTAGTATGTATGTACAGGCAAAGGGTGTAACAAGCACATCATTTAGTGATGCTACATATTACACATTAAATATCTCAAAGGCTACATCATATAGTAGCCAAACTACATATTATTTTAATTCTAATTCACCATTCTCAGTTCAAAATGATAATTGGTATTATGATAATACATCTGGATATATTTATTATAAGGCTGTATCTGAGGGTAGTGATAGCACAGAAGAAAAGACATTATCCTTTGATATTGATGAGAATTATACATATATCCTAGACGAGACTACAATAGGATATCGTGAAGCCATTTTGGTAGATGTAGGATTTAATATTGATATAATTCAAGCAAATCGTGCAAAGTCAAAATGGGGAATTGATATGGAGAGCTATTTTGATTAGCAATCTTAATTTTTAAGGCGGGTGATACCTATGAAGAGAAATAAAAAACTAGGTGCTTTAATGATATCGTTAATATCTGTATTAAGCGTTGTTTTAGTACTTTCTTTTATCATAGTTAAAAACACAAAGAATAGTAGCTCACCAGAATTCGATAAGACTACTACTTCTTATATTTCAAGTGAAAGTGAAATAATCTCAGAGGGAGAAGGAAGAGAAGAAGCAGATAGCTATTTAAGACTTAATACCTTATATACTATCAGCGGTTCTACAGTATCAAGAAATTCAACATCTTATGATGGTAATACTGTGATTTCAATTTCAACTCCAGAGGAGCTATATGCATTCTCATATCTATGCTATACAAATCAAGCATTCTTATCTTATGATTATGCATTATTAAATAATATTGATTATACAAACTATGGAGTAAGCCACTATTTCTATCCAGTTGGATGCCTTGGTACAGCTTTTAGCGGTACATTTAATGGAAATGGTTATGACATTACAGAGCTTACATTAGCTCCACTAACAGATTCTAATACAGCAAGCGGTGGACAATTTGCTAGCTATTCAAATATTACTTATTTCGCTATGTTCGGACAGGTTGGAACAAGCGGAGTAATAGAGAATTTAGGTTTAATTAATACTAATATTAATATCAATGCTCCATCTTTAGCAAATCTTGAGTTCATATCTCCATTAGTTGGAGTTAATAATGGTACTATTAGATATACATATGCTCAAGATTTAAGAGATGCCTCAACAGAAGAGGGAGGAATTACTGCAGCTGGTGCATACCAGGTTTCAGGATTAGTTTCTTTAAATAATGGCGTAATGCAGAACTCATATACTGCATATTCTATAATTGTTAACTATACATTATCAATGACTGTTGTGTTCTGGCATGAAATCTTGATTCAAAATGACGGGACTATTTCAAACCTTTATTATTTTAATAATTCTATTCCTACTGAGACAGGATATTCTGAGACATCAGATGGAAAAGAAAAGATTATATATGATGCCACTCTTATCGGAAGAACTCAAACAAGAGAAGGATTTGGAGCAACATATGTTGAAACATTACAGGAATTAAACGAAAAGGTTGTAGAAAGCTCAAATGAGTGGTATTCTAACACATCATATGGACAGGATTTGACAAAGCCACTAGAAAATGTGTTAACACCAATTCTTCGTGGATTAGAATATGATGCATCAACAAAGACATTTACTATTACAGATGAGTATGACTACATTTATATGTATGAGTTATTCAATATAAGCTCATATTTCGCATCAAGTGCAATTACATATAAGTTTGTAAATGATATTGATTTAAAATATATTCCTACAGAAAATTATGTTTATGAGTCTAATATTGGATGTAATTTTGTAGGTACATCATCTGATAGAAAGTCAATTCTAAAAGCAAATGGTGAATATTCAGAATATCCAACAATTTTTAATGCGACTGTATTCAATACAATTGTAAATGAAGGAATGAATTGCTATGGAGTATTCCCTTGGTTTACAGGAAGTATTGACGGATTAAATTTCTTCTTTGATGACACAATTTCAATTGCACCAGCATCACTTTCTTCAAATGTTAATGCAATTGGATTATTATCAGGATATGCAGAAGGAGCAAGCATTAATAATGTAAATACATATGGTGTTATAACTCTTGGTTCATATATTGGAAGAGTTTATGCCGGAGGAGCAATTGGAGTTCTTGGAGGAAATGCATCTGTTGTAAATCTTACTACTTCAGGAAGCATTACAGGAACATCTTCACAAGTATTTACTCCAGAATCAATTTCTGGATATATGAATGGTATAGCTATAGCAGGAGCAATTGGATACATGAATGATTCATATCCAAGTGTTGATACTATTCTTGCCTCAGTAACAATAACAGCACCTACATATTCATCTTCAAATAATATTGAAGCTGCAATTGGTGGAGTTATTGGAGCTGGTTATACAAATAAGGCTGTATCTTTACAAAATAAGGGAAATATTACTATAAATGGTAATTATTATAAGGCCTTATATACTGCTGGAGTAATTGGAAGATTACTAGGAGTTAAACAACAAATCTCTGGATTCCATAATCAAGGAGATATATCAGCTACAGCTGCAAATACAAATCTATATATTGCTGGAGTAGTTAATGCTGATATTCAAACAACAGCAAGTGATCTATCTGTATCACTTTATAAGAATAGTGCATCAAAATACATATTCTATGCATCTTCATTCTCAAATGGAGGTTTGTTAAGCGTTGGTAGCAAATCTACTTCAACTATGTATTCAGGAGTAGCAAATATTTTTGCCGCAAATAATTTCTTATCTACAATTTCAGGATTCTATAATCTAACATATAAATATGCCGATGATACTTCATCAAAGATTTATGATAAGGCTGCAACAAGCATTAATATGTATTATGTACCTACTTTTGGTGCAGTAATTAGTACAAATGCGACATCTTCAAATGGATTAATTACAGCTTCAACAATTTATAATTTCAGAAGCTATTCATTCACTACTACTCAATCAACATCAATAGCTTATTCATATAGTGGATGTGTAAATGGATTATATGTTACAGGTGATGAACTTCGTAATGAAGGAAATATGACATTTGCTATAAAGAATTCCTTAACTAGCGGATCTGAGCTTAAGGTTACAGGTATCGTTACTGAGGTTTCTAAGGGATGCAAAATTGAAAGTGTATATAATGGAGGAAATATTTCAATTGACTATACTGCGACTGTAACTGGAAACATTTACGCTTCAGGTATTTGCTATGCAAATAGAAATGGATTCTCTTCATCTGAAATTAATAAATTTGATCCATCAAGTGAGTCATATGATGATGACGCAACAGGATCAATTAATTATTGTATTAATAATGGAGCAATTGAGGTTACAAACTCAAATTATTCATCTATTGCAATGACTGGTTATGTCGATGTTAAGTCTGCAAATGGATCAGTTACAACTGAAAGACATTATTATGCAGGAAGCACTCCATCTGCTAATTTAGTCGGAAATATTTGTGTATCAGGTATTACTAATTATAACTATAGTGTAATTACTAATACATTTAATATTGCAGATATGTTTGCAGCAAACTATATAACATCAAAAACAAGAAATGAAATTAATGCATCAGGTCTTGTTACATATAATATCGGAAGATATGCTGTAATTGAGAACTCTGCAAATGATGGTACTATTAAGGCAATTAACCTATCATTCTATTTCGTATTTAACAACGGACAAACAAATCACTCTACAGTAACTGCTCAATATGCATTTGTAAATGCATCAGGAATTGTATGTCACAATAATATTAATGAGGATGGAAGCATTTATTCTAATGGAAATAACCATTCTAAGCAAATTATTGCCTTTACAATTAATTATGGTTCTGTATATAGCTATAATGTAGCAAGAAACTCAACTTCATCTGCTGCAGATAATTTTAGAACTATATCTGCTGGTATTTTAGGAGAGGGATTATTAAATCTTGTTAACGTAGTTAACTATGGAAATATCTATGGTTCTGAGGTATCAGGAGGAGTAGTAGGAGTTATGTTCTTCAACTCATTCAATACCGAGGTTAAGGAAGGTAATGAGGTTACATTTGCCAATACTATCAATTACGCTAACGTTTTAGTAATTGATAAGGGAGAATTAAATTATAGAGATTCTTCATATTATTGCCAATCATATTCTTCATTTAGAGCACTTGATTCATCAAGTACATGCTATTACACATCTATTGATGTTTATTCAAAGGATTATTTCAATGGTTCAGTATTTGGAATCATCAACTTCGCTGGTTCATCAAATGCTAACTATGTTACAATTAGATACTTAATAAGCTTTAATGAGGATGTTACACTAGTTGGAGCAGAGGCTCAAACACCTTCAACTGTTACAGTTGACCTATCAACATTCTATTCAGCTTATATCGATTTCGATGGTTCATATACTCTTGATACATATATTGGAAAGCCAATTGTTTATGCGCCTCTCTCAACAGGAAGCGAAAAGATAAATGGTGTTACATATTATGGAGTATTTAATAATAATTTCTCATTTAGACAAGCAGTAAATGGTAATGAGGATTATCTAGATATTGCACATTATCCAACAGATCAATTCGTATCTGATTACTTTGAGTTCGTAGGAGCTACATATATTAACCAATCATTATTAAATACAATTGGTTGGGGTGATATTGCCTATAGTGCAGCTGCAGATTCATTTGCAACTGATATTTCAGGTGTTGCAAAATATATCACATATTTAAGCTCTAATAGTACATCTACATATAATTCATTAATTACCACTGCACTATCTACTGATACATGGATTAGTAAGTGTGGAAGTGATGAATTACTTCAAATTGTACAAACTTTAATTGATAATGAGAGTAGCTCTGAGCTATTAACAATGCTTGAATATATATTCTCATCAGAGTCTACATCATATTCACTAATTACATCAGAGGCAAGAAGCGCTATATTAGAGAAGCTAATTGAAAATGATGCATCTATTGATTATTCATCAATAATAGAATCTATTATTACATATTCAAGTGAATATTCATCATCTTTAGCTGATAGCATACTTAATAATGATGATGCAGGTTCATATATTTATGAATATTTAGAGCAGCTTGATGATAATAGCCTAGCAAATATTCTTACAACTTATTGTGAATATTTAAAGAATCAATCTGCAAATTCATACTTCACATATTCAAATAGTGAGCAAATTAGATACGATATTCTAACAGCAATGTTTGAAAATATATCTGATGCGGGCTTCTATACATATTTAGCTGAGGTATTAGGAATTGATTTATCAAGTGTTAGTGTATCTGATGAATTATCAATGTATACTGGACTATCAAGCTTATCTGATAGTGAGCTTATTGCGGCATATAAAGCAATAGTATTAAATAATTCTTATGCTAATATTAAGACTTATGTTAATTCTATGAGTAGTGAGATTAATTATTATATTGATATGATTAATCGTGGATATTTGAAGACATCACTAGATAATATTTATTCTGATGCTCAAACATCTTCATCATCAACAGCTACAACTACAGTTGATGAGCGTATTGCATTATGGAATCAAATAAGAACAACAGAAGTATTTAAGAATTATTTAAATACTAAGATTACATCTGAATATATTGCAAAGGCAACAGAAGTTAATAATACATATCAAACAACAACTTACCCTTATGAAAGTGCAACAAGTTCAGCTGGAGATCTAAGCTTTACATATACGTTTGATATTACACCAAATACTTATTTCTTAGGACCATATAAGGATGTATATAAGAATCAATATTATTTTTCTACAATGACATCAGATGTTGCTCCTACCTGTGGTGATAGTAATTATACTCAACGTTCTATAATTGATGTAACTACAAAGGCACAAGCCGATTATTTATATAACAATGGATATACATATTCTTACCAATTATTCTATTATGAATATTCAGATTCATCTTCTAATAACCAATTATGTGCTGTAAGAAGAAATTTAAGTAGTGGTATTGAGAATAAGTATGCATTTACTTGGTTTAAAACTTCTAAGACAACAGACTTTACAGGTGGATTCTTACATGGAACTTATACAGATGTTAATGATTCTTGGGTTCAAGGTGAAACTTGGGTTGATGGAGAGATTTGGGTAACTGATACTTCAGGTGTTACATTTGATGCAAATGGTGGAGGAATTTCTAAATTTACTTCTTCAACATCAGGTTCAACAGGTGAAGGTGGTTACGCAGACAATCTTAATAGAACTGGTACATGGGTTATAACTGATGCTAATCAGAAGCAGCATACAGTTTCAGGTACATTAACACAGTGGGCTGATTTCATCATTGCTCATGAAATAAGACACTATATTTCTTATCCTACTTCATCAATTCATTCGACTTTAAATACAGGTTTATCTAAATATAGATCAGGAAATCGTTGGTTCGTATGGAACGGAAATGCGGTACTTACATCTCAGTATATTGATTATAGTGTTGATCAATTACTTGAGCTTGATGGATATTTAACTGCATATGCTGATGGTACAACTGTTTCATCTGATGAAAGAGATATTATTAATACATTATTTAATACATATTTTGTAACAGATTCTACTAATTTTAATAATATGGTAGCTGCAGCATTACTTGAAAAGAATGCACAAGTAGATAATGATTCATATTATTATGTTGGAACACCAGAATTTAATGCTACAACAAAGATATACTATACACTAACTGCAACACAAGCTACATCATATAATGAGTCAACAACTTATTATAAGAAGAGCGGTAATGATTATATAGTTGCAAGTGGAGTTAATAGTACAAATTATTCTTCATATTATACTGTTGTAGCAACAAGAGTTAATGATTATTATAATTACACTAATCTTTATGTTATGAAGGATGTAGATGACTATGATGCAGATTATATTAGAAATCTTATTTCTGAAAATATCTATTCTAGCACACTAGTATCATCAAAGTCTCCATTAGAATATTTATATATTCCACAATATGTTGATAGTGGTTCATTAATAACTGTAAAAGAGTATTTAATGTCTTTATCTGAGAATGTAACTTCAAAGGAAGACTTTATAGGATATTGTGCAGGAAATCAAAATGCTTATGCAAAGCTTCTGTTAGCGTTAATGAATATGAATGAGACTTATACGCCTGTAACAATCACATTCCCTGTGAATATAGGTGATAGTGAGACATCTGACGTAACAGTAGAAAATCTAGGATTATATGACCAATTAAGTGTTGTAAATAATAGTGTCACTATTGATAGTAATACATACCAATATGGTTACCAATTCTATTATCTTAGAATTTATGTTGATAGCGATTATACAAATCTTTATTTAGTGGTTAATTCAACTACATCTACAAGACTATATTATGCTTATCCTGGTGATGAATATGCTTCTGGTTATTTTACAATTAATGGTGGAACTACTGTATCTATTGATATAAACGGTAATTCATACATCGATGTATTGCTTTATAGCACAGATTATGTTGGATATGTAACATTATATAATGCATATCAAGTAAAGCTTGCGGAAAAAACTCAAACATTCACATATAACATTTTGAATGCTGGAACAAACCAAAGTGTTAATTATTTGATTTATCAATTGCCAACAGCAGATCAATTTGCCCAATTGATTGAAAATAATATGGAGATTAACGGTATAGATGCTTACAATGATGCATATACTTATAGTGTTTCAATAACTATTACTTCACATAATAATGACAGTAATGGTAATGACTTCGTTCGTTATCATAGATTTGTTTATGATGCTACTGGTACAACATCATCTACAACAGGAAATACTACAATTGCTACATCAAGTGCTAAAATAAATTATAATGCAACATATAGTTATACTATAAATACTTTACCTACTGGAAGATATGGTGCATACATTGGTTTAGTAACTTCAACTAATAATAGAACTTATGCATATTACACTGCTACAAGAGGTAATGGTGCTTTAAGAGTTAGACTTTATAGTATTGTAGCTACAATCACTTATAACTATGAAACCTTATCAGCTTCAGATAATATCGTTACTCAAGATTCTATTTATCAAACTGCAATAGAGGGATCTTCATATTCTATGGCTGATTACTACTCTGATATGTTTAATAGAAATGCAAATTATAATGATTCATTATTAGATGCAACATATAATTTAGTACCTGTAAATTATTATCAAGCAGCTTATAATAATTCATTAGTATCAAGTACATATTATGTACTATCTGGAGATACATATACATTAGCTACAGGTTCATATGATTCATCAAAGTCATATTTTGTAAGAAGTGGTAGTGGTACAGAGGAAGATCCTTATGTATATACATCATCTTCACCAACATCTACTGCTTATTATGCAACTACAACATCTACAAGCTATTATGTGCTTGATGGAGAAGATTATGTTTATGCGCAAGGTTCTTATAATAGCTCAACTACATATTACAGATATAATGGTGAATATGAAGAAGCAACTGATGTCTTAGTTAACCTTGTGGATATTTTAGGATTAAATGAAACTCACAATGATTCTGTAACTAAGGATTATTGTTTACCTGAATTAGTTGAGGCATTAATCACATCGTCAAATGAAGCGTTTATAACTTTCATCAAAAATACAATAGCTTCAAGTGATGTTGCTGATGAGGATTACGAGATTATTCTAAAATACTTAACTGAAAATATTGGATATTATTCAGTAAATGATGCAATTACAGCTGGAAAATCTGGTTTATCTACAGATTCTAAGGAAGTTGTTGCAGCAGCATATCTTGTAACTGATTATAGTAACATATTAACTAATGAAACATCAGTTTATGATAGTGCATTAAGAACTTATCTTTCATCAGGCGTATCATCACAATATCAATATATTAATTCTGATGGTTCATATGATAACGAAAAGTTTGAGGATTTCTGTAATCTAATTGGATATAATCTATCTACTTCAGGATATGGTATTTATGCATTATCATCAAATCACGGAAAGTTAAATGGAGAATTCATTCCAGATAACCTAGTACTTGATAAGATGGATGCTAACTATGCTTATTCAACAGAAGGAGAATGCTATGTTCTTGTCAATGAAGAATCTTCTTCATGGAGAGGAAATAATTCAACTGATGGTGATGTAGAATATGCATTTGATGTTGAAATGAAGCAACTTGTTAAGAGCATTTCAACAGCTATATTTGAGCTTGATTTAATATCTAGTGATGATGTAGTTCTATATTCATCTGAATCTTCAATTGATTTAGAGAATAAGACAATTACATATTATGTTCCTAAGGGATCAACATACACACAATCTCTTACAATTGATACAAACTCTATGGTACTTGCTAATAATGCAACATTATATCTAAATGGTGTATTAGTAACTAAGGGTTCAACAACAGCTTCATTCAGCCTAAATGTTGGAGAGAATGCTGGATTAATTAGAGTATATGCAGAAAATACTGCAGTATACGATGATTACACAATAATCATAGTTGAGGCTGACTTCTCATTTGATTTAACTGAACATAATAATATAGCTTCAGGATCATATGAGGTTGAATATAAGGATGGAACTATAGTTCTTAATGTAACTTCACCTAAGAGTGGAGATACAACAAGTGATAAGCTTCCAGCAGGTATGGATTTAACACCATATATTTCAATTCAATCTCTAGATGGAACAGTTATGAGTAATGCATTTACTCTTAATGAGTCTCCTGTAGTTGATGCAAATGGTAAGGCTGTAATTGATATGACAATTCTTGTAACACTTCCAACAGGAACTTACAATATTGTTGTTGATATTTATGGTAATACTGAAACATATACATTTATAAAGAATCCATCAACTGAGTGTGATATGATTTCATTTGTATATGAAGGAAGCGATATTGTATCTTCATTCACAGAAGTATCAAGTGGAGTATATAGTGCAACAAGTAGTGTACTATATGGAAGAGCATTTGATTATGATGAATTAATTAATTATTCATATTTAACATCATTAGAATATTCTAATGGTGCTACAATTAGTGTTTCAGCTTCATATACTGAAACTGACGGACTAATTACATATTTAATTACATATGTAGTCAAGGCAGAGGATGGAAGCACAAAGACATATAATCATTATGTAACAGAATCTGCTCCATATAGTTCTGGATCACCTTATGTATCATCTTATATTGATGGTGAGGTTGATTCAACTATGACAAAGAATTACAGTACTACAATGTCTAGCAATGAGGTTAATTTCAGCTTCCATAGAGGAGATGACCATACATATAGAGTTAAGTATAACCTAGGAGGATTCTATATCTTAGGAAATGCTACTTACTCATATGAACTTGCAAAGGACTATGCAGAAGGAACTGTTTCAGTTTCATTACTAACAGCAGGATTATCAATTGAAATAAATGATTCTGCAGATGCTGGTACTTATACATTCTATTATAAGTATATTTCATCAGGAGATTGGAATGGCACAACATACTATAGAGATTATGATTTCCCTGCAGTAAATGTAGAAAAGCTTGCATCTCAAGATGCTTTACTTGATTCTATAACATTTATTTCATCTGCAACAAAGATTTCAACTCTATCAACAGTAATGTATCCATCTTCACCAATTAGACCTACTGGAGACGATCTAGTTACAGCTGATGGCGAGCGCTCATATACAGAGTTAAGTGCTGATGCAGCTAATAATAAGATTAATGTAACATCAGATTCAATTGTGTATAATGGCTATGACACAGATAGCTATAAAAATTATTACATAGTTGGAGCTGTATCTAATGTTAATTTATCAAGCTACGCTCCAACATTTGGAATTGATGAATATGCACAAATTTATCAATATACCACATTATCTAAGATAAAAGAGTATGGTAGTGATAATAATCAAACTAAGACAGATAAGACTATATTAGAAAATACTAATAGAGTATTTATCTATGTACCTTATGTTGATTCATCAAATAACACTAAGATATTCTTAGTGGAAATTAATATGAACAATGGATATAAGTGGTTAGCTGCATATCCTGATTCATGGAATGGTAGTGACGCTACAACATTATCATTTAATACAACTACACATGCAATTACAGATGGTACAACTACATATACTGTTAGCGATATGGCTGGAGTTGCAAGCTCTAAGAACCAATCATTATATATGAACTATATCGGAAATCCATTAACAGATTCTGATTCATCAGATTCTATTGATGATTCACATTTCTGGTATGTATCATATGTAGTATTCTCAGAGGATGCACTAGTAAATGGAACAGATAAGATTAAGTTCTATCATGTTTCAATGATTGACCTTGAAAATACAAATTACTTTGTATTTACAATAAATGCTCCAACAACATATCAGCAAAACTCAATCTACTTAACATTAACTTATAATGTTTACGATGATAATAATAATTTATTTGAAACAAGAGTATTAAGCTTATTTGCAAACTATGATTCAGTAAGTGGATCTTATAAGGTATATATTCCAACATATAGTATTACCCTATTACCACGTGCATATTATAGCTTCACATTAAGCTTGCCAGATGGCTACGCTGCAAATTATGAGGTAACTAATGGTAAGAAGAATACGAATAGTAATGCTAATGAGGAAGGTAAGTATTTACCACCAGCATCATTAATTATTCAAGAAATTGATATTACAATAACAATTTATGAAGTGCCTTCAACAGAATCAGGAATTTGGGGAATTGGTACATCAAGTACTAGCCAAGTTAATGTAACTGAGAAGAGTCAATAAAATACATTAGGGGGACTCTTTTGAGTCTCCCTTTTGTTCAAAAAAGGAGGGAACAAAATGAAAAGAAAAATATTTAAGGCGTTTGTGATGACAATACTTGGTGCAGCTACAATAGTAGGAGTTACATCATGTAAGGATAAGAACTCAAATAATAATGATCCTGAAATAATTGAGCCAGATCCAGATCCTGTAGATTCAGATCCTGTAACTCCAGATTTAAATCAAATTACAGGTATTACACTTAGTGATTCTACTATCACTTATGATGGAGAGGCACATACAATTATGTATGAAGGAACATTGCCTGATGGTGTAAGTAGCACATTTAGTATTACAAACCAACAGCAGAGTGTAGTCACAGAAGCAAAAGAGATTGGAGTATATACATTTAGCTATACTTTTAGTGGGGATGGATATGAAACATTAACACTTAATGCTTTATTAACTATCAATGCTAAAGAATTTGAAGGATTAACTTTAACTTCAAAGACTGTAAAATATACAGGAGCTAATCAAACTATTGAGGTTGCAGGAGATATTCCAGCAGATGCTTCAGTAGAATATACTTATAAGGATTCATCAAACAATACCGTGACTGAATGTGTCCTTCCTGGTACATATTCTGTTATTGCAAAAATAACAGGACCAAGCTTTAAATCATTAGAATTAAATGCAAGTCTTGTGATAGAAAAAGTGCAAGCAACAGATGTTGTAATTGAAAAGCAAACTGCTCTATATACAGGTAATGCAATAGCATATGATTTGACTGCTCTAAAGGAAACATATAATGTAGAACTAGATGGATATTATGAGGATTCTAATTTAGAAACTGTTGTAGATTCATCAAATGTTAAGAGTGGTTTATATTATGTTAAGCTTAGAATATCAAATGATATTTATGAAGAAACAGTAAAGGTATGTGAGTTTGAAATTATAAAGAATGAGAATTCATATCATGATGTCTTATTCACATATACATACGGAGACACAAATTATGAATATAGATATGTAGCTTCACCAAATGAAGTGTTATCAGATAGCTTAATAGCTACAATCACTGCTGATTGGAGAACTCCAGATGATGGTTATGAATATGTATATAACGGAAGCTATAAGTATACTGCCATTACTGAAGACACTGTAATAACAATGGTTTTGGAGAAATTAACATATGAAGTTCAGTTTGTAGATTCTAAAGGAAATGCAATAGCAGATTCTATGTCAATAATTAATGTAGAAACTATCCAATTACCACAAGCATCAGTTGGAGATAAGATGGTAGCAACTTGGCTATACAATGGTAAAGAATATATAACAACTGATGGTGTAGAAATAATAGTATCAGATACTGAAACAAGCAGAGTTGTAACAATAGTTGCAGGTGAACTTATAGACGAGTCATATGCTTCAGATTATGAGTTTACTGATCCTACAAAGCATGATTTTTATATTATAGGCTATAATGGAACTGATACAGAACTTGTGTTACCTAGATATGCAGTTAAAAACAATAGAGTCTATAAGGTTTTAGGTTTATATGGAGAAGGAGACCTAGGAGATTACCCTCTTGAGGCCGAATTTGTTACAAGCATCATAATACCTGATTCATATCTATATATAGGATATAATGCCTTTGGATATATGCCACATCTTTATAGTGTAACAATTCCATCTTCATGCTCTACAGTTTTTGCAGCTAATTTATTCGACGGATATCCTGCGTTAGCTGAATATATGTATGATGGTGATACAGATCCTTTAAGCTCAACATATACATATGCTGGATTATTTAATGTTGCATCATTTGGACATAGTGTATCAGACGGTTCATTTATTGTAACAGAAGGAGATTATACTTATTATAGATATAATAATCAAACTGTCCTAATTCAGTTTGTAAATAATTCTAAATCTACAAATATTACATTCCCAGAAACTCTAGGTGGAAATAATTATATTATCAGAAGAGACGCTATTTATTGTGATAATGAACAGTATAATGAAAGTGTTATATTGACAATCAATAACGCAACATTAGCGGAATATGCTTTAAGAAATATGGTTGTTAAAGACTTGATTCTTGGTGATAATGTTACAATTACTGGAATTGGTGTTCTATATTTTGCTGCAGTTATAGATAATCTATATCTTGGAAGTGGTATCACATCAATTCCTGAGGAAATGTTATATTCAGCTTATCTTAATAATGTCTATATAAAGGCAAACATTACAAGTATTGGGGTTGATGCATTTGGAGATGCATGCGAAATCAATGGTAAGATATATTTTGCTGCCTCTAAGTCTTATATAGAGAATGTAGCGGTTGCTGAAGGAAATGATGCATATACTTCGGCAGAAAAGGAATATGATCAAACATTTTAATATAGTTATTTGATAAAATAAAATAGTATGATATAATTAACGTGTATTTTGTGATTTTTAAATAAAAATCAAAGAAATCTCTTGTTTTATATTGTATGAATTAGGGACAAGAAGTATCTTGTCCCTTTTTATTAAATAGAAGGGGTATATGTATGAAGATATTAATCGTTGGATTAGGCCTTATGGGTGGTTCATATGCAATGGGTCTTAAAGAAAAGGGACACCAAATTTATGCATGTGATATTAACAATGAGTCAATTGAATATGCAAAGAGTAATAATCTTATTGTAGATGGTTGTGATGATGCATCTAAATATATCCCTACTATGGATATGATTATTATTGGATTATATCCAAATTATATTGTTGATTTCTTAAAAAAATATAATAAGCTTTTTAAGAAGGGACAGCTTATTACTGATTTATGCGGTATTAAGACATATTTTATTTTAGAGGCACAAAAGTATTGTGGTGATGCTGAATATATTTCGCACCATCCTATGGCTGGTCGTGAAAAGAGTGGTGTTATGTATGCGAATACTGAAATGTTTAAGAAGGCTAATTTCTTAATAACACCAACAGAAAAGAACACAGCTCATGCAATTGAGATGATGAAGGCTTTAGGATTAGACCTAGAGTTTGGAAGAATAAGTGTTGTAACACCAGAGCATCATGATGCTATTATCGCATATACTTCACAATTAACACATGCGATTGCTGTATCCTTAGTTAATGCGGATACTGATATTGATTCTAAAAACTTCGTAGGAGACTCATATCGTGATCTTACAAGAATAGCTAAGATTAATGAGGAACTATGGAGTGAGCTGTTTTTTGATAATAAGGATGCCCTATTAAAGAAGATATGTGATTTTGAGCGTGAGCTTGATGATATCAAGACTGCTTTAATTAATGGAGATAAGGAGCTTTTAAAGAAGAAGTTTATAAGCTCTACTAATCATAGAAAAGAGATGGAATAATGAAGAAGCTACATATTAATTTATCTGATCATTCATATGATATTATAATTAAGGATAATCTTATTGATGATTTAAGTGAATATGTTAAGGAAGTATACTCTAATAAAAAGATTTATGTTATTACTGATTCTAATGTAGCACCCCTATATCTTACTAGAGTTATGAAGGCTTTAGAGAATGATTATGAGGTAAAAAGTGTAGTACTTCCAGCTGGAGAGAAATCTAAATCATTTGCTGTATATCAAGAGGCTTGTGAGAAGCTTATTGATTTGAATATTAGACGTAATGAATTACTTTTAGCACTAGGTGGTGGAGTAATAGGAGATTTAACAGGATTTATAGCAGCGACTATTTATCGTGGAGTTCCATATATTGGAGTACCTACATCACTTCTTGCTCAAATGGATTCATCTATTGGTGGTAAGACTGGTATTGATTTTTACAATAGAAAGAATATTATTGGGGCTTTTAAACAACCTTTAAGAGTATTAATTGACCCAAGAACATGTGATACTCTATCACGTGAGGAGTTTGTTAATGGTATGGGTGAATTAATTAAGCATGGTGCTATCGGAAATCCTAAACTATTAACACTTGTAGAAAATGGTGTTGATAAAATGACTGAGGAAATAGTTCTTGAATCACTAAAGGTTAAGCAAGCAGTTGTAGAAATTGATGAGTTTGACCAAAAGGAAAGAATGTTTTTAAATTTCGGTCATACATTTGGACATGCAATAGAGCTTAAATATGGATATAAGCATGGACAGGCAGTAGCTAATGGAATGCTTATGGCATTAAAGTTTGGTATTGATATGGGTGAAACTAACCCTAAGTGCTATGATGTTATTTATAATATATTAAAGAATTGTGGATTCCCAATAAAGGAATATAATTATAAGGATTATTTACCTGAAATGGCATATGATAAGAAGAACCTAGCAGGTGTTATTAGATTTATCTTTATTAAGGATTTTGGTGTTCCAGAATTATATGAGATAGAAGAGACTAAAATAAAGGATTTGATGTAAATGAACGTAATTATAACTCCATCAAAGCTTAAGGGTGATGTAATAGTACCACCATCTAAAAGCTTATCTCATAGAGCAATTATTGCGGCATCCCTTGCAGAGGGACGTAGTAAGATATCAAATATTATATATAGTGAAGACATTAATGCTACAATAGATGCGATGACATCATTAGGAGCTCATATTGAAAAATATGATGATTATTTAATTATTGATGGTTCATCTCCTAAAAGAGTAGGTAATGTCATTAATGCTAATGAATCAGGATCTACTATTAGATTTATGATTCCTATTGCACTAGTAGTTGATTCTCCTATTACCTTTGAGGGAAGAAACAATCTAGTAAATAGACCACTTGATGTATTTACACAAATATTTGATGAGCTTGGAATTAAATATGAGCGTGGTGAAAAGTACCTTCCTATGAAGGTTTATAATGGATTAAAGCCTGCAACCTATAAGGTTAGAGGTGATGTATCTAGCCAATTCATCACAGGACTTTTATATGCCCTTCCATTACTTAATGGAGATTCAAAAATTGAGATTACAACAAAGCTTGAATCAAAGGGATATATTGATTTAACAATGGATGTTTTAAAGAAGTTTGGAATTACAATTAAAACAGATGATTATAAAACATTTGATATTAAGGGTAATCAAAAATATAAGCCACTTGATTATACAGTTGAGGGTGATTATTCGCAGGTAGCCTTCTGGGCAGTTGCGAATACACTTGGAAGTGACATTAATATTTTATGTATGAATGAAAATTCTTATCAAGGAGATAAGAAGATTATTAGTGATATTAATGATTTTGGTGGTAAGGTATATTTTAAGGATGGTATGTTTAAATCAGATTCTAGTAAAACACATGGTACCACAATCGATTTTGCAAACTCCCCTGACCTAGGTCCTATACTAACTGTTCTTGCATCCTTGTCAGAAGGACATTCAACATTTACATCTGTTGAGCGTCTTCGTATTAAGGAATGTGATAGAGTTACATGCATGGTAGAGGAGCTTAAGAAGATGGGAGCTAATCTTATAGATGCAGGTGATACTATGGAAATTGATGGTGTTAGTATGCTAAAGCCATCACTAGATCTTGATTCACATAATGACCATAGAATTGTTATGGCCTTAGCAATTGCCTCTACAAAATGTAGTGGTAAGATAAGAATATTAAATGCTAGTGCTATAAAGAAGAGCTACCCTCATTTCTTTAAGGCGTTTGAGGCAGTAGGAGGTATTGTAGAATATGAAGACTAAATTAGATAATGCGCGTGAAAGAATTAATGAAATAGATTTAGAGATGATAAAGCTATTTAAGGAAAGAATGAACGCTGTTAATGATGTGGTCTCATATAAGCTTGAGAATAATCTTCCTGTCCTTGATAGCTCAAGAGAGCAGGATTTGATTGAAAAAAATCTTAAGGCTTTAAATTCTAAGGAGCTTGAGGAGTATTATCTTACATTTTTTGATGGAGTATTAAAATCATCAAAGGATTATCAAAAGAAGATTAAAGGAGAATAAGATGAAGGTTTTTGCTTTACTTGGAGAGCATCTAGGTCATAGCTATTCTCCAATTATTCAAAAAAAGCTTTTTGAGCAAAAGGGCTTAGATTATGATTATAAGCTTCTTGAGATTAAAAAGGATGAAATTAAAGAAACACTTGATAAGCTTAGAAGCGGGGAATATGCTGGCTTTAATGTGACTATTCCATATAAAAGAGAGGTAATGCAATACCTTGATGAAATTAAGGATGAGGCATTAGCTATTGGAGCTGTTAATACAATCAAGTGTGAAAATGGTAAGCTTGTTGGATATAATACAGATTATTATGGATTTAGTGATGAACTTAAATACTATAATATAGATGTTTTTAATAAAACATGCTATGTGCTTGGTACAGGAGGAGCTTCTCTTGCAGTAAAAAAAGCACTAGGTGATTTAGGTGGTAAGGTGGTATCTGTATCAAGAACTAAGAGTGATGATACTATTACCTATGATATGCTTGATATTAAAAATGATGAAATAGTAGTTAATACTACACCACTTGGAATGTATCCAAATGTTGATGCATCTCCTTTAAAGGAAGAGGATGCAAGAAAAGCTTTAGCTATCGTAGATATCATTTTTAATCCTTCGGTAACTAAGCTTATGAGTTATAATAAGAATAGTTATAATGGGCTTCTTATGCTTATAGGACAAGCTTGTAAGGCACAAGATATTTGGCTTTCTAAGCATTATGATGTTAATTATGATTATATGATTAAATATGTGGAAGGAGTGATTTTAGGTGAATAGCTTTGGTAGATTATTTAGAGTTTCTATTTATGGAGAATCTCATGGAGTCTCAATTGGAGTGGTAGTTGATGGTGTAAAGCCTGGAATTAAACTTTCTGTTGATGATTTTAAATCAGATCTTTTAAGAAGAAAGTCTGGAGGAATAGGAACTACTCCTCGTATTGAGCCAGATGAGGTTATGATTGAATCTGGTGTATTTAATGGATTTACTACTGGTGCACCTATATCATTAAGATTTATCAATACAAACACAAAGAGTAAGGATTATTCGAATCTTGTAGATCAGCCAAGACCAGGTCATGCTGATTTTACAGCTCATGCTAAGTATGATGGATTTAATGATTATAGAGGTGGAGGACATTTTAGTGGTAGAATCACTTTAGGAATGGTAGCTGCAGGTGTTATTGCAAAAAAGATGCTTGAGGGTGTAACATTCCAAACTAAGATTTTAAATCTTAATGGTGAGACTGATACTAAGAGGTTCCAGGATATTATTAAGTCTGCAGTAGAGGCTCATGATTCTATTGGAGGAATAATAGGACTTACAATAAATGGAGTACCAGTTGGTCTTGGTGAGCCATATTTTGATTCACTTGAATCAACAATTTCACACCTAATGTTTTCAATAGGTGCAGTAAAGGGTATTGAATTTGGAAAAGGATTTGACGGTGTGTCATTGAAAGGTTCTGAATTTAATGATAGAATAATAGACGAGACTGGAAAGACAGCTACAAACAACAATGGTGGAATCAATGGAGGTATATCTAATGGTAATCCAATTGATTTAAAGGTATTTGTAAAGCCTACACCAAGTGTAGGAGTTCCACAGGATACATATAACTTTAAGGATAAAGAGGTCAATTCACTTCTTATTGAAGGACGACATGATGCGGCTATAATTCTTAGAGCAATGGTTGTATGTGAGGCTGCGTGTGCAATTGCATTATGTGATGCAATGCTTATAAATAATGCATACAAGAAATAGAAAAGGAGATATTAATAATTATGAGTAACAAAAGAATTGCAATCGTAGGTGCAGGACCTGCAGGACTAGCTGCTGCAAAGGATTTACTTACAGCTGGTTATAGTGTAGATATTTTTGATAAGGAGAATTTTGCTGGAGGAGTTATGGCATTTGGTATTCCATCATTCAGATTTAAGATGGATGCTATTGAGAAGCAAGTAGCTCCAGTAAGAGATTTAGGTGGAGTATTCCATTTTGGATGTGATTTAAAGGAATCTGATTTCTTAAAGATGGCAGAGGAATATGATTATGTATATCTAGCATTTGGTCTTACTAAGGTTAGACATTTAGGAATTCCTGGTGATGATTTAGAAGGATCATTAAATGCTTTAGAGTTCTTAAGACAATATAACTTTGATGATAAGCTAGAGCTTACAAAGAATAGACCACAGCTTCATGGAACTGTAGTAGTTGTAGGAGCTGGAAATGTTGCAATGGATGCAGCTAGAGTTGCTACAAGATGTGGAGCAGAGAAGACTATTATTGCATATCGTCGTAGCCGTGATGAGGCTCCTTGTACTAAGGCTGAGATGGATCAGGCTGAGGGTGATGGAGTTATTATGCAATTCCTTAATAACCCAGTTGAGGTTCTTGGTAAGGATGGTAAGGTTTGCGCTGTTAAGTGTGAGGTAATGGAGCTTTCTGAACCAGATGAGTCAGGACGTAAGAAGCCAGTTGGAACAGGAAAGTTTGTTACAATTGATTGTGATTATATAATTTCTGCAATTGGACAAATCCCAGATATGGATGTTTATAATGTGGGAAAGCTTACAACAGACCATGGATATCTTAAGGCTGTAGCTAATACAGGTGAGGCATTCCAAACATCAGTAGACAATATTTATACAGGTGGAGATATTGTTAAGGGAGCTAAGACAATAGGTGTAGCTCTAAAGTGTGGTAAGGACTTCGCAAAGCTTGTAATTGCGAACGATAATAAGTAAAAATATTTGGTGCTAGTGCTCTAGCACCTCTATTTTTAATAAAGATTACATTTTGTAATTGATTTTTGGTCTATAAAAAATGTATAATTAAAATAGATACTTTTTATAATTGGTGAGAGGTGAACAATTATGTTATTAATTACAGATAAGTTAATAGGTATGATTACATGTGGAGCTTTTGGTGGATTATTAATTGTATTAATCATAGCTGCTATAGTTTCACAAATTGTTGCAAAGAAGGCAAAGAATAAACCAGCTCCAAAGGTTGTTGCACAGCCTAAGCAAGCTGCAAAGCCTGCTGAACCAGTTGAGGAGCCTGAAGAGGAAGAAGAGACTGAGGATGAAAATGTTAGTGCAGCAGCCGCAGCAGCAGTTGTAGATCAAGAGCCTACATTAGAGGAGCAGGATGATACTGAAGAGGATGAATCTGAGGAAGATGCTACAGAGGCTTCAAATGATGAAGAGGCTGTAGAAGCAAATGATGAGGAAGAAGAATCTGACGAAGAGCCTGAAGAGGAATCTGAGGAAGAGGCTGAAGAGACACCTGCTGAAGAGGAAACTGCTGAGGAAGAATCTCCTGAAGAGCAAGAGACAGAGGATGAATCTGAGGAAGAGGAGCCTAATGAGGAAGATGCTACAGAGGCTTCAAGTGATGAAGAGGCTGTAGAAGCAAATGATGAGGAAGAAGAATCTGACGAAGAGTCTGAAGAGGAATCTGAGGAAGAGGCTGAAGAGACACCTGCTGAAGAGGAAACTGCTGAGGAGGAAGCTCCTGCTGAGGAAGAGTCTGATGAGGAATCAGATGATGATATCGTATTTGCTAGCAGTGTAGATGAAGAAGAATCTGAAGAAGAGACTGAAGAGGAATCTGAGGAAGAGGCTGAAGAGACACCTGCTGAAGAGGAAACTACTGAGGAGGAAGCTCCTGCTGAGGAAGAGGAAGAGTCTAATGAGGAGAGCAGTGAGGTAACACCTAATGCTACTACTGGAAGATATGCTGGTAAGTATATTATTACAGAGGATGCTACAGGTGCATTTAGATTTAAACTAATTGCTTCTAATGGACAATCATTAATTGTTTCTGAGGGATATACTACTGAGGCTGGATGCCGTAGAGGAATCGATACTATTAAGAGAAATCTAACTACTGGAAGAGTAAAGATTGATGCTGATAAGCATGACCTATATTTCTTTACATTAGTTTCTAAGCAAAATAGAATTCTTGCGCAATCTGCATCATATAAGACAAAGGATTCAGCTGTTAGAGCTTCTGAGTCATTCAAGAAGTTTGCTTTAACAGAGAATATTATCTTTGATTCTGAGGCAGTTGATAAGGATGCAACAGATGTTGAAATTGCTGATGTTGAGTTCGAGCTTAAGGAAGGTGGAGAATATACAATCGAGCAGGATGATCATGGATTCATCTATGTGTTAAAGGCTTCTAATGGAGTTAAGATTGTTACATCTCAGGATTATGCTTCTGCAAGTGCCGCAAAGGATGCTTATGAAAGATTTAAGGATGCTGTTTATAATGGTGAATGGCAAATTGTTAAGGATAAGAATGGAAACTTCCAATTCAAGCTATATCTAAGACGTAGACTTGTAGTTGCAGGAGAGCTTTACCAATCTAAGGATCAGGTAAAGTCTACAATAGCTTCAATTAAGTCTTGGGCTGAGAAGGCTGAATTCGAGGAAACAACACCTGAAGAAGAATAATTTATAGTAAATTGACCACATTGAAAAATGTGGTCTTTTCTTTTTTAAATTTTATCTTGCATATAAAAATACGTTATGTTATAATAAAGGGGCTGTTGAATAAGATGGTCCGGTAGTTCAGTTGGTTAGAATGCCTGCCTGTCACGCAGGAGGTCGCGAGTTCGAGTCTCGTCCGGACCGCCACTTATTTTTAATGGCTAATTAAATATATATGATGCACTCATAGATCAATTGGATAGATCGTTTGACTACGGATCAAAAGGTTGAGGGTTCGAGTCCTTCTGGGTGCGCCAGCTTATGGAGGTTTAGCTCAGTTGGGAGAGCATCTGCCTTACAAGCAGAGGGTCAGCGGTTCGAGCCCGTTAACCTCCACCATTTGCCGACATAGCTCAATTGGCAGAGCAACTGACTTGTAATCAGTAGGTTGAGGGTTCGATTCCTTTTGTCGGCACCATTCTTGATATATATAGAGGTATTTGGTACCTCTTTTTTGTTTTTTTATTCAAATGATAGCCTTAAAGTATTAAGGTTTTAATGTAGAAATGGTATAATATAATTATATAGAATAGGAGTGATTTTATGAGAAAAACTAAAATTATATGTACACTTGGACCTGCATCAGATTCATATGATGTATTAAAGAAGGCTATTGAGGCTGGTCTTGATTGTGCTAGACTTAATTTTTCACATGGTACATATGAAGAAAAGAAGGCTAAGATTGATTTAATTCATAAATTAAATAAGGAGCTTGGAACTAATGTTCCAGTATTATTGGATACAAAGGGACCTGAAATTAGAGTTCGTAATTTTGAAGGGGATAGGATTCTTTTAAATGAAGGTGATGAGTTTAGATTATCACCTGACCCAAATCTATTAGGTAATAGTAAGATTTGTGGACTTACTTATCCAAATCTTGCTGATTATGTTAAGATTGGTAATAAGATTTTAGTTGATGATGGAAAGATTCAATTAGATGTTATTGGAATCGAGGATAGGGTACTTGTTACTAAGGTTTTAAATAGTGGAAGTATTTCTAATCATAAGTCTATTAATATTCCAGATGTAATTGTTAATATGCCATATCTATCTAAGGTAGATAAGGAGGATATTATCTTTGGATGTGAAAATGATGTTGATTATATAGCTGCATCATTCGTACGTCGTCGTCAGGATGTCCTTGATCTTAAGGCTTTATTACATGAGCATGGTGGAGATAATATTAAGATTATTTCTAAGATTGAAAACACTGAAGGTGTTTCAAATATGGATGATATCATTGATGAATCAGATGGTATTATGGTAGCCCGTGGAGATTTAGGAGTTGAGGTTGCATATAAGAAGCTTCCTTCAATTCAAAAGGATATGATTAATAGATGCTATCGCAAGGGTAAGATGGTTGTTACAGCAACTCAAATGCTTGATTCTATGCAACAAAATCCAAGACCTACACGTGCAGAGGTATCTGACGTTGCGAATGCAGTATATGATTCTACATCATGTACAATGCTTTCAGGTGAAACAGCTGCTGGAAAGTATCCTATTGAAGCAATTAAGGCTATGAGTGATATCGATAGATATGCTGAGGAAGATATCAATTATATGAATAGATTCACAAAGAATCATATTTCACTAGGACAAGATGAATTATCAGTTCTTGCCAATGCTGCTGTACTTGCTTCATTCCAAACAAATGCTAAGGCAATTATTTGTGTTACAATGCATGGAAAGACTGCTGAAATCATTTCAGCATATAGACCACAGTGCCCTATTATAGCTATTACAGTTGATCCTAAGGCATGCAGACAATTAAATCTTGCATGGGGTGTAGTACCTGTTCCTGCTGAAAAGAAGAAATCAACTGATGAGCTTTTCCTATATGCTATTGAGAAAGCAAAGGAAACTGGCCTTGTTAAGAGTGGAGATAACGTTGTAATTACTACATCATCAATAATTGGTGTTGGAGTAACAGATACATTAAAGCTTCATACTATTAAGTAATATAGTGACGTTGCCCAATGGAGGGTAACGTCATTTATTTTTGTCTCTTTCGTATAGAATTGATTTTTAGAAAATAAAATAGTATAATACATATATGAATGCCTTTTTGACATTTTTTGATGAGGAAAGAAAAAAGTTAGTGAAATTACGGAGGTACTATTATGGCAAATCTAGTGGAGAAGATTAAAACCAATGTAGAGCTTGTAGCGCAATTAAAAAATAAGATTAAACAGGGTGAGGATAATCATGCTCAATATAAGGCATCTATAAATGCGTTAGAGCTTAATAATGAAATTATGGCTTATTTTGAGAAAAGTAAGGATGGAGAGGCACCTGCAGGTGAGTGCCTATCAAGAGTTTATGCATTATTACAAACTTTATTTGTATCAATTGATGCATTATATTCATTAAATATCTTATTAACAAGAAATAAGAATAATATTAATATTAACCAAAATAGACAGTTACGTGAGCTTAAATATATTCGTAATGATGTTGTAGGACATCCAGTTAATAGAATATTCGCAAACGACGAGGTAGGATTCTGTGTATTAAAGAAGAATGATATTACAAAGAAGAGCTTTAGATATCATATCTATTTTGAGGATACTATCAAGAAGAGAGAGGTTATTGTAAACTCACTTATTGATTCTTATTATGAAGAGGCAAATAAGTTCTTAGAGCGTCTTGTTTCATATAAGGATGATAAGAATGATGAAATCTTTGCTAAGATTAAGAGAATTGCTATTAAGCTTCAGGCTGATGAGGAAATAAGAGAAGAGATTCTACAGCTTCGTAGCTTATATATTTCAAAATATCCAGCTCAAGCAAAGACTGACGTTAGATTTATGTGGCGTGTAGAGGTCTTAATGAGACTTCGTACATTCCTAGATCCTAAGGATAAGGAAATTAAAGAAATTATCAATTATGCATCAGGATATCAATTAACTAAGCTTAGTGAGCTTATTCAATCATATGATGCTATTAATGAGAAGAGTATTGTTCCTAATAAGCTTCGTGAGCCAAAGGGATTATCTCAAATCGATAAGCTAGCAGATAGCAATCCAGTTTTAGCAGAGGCTATTAAGAATCTACACGATATGACTCATCCTCTATTTAATGCTGGACTAGATAAGCTTATTGCTGCATGCAATAAGGATACTCCTTATGCATTAAAGTATTTAACACAAATTAAGAAGTTCAAGGAAATGGGTGAATCAGATATGGTTTACTGCCTAGGTGTTGTTGTTAAGAATCATCGTAAGTAATATAACGTTTTCATATAAAACAACACTTGCTGTTGTGTTATAATTTTGGTGTTGATTTATATTATGAAAGATGAGGTATTATACCTATGGAAGTAAGAAACGTCGCAATTATTGCCCACGTAGACCACGGAAAAACTACATTAGTTGATAAGCTATTACAAACAGCTCATACATTTAGAGACAACCAGGTTGTTGCTGAGCGTGTAATGGATGCTAATGATATTGAACGTGAAAGAGGAATTACCATTTTAGCAAAGGTAACTGCTATTCACTATAAGGATACAAAGATTAATATTCTTGATACTCCAGGTCATGCTGACTTTGGAGGAGAGGTAGAAAGAATCATGCATATGGTTGACGGAGTTATTTTAGTCGTTGATGCATATGAAGGTACTATGCCTCAAACAAGATTCGTTTTAAAGAAGGCCTTAGAGGCTCATTTAAAGCCTATTGTTGTTATTAATAAGGTTGATAAGCCAAGTGCTAGACCATTAGAGGTTATAGATGAGGTTTTAGAATTATTAATAGATTTAGGTGCAGATGAGGATCAATTAGAATTCCCAATTGCATATACATCAGCTGTTAATAATACTTCATCATTATCATCTGATTTAGAAACTCAAACAACAGGTATGGAGCCAGTTTTAGACCTTATTGTTAAGGAAATTGCACCTGCATCTAATGATGTTGATGCTCCACTTCAATTACAGCCAGCTTTAATTGATTATAATGATTTCGTTGGACGTATGGGAGTAGGAAGAGTTACAAGAGGACAAATTAAGGCAGGACAAATGTGTTCAGCTGTTCGTCTTGATGGTAGTATTGAATCATTTAGAGTTCAAAAGCTATTTACATTCATGGGTCTTGATAAGATTGAGACTGACCATGTAGAAGCAGGAGATATTTGTGCTGTATCTGGACTTAGTGATGTTTCAGTTGGTGAAACATTCTGTGATCCAGGAAAGGAAGAGGCACTTCCTCCTATAGCTATTACTGAGCCAACTGTTCAAATGACATTTGGTACTAACACTTCACCATTCTGTGGTAAGGATGGTAAGCTTGTTACTGCATCTAAGATTGAAGATAGATTAATGAAGGAAACTGAGCGTGACGTTGCACTTAAGGTTGAACGTATTGGTACAGCTGAGGAGTGGATTGTTTCAGGTCGTGGAGAACTTCATTTAGGAATACTTATTGAAAATATGCGTCGTGAAGGATATGAATTCCAGGTTTCTCGTCCTAGAGCTATTATTAAGGAAGAGAATGGAGTTAAGATGGAGCCTTATGAGTATGTTGTAATTGATGCTCCAGCAGACGTAATTGGATCAGTTATTGAAATCCTTGGAAACCGTAAGGGAACTATGGAGAATATGACTAATACAGAAACTCAATCAAGAGTTACATATGTAATGCCTTCTAGAGGACTTATTGGATTTAACACAATATTTATGACAGTTACAAAGGGATATGGTATGATTTCTCATACATTCCTTGATTATAGACCTATGGAATCTGTAAATGTGGGAGCAAGAAATACTCACGTTATGGTTTCTATGGCTGAAGGACAATCAACTGCATATTCTCTTGGAGCACTTGAGGATAGAGGAGTTATGTTTGTTGAACCAGGTGAACAAATTTATGAGGGTATGATTGTTGGAGAGACTAACCGTGAGCAGGATATCGCTGTTAACGTTGTTAAGGCAAAGCAACAAACAAATACTCGTTCATCTAATAAGGATCAAACTGTTGTATTAAAGAAGCCTAAGAAGATGTCTTTAGAGGCTTGTATCGAATATATTAATGACGATGAGCTAGTAGAGGTTACACCTAATAATATTAGACTTCGTAAGAAGATTTTGGATACAGCAGAGCGTAAGAAATTTGATGCACATCAAAAGGATGCACAATAGTTTTAACAGCAAAGGAGCTTATATAAGCTCCTTTTTTGTTTTATAAGGAGGTGTTGCTATGGACTATATTAATTTAGTAAGCTCATTAGAAAAGAAGAGGTATACTAAAAAGGATAGAATAATTACTGCAGTACAGATTCCTTTAACAGGGATTATTATAGGATTTGTTGTGACGCTGTTTATATATTTAGCGTCTAAAATTATAAGTTTTTCAAATTATTTAATAAATTATAATAATTTTATATTTGCGATTGTACTCGCCACTGTATTTATCATTGCTATATTTACTACATATACTAATTATAAATATAAGGGCTATATAGGTAATGGTATTAGTATACTTTCAATGGATTATTATGAAAATAATGATTTTAATCCATATAGACTTCTATTCTTTACAATAATCAATTCTTATCTAGCTTTTTTCTTTGGATTTACATTAGGTACTGAGGCACCATCTGTTACAATTGGAGCATCAGTTGCTAAAATTGGAAATAAGGCATTGAACAAATATGATAGAGATATAGTAATGGCAGGTGGAAGTAGTGGCTTTGCGGCTGCGTTTATCGCTCCTATTGCAGGCTTTATTCACCTACTAGAGGTGCATAGACATAGAATTCGTAAGGCCTTTATTATAAAAGGAATAGTTATGATTAGTATGTCGTATATTTCTTCATATATATTACAAAGGCTTATTTGGAATAGAGAATTATTTTATTCTATGGATATTATATTGATTCCCTTTAATCTTTTCTATGCAGTAATACTTGTCTCTATATTATCATTTGGTATAGGAGAGTTATTTAGCTTTGTTCATGGCATGGCACAAAGGCTTAGAGGGGGCAGATTAATGCTTTATTTAACACCAATACTTGCTTTAGGATTTTTTCTTTTGAAAAAGTATTATCCACTTTTAAGTGGTAATGGGGATATGGCAATTGATTTATCTATTTTAGATAAAGGCCTCTTTTTAATGCTTTTAATAATGATTATAAGATTTATTTTTATGATACTATCAGAAAATGCTAACGTCTCAGGAGGAACAGTATTACCTCTTATAGCTCTTGGGGCAATATTAGGAGAGATAATTGTAAGTATTATCTCAAAGAATGATCCGTCAATTCTAAAATATGAAAATACTTTTAAGGCTATAGGTATGTTTTGTTGCCTTGGGTGCGCCGCAAACATACCAATAACCTCTTATGTCCTTGCAATAGAGACATTACATACATATCAAATTTTACTATCTTTGGGGATTGCATTAATTTTTATCGTTTTTTTGAAAAAAATGATAAATTTACCATTTGCTTATAAGAAATATTATCGAATAGAATTAGATGATAGAAGCATTGTTTAATAATAAATTTTAAAAATTATGATTTTTGTTATTAAAATTAGTTTAAATTGCCAAAAAATATGTTTTTCTTCATTAATTCATTTTTTTAACAAAATATTGAATATTTTTAAAAAAATAGTATAATCATAATGACATTATTGTGATGATAGGAGGATCAATTATGAGCAAGAATGTAAAAAGAATGGCCATTGATGGAAATTACGCTGCTGCATATGCTGCATATAATTTCACAGAAGTAGCTGGTATTTACCCAATCACACCATCTACACCTATGGCTGAATATATCGATGAATGGGCTTCACAAGGAAAGAAGAATCTATTTGGTATGCCTGTTAAGGTTGTTGAAATGGAGTCAGAGGCAGGAGCTGCTGGAACTGTTCACGGTTCATTAGAGGCTGGAGCTTTAACAACTACATTTACTGCATCTCAAGGTTTATTATTAAAGATTCCTAATATGTATAAGATCGCTGGAGAGCAATTACCAGGAGTTATTCACGTTGCTGCACGTGCATTAGCTTCTCAATCACTTTCAATTTTCGGTGATCACCAAGACGTTATGGCTACACGTCAAACAGGATTTGCTATGCTTTGTTCAAACTCTGTTCAAGAGGTTATGGATTTAGCTGGAGTAGCACACTTAAGTGCGATTGAGGCTTCAGTTCCATTCCTACACTTCTTTGATGGATTTAGAACTTCTCATGAGGTTAATACTGTTGAGCCAATTGATACTAAGGTATTAGCTAAGCTATTAGATAAGGATGCATTAAAGAAGTTTAGAGAGAATGCTTTAAACCCTGCACATCCTAAGACTCGTGGTACAGCACAAAACGATGACGTTTACTTCCAAACAAGAGAGCTTCAAAACTCTTATTATAAGGCAGTACCTGATATTGTTGCTAAGTACATGAAGAAGATTTCAAAGGCTACAGGACGTAACTATGCACCATTTGTTTATTATGGAGCAGAGGATGCAACTGATATCATCGTATGTATGGGATCAGCTTGTCAAGCAGCTGAGGAAGTAGTTGACTACTTAACAAAGAAGCATAAGAAGGTTGGATTATTAGAGGTACATCTATATCGTCCATTCTCTACTAAGTATATGTTTAATGTTTTACCAGAGACTGTAGAGCGTATTGCTGTTCTTGACCGTTCAGTTGAGCCAGGAGCACTTGGAGAGCCATTATATCTTGACATCCAATCTGCATTCTATGGAAGACCTAACCAACCATTAATCGTTGGAGGACGTTACGGACTTTCTTCTAAGGATGTAACACCAGATATGATTAATGCTGTTTATGATAACCTAAAGAAGAAGACTCCAAAGAATCACTTCACTGTAGGTATCATTGATGATGTTAATTATTCATCTCTAGATGTTAAGAAGCACATTGATACTGCTGATAAGGGAACAACAGAATTATTATTCTTTGGTCTTGGAGGAGACGGTATCGTTGGAGCTTGTAAGAATATTTCTAAGATCGTTGGAGACTATACAGATTTATATGCACAATCATATGCTGCATATGACTCAAAGAAGTCAGGAGGATCTACAAGATTACACCTACGTTTTGGAAAGAAGCCAATTCGTTCAACTTACCTTGTAAATACACCTCACTTCGTAGCATGCTCTACTGATGCTTACCTAAAGAAGTTTGATATGATCGACGGATTAAGAAATGGAGGAACATTCCTATTAAATACTTCTGTTCCTGCTGAGAACGTTGAGCAATTATTACCAAACAAGTACAAGAGATTACTTGCTGAGAAGAAGGCTAAGTTCTATATTATTAATGCTTACCAAGCTGCTAAGGACTGTGGATTTAGCGGTGGAAAGGGAGTTAATACTGTAATTCAATCAGCATTCTTCAAACTAAACCAAAATATTATGGACTTTGAGGAAGCTAAGGTTCATATGAAGGAGTTTGCAACTAAG
Organism: Caryophanales bacterium UBA3206; assembly: GCA_002363705.1. Lineage (GTDB taxonomy): Bacteria > Bacillota_I > Bacilli_A > Acholeplasmatales > Anaeroplasmataceae > UBA3206. The sequence goes on along the minus strand of DEWQ01000004.1, from coordinate 2,837 downwards.
ACTTATGCTCGTAAGGGACAAGAATTAGTTGATCAAAACCATAAGGCAATTGATTTAGGAGGAGATCTTCTAGTTGAGGTTGCTGTTAAGCCAGAGTGGGCTAACTTAACTGACGATGCTAAGGTAGTTGATATGAATAGACCTGAGTTCGTACGTAACATTGCTGATGTTATGAACGCAATTAAGGGAGATTCACTTCCAGTATCTGCATTCAAGGATTTAAGAGATGGACATATGCCAGCTGGAACAGCTGCATGGGAGAAGAGAGGAACAGCTACTCATACACCATTATGGCAAGCTGAGAACTGTATTCAATGTAACCAATGTGCATTTGCATGTCCACATGCTGCAATTCGTCCATTCCTAGTATCTGAGGAAGAGGCTAAGGCAGTTCCTGCATTAAATGTTGACGGAACTGATCAACCATATCCATTATTAGATGCTGTAGGTCCTAAGTTCAAGGGATATAAGTTCACTATCGTTGTATCACCACTTGATTGTACAGGATGTGGAGTATGTATTACTGTTTGTCCTGGAAATCCTAAGAATAAGGTTCAAGATAAGAAGACTGGAGAGATGGTTACTGCAAAGGCTCTTAAACCACATCCAATCGCAGTTGCTCAACAAAGACGTGAGCCAGAGGTATGCGATTACTTCTATAACCATGTAACATATAAGAGAGAGCTTGCTGGAATTAATACAGCTAAGGATGTTCAATTCTCTAAGCCATTATTCGAGTTCTCAGGAGCTTGTGGTGGATGTGGAGAAACTCCATATGTTAAGGCAGTTGCTACATTATTCGGAGATAGAATGATGGTTGCTAATGCTACAGGATGTTCATCAATTTATTCAGGATCATTCCCATCATCACCATATACTACTGATGCTGATGGAAGAGGACCAGCTTGGGCTAACTCATTATTCGAGGACAATGCTGAGTTCGGATTCGGAATGAGAGTTGCTATCGAGACAATGCGTGATAGATTACAAAATGTTATGGCTCTTAACCTAGACAAGATGACAGAAGAGCAAAAGGCTCTATGCAATGAGTGGATTGAGAACCGTGCAGATGGTGCTAAGACTAAGGAATTAGAGCCAAAAATCGTTGCTGCATTTGAAAATGATAACGCACAATATGCTAAGGAGATTATTGATCTAAAGCAATATATTATTAAGATTTCTCAATGGATCATCGGAGGAGACGGATGGGCTTATGACATCGGATACGGTGGATTAGACCATGTTATCGCTAACAATGAGGATGTTAATATCCTAGTTGTTGACACTGAGGTTTACTCTAATACTGGAGGACAATCTTCTAAGTCTTCAAGAACAGGATCTATTGCTAAGTTTACTGCATCTGGAAAACGTGCTAAGAAGAAGGATTTAGCTTCAATTGCAATGTCTTATGGACATGTATATGTTGCTACAGTTTGCCATGGAGCTAACCAAAACCAAGTTATTAAGGCATTAAAGGAAGCAGAAGCTTATAAGGGACCATCAATCGTTATTTGTTATGCACCATGTATCGCTCATAACATTAAGTCTGGACTATACATGTCACAAATGGAAGCTAAGATGGCTACTGAGTGTGGATACTTCCCAACATTCAGATATAACCCAGATTTAGCTAAGGAAGGAAAGAACCCATTCCAATTAGACTCTGCTAAGGAGCCAAAGTGGGAGAAGTATCATGACTTCCTAATGAATGAGGGACGTTATTCTCAATTAGTAAAGGTTAACCCTGAAAAGGCACAAGCTTTACTAGACTTCAATAAGGAAGATGCACAACATCGTTTTGCACACTATATGGATTTATTAAACGATCCTCATTACACTAAGTAATAAAAGAATTGACTTACCAATTTAATTGGTAGGTCTTTTTTTTACTATTTGTTGTATAATATAGATATAGAAAAGAGGGATAATATGATTTTTGATACGATAGATCCACTTGCAAAGGCCTTGGGAGAATGGTCATATGAAACTGCAGGAATTTATAGTATTATATTAAGAATTCTTTTAGCTACAATATTGGGAGGACTAATTGGTCTTGAAAGATCATTTAGACGTCATCCTGCAGGATTTAGAACATATACTCTTGTGTCTCTTGGAAGTGCTATGTGTATGATGATAAATGGTATATTATCAGAAAGCTCTGACGGAGTAAGACTTGCGGCTGGTATTATTACTGGAGTTGGATTTTTAGGAGCTGGAGTTATTTATGTAACAACAAGATCACAGGTTAGAGGAATTACTACAGCAGCTTCATTATGGGTTACTTGTGCAACAGGAATAGCAATAGGCTCTAGCTGCTATTCAATTGCACTAATATCATTTGTTGTTGTGATTTTAACTCTTACAATAATGCCATATGTTGAGGTTTTAGTTGATAATAAAACAAAAGAAGTAGATATACATGTTGAATTACAATCAAGACCAGATTTAAAAACATTAATAACATTTTTAAGAGATAATGGCTTTATGATAAGAAATGTTAACTATGATAGCGCATATGCTGGTACAGGTCTTTCTGTATATAGCCTTTCTATAAATTGTGGCAAGACTGGCTATAGAATGAAGGAATTGGTAGAATTAATGAAAAAAGAACCCTATGTCTCATATGTAGAGGCAATATAGTAAAAAAATAACACTTTTTAAAAATAAATTTAGTAAAAGTATATATCACCTTCCTATATATTTAGTGGAGGTGATTTTTTTATGAGTAAGCTTACATATTGTGGACTAAATGATGTATACTTCAAAAAGCTATTAAAGGAGAATAAGGAATTATTACCAAGGCTTTTAAAGGGGATATGTAATATAGATGTTACATA
>DEWQ01000002.1 GCA_002363705.1 Caryophanales bacterium UBA3206 | reverse complement strand
ATTTTCCTTATCTAATTTTTTGTATCTTTTCTCATTAAATAAATAAAAATGAAAATAATATATCATCAAATAAAACTCTTTTTGTTGAAAAAATATTTATAAATGATATAATCTATTTAGTTAATTTTTAAATGGAGGAATTTAATATGTCTAGAGATAAATGGAATGGAAGGGCAACCTTTATTTTAGCTTCCATAGGATCTGCAGTAGGACTTGGTAATGCTTGGAGATTCCCAGGATTATGTGCTAAATTTGGAGGAGGAGCCTTCCTTATTGCATATATTATTTGTATGCTAATAATTGGAATTCCATTATTAATGATGGAAATTGCCATTGGACGTAAGTCTCAGGGTGGAGCACCTAAGGCTATGAGATTTTTAAATAAGAAGGCAGAGCCTGTTGGATGGGCTGCTACTGCAAATGCATTTGTTATTTTAACCTATTATGCAGTAGTATTTGCATGGTGTATTTTAATGTGCTTTATTTCATATAAGTTCGCAACATCTGCAAAAACAACAGAAACTGCAAGCATATTATGGGAAAAGTCAATTGGTACAACATGGAAAACATCATTCTTTGGTGATGGTGGTAATATCAAGGTATTAGTTTTAATATGTGTTGGTATTGCATGGGGTTTCATTTATGGATGTATAAGAAATGGAGCATCTCAGGTTGGAAAGGTTGTAAAATATACAGTATTCCTACCTGTTATAATGCTATTAATACTTGCAATAAAGGGATTTATTAATAACCCTAATCTAGGAGAAGCATTAAAAGCTTTATTTTTACCTGATTTTAGCGCATTTAAAAAGCCAGAGCTTTGGGTTAATGCAATGGGTCAATCATTTTATAGCTTATCAGTTATGATGGCTATAATGTTTGCGTATGGATCATATTTAAGAAAGAGTGCAAATATAGCTGTAGATACTATAATTATAGCTTTCGCTGATCTTGCAATATCAGTATTATCTGGAATTGTATTATTTACAACTATGTATCAAACAGGACTTGATACTTCTAAAATGTCTGATTCTGGAATTGCAACTGCATTTATAATATATCCTTCAGCTATTGTAAATCTTACATCAGTTGGATTTATAAACGCGATATTTGGATTTATATTCTATTTCATGCTATGTACACTTGCAATTGATAGTGCCTTCTCTATTCTTGAGGGAGTAGCTGCAGCAGTATGTGATAAGTTTAAGCTTCCTAAGAGAAAGACTACATTATATCTTGCAATTGTTGCGGCTATTATTTCAATTGTATATACAACAGGTGCAGGAGTAGGATATCTTGATATTGTAGATAATTGGACTAACCAATATACATTAATTATTATTGGTATTCTTGAAACATTAGTTGCAGGATGGTTCTTTAATACAACAAGAATTCTTACAGAAATTAATAAGAATACAAATAAGTTTAAAATGCCTAAATGGTGGTTTAATACCTCAATTAAGTTTATAGCACCAGCAGCTCTTGCCTTCCTATTTGCATGGCAATTTGTTGCCTTAATCCAAAATGGATTTAGATATAACAAGTCCTATAATCTAGCTGCTGAAATAATTGCAGGATGGCTTGTAACAATTTTAGTATTTGTTTCAGGATTAATTGTTAATTTAATCATGAAGCGTACTAAGAGAGGTGTTATGATTCAGGGTATAGAAGCAACAGAGCTTACATGGAATGATATGTCTGATGATACATATCCAGATGAGGTATTATCTAATCTAGAGCCTGATGAGGATCCTATAGCTACAGAAGTAGTGAATAATGATAATGAAAATGATACTTCTAATTTAATAGAAGAATAAGAAAGATAGCATTTTTGCTATCTTTTTTCGTACTATTTTGAAAAATTGGTAGGAAAATAATAATATTTTTAAAAAACTATATATTTTTGTAAAATACGCTTTACATTTCATACATAATAAAGTATAATCTATTTGACATAAAGGAGGATTTAAAAAATTATGTTAAAAAAATTAATTGCTGAATGTTTAGGAACATTCGTATTAGTGTTTGTAGCTTGTGGTACTGCAGCACTAACTCATGGAAATGTAGTCGCAACATCACTTGCCTTTGGAATTGCTCTAATTGCAATGGCATATACTGTTGGACGTGTTTCTGGATGCCACATCAACCCTGCAGTTTCTTTAGGACTTGCTATTAATAAGAAGATTTCTTGGACTGAGTTTGCATTATATGTATGTGCACAAATTGTTGGTGGATTACTAGCTGCAATAATCTTCTTCGGATTAACTAAGTGGTGCCTTGCTGGAACTGGTGTTGATTTATATTATGTATCTGGAAATGCATCTAACTTCGCACCATTCTACAACACTTTTGGTAAGCTTAATGCTGCAAGAATTATCACTGCATTAGTTGTTGAAATTGTTCTTACATTCATTTTTGTTTATGTAATCTTAAATGTTACATTAGAGAAGTCTGATGCAAAGAACATTGCAGGTCTTATTATTGGTATTACATTAATTGGAGTACATTTAGTAGGAATTTCTATTACAGGAACTTCAGTTAACCCTGCTCGTTCTATTGCAACTGCAGTATCTACTGCAATTTATGGTGGAGGAAAGGAAGCTTTAAAGCAAGTTTGGATGTTTATTGTAGGTCCTATGGCTGGAGCTTGTCTTGCTGGAGTATTCTATAAGTTCTTCCATAATGATGAGACTTCATCAACAGAGGAATAATTTTTAAGGCAAAGATTTTCTTTGCCTTTTTCTTTTATAGTATTAACTATAAATTAAATATGTGATATAATTTAGAAGAGATTTTAAACGGAGGAATTTATATTATGAAATTAGATGTAAGATATGCGAATCATCCAGATGATTCAAAGAAGTATGATACAGAGGAATTAAGAAAGCATTACCTTATTGAAAAGATTTTCGTTGCTGATGAAATTATGTTTACATATTCTCATCAGGATAGAATGATTGCTGGAGGAATCATGCCAGTTAAGGGTAAGGTTGTACTTGATTCTGCTAAGGAACTTGCTACATCATATTTCCTTGAACGTCGTGAGATGGGATTTATTAATGTAGGAGGAAAGGGAAAGGTTACTCTTGATGGTAAGGAGTACGAAATCCTTCCTAAGGACGGAATGTATATTGGAATGGGTACAAAGGAGCTAGTATTTGAATCAGTTGATCCAAAGAACCCAGCTAAGTTCTATATCAATTCATGTCCAGCACATAAGACATATCCAACAGTATATATTAATTATGAGAAGGCTAACCATAAGCCAATGGGAGACCTTGAGCATATGAATAAGAGAGTTATTAATCAATTCATCCACCAGGATGTTTGCCAAAGCTGTCAATTAGCTATGGGAATGACTGAGCTTGCTCCTGGTTCATCATGGAACACAATGCCTTGTCATACTCATGAGAGACGTATGGAGGTTTATTTCTATTTTGACTTCCCAGAAACAGAGCGTGTATTCCATATTATGGGACGTCCTGATGAGACAAGACATATCGTTATGGGACCAGAACAAGCAGTTATTTCACCATCTTGGTCAATTCACTGTGCAGCTGCTACAATGAACTATACATTCATTTGGGGAATGTGTGGAGAGAACCAGGCTTATGATGATCAAGACTGGATTGAGACAAAAGATCTTAAGTAATTATGCTACCAAAGGATCCGAATATACTATTATCCTATATTAATTTAAAGCTTCGTGATTTCTACGATTCACTTGATTCACTTTGTGATGACCTAGATGTATCAAAGGATGAAATCATTGATACCTTAAAATCTATAGGATATAGCTATGATGATAAAACAAATCAATTCAAATAGTATAAAAGAAGTAAGATGAATGCATTTTCATTTTACTTTTTTTATTTTAGTAGTATAATATCCTTGGGTTAGAAAGTATTTACCTATAGTAAAACTTTACTAATAAGCTTAAATTTTAATAAAATCCAACTATATCTACTAAATGATATTAGAAATAAATTATATTAGTGAGGTGCTTTTATGAGGATTGGATTTATTGGCGCAGGGCGTGTTGGATACACTTTATCCAAATACCTTAATCTTAAATTCCATAATGTTATTGGAATTTATTCTAAGGATATTAATGACGCTATTGATTGTGCAAGATTTAGTATTAGTGAGTATTACAAGAACTTAATTGATTTAATTAATAATTGTGATACTCTTTTTTTAACAGTAAATGATGATGCTATAGATACTGTAGTAGATGAGCTTATATCACTTAATGTATGTGATAAAGCTCTAATACACACATCAGGAAGTATTACATCAGATGCATTTAAAGACCTTAAGCATAGTAATAGATGTGTAAGTCTTCATCCTATATACGCATTTAATGATAAATATAGTGCTTATAAGGAGTTTGATAGAGCCTACCTTACACTTGAAGGGGATAGGACAATATACCCGCAAATTAAGGCTTTGTTTTTGGATAAGGTTATAGAAATTGATAAGGAATCTAAGATTAAATATCATGCAGGATGTGTTATGGTATCAAATCTTATGTGTGCACTTATGAAAGGTGCAAGTGATTTATTTAAATCGATTGGCATAAATGATATTGAAATATTTAAGCCACTTATTTTAAATAATATAAATAATATTTTAGAATATGGGCCAGATAAGGCTTTAACAGGACCTATAAAAAGAAATGATATAGGAACTATAAAAAAGCATTTAGAAAGCCTTGATGACGATTTAAAAAGAATATACATTCCATTAAGCTTAAAGCTTGTTGAAATGTGTAGTGATAATAATGATTATAGCAATATGTTGAAATTATTAGAAGGAGATATGAAAAATGATTAATGTAAACACATTTAAGGAATATAAGGGAGTAAAGAAGCTTACTCAAATTACAGCTTATGATTATTCAACAGCAAGGCTTGTTGAGGAGGCTGGAATAGATTTCATTTTAGTAGGAGATTCTCTTGGAATGGTAATGCTAGGATATTCTTCAACATTACCTGTTACAATGGAGGATATGATTCATCATGGAGCTGCTGTTGTAAGAGGTGCTAAAAATACATTTGTTGTTGTAGATATGCCATTTATGTCATATCAGGCATCAGATGAGGATGCGGTAAGAAATGCAGGAAGATTACTTAAGGAAACAGGATGTCAGGCTGTAAAGCTTGAGGGTGGTGCTAAATACGCCTCAAGAATTAAGGCTATTACAGATGCAGGAATTCCTGTTGTAGGTCACGTAGGACTTACACCTCAATCAGTAAATGCCTTTGGTGGTTATAAGGTTCAGGGTAAGTCATATGATGCAGCAGTAGCCTTAATAAAGGATTGTCTTGCAGTAGAAGAGGCTGGAGCATTTGCTGTAACACTTGAATGTGTACCAGCAGATCTTGCATCAGAGATTACAAAAATGCTTCATATCTCAACTATTGGAATTGGTGCTTCAAATGTATGTGATGCACAAGTTTTAGTAGAGCAGGATATGCTAGGATATACAGGGGATAAGACTGCTAAGTTTGTAAAGAAGTTTATGAATGCTCATGATTTAATCGTTGAGGCATTCAAGGAATATAAGGCAGAGGTAGAATCAGGTGCTTTCCCTAGCGTTGAGCATACATATAAAATTGATAAGAATGATTTAGAAAATGCATTAAAGGAAATAAAGGAGTCAAAGTAATATGAAAGTAGTACATACAATAAAGGAAGTAAGAGAAATTGTTAAAGAGTGGAAGAAGGAGGGTCTTAGTGTTGGATTTGTTCCTACTATGGGATATCTACATGAAGGACATAAGAGCTTAATATTAAAATCAGTATCACAAAATGATAGAACAGTTGTATCTGATTTTGTAAATCCAACTCAATTTGGTCCAACTGAGGATTTAGCTCGTTATCCACGTGATTTAAAAAGAGATTCAGAGCTTGTAGAGAGTGCTGGAGCTGATTTATTATTCAATCCAGAGCCTAGCGAGATGTATCCACCTCACTTTACTACTACAGTTAATACAACTGAGGTTACAGAGCATCTTTGTGGTGCAAGACGTCCAGTACATTTTGGAGGGGTTTGCCAGGTATTAACTAAGCTATTTAATATAGTTACACCAGATAGAGCTTATTTTGGACAAAAGGATGCACAGCAGCTTGCTGTTGTAAGAAGATTTGTTCGTGATCTTAATTTTGATATTGAAATTATTGGATGCCCAATCGTTCGTGAGGATGATGGACTTGCAAAATCTTCAAGAAATACTTATTTATCTCCTGAAGAAAGAAAAGCTGCAGTTATTCTTTATAAGTCATTAAAGGCAGGTAAGGCTTTAATTGAGGCAGGAGAAAGAAGCTCTAAGAAAGTAATTGATGAAATTACTAAGGTATTGAATACAGAGCCTCTAGCTAAGGTTGATTATGTATCAGTTGTAGATAATATAAATATTCAACCAATTGATACAATTAAAGGTGAGGTGCTTGTAGCCATCGCTGTATATATTGGTACAACACGTGAAATTGATAACTTTATTATTGAGGTAAATGACTAATGACTATTACTATGCTTAAATCAAAGATTCATAGAGCTACAGTAACTGAAGCTAAGCTTGATTATGTAGGTTCAATTACTATTGATTCAGAATTATTAGAGAAGAGTGGAATCTATGAATATGAGAAGGTTCAAGTTGTAAATATTAATAATGGACAAAGATTTGAAACATATACAATTAAAGGTGAAAAGGGTAGTGGCGTAATTTGCCTTAATGGAGCTGCAGCTTGGTGTGGTAAGGCTGGAGATAAGGTGATTATTATGGCCTATACTGATGTAACACCAGATGAGGCAAAGGATTTAAAACCTAACGTTGTGTTTGTTGATGAAAATAATAAAATCTCAAGAATTGCAAATTATTTAAAATATGGAAGTCTAGAAGACCAAGAATAGAGGTGTATTATTATGCTAAAGGGAAAAACAGTAGTACTTGGAATTACAGGATCAATTGCTGCTTATAAAATGGCGGGAGTTGCTCATACATTAAAGAAGATGGGTGCAGATGTTCATGTAATCATGACTAAGAATGCCCTAAATTTTATAAACCCAATAACATTTGAAACTCTTACATCAAACAAGTGTCTTGTTGATACATTCGATAGAAACTTTGAGTTTAATGTAGAGCATGTATCTCTTGCAAAGAAGGCTGATATCTTTATGGTAGCCCCTGCTAGTGCTAATATTATTGGAAAAATCGCATCAGGTATTTGTGATGATATGCTAACAACTACTCTATTTGCCTTCAAAGGAGTAAAAATTATTGCTCCTGCAATGAATACAAATATGTATGATAACCCAATACTTCAAGATAATTTAAAGAAGCTTAAAAGCTATGGCTATGAAATAATAGAACCAGCCTCTGGCCTTTTAGCATGTGATGATATCGGACGTGGAAAGCTTCCAGATGAGGAAATTTTAGTAAATAGAATACTTTATCATATAGCTTTTCCTCATGATTTTGTGGGAAAGAATATCCTAATCACTGCAGGACCAACCCAGGAATCAATTGATCCTGTAAGATTTATTACAAATCATTCAACAGGGAAAATGGGATATGCGATCGCAAATAATGCCTACCTAAGAGGTGCTAATGTATATCTTGTATCAGGACCTGTTAGTGTAAAAGCTATTGAAGGTATAAAAATAATCTCTGTAAAGAGCGCAGAGGAAATGTTTAAGGCTGTTGAATCTAATTATAAAAATATGGATTATATCATCATGAGTGCAGCAGTAGCTGACTATACTCCAAAGACTGTAGCCTCTCAAAAGATTAAAAAGAGTGATGATGATATGAAAATTGATCTTGAAAGAACCAAGGATATCTTAGGCTTTGTAGGAGAACATAAAACAACTCAAAAGCTTGTAGGATTCTCTATGGAAACAGAGAATATGCTAGAAAACTCAAAGAATAAGCTTTTAAAGAAAAATGCAGATATGATATGTGCTAACTCCCTATCTAGTGTTGGTACAGGATTTGGTGTAGATACTAACCAAATAACATTTATTACTAAAGATAAGGTAGAGGTATCTGATCTTATTTCTAAGAGTGAGCTTGCAAATATTATACTTGATAAAATAAAGGAGCTATAAAATGATACTTGCGGTAGATATAGGAAACACAAATATTGTTGTAGGATTCTTAGATAAAACAAATATAATAGCACAAGGAAGAATTGGTACTGATAAAAAGAAAACTGATATGGATTTTTTAATCCAGCTAAAGCTAATGCTATCAGTATACTCAATTAAGCAATCAGATATTGAAGGATCAATACTTTCATCTGTAGTACCTGAGATTACTCAAGAGGTATCTCATGCACTAGAGCTTCTAATCAATAAAAAGCCATTTATTATAGGCTCTGGAATAAAAACTGGATTAAATATCAAGATAGATAATCCAAAGTCTCTTGGAGCCGATAGAGTATGCGATGCAGTTTGTGTGATTGAAGAATATAAGACCCCTGCAATAATAATTGATATGGGAACTGCTACAACACTAAGTGTAGTAGATAAAAATCATAATCACATAGGAGGAATGATAATTCCTGGAATGAAAACATCCTTAGATTCGTTATCAGACCATGCCTCACAGCTTCCATTTATATCACTTGAGGCCCCAAAGAATCTAATTGGTAAAAATACAGTTGAATGTATGCAGTCAGGTTTAATCTATGGAAATACTTGTATGATTGATGGTCTAATCGATAGAATAAAGGAAGAAATTGAAGGAGATGTAACAGTAATAGTTACTGGAGGCTTAGGAAAGCTTATAATTCCTTATTCAAAGCATAAATTGATTTATGATCCAAATCTTTTATTAAAGGGATTGTATTATATTTATAATAAAAATAGATAAAGGCAAGAACATTAATTTAAATGATAAAATGTTAGTAGACACCAAAAAGTGTTTATTAACATTTTTTCTTTCTAATAAACTAAAAGGTCGCTATTTTTTTGCTAATATCAACAATAATAAAAGTCAATATAGAATTTGTGTGAAAAAAATTAATGTTTTTATGCGCATTTTTTAAAAAATGAGGTTATAATTAAAATGTATGAAGGGAGGGAAAAGAATGAAGATTTTAAAGATTATTTCAAAGATTTGCTTAATAGCAGCTTTCGCACTATTTACAATATCTCCTATTATGGAGGCTACAGTTACTGAAGCTTCAAGTTCTTCGAGTACTGAGACTATTGTAAATCCAGTTGTTTCAAGCTATATTTCAACAGTACTATTAAGTGGAGCTTATTATTATATCTTAGCAGGATTAGGATTTGCATTAATTCTTGTAAATTATAATAAGATTACTAAGGCTATTGGACAGGGGTTACTTGGCGCTAATTCAATGATTGCTTTAGTAGTATTTATTCAAATTAATAATCATGTTGCTGAAGTAAATAATAATAACTTTTCAATTGGTGCTGGAGCATTGCTTATTTTAGTTGCAGCTATAGTATATTTAACTTATGTAGTTCTAGATCTTGTAGCTGATGCTATTAATAACATTTCTGAGCAAAAAACATCAATTTCACCAGCTCTTGCTGAAATTAAGCAATGGAAGGAATTACTTGATCAAAATATTATTAATGAAGAAGAGTTTAATATTAAGAAACAAGAAATTCTTAATCTTCCAAAGAAGGATTAAAGGTTTGCCTGTCGGCAACCTTTTTTCTTTATTTTGAAAATATTATGTAAACCATAATTATTTATGATAAAATAATACTAGGTGATACAAATGTCTTATGGCTTATATGTTCATATTCCCTTCTGCAAGCATATTTGCTCATATTGTGATTTTTGTAAGATGGTCCCATCTAACAAAGAGCTAGTTAGTAAATATATTGACAGAATGATTAATGAGTTTGATTTATATGAAAAGTATTATAAGGATGTAGAAACAATCTACATTGGTGGAGGAACTCCAAATTCTCTTGATGATGAAACTTTAGAAAGAGTTCTACAAAAAATATCATCCCTAAATATTAATCCTAAGGAATATTCTATTGAAATCAATCCTGAGCTTTTAACATTATCTCAGGTTAATTTATTTAAAAAATATGGTATTAATAGAGTGTCTATGGGAGCTGAAAGTATGGACGATAACATATTAAAGCTTTTAGGTCGTCATCATACATCAGAGGATGTTATAAATGCTTATAATCTATTAAAGAATAATGGAATAGAAAATATTAATATAGATATTATTTATGCCCATCCATGGGATAATTTTGATTTGTTAAATGATACAATTGATAAGGTTTTATCTCTAAATCCTCCTCATTTATCATTTTATACTCTTATACTTGAGGATAAGACAATATTTAAATATAAGAAAGTTAAGATGCTTGATGAGGATACGGTTTCAAATCTTATGGATTTAGTAAATGATCGTCTTAAGGATTACCATCATTATGAGATTTCAAATTATTCAAGGAATGGATTTGAATCACTTCATAATATGATTTATTGGAAATCTATGGAATATATAGGAATTGGTATGGGAGCCTCAGGATATCTTGATTCTATAAGATATGATAATAATCGTTTATTAAAGGATTATATGAATTCCTATAGGGGTGAAGAAAATACATTAGATATTTCTGATAAGAAAAGTGAATATATGATTTTAGGGCTAAGATTACTTGATGGGGTATCAAGAAGTAAATACAAGAAATTATTTGCCTCTAATATAGAGGATGATTTTAGCCTTTATAAGCTTTTAAAATATAATCTTATAGAAATAAATGGTGATATTATTAAAATGACCTACAAGGGCTATAAACTTGGAAATTATGTGTTTGAGGAGTTTATTTAATGAGAAAGCTGAATATAGAAGAGGATGGAGTAGTATTTTATGAGCTTCAGGATTTTAAATACTATCTATCTGGAGATAAAAGATTAAGTGAAAATTCAATAAATGCTTATATGTCAGATCTTGATATGTATGGTAAGTTTTTAAGAACATATGAGGATTGCTACGATGTAAGAGATATTACTGAGGATATGGTTAAAAAATATATTGTCCATCTTAAAAGAAAAGGAATGTCTCCTCAGTCTATTTCAAGAAAGCTTACAGCTATTAAGGATTTCCATAAATTTCTTTGTGAGAATTATAGAGATGTAAAAGATAATCCTGCAAAGATGATTGATCCACCTAAGCTTTCAAAGCCATTACCTGTAATTCTTACAGTTGATGAGGTTAATCAAATGATTGACTCAATTGATACATCAAAGCCACTTGGTAAAAGAAATAAGGCTATGATGGAGCTTTTATATGGTTGTGGGCTTCGTGTATCAGAGCTTGTAAGCCTAGATATTACAAATCTTCACATGACTGCTAAATATCTAACTGTAATTGGTAAGGGAGATAAGGAAAGAATGGTCCCTATGGGTGATAGTGTTGTAAGTGCCTTAAGAGAATACATTGAAGAGGAAAGATCGTATCTTTCACCTCATACAGGAAATGTTTTATTTATGAATTATAAGGGTGATAGAATTACAAGACAGGCAATCTTTAAATATATTAAGACCCTTGCGAAGGAAAATGGAATAGATAAGGAAATATCTCCTCATACCCTTCGCCATTCATTCGCAACTCATCTTTTAGAGAATGGAATGGATTTAAGAATAGTTCAGGACCTATTAGGACATGAGGATATATCTACAACCCAGATTTATACAAATATTACTAACAAATACATAAGGGAGACATATAATGATACTCACCCACTAGCTATGGAGGACAAGAATAATGAATGATTTTTTATATTACACACCAACAAAGGTTTTCTTTGGCAAAAATAAGGAAAATATGGTAGGAGATATTATTAAGTCCTATGGATTTAAAAATATCTTATTGCATTACGGAATGGGCTCTATAAAAAAGAATGGATTATATGATAGAGTCATTAAATCATTAAAGGATAATGATATTAATTTTATTGAGCTTCCTGGAGTGGAAGCAAATCCAAAGCTTTCTCTTGTACGAAAGGGAGTAAGCCTTGTAAAAGAAAATAATATTGATTTTGTTTTAGCAGTAGGTGGAGGTTCTGTACTCGATAGTACAAAATCTATTTGTGACAGTGCAAGAACAAATATTGATCCATGGGAGTTTCAAATAAAGACTAAAACTCCTGATGTTAAGAATAGAGTTCCTTTTGGAGCGATTCTTACAATTTCAGCAGCTGGATCTGAAATGAGTGATTCATGTGTAATTACAAATGATGAAACAAAAGAAAAAAGAGGATGCTCTAACGAGGCTCATAGGGCACTATTTACAATTGAGAACCCTGAGCTTACATACTCAGTAAATAAATTCCAAACAGGATGTGGAATTGTAGACATAATGATGCATACACTTGAAAGATATTATTCTGTTAACGATGAAACAGAATTAACTGATAATATTGCTCTTGGATTATTAAAGAGTGTAGTAAATGCTGGAAGAGCAGTTATTAAAAATCCAGAGGATTATAATGCAAGAGCAGATTTGATGTGGGCTTCATCCTTATCTCATAATGGACTTACAGGTTGTGGTAAGGAATATTATATGCCAGTTCATCAAATTGAGCATGAGGTATCTGGAATGTTTGATAGAGTAGCTCATGGAGCAGGTTTATCTGTATTATTCCCTGCATGGGCAAAATATGTATATAAATCTGATGTAAAAAGATTTAAAAGATTTGCGCTTGAGGTAATGGATGTAGAGAATATTGGAAGTGATTTAGAAATCGCCTACAACGGAATAATTGCTCTTGAAAATTTCTATAAGGAAATTGGTATGCCAACAAGATTAAAGGAACTAGAAATATATGAAGATTCATTTAAAGCTCTAGCATACAATTATACCTTCAAAGGAACAAGAATTATACCTGATAGAATCAAAATCGGATATGAAGAAGCACTAGCTATTCTAGAGCTTGCAAAGTAAAATTAAGGGGCCTATTGTAAGGCTCCTTTTTTAAAATATTTCAAAACCTACCTAGTATTATAAACTAGATTAAGCAATAAAATAAAATGGCAAATTAGATTTATAAAACAAGTAAAGAATTGAAAATTATCAAAAATCATCAAAAAATGACTTACGAGAATACCTTAAAATACCATTCTAGAATAAAAGATAAGTATTTATTGGTTGAGGATTGTAAAACGGCTAAAAAAGGCCGTATTTTTGATTTTAGAGGGTAAGGGGTTAAAAGCTCGATTTTTAAACAAAAAATTGAGATTAAAAAAGAGAAACGTATGAAACTTTAAAGCTAGTTTTTTTGGCAAGAATCGATGGCTGATGATCTAACTTTTTTAGAAACGAAAGCACTAAGAAAATCATCTTAAAAACAGTTGGTTTCAGAAAGGGAAAAATGTTTATAAGAGAAGAGGTCTTACCTAGAGAAAAAAAGAGGAAAAAATATTTCAAAATATATCTAGTATTAAAAACTAGAAATAATATTTTTGTGATTTAGTAAATGAAATAATTAAAAGTATGTATATTTTGAAATGTCCGTCAATCAAAGACAACCACAATTTGTAGGTTTCTCTAGTGAAATGATATCAAAGAAGATGACTGAGCAAGCAAAAGATCAATTGATGAGCCGCAATTTCTAGTTATGAAAATAGTTTGACAAGTTTTCATAAAATGTAGGTATAACTAAAAATCAAAGATTAATATAGCAAGATTAGTACAGATAATATTGTTAACCATACTTATGAAACCAAAATAAAACGTTTTCATTATTTTATAACTATTGTATGAGATTGTGTATCCACTGTATTAGCAATTGAATCATTAAAATATAGGGAATTATCCATCTGGATGCTTAAAAATCACTCATCCTTATATAAATATATAGAGCTACTCACATAAGCTAAGCTATGTAATATTTCGAAATGTATCTAGTTTTATAAACAATGTGACAAAGAAATACTTATAAGTAGATAAAGTGTATTAAACAAGAAAAATACTGAAATATTTGATCATACTCATCAGAGCGAAAATCAGAAATCGAGCTGATGATTTATGCGTCATCACAAATCTCGATTCGTCAGATATATGTGAGGTATATATGATAAAGCCTAGAAATCCCATGGTTACGGAGAGTTCTATGAATTCCATAATTTATGATTTTGACCAGGGGACTTGATTTTCTGATTGTGGATTATTATTTCAGTGAATTTCTGAAAACTTGACAGTCGTTTTAGCCCATAACCACGGGCTTTTTTGATTTTTTCCAAAATAATACCTTTTGTGTTTTTCAACATTACCCACATATAAAGAATATACCCCGTGGTTGACGTATATTCTTTTGGTTTACATAATATACATTATAGGAAGTTATGTAAATATAATAAAAAGGTTAGAATACCTCAAAAGAAGATATTCATTCACCATCATGATGATGTTTAACTGCCATTTTTAGCTATTTCTTCTTCTCTAAACATACTCAGTAGGGCTTTATTTGAGTATGATTTGAAGCTCTTTTTAACAAAAATGGCGATTCAAAAGCTCGAAAACGGATATTTATTCATAGTCATTTGCTCATTTTGTAGTATTTTTGAGGTGAGAAAATATTTACCCAGTAATTTTGCCTCTCCTCTTCTTCTTTGGGGTACATATATATGACATAAATTTTCATTGGCACTTACCAAACGAGAGTGTAACGAGCGAAATTCTTATGACTAAATTATACTTCTTCTTCATCAGGTGTGGTGTCCGTTTTTTAATCAGGATCATCTTCTTTATTTTATATATAAGGAGCGCGTACACGCGCGCGTACGCGTATATAAAGGCTATTTTGAGCCTTTTTTACGGGGATTTACCCACATTTTGATTATTCGATTGCTGAAAATCCACTTATTTTCATGGTTTTTAAGAACTAAATCCGTTTTCTGACTACAATTTATAGCTTCTGGTTCTTCTAAAGTCTTTTTATTATGACTTCATCTTTTTATAACTATCGTTTTTGTATTTTATAACTTTCGTAAAATCTAGTATTTTATAAAAATAAAACTAGTTTTAAAAACTAGTTAGGTTTTGAAATATTTTTAAACAAGAAAAAAGGACCTACTAGATAACTAGTGGTCCATATCATCTTCAGGTACATAATCAGCAATTGTAAATTGTCTGATGACTTGATCTTGACTGAAGCTGTCTTCTTTATAAATCTTTGTCCATGTCGCTGATCTTCCAGTTCCGTTTGGTCTTATTTTGTTTTCCTCTCGCAAACGGCTCAATGTACGATCAATTGTGATTTTTGATGCTTCTGGATGGTATGTCATGATGTCAGCCTTTGTGAAAACATCTGGCAACCTCTTCATAATTGTTGATTCTATCATGTTAGTTTTTTGATTAGATTGAGTAATATTCTTACCCTTAATCATAATATCAATTTTAGTGTATGATTGAATCATTATTTTTCTTAGTGTTTGAGTAATGTATGATGCGTTTGGATATCCTCCGGCCCATCCAAATTCTGATTTAGCTAAAGAATCCTTATATTCATCAATATTATTCTGGTATGCCTCAAAGTAAGGATAGAACCTAAATAATTCAAAATCCTCCTTAAATAATAAAGCATACACTATGAATAAAGCTATGAAATCATTCTCTTCATTGAAGATATCTTCCATTATAAAATCAATTAAAAATGAAGCTACAAGTGATACAGTCTCATATTTACGTGATTTTAATAATGATGAATACTTCTGTAGCATCTCATCAATTATATTACGTGTATTAACCTCTTTTTTCTCTGTTATAAGGTTGTTTTGTACTATCTTGGTACTCTTTTTAAACTCAATCTTTTTAACGCCCTTAAAAAGCAATTTTGCAAGGTTTAGGAACTGGTTAGATAATAAATCAAATTGATCAATATTATCAGCAAATGTTCTAATTACATCTGCTATATTTTTTACCATTTGTTCATCCTTGTTTTTAGGTTTTGCTTCTGGCTTAATTAAAACCTTAAATCTTGAATCCGCAACATTAAGCTTTCTGATATCTGCAAGAATTTTTACATTCTGCAAAACTATCATATTAGTTAATCCTTGCATTTCCTTCTTTAAGGTCTCCTTGTAGTAGAAATCCTTACCCTTATGCTCATAAAGGTTTGTGACATCCTTAACCTCAGATTGGTCTATTTTAATGCTATCAACATTTTTTAATGCGTTCATGATTTTTATATCACCTCAATTTCTACACCTTTAATTATAGTTTAAAAGTCCATTTTAAACAAGAAAAAAAGCCATAAAAATGGCTTATTTTTCATAGAATATAGAACCACCTATAAATTCTCTTAAAATGGAATTACAAGGGACCCATTTTGAATCTATTGGCTTTATATATTTTAAAATATTTAATAATCTATGAGCTACGAAATATTCTTTATAATCCTTTGAGATTTTACTAAGAATTTCCATAGCTGGCTTCTTTAGAACTCCAAGCTCATATGATAATTCAGAATTAAATACGAAATCAGCCTGCTCCTGATATGGATAAATCCAACGGAATTCTCCTCGTCTTACAGAAGGCCACATTTCGATTGTTTTTCTAGGATCACTATTACGATCTCTATAATCACGAACAAGTCTTCTTAAAAGTCTTACATCAGTCATAGAAATTGGTGTTTCAGCATCTATATGAAGCTGAGATTGTGGTGCAATATAGATTCTATATTTATTATCTCCTGGAATTGAATGAGATAAATCATCGTTTAATGCATGTATTCCTTCAATCATAATCGGTTGATTTTTTTCAAGCCTTATTGGACTTTGGTACTCTCGCTCATGAGTCTTAAAATTGAATATAGGAAGGCTTACCTCATCTCCTTCAATAAGCTTAAATATTTGCTCATTGAATAATTCAACATCTAAGGCATCAATGTGCTCATAATCAGGCTTTCCATCCTCATCTAGAGGATAATTACCCTCGGTCTTATAATAATTATCAATAGATATCATTAAAGGCTTTATGCCAAGAGATGTAAGCTCGATTCTGAGCCTATTAGTAAATGTTGTCTTACCACTAGATGATGGTCCTGCAACACATATTAATTTAATATTTTCTATATCGTTCTTAATATTTTGACCAAGCTCTGCAAGAAGGTTATTATGCTTTGTTTCACATAGATTTATAAGCTCTCCAGAATTGCCTGTTTCAACAATTTTATTGAATTCAGAAATATATGCAGCACCAGTAATATTTCCCCACTTATTCGCATCCTTTAAATACTTTCCAAGAACTGTTTCATTCACAAACTTTGGAATATTTCCGTTTAGCTCAGCACGAGGATATTGAATAATTATACCTGGAGTGTATAGGTTAAGCCTAAACTTATCAATAAATCCAGTAGATGGAACTAAATAATTATGCATGTAATTATAATATCCATTAAGCTCATATGAATTAACATTATCAGATTCCCTATAATCTATAAGATCATATTTTGTTTTAAGTCCTTCGCTTTCATATATTTTTTTAGCATCATCATGACTTAAAACAACTCTATTTATTGGTAAATCCTTTGCGATAAGCTCATTCATTTTATTCTTTATCAATTCAATAAAATCAAAATCAATTTTTCTTTTAATACCTACAGGCTGTGCAAATAGTGATCTTGAAATTGAATAATTATATATAACCTTACTATCTGGAAATAGCTCATGTAATGCATATGAAATTAAAAATCTAAGAGATGCCTGATATACATAGCATGCATCAGAATTCTTTAAATCCAAGAACTCAATCTTAGAATCCCCTTTAACAAAGAAGGTTAGCTCATATAAGCTACCATTAACTACAGCACACATATAATTCTTATATTCATAAGGTTTAAATTTCTTTAATATATTTAGAACTGTTTCATTATCCTTAAATTCTTTCTTCTCTCCAAATGACTCAATAATCATTAAACTCAACTCCTTAATTCAAAACATACCTAGTTTAATAAAATAATCTAAACATTTTATTTAACTTCATAATCTAGTTAATTAAACAAGATAGGTTTTGAAATTTTTTTCTCATACCTGTATTATAGCACAGAAAGCCATTTTTATGGTAAAAAGTCTATTCTATAATAAAAATATTAAAAATATGCCCGTTTTTAGGCACTTTTATAACAGCGTGCTAACAAGAGCACGAAAAAATATGAAAAACGGCTAAAATAGCCCTTAAAATTGGGCATTTTTAGCCATGACTTCTGTTTTTTCTTCGATTTTTAGATTTTGGATCATTTCAAAAGATATCTTTTATACAAAAATACATTATGTATTTTAATTTAATATTTATGCTAGTTTTTAAAACAAGATAGGTTTTGAAATGTTCAATTTAAAACAAAAGGTAGCCGAAGCTACCTCCTATCATTCAAATGTATTATGTGTAAACCTTGAACGATAAATATCTTTTTTAATACAAAGAATTAAACATATTATAGATATTATTTCAACTAAGCTATAAACTGCCACACCAAAGGCATAGGCTAGCTCATAGCCATCTGTAAGCTTTCTTGCGTAATAGATGATATTATAAATACCATAGCACATTACTAAAGCAATTATTACATATCTTAATACTGTCCAAATCTTATTCCTCATTATTATCATCTCCAAATAGGTTTACTGTTTTAAACGGAATATCTCCATCATTCTTTTTCTTTGGTTCGAAGTCATTCATCTTCTTACGAACTATAGTTGATGAAGAGCTCTTCTTTACAAGTGTATCCTCTGTTTCTATGATTTTTGTATCCTCTTCATTACTTACAGAGGCAAGAATTGCGTCTAGATCAGATATTACTGATTTTGTTGATTTAGTATTAGCTTTAATTTTTGGTTCATCTGATACAAAATCATTTGAGAATAAATCCATAGGGCTTTCATTTACTAAAAGATATGAATCATCAACATCAGCATCAGCTACCTCAGGCTTTGATACAAACATAAGTGTAGGAAGTCCTAGCTCCTTATTTAAAACCTGCTTACCTGCATCTGCGACATTATACTTAAAGTCAAATACCTTTTGGATATCATTTCCATTTGTATAGCAGATATTTAAATCAACATTTTCCTTATATTGGTTTGGTGTAAGCTTTTTAGCATCTACTAAAATATGAGGATTTGATTTAATCTTTTTAATTACAGCAGATGAGCTTCTTCCTCTAGCTGATAATTGTAGCTCCTCTACCTTCATTCTCTTTATAAATCCTCTTGAAGTAAGTAGAAGGATATCATCATCCTTATTTGCATAGAAGGATGATACTACCTTATCTCCTGGCTTAAGCTTTAGTGATTTTAATCCAGATGCTGCAGTACCATACATTGGTACATCAAGAGCTCTATAGCGGATACATTCACAATTCTTTGTGGCACAAATAATTTCCATTGGCTTAGTTATCATATCTACGCTTACAAGCTTATCCTGTGTAGAAAGCTTCATGCATTTTACAGCCTTAGTCCATCTCTTAAGTTCAAATTGTGCAAGAGATGTTTGTTTGATTGCGCCTTCTGCTGTCGCAAGTAATAAAGTTTTATTATCAGTAAATGATTCAATCTTAAATACCTGAATGAACTTTTCCTTAGGAACTATTGTAATAATGTTATTTATAAACATTCCAGCATCCTTAGCCTTACATTCATCAATCTTATATACTGGAAGGCTACAATAATTTCCTCCATCACTAAATAATAGTAGGGTATCTAATGTTGATACATCCTCACTAAATACTACACTATCATTAGGCTTAATGTTGTTATTTACAGACATTGACCATGCCTTAAGAGAAATACGCTTAATATAACCATCACGAGTTACAACAACATGTACAGTTTCCTTTGAAATAAGGTCTGTTTCATCAACCTTAAGATCTGTTACACTCTCGTTAATTGCAGTTCTTCTTTCTTGGTTAATATCCTTACCCATTTCAATAAGATCATGCTTTATTTCCTTTAATAGCTTCTTTTCTGAACCAAGTATTTCATCATATCTTTCGATATTTGAAACAAGAGTATCATGCTCCTCCTGTAGGGCTACTACATCGGTATTTGATAATCTATATAATTGCATTGTAATAATAGCTTCAGATTGACGCTCTGTAAATTGGAATTTATCTATTAGGTTTTGCTTTGCATCAGCTCTATTATTTGATTTACGGATTGTTGAAATAACCTCATCAAGAATAGATACCATTCTTATAAGTCCATCAACGACCTCAAGTCTTGCGATAGCCTTAGCTCTATCGAATTGAGTCTTATTTGTAAATACTTCCTTTTGATGGTCGATATAGGCATCAAGTATTTTTAAAACACCTATACGCTCAGGTCTACGGTTGTTAATTACAACCATATTATATTTAAGATTAACCTGAAGGTCAGTATTCTTTAAAAGATAATTCATATTAGCTTGAGCATTTGCACCCTTTTTAAGGTCAATTGCTATTCTAAGACCTGATCTATCTGATTCGTCTCTTACCTCAAGTACATCCTCAATCTTATGGTCAATACGCATTTGATCAATACGTTCAACTGTCTTTGCCTTATTTGTATCAAATGGGATTTCGGTAATTACAATACGTGTTTGATCCTTTCCCATTTCCTCAAATTCATATTTACATCTTACAATTACACTACCACTACCAGTATTGAAAGCCTCTCTTATACCATCAAGACCTTCAATAATACCACCTGTAGGGAAATCTGGTCCTGGCATTATTTGAAGTAGTTCATCAAGAGTCATATTAGGATTTTCAATACGAGCAATAGTCGCATTTATAACCTCAGTTAGGTTATGAGTTGGAATATATGTCGCAAATCCCGAAGAAATACCCATAGCACCATTAACTAATAGATTTGGGAAAAGACCTGGTAAAACTGTAGGCTCCATTTCCTCCTCATCAAAGTTTGGTACAAATGGTACTGTATTCTTATCAATATCCTTTAAAAGATAATCTGCATTCTTTGATAATCTAGCCTCTGTATAACGCATTGCGGCAGCTCCATCACCATCGATAGAACCATTATTACCATGCATATCAATTAAGGTAACACCCATTTTCCAATTTTGAGAAAGGTGAACCATCGCATCATAAATTGAAGAGTCTCCATGTGGGTGATACTTACCCATAACCTCTCCTACAATACGAGCAGATTTTTTATATGGTGATTTAGATGTAATACCCATCTTATTCATTCCATATAAAATACGTCTTTGAACTGGCTTTAGACCATCACGAACATCTGGAATAGCACGGTCCTGAATAATATATTTAGAATAACGACCAAATCTATCTCCGATGACATCCTCTAGCTTTTCATATTCAAATGTTTCATCAATATATTTATCTAATTTCTTTTTAATATCAGCCATTCTACTACTCCTCGCTATCGCTTTCCTCTAATGTAAATGATACATGATTTTCAAGCCAATTACGACGTCTTTCTGGATCATCACCCATTAAAGTTTCTACTTGAGACTCAGCTTCATCCTCGTTTTCAATACCAACCTTAATTAAGCTTCTAGTCTCTGGGTTCATAGTAGTTTCCCATAGCTGCTCTGCACTCATCTCACCAAGTCCCTTAAAGCGTTGAACCATATAGTTCTGGCATCCCTTAGTGATTGAAGCAAGCTCTTCATTTGTCCATGCGTAAATAATTTCTTCCTTCTTACCACGCTTAGTAACCTTAAATAGAGGTGGTCTAGCAATATATACCCTTCCTGCCTCAATCATAGGCTTCATATATCTAAAGAAGAATGTTAATAATAGAACCTGAATATGAGCTCCGTCATCATCGGCGTCGGTCATGATTATAATTTTATTATAATTACTCTTCTTTATATCAAAGGCGTCACCATATTCAGCACCAATTGTATAAATCATTGTCGCAAGCTCTTGGTTTTGTAAAGCAGCCTCTTGAGCCTTTTTCTCAGTATTTAAAACCTTACCACGAAGTGGAAGGATTGCTTGGAAGCGTCTATCTCTTCCATTCTTTGCAGAACCTCCGGCAGAATCTCCCTCGACTAGGAATAATTCATTAATATCCTTATTCTTAGCTTGCGCAGGAGCAAGCTTTCCAGAAAGGTTAACCTCCTTCTTATCCTTCTTAAGATTTAATGCATCCTTTCTTGCTTTACGTGCAGCCTCACGAGCACGTGAATTAAGAAGGGCACGATTAATAACTGCCTCAGCGAATGCTTTATTTTCAAGAAGATAGAATGAGAATTTATCATATAAAACCTGGTCTACAACAATCTTTGCAGAAGGTGTACCAAGCTTACCCTTAGTTTGTCCCTCAAATTCTAGAAGCTCCTCATTAATTCTTACATTTAAAACTGTAGTTGTAGAGCATCTAAGATCGGCTCCATCAAGGTTAGGATCCTTATCCTTAATAAGATTAAACTTTCTTGCATAATCATTAAAAGCTTTAGTTAAAGCTGTCTTAAATCCTACCTCATGAGTACCTCCATCACGAGTACGAACATTATTTGCAAATGAAACTAAAGTTTCATCATATTCCTCAATAAACTGGAATGCACACTCTACCTCGATACCATCCATCTTTCCCTCAAAAAAAGCTATTGGGAAAGCACTATGCTTATTTTGATTTAGGAAGGCTACATATTCACTAATTCCATTCTCATAATGGAATTCCTCCTTCTTAGATGTTCTTAAATCAATTAAAATCATCTTAAGGCCTTTAATTAAAAATGCACTTTCTCTAACTCTTTCACGAATAGTATCATATGAGAAAATAGTTGTTGTAAAAATCTTCTCATCAGGCTTAAAAGTAACAGTTGTACCTGTTCTTCTTGTATTACCAAGAATCTTTGCAGGAGTCTTAACATGTCCACCATTTTCAAATTCAATTTCATGAATCTCTCCATCACGGTAAGACATAACCTCCATATATGTAGATAAGGCATTAACAACAGATGAACCTACTCCATGTAGACCTCCTGAAACCTTATATCCACCATCCTCAGAGAACTTACCTCCAGCATGAAGCTGAGTATAAATAACCTCCATTGTATTCTTACCAGTCGCATGCATACCACATGGTACACCACGTCCGTTATCAATAACAGTAATGGAATTATCCTTGTTTATTTGAACTGTAATCTCTCTACCAAAACCAGCTAATGCCTCATCTATAGCATTGTCGACAATCTCCCACACCAAGTGATGTAATCCTCTAGCATCGGTTGAACCAATGTACATACCTGGTCTTTTTCTAACAGCCTCGAGTCCCTCTAATATTTGTATCGAACTGTCATCATACTTTGCAGCCATAAATATCACCCTTTGTAAAAACTAAAAATACATAATTATCTTAACATAAAACTGATGCTTTCTCAATAAGTAAAGACAATGAAAAAAGCAAAAAAGTTATTCAATTAAATTGATATTGACATAACTTTAAAGTATAATTATTGTGAATTAATATGATAGCGGGGTAATTTTTATGCTACTTACTTCATTTGCCCAAAGCCTTACATTAACTATCTTAATGTGTGTATTTGCTTATTTTATAGGGTCAATACCTAATGGATTATGGGTTGGTAAAAGATTTAAAGGAATCGATATAAGAGATTATGGATCTGGAAATATAGGTACTACAAATTCAATAAGAGTTTTAGGAAAAAAGCTTGGATTCTTTGTATTCTTCCTTGATGTATTAAAAGGAATGCTTGCGATATTTATTGTAGAATTCATTCTTGAGCCATGTGGTGTAATGGATTCTAAGGTTCCATATATCATATATGGACTATGCTCAATATTTGGTCATGCATTCTCCATGTTCTTAAAATTCAAAGGTGGAAAGAGTGTTGCTGCTTCACTTGGTGTTGTAATAATATTAACACCAATACCAGCACTTGCGTGCCTTATTGTATTTGGAATAGTATTATTATTAACAGGATATGTATGCCTATGCTCTTCAGCTGCCGCAATCGCAGTAGTTACAACTGTATGGATACTTCACTTCTTTGGAATGGATAGTGGTTGGATACTTGAAGCTCCACCTCTATATTTATGTATTGTATATTCAATAGTCGCATGCTTCTTAATTTATAAGCATAAATCTAATTTCATAAGACTTGCTCATGGAACTGAAAATTGCTTTAAGAAGAAAAAGAATAAAGAGAATGTAGACGCTAATATAGATGAAAATAATTAAGCCTTTTAAAGGCTTTTTATTTTTTAAAAAAGAAAAGGGATGCAATGCATCCCATAGACCAAAGGTCTTATTCTTTTACTTATTATCCTCGAATGACTTCATTACAGCACGAACCTGTTTTTCTGAAGCAGTTCTTCCCATTTGCTTAAACATAGCACGAATTTGATTTTCATTAATAGGTGGGTTTTTCTTTAAATAATTCTTGAATACCTTACGAGAAATAAAGAATCCTAAAATTGCTCCAATTAATAGACAAACAATCATCCCAACGATTCCTTGCCATACCTTCATTCCAGATAAAATTATAAATAATGTCATAATCATAACACTCCTAACATTTGATATTTTACTTTAAAAAAACTCTTTAATCAATATCTTTATTAAATATTTAAAATTTTAATAGTAATCTTTACAATAATACCTTATTTTGTTATAATTAAATTAGCAAAAGGAGGATATTTGCTATGCCAAGAAAAGTAGATGAATCAGCTTGCATCTCTTGTGGAACTTGTACTGGAGAGTGTCCAGTAGGAGCTATCACTTTAGAGAGTACTGCTCATGTTAATCCTGACCAATGCATCGACTGTGGTGCTTGTGAGGCTGCATGTCCAGTAGGAGCAATTTCTGAGGAATAATTAAAGCTAAAAGGTATGCACTTGCATACCTTTTTCTTTATAAAATATCTTCATTTGAAAATGAATAATAACAATTATTTCCAATAATTATATGATCAATTAATATAATATCTAGCAAGGCTAATGCTTCTTTTAGATTTAATGTCATACCAATATCAGCATTTGAAGGATTAGGATCCCC
Source organism: Caryophanales bacterium UBA3206 (assembly GCA_002363705.1). Taxonomy (GTDB): domain Bacteria; phylum Bacillota_I; class Bacilli_A; order Acholeplasmatales; family Anaeroplasmataceae; genus UBA3206. The sequence goes on along the minus strand of DEWQ01000002.1, from coordinate 216,300 downwards.
TGAAGGATGGTTATGTGAAATGGCAACGGCATATGCCCCGCACATAACCCCATCCCTTATAATTCTTTCCTTAGGAATGACTGCCTCCTTAACTCCTCCAACCTCATATAGCCTTTCCTTTATTATTCTAAGCTTAGCATTAAGATATATAACATAAATACCTTCAAAATATTTATTTTCCATAATAGGCCTTATATGATTATAAAGCCTTTCAGAGGAATCATATGATGTGTTATCATCATCATATGCCATAGCTCTTTTACAAAGTTCAAAGGCTGAAAGAATTATACAAGCCTTAGATTCCTTTATACCATTTATTCTTATAATTTCATCATATGAAATATTAAGAAGCCTTTTAAGGCTATCACAATCCTTTAAAATCTCATTTGCGATATCAATTGCACTTCTGTTTTTATCACCGCATCTTAATAGAATTGCCAAAAGCTCTGTATTAGTTAATGACTCTACTCCGTTTCTTATTAGTCTTTCTCTTGGACGTAAATCCTTATTAATATCTTTTATTTTCAAAATAATCACCCATTATATAATATTGCAGGGGTTATTGTATTTTTACTAAATAAAAATAAAAAAAGTATCATACAACGATGATACTTAAATTATAAGACCTAAAACTATAAGAAGCGTTATAAATCCCCATATAGCTCCAATTTTAGTTTTTTTACCACCAAAAAGAGTAGCTAATATTAAACCAAAGAAATTAAAAACAAATCCTAATAAAAATCCATGGATTATTGAACCAAATGGACTTGATGTCTCATAATTAAAATGAGGCTCCCTATTAGAGCTAAATATATAACCACATCTTGGACAAGCTCCATTTGTTATATTATTTATCGCATGACAATTAGGACAAATCTTTCCATAAAAATATGTATTATTTTGAAATGGATTATTATAATAATTATTATTCTCTTGTCTTATATTATTAAAGCTCATATCATAGCTTGCTCTTTTATTCACATCACCAAGTGTCTGATAGGCTTCGTTTATTTCTTTAAATTTATCACTGGCATTAGGCTCACTTGATACATCAGGATGGTATTTTTTAGCAAGCGCTCTATATGCCTTTTTAATATCTTCTTCGGAAGCATTTCTTGGAACTCCAAGAATATCATAATAATTTTTTGTCACATAATCGCCTACCTTTTAAAGATATTATATAAATAATAAGGTCTATTTTCAAGAAATTTGCTGTGTGAAATTATGTAAAAAATGTTGGAAAAAATCCAACATTTTTAAATATTATATCCACTAGAAATTAAAACAATTCCCAAAATAAATTGAACTAAAAATCCCCATACTGCACCTTTTTTAGTGTCAGGCTTTCCTACAACTAAGGCGATAATAAGACCAATTAGTCCTAGAAGGAATCCTAAAACAAATCCTCCTACTGTAGTTCCATTATCAACAGGCTGTGCATTATATGGATTTCCATAAGGATTATTGAAATTATTTGGATTATTAAAATTATTTAATGGTTGTCCTGTTACAAACTCGTTTCCACAGTTATGACAAAACTTCTCATTGTCATCACACATACAACCACATTTAGCACAAGTTTTCATAAAATTACCTCTTTTCTTTTTACTATAATAAAATTATACCTAAACATTTATAAATATTAAAGTTTATTTTTCAATTTCTTTTAAAACTTCTCCTATATGCATGGATATAGCTGAAATTGTAATGCTTCTTTCACTACAATTTTTGCATGCTTTTTCACATGCCATACCAAGGATATATGATCCAAGTGCTACATTATTAATGCTATATCCATTTGTAGCCATTATACCACAAAGTATTCCTGATAATGCATCACCAGATCCACCCTTCGCAAGACCTGAATTACCAAATGCTGATATTTTTATAATATCTCCATTTGAAATAGTAGTTGAGGCTCCTTTTAATAAAAGTATTAGATTATATTTTTTTGCGAATTCCTTCGCAAATAAAATCGGATTATCTAATATATCCTTAACAGCTATACCACTAAGCCTTTCAGCTTCCTTCGGATGTGGGGTTAATACAATATCAGCTTTATGATTATTTAATACATCAATTCCATATTTTGATATTGTATTAAGCGCATCTGCGTCTATGATAAGTGTTTTAGAATAATTATGAATTAAATAATCAAGTGTCTTATATAAATCCTCTGATACTCCCATACCCATACCAATAGATATTGCGTCACTTGATTTCATTATTTTATCTAATAAATCCTTATCAAAGGCTATATGACCACTATTATCCTTTATCCTTGATACTATTATTTCAGGAAATCTTAGTGCGTATAGCTCATATAAAGACTCTGGGACATATAAATATGAATATCCAACACCCATCATAAACTGATTTAAGGCGTTATATGATATATATGAGGCTCCTGCATAGTCCTTTGAACCTGCAATAATAGATGCCCTTCCATATGTTGATTTATTAGAATTTCTTTCTCTTTTTTTAAGAATTCCTTTAAAATCAATATCCTCATCAATATGTATTATATCTTTAGGATGTACCATACCTATTTTTATTACCTCAAGTTTTTTATATGAATCAAGTCCATCCTGAAGGAATAATCCTATTTTAGGATATTCAACACTAATTACTAAATCACTTCTTATAAACTCACCAAGAGATAATCCGTTATCAGTATTTATACCTGTTGGCATATCCAAAGATACTATAATACTATTTGAACTATTAACATCCTTAATTATAGGTATTAAATTAGGCTTTAAAGGCGTTTTTTGATTATTTCCAAGTATTCCATCAATTATAAGATCATAATCTCTAAATATTGGATTTTCAATAATTTCACCTTTAAATAGTTTTAAATTAGAAATAGCATCACTATTTTTTACATCACTTATAATATAGGCACTAGTTTTAATACCCTCATTTAATAGATATCTTCCACAAACAAGACTATCTCCACCATTACCACCACTACCTACAAGTAATAATACATTTTTAGGCTTATAATAGCGTAAAATGATGGACGCCATCTTTTGACCTGCATCCTCCATTAAATTAATTGAACCTATACTATTACATGTTATATTATCAATTCTTCTAATTTCATCTGATGTAAGTGCGTCCATCATTATCCCCTCACATATTATATAATATTCTTCCAAGCCTTATACATGTTGAACCAGCTTCAATAGCGTCTATATAATCATCACTCATTCCCATTGAAAATTTATGTAGATTATATTTTAAGCCAATGGCTTTAACTCTTTTAAATAAATCCTTCTTCATATCATCAGTCATATCTGGCTCACTCATTGCCATAAGACCTATGATATTAATTTTTTTATAATTATTTTTAATTTCATTAATAAAGCTTTCTAAATCATTCTCTAATACTCCATCCTTATTTGGATTATCTACAAGCTTAAGCTCAATATAACAATCAAGAGGTAATTCTCTTTTATTATTAATAATTTTTGCAAGCTCAAGAGAATCTAGTGAATGTAGGACATCAATATCATTTATAATTTTATTGGCTTTATTTCTTTGAAGATGACCAATAAAATGCCATCTTGCGCCTAAATCCTTAAGATTATTGTGCTTACGAATAAATGGTTCAACTCTATTTTCACCAAATGAGGTAATACCTGCCTCAAATAAATCCTTCATCGCAGGCTCTGAAATATATTTTGTAGCCGCAACTATTTCTACACCATTTACATCCTTTAAAATCTCATCTATTTTAGCTTTATTAATTTTTAAATTCGGATTTTCCTCTATGTACAATTTAATCACCTAAAACACTCAAGTATTTTTCTGCAATATATTTTGCCATAGGAAGGTTTTGATCAAGATAATTTCCACATTCCTCCTTAGTGGCTCCTGGAATATCTCCTTCAAAATCCTTTATAAAGCGGAAACAATCAACTACATCCTGCTTTATATCATCAGATGTTAGATTTCCTTTATAAATTAAATAAAAACCTGTTCTACATCCCATAGGACCAAAATACATTGTTTTATCCTTATGATAATTTCTAAAATATGTCGCAGCTAAATGCTCTATAGTATGAATCTCTGCAGTATTCATAACTGGTTCAAAATTTGGTCTTGTTATTCTTAAATCAAAGGTTGTAAAGCAAAAACCATCCATCTCATCCATTCTAGATACATATAATCCTGGAAGTAATGTCATATGGTCTACTGTAAAGCTTTTTATCTTATCCATTATTTTATTCCATCCCTTCTAATTATATCAATAAGCTCCAATGGATCCTTTGAATAATAATCTGCATTAATATCATGTGCAATATCAGGAGTCATTACAGCTCCTCCTACAAATATAGGACACATTCCTTTAATCTTTTTAAGCTCCTTAATAGTTTCTGCCATATTTGTTACAGTAGTAGTCATTAAGGCACTTAATCCTATTGCCATTGGATTATATTTATTATAAGCCTCAACTATAGCCTCTGTTGGTACATCCTTACCTAAATCAATTACATTATATCCATATGATTGTAGGATGACACAAACAATATTCTTTCCAATATCATGAATATCTCCCTTAACAGTGGCCATTATCATTGGTCTTGAATCAGTTTCCTTCTTAGGAAAATTATCTTCAATTACTGAGAATGCCATTTTAGCAGCTTCAGCTGACATCATTAGCTGAGGAAGATAAATCTTTTGCTCATCAAATAATACACCAACCTCATTTAATGTAGGTATTAATATATCATTTATTATAGACATTGGTTCTGTTGTTTTTAATGTTTCTAATGTCTTAGCCTTTATTTCATCCTTTAATCCAATTTTTACTATTTCCTTAAGTGACATAGATGAAGATGCAGCCTGTGGAGCTTGTTCAATATTTGATTGCTTCGAAATATAATCAACTGAGTTCTCATCTATATTATATAAAACCTTATATGCATAAATAGTATTCATCATTTCAGTATCATTTGGATTAATTATTGGCATATTTAATCCCTTTTGCATAGCAAGAGCTAAAAATGTTCTATTTAATAAAGGTCTATTAGGTAGTCCAAATGAACAGTTAGAAACTCCAAGTGCAGTACGTACCCCAAGCCTTTTTGTAACAAGCTCTAGGGCTTCTACAGTCTCTTTTACAAGCTTCTGCTCTGATGATGCTGTAAGAGTTAGAGTATCTATAATAATTCTATTCTTTGATATACCATATTTTTCCCATGCATAGTCTACAATACGCTTTGCAATTTGATATCTATCCTCTGCACTTTGTGGTATTCCATTAGAATCAAGCGCAAGACCAAGTACAGTACATCCATATTTTTTAGCAATAGGGAATACTCTATCCATAACCTCTAATTCTCCATTAACTGAATTAAGAATAGGAAGTCCATTTGCGTATCTTGCTCCAATCTCCATTGCATCTTTATTAGATGAATCAATTTGGAATGGAAGATTTATAACCTCTAAAAGCTTTGTTAAAGCTTCCTTCATTGTCTTAGGCTCATCAATCATTGGAACTCCAACATTTAAATCTAAAAGATCAGCTCCAGCATTTACCTGCTTAATACCCTCCTGTAGAAGGTAATCATAATTACCTTGAGCTAATGCTTCCTTAAGCTTCTTCTTACCTGTTGGATTTAATCTTTCACCACAAACCTGAACATCCTTAATCTCTATAAGATTTGTTGCTGAACAACATAATGTCTTATAAGGATTTTCCTTCATTAAAATAGGCTTACCCTTATGAACTGAGATAGCATTAATAAAATCAGGGTCTGTTCCACAGCATCCACCCATAATTGCGACTCCCATTTCATAGAATTTATCATAAGCAGATGTAAAATCAGTAAGCTTTAAATCATAAATTGTAGCTCCATTTAATATACGTGGTAATCCACGATTAGCTTGTACAATTACAGGAGTGTGAGAGCAATCTAAAATCTTTTTTACAATAGGCATTAAATCCCATGGTCCAAGTGAACAGTTAACACCAAGGGCATCTACCCCAAGACCCTCTAATGTATAAGTCATAATTTCTGGTGTAGATCCTGTAAGTGTTCTTCCACTCTCATCAAATGTCATAGTTGCGTATATTAGTTTATTTGAGCTATTTTCCTTTACAGCAAGTATACAAGCCTTAATCTCATATAAATCACTAAATGTTTCAATTATATATCCATCAACTAAATCCTTAGTAATTAAAACAATCTCCTTAAAGCACTCATATGCTTCATCAAATGAAAGATCTCCAAGAGGCTGTAATAATCTTCCAATAGGACCAATATCAAACATAATCTTTTGTCCATTAGAAGCCTTTTTAGCACAGCTTATGGCAGCCTCTGCCATTTCCTTTACACTATATTTAGAATCCTTCATTTTAATTGGATTTAGTCCAAATGAATTACATGTAATATAATCACATCCAGCCTTAACATAGGCCTTATGTATATCTGTTATAATTTCTGGCTTTAAAATATTAAGTTCTTCTGGAACCTCTCCAGCCTTCATACCGCGCTTTTGAAGTTCAGAACCAAATCCACCATCAAATATCTCTACTCCTTGTAGCATACAGTACCATCCCTTCTATATTCACATTTACCCATTCTAAGACATCCTTCGCAGCTTCGTCTTTTAGTATTTCCAATACCTACAATTCCAATCATACTCTTAAGTGGTACCATTAATCCACTCGAAAGAAAGCTTATACCTAAGTATTTTGTAACATTTAGATATTTCGCAATCTTCATATTATCTAAGAATGATGTATTAGAATATCCTGGACAAAATCTATATGATAGATTCTTATATGGAAGGTTATTTTTTTCATAATTGTCAGCCATCTCTTCAATATAGGCTGAAGCTGTACAATCAAAAATAACTGATTTAGTCATATCTGTTTTTTCATATAAGGAAAGCCTTCTATCTACATCAATACCAAGTGTTGTAGCTACAAGTAAATATGATGTAGCACCACTTAAATATTTCATATAGCCTTCATTTTCTAGCATAAAAGGAAGAGGCTCCTTAAATTCCTGGTAAATGTATTTAAACTTTGAAATAGACTTAACCTCTAAAATACATTCATCTATTAACTTTTCTGTCATAGCATCTGGCATACTTTTACGATAACCAAGATATTTTAAGATTAGGTCTTTATTCAATCTACTTCATTTCCTTTTCAAAAACATGTGCCATTTTCTCATATATTTCAAGGGCATTGTTAAAATTATTTAAAATATAAATATGTATACCATCAACATCATTAGCTAGAAGGTCTAAGATTTGAGACACAGCATAATTAATACCAATCTCTCTTATAGCCTCCTTATCATCCTTAAAGCGTTCAATCATAGCTCTTAATGTTAAAGGTACAGCAGCACCTGTAAGTTTTACAGTACGTTCTACAGAAGCCTTTGTAGTAAGTGGCATAATACCTGGAATAATAGGTACTGTAATACCTATTTTTCTAGCATCTCTTAAAAGACGATAAAAATAATTATTATCATAGAAAACCTGAGTAATTAAAAACTCAGCTCCACTATCCTGCTTCTTCTTTAAATTTAATAAATCCTCATATAATGTATCACACTCAGTATGACCCTCAGGGTAGCATGCACCTGCAAGACAAAAATCATATTTATTGTCCTTAATATAATCCATTAAATCTGTAGCATGTGCAAAATGCTTACAATATTCTATATCTAAATCCTTAGGCTTATCTCCTCTTAAAGCAAGTATATTTTCAATACTCTTGCTCTTTAAATCCTTTAAAACATTAAGGATTTCATCTGGTGTTGAAGGCCCACCTGTAAGGTGAGCAAGAGGCTCAATACCAGCCTTATTCTTTAAATAATCAGCGATAGCTGCTGTATTTTTACTATTATTACCACCAGCACCATAAGTAACTGATACAAAATCAGGATTAAATCTTTTTACCATATCAATTGTTCTAAAAAGATTTTCAAGGTCATCCTCTTTTCCTTTTTTAGGTGGGAACACCTCGAATGATAAAGTTTTTTTCTTTTTTAATATTTCTGATATTTTCATAAATAACACCTCAATTATACATTTTTAATTATAACATTAAAGTCATTCAATTCAAATTAAAACATTTATTTATTTAAAATAAATGAAAAATAATATATAATAAATCTATGAGGTGTTAAAATTATGATTAAAATTAGTTATAGAGCGCATGATTATGGAAAAGGTAGTGCATATGATGTAGCTAAAAAGGTAGCTTCACATAAGCTTACTGCAGTACAGCTTGTACTAAATAAATGTATTGAAGGTGAAACTGGTCTTGCAGGTACCTTAAATCCTGAAAAATGTAAGGCTATTTATAAAGGATTTGCTGATAATGGACTAGAAATATCTTTACTTGGTGCTTATTTTAATCCAGTTCATTCTGATAAAAATAAGGTAGAGCAAATGATAGCTAAATTTAAGGAGCATTTAAAGTATGCTAAATATTTTAATTGTAAATATGTAGGAACTGAAACAGGATCATATAATGATGATAAATGGACATATAATCCTCTTAATAGAACTGAGGAGGCCTTAGCTGAGGATATCAGAATATTTAAGGATTTAGCAGAATGTGCTAAGGAAAATGATTCATATCTTGCAATAGAGGGTGCATATGGACATTGTATGTATTCTCCAGACCAGCTAAAGAGATTATTTGATGCGATTAATAATGGTCATGTAAAAATTATAATTGATATCTTCAATTATCTTGATATTTCAAATTATAATGAGCAAATAGAAATCTTTAATAGAGCTATTGAATTATTTAAGGATGATGTAGTAGTATTCCACCTAAAGGATTTTGTTGTTGATAATGAGGCTAATAAGCTTGTTCAGGTTGGTCTAGGACAAGGTCTTATGAGATGGGATATCTTCTTCCCTATTATTAAAGAAAAATGTCCTAATGCTTATCTTACATTTGAAGGTATTAAGCCAGAGGATATTGATTCTTCTATTGATTGTGTTTATAAATATTATAGATAAAAAGCATCCCATAGGCATAAAAGCTTATGGGATGTTTTTTAATCTAGATCAGGCTCACATGAAATAATTTTTTGTTCAGTCTCCTTCTTAATATCCTGCATTTTAATATCAAGCTCATAGCTTATATTCGCAGCCTCAAGAAGCTGAGCTTTATATAGGGGTATAATATCCTCTGGATAATTCTTTTTATAAAATATTTGATGTTCCAATGAAGCCCATGTCTGCATAGCTATAGTTCTAAGCTGAATTTCAACCTTCATAGGTCTTTTTTCATTAAGTAAAAATATTGGGATTTCTACTATCATATGAAGTGATCTATAGCCATTAGGCTTTGGATTTTTAATATAATCCTTAATCATTAAAACCTTAATATCATCTTGTTTTTCAATGGCTTTTTTAAGAGTATAAATATCCTCAAGGAATGAGCATATTACTCTTACACCAGCAATATCTGTAAGGTTTTCTTCAATTGCCTCAATTGTAAGAGGAAGATTTCTTTTAATCATTTTATTTAAAATGGATTCAGGACTTTTTAGCCTTGATTGAATTGAATCAATTGGATTTCTATCAGACATTAGTGAAAACTGCTTATTTAATACCTTAAACTTAGTTTCAACCTCCATTATGGCACATTCATAATAGGCCATAAGCTCCTTAGCCTTTGAAATACTTTTTAAAAACTCAAGTCTAAGCTCTGGAGATATATTTAAATTAAAAAGCTCATTATTCATATTAACACATCCATTCACAATTCTATTATAGCATAAAAAAATCACCCATAAGGGTGATATTTATTTTTTTATAGAAATACTCATACCGTCTCCTATTTCATAGTATGTAGTATCATAATTATTATTGTTATTTAAAAAATCATGGAAGTCTTTAAGCTTTCTTACAAGGCCTCTAAGTGATCTTGACATTTCTTTTGGATCTTTATCTAAAAAGCCATGGAAGCTCATATTATCACATATTACTATTCCACCCTTTTTTAAATTAGGCTCATAAAGCTCAAAGAAATGCTTATACTGTCCCTTTGCGGCGTCTATAAATAATGCGTCAAACTTAATGTCTTTAACATCATCATATGCCATAAGGGCATCCTTAAAAATTATATGTACCTTATTATCAAGACCTAAGGCTTTTATATTCTTTGAAGCTTCATTATACATAGAATCTACTCTTTCTATTGTATAGACTGTAGTATCATTAGCCCTTGAAATACGTTCTGCGCTATATCCTATTGCAGTACCTATTTCAAGAATAGTTTTAATATTATATTTTTTTATAGTATCCTCAAGGAATTTAAGGCCTTCATCAGTAATAATAGGTACACTATTTTCTATAGCATAATCTCTCATTTGCATTTCATATTCATTAAAAGAAAGGTTAAGAGATTTATCTATATCATGTGAAATATTAATTCCCATTATTCTTCACATCCATTGCAAGAGCAGTCCCCACCGCATTGGCATGAACCACCACAACCACATGATTCCTCATACTTATCAGAGTTCTTTTCAAGCCAGTCATTTAATGCGTCTTGAAGCATTTCCCATTCATCATCTGATTCAATATCAGATAATGTACCCTTACCATCCTCTTGTGGATGATAGATACAAGCACCTGCGGTATTACTATTTGGATCCTTGAATACTACATAATCATGGTTAAAATCATCTGAATGATATGTAAATAAAATAACACATTCAATAACTCTTCCATCCTCAGTAGTAATTGTAATCATATTGTCCTTCATATATACTCCTCCTTCTATAAAGATTGTAGGTAATCCTCAAGGATTACAACAGCCGCAAGCTCATCCTTCTTTTGATGTCTTTTCTCACGGCGAATATTTCCTTCTATCATTACGCGGTCTACAACAACTGTTGTAAGACGCTCATCCCATAAAACTACCTTTAAATTGGTACCCTCCTCAAGAAGGGATTTAAAGTTTAAAGATATTTGCGCTCTAATACCTTCGTCTCCATTCATATGCTTAGGATAACCTAAAACAATAACAGATACTCCTTCAGTCTTACATATTTTTTTGACCTCATTTGCGGCATAGGTGTAATCATCATCCTTAAACCTAAGAGTAGTATATGTTCTTGCAAGCATACCTAAGGCATCGGAAATAGCAACCCCACAGGTTCTACTTCCTAAGTCTAGTCCTAGATATTTCATTATTTAATTAATGCCTCTGCAGCCTCTAATGCCTCCATAATCTTTGAAGCATCCTTACCACCAGCTTGTGCAAGTGTTGGCTTTCCTCCACCATTTCCACCACAAGCTTGGGCAGCGGCCTTTACTATTTGACCTGCATTATATTTTCCATTTGTTGCGCATACAAATGTAACCTTTGTATTATCAGTTGATGCAAGTAATACAAGATTAAGGCTAAAGTTATTAACCATAGCATTTGCCATATCCTTTAAAAGATTTGAATCAAGTACATCACACTTTGTAATAATTGTATTATTCTTAATTAGTGACTTATATGAATCAAGAGACTTTAATGCAGATTGGCTCTTCTTATTTTGATATTCTACCTCTAATTGATGTAGATTATTCTTAGTATCCTCTAAAGCCTTCTTAACAAATAAGACATATCTATATCCCTTAAGCGGTGTATCAAGAGATACCTCATTATATTTAAGATCAATATTATCCTTTTTAGCATCAAGAATAATATTTTGAGCCTTCTTATTTAATGTATCAATTGTATCAAATTGGTTAGATAGATTCTTCTTTAATAATTCCTTTGCATTCTCTCCAGTAGTAGCTAGTACTCTAAATACTCCTGAACCAATTGATTCAATATAATTGATTTCATAATCAATTACATCCTTAGTATTAGATACATGAGTTCCTGCACAGAATTCCTTAGAAACAGACATATCAACAACTCTAACCTTATCTCCATACTTCTCATCAAATAGAGCCATAGCACCAAGCTTCTTAGCCTCTTCAATAGGAAGAACGTGAGTTACAACCTCATGACCCTCAGATATATATTTATTAACTAAATCCTCAATTTGAATAATTTCATCATCTGTTAGATTTTGATAATTATTAAAATCAAAACGAGAATATGATGCACATACCTGAGAACCCTGTTGGTGAGCATGCTCTCCAACTACATGCTGTAGGGCAGCCTGGAATAGGTGGGCTGCTGAGTGATTCTTACGAGTAAGATTACGATTATTTTCATCAACTATACAAGATACAATATCACCCTCAGAAAGTGTATTATCACTAAGCTTATGTAGATATTGACCATTAGGCATCTTAGATACATCTAAAACCTCAATATCATTAATTGTACCCTTATCGCATAGCTGACCTCCGCTAAATGCGTAGAATGGAGTTTTATCTAATACAACAGAATCACCAAATACCTTAATAACCTTAGATTGAGTCATAAGAGTATCATATCCAACGAATTCACTCTTCTCCTTGAATTCCATGAATTCTTTATTTTGACCCTTCATAGAACCAACGTCTTTTCTAGCAGCACGAGCACGATCCTTTTGAGCCTGCATAGCAGCCTTAAATCCTTCGTGGTCTACCTTAAGACCCTTCTCCCAAGCATACTCTTCTGTAAGCTCATATGGGAATCCAAATGTATCATATAATAGGAATGCATCTTCTCCAGAGATTACACCACCCTTTGTTTGTTCAACAATTGAAGCAAACTTCTTTTCTCCAACTCCAAGAGTTTGAAGGAACTTCTCCTCCTCACGAGTGATAACCTCCTTAACAATACTCTCCTTTTGAGATAGATAAGGATAGAACATACCCATAATATCAATTACCTTATCAACTAAAGATGCCATAAAAGGCTTATTAATACCAAGCTGATGTCCATACTTTGTAGCACGTCTTAGAACACGACGTAATACATATCCTCTTCCCTCATTTGAAAGAGTAGCTCCATCAGCTACCGCAAATGTTACAGTTCTTACATGGTCTGCAATAACCTTGAAAGCCATTTGACCCTCATATTTAACACCAGAAATACGCTCGATTTCCTTAATAATAGGCATAAATAGGTCAGTATCATAGTTAGTATTTACACCCTGCATAACGCAACATAATCTTTCAAGTCCACAACCTGTATCAATATTCTTATGAGGAAGCTCCTTATAATCCTTACGATCTACTCCTTCCTTAGAATTGAATTGAGAGAATACGATATTCCAAATCTCAATATATCTATCATTCTCTAAATCCTCTTTTAAGCAAACAATACCACGCTTATCATATTGCTCTCCACGATCAAAGAAAATCTCTGTATCAGGTCCACAAGGTCCTTCTCCAATTTCCCAGAAATTTCCCTCAAGAGGAATCATGTGTGATGGATCCATTCCACACTTGATCCATAAATCTCTTGTCTTAAAATCATCTGGATAGAATGTGATATATAATCTATTCTTATCAAATCCAAACCATTTATCTGATGTTAAAAGCTCAAATGCCCAAGGTAGAACCTCATCACGGAAATAATCTCCGATAGAGAAGTTTCCAAGCATCTCAAAGAATGTATGGTGTCTTGCAGTCTTTCCTACATTTTCAATATCATTTGTACGAATGCACTTTTGTGCATTAGTAATTCTTGGATTTGCAGGAATAACAGATCCATCAAAATATTTCTTTAATGGAGTAACTCCAGCGTTAGTCCATAAAAGAGTTGGGTCATTTTGTGGTATTAAAGATGCACTAGGCTCAACTTGGTGACCCTTAGATGCAAAGAAATCTAACCACATTTGTCTGATTTCATAAGACTTCATATTTTTCATAATAATATCCTCCGAAATAATAAAAAAGCCCTTAGATATATAATCTAAGGACGAATTACCGTGTTACCACCTTAGTTCAGGAATAAATCCTGCACTCGAAAATCACTTAAGGCTGATTAAGCCTGATACTCCATAGTAGCCTTCAAAATACTATCATACAGCCTTCCACCATCTACTGCTCTCTTTAATGAATTATATTTTTACTCATCTATTTCAACATATCACATAACGTATTATAACATAATTTTTAAAAAAACAAAGTAAAATATTGTAAAACTTGCTATAATTATTTAGTGAGGTGATATTTACGAAAACAATAGGAGAACAAATTAAGGCTTATAGGCATAACAAAAATATGACTCAGGAGGAAATATCAGCTGCCTTAGGTATAAGCCAATCATCATACTCAAGAATTGAAGCAAATAAAATATTGCCATCTCCCCTTGAGCTATATAGGCTATCAATTATTCTACAGTTTTCTGTAGATACAATTCTTGAAAATGCCTACAAAGGCAAAAATCATGAAATAAATAGAGAAGGACTAAGCTTTTTAATCTAGTCCTTTGTCATAAAGGTATATGGAGTTATTCCCTCCATTCCCTCTTCACCAAGAGTCGAGAATGGAATATTTGGGTCATCTATGTAGATGACCTTTTTTGTTAGACTTCTTTTATTATAAAGCCTATTATAAAGAGTTGTTTGTCTTATATCATCAGTTCTTTTAACTGCTTGAGCTAATATCTTATAATCTCCTATAAGAATTAGTTTTTCCTTAGCTCTTGAAAATGCTGTATATATAAGCTTTCTTTTCATCATAACAAAATAATCACTTAAAATTGGCATAATGACATTTTTATATTCACTACCCTGAGATTTATGAATAGATATTGCATAAGCTAATGTTAAATCATCTAAATCCTTTGCAGGATATTTAACTAAAACATTATCAAATCTAATCATAAGATAATCCATTTCATCAGTATGTGAAATTGAATCAATATATCCAATATCACCATTCATAATACCCTTTTCAGGATCGTTTTTAAGCTGTAATACCTTATCAAGCCTTTTAAATATTCTACTACCCCTTGTAATAGATATAGTTTCATCATTAAACTTATCCTGAATAGCCTTATTAATCGCATTAATTCCACAAGGACCTGCATACATAGGAGCTAATATTTGTAAATCATTTAAAATAGATCCTCCCTTATTAAGGAATGCTTGTACAAATATTAATATTTTTTCTAAGGTTGCAGTTGAGTCTGCAGGATAAAAATATAAATCACTTTTCTTATTAAACAGATTATATGGTACAAAGCTTTTTGAAACACCCTGACATAATTCAATAATTGATGAATCATCATCCTGTCTCATTATATCAGTAAGCTTTGTTGTATTTATTATATTTGATTCAATTAAATCATATAAAACATTACCAGGACCTACTGAAGGAAGCTGATTAGAATCTCCTACAATAATTACCCTAGCCTCTGTTTTAATCGCCTTAAATAGGGCATCACAAAGCTCTACATCAACCATAGAAAACTCATCTATTACAATAATATCTCCATTTATCTTATGAGATTCATTATATTCAAACTCTAATGCATAATTATAACCAAGTGTTTTATGAATAGTTTGTGCCTCAACCATACATTGATGACCAAGACGTAAGGCTGCACGTCCTGTTGGAGCACAAAGGACTAATCTATGTCTAAACTCATCATCTGTAATAGATTTATTATTAAGAACTGCTAAAAGATTTAATATACCCTTAACTATAGTAGTTTTACCTGTACCAGGTCCACCTGTAATAATTGAAATATTATTATTTATAGCACTAAAAATAGCGTCCTTTTGACCCTCTGTATATCTAATATTATATGTAGCCTCAACATCCTTAAGCTTCTCATTTAGCATATCTAAGGAATATATTTTATTCTTATCATAGCTTTTAATTCTTAAGATATTTGAGGCTACACTACATTCAGCCTCATATAAGGCCTTAGGATAATATCTATTATCCTCCTTAATAAATTTCTGTGATTTAATAAGTAATGTTATAGCGTCAATAACCTCGCTATTTTGAACCAAATCAACCTCTACTGCTCCCTTATTAAGGATTTGAATTGAGCTATTTATAAGCTGATTATCTGTAAGGAAGGTAAATCCCTTTTGCTCACAAACCTCATAAAGAGTATATAAAACACCCTCTTCAATTCTTTTCTTACTATGTCTTGAAAATCCAAAAGATAAGGCTAAATTATCAGCCTTACTAAACCCAAATCCATTAACCTCATAAATAAGCCTATATGGATTTTCTTTAATTAAAGGAAGGGTATTATCACCATATTGCTGATAAAGCTTTCCAACCATATTTGGAGTAAGCCCATACGAATAAAGCTCAACATAAGCCTTCTCAAGACGTTGATTTAATATAAGAGAATCATATATTGTATTAATCTTTTCTTGGCTAAATCCTTTAATAGCCTTCAATACATTTTTATCATTTATAATCTCATTAATCGCATTATCCCCTAAAAGCTCATATATTTTCTCAGCACTTTTAATACCAACACCCTTAATAAGACCTGATGATAAATATAAAATAATACCATCCTTATCATTTAAATCATCTCTTTTATAGGTTTCAACCTTAAACTGTACACCATATTTAGGATTTATTGTTTTTTCACCAATAAAGCGATAATAAATATCATATGTTAAAGATGGGAAAAATCCAACAAGGACTATGTCCTCATCGGATTTTGTTTTGGCTTTAATAACCTTATAAAGTGAGTCATCAGACTCAAATATTTTACTTTTTGGCTTTGCGACTAATTCCTCACTCATAAGCTATCAATCTCTTTCTATATCAGAAGGCATTCTATAATCCCCTCTAGGATTTAATGAAATATCTAAAACCTTTGGTCCATCAGGTAATGCTTGACGCTTAAATTGCTGATTTATAAATCTATGGAAGAATTTATTTGTATAATTAACTGCTTCTTCATTTGATAAATCAAAGGCTAGACCTAAAAGATAAATAATACGCTCTCTATCATCACCGCATGTAAGATATCTATACAAAATGAAATCATTAATTTCATACTTACCAACACTATCCTCAGTATGCTGATTCTCATCAGTAAGCTCTGGTGAAATAGGTGTATTACAAATATCTATTAATGTATCATGAATATTCTTAAAATCCACTGATGCATGCATCTTAACCATAAAACGAACTAAAGTCTTCGGAATACCAGCATTAATTCCATACATACTCATTTGGTCTCCATTATATGTACACCATCCAAGTGCAAGCTCAGATAAATCACCTGTACCAAGAACAAATCCACTATATTTATTAGCTAAATCCATTAAAATCATAGTACGATATCTTGCTTGGGCATTTTCATAAGTTACATCATGAATCTTCATATCATGACCAATTAAATCTAGGTGAGATGTTACATCCTTTGCAATAGGCATTTCAAGAACTGTAATACCAAGAGATTCCATCATAGTTAAGGCATTAGATTTTGTACGCTTAGATGTACCAAATCCTGGCATTGTTACAGCAATAATATTCTTTAAATCCATTTTTAGAGTCTTAAATGCATTAATCGCAACTAAAAGTGCAAGTGTTGAATCAAGACCTCCAGAAACACCAATTATAATTGATTTGGAATGTGATGATTTAATTCTTTTTATAAGTGCATATTCCTGTAATGATTTAATTTTATTAAAGGACTCAAGCTCATTTTGTGGAATAAATGGTTCATTTGATATTTTATTTTCAAATACATAATCTGTATTATCTAATGAAAACATAGTATCTATATGAGGAAAATCAATATGAATATTATCATGGAAGTTTGTATTAGATCTTCTCTTATAATTTATAGCCTTAATATCAATATCTCCATAAATCATTTCGGAATTAAGAGAAAAGCTTTCACCCTCCTTAATGATTTCTCCACAAGAGGCTATAATATCATGACCTGAAAAAACAGTATCAGCACTTGACTCATATACACCTGATGAAGCGTAAATATAGGCTCCATTATTTTTTCTTGATGATTCAATGACTGAAGCTCTTCTAATATCACTCTTTCCAAGAGTTTCATTAGAAGCACTAAGATTTAAAATCATATTACATCCATTAAGAGATAATATATTACCAGGAGATATAGTAGACCACATATCCTCACATATCTCAACACCTAAATGAATATCATTTTTATAATCATGGAATATAATATTTCCAAAAGGATAAACATTATCTAAAACTCTTATAGTATCAGTGTTTTTATTATAAGCTGGCTTAAACCATCTCTTCTCCTGAAATTCATGAGATGATGGAAGAGATCTTTTAGGAACAACTCCTAAAATCACATTTTTCTTTATAACAACAGCGCAGTTATATAAAGAACCCTCATTTAAAAGAGGAAGTCCTAATGCGACTATTCCATCAAAGCTATTATTCTTTAAAAAATAATCTAATGCCTCTAATGACTCATTTAATAATTCAGATGAATAAAATAAGTCTTGGCATGTATATCCTGTAATACAAAGCTCAGGAAATACCACAACAGAGGCCTTATTATCCTTTAGCATATTTAGTATTTCAGAAATATTAAATTTAGGATTTCCAACCTTAAGAATTGGAGTTGCACAAGCTACCTTTAAAAAACCGTTATTAATCAATTCAATCACTCCTCATATAAATGATTCTTTTTAATATATTCATAAACTTTAGGATTTAGCATATCCTTATTATCATCAATATTATTTCTAATTTTTGTAGATGAAACCATGTATTTTAAGCTAATTAGCTTAAAATGAGATTTATATTTTCTCAAATTATTATCAATAAAATCAACTATATTAATATCATCACGAGTGATGATAATAAAATTATATTTTTCTAATAGCTCCTCATATCTAATCCAAGATTTAATATCTATTAGATTATCAGCACCCATAACAAAATAAATATCCTTATAATCTTTAGATAATAAATCTAATGTGTATAGGGTTCCCTTATATTCTAGATTTTTGTTTTCAATATCCGATATTATATCATTTGATATAAGCTTTAGCATATTATATCTATCTTTAAAATCTAGAAGCTCCTTACGATTATAGGAATTTCCTGCAGGTATAATTATTATATTTTCTGGCTTAAATGTCCTTTTTAATTCACTAATTATTCCCTCATGGGCAATAGTTGGTGGATTAAAGGATCCTCCATAAACTATATTCAAGATTATCACCTAATCTTATTTTATCATAAAGATTTAAAAAAAGGTGAATTAATTCACCCTTTTTAGTACTTTCTAATCTTACCATCAAGACCATGAAGCATAACAGTTGTATCTTTGTCCTTACGTAGCTTAGTTGCGTAATCTAAGGCCTCCTGCTGTGTCTTAAAAATCTTGATTACCTTTTCAGATCCTTGAATAAATACCTTCCACTCACGGTCATTCTTATCATTAGTTCTCTTTGATACATGGTAGATAGTCTTACCGCTAGTCTTAGTCTCCTTAGCCTTTTCCTCAGCCTTCGCAATTGTAGCCTTAGGCTTTGAAACCTTAATAGGAGCTGACTTTGTAGTTGCAGTTTTCTTATCAGCGCTCTTTGTAGCTGTAGCCTTTTTATCAGCTGGCTTTGCAGTTTTAGTAGTTGTTGTCTTCTTTGTAGTTGTAGCCATAATTATCCCTTCCTTTTACTATAACCTTTTTTTCTTCTTTTATTTATTATATCACTTTTTATTCATTTACAATATATAATATTCCAATTGTTCCAGGTCCACAATGTGATGCAATTGTAGAACCAGCATTTGTAACATATACATTTTTAAAGCTATAATTTTCTTTTATCTTATCTACTAAATATTTAGCATCCATATCTGCATATGTATGAGTTACAAATACATTATCTAAATCAAGCTTATCCTTATCACGCTCTAGGAAGCGTAATAATGCCTCAAGCCCCTTAATCTTCTTTCCGTGAGGCTTTTCAGCCACAGTCATTTTTCCATCACGAACTGTAATAAGTGGCTTAATTTTAAGCATTGTACCAAATATACGGGCCATAGATGAGCATCTTCCACCCTTATATAGATAATCAAATCTATCGATTATAAATTGGCTTCTTACTCTTTCTACAAAGCTATTCATGTAATCTGCAACCTCTTTTGCAGAAACTCCACTATCCCTTTTCTCACACGCTTTAAGTAATAGTAGACCAATACCTGTTGAAAGATTTTTAGAATCTATAGAAAACACCTTATCCTCTGCTCCAAGCTCCTCTATCGCAAGCCTTGTGTTATTAAATGAAGATGATAATCCTCCAGATATTCCAGTAAATACTACATCATATCCCCTATCAATCCATTTTTTAAATGTATCAATATAATCCTGAATAGATATAGCCGCAGTTTTTGGTAATATTTTTTCTTCCTCAACATACCTATATAAATCACTTACATTAATATCTATACCATCCTTAAATGATTTATCCTTAATGTTTATATATAAAGGCATTATTTCAATATCTAAAGATTTTATTTGCTCTTCACTTAAATCACATGTAGAATCACTAATAATTTTAACTGGTCTCATTAAATATCCTTCCCTCCATTTGATATATAATTTATAAACTGCTCAGCTGTTCTACCTGATAAATTACCATACCTAATCTCCCATTGACAAGCCTTTGCTAAAAGCTCTTCTATAGGCATAGTAACATCCTTACGCTTCGCAAGCTCTACTACCATATTCTTAAATTCAATATTATTTAAGGACATATAATATATTTGTAGTCCAAATCTATTTGATAGGCTTAGCTTTTCAGCCTCAGTCTCCTTACGATGCAGATCACTACCTAAATTATCAGCAGTTGTTTCTGCAATTATATGACGTCTATTAGATGTAGCGTAAACCAACACATTTTGTGGCTTAGCCTCAAGTCCTCCTTCAATAATTGATTTAAGCTGCTTATATTCAATTTCTTGAGGCTCAAATGATAGATCATCCATATAAATTATAAATTTATAATGTCTTTTCTTAAATGTAGCTATTAGATTAGCTACATCATTCATTTGATGCTTATAAACCTCTATCATACGAAGTCCTTGATGGAAAAACATATTTAAAACAGCTTTAATTGATGTTGACTTTCCAGTACCTGCATCACCATAAAGTAAGGCGTTATTAGCCATCTTACCATCACAGAAGGCCTTAGTATTTTCTATAAGCTTTTGCTTTTGCCAATCATAGCCAATTAAATCATCAAAGGATACATTTAATACATTCTTAACAGGTATAAGCTCTCCATCATCTGATATTCTAAAGGCTTTATGGAATGCAAACTCACCAACTCCATAATCTTGATAGAATTTAATAGTTGCTTGATAGAACTCCTCTACATTCTTGCATTTTTCAAGAATTGTATTAAACATATTTACAACACTTTGAACCTCAGTGTCGTAATATTCCTCTTCATGACGAATAATCTCAAATGATTTTACCTGATCAATATGTAAAACATCATTAAAATCATCATGATATATATCATAAAATTCCTTGAAATCCTCAAGAATAATTTTATGATCACCAAGCATTTCACCCTTGTTCTCACAAGAAATTGAAAATGGATTTTCATTATATGCTAGCATGTAGGCTATATAAATATGAATTATATTTCCTACATAATGATGTCTTAGTGCGAAATCTATTAGGTATGAAATCATTGATTCATCTCTTTTTTTAATTGATTCATAAACCTCTTTATAAATTATATTATTAAACACGTACATATTCTATTCCTCGTCATTTCTATATTGATTTACTATTTCTGCAATGTATCCTATAAACTTAGCTTTAACATCCTTTGTGATAATTTTAACATTATCACCAAATGTTACAATCCATGAAAAGAATGCCTTAGATACAGCAACCTGAACCTGTATTCTTGCATGAGCTTCATCTATAGGCTGAATTAAAAGCTTTTCACCAAACTTATCCATCATTGAATCAACTACCTCATTCGAGATAATAAGCTCAACCCAAGAAAGGTCTCCATCCCACATTTGGAAATGCTTTGCAACATAATTATTAGAATTATAGTTATGAGATATAGCATTTTCATCTGATATCATAACATTTTGCATTCTATCAATTCTTATATGATAAAACTTAACCTCATCATCCTTATATCCAGCCATAACACAATAATAATAATTATCATTATAAATTAGATCAACTGGTGTAAACTTATGATTTTTAGTATTAAGCTTACCATTAATATCATGCTTTATATATTGATATGTAATTTGCTTTTTGCTTCTAATAGCACTAATTATAGTATCTATCGAATTAAGAGTATCACGATTAGAATGCTTTGAAGGATTCTTAATGGTGATATTTCCCTTTATTTCCTTAGAAATATATTTTGATGTTTGTGAATAAAGCTTCTCAATTAAATCATCTGATGTCTTTGGGTCAATAAAGCCTGCAGAAACTATCGCAGATACAATAACTTGTATTTCTGAAAAATCAAATTTTCTATCATTACAATAATACCAATTTTGTGATTTCTTAACTGTTACAACAGACATAAAATATTCATTTATAACAGCAATATCTGAGTATATTGTTTTTCTGTCAGCTGAAATATCCTTATCCTTAAGATAATCTTGAATCATTACAACACTAACAGGGTGCTCCTCATCAGACTCAATCATTAGATATTCAATTATTTCAACAATCCTTAATTTATTCTTTTCATTAGCCTTCAAATTAATCACCCACATTAATTATAATATATTTTGGTGAGAAAAAAAAGGGACACGAAGTCCCTTTTGTATCTTTTAAGTAAATAATTACTTAACCTCAACAGTCCATCCGAACTCGTCATCAAGACGACCCCATTGAATTCCTGTTAATGTATCAAATAGCATTTGTGATACAGGTCCAATCTTCTCATTATTGAAGAAAACCTTATCCTTATATGCTAGAACTCCAATTGGAGAAATAACTGCGGCTGTACCTGTTCCGAAAGCCTCTTCAAGCTTACCCTTCTTAGCAGCCTTTAATAAATCATCAATTGATAATCTATCCTTCTCAGTATCATGAACCTTATATCCCTTTGCACGAAGAAGCTTAATCATAGAATCACGAGTTACACCTGGAAGTACAGAACCCTTACCAAGCTCTGCTGGTGCTGTGTAGATTTCTCCGTCAATCTTAAACATAACGTTCATAGTTCCAACCTCTTCAATGTACTTCTTATGTACACCATCAAGCCATAGAACTTGAGAATATCCCTTCTTCTCAGCCTCAATTTGTGCAAGGATTGATGAAGCGTAGTTTCCACCACACTTAGTGAATCCTGTTCCTCCTGTTACGGCACGAACCATATTCTCCTCAACATAAATCTTAACTGGCTTTAATCCTTCTGGATAATATGATCCAACTGGTGAAAGGATTACCATAAATAGATAGTGCTCAGCATCATGAACTCCAAGCTTAGGCTGGTATGCGAACATAAATGGTCTAATATATAATGAAGTGTTAGGTGCAGTAGGTACCCAATCTTTCTCAACCTTAACAAGCTCTGTTACAGCTTGTACAAAGTCCTCTACTGGTACCTGAGGCATACAAAGACGCTCATTTGAAGTTTGGAATCTTCTTGCGTTCATCTCTGGACGGAATAATAAAGTTCTTCCATCTTCAGTCTTATAAGCCTTCATACCCTCGAAAGTCTCTTGTGCATAGTGTAGTACAAGACATGCAGGGTCAAATGGAATAGGTGCATAAGGAACAATTCTTGGGTCTGTAAATCCCTTTCCCTTAAACCAATCCATTACAAACATATAGTCTGTATAATACTTTCCAAATCCTAAATTATTTTGATCTGGCTTCTCTTTAAGCTTTTCAGCTTTTTCAAATCTAATGTTTAACATTACTTATTACCTCACTTTGATTTACTAAGTACTATTTTAGTACAAATTTGTATGTAAAACAAGTCATAAAGCGGTATTTTAGTTAAAAATTAGTCTTTTATAATAAAACATTTAATTTTATTTTAAACTAAAACCTTTTATCTTAAATTTTAATAGTATTTTATTTTTATCCATTTTGTGCTATCATAAAAAAGGTGATTATATATGACATTATTTGCGATTCTAGCAATAGTTATGGGTGTATTTCTTCTAGGATCATTTATAGCTTTATTTGTTAGTGAAAAAAATAATAGAGGAAAAATAAAATACGAGCTAATCTCATATCTTGTAGCTTCAATATTAACTATCACATTTGGTATACTTCTACTATTTAAGTTTACATCTTGGTGGAGATTATTTTGTACTGGGGCTTTAATAATAATCCTTACAGTGTTTTTAATTATTACTATTATGCTTGATAAGAAAGGTAAGAAATATATTAAATATAAGTCTACTGGTCATGGTAAGAATAGACATATAACTCAAGTAAACGACAAATATGAGGATATTATCGATACTAATGATAAAAACAACGAAAATAACTAAAAAAATCCTTTACTTTTAAGGCTTTATGGTTTATAATACTAATCGTTGTTGAGATGGTTCGTTAGCTCAGCTGGATAGAGCACACGCCTTCTAAGCGTGTTGTCAAGCGTTCGAATCGCTTACGAACCGCCACTTGATAATAATAGAGGTCTTATGACCTCTTTTTTCTTTATTATAAAAAAAAATAAAAGTGCTTTGGCACTTCTATTTAGCAAGCTCATCTCCACGCTTAGCGCATGCAGCTGAAGCCTTATCTACAATTTCATCAAGCTTCATATCATCAAATACATAAACTCCTTCAATTGTAGTACCCTTATATGAGCATACATCATTGATTAATGTGTCTAAATCCTTCGGAGACTCATTTAGCATTTTAGCACATCCAATAGTAGCATCCGCAAGCATTTTTCTCGCATCAGCAGGATTAACACCATTCTTTTCTGCATATCTTACAAAAGAACGGATAAAATACCAAATATATGCTGGATAAGAACCATTAAGTGGTAATAATGTATTAATCTTATCCTCATCAACTAATGTAACACTTCCAATAGACTCAAATATAGATTTTGCCATATCTAGGCTCTTACTATCTACATTCTTATTATGAGCCATTGTTGTAACAGCCATTTTAATTGCAGCTCCAAGATTTGGCATTACTCTTACAACCTTTAAATCACTTCCAAGTGATTTCTCAATATATGAAATAGTAATACCTGCGGCAATTGTGATAATAAGCTCTGGCTTATTCTTACAATCCTTAAGCTTATCCATAACCTCTTCAAATTGCTGAGGCTTAATCGCAAGAATTAATGTCTCAACATTTTCATATACAAATGATTCACAGCAAGCAGCTGTATATCCATCACGAGTGATATCTTCTTTATTTAAAGAATAAATCAAGATATCCTCCTTTTTATATTTTTTTGCCTCGATAAGTCCACCTATAATGGCACCACCCATCTTACCATATCCTAATAAACCAATTTTATACATGATATTATCTCCTTTAAACATGAATAAATTATAACACCTTTTATTTTAAAATACCATTTTTTATCTAATTATTAATAAATTAACGAATATTATTTTAATAATAAGAAAACTCAAAGTCAAAAACTTTGAGTCATCTTCTACTTCATTAATTCTAGTAAGCAAATTGTTTCAACATGGGTACAGTTATAATAAATGCTGACAAACCATCATTTTTCAGGGTGTGCGATTATTGTAGTGCTGATATTTTATTTTAAAACATTATGTAGTTTTAAGAATTTTGTATCATTCATTTGTTCGTTAGTGACATATTTACCATCTTTAAATAATGCGTATGTTGTAATAGGTGTAGGAGCATTTTGTGCTTCTTCCTTACTATTTATATGAACTGCTTTAAATGGAATATTATTGTCTTTAGCTGTTTGTTCTACAATAGGAACATATTTTCCATTGAATGGGCATTGACTTGTATAATATAAAACATAGCCAGATTCTTCAATACGAGGATGTTTTGCACATTCTTTAAACATTGGTTTTAATGCATTCTTATCAAATGGATAGTACCATAACTGTATTCCATTATCAGCTTCATCTGCTACTTCAAAACCTTTATATGCTAAAAATTTGGGATCAGCTAAAAATGGTAATTTCTTTTTGCTAGATAAAATACATAATCCAAGCTTTCCTTTTGACTTAGAATCTTTAATGCAAGCATCTAATAAATTGTTTGAATAGCCATGACCTTTAAATGAACCTGATACCCATAAACAATCTATATACATGTAACCATTTGCATCTAATGGATTCCAGGCGTTTTCTGCTGGTATGTATTCTATAAAGCATTTACCTCTTTCAACTGATTTTAAAAATACTAATCCATCGTCAAATCTATCTTTTAACCAATTCTTTTTCGATGACACTTGAATATCATTATTATTAGATATCGCACAACATATATGTTCTTTTTCTAAATTATCTTTTGTTACTAAAATATACTCCATACTTATACTCCTAAATTAATCTTTCAAACTTCCAATCGGAATAACTAAAACTCCGTCTTACTTCAATGAAATTTAACACATTTGAGGACAATCATTTAATAATTTGAGCATTTTTGGATATTTTTGATTATTTCCTTGTCAGCAAGCAAACCGTTTCAAGGTTAGATGTTCTTGGGAACATATCTACAGAGTCAATAGATACTATTTTATAATCATTCTTAGTAAAATCATAAAGATCTCTTTGAAGTGATTTAGGCTCACATGAAACATAAACTACCTTCTTAGGCTTTAATGCTCCTACTGCGTTAATAAACTCTTTAGTTGATCCTTCTCTTGGAGGATCTAGTACTAAAAGGTCAATTTTAACCCTATTCTTTGCAAGATTTTGAATAAATCTTGTAGAGTCTTCATTAAAGAACTTTATATTTTTAACGTTATTAAGCTTAGCATTAATAATCGCATCCTTATATGCATCCTTATTAAGCTCTACTGAATATACCTCACGTGCCATTTTTGACATTAAAATACCTATTGTACCAACTCCGCTATATGCGTCTAGTACAATATCAGTCTTTTTAATGTCTAAGGCGTCTATAGCCTTTTTGTATAGCTTTAGCATACCTTTAGGATTTACCTGATAGAATGATCTAGATGAAAGCTTGAATTTAAATTCATCAATTTTATCATAAATAAATCCTGGCCCATATAACACTCTTTCTCTATCACCCATAACAATAGATGTATCTCTATCATTATAGTTCTGAACAATTGTAGTAATACCAAGGTTTTGCTTTAGAATATCATTAATAACATTCTTTCTTCCTGGGAACATTTCTCCATTAGTTACAAGAGATACCATTATCTCATTTGTATATTCACCTATACGGATAACCACATGACGAACTACTCCTCTTCCAGTTTTCTCATCATATGGTTCAATCTTATTCTTAGTTAAAGCCTTATTAATCCCATCAATAATAGCTGTCGCTTTATCTGATTGAATCATACAATTTGTAATAGGGACAATCTTATGGCTCTTCTCCTCATAAAATCCACATACAACCTTTTTAGATTTAGAAAGCTTATATGTCATTTGACATTTATCTCTATATGAATAAGGATTATCCATAGGAATTACATCATCTATTTTTACACTACGTGATGTTTTAAATAAATCCTTCATATATTCCGTTTTAATCTTAAGCTCATGTTCATAAGTAGTATGTAGGAATTGGCATCCACCACACTCTTTATATACAGGGCATTTAGGCTCACATCTATCAGGTGATACCTTCTTTATATCTAAAAGCTGAAGATTTGTATATTTACCATTTTTAACAGGCTCAAATAGACCTATCTCGCCTTCCATAAGACCTGGAATTTTTCTTTCCTCATCCTTATATATTACGATTCCGTTTCCAAAAAAATCCTCTTTAATACATTTTAATTCTAGCATAATATCACCTGCATATATTATATTATTATTTTAAGAAAAAAGATAGAGAAAAATCTCTATCTTAGAATATAGCATTTAAATATCTAGCACCATTCTTATCTAGGATATTATAGACTAAAATAATTAATCCTAATAGAGTAATATCGATTATTAAATACCCATAATATACAATATCAAAATGTTTAAACACTCCAAGAATCACCATAATTGCAATCACTGCAATAAATCCAATTCCAAGACATCTTAATGTACTTGAACCCTTTTTAATAGCCTCTGTTTCATTCTTGTAATGAATATTCGCCTTTTGTAGATTAAATAATAATCCTAGGTAAGCAAATAAAATTGTATATAAGATATAAAGGGAAGCACTAAATATTATTTCTACATATGAAACATCATAAATAAATCCACCAACAATAGGCGCAATGATGGCACCAGGAAGTGCAAATATTAGTGAAGGGATTATCTTTGATTTTAATATATCTGATGTTCTTATTGGTAAAACCTTAAGCATCCAGAAGGCTTCTCCTTCTAAGGATATTGAAAATGCTGAATATGGTGTAAGACCTAAAAGCAATACAGGATATGTTAAAAATATTGTACTTACTACCCCAGAAATAATACCAGGATCACCTCCACTATTTTCAGCTCCATTCCTAAATGAGAAATACATAATAACCATACACAAAACAGCCATTAGTGGTCCCATTAATAGATTTATTAATATATTATAAGAAGATACAATTCTTCTCATTTGAATATTAAATAATCCCTTAAAAGTATTAGATGACTTATACATTATTTGACCACTATTCTTAGATGTTCTAGATGCAATTGCCATATTTACCTTATCATATGTTGTAGCAAGTAAAATAATTGAGGCAATTAAAATTAAAGCATTTATTCCTATAAAAAGTAATGAATATAAAATACTTCCATCAATTCCCTTATAGGATATTAAAAGTAGTGGATCTATATGCTTAATAGCATCATATAGTTTTAAATATGTATTACTTTTTTCTACATCATTACTAGGCAGATAAATCAAAAGATATATTCCTGTAATTAAAGCAAGCATTAATACTGCAGTAATTATTGATGAGAAGCGCATTCTATCAAACACAAGACTTAATAATAATCCAACTAATGCGAAAAATAATATAGGCAATATTGGTAATAGTAATGCAAGTGATATTCCACCTATTATAGTATCAATGTCATAGGCATCATAATAAATAAGAATTCCTAATGCTGGAAGCAAAAATGCTAATGAAAACTTCACCTCAGCAATATATATATCAAAAAACTTGAATGCGATTATTGATTTATTTTTTATTGGAAGAGTTTTTAATAAATTATAATCCTTATTACCATAAATGGTACCCTTAATTCTTAAGGCTGATGTTGTAATTATTAAAACTAATGCTAATGAGGCTACAACTAGTAAAAACTTATCTAATGTATTTGTTACACTCATTGCATCATATATTCCATAAGAAAACATCGTAGAAATACCTAAAAATAGGATTACAAGGAAAACTGTAAATACTAAGTTTCCTACAGCTGAAGCCTTATTTCTTCTAACTTGATTAATTGATTGAAGAAATTGATTCTTACATAATAATAGAAATCCACTCATTATCCTGCAATCTCCATAAATAAATCCTCTAGGGATTCATTTCCTATTATATCTTCAACTCTTCCATTAACCTTTATTTCACCATTGCTTATTATAGCAACCTTATTACATAACTTTTCTACTACCTCAAGAACATGACTTGAGAAGAATATTGAGCACCCTTCTTGTGAAAGCTCCTTTAATATTTCCTTTACTTGGAAAGTAGCCTTAGGGTCAAGACCTACAAAAGGCTCATCCATAATTATAAGCTTTGGCTTATGTATTAGGGCTGATATTATCGCAAGCTTTTGTCTCATACCATGAGAATATGATTTAATAAGTTTTAATAAATCATCCTTAATTTCAAACATAGTCGCATATTTATCAATAAGCTCAGCTCTTACTTCTCCCACATTATATACATCGGCAATGAAATTAAGATATTGAATACCTGTTAATCCCTCATATAAGTCTGGATTATCTGGAATATATGCAATCTCTTGTTTTACTGCAATGCTATCCCTAATTACATCCCTTCCATTTACTTTGATACTACCTGATGTATAAGGTAAGATACCTACTATTGATTTAATAGTTGTGGATTTACCAGCACCATTAGGTCCTACAAATCCATAAATATCACCATTTTCAACAGTAAGATTAATATTTTTAATAGCTACCTTACCATCTGAATATGTGTGATTTAAATCTTTAATTTCTAACATAAAAACACCTCTCCTAACTATTATTATAATACCCCATATAAAATAATATTTCAATAATTATTTTTAATTATTTTGAATTATTATAAAAAGGATGTACTAAGTACATCCTCATTTTTAACCTAAAATATCCTTGTCTGTAAATTCGACATTTTCAAATTTCTTTAATAATGCTTCTACAGTAAGATTCTTCTTTTCCTCACCAGAAACATCATAAATACATTTACCATTATTGAACATTAATAATCTGTTACCATATTTAATAGCATCCTTCATGTTATGTGTAACCATAACTGTTGTAAGATGATTTGTTTTAACAATATGGTCTGTAAGCTCTAATACTGTTTTAGCAGTCTTAGGGTCTAGGGCAGCTGTATGCTCATCAAGGAATAATACATCAGGACGCTCTAATGTAGCCATTAGAAGTGTAACAGCTTGTCTTTGTCCTCCTGATAGTAATCCTATCTTAGTTCCCATTCTACGTTCAAGACCAAGATTTAAAGGCTTTAGTAATTCTTTATATTTCTTAGTATTAGAAGCATTAAATCCCCATCTTAATGTCTTTCTTCTATTTCTTCTAGATGCGATAGATAGGTTTTCAAGAATTGACATATTCTGAGCAGTTCCTTGATATGGGTCTTGTGCAACACGACCAATATAACGTGCTCTTAAATATTCAGGAGTTTTAGTAACATCCTTTCCATTTATAAATATTTGTCCATCCTCAAGCTTATAAACTCCAGATACACAATTAAAGAATGTTGATTTACCAGATCCATTTCCTCCAATGATGGTTACAAACTCACCATCTTTGATATCTATAGACATATCATTTAAGGCTACCTTAACATCCTCTTTATTACCACTACGATTAAATACCTTAGTTGCATGACTTACCTTAAGCATAGATTTAAAAGGATTATCAGTTGTAATTTCATTTTCTTCAATTGTAGATAATTCCTTTGCAACCTCTTCTGTATTTAGAGTTGCTCCTTCGCTATCACGAAGTTCTTCAATTGCTGTATCAGTATTTTTCTTCTTAAAAATAGCATTCTTAATTCTATCATAGATATTAAACTCAATATGATATTTTTCCTTAACAAATCCTATTGCAAGAATTATTACAATTAATATTGCATATAAAACCTTTAATAGATGTGAAGGGAATCCTAAATATAGAGCGATAGCAATTATAAAATAATATACTACAGCACCTAAAGATACAGAAACTAACCAATTAATAAATGATCTCTTACCAAATATAGCTTCACCAATAATTATAGATGCAAGACCTACTACTATCATACCTGTTCCAGATGTAGATGATGCAGTATAATCTCTTTGACCTGCAAGTGAACCTGCAAATGCAATTAGTGCATTAGAAATCATAAGTCCTATAATAACATAGAAATCTGTATTAATTCCTTGTGTACGTGCCATTTTATTATTCATTCCGGCAGCACGCATGCTCATTCCAACCTCAGTACCAAAGAATGCATATAATATTGCAACTAAAGCTACTAAAATTATTCCAAGCTCTAATATTACTCCATATTTTCTTATGCTAAATAATCCACCAAAGAATCTAAAGATAGTATGGTCTCCAGCATCTGAATTTAGTGTAATAAATGAATTATATGTATCAGCAAATGAAAAGTCTGTACCTTTTCTTATACCGAATATAACAAGATTAATTGAGAAGCAGGCAGTAAGTGTAATAATACCTGCTAAAAGTCCATTAATCTTAAGCTTTGTATTCAATAGTCCTGTTATAAGACCACCAATAGCACCTGCTAATACTCCTACTATTGTAGCAATTATAGCATTATTACCATTAGCTATCATAACAAGTGAAGTTGCTGCTCCTAAAACATATGTACCTTCACAAGATAGGTCAGCAAAATCTAATACTCTATATGATATGAATACTCCAAGAGCTAAAATCGCAAATGGAAATCCAAATATTAGAGTATCTAATATTATATCCATAAAAATTACTCCTTTAATTATGCAATGTTATACTTTGTCTTAAACTCATTTGTAAATGTAAGTCCCATAGTATTCATTGCTGAATTATTATAAGCAAACTCCATCTTCTCAGCCTCAGTTTGAGCAACTACATCAATATCCTTTGCAGACTTTCCATCATAAAGAATTTCTGCTGCTTGAAGTCCAGTTGTATATCCTAGCTCATAATATGAAATAGATAGAGTCATAGTACCTCCACTCTCAACCATTCCACTTTCTCCACAATATACAGGAACCTTTGCAGGATTTGTAACATTAGTAATAGTTGTAATATTTGATGCCATAAGATTATCTGTTGGAAGATAAATTGCGTCGCATCCATCACTAATTAGCTTTGATACAGATGATGATATTTCTGATTGCTGAGAAACAGTCTTTTCTAATACATCACAACTATTATAATGAGTTGTTAAATACTCCTTAAATTGGTCACATTGAACCTTAGAATTAGGCTCTGAAACTGTATATAATACTCCAACCTTATCAACAGTTGCATCAAAATCAAAAATAAGATTAACTTGAGCCTCAATTGGATTAATATCAGATGTACCTGTAACATTTTCTGTATGAGAAGCTCCACTCCATGCAGTTACAAGACCAGCATCAATTGGATCAGTTGTTGATGTAAATAAGATAGGAAGCTTATTCTTTCCTTCTGTTGCAGCACTTGACTTAAGCTGTACTGCTGCAGGTGTCGCATTTCCCATAACTAAATCAGATTTTCTTACAAGGCTATTTGCCATTGTAAGCATTGTTGCGGCATCACCTTCAGGATTCTTATATGTAAAATTGATTGTCTTTCCTTCAGGAAGCTTATCCTCTAATGCTTTCTTAAATCCATCAGTTGCCTTATCTAAGGCTGTATGTGTTGCATATTGTAAAATACCAACCTCATAATCAGCACCCTTACTTCCACATGAAGCTAGTGCAATAGTAGCTAGTGCTGCCATTGCAGCACAACCAAAAATTTTTCCTTTTTTCATTCTTTTCCACTCCTTTAAAAATTATATTATCTATTATATAAATTTTGGTTAAATATTTCAAGATAGCGCTTTACTTTTATACAAAAAAACGAGGATTTATTAAAAATCCTCAATTTTATTTAAACAATCTTAGTTGTCCATTCCTCAGCATTAAGAATTGTATCAACAACACCCTCATAAAAATCTGGTTCATGTGATACTAGAATCACAGTACCCTTAAAGTTTTTTACAGCTTCTTTTAATGCTTCCTTAGCTAATACATCTAAATGGTTAGTAGGCTCATCTAGAATAAGTGTATTGCATTCCTTAAGCATTAGCTTACAAAGTCTTACCTTCGCAGCCTCTCCTCCTGATAATACAACCATTAATGATTCAATCTTATCCTTTGTAAGACCGCAGGCAGCTAATGCTCCACGAACCTCAGCATTAGTCATTGATGGATACATATTCCATACCTCTTCATGAGCAGTAGTTCTATCATACTTCTCTTCTTGTACGAAATATCCATATTCAATATTATAATCAAGCTCCACCTTACCGCTTATAGGCTTTTGAAGACCAAGCATTGTCTTTAATAATGTTGATTTACCTATTCCATTAGCTCCACGTATTGCATATTTATGTCCACGCTCAATAACTAAATTAAGTGGCTTAGATAATGGTGTATCATATCCAATAACAAGATCTCTACATGTAATTACAAACTTACCTGAAGCTCTTGCTTCCTTAAAACTAAAGTTAGGCTTTACCTTTTCTGAAGCCTTATCAATAATAACCATCTTATCAAGCTGACGCTGTCTTGATTTTGCCATATTAGTAGTAGCTACTCTAGCCTTATTCTTTGCAATAAATGTTTCAAGACGTTGAATTTCCTTCTGTTGCTTCTCATATGCAATATTTTGATGCTCAATTTCTATTGCATGAAGCTTTTGGAATAAATCATAATTACCACTATATCTAGTAAGCTTTCCATCCTCTAGATGATAAATTACATTAACAACATTATTTAAGAATGGTATATCATGAGATACTAATAAGAACGCATTCTCATAATTTTGAAGATAATTAGTTAGCCATCTAATATGTGATTCATCAAGGAAGTTAGTAGGCTCATCTAGAATTAAGATCATAGGATTTTCAAGAATAAGCTTAGTAAGTAAAACCTTACTACGCTGTCCTCCTGATAATTCTGTTACATCCTTATCATATCCTATATCACCAAGACCAAGACCATTTCCAACCTCTTCAATCTTAGAATCTATTGTATAAAATCCTGATGTATCAAGCTCTGATTGGATTTCTCCAATTTCCTCAAGCATAGCTTGAGTTTCTTCTTCAGTGGCTGTAGCCATCTTATCATACATAGCATACATTTCCTGCTCCATATCGTACATATGAGAAAATGCAGTCTTTAAAAACTCTTTAATAGTAAGACCCTCAGTAAGCTTAGTATACTGATCAAGATACCCCTTAGTTATTCTCTTATTCCATTCAATTTTTCCATCATCAGGGGTAATATTACCCATTATGATATTAATAAATGTAGATTTTCCCTCTCCATTAGCTCCTACAAGTCCTATATGCTCACCCTTCTGCATAACGAATGAAGCATGCTCAAGAATTGTTCTTTCACCAAAGCCATGAGAAACATCTGTAACCTTTAAAACGCTCATTTATTTTCACCCGAGTTTTACTATATCAAAAATAACATAAAAAAGCAATAAAGAAAAGAGGATTATAAATCCGTTCTTCAAAACCTATAAAACTCTATAATACTATAGAATTTCTGTTTGATTCCTTTCTCTTTGAGCCCTATTATATAACTTTTTTAGTTATATTTCTAGTTGATATTAACTCTCCAAAGGCGTTAATTCCGCACGAACGTATGCGTATTTATATATGTCCTAGTGTTCTAGGGCATATTTTTTTATATTTATTGCTGCATTATAATCTCTATTTATTATTAGTCCACATTTAGAACATACAAATGTTCTATCGCTTAATTTTAAATCTTCTTTTTTATAATTACATTTATTACATGTTTTACTAGATGGATAATACCTATCTATTTTCGTTATTTTTATTCCATAATTATTACATCTATCTTCTAAAGTCTTTAATAATTTCCTAAATGGATTTTGTTGTATCCCTTTTCTAATATATTTATTCTCTTTTGGTTCTTTCATTCCATTTATATCTAAATCCTCAATACATATTAGCTTAGGTCTTTTATTTTTTATTGATGTAATAATGTAATCTATATGGGATTCCTTTAAATTATTTATTCTTCTTGTATATTTGTTTTTTATTTCTCTTTGTTTCTTATAATTCTTAGATTCTTTAAGTGATTTTTTTAATTCCTTTGCTTTTATATATTTTCTTGCTAATTTCTTTTGTTCTCTTTTTTCTTTCTTTAATGCTTTTTTATATGATTTATCATATGTAATAGCTTTATATACATCATTATCAGACGTTACTACAGATTTTATATTGATATCTATACCTATTATATTATCAGTAGTTTCTATTTTCTTTTTTGGTGAAAATTCATCAGCTACTGATACTACAATATAAAATCTATCGCCATCTAATATCACTCTTGGATTATAATATATTACATTTGTTGGTATTCTATCCTTTTCTGCTAATTTAATATAATTTAATTTTTGTCTATTTTTCTTAATATTATTAGCTATTTTTTCTAGTCTTACCTTTTTATCGCTAAATTCTATTTTATATGGATCAACATAAAATGATTTTTTATAATTATTATATTTTTTTCTTACTGGATATTTTGATAATTTATTAAAATATCTTATAAAAGAATTATATGTATCCTTTATCTCTTGTTTTAAAGCATCATTTGATACATCATAAAATAATGTATCTAAATGATTAGATATCATTTCCTTTTTTGTCATATTTTTTCTTTTATTAATAGCTTCATTATCTAAAATACCTTTTTGTATTGTAAACCATTTTCTAACATCACCACATGAAGGTATTTTTTCATTATTCTTTATAAATGAATCAAGGTAATCATATACTATATTATTACATTCTATACATTTATTTAATGTATGTCTTATCTTAGTTTCTTGTTTATTATTTGGATGAATCATTACTTTATAAGAATACATAAAAAATACCTCCTTTTATAGTTTAATTATACCATAAAAAGAGGTAAAAATATAGTTATTTATAGAGTTTTATAGAGTTTGATAAAATTATTCTTATTATTCTTCATTATTATATATTTTTTCTATTTTTTGAGAAAATTCATCTATTATCTCTTTTGTTTTAGTTTTTCTTTTACCTTGTATCTCACATGAAAAAACTGTTATTATTTGAACTAAATCTTCAACTAATTCTTGATCTTGATTTTTATCTATTTTATCTAATATTTCAATTTTAACATTATTTAATTCAGCAAAATATTCAACAAGCTCAAATCCAAATCTTAATAATCTATCCTTATATAAAACTACTATTAAATCAACTTCCTTTCGATTAATTTTTTCTATTAGCTTTTTTAATCCTGGTTTTGTATAATTTATACCTGATCCTATATCAGTTATTATTTCATAATCAGTATATTTAGAATCTAAATATGTTTTTAGATTATTTACTTGTCTTTCTAAATCATCAGATTGTTTCTTTGATGATACTCTTGCATAACCTATAACATTTAGATTCTTTTTTGTTTTTCTTTCCTGTGTATATGAAAGTATTAAATCTTCGGAATAATACCTATATCCATTTGATTTTACATAGGATGGTTTAAGCTTACCTTCCTTATCCCAATTTCTTAATGTTTGAGCTGTAACTCCAAGTATTTCTGTAACTTTCTTTGATGAATAATATTTCATAATAAAAAAACTCCTAATTCTTGTAATATATTAATAATATATCATAAATTAGAAGTTTTATATAGTTTTATAGGTTTTATTATACTGTTTTAAAACCTCTTATCCAATAAATCCCTTCATACCTAATTGCATTAATGAATTAGACATTTCAATAATATCCTTAAGTGGAATCTTCTTACCCTCATCTACCCACTTACGATAAATATCAAGAGATGTAGTATTCATGAAATTAATAAGTACTTCCTTCTTAAATGTATCAAGCTCATTATATTTAGCATTATCCTTAAAAACCGCATCTAACACTTGTGAAATTGCTTTAAATCTAGTGTAACCAAAGTTACCAGACATAAGAATTCTTTCATAAGAAATTCCCTTTAAAGATAAAGCTGTGAAGAAATCCCTATTAAGCTTATCAAATTCCTCAGGAAGATTATATTTAGAAACTAATTCAATAAAATCTTCAGCCATTTCTGATTGAATCTCAATTAAAAGCTCATCAATACTTTCATAATAATGTAAAAATGTTTTTGGATTAATCATTGCTTCCTCACATAGCATCTTAATATCCATCTTCTCATAGTCAGTATTAATAATAAGTTTTTCAAATGCATGTCTTATAGAAACAATGGTCTTCTTTACTCTTAAATCTTCATTTCCTGTAATTTTCATAATATATTCTATCTCCTATTAGCTATTTATATTATAATTTTAACACATTTTTTAAAAAAATCCACATATGTGCTTTTTCTTTTAAAAAATAATTAATTATACAGTTTTGAATTTTATTGTATAAAAAAAAGACTCATGAATAAACATGAGTCTAATTTAATACTAAGCACCTTGAGAATCACCAGTGATTGCAAATGAAACATTTGTCCACTCACAAATAATTCCACGAGCGCCATACATACCAATATACATATATTCGCTATCTCTAGCTACTAAATCAAAGTCAGTGTATGTAGATATATATGTTTCACCATTGTAAACAATTGTAGTTGTAACAACCTGTCCAACACGAGCAATAGTACACTCGATTGTAGTACCTACAGCAGGTGTTAATGTAGATGTTTTACCAGATTTTACTAGTGAAGTTGATTCACGAGCATATCCAACATGATTGTTTCCAACCTTTTCTTGCCAAATTCCAGCACAAATATTATTACTGCAAATACCTGAATTATTAACTGGAGCATAGCAATCATCACGAAGCATTAATCCAAATCCTGATTGCTTTCCATCAGAGTTTTGAGCTGTAATTGTTCCAGATGCACTTAAAGTGAAATTCTTTGAAACACTTACTCTTCTAAATGCAAATGCATATCCTTCAGATGTAGATGCAATCTTACCCTTATAGTAAGTTGCTGATGATTTAGATTGACCAACCTTAAATACTCCAGCACTTGTTTCAGTTGCATAATATCCAGTATCTGGAGATAATGGATCACCACCAACATCACCAAATGCAGTTCCATACCAACCATCAGTAATAGTTCCATAATTAGCTGTTAATGTAATATGTGTACTGTCATCCTTATCATATCCATTTTCAACTAATGTAGCCCATGCATCTAAATCCATTGCTGAATATGGAACATATTCATAATATGGATTCTTTACTAAGTCATTTGCTCTATTTGGAGCAGTTAATGTAGCATTAACATAATTCTTTAATGAAGAATTGCTATTCTTAATTGCATTAGCAAATAGATAAGCAACATGCTTAGCTCCTAAAATATTAATATGAGTAGCATCAATTGACTTGAAATTAGGTTCAGTTTCACTATTTCCTGAAGTTACTGCATGTAAGTACTTAGCCTCATCAGCACCAAGACTAGTATAAAGAGTTGCTGTAAGAGTAGTTAAATCAACAACCTCTACATTCTTCTCTTCTCCTAATTCCTTAATAGCCTTTGGATAATCTAGTACATCACCTACAGAATGTCCAGCTAGAGTAGTTGAACCAAACTTTGTAATATCATCACTAGTTAATGTAACCTTATGTCCCTTAGAACCAGTAAAATCTAGTGTATCAGAATATCTTACAATTGGTGTATCAAGAATTGCTGTAGCCCCTGCATCTTCAGCAACCTTAATGTACTTATTATATAAGATGTTCTTAAATGAGTTAGCTGTTTCAGTAGATAATGAAGGATCTGCAAAACGATCCGCATCATCAAACTTTTCATCATTATGTCCAAAACCAATAACTAGATAATCTCCAGCCTTAATTTTTGTAGTTAAAGTAGCATAGTTATCCTCTTTTATGAAGCTTAATGCACTTCTTCCTGACATAGCTAAATTATTAAATGTAACTAATGAACTAAAATAGTTATAGAATTGTGTTCCATATCCATATCTATCATAGAAATATGTTGTATCAGTTACACCTGTCTTATTTCCATTACCATCATATTTTCCATAATCACAAACTGTAGAATCACCTACAATATAAACAGTTGTAGCTGATAAGTTCTTCTTTGTATAAACTACTTCCTCTGAATAGTAGCTCTCCTTATATAATGTAGTATCAGTTGGAACAGCCTTTACTGTAATTCTATACTCTCCTGCTTCAGTTACAGTAATAGTATAGCTTGTTTCTGTTTGCTCCTCAGATACGCTGTCGTTAACCTTAACGACATATCCTCCTGCATTCTCAACTGCATCCCATGTTACAACATTATCAGTTAATGTTAAAACTGGTGCATCTAATCTTGTAACATTATTATTTGTAGAATCGCCTTTCTTATTTCCACAAGATACCATTACAAAGATTGCAATGAATGCGAAGAATAAACCTATTAATTTCTTCATGTTTTTTTCTTCCTTTCTATAAAATCATCAATATTTTATCAAAAGAAAACGCTTTTATCAATGATTTTTCTACAATAAAACGACATTTTTTTAAGGTCTTTTTTACAAATTGTCGCTAATGCGTCAAATGTGTTTTAGATTGTGCTTTTTGTAGCATTTTTTATTTTTTTATAAAGAATAAAAAAAGTGTAGATTAATTAAAATCTACACAATCTTATTATTATAAAACATGCTTTAATAATTCATCATTTGATAATGGTGATAGATATGATGGAGCAATATCAAATACAGTCTTGCATCCCTTTACACCCTCATCATTTAATCTCTTAGCAGCTCTTGCATATGCTACAAGAACTGATCCTGTGAATTCAGGATTTGAATCAAGCTTTAGGCTATATTCAATAACATGCTTATTCTCATTATTAAATCCTGTTTGTCCAGTACGGATAACAAATCCACCATGAGGAAGTCCTGCATGGTCTCTTTGAAGCTCTTCCTTAGTTATGAAGTTAACTGTAGTATCATAATCTGAGAAGTAATTAGGCATAGTCTTAATCTCGTGCTCAATCTTCTTTAAATCAGCACCTGGCTTAGCTACTACATAGCATAGACGAGTATGCTTATCTCTTGTTGTAAGAGTTGGATTAGATCCACTTCTTACAGCCTCTAAAGCCTTATCAACAGGGCAAGTATATTGTCTTGCATCCTCTACTCCTTCAATTCTTCTAATTGCATCAGAGTGTCCTTGAGATACTCCCTTACCCCAGAATGTATAATCACTACCATCAGGTAATACACATTCAGCATATAATCTATTTAAGCTGAACATTCCTGGGTCCCATCCAACTGAAACGATTCCAACAGTTCCATTAGCCTTGCATACTGCATCAGTATCATTAAAATGCTTTAATGCATTTGCATGTGTATCAAATGAATCAATTACATTGAAGTCCTTTGCAACCTCTGGAGTTTGCCATGGAAGATCTGTTGCACTTCCACCACATAAAATCATTACATCAATTTTTCCCTTATAAGATGGGATATTGTCTACATGGTCAACCACTGCAGACTTATTTCTAATTGTTACAGTCTTAGGATCACGACGA
Organism: Caryophanales bacterium UBA3206; assembly: GCA_002363705.1. Taxonomy (GTDB): domain Bacteria; phylum Bacillota_I; class Bacilli_A; order Acholeplasmatales; family Anaeroplasmataceae; genus UBA3206. Next base: position 175,347 of record DEWQ01000002.1, on the reverse strand, counting down.
GTAAATACTGCCACTAGGTTTGTATCCGCATTCTTTTCAATAGCTGCTTCTACACCCTTTCCTAAGTTACCATAACCATAAATACCAATATTAATCATATTATAGCACCGTCCTCACGTAAAAAATTATAGCACAAAAGTTTTTAATTTCTATTTAATATACAAAAAAAATTAAGTGGAGGGCCTCCACTTAAATTTTATTTAAAATTATTTTTTATTTTTTGTATATAATTTAATTATTTGAAATACATAATTTATTAGTTATAAGCTTTATTCTTGAAATTTTCAATTATCTTATTATATCTACTAGAATTCTTATCTAGTGGCTTAATACGAACAATATTATGCTCCATTAGCTTATTACCATTAAATTCATATATTTCATAATTCTTTTCATCACCAGTTACTGGCATCTTCTCACAAACAATAGAAGCTACATTTCCTGATTCAATAAGAATTAGGTAAATATGATAATCAACCTTATTCTTATTATCATCTAATAGATATGTATCTGCTCCCTCATATTTTGTATTTTGAAGTACTCTATCAAATGCTTCTCTATTTAATTTCATATTATTACTCCTTATTTCAAATCATAAAATTTTAAAGATATATCCAATGCTCTTGGAGAATGAGTTAGAGCCCCAACAGATATAAAATCTACTCCAAGGCTTGATACCTCTTTAATTCTTTCTACAGTCATATTACCTGAAGCTTCTAGCTTATGCTTAAGCTTATCATTATTCTTAACACACCATAACATATCCTCATTTGACATATTATCAAGCATAATTATATCAGCTTCAGTAGCCTCTGCTTCAAGGAATTCCTCTCTTGTTTCTACCTCAACCTCAACCTTCTTTGTGATTTTAGATTTAAGAATAGAAACTGCCTTTGTAATAGAGCCTGCAGCTACAATGTGGTTATCCTTAATCATTGCCATATCTGATAAGCTATAGCGATGATTAGTACCTCCACCGTCAACTACTGCCATTTTTTCTATATATCTTAGATTTGGTGTTGTTTTTCTTGTATCAAGTATCTTACAATCTCCTACAAGTTCTTTTGTGAATTTAGAGGTTGTAGTTGCGATACCACACATGCGCTGTAAAAGATTTAGCGCAACTCTTTCACCCTTTAATAATGTTTTAGTATCTCCATCAATAAGACCGATAACATCACCCTTTTTAATCTTATCACCATTTTTATAATTGAATGTAAGATTAAAGCTTCCACCAACAAGTTCAAAAACTCTTCTGCATACATCAAGCCCTGATAATACTCCATCCTCTTTAGCCACAAATCTAGCCTTAGATTTATGATTATCTGGTATTAGATTATCAGTTGTGATATCACCCTCAGGCATATCCTCATGTAAAGCATTTAAAATTATTTGATCAATAATCTTAAAATCCATTACTGCCTCCTAATTTAATCTACAATGGCAACCAATTGAATTCTTTCTTGATAGTGCCGCATCAATAATAATCAATGCTACTGTTGCCATATTTAGAGTTTCAAAATAATAACGTGACATTACATTAATCTTCTTAAGATTATTATAATGACGCTCTATAATCTTTTTAGCAAGGTTTAAACCTTCCTCAGTACGTACAATTTGTACATATTTATCCATTGTATCCCTTATTTCAACTCTAATTGATTTAAAGTTGAATTTACGAGGCTCTCCAATTACAGGTGGGAACTTGATTGTTCTTTTTGAAAGCGTAGCCTTAGATGCATTGATATCATCTGCGACTCTTTTTCCAAATACTAAGCATTCAAGAAGCGAATTAGATGCAAGGCGGTTTGCACCATGAACTCCTGTATTTGCACATTCACCAACGGCATATACACCTTCCATTGATGTATGACCAACTAAATCTGATGCAATTCCACCACATAGGAAATGCTCAATTGGAGTTACAGGAATTAAATCCTTGCTCATATCAACACCAATAGATAAGCATTTTTCATAAATAGTTGGGAAACGATGCATTAAGAAATCCTTTGTCTTATGTCTAATATCTAGATAAACATGATCTGACCATGTATCAAACATTTCACGCTTAATTGCCTGTGATACTACATCACGTGGTGCAAGTTCCATTCTTTCCTTATCATATTTATCCATGAAGCGTTGACCTTCAATATTTCTTAAAATAGCACCCTCACCACGAACAGCTTCGCTTATAAGGAAGACTCTTCCTCTTTTTTCAGGCTCATATAATCCTGTTGGATGGAATTGTACAAATTCCATATTCTCAATTTTAATACCGGCACGATATGCAAGCGCAATACCATCACCAACAGCAAATTTCTCATTAGTAGAATTCTTATAAACTCCACCACATCCACCTGTAGCTATTACAATTTTATTTGTAAAAACATAAACAGGTTCATTATTATTATTAATACATACAAGTCCTATGGCTCTATTATTATCATCTGTAATAATTTGAATAGCCATTTCATCCTCAAAAACATCAATATTAGTATATGATTTTAGTGATTCTCTTAAATCCCTCATAACACTTTCACCAGTCGCATCTCCACCAGCATGAAGAATACGGCGTGATCTATGTCCACCTTCAAGTGTCTTAATAAAATCACCATTTTGATCCTTATCAAAATTAACACCCATACCTACAAGATTTCTAATATTATCTCCAGCCTCATTAACAAGAATCTCTACAGCCTCCTTGTTATTAAGATTAGAACCTGCACGAAGGGTATCCTCGAAATGCTCCTTAATTCTACTTTCATCAAACTCAACTTCAGCAGCTATTCCACCCTGAGCTAAATTAGATGAACCCTTATCAATTTTATCCTTAATAAACATTCCAATTTTTAATTCACGGTCAATATTCATTGCAGTATACATACCTGCAAGACCTCCACCTAGAATTACAACATCAAATTCACGATAATTTTTCATCATAGCACCTCGCTATTTTATTTAGAAAGTAAAAGCATTGTATCAACACACTTACGTGCCTTTAAAGCTACATCCTCTGGAATTAAAATTTCATTAGATTCATCACGAAGACAATTATATAAATCCTCAAGCCTTGTAAGCTTCATTTCAAAGCAATTAAGCATTGGACTTAGACAATAGAACTTCTTATCTGGATTTCTTTTCTCCATTTCATGAAGAACACCACATTCAGTACCTACAATAAACTCCTTACAATCTGATTTAGATACATATTCAATAAGGCCTTTTGTAGAACCTACAAATGAAGCCTCCTCTAAAACCTCAAGCTTACATTCAGGATGTGCAATAAATTCTGCATTAGGATGTTCTTTTTTGGCCTTTAATACTTCATTCTTAGTTCTTCCATTATGAATTCCACAGAATCCTGGCCAAAGATCAAGCTTAATATCCTTACTCTTTTCCATAGCATATCTTCCTAGGTTTCTATCAGGACCATATAGCATAGGCTTTCCAAGCATTGCATAATGTTCTATTATTTTTAAGCCATTTGATGATGTAACACATACATCAGCATATTGCTTACATCTAGCAGTTGAATTAACATACATTAAAATAATTGTATCTGGATGCTCCTCACGATATTTTTTAATATCCTCTTCCTTCATCATGTTAGCCATGATGCATCCAGCGTCCATAACAGGAAGTAGGACCTTCTTTTGTGGAGATAAAAGCTTTGCAGTTTCAGCCATAAAATGAACTCCACAGAATACAATAATATCTGCATTTGTCTTAGAAGCTATTTGAGATAACGCAAGTGAATCTCCTACATAATCAGCAATATCCTGAATTTCAGGTCTTTGGTAATAATGTGCAAGAATTACAGCATTTTTTTCTTTCTTCCATTTGTTGATTTGTTCATACATTTCTTGTGTTGTCATAATATCAGTCCTTTACGATAAATTATACTACAAATCAAGTATTTACTCAATTATTTAATTATATTTTGGCCTAATAATAAAATAAAAAGACTATGTTTTTAAACATAGCCTTAATTTATAATTATTCAACTATAATTTCATCAACAGAGCATCCACCTGGAATCATAGGAAGAACTCTTTCCTCCATATCAACAAAGGCGTTGATAAGTACAGGCTCCTTTAGCTCTAATGCCTTAGTCATAGCATCTTTAAACTCAGCTCCAGTTGTAGCCTTGAAATTCTTCATTCCAAATGCATCAGCTAACTTATTGAAATCAGGCTCACGATTAGAAAGGTCTGTTTCACTATATCTCTTTCCATAGAAAATAGTTTGCCATTGATGTACCATTCCTAGTGTCTTGTTATTTACAACAACAACTATTACAGGAACATTATAAGCACGCATTGTAGCAAGCTCATTCATATTCATTCTAAATGAACCATCACCAGCAATATGAACTACTCTACGTGAAGGATTTCCAATTTGTGCACCAATTGAAGCACCAGTTCCATAACCCATTGTTCCAAGTCCACCTGATGAAATAAATGTTCTTGGATATTTATAATTATAGAATTGTGCAGCCCAAAGCTGATGCTGTCCAACCTCAGTTGTAATAATAGCTTCTCCCTTTGTAAGCTCATCAATTGTGCTTATAAGCTGTCTTGGCTTAAGCTGTCCTTCAGTTGGCTTAGATAAATCATATGGATATTTAACCTTCATATCAAGGATATGCTTATTCCATTCATCAGCTTCTCTTGGCTTAACAAGTGGTAATACAGCATCTAATGCAGGCTTTAAATCTCCAATAACAGCTGCATCTACTGGCATATTCTTTCCAATTTCAGCTGGGTCTACATCAAAATGTACTACCTTAGCATTTGGACAGAATCTCTTAATATCACCATAAACACGGTCACTAAATCTTGCTCCTAAGGCGATTAAGCAATCGCATTCACGAGCAGCTCTATTAGATGTAACAGAACCATGCATTCCGATAAGTCCAGTAAATAGTGGATCATTTGCAGGATATGCACCAAGTCCCATAAGTGATACACTTACTGGGGCATTAATACGCTTTGCAAGCTCCTTAAGCTCATCATATGCACCAGATGCAATAACTCCTCCTCCTGCATAAATAAATGGCTTTTTACTATTATTTATAATTTCAGCAGCATTGCTAAAGGCAGGCTCCTCTAAATATTTAGTAATACGCTCTACCTTATAAGGCTCCATCTTTTCATATTCAACCATAGCAGCTGTAACATTCTTTGGAATATCAATTAAAACTGGTCCTGGTCTTCCACTTTGAGCAATAAGGAATGCCTTACGGACAACCTCATGAAGATCAGCTACATCTCTTACAAAGAAATTATGCTTTGTAATTGGCATTGTAATTCCTGTAATATCTATCTCTTGGAAGGAATCCTTACCAATTAGTGATAATCCAACGTTACCAGTAATTGCAACTAAAGGGATTGAATCCATATAAGCAGTTGCGATACCAGTGACTAGATTAGTAGCTCCTGGACCTGATGTAGCCATGCAGACTCCAACCTTACCTGTTGCTCTTGCATAACCATCAGCAGCATGTGCTGCACCCTGCTCATGTGATGTTAAAATATGATGAATACGGTCCTTATTCTTATATAAGGCATCGTATATATTTAATACTGCTCCACCTGGGTATCCAAATATTGTATCAACACCCTGTTCAAGCAAGCATTCAACTAAAAGCTGTGAACCATTAATCTTCATAATAAATCTCCTTACCGAGGATTAATATTATTTTTCTAATCCTCTTCTGTCAAATCCTTAAATACTGCACCTGTTGACGCACTTGTAACAAGGTGAGCATATCTTCTTAGGTAGCCTGTCTTTACCTTTGGTTCAGGCTTAACCCAATTAGCCTTACGCTTTGCAATTTCCTCATCAGAAACTAAAAGCTCAATTGTATAATTGATCATATCAATCTTAATCTTATCACCATTTTCTACGAAGGCAATTAATCCACCCTCAGCAGCCTCTGGTGAAACGTGTCCTATAGAAGCTCCACGTGTAGCTCCTGAGAATCTTCCATCTGTGATAAGTGCTACATCCTTATCAAGACCCATACCTGCAAGTCTTGATGTAGGAGCAAGCATTTCTCTCATACCTGGACCACCCTTAGGACCTTCATAACGAATAACTACGATATCTCCTGGTACAATCTTGTTTGTATTAATAGCCTCGATAGCCTCTTCCTCTGAATTATATACCTTAGCATTACATGTATGCTGAAGCATATTAGGAGCAACAGCTCCACGCTTAACAACGCATCCATTAGGAGCAAGATTACCAAATAATACTGCAAGACCACCAGTCTTAGAATATGCATTATCTACTGTACGAATAACCTCAGGATTTCTATTTACTGCATTCTTAATATTTTCAGCAATAGTCTTTCCTGTTACAGTCATTAGATTTGTATCAAGCTTACCAATATCAGCAAGCTCCTTCATAACTGCAGAAACTCCACCAGCCTCATTTAAATCCTCCATATATGTAGGACCTGCAGGAGCTAGGTGAGTTAGGTTTGGAGTAACCTCTGAAACCTCATTAGCCATTTTTAAATTAAACTTAACACCAGCCTCATGAGCAATTGCAGGAAGGTGAAGCATTGTATTTGTTGAGCATCCAAGTGCCATATCAACAGTTAAGGCATTATGGAATGATTTCTCATTTACGATATCACGTGCCTTAATGTCCTTATTAACCATATCCATAATGGCCATTCCTGCCTTCTTAGCAAGACGGATTCTATCAGCATATACATTAGGAATAGTACCATTACCTGGTAGGGCAATTCCTAAAACCTCACACATACAATTCATTGAGTTTGCAGTATACATACCAGAGCAAGATCCACAAGATGGACAAGAATGATTTTCATACTCATCTAGCTCCTCTTTTGAAATCTTACCTGATAAATATTTACCAACTGCCTCAAAGGTTGATGAAAGTGATGTCTTATGACCTGCAACACGACCTGCAAGCATAGGACCTCCTGAGCATACTACTGTTGGAAGATTAATTCTTAATGCTCCCATTAGCATACCTGGTACAATCTTATCGCAGTTTGGAATAAGAACAAGACCATCAAGTGCATGGGCATTTGCCATACACTCAACAGAATCAGCAATAAGCTCACGTGTAACAAGTGAATACTTCATTCCTGCATGTCCCATAGCGATACCATCACAAACTCCAATTGCTGGAATTTCAATAGGTGTACCACCAGCCATTAAAATACCTCTTTTAACAGCATCTGAAATCTTATCAAGCATATTATGTCCTGGTACAATCTCACTTTTTGCTGAAACTACACCAATCAATGGACGCTCAATTTCCTCATCAGTATATCCTAAAGCTTTGAATAAAGAACGATTAGGTACTCTTTCAACGCCCTTTTTAACTACATCACTTCTCATACTTTATACCTATAAATAGCTATAAGCTATTCCTTTCTTTAAATCTTCTTTAAAGCCTTAACAATAAGGTCTCCCATTTCCTTAGTTCCAACCTTCTTAGACTCATCATTAAGACCTGGAGTGAAAATATCACCAGTTCTGTATCCTGCGTCAAGAACGTCATTAATAGCCTTATCAATTGCGTCAGCTTCCTTCATTAATCCTAGAGAATATCTAAACATTAATGGTAATGAAAGAATTGTAGCGATTGGGTTAGCTAAATTCTTTCCTGCGATATCAGGAGCACTACCATGAATTGGCTCATATAAACCAAGAGTTCCTGCTCCTAAAGATGCAGATGCTAGCATTCCAATAGATCCTGCTACTTGAGATGCCTCATCTGTAAGAATATCTCCGAAGATATTTGATGTAACAATTACATCAAATTGTCTTGGATTACGAACAAGCTGCATAGCTGCGTTATCAACATACATCTCAGAAGTTTCAACATCTGGATAATCCTTCTTAACACGCTCAAATACTGCTCTCCATAGTCTTGAAGACTCAAGTACATTAGCCTTATGAACACAGCATAGTCTATGATCACGCTTTTGAGCTGCCTCAAAACCAGTCTTTAGAATACGCTCAATTTCATAAACTGAATACTTCTCTAAATCAGAAGCCCATGCATCTGGCTTAGTAGTATCATATGCAGGTGAATTTGCCTTTTCACCGAAATACATTCCACCAGTAAGCTCACGAACAACTAGAATATCTAGTCCTTCTCCAATAATTTCTGGCTTAAGTGGTGAAGTATGCTGTAATTGCTTAAATAATACAGCAGGTCTTAGGTTAGCATAAAGCTTTAAAGCTCCACGAATTCCTAGTAATCCCTTCTCAGGACGGTCTCCGTTAGGAAGGTGATCCCACTTAGGTCCACCTACTGCTCCAAGAAGTACTGCATCACTCTTTAAGCAAGCATCAATTGTGTCTTGAGGAAGAGATGTACCATCCATATCAATGGCGATACCTCCCATTCTCTTCTCAGTTATATTAAACTTATGACCATAAAGCTCTCCAATCTTATTTAGAACCTTACAAGCCTCTCTTACGATATCTGGTCCAATTCCATCACCTGGAAGTGTAACAATATTAAATGTACTCATTACTTTAATTCTCCTTTGATCTTATTAATTAATCCACCTTGAGCAATAATATTTTGCATGAATGGTGGGAAAGGTGCTCCCTTAAATACATGTCCTGTTGACTCATTAGTGATCTCTCCTGTATCAAAATTAACTGATACTACGTCTCCATCCTTAATATCATCAACAGCTTCAGGACACTCTAAAATAGGAAGTCCGATGTTAATTGCATTTCTATAGAAGATTCTTGCGAAAGTCTTAGCAATAACGCAAGAAACTCCACAAGTCTTAATAGCAAGTGGTGCATGCTCTCTTGAAGATCCGCATCCAAAGTTCTTATCTGCAACCAAAATATCTCCAACCTTTACTCTTTGAGCAAAAGGCTTCTTACCAGCATTAATATCCTGCTTAGAGTCCTCCATACAGTGAGATGCAAGCTCCTTAGGATCTGATGTATTTAAATATCTTGCTGGAATAATTACATCTGTATCGATGTCTGATCCATACTTTAAAACTGTTCCTCTAGCGTTCATATTATTTCTCCTCCATATAATCTCTTGGGTCTGCAATATAACCAGCTATTGCTGAAGCTGCAGCAGTTGCTGGTGAAGCAAGGTAAACCTCACTATCAACATGTCCCATACGTCCAACGAAATTACGATTTGTTGTAGATACACATCTCTCTCCAGCAGCAAGAATTCCCATATGTCCTCCAAGGCATGGTCCACATGTAGGAGTTGAGAATGCACATCCAGCCTCAACTAAATCCTGAACGATTCCTTCGTTAATTGCTTGAAGATAAATCTTTTGAGTTCCTGGTAATACGATACATCTAACGTTCTTATTAACCTTCTTACCCTTTAAGATATCACGAGCAATTCTTAAATCCTCCATTCTTCCGTTTGTACAAGAACCAATAACTACTTGATCAATATTAGTCTTCTTACAAACATCCTCATCTACTGTATGAGCATTTTCTGGAAGATGAGGGAAAGCAACAGTTGGCTTAATCTTAGATAGGTCAATATCATATACCTCATCATATTTTGCATCAGCATCAGCCTCAAATACTCTTGGCTCCTTCTTTGAGTGCTTCTTGCAATACTCAAGAGTTAGCTCATCAACAGCAAATATTCCATTCTTAGCTCCAGCCTCAATTGCCATATTAGCCATTGAGAAACGAGAATCCATTGATAAATACTTTAATCCATCTCCTGAGAACTCCATAGACTTGTAAAGTGCTCCATCTACACCAATCATACCGATGATGTGAAGGATAACATCCTTACCACTAATTCCAAATGCTGGCTTTCCAGTTAAATTAAACTTAATAGCAGATGGAACCTTAAACCAAGCCTTACCTGTAGCCATTCCACAAGCCATATCTGTAGATCCTACTCCTGTAGAGAATGCTCCTAGTGCTCCATATGTACAAGTATGAGAATCAGCTCCAATAGTTAAATCTCCTGATACAACTAATCCCTTTTCAGGAATAATTGCATGCTCAATTCCCATTTGTCCAACCTCAAAATAATTAGTTAAATCCTTGTCATGCGCAAACTCTCTAATGAACTTGCATTGTTCAGCAGACTTAATGTCCTTATTAGGTGTAAAGTGATCTGGTACAATAACTACCTTATCCTTATCAAAAACCTTATCAATACCAAGCTTATTAAATTCCTTAATTGCAACTGGTGTTGTAATATCATTTCCATGAACTAAGTCTAGCTTAGCCTCGATTAATTGCCCAGCTTCTACCTTATCAAGACCTGCATGATAAGCTAGAACCTTTTGGCTCATTGTCATACCCATTATAATATCCTCCGTTTTTTTTATTCATTGCTTAATTTAATTTCAATTGAGTCAACCAAAGCAATCCAAGAAGCCTCAATAACGTCTGTAGAAACACCTACAGTACTCCATTTTTTATTTGTACTTCTATCTCTTGTTTCAATTAAAACACGAACCTTAGAAGCGGTTGCCATTCCTGTATCAAGTACTCTAACCTTGTAATCATCAAGGATTAGATCATCAAGAGATGGATAGAATACACATAATGCCTTTCTTAATGCCTTATCAAGGGCATTGACTGGTCCATTACCCTCTGCAGCACTAATTTCAGTCTTTCCTTTAACAGAAAGCTTAACCATAGCACTAGCATTAAAGCCATCATCATCTGAAGCATTATCCTCAATAATCTTGAAATTCTCAAGAGTAAAGAATGGCTTATATGTACCAAGTGCTCGTCTTACAAGTAGCTCAAATGTTCCATCAGCACCCTCAAACTGGTATCCTTCAAACTCAAGCTCCTTAACACGATTAATGATTTCAGTTGCAATAGGAGAATCCTTTTCAACATCAGGAGCGTACTTCTTAATCTTTTCAACTAAGGTACTTCTTCCTGCAACCTCACTCATTAAGAACTTTCTTTCATTTCCAACACTCTCAGGTGGTACATGCTCAAATGATGTAGATGCCTTTTTGACACCATCAATATGCATTCCAGCCTTATGAGTAAAAGCATTAGCTCCTACATAAGGCATATGATTATCAAGCCTTATATTAGATATTTCACTAATCTTTAAGGCAGTAGATGTTAGATTCTTTAAATATTCCTTTTTAACAACGTCATAATTCTTATGAAGCATTAAATCGGCAATAATTGTTGAAAGATTAGCATTACCTGTTCTTTCACCAACTCCAATAAATGTTCCTTGGACATTTGAAGCACCAACCTCAACTGCCATAATAGAATTAGCCACTGCCATACCTGTATCATTATGAGTATGTATTCCAACCTCAATAGATACATTATTGCAAACATCCTTTACAATGTCATAAATCTCATCAGGGAAGCATCCACCATTTGTATCGCAAAGACATACTGAAATGGCACCAGCCTTTTCTGCAGTCTTTAATACTTCTAGTGAATATTCTCTATTATGCTTATATCCATCAAAGAAATGCTCTGCATCAAATATTACCTTCTTACCATTTTTCTTAAGGTAGGTAATAGTTTCTTCTATCATTAATAAATTTTCATCAAGACTTACACCAAGAATCTTTGTTGCATGGAAATCCCAAGCCTTTCCGAAAATACATACATAATCAGTTCCTGCATTAATTAATGATAGAACATTATTATCTTCCTCTACCTTAACATTTTTTCTTCTAGTAGAACCGAAGGCTACAAGAGATGAATTATAGAATTTTACTTCATTCTTAACTCTTTCAAAAAACTCCTGATCCTTAGGATTAGATCCAGGATTTCCAGCTTCAATATATTTAATTCCCATATTATCAAGATATTTACAAATCTTGATTTTGTCGTTAACACTAAATGATATTCCAGCTGCTTGAGCTCCATCACGAAGTGTAGAGTCGAAAATATCAATTTTTCTCATAAAATTCACCCTTTATAAATAGTGATATAGACCTTACCACTAGGTAAGGCCTACTCACATAACTAATTAGTATTATCTAAGATTAGTTATTAATTAACTTAGTATCCTCATTGTTCCAGCTATATAGCTTACGAACTTCCTTACCAATAACCTCAGATGGATGGTTAGCACCCTTCTCACGAAGTGCATTAAAGTGTGCTTGTCCTCCAGCACTGCTCATGTCTAATAAGAAATCCTTAGCGAATGTACCATCTTGAATATCAGATAATACCTTCTTCATAGCCTTCTTAGTTTCCTCAGTTATAATCTTTGGTCCTGTGATATAATCTCCATACTCAGCAGTATTAGAAATAGAATATCTCATTCCAGCGAATCCTGATTGATAAATTAAGTCAACAATTAACTTCATCTCATGAATACACTCAAAGTATGCGTTTCTTGGATCATATCCAGCCTCACATAATGTCTCGAATCCTGCTTGCATTAATGCAGAAACTCCTCCACAAAGAACTGCTTGCTCTCCGAATAAGTCAGTCTCAGTCTCAGTCTTGAAGTTAGTCTCAAGAAGACCTGCTCTAGCTCCTCCGATTCCAGCTCCATAAGCCTTAGCTAACTCCCATGCATTTCCAGTTGCATCTTGGTATACTGCAATTAGACATGGAGTTCCCTTTCCTGCTTGGTACTCAGAACGTACTGTATGTCCTGGTGCCTTAGGTGCAATCATAGCAACGTCTACGTCTGCAGGTGGAATGATTTGCTTGAAGTGAATTGCAAATCCATGAGCGAACATTAACATCTTTCCAGCTGTTAGATTTGGTGCGATGTCTTGATTATACATTGCTGCTTGCTTCTCATCATTGATAAGAATCATAATAATGTCAGCCTTCTTAACTGCCTCAGCAGTCTCAAATACTTGTAATCCTTGTGCCTCAGCCTTAGCCTTTGACTTAGATCCCTTATATAATCCTACGATTACGTTTACTCCTGACTCCTTAAGGTTTAATGCATGTGCATGTCCTTGAGATCCGTAACCAATAATTGCTACTGTCTTTCCCTTTAATGCATCTAGATTGCAATCCTTTGCATAATAAATTGGAGCTTTACAAGCTGCTAAAATTTGTTCATTTGTCATCATATAATTTCTTCCTCCTAAAATTGACAATATTAAACACTACTATATAGAGCATTTTATTGCTTTATATTCTTTAATTCCTCTGGCCCTCTCTTTAAGGCTGTAAGTCCTGTTCTTACTATTTCCTTAATTCCGAATGGCTCAAGCATTGATACAAACGCATCAAGCTTTGCTTCATCTCCTGCTATTTGTGCTACAAGAGATTCTTGCGCTACGTCAACGATATTTGCACGGAATATATCGCATATTCCTATAACCTCTGCTCTATCGTCAGATGATGCCTTAATCTTAATCATAACTATCTCACGAATGACGGCATCGCTAGGTGAAAGCTCTTCTACCTTTAATACATCATAAAGCTTACGGACCTGATTTTTAATTTGAACAACAGTCTCATCATCTGTATGAACACAAACAGTCATACGTGATAGATTTGGATCCTCTGTTACTCCTACTGTTAATGAATCAATGTTATATCCTCTTCTTGAGAATAGTCCTGTAATCCTTGATAGAACTCCTGATTGGTTTCTAACAAGTATTGAAAGTACATGTCTGTTTTCCAATATCTTCACCTCCTATGAACAAATAAAAGTAATAAAAATAAAAGCCTTGCCTCATATAGAGACAAGACTTTATAATCAAAATCCTGCGGTACCACTCTAACTTCCTTACAATTTGTAAGGCACTCCGCTATGCAACAGTCATTGCATATATACTATAACGGGTATATCCCGGAAGATATTACATTATCACATCTTCACTTAAAGGTGATACAAACATAAGCTTCATACAGACTTTCCATCAGCCGCCTGCTTTCTAGAATGATTGGCTTAAATTTACGCGTCCTTTTCATTGCTTTTATTTTTCAATTCCACAATAGTATATCATATTTTGCTTTTTTGTCAATATTCAACACAAAATAATTCGTTTTTTTAGTTTTTTATGAAAATATTCAATTTTAATGATTTAGTATCGCATTTTATTCAAAATATAATCTTTAAAATCCTATTTTTACAAATATAATTCGTTATTTATGAATATTATTTTAAAAATAATAAATATTTATCATAAAATTCTTTCATTGTATTTTTAAATGAATGCTTCCTTTAAGCTTTCAAGCTCTTCCTTAGTAAGAAGCCTATAATTACCTCTTGCTAAATCATTATCAAGTGATATTTCACCAAATGAAACACGCTCTAGGTATGTAACCTCCATACCAAGAGATTGCATCATTCTTTTAACCTGATGGAATTTACCTTCTCTTATATAAATATAACATTCATCATTGGAAATAATCTCTGCTCTTGCAGGAAGACATTTATATCCATCATCAATTACAATTCCATTCTCAAAATCCTTAAGATATTCTTCCTTAAATACTCCATCAAACTTGACATAATATTTTTTATAAACATGATATTTTGGACTTAATAGTTTATGAGCAAGCTCACCATCATTAGTTAATATCAATAGTCCTTCAGTATCTATATCAAGACGTCCTACAGGAAAAATATTATATTTTCTATATTCATTGCATAAATCAACTACAGTTTCATATCTATTATCAAATGTTGCAGAAATAACTCCTGCTGGCTTATTTAACATAATATAAACATATTCATCATATTTAAAGGATTCACCATCAATTATAATTTCATCCTCATCAGGATGAATCTTAAAATCATCGTCATATACTACTTCACCATTAACGACAATATATCCTTTTCTAATATAATTCTTAACCTCCTTACGAGAACCAAGTCCCATATGAGATAATGCCTTATCTAAACGAATCATAATTCCACCTTATACTTCTTTATAATTTTTAAATATGCATCACTAAAGCGCTGCATATATCTATTATCAATATATCCTCTATATATCTGAGCATATTCTAATGCATCCTTCGCAAGCTTAATCACCTTAGATGATTGTCCTTGCTTATCAAGGGCCTCAATTAAATATTCATATCCCTTAAAAAGTTCGAATGCCGCATCAGAAAACATATTCCATTCATGGGAATTAAGATTTTTAAGTTGTTCTATTCTTTTATCAATAATTTCTCTAACCTTATCCTCATAAAGAAAAATAGAATCCTCTGTAGGATCAAAAGGTTCAACCATATCAATAAGTTCAGTTTTCATGTCAATCACCATAAATATTTTAACATAAAAAAAGCATTAAAAAAAGGCTTTTAAGCCTCTCTTTAATCCTCATTCTTCAATATATCGTTTAAATTACTTTGTATCCTTTAGGTGATAAAGAATCTTTAATCCTATAATCTTATTGTTTAAATCAGCAATTGCCTTATCTATTTCCTTTTTTCTCTTCCCTTGAAAAACATTAAGTCTTGACTTTTGAATCTCATATGACTTAATATCATCCTCATATCCAGCAATTAAAGCTAATGCCTTAGTTTGCTCAACGCTAAGCTTCTCACTCATAGAATAATCACCCTTTCTTTACAAAATATATATTTTAGCATTTATATTATAAATAAAGAAAAATC
Source organism: Caryophanales bacterium UBA3206 (assembly GCA_002363705.1). Classification (GTDB taxonomy): domain Bacteria; phylum Bacillota_I; class Bacilli_A; order Acholeplasmatales; family Anaeroplasmataceae; genus UBA3206. Next base: position 159,796 of record DEWQ01000002.1, on the reverse strand, counting down.
AATTTTCAAGTCTTAAAAATTCCAAAACGCTTACAAAATTATTTTTGTGCTACTTTTTCCATAATTATGAAGGAAAAAGGTGAACTTTTTATGTTCACCAATTTAGGGAAAGTATTTTCCTAGCAAAATGAATAATAAAGCTAGGGTATTCATTTTAAGCAACTATATTATACATAATATCTTAAAAGCAATTAATACTACTAAATGCATATATACAGGTGATTTTAGATTATAATCGAATAAATAGGGCACATAAAAATCTATGTGCCCCAATATAATATTATTGTAATGCTATTGCAAATATATATGATTCACCTGATGAACGCTTAATAGTATAAGTTCCAGCAGATAATGTATATGTATATGCAGTAGTTGTAGTTGTAAGAGTTAGGGTATTAGATCCTACTAAAATCTTTGTACCATTGCTCTTACCCTTAGCGTAAACTACAATCTTTTGAGATTTAGCAAGTGTAAATGTAATAGAAGCCTTTGAATCAACCTTTAAAGCATAATTTAAGTTTGTTCCATTTAATGTATAGCTCATTTCCTTATATGAACCACTTACCTTAAATAGCTTTGTTGTATCATTTACCTTCTTATCCTTAAATGTTAATAATCCTGTAGTTTGTGATGCTTCAGTATTTGATCCTGTATTGCTTCCGGTGTCAGTACCAGTATTTGTTCCTGTGTTAGTACCAGTGTTTGTTCCACTATTACTACTTCCAGATGTATTACCTTCATTTACTTCTAAACCTGAATCCTTATATGTAGTTGTTTGATAGCTAATAAGTCCTCCCTTATAATTATCAATGGCACTTCTAAGACCTGCAATAACCTGGTAGTTAGTATCCTCAGTGGCATTATTAAATGTCCACTTGAAATCTCCTCCACCAACACGTCCAGTATAAGCCTTAATAGTATTAACTGCATTTGCAGGAGTTTCTGCAGTATATTGATACATTATACTTGAGTTAGTATCAAAATTAGAGTATGTAGTACCACCAGATACTGTCTTATAAGATGATGAAACTGTTTCATTTCTTGATGAAGCTAAATAAGCATCAAATGATTTAGAATTAGCTGCATCTGTAGCTCCACTAACACCTGCACCTGCATTAGCGTATACAAGAGATGATGCCCCTATTACAGTATTATTATAAGCCTTAATCATTCCTCCAGTTTCACTACTAAATGTACCTTCACCCTTAGCGTCAGTACCCTGAAGAGATGACATCATTGGATTCTTACAATTTCTAAAATAATTGCTCTCAACAAAGGCTGATGAACCTGTTGTAACACCAACTCCATATTTAGCATTTCCATCAAAATAATTATTATAAATATGAATTGCTGTTGATTTTCTTATACGAGGATGACGTGAATCTGAATGGTCATACCAATTGTGGTGGTATGAAACATAATCAACAACATCTCCATTACTATTTAATGTAGATTTTCCTGTATCCCAGAAATGGTTATATGATAATGTAGCGTATAATGTACCCTTAATATCTAAGGCTCCATCTCCCTTTGCATGGTCTCCAGAACCATTTGCTCCATAGAAGAAATCACAATCATGAACCCAAATATTATAATTTCCAGTATCAATTGAAACATTATCATCCATCTTAGTCATAAATCCAAGATTTCTAATCTCAACATTTGAGCTATTTCTTACAAGGAATCCAAATCCATAAATAGTCGCATCATCTCCAATTCCTTCTAAAGTCATATTAAGAACTGAACCTGCGGCCTTACCTTTAATCTGAAGTCCTTCAGATGATGAACCAAGAGAATCCATATCAGTTGCCTTTACCTGACCCATAAATCTAAAATCAATTGGAGTCTTATCATATCCCTTTTGATATGCAGTAATAATTGCCTGAAGACCTGTAAATGTCTTCTTTGTTCCCTTAGAATCATAAACTACATCTGTTGAAATAGTCTTTGCAGTCTTTGATGTTACATAAAAAACCTTAGCACCTGACTTAAGACTACCATCACTATTATATGCACCTGATGCATCTCCTGATGTATTCTTATCATTTTTAGTAAATGCAAATCCTGTTCTATCATATCCTACAACATTAAGATTTGAAACCACAGCACACTGTGATGCATTTTTAGTTTCACTACCTCCAATAACAGGGACAATCTTTAATGTGTAGCTACCTTTAGATAGTCCTACTGCATCTACCCTATAATAATTTGAATACTCTCTTACAAGTTCGGTATCAAGCTTAACATAGCTACCACTTCCCTTTTTCACATAGGCGTTATATCCATTTGCACCACTTACTCCAGTAAATGTCGCATATAACGATTCCTGATCACCTGAAGCACTAACAATTTTAACATTAGATGAATTACTAACATTATTAATTGTAAGACCAGTAAGCTCTGTTATCTTATCCTCCTTTGCAATAGAATCATTTAGCTTTAATCCAGCGGTTAAAGCTAAGGCACCTGTAAGTGCAATTAATGCTGATACTTTTTTAATCTTCATTTTGTCCTCCTACTTAGTATCTTTATCTTTCGATATTTGCATTATACAAAAATCCTTTTTCAAATGCAAACGCTTACAAAGTGAGAATTTTAATCGTTTTCATACAAATTTCAGTCAATAGTTATAATTTAATAAATGATTGTTATAAAAGGTGGCTTGATAACGCCATTTTTAAAATCTATGAAAAAATCTCATTTCATTTTCAATACATTATTAATATTTTATGAAAATTAATTTTTTTAAAAAAATATATTAAATTCATTAAAAACATAAAATTAATGCTAATAATATAAAAAAATCATACCACAAAGATGTGATATGATTTCTATAATTAGCTTATATCATGATAAGTTCCAATCTCTTTAAGCATGGCCTCAAATTCCAATTTAGGAACCGGCTTACTATATAAAAAGCCTTGAGCCTTCTTACATCCAAGATTTACAAGGAAGTCAGCTTGATGTTTTGTTTCTACTCCTTCACAAACAACCTCTATAGCAAGCTTTTTAGCCATGTCAATAATAGATCCTATAATAATCTTATCCGAGTCATTTAGTATTTCTCTATTAATAAATGACCTGTCAATTTTAATTTCACTGACCTTAAAATCTCTTAAAACAGAAAGTGATGAATAGCCTGTACCAAAATCATCTACAGAGGTCAATATACCATTCCTATGCATTTTATCTATAAAACGAGCAAGTCTTTCATTTTCCTCAAAGTTTGTTGTTTCAGTAACCTCAATAACAATATCCTCTGTTCTTACATTATATTTTTTAATAATTTCAATAACTCTATCCTCTAAATCTTCAAGTTCAAAATCTCTTCTTGATAAATTACATGACGCAGGTACTATATTATTACCCATATTTCTATAATTATGAATATCTTTACAAAGTGTTTCTAAAACATATAGGTCAAGCTTCACAATCTCGCCATTCTTTTCAAGAATAGGCACAAACATTCCAGGAGGAAGTATTCGTCCATTATTATTCCATCTAGTAAGAGCTTCTACTCCTATAATTTTTCCTGTTTCTATATCAAATTTTGGTTGATAGTAAACTAAAAAATTGCCATCTTCTAGTTCTTTATCAAATGTACTCTCAATATTTTTTATAGAATCAACCATTTCAAGAAGATCTGGTGTAAGTTTCACTAAATTTCTTTTAGTATTTCTAGCATACTGACAAGCTATAGACGGATTAGAAATAATCGTTGAATAATTAACAACAATATCCTTAACCTCATCATATCCGATGACAGAAATAAGAGTGAGTTCTATCTTTCTTCTTTTATTTCCGACATACACCTTCAATCTTGAAATAGTGTTAATAAAATCTTCATTTCTTTCTCTTTTAATAAAAGCTACGAAATTATCTCCGCCAAGATGACCTACTACCTCATCTTCTTCTGCAAAATTTTTCAATGTTTTTGCAAATTCAACAATAGCCTCATTAGCAAGAGTTGTTCCATAAAGCTTATTGACTAGCCCAAATCCCTTTAGATTAATATAGTAAGAATTATACATAGTTCCATCAATACTATCCTTTAGTGATTGAAGTTTTGCAATATAGCCATGTACATTATATAATTTTGTATTATAACTTAAATTCTCAGCTTCACGAGTTTTAATTGCAAGAGCAAAATTCTCATTGTAAATAGCAATGAGCTTTAAAAGCATATTAACATCCTTTAATTCATCAGCTGAATAATTATAGCCATCCTTTTTTGAATAAAATGTTACAAGACAATCATGATGCTTATAAAAAGTAAGAGGAGTCTCATTACAATCACTATCAATAGAGCATTTTATTGAACCAGAAAAATTCTCAGATGCTATTTCTATCCTACCAATATGGAAATAGTCCTTAACATTATTGATAGCTTCATCATAATTATTAGGTACAGATTCATTTAGTAAATCTATAAATTTATTAAAATCGAACATACTATCACCCTCCCTCTAGGGTTTAGTTTATAATTATTATACCACATTCTACAATATATTTCTATCTCAATATTCTTGGTATCAATTCATAGTATTTTCCCTCATTTCTTTCATCTTTTTATACATAATAAAGTATAATATGGTATAATATACTTATAGAAAGTTGGTAATATTAATGCTTTATTTTAATAAGATAGTAACACAACTTAACAAAAAAATTTTAAGCCTTATTGTAGAAATACAGTAAGGCTTTTCTTTTTGAGAAAATCGGAGGAAAAATGTATGAATAAAGAAGAAAAGAAATACGAATTGATAAAATTTGAAGATGGTGAATTTAGCTTAGATGTTAATGTGTCACCTGATGAAGAAACAGTATGGTTAACCCAAGAACAAATGGCACTTTTGTTTAATGTTGATAGAACGAGAATAGTTCGTCACATTAATAATATTTATAGTGATAGTGAACTTGATATGCTTTCAACATGTGCGGAAAACGCACAAGTTCAATTTGAGGGTGTTCGTCAAGTGAAACGTAAAATAAAAATATACAATTTAGATATGATAATAGCTGTTGGATATAGAGTAAACTCAAAGCGAGGAACACAATTTAGAAAATGGGCGAATTCAGTTTTAAAACAATATTTATTAAAAGGTTATGTTATTAATGAAGAAAGATGTTTATCTTGTACTTCTAATATTATTTTGCTTCAAAATAAGGTTGAATTGATTGAATCTAAAATTAAAAATATGGAAGATGATTTGTATCTTGAAAATTCAAAGGCATTTTTTGAAGGTGAAATAGTTGAACCATACACTTTTATAAGGCACATATTCTTTTTATCTAAAAACGAATTAATTATAACTGATTTTTATGCTGATAATTATTTAATATCTATGTTAAAAGATATAAAAGTAAAAATAACCATTATTACTTCTACTAATTCTTATCTAAATAAAATAAATATTCCAAATAATATAAATATTAAACATAATAACAATATACATGGTAGATATATATTCATTGATGATAAATATGTATATGCCTTAGATACTTCATTTAATAATATCGGAAAGAAAGAATTTATCATTATGAAATTAGAAAATATAACAAAAGAAATGATATTACTAGAAAGAAAATGACTGTGTAAAAAAGCAATGAGCCAAAAACGCACATTGCAAATTCGGTTGTCGATGAATTCTCGGTAACTCGCTTTGTGGTCAAAGAAAAGTACGTGTACAAAAAATGCACATATAAAATTCAATAGTCGCAAAAAATGCGACTTTCTAATATAATGCTAATATAAGATAAATAATCAACTACCGAGGAAAAATCGATTATTCAAACCAATATTATATTTCACTTTTAGGAACAACCTAATTTAGTATGTGTGGAAAACGCACTAACCTATTACGAAATAGGCACTATTATAAATCAGAGAAAAACTTGGGGCTCTAAATATATTCAAAATCTAGCCAATGATTTAAAAGAATATGGTAAAGGATATAGTGTACAAAACCTTAAATATATGTCTCAGTTTGCAAATGAATTTACCAAGAACGAAATTAGCCAACAACCTGTTGGCCAAATACCTTCCTTCATGTTGAACCTGTTCCAAAATGGAACAAGTCGAAAAGAGTGTACCCCCTCCTGGTTGTCCAGGATAAGGGGTACACTTCAGTTTTATAAATTGTCCATTCAAAACTATAGAACACCGAAATATTATTTATCTAAGGCTTCTTTTTTAGTTTTATAGACTTCTTCTTTTTCTCTATATACGAGTTTGAATGAAGGTCTTAAGAGTCTTACTTTGCCTTCATTCATACCACATTTAAAGACTCTTAGAGCTTTATTTTCATCATTTTCATCTTTAATCCACTTGTTAAACACAAAGAATAAAAGGAAGAATGCTAAACAACAAGTAACAAGAATTGCACCAACAATAATAAGAGCAATTGCCCATCCAGGTAAAGCTTCATTATCATCGACCTTAGTGATGAATGCAAATTCAGACAATCTATTAATGTTGAATGATAATTCATTATTTTCAAGTGTATAATCGGAAACAAACTCAATATCATCAGCACTATGAATATGAAGTAATCTAAAGTTGTTTGTCTTAATATCAGATGGTAATGCCATTGTAACCTTGATTGTTGCGCCTTCTTTAATATCGGAAGGTTGAATTTCGGTTTCAACACCATTAACAATTCTAATTAATTTTACATCGTATACTTTTAAAATTTCTTCATTTTTCTCTAAAACAGCCTTGATCCTTTCGTAATCAGCATCGCTTTCTTTTTCGGAAACAGATGATCTTACTTCAACTTTTAATTCAATGTTTTCAGAAATTGTTGTTCCGTCAGTTGTTTCAATTGAAACTCCATTATCTTCATCAACTATTTCTGTTTTACCTTTTGAGGCTAAATCAGCATATGTTTCTTCTGCTGCAACTAAGGTTGCATAATTATCCACTAATGCTTTTTGATCAGCACTTAATGCATCATATGCAGCTCTTGCCTCATCAATTCTATCTTTACAATCTGTTGTAAAAGCAACTTCACCAATTGCAGCAATTAAATCATCAACCGCTTCTGCCTTTTTATGATCTGAAATAGATGCTTTTGCATTATTAAGAGCCGTATTCAAAGCAGCAATAGCATCACTGATTTCTTTAGTTGCGGCATTATCGTTAGCATAAACAGTAGATGCATTTGTGATTGCAGTTTCTAGCGCTTCTGCAACCTCTGGATAATCAGCGACAATTAAATTGTAATAATCGTTTGCTTCTCTTAAGGCTAAGTTTAATTCAGTTTTATCATTAGCAGATATAGTGACTACAAAACTTGCTTCAGCAATGTCATTGTAGTTAGTATCACCAACAACTTTATAGTAAACAGTATATGTTCCTACATTTGTTGCAGTTGGTAAGCCTGTTGAGTATTCACCATCATTAACTTTATAAAGTATAGTTCCATGCTCTACTTCACCACCTGAAACAAGAGTTTGGGCACTGCCTGTATAGTTTAAATTTTGAACTCCGGTTGGAGCGGTTAAAGTGACATCAGCTTTAGCAATTTTAAAGCTAACAGCTGCACTTGTTGCACCTGAATATTGTTCGGTTTCATCAACTACTGCATACATATAATATGTACCAGCATCAAGAGAAGTTGTCGTAATACCTTTCCACTCGATTCCTCCTGTTGTTGAATTAGTTGTGTTGTAATAATAAGTTACTTTACCTTCACCAGTATTTCCACTTATAGATGGAGTAGGAACAGTACCACCATAAGTGTATCCACTCATTGAAACTACAGGTGTAATTGATTCTTTACCAGGAAATACAAGTCTTTTAAATGAAGAGATGGCATTCCATGAAGAGTTAACCGCTACGTTTGCCTTTCCTTCAGTTCCATCAAAGTCTGTCCATCCTATACCATTAATGTCATTTCTAAAATATGAACCATTAATTGCATATGTATTTCCAGCTGCAGTTAAATTACCTTTTTTATAAACGTCACCACTTACACCAAAAATACCAAAACTATAACCAGATTGGCTATCACCAGCAATCATAGTAACATCGCCATCATTCATGACGAAATATTTTGCCATAGCGCCAGCACTAGTATATTTACTTTTACTTGAATAGCAAGCCACAGTACCACCATCAATAGTAATCGTTCTACTATTAGTATCTGCAAAAATACCATAACTATAACCGTTAGATTCACCTGCAAAACAAGTGATTGTTCCGGAAGAAATCAAAATATTGCCTTCAGAACGTATACTGGCACTTTCGCCAATAATTCCATCCTGTGATCCCTCTCTTGATGTGGCATCAATTGAACCTTCCGTATTAATTGTTAAATCACCTTTCGAATAAATACCATAGTTTCTATACGAAAGCTCAGGTCCAGTAAAGTCACCTGAACTACCTTCACTACCAGTAATTGTTAAAGCGGCATTCGAATATAATGCGTATACAGGCTGGTTACTTGTAGGAACTGCTGTTGAAGAAACAGAATTTTTATTACTTAAATGAACGTTTAATAGATCTGTACCCTCATAGGCAATAACATAGTAATAACTATTGGTACCTATATCTCTATAAGCTGGACTCTCAATGTTTAAATGATCTAGTGTTAATGTATTTGTGGTTGCATCAAAAGTGGCAGAACCAGCAGTGATATTTGCACTATCACTACTATTAATTACAAGATTGTCATCTGTAAATTCAACACCATCGATAAACAAACCATATCCGGTAGCAGCATCAGCTTTTAAAGTGATCTTATTTGCAACTGAAACGGCACCAAGCAAACATCCTAGAGTCATCGGAATTATTATAGACAATTTCTTTTTCATATTCTTCCCTCCTTATTTATGAAAAATCTTTCTTAATATTATTATACAAAATTTTCTGCAACAAAAGTGCAACAAAAAAGCCATCTAACATATTTTTTTACTTATTAACAAATAAAAAGTGCCGAATTGTATCGACACATTTATACGATTTGGCAGAGGTATCATAGTGGCAATATATTTCAATACATAAGTGCCATTTTGGCATATTGTTATTAAAATTAGTGCCATTTTGGCACAATTAAATTAAAAAAAGGTTTAACACCAAACGGTATCAAACCTATTGTTCTTAAATGGCAGTATACGCAATAACTGATACAATTTGCGTACCTACTCATTTGATAATAATTTATTATATGTTCTATCCATTAATATTGCTCCTAATGGTGCAGTTATTAAAATTGAAATAACAGCTCCTGTTAAAATAACTGTTCCACAATTTAGCCCCTCTGATAAAGCTATTGCACCAATTGATGCTTGAACAGTTGCTTTAGGTAAATACGAAAAGATAATAAACAATTTTTCTTTCTTATTAAATCTAGTAGCAATCAAGCATACAATTACGCCTATACTTCTAAATATTAATGCTATTAAAACTACACCAACCAATATAGCTCCTTCTTCAGAAAAAGCATAATTAATACTTGTAGCAATTCCAACTAAAGTAAATAATAATATTTCAAAACAACTCCATAGAGAATTATATGTTTTTTGAATTTCTTTTGACTCTTCTTTTTTTAATATATTAATAATTATAGACATAACAATTATTGCTAATAGTGAAGAAATTCTAAAATATGGCATTAATACTGTTTCTAAAGCAAGCATTCCAAATGAAATTCCTAACATAAATATCACATTTGTAATTTTATTCATCTTTAATTTATTAATTATTAAAGCCATGAAAAGTCCTGTTAAAATCCCAAGCGCAATACCACTTATTATACTTAATGGTATTTGACTTATCGTCCAAACATCAAAATTTGATGTAGCAACTAGGTTTTTAAATGAATAAAATAAGACAATTACAAAAATATCATCACATGAAGCGCCAGCCATTATTAGCTCAGGAACATTATGTTCTTTACCATATCCCTCAGTAATTAGTTTTATCATTCTAGGTACTACAACAGCTGGCGATACTGCAGCAAGTACACTTCCTAATAATAATGCTTCTAAATATGAAATACCTAAAAACATTGGTGCAAATATAGTAACGCCTACAATTTCAAAACATGCTGGCAAAAAACACATTAATATAGCTGGTCTACCTATCTTTTTTAAATTATTAATATCTAAAGATAATCCACTTCTAGTTAATATGATAACTAAAGCAATTTGTCTTAAAAAAGATGATATGTTTATTAGTGTATCATCTACAATATTTAATACTGATGGACCTATTAATATTCCTAATATAATATACCATACAAGCTTTGGTAATTTTATTTTTTCAAATATAAATCCACCTAATATTCCACAAGTAAAAATAATAAATAAAGATAAAAATATATTCATAATTCCTCCTTAAATCATTAAAAAAAGCTGATTTATCCATGACAAAAAAATCATAGACGTCATCAGCTTAAATAAGCGGTTTAGCAATTTTGCAAGGGAGACAATCATTCCCTACAAGAGTAATTATACTATTAAATTAAATAATAATAAATACTTGATTTAAACATTTATTATAAAAGTAAAAGAAAAAAGGCTTGATACTTTATTGTATCAAACCTATTGTTCTTAAATGGAGGCCCCTGCCGGATTCGAACCGACGATCGGGCGGTTGCAGCGCCATGCCTTACCAACTTGGCTAAAGGGCCATTTAAAACTTACAATGAGAATTATAACAAAACGGACCTTATAAGTCAATATAAATTAACATTTTATTTCACTAATTTATTATGGGCAGTTTGCACAATTTTATTTCTTTTTGGCACTCTTGTGTTGACAGTGCCAATTTTAAGGACTATAATGTTGTTGAAGTAAAGGAGTGATGCTTATGATGCAAGAACCAAACTATGAGCAAGATGAAAATATATTAGAAAAATTTGGAAGAAACCTAGTTCAAATGGCTAAGGATGGAAAAATCGATCCAGTTATAGGAAGGGACGAGGAAATTAGACGTGTCATAAAAATATTATCACGTAAAACTAAAAATAATCCCGTACTTATAGGAGAGCCTGGAGTAGGTAAAACCGCAATTGTTGAGGGACTAGCAAGACGTATAGTACAAGGTGATGTTCCTTCTTCTATGAAGGATAAGATTGTCTATGAGCTTGATATGGGAGCTTTAATCGCTGGAGCTAAATTCCGTGGTGAGTTTGAAGAGAGATTAAAGGCCGTATTAAAGAAAATCGTCAAAAGTGAAGGAAAAATTATTCTTTTCATTGATGAGATTCATTTAATTGTTGGTGCTGGTAAGGCAGATGGAGCTTTAGATGCAGGTAATATGCTTAAGCCTATGCTAGCTCGTGGAGAGCTACATTGTATTGGAGCTACTACTCTTAATGAATATAGAAATTATATTGAAAAGGATAGTGCCCTAGAGCGTAGATTCCAACGTGTAACTGTTGGTGAACCATCTGTTGATGATACAATATCAATACTTAGAGGTCTAAAGGAATCATTTGAAGCCCATCATGGAGTTCATATTAACGATTCTGCAATTGTAGCTGCGGCTACATTATCAAATCGTTATATTACTGAACGATTCCTACCAGATAAAGCTATTGACCTTATTGACGAGGCTTGTTCTTCTACACGTTTAACTCTTGATTCTATGCCACAGGAACTTGATGAAATCAAGAGACGTATAACACAATTAAAAATCGAACAAATGGCAATTAAAAAGGATAATGATCCTACATCCGCTAAAAGACTTGAAGAAATAAGCGATGAGCTTAAGGTTTTAGAGGATAAGGATGATTCTATTACTGCCAAATGGAACGAAGAAAAGAGTGAATTAATCCATCAAAAGGAGCTTAAAAAGAATTTAGAGTCTGCTCGTTTCGAGCTTGAATCTGCCTTCTCACAAGGAAATTATAAAAAGGCTTCTGAATTACAATATGGTAAAATTCCAATGCTTGAAAAGCAAATTAAGGAATTTGAGAATAGAACTAAGGATAATTCATTATTATCAGAGACAGTTACAGAAAATGATATTGCTGAGGTAATATCAAAGGCTACAAACATCCCTATTTCAAAGCTTATGCAAGGAGATAGAGAAAAGGTATTAAATCTAGCTAATACATTAAGAGAAAGAGTTATTGGTCAGGATAACGCTATTGAACTTGTAAGTGACGCTATTATTCGTCAACGTGCAGGAATTAAGGATGAAAATAGACCAATTGGTTCATTTTTATTCCTAGGACCTACTGGTGTTGGTAAAACAGAGCTTGCGAAGGCTTTAGCTGAAGCGCTATTTGATAGTGAATCACATATAATCAGACTTGATATGTCTGAATATATGGAAAAATATAGTGTATCAAGACTTATAGGTGCTGCCCCTGGATATGTAGGATATGAGGATGCAGGTCAGCTTACTGAACCAGTAAGACGTAATCCTTATTCTATCGTACTATTTGATGAAATCGAGAAAGCTGACCCTGAGGTATTCAACATTCTTCTTCAAATTCTTGACGATGGAAGATTAACTGATTCACAAGGTAGAACTGTAGATTTCAAGAATACTATTATAATCATGACATCAAATATTGGTTCAGATATTCTTCTTGAAAATCCTTCAAACGAGAAGGGTGTATTGGATTTACTTAAGAATTATTTCAAGCCAGAGTTTATTAACCGTATTGATGAGACAATTGTATTTAAGCCACTAGAGCGTGATGTACAATTAAAAATTATCGACAAACTTCTTCGAGAGCTTGATGAAAGATTACTTCGTGAATATATCACAATTAGATATTCAGATGAGCTTAAGCAGCATATTCTAGATCAAGCATTTGATATATCCTATGGAGCACGTCCATTACGTAGATATATCCAAAAGTTTGTAGAAACATTTGTAGCTACCGCTATTATTAAGGGTGATATAAAGCCAAATGTAATCTACACACTTACAGTTGAAAATGATAAACCAAAGCTAATAGAGGATGTTACTGTATTAGATTAAAAAAATTATGGAAGCTACATTGTAGCTTCCATATTTTACATTATTCTTAAAATTAAACACTTTAAATATAGCTCAGACTCAGATTGTAATAATGATGGATGGTCTGGAGATTGTACTCTAAAATCAACAAGCCTAACACTTTTTTTAGCATTATGAGCTGCATCATTTACCATCTGCATAAATAGATCTGGTGTCATATGCTGAGAGCATGAGAATGTTAAAAGATATCCTCCTCTTCTAACCTTCTTTAAAGCTTGAGTATTTATCTCAAGATATCCCTTATAGGCCTTCTTTACTGTATCCTTTGATTTTGTAAAAGCAGGCGGATCGAGAACAATTACATCATATGTTTTAGGGTCATTTCTTAAGAAATCAAACACATCAACACAAAGTACATCAAGATTATTAAACCCATTTAATGAAGCATTATATTTAATATCATCACATGCTTTCTGTGAAATATCAGTCGCAGTAACATGCTTTGCACCATATTTTAGGGCATGTAGCGCAAAGCCTCCTACATTAGAGAAGCAATCTAGAACCTCTTTATCCTTAGCATAATATTTTAAAATATCTCTATTAAGCTTTTGATCAAGGAAATATCCTGTCTTTTGACCCTCTTTTACATCTACAATAAAATTAATTCCATTTTCACAAACCTTAATTCTTGTATCAAAATTTCCATACAAGAATCCCTTTGTTTGTTCTAATCCTTCCTTCTCTCTTACAGGCATATCGCTTCTTTCATATATACCCTTACATCCTGTAAGCTCTACAAGAATATCTACGATATCCTTTTTTATTTTATCCATTCCAAGAGACATAAACTGTACAGATAAATAATCCCCATATTGATCAACTACAAGACCTGGAAGATTATCTGCCTCACTAAAAACTAGTCTACAGCAGCCTATAATACCAAGAGTTTTTCTATGCTCTATCGCAAAAGATATTCTTTTCCTAAAGAATTCCTTATTAATAACCTCATTTTCATCGAATGATAATATTCTAACCATAATCTTTGATGATGTATTTAAGAATCCATAGCATAAAAAGCTTCCATCATAGGTATTTACCCTACATACATCACCATTAATAATTTCACCATCAAATGAATTAACCTCATTATTAAAAATCCAAGGATATCCTAGGATTTTTTCCTTTTCTTCACCTTTATTTAATTTAATATCAAGCATCTATTTTAATACCTGCTTCCTCAAGTGTTTCCTCTAAAGACATACAAGCATACTTAACACAATCGATACAAGGACATAAAACCTTACCTGTCTCAATACCCTTTAAAACCTTACATTGAGTATGCCCTGCCATATCCTTAAATCTATTAAGCATTGAAGCTGACATAGTCATAGTTCTTTTTCTTGGATTATCATTTAAAAGACCAAGTATGACATTAGCTCCAATTAAAGAACCACATGTAGCCTCTAAACATCCCATTCCAATTCCAAAGCCTGAACCAATTTTTCCTAAAACCTCATAATCAAGCCCTGTTAAATCACTATAAGCCTTTAATACTGCCTGTGTGCAGTTAAATCCCATATTTTTATAATTCATTGCGTCATCAATTCTTGACATAATATCACTTCCTGCACACATTATATCACAACAAAAAACTACCTACCACAAAAATGCAGTAGGTAGTTAAATTTTATAATTCGATATTAAGCTTAGCCTTTACAAATTCCTTAATAATCTTTACAGATTCATCGATTCCAATTGATGAATTTATACATAAATCATATGTATCAGCCTTACCCCACTTCTTATCAGAATAGAAATTATAATAAGAAGCACGTTTCTTATCCATCTTAAGAACTATGGCATCAGCCTTCTTTTGTTCAACGTTATAATACTTAATTGCACGCTCAATTCTATCCTTTAGAGGAGCAGTAACGAATATATTAACTACATTATCCATATCCTCAAGTACATAGTCAGCACAACGTCCAACAATAACAGCAGACTCATTTTCAGCTACCTTCTTAATAGCTTCAAATTGAGCTAAGAAAACCTTTTGTCCTAAAGATAAATCTACACTAAATGCTGAAGGCACAACCCCACTAAATAGACCATCCTTCTTTTCATCATATGTTTCAATAACATGATTTGAAAGTCCACTCTCTACTGCAGCCTTAGCTAATAGCTCATTATCATAGAATTTAATTCCAAGCTCTTCTGCAAGCTTTTTAGCTATGAATCTTCCTCCTGAACCATATTGTCTTCCAATTGTAATTATAAATTTCATAACAAATCACTTCCTTAATTAAATTATAGCCCAAAATCTTTGAAAATTAAAGAGAGAATCCTAAAAATTATATTGACAAAGATAAATAGTTTGATATAATTTAATCGTTGTGTCCTGGCCCGTTGGTGAAATGGTTTAACACACATGCCTTTCACGCATGCATTTATGGGTTCGAACCCCGTACGGGTCACCATCTAATAATAATCGCGAACAACTAAATTGTTGTTCGCTTTTTTATTTAAATTATCTTTCAAATAAATAATTTTTTATATATAATAATTATAGTAAAGGAGATTTTATTTATGAATCATATAAAAACAGATAAAGCACCAAAGGCAATCGGGCCATATAGCCAAGCAATATTATCTAATAATATGCTATTTATATCAGGACAGCTTGGATTAAATCCAACTACTATGGAGCTTGCTTCATCTATTTTAGATCAAGCATTTCAATCATTTACAAATATAGGTGAAATCCTTAAGGAAGCTGGATTGAGTTATGATGATGTAGTAAAAACTACAATATTTATTACTGACATATCTAAGTTTAGTGAGGTAAACGAAATATACGCTACATTCTTCAAGAATAATCCTGCTCGTTCTTGTGTTGAAGTAAGTAAACTTCCTAAGGGTGCTTTAATTGAATGTGAAGCAATTGCTGTAAAGCGTTAAGCAACAAATTTGACAAAATGTATCTATATAGTGTATTATATAAGTAGGATTAGGGATAATCCTTAAAAAAAATCCCTGGTGAATATTTGAACACACATCAAATATTTTCCAATAATCTTTTCCAAACCCCCTTTAAAAAAAGCCTATGAGAAATCATAGGCTTTTTCTTTTCTTAATGAAGATGCTTTAAAACATCTACACAAATATTTGCACTTCTATTAGATGCTTCATCCTCAAATTTTGCATATTCTGCTTCTTGATTAGGAGAATCAATAGAATCTGATATAAATCTAATTGAAGCAAATGGAGTTTGGTATAAATAGCATATTTGTGCTACTGCACAACCCTCCATATCAATTCCAAAATAATCATTATTCGCAGGAATATAATTTAACATTTTTCTATCAGTGATAAATGAATCCCCTGTAAGAATTGTTCCTTCATAGTAATTAATATTTAATGATTTTAGTGCCCTTTCAATATCCTTAACAACTCTAGAATCTGATAAATAATATTTAGGCATACCAGGAACCTGTCCTAGTGCATAGCCAAATCCTTGGGCATCAACATCATGATATACTAATACATTACCAATTAAAACATCAGATGTTTTAAGTGGGTCAAGGCATCCTGCTATGCCTGTATTAATTACAACATCAGGCTTATAAATATTACATAATAATGATGTAGCATGGCTTATATTTGCCTTACCTACACCTCCACGAACTACTACAGCTACATTCTCTCCAACCTGAGCCTTATAGAACTTAACACCTGCAATAACACTTTTCTGATAATTTGTAAGTGATTCCTTAATTAGCTTTACCTCTTTATCCATAGCAGCTATTATACCAATAATCATTTTAGTTACCTCCAACAATTCTAGTTTTTTGCCATTTTCCACTTTTAAATCTTATAAGGAAAATAATTGCTCTCATACATTCATCAAGAGCCATAGCAATCCAAACTCCTATAATACCATATCCCAGAATACTTTTAGATCCTAATATAAATGAACCTCCAACTGCAACTACCCAACAGAATATAACACTTAAAACTGTAGGGAATAATACATCCCCTGATGTCTGCATAGTTCTTACAAATATTATATTAAATGCTCTTCCAACCTCTAATACTAAATCACAAATCATTACCTTCTTTGCGATATCAAGAAGCTCCTTATCCACAATATCAAACATACGGAAGCAAGGATCACTAAATATAACCCATATAAAGGCTATAAGAGTTGATGTTATAACACCAAGTATTAGTGTTTGCCACACCTTCTTCTTAGCACTATCTATATCTCCTCTTCCAAATAGCTCACCTATTACAACCTGCATTGATAAGGAAATTGATTCAGTTATAAGATATGTAACCATCGCAAGCATTGATGCATATGTTTTAACATTTACAATATCTGTCCCATAGGAATTAATAACTATTAAAATTATAAGCTGTGATGCCTGATATGATAACGATTCAGATGAAATAGGAACTCCAATACCAACATATTTTCTTATATATCCTGCATGTAAAAACAATGATAGCTTAAATTTAATACCTACTTTTATTGTATAAATAATTGCCATTAAAATCAAGCCTATAAAACGAGATATAGCAGATGCCATGGCAACTCCTACTATTTGATATTTTGGAATTAATAAAAGATTTCCTAAAATATTTAAAATATTAACTACTACATTTATAATCATAGATTCTCTCATACATGAATTAGCCTTAAGGAAGGCTGCAAATGTAATAGATATAAGCTGCATAAATATAAGGCTTCCTGTAATCATTAAATATTTTACAGCCTCATTATATGCATCACTAGGACATCTAATCCATTTAAGGAAGAATCTTCCAAACAATAATAGTATTAATGATATTATAATTGATGAAATTAAATTAAAAAAGAAAGCTGTAGAATATACCTTATTCTCACCCTCCTTATTCTTACTTCCCTTAAACTGAGTAATAAGAATAATTGAGGCACTACTAAAAATTGTAAAAGCATTTATAACAATATTTAATATACTATTCGCATTTGTAATAGCTGTTACAGCTGTGGGATATTTTCTCATCATTATTTGATCAGAGTATCCTACAATAAGCTGTAATAAAAGCTCTAGAAACATAGGAATTGCAAGAATTAATAAATATTTAAAGCTTCTAAGCTTTTTTCCTCTTTCTTCAAAATTTATATCTACATTTTGTGTTTGTTCCATATAAATCACCTTTATAGCAAGAAAGATTATAGCACTTTAAAAAATATTTTCAATTAATCTAATAAAAAAAGGCCTTAAGGCCTTTAATTATTCTTGTGCAAGTATTGTTACATTAACTGTCTTAGGAAGCTTCTTAAGCTCTAGGACAAGCTCCTCAACACTTATTTGAAGCTTAATAGTATCAATCATAATTGTAATATAGGCATAACGAGTAACTGGTGTATCCTGGTTAATAGTTATAATATTACAGTTATGCTCTGCTATCTTTGACAATACATTAGATAACGCACCATATTCATTATCCACCTGAACAAGGAAAATGGCTCTTTTTCCCATTCTTTTAGGTGGAGTCATTACATGATCAGCATACTTATAGTATGTGCTTCTTGAGATTCCAACTATCTTACAAGCTTCACTTACTGAAATCTTTTTCTCTTCAATAAGCTCTTTAGTTTTATATGCTTGAATAAAAGCTTCAGGTAGGGCATCAATATGAACTAATAGGCTATCCTTCATATTACTCAACTAAATTATTATAGATAACCTTGATTGCCTTCTCAAAGTCTTTATTGTCAACACCAATAATGATATTGAACTCATGTGAACCTTGGGCAATAACCTTAACAGAGATACCGTTATCCCCTAATACAGCGAATACCTTTCCACTGAATCCTGGCTTATATGCCATGTTCTTTCCAACGACAGCAACTAGAGCAATATTATTTTCAGTTTCAACTGAAACAATATCCTCAATCTCATTTAAAGCCTCCATAACCTTATATCTAATCTTCTCTAATGATTGAGTTTCAACAACAAAACTGAATGCATCAACTCCTGTTGGAACTAGCTCGATATTAAGATTAAATTTCTTGAAAATATTAAATATTTGAGATAATACATCAATCTTCTTAGCAAATCTCTTCTTAATTACCATAATTGATGTGAAATTCTTCTTACCAGCAAGACCTGTAATTGCAGTATCAGTTTGATAATCTGTAGCCGAAATAATAGTTCCAGCATCCTCAGGAGCATTTGTATTTCTAATATTAATTGGAATATTAGAATCCTCAATTGGGAATATTGCATCCTGGTGTAGTACTGAAGCTCCCATATAAGAAAGCTCACGAAGCTCCTCATATGTAATCTTTGTAATCTTACGAGGATTATCAACTACTCTAGGGTCTGCCATAAGAATTCCTGAAACATCAGTCCAGTTCTCATAAACCTCTGCCTCTAATGCACGAGCAACGATTGAACCAGATACATCAGAACCTCCACGGCTGAATAGATGAATCTCTCCTGTTTCATATGAACCATAGAAACCAGGCATTACAAATAAATCATCCCCTGCAGCTTCCTTAATAAGCTTAGTAGTCTCATTATAATTTACACTACCATCAAAATTAAATCTCATAACATCAGCTGCATCAATGAACTTGCATCCGATATATGAAGCCATAAGCTTAGCAGCAAGATATTCACCACGAGATACAAGATAATCTTGATTTAATACCTTCATATTCTTCTCAATTGTATCAAATTCTGCTTGTAGGTCTAAATCAAGGTTTAAATCATTTTTAACCTCAAAATATCTTTCCTTAATTTGATTAAAAATTGAATCATAATTAACTTTATACTTAATATGTGCAAATAATAGATAAAGTAGGTCTGTAATCTTATTATCAGTAGACTTAGACTTACCGATAGCTGAAACTACAACTCCTCTTCTTTCAGGGTTTTGGATAACGATATCTCTAACCTTCTTAAATTGTGTGGCATTCGCCATTGAACTTCCACCAAATTTACATACAATACTCATATTTATTTTATCTCCTATTCTATAATCGCACCATCATGCGCAATTGTAAGCTTATATACCTTAAAATCCTTGAAGCTATCAAATGTATTTCCAATATCTTCCTTAGATATTACAAGAAGTGTTGGACCAGCTCCTGATATAGCAAATGCATAACCCTTGCTATGAGCAAGTTTTTTAATTTCCATTGAATCCTTAATTAAAGGCATTCTATAAGGCTCATGTGCCTTATCATCTAAAAGATCTACAATCATCTCTAAATCACCCTTGCTAAAAGCATATGGGATATTTGCGACTCTTGACGCATTATGCGTAATATCTGCATAAGATAATTCCTTAGGTAATACTGCACGAGCTTTAGATGTTTGAAGCTCAAAATTAGGAACAAGTAAATTAAATTTTAAATCAGCTGAAACATCATAACGCACAGGCTTATAAATATCATTAGCCTTGTATGAAGCAATAAGTCCTCCAAACATTGCAGGAGCAATATTATCAGGATGACCTTCAATAGCTGTAGCTATTTGGAAGCATTCATCATATGAAAGCTTATCCTTTAAGAAATATTTAGCAGCTAAAACTCCTGCTACAATACATGTAGCACTTGATCCAAGACCTCTTGATGTAGGAACCTCCTGATCAAGCATATAAATCTTCACTGGATAGGCATTCATCTTTAAATAATCAAAAGCCTTTTTGTATGAACTACATACAAGATTATGATGTGGATTTGAATATCTTCCTTGGAAATCAACCATTTCAAAATGGTCTGATCTTTCAAATCCAAACATATTATACATTGTAAAAGCTACACCTAGAACATCAAAACCAGGTCCTAGATTAGCAGATGTTGCAGGTACCTTAATCTTAATCATCAAGCTCACCTACTACCTTCTTAAGGTTATCATAGGTTTTATCTAAATCCCAAACCTCTCTTAGGTAGTCTGACTTAACACTATTAAGTGCAAGAATTCTTGGATCAGGTACTACTCCTGTCATCTTAGAAATTGTATTAATATTATCAAATTCATCAGCAGATGGAGTAATATCTAATGCCTTGCATATAGTATCACTAAACTTATAAGGATTAGCTGTAGATAGGATTACAGTAAATGTATCATCACCAGTCTCCTCCTTATACTTCTCAAAGCATCCATAAGCTACTGCAGTATGAGGATCCATTAAATGCTTAGTCTTCTTATAAACATCACCAATAAGCTTAACTGTTTCAACCTCATCACAAGATTCAGCTGCAAATGAAGAAAGCTCTCTTAGATACTTCTCATCTAATACATACTTCTTATTGTTAGTTAAATCCTCCATAAGCTTTTCAACATATTTTGCATCCTTTGTAATCATGAATAATAATCTTTCAAGATTTGAAGATACTAAGATATCCATTGAAGGACTATTTGTTGTATAGAAATCACGATTAGCATCATATACACCAGTTTTGAAGAAATCAGTTAATACCTTATTCTTATTTGATGCACAAATAAGCTTTCCAACAGGAAGTCCTAAAATCTTTGCGATATATCCAGCAAGGATATCTCCAAAGTTTCCTGTAGGAACACAGAAATTAACATTATCTCCAAACTTAATCTTTTGGCTATGAACAAGCTCACAATATGAATAGAAATAATAAATAATTTGTGGAGCTAAACGACCAATGTTAATTGAATTAGCACTAGATAAATCAAGAGTTGTAAACTTCTCTTGGTTAAAGAACTTCTTAACAGTTCTTTGACAATCATCAAAGTTTCCATTTACAGCAAAGCTCTTTGAATTAACTCCATTAAATGATAGCATTTGCTTCTCTTGGAATTGAGAAACTCTCTTATTAGGATATAAAACATAAATGTTTGTATTATCAATCTTTGTAAATCCATTTAATGCAGCACTTCCTGTGTCTCCAGATGTAGCTGTTAAAACAACAGTCTTCTTTGTTACACCAAGATACTTCTTTGAAAGCTCTACAAGTGATGGTAACAATGTAAGTGCCATATCCTTAAATGCGAATGTAGGTCCATTAAATAAATTAAGGAAGCTATATCCATCATAATCTACAACACTAACTGCACCCTTAGGGAAATTAACACTGCTATATGCATGATCTACTGCAGCACTAATATCTTCTGCCTTAAAATCATCGAATAAGAAGCTTAAAATCTTCTTAGCCATTTCATTATATGAAAGTGTAAGGAATGACTCATTAAATCCAATAGAATTAATGTTCTCAAAAACAAATAATCCACCCTTACTACTTAATCCCTTTAAAATTGCCTCTGCGCTATTTACTCTTTCGTTTCCTCTTGTACTAATTAACATAATTCCACCTCTAATATTCTCAATTATACCTGTATTAAAAATTTATACAAGTGTTTTCTGTAAAAAAACACATTTTATTTATTTTTGAAAATGTTTTCATCTAAATATATTTGCCAATTTCAAGAACTATTCGTTCACTTTTCGATTTTCCAAGCATTTCTATAATTTTAAATCTACCTTTTCCCCTAACTGACACAATATCATTCGGTTTGCACTCATGATTATTATTTTGTATTAATGCTTGATTGATTTTTACATGTCCAGCCTTAATAATATCCTGTGAAATTGAACGAGCAATATTATATACACCAGCTATTATTGCATCAAGCCTCATAGATGAAATAAATATCTTCTCCGTCTGTAGGGTTAAGACATTAGAAAGTTCTCCATCATATTCAACAACCTCAACGCTTTGATGCGATATAAGCCTAAGATTATTAATAATAAAATCCTTATTTTCACTTGATGCCATAATAAACACATCATTATTATTAAACAAAATATCTCCAAAAACCTCTCGCTTAATACCAAGCTCCATAAGGACCGCTAAAACTTTTCTATGGTTTAGCTCTAAATACTTTTTATTATAATTAAGCTTAAGCTTTGTTATTTTAAAATCTGGCTCATCAAGTTCAAATGGTGATATAACACATTTCTTATATTCTGCGTCATTATAGCCACCATCAAAATATAGATAGCAATCATTTCCAATAATATATTTAATTATTTCTTGCTTGCGCAAATCTAAAAACTTAAGGGTTGAAACCTTATAATTATTAATTGCGCCATCCTTAAGAGAATGTATCCTTTTAAAAAACATTTCCTCTTCATCATTAATTGGCAGCATAAAAACACCTCATCACAAAAATGATTATAACATAAAAAATAAGTGATATTAATAAATATCACCTATTTTGTAAAATAAATATTATTTTGATTCTTTTGCATCAATGAATTTTTGCTTCATAGTAGGATTATTATGTGTAAGTTTCTTAATTGTAAGGTCCTGTGCCTTATCATTCGCAAGCCTTAGCTGATTCTCTGAAGTAGTTAATGATTCCTTAACCTTTAAAAGATTTTTTATAGCCTTATCTATTTCATCAATGGCTCCTTCGAAATTCTTCTTTGCAGATTCATAATTTTTACCAATACCAACCTTGAAATCATTAAGCTTATCCTCAAAATTAGTCACATCAATATTTTGTGCCTTATATATTTCAATCTCCTTTAATGCATGTGCATTATTTAAAGCTGCATTTCTTATTAATGTTATAAATGGAATAAAGAATTGTGGACGTATTACATACATTTTAGGATATCTATATGAAACATCTACAATACCAGCATTATAGAAATCATTCTCCTTCTCAAGAGTTGTAACGATTACAGCATATTCGCATCCCTTCTTAAGCCTGTCCTTATTTAGCTTATCAAAGAAACTTTCAATTTTATGCTTTGAGGCTGTATTATCTGCCTCATTCTTCATTTCAAACATAATTGATACAAATTCAGTACCATCTAAATAATCTCTAAAAATATAATCTCCCTTAGTACCATCAGAGGCATCATTGTCCTTTTCAAAATATGCATTTGGGAATGCAAGAGTTCTAATTTGATTAAAGGATATTTCACAATGCTGTTCAAGTGTTTCACCAAGCATCTTAGTAGATTGAGCTACCTTTAAATTCTTATAGAAATCAATCTCCTTATCCTTACCCTTTAAAATTACTTCAAATTCATTTTGTGCCTTTTGAAGTTCTAAATTCTTTTGAGTTTCACTATTTTTAAGGCTAGACTTAAGTTCTTCTATTAAAAGATCCTTTTCATTAATCTTTTCTGTAAGAATAAGCTTATTTTCCACATCCTTATTCTTAAGATCATTTGAAAGCTTAAGAATATCCTCCTTATATTTAGATATTTCATCAAGATTCTCATTCTTAGCCTTTTCTATCGCAATACTAATCTCTGATGAAAGCTTCTCATTTAAGCTTTTAATCTCATTATCCTTAGATAGGATAAGAAGCTTTTGCTCGTTCTTAAGGCTTTCTATCTCCATTTTCTTCTGATCCTCAAATGAGCTAATCCTATTATTAAGCTCAGCAATCTTGGCATTAAGCAAAGACACATTCTTTTCCTCTAATCTCTTAGCCTCCTCTAATGCCTTAGCCTTTATAAGCTCCCCCTCTCTATCCTTAGCCTTAAGTGCTTCATCAAGCTTTTGCTTATAAGCCTTATTCTCTTCATTTTCTATGCTTTCTAGAATAGATGCTGTATCAACACTATTTAGAGATGTAAGATCAATTAAATCTCCTCTTGTTCCATCCTCATCAAGAATTAAAGTATTCTTATCCTTAACAATAACATTAAGCTTCTTCATATAATCAAATCCTTTCTTTCTAATACAATAATAACAAATAATAGTAAATTATGGTGTCCATTTATTGGACTCCATTATTTATTGTAAATAACTTTTATAAGATTTTTATCAATTAATTCATCCTCTAAGGCGATTGGAGTTTCCTGAAGGACAGGAATTCCTTTTTCAAGAAAAAACGCTTGTAAGGCGGTATTTACCTTCTTTAATGAGGTATTTATGATAAAACATTATCAATTATATCGCCTCATAATTTAATTATAGCATATAAAAAAGCATTCAAATATTATTTGTTATATAAAAAAATATGGTTGGTAAGCTTAGGCTTTTTATATATTCGCTTACAGCGAACCTATCATCATTCTTATTAGGGTTTATAATATTAGAATTATTAGAATATTAAAAAAGGTCTAAAGCACAAAGCTTTAGACTTTTCTTTTACTCCTCATATATTATAGAGTCGTTATTTTCATCATTTGTAATATCCTTAACATTCTTCTCCCAATTAAATCTTAGGTATGATAATAAAACAATCATTATTGGTATTAAAAGGAATAAATAAAATGAGCCTTGTATTTTATAATCATAATTAATACATATAATTATAAATGAAGCTACAAAGGCTATTGAGATAATTGTATCTACAATAAGTCCTAATAATCCTTTTATAAATATTGAAGAAATAAATGTAAGTAAAGCTATTATAGGTAATGATATAGAATATATTAATTCCTTATCCTTTAATAAATTAAATAATGTGTAGTAGGTTGTATCATCATCAATTGTAACCTCTCTTAAGGCAAGCTTTATATAAAATACAATAGCTATAACCGTAATTGCAAGGCTAAATGATACAAATGGGTTTATATTAAATCTTGAAGGTATAGGCTCTGCATCAATTGTTTGCATGAAGCCTTCATTTTTCTCTAAGAATCTAAATAATGGGATTCCAATTAATGAAACTACTACAAACTCTCCAATAAATACTGTAAACATAGTAAAGGCTATAGGAAGGTCATATACTATAGCAAGCTCTAGGCCTACTATTATTCCATTAGCGATTGATGGAAATAATGATGATAGCTCAAGCTTCTTAATAAATAGCATTGGAATTGCTGCGACTACAGTCGCAAGTGTTCCAAATAATATATCTACAAATCCTACAGGAGAGAATAGATTAGATACAAAGCATCCTAAGATAAGAGATATTGCATATCTTCTTTTGTATACTATAAGAAGCATTAATGCCTCACTTATTCTAAATTGTACATCACCATATGATAACGGTGAAAGTCCAACTGTAAGTATTACATAAATGGCCGCTACCATTGATAATACTACTACATCTTTAATAGAAATATTTTTCATATATAATCTCCTACATTATGATACTAACTGATTCTTACCATTCTTTTTTCCATTATAAAGCTTTGAATCAGCAAGACGTATCCATTCATCTAAATCAATACCATCCTCATAGCTTTGCGCACCCATAGTAATAGTAGACTTAAGATTCTTTCTATAATATTTAAAATTATGAACCTCAATTCCATGTCTTACAGAATCAAGCTTTTCTATGGCATCGTCATAGGAATCAGTTATTCTTGATAGAATAACAAACTCCTCTCCTCCCCATCTGCAAATAAAGTCCTCTTCTAATTTTTCCTTAGAGATTCTAGCTATTTCTTTTAAAACATAATCTCCACACAAATGACCATTTTTGTCATTAAATGATTTAAAATTATCTATATCACAAATAGCTAAAATATAATCCTTTCTATTATCCTTTATCTTATCATAGAATTCCTCTAAGGCCTTTCTATTTGGAAGAGCTGTTAATTTATCAGTTCTAGAATCCTTTAAAATCTTATCCTCAAGGACTAAAGCATACATAACTAAGGCAATCAGGAATCCAACAATGAAGGTAAACGTAATAACTGTATGAATCATTACTAATGTAATTCTCCATCCAGATGATAAAACCTGCTGTGGCTCAAAATTATTTGAATAACAATAAAGACCTATAAATATCACTAGCTGTAGAATACAACTTGGTATAACCTTAAATTTATGTCTTTCCTTCATTGAAAAATATCCAACTGCACAAATTAATGAAGGAAGACCTACAATACATAATGGAAATCCTGTTTCAAATCCTAAATATATACAACCAGCAACCATATGAGCATCTATTTCAAGCATTGTTAAATAAGATATTGCCCCATAAAATCTTTTTCTTTGGAACAAAATCATTATAAGATAAAATATGATACTTCCAACATTAAAATATGCCATAAAATAGCATTTCATTGAAAGGAAAAGAATTAAATAAGCCATGTGAATACTAATAAATAATAATAAAGTCACAAAGGAAACTAATTCTATTACTTGATTGTTAAACTTTTGTTTCAGCTTATTAAGCATAATATGCACCACCCAACCAGTACAAAAGTACTGCTCTATTACATATTTTCTTATCTACAACATACTATAAGTTTATTATACCATAAAAGAAAAAAAAGGAAAAATAAATGCATTATTCTTCCTTATAGTTATCTATAAAATATTCACCCTTAAGAGTATCAGGCTCATGTGTGTAAAGGCCTTCAAAGCCTAATTCCTCTTGTGCCTTATACAAAACAATTGCAACGCAATTTGAAATATTTAAGGCTCTAACCTTATCAGTTGTAGGTATTCTAAAGCACCTATCTAAATTATTATGAAGTATATCATAAGGTATTCCTGTAGACTCACGTCCAAACATAAAGAATACCTCATCATCTTCATTTTTTAGATTTAGCTCTGAAGGATTTTTATGTCCATATCTTGTAAGATAATAGATACTAGCATTAGGATGCTTTGAATTAAAATCATTAATGTCATCATATGTTTCATAATCAAGATTATCAAAATAATTAACACATGATCTTCTAACTCTTTTATCATAAAGGTTAAATCCTAACGGAAATATTAAATGAAGCTTTGCATTAAATCCTACACAGCTTCTTATAATATTTCCACAATTTTCTGCTATTTCTGGTTCATAAAGAACTATATTAATTCTCTTCATATTCCTCACATGTTAGGCTATACGCATCACAATCTAAAACCTTAGCTCTAACAATATCTCCTATATTCTTCTCATCATGGCAGGCAACATACACTCTTCCATCTATATCATCTGGTGCAAAGGCATATGATCTTCCAAAATACATAAGATTTTCCTCATCATACCCTTCAATAATAACATCCTGTATTTCTCCAATATGGGACTTATTTTGTGAAAGTGAGATATCATATTGAGTATCCATAACAAAGTTATATCTTCTCATTTTCTCCTCTTCACTTATCTCTTGAGGCATCTTATAGGCTGCAGTACCCTCCTCAGGAGAGAATGTGAAGCAACCAAGACGATCGAATTTAACATCCTTAATAAATTCACAAAGATTATGTATATCCTCTTCAGTTTCATAAGGGAATCCTACCATAATAGTTGTTCTTAGTATAGCATTTGGAATTTCCTTTCTAATCTTATGAAGAAGGTCAATAATCATTTGCTTATTGCTTCTTCTATACATAAGCTTTAAAATCTTATCCTCACTATGCTGAATAGGAATGTCAAAATATGGCATCATCTTAGGCTCATTTTTAATAAAATCAATAAGCTCATCTGTAACTATTTCAGGATATAGATAGAATAATCTTACCTTGAAATTTCCTTCAACAGCACATATTTTCTTTAGTAAATCTGTAAGCATTAATCTATGCTCTAAATCAAATCCATAATTTGTAGTATCCTGAGATACAATGCATAATTCCTTAACCCCTGCTGAAACATGCATCTTAACCTCTTCAATAATATCATCCATAGGTCTTGATTTTAATCTACCTCTTATTAAAGGAATTGCACAAAATGCACATCTGTTAAGGCATCCATCAGAAATACGTACATATCTTTGATATGGAGTATTATCATCATACACTCTATCTAAGAAATTCATACATACATTAGTATTTGAATTAATATCAAGTACCTCACAAATTACATTAGAAAGATTTATATAATCCTTAATTGTAATAAATCTATCAACCTCAGGAAGCTCCTTTATAAGCTCCTCCTTATAACGCTGTGCAAGGCAACCAACAACTATAAGCTTTTTATTTCCAGTCTTATAATCAATAATATCAAGAATAGTATTTATAGCCTCTACCCTTGCAGATTCTATAAATGCACATGTATTAACTATAAGTAGGTCAGCATCTTGTGGATTATCCGTTGGATTAATACCAAGATTTTTACATACTCCAAGAATCATCTCAGAATCTACTCTATTCTTTTCACACCCAAGTGTTTGTAAAAATACCTTCATTATTTACCTCCAAAAAGATTAAATAGTAAGCCCATTACGCTCTCAACCTGAAATGATTTATGCTCACCAAATGCGCATTCGTTAGAAAAGTGCTCACAGTTATTATTAACAATATCATAGCCCTTATCTCCAAGATGTGCTTTAGCATATTCTACAATTTCCTTAGGGCTTCTTCTTTTTTTAAGCTCATCTTCTGTATATTCACAAACTAAAAGCTCTCCACCCTTTAAAAAATCATCTAAGGATGTTTCAATAACCATAGCCTTAGCTGGATCAAGCTCTCCTGTTGTAGAACCAAACTGGATAACTCTATCATTACCTATATAGATTCCATGATGATCATATATTCCTCTATTAACTTTAATTTGATCTCCCAAACTTGGCTTTTTGGAAACGAATTTCATTTTTATAGCTCCTTACTATCTAAAATGATTGTGACAGGTCCATCATTTAA
Organism: Caryophanales bacterium UBA3206; assembly: GCA_002363705.1. GTDB lineage: Bacteria > Bacillota_I > Bacilli_A > Acholeplasmatales > Anaeroplasmataceae > UBA3206. Next base: position 130,340 of record DEWQ01000002.1, on the reverse strand, counting down.
AAATGATACCTTCATATCAGCACCAAATATTCCTTCCTCTACATGAAGACAATATTCATTTCTTAATATGTCATTAAACCTATCATATAATTTTTTTGCCATATCGCCTGGCATAGCATTTGTAAAGCTTGGTCTATTTCCATGCTTTGCATCTGCATATAATGTAAATTGTGATATTGATAGTATACTTCCACCTATATCCTTAAGGGATTTATTCATTTTCATACACTCATCATTAAAAACTCTAAGGCCCGCAACCTTCTTAGCAAGAAGGTTAAGCTCAGCTTCAGTATCAGTATTAGTAAATCCTACTAAAATCATAAATCCATTGTCACATTTACCAGTAAGATTTCCATCTACATAGCATGTAGCGTCTTTTACTCTTTGTACAACAACTCTCATTATTGATTATCCCTTTCAATATTTATAACCTGCTTAATCTTTTTTAAATTAACTATTAATGTATTAAGCTCTGTTGCAGTATGGACTAAAAGCTTTAGCTTTACAAGAGACTGTAGATTATCATTATTATTACAACTAATTGATAATACATTTAGTCCTGATGAAGATACTGTATTTATAATATCAGCCACAAGGGATTGTGCCTGATTTGCAGATATCTTAATCCATACAGGATATTGACGGTTAATATTTTTAGCCCATCTAAGCTCTAATAATCTATTAGATGTTAAGAACTCTAGATTATTACATCCACTTCTATGAACAACTATACCATTACCCTTTGATATATATCCCCAAATCTTATCTCCTGGAATTGGTGAACAGCAATTTCCAAGCTTGATTTGTGGATTTGTAAGTCCATCAACTATAACTCCAGTTTCTGAGTTTGTAGTTGTTTGGATTAAAATCTTATTAGACCTATCCATTTGCTTCTGCAATGCTTCTTCTGATGATTGCATATTTCCAAGAAGCTTTGATGATACAGTCTTTACACTAATAAGACCTTTTCCTACATTTAAATATAGGTCATCAAGATTATTAAGGTTTTGCTTAGTAAAATTCTCTTTTACAAATCTATCAGTAAGCTCAATATCTATTTGCTGTGTTACAAGCTCCTTTTCAACAGAATCCTTTCCCTGTTGAATTAAAATATCCTTATTTTGCTTATTTAAGAAGGCCTTAATCTTATGCTTAGCATTAACTGTCTTACAAATATTTAACCAATCCTCTGAAGGACCAAAGGATGTCTTTGAAGTACGAATTGAACAAATATCTGATGTTTGAAGCTCATATGATAATGGAACTATTCTTCCATTAACTGTAGCTCCTACACAGGTATTACCTAGGTTTGTATGTATTCTATATGCAAAATCTATTGGAGTAGCTCCAACAGGAAGGTCAATGACCTCTCCTTGAGGAGTATATACATAAATGTATTTATCAAGGAAATCCTGATGAACAGCATCTACATATGCCTCTGCATCTGATGATCCCTCATCATAATTTAGAAGCTCTCCATACCATTTTAATTTCTGAGCAATTTCAAATTGCTCTCTTGCCTTAGAATACTCTACATTCTCCTTATATGCCCAGTGAGCTGCAACTCCAAGCTCAGCAATAGTATCCATTTCCTTAGTTCTTATTTGAACCTCAAATGTTTGACCGTCATGGGCTATAACAGTTGTATGAAGGGATTGATACATATTTGGCTTTGGTACTGCAATATAATCCTTTATACGTGCAGGTATTGGAGTATAGTGAGCATGAATGATTCCAAGTATTTGGTAGCATTCAGCAACCTCATTTACAATAACTCTTAAAGCGAAAATATCATATAGATCCTCAAATCTCTTATTTTGACTCTTCATCTTTTTATAGATTGAATAAATACCTTTAATTCTTCCCTTGATTGAAGCATCCGCTACATTAGGAGCTTCCTTCTTAAGATATTCAGCAATCTCAGTTGTCATCTTTTTAATGATGTCATCCTTAGAATTCTTTCTTTTTTCAATCTTTGTAGATATTTCTTCATAAGCTTCAGGATCAAGATATTTAAGTGATCTATCCTCAAGCTCTGCCTTAATAGTAAAAATTCCTAGTCTATGAGCAAGAGGAGCATAGATTTCAAGTGTCTCGTTAGAAATACGCTTTTGCTTATCTGGAGCCATAAAATCCATAGTACGCATATTATGTAATCTATCAGCAAGCTTTACAAGTATAACTCTTATGTCCTTTGCCATAGCAAGTAGCATTTTTTGATGTGTTGCGGCTTGCTTCTTCTCGAGTGATGTAAACTTAAGCTGTGAAACCTTAGTTACTCCATCAACAATTTCTGCAACATCAGCATTAAACATCCTTGTTATATCCTCAAGTGTTGTATCAGTATCCTCAACAACATCATGAAGTATTCCAGCCACAAGTGTATTAGGTCCTACATGTAGCTCTGCTAAAATATATGTTACAGCTATAGGATGAATAATATATGGCTGTCCGCTCTTACGATATTGATTCTTATGCTTTTCATAAGCGAATTCATAAGCCTTTTTTATTAAATTTAAATCTGATTCCTTATGAATATATTCATTAATCTTTTGATATAATTCATCAAATGTTTTTTCAGCCATATAATCACTTCCTTTATATCTAATTCAAGTTAATTATTCTCTAATGTATCCTTAACCAATGAGTAAACATTATAATTCTTAATTTTTTCTATTCCATTAAGATCTGTAAGCTCAAGTAGAGTAATAATTCCAACAACATTACCACCAAGACGCTCTACAAGATTAGCAGTAGTTTTTAAAGTCATTCCAGTAGAAAGCTTATCATCAATTATAACTACTCTATCTCCTTTAGAAATAGCATCATCATGAATAGCAAGCTCCTTAGAATCACCATTATGTGATAAATACTTTTCCCCAACATATTCTCTTGAAAGATTCTTAGGGCTTCTTGCAGGAACTAGTCCTAATCCTAATTTTGAGGCAACACTTGCACCAAGAATAAATCCTTTTGATTCAGGAGATACAATAATTGTTGGCTTAAGCTTTTTTGCAATTTTTGTCATTTGCTTAACACAAAGCTTTAAAGCATTTCCATTTTCAAATACAGCAGTTACATCCTTTAAGGATTCACCTTTCTCATCAACAGATTCAATATTATAAATATAATCCTTTAATTCCATAAAAACCACCTCTTGTTTTTATTTTAAACATATACTATATTATAACATAATATTTATCTTAAAATAAACTAGATATAAGTTAAAAATGTGCTTTTTTATGGTATAATCTTTATATATTCGAGGTGATTTAGATATGCAGCCACTTGCTTATAGAATACGACCTACATCTTTTTCTGATGTTGTAGGCCAAAACCATTTAGTAGGAGAAAACGGTGTTATTACAAAAATGATTTCTCACAACCAATTCTTCTCACTAATATTATATGGAGAGCCAGGTTGTGGTAAAACTACTATTGCATCTATCCTTGCGTCACATTTTGAACCAAATGTGTATGAATTTAATGCTTCCGTTGATACAAAGGATAAGCTTAAGGAAATCTTTCAATCAACAGCATATTATAGTGACACATTTGTGATAATTGATGAGATTCATAGAATGAAAAAGGATATTCAGGATTATCTATTACCATACCTTGAATCAGGTAAGGTAACAATAATTGGTCTTACAACAGAAAACCCATATATCTCAGTTAATCCTGCCATAAGATCTAGATGTCATATCTATCAGATGCATCCAATTACAAAGGATGATATTATATCACTTCTTAAACGAACAATAGAGAAAGAGGGGCTATTTAAAGAATATCCTCTTAATGATGAGATAATTGAATTTGTTGCTGACAAGAGCGGATGTGAAATAAGGACATCACTTAATATGCTAGAATCCCTTACATTACTTGATGGTGAGGTCACTATAGAGAAAGCCTCTGATATCCTTGGTAAAAGACCTTTAAAGCTTGATGATAAAGGAATATCATATTATGACATACTAAGTGCCTTTCAAAAATCTATTAGAGGATCTGATGTAGATGCTTCTCTTCATTATCTTGCTCGTCTTATAAAGCTTGAAGATATTGATATTATTACAAGAAGACTTACTGTAATTGCATATGAGGATATAGGACTTGCAAATCCTTCATGTGGACCTAAGGTAATCGCTGCCTGCCAGGCTGCAAAAAACCTAGGATTTCCTGAAGCAAGAATTCCTCTTGCATCAATAACTATAGACCTTGCACTATCTCCTAAATCTAATTCTAGTGAGGCTGCTATTGACAAGGCTTTAGATGATTTAGATAAGGTTTCATCATTTGAAATACCAAAGCATATTTTAAATAGAGAAATTAAAGGTGGGGCTAATTATAAATATCCTCATGATTATCCTGATGATTTCATTTCTCAGCAATACCTTCCTACCTCTCTTTTAGACCATATTTATTATGAAGGTAAGGAAACCGGTAAATATGAGAAGGCTTTGAAGGAAAGAAATCAATATTTGAAGCAATTTTTAACTAATTTTAACAAATAAAAGAAGGACCTACGCCAATATACGGCATAGGTCCCTTTTATATTTTAAGCGACTTGTTGAACATTCTTTTCATTTCTTTTTGATTTAATGGAATCAACATCTGTTGAGATTAATACCGGAATTATAATCGGATTACGTCTTGTGTATTTATATATTAGTCTTGAAACATCATTTTTAAGCTCATTCTTATATGATGCCCAATCTATAAATTTAGTCACAAGATATTTTAATGAAACCTTAATGAAATCCTTCTGGAACAAATCCATCATATCAACATCCGGTGCACTAAAGTTAAATCCCTTAGATACTACCTCAGGTCCTGATATAATTTTTTTAGATTTGGGATTGATGTTCGCGATAATCATTACTACTCCATCTTCAGCTAGAAGCTCTCTGTCACGCATTACTACGTCACCTACATCTCCTACCTGCTTTCCATCAATGTTAATTTCACCGAAGGCTACATCATCGCATATTCCTAGATATTTACCATTCTCAAATGAAGCCTTATCTCCATTATCTAGAATTATAACTCTATCCTTTTGTAATTCTACACAATCAGCGACAGTAACAAAAGCATATTGATGTCTATACTCTCCAATTACTGGAATAGCATATTTTGGCTTTAATACATTAATCATTTCCTTAATCTCCTCACGAGTTGCGTATGGAGATGGTAATAGATTTGCACCAAATACCTTAACCTTAGTTGTTACCTTATATATCATATCTAATGTACGGGCAGCTATCTTTTCAGTTCCAAGGTACGGAACTGTAAGAACAACCACCGTGTCGTTCTTATCCATTTTAATTAGCCTATCGATACCCTTACTCATTCTTTGTAACATATGGTATGGCTCGTGACGCTCACCTGTAACAATAACAACTAAATCCTTATCATCATTTTTGTTTTTGTCATCAATAAATCTTAGGTTTACAAGTAGCTCAGCTGGAATTTTAAGATATCCAAGATTCATCGCTTGATTTACGATTCTTTGTGTCTTACGACCAAGAATTGCAACCTTACGATTAAATGATACTGCAATGTTTACTATTTGCTGAATACGTTGTAAATCTCCTGAGAATAATGAAAATATAATTCTATTGTTCGAAGAAATAAATATTTGCTGAATTCTCTTCTTGAATTCTAAGATTGTACCACGGGATGCTTCATTATTTGCTCCAAGGGACTCGCATAGCATAGCAAGTACTCCTTCCTTAGAGAAATGTGTTAGATTGTTATACATTCTTTGATAATTAACTCTTGCATTTTGATCAAATGAGAAATCAGATGTATATATAATATTTCCATCATTTGTCTTAATACAAACTCCAAGACATCCTGGAATATTATGAGCTACTATAAAGAATCTTACACTGACTGAATCAAAATCGATTTTTGACCTGTCGTTTACCACAACTAGGCGCTCATCCTCATTTATCCTGATATTATCACTGTTTAGTTGGTCCTTTACTAAAGCCATTGTGAATTCACTACCGTAAGCCTTACAAGAAAGACGCTCTAAAAGCATTCCTGCTGCCCCTATATGCTCTACATGACCATTTGTTAAGAACAATCCTACAATTCGTTCCTTGTTTTCCTCCAAATAGGAAATGTCTGGTACAATTCTATCTACACCATATAATTCTGATGTTGGGAATTTAATACCGGCATCTAATATAAAAATCTTAGAATCAACCTCAACGCAATAAAGGTTTTTTCCATTTTCTTGAAGTCCACCAAGCGCGAAAATATTTATTTTACTCATACTAATAAAGCTTATTAAAAAGCTCAAATCCTCCTTTCAGTTTTCCGAATCGTTTCTTTTTGTAAAATAATATTAACATATTTTTGAAGAATATGCAACAACTATCTTATTTTGTGTTAAAATAAAAATGGTGATTTTTATGGTTAACTATCCAATAAAGAAAAAAAGAGATAATAATACTACATATGAATTAAATAATAAAAAGATAAAGGATAAAAATCCTATAATGGCTAATAGAGGAATGAATCTTGAGGGATTATTAAATGATTCTAATGAATATTATAGAGCTAACGATATTGCAATTATCCATAAAAAGCCTATTCCTATTCAAATAGTTAAGGTAGATTATCCTTCTCGTAATAAGGCAGTTATCACAGAAGCCTATTACAAAACACCTTCTACTACTGACTACAATGGTATTTATAAGGGAAAATATATTGATTTCGAGGCAAAGGAAAATAAAAATAAGACATCATTTCCATTACACAATGTTCACCCACATCAGGTAGAGCATCTTAAAAGCATACAAAGGCATGGTGGAATAGGTTTTCTTATTATATATTGGATTCATACAAACCAATTTTTCTTATATCCAATACAAAAATTTGCTCCTCATTTTGATGATTACCTAGGAGATGGTAGAAAATCCATTGTTTATGAGGATTTTTTAAAGGAAGCATATTTAATACCGGAAAAATATCTTCCAAGGCTTGATTTTTTAAGTGTTTTAGATGAATATTTATTAAAGTAGAATCTACAGCTTGTAGATTCTTTTTTTATAAAAGGAAAGGACATTGTCTCTCGACAATGTCCATAAAAGGGGGTGTGAATTTTATAAAAATTCACAGGGTTAAAGTATCTTTTTGTTTACATTGATACAATGTGATTATAATCTTATTTGAATAATATGTCAACAACTTCTAAAAAATGATTTATGAAAAATCAACGAGTTTAATTAAGTAAAAAAAACAAGCAGTATTTCTACTGCTTGTCATTAATTTAATTAATTACATTGACTCGTGGATTGTACGAGCAATAACGTCGTCTTGTTGCTCCTTAGTAAGGTTAATGAACTTTACTGCATATCCAGATACACGAATTGTTAATTGTGGGTACTTCTCAGGATGTGCTTGAGCGTCTAATAATAAATCACGGTCAAATACATTTACATTTAGATGGTATCCACCGTCTGATACATATCCATCTAACATATTAACTAAATTGTCTACTCTTGTTTCAGTTGCTTTTGCTGACATAATAATTCCTCCTTTAGAAATCTTGTCTATTTGTAACTATCTTTTACTTACCTAATGCATTTGGAGTTACAGCAAATGTATTAGAAATTCCATCACGAGAATCCTCGTAAGGTAACTTAGCTACTGACTCTAATGAAGCTAATGCTCCATGAGAATCTCTACCATGCATTGGGTTTGCACCTGGTGCTAATGGTTGACCAGCCTTACGTCCATCAGGAGTATTTCCAGTCTTCTTTCCATATACTACGTTTGAAGTAATTGTAAGGATTGACATTGTAGCCTCAGAATTTCTATATGTATGGTGCTTTCTGATGTCGTTCATGAAAGTCTCAACTAACCAAGTTGCTAGCTCATCAACACGGTCATCATTGTTTCCATACTTAGGGAAATCTCCCTCAATATTAAAGTCTACAACTACACCCTCAGCATCTCTTATTGGAGTAACCTTTGCATACTTAATTGCTGATAATGAGTCAGCTGCACAAGATAATCCTGCAATACCAGTTGCGAAGAATCTGTGAACTTTTGAATCATGAAGACCCATCTCTAGAGCCTCATATGAATACTTATCATGCATGTAATGAATAGCATTTAATGTGTTAACATAAATGTCTGCTAACCAATCCATCATAATTTCATACTTATGCTTTACATCCTCGAAGTTAAGTGGCTCATTTGACTCGATAGCCTTGTATTCAGGTCCAACTTGAACATGCTTTCCAGTTACCTTGTCTAATAGAAGCTCGTCCTTTCCTCCGTTGATAGCGTATAGTAAGCACTTAGCTAAGTTAGCACGTGCTCCGAAGAATTGCATATCCTTACCTTGTCTCATTGAAGAAACGCAGCAAGCGATACAGTAATCATCACCCATTAAAGGTCTCATTAATTCATCAGACTCATATTGAATAGCTGATGTAGTGATTGAAATCTTAGCACAGTACTTCTTGAATGCTAAAGGTAATCTCTTAGACCAAAGAACTGTTAAGTTTGGTTCTGGAGCTGGTCCAAGGTTCTCTAGTGTGTGAAGTACACGGAATGAGTTCTTAGTAACTAATGATCTTCCATCAGTTCCCATTCCTCCGATTGACTCAGTTACCCAAGTTGGATCTCCTGAGAATAATTCATTATATGATTGAATACGAGCAAAACGAACCATACGAAGCTTCATAATGAAGTGATCCATAAACTCTTGAGCCTCAGACTCAGTAATTAATCCCTTCTTTAAATCACGCTCGATATAGATATCTAGGAATGTAGAGTTACGTCCAATTGACATAGCTGCACCATTTTGATCCTTAACAGCAGCAAGGTATCCAAAGTATAATGCTTGAATAGCTTGTTGAGCAGTCTCAGCTGGCTTAGAAATATCGCATCCATAAGATAATGCCATTTCCTTTAATTGCTTTAAAGCCTTAATTTGCTCAGCAATCTCCTCACGATCACGAATCTTATCGTCAGTCATTTCTCCGCAAAGTAATGACTTATCGAATTCCTTTTGCTTAATAAGGTAGTCTACTCCGTATAATGCAACACGTCTGTAGTCTCCAACGATACGTCCACGTCCATATGTATCAGGTAAACCAGTTAGGATGTGTGCTGTACGACAAGCACGCATTTCAGGAGTATAAACATCAAATACTCCGTCATTGTGAGTCTTACGATACTTTATGAAGAAGTTCTTGATAGTCTCATCAATTGTGTATCCATATTGCTCAGCTGCTTGGCAAGCCATACGGATTCCACCATTTGGCATAAATGCTCTCTTTAATGGCTTATCTGTTTGTAGTCCAACGATCTTCTCTAATGGTTGATCGATGTAACCAGGCTTATGAGAGTTAACTTGTGAAGGATTGTCAATATCGCAATCTAACACTCCACCCTTCTCATGCTCTTGCTTCATTAAATCAGCAACCTCATTCCATAGCTTTGTTGTAGCCTCTGTAGGTCCTGCTAAGAAGCTCTCATCTCCATCATATGGAGTATAGTTTCTTTGGATAAAGTCTCTAACGTTGATCTCGTTAGACCACTTTCCAGGGACGAAATCTTCCCATGCTTTGTTCATATTAATATACCTCTTTCCATTTTGCATTGTAAGAGTATATCTCTTACCACTCTAAATTATAACAAACTCAATACTCATATTCAAGTAAAATGATTTTGAATTTTCTTTATTTGAATATTGATTTTTAAGCTTATTTTAAAACAATATTTTCTAAAAAAGTGTTTTATATCAAAATAATTTCACAAAAATCTATTTTTTTAATTCAAAAATATATATTTTGACTGATTTCTTATAAAATATTTAATTTTGATAAAAAATCACTTCTTTAATTCATTGATTTTTGCATCAAGCCAAAGCTCTAATATCTCCTCTGGCTGATATCCCTTACATCTTTGGATTTCTACTCCATCTTTGAAGATAATAATTGTTGGAGCAGTTCTAATTTCCCAAGCATTAATTAAATCCTTAGTAGATTCATCTGCCTCTATATGGCGTAATGTGAAATCCTTTCTTTGCTCCCAAATATTATATAATACTGGAAGTAATGTTAAACAATTTGCACATGATTCTCCAGATATTTCAACAACGTTAATTCCCTTTAATTCCTCTTTGTAATTTTCAAGGGTAATATTATTTAGCTTGCTACTTTGCATATCTATCAACTCCTAATATATTTTTAGCCATCTCAATAACCTCAACCGAAGGTGCTTCAATGTCCTTAAATCTATATGATATCTTCATATTATCATATTTAATCTTACCTAATGTATGATATGGTAGAACCTCTATCTTATCGACTGTTTTTAGTGAATCAATGAAATCTCTAGTTCTTTTTAGAGCCTCCTTATCATCAGTCCATCCAGGAACAAGTACCTGTCTAATCCACATATGCTTATCATGGTCTGATAGCCATTTTGCAAAATGAAGCTCATTATCATTACTCTTTCCTGTAAGCTTTAAGCACATTGGATCATCAATATGCTTTATATCTAGAAGGAATAAATCAGTAACCTTAATAAGCTCCTCATATTTAGCTACTACATCTGGATTTTTATAATCAAATTCATATCCTGATGTATCAACACAAGTATTTATTCCCTTCTTTTTTAATATATTAAACAATTCAATTACAAAATCAATTTGGCATAATGGCTCTCCACCAGTAACAGTGACTCCACCCTTATCTCCAAAATAATTTTTATAACGCATAGCCATTTGGGCAACCTCTTCAGCTGAGTGTATTTCATTTTCCTTGAATTCCCAAGTATCTGGGTTATGGCAGTATCCACATCTTAGGTGGCAACCCATTAGAAATACAACAAATCTTATACCTGGCCCATCAACTGTTCCAAACGACTCAAATGAATGTATATTTCCATTCATATATAACACCTTTCCTTTACCGCTTATATTTTACTAATAAATTCATAAAATATCAATTATAATGCAAAATTGTATGCTATAATTTTATTATAGGAGGAGATTATATGAACGTTTTATTTATTATTAATAATGGTTTTGAAGAAACCGAAACAGTTGGGCCTTATGATATTTTAAAAAGAGCTGGTTATAAGGTTGACATTGCATCTAATAACACAAGCGCATTAGGAGCTCATGGAATTACCATTGATAAGCTAATACCATTAAGTAAGGTGGCTGTATACAATTATGATTTACTTGTACTTCCTGGTGGACCACAATATGTATCTAACAAAGATGATAAGCTTTACCTTGAGATTATGAAATACTTCATTGAAAATAAAAAGATTGCGGCTATATGTGCAACACCTACAATTCTTGGAGCTCATGGGTATTTAAAGGGAAAAAGATATACATGCTTCCCTCCAATGAATAAAGATTTTGGTGGTACATTCACTGGTGAGGATGCCACAATTGATGGAAATCTTATTACAGGTAGAGGGGCTGGTTCATCTCTTATATTTGGATATAAGATTATTGAAGCCTTAGAGGGAATTGAAAAATCTCGTGAGGTTGAAGGAGAAATGCATAAGTAAAAAAGCCTAGGATATAACGAGAGTTATATCAAAGGCTTTTTTTATTTTATTTTGGCATATAATGTCTTATCATATGCAGGCATGTTATAGCTTAAAATTTCATGTTGATATGAGCTATCACTATACCATCCAATAACCTCATAATTAGTACCATTTATATTAGCCTGTGATGGAAGATTTACTTCATCCATATAATAATATGTGGCACTAGATGTAGATCCATTATAATTATAAGTTAGAGTATGGCTAATAGTTTCAACTATAGAATATGAACCATTATTACCACTATATTTAGTATCAAGCTTATATTTTGCATCTGCATTATCTACAAAGCTATTTAAGCTTGACATATCTACAGCATTCGCAACACCATTTGAAATATTTAATAATCTTAGTCCTGAACCACTTAAAGTAATAACTGAAACCATTTTTAATGTAAATGTATCGATAGTTGTTAATACATCAACTACTTCACCATTCTTATTTGTAATCTCTTCAGTTGAAAGTACTACATTCATATCTCCAATATTAGAATCCTGAGCAATTTCACCAAGATTCAAATTAAATGAGAATGATTTTTCGCCAATAGTTGCACTATTAACACAATCTGCCGCATTAGGAGTTCCCTTACTACTACTGCTATTTGTAATAAGATTCATTATTTCACTTGGCATACCACATCCATAATCACCAAGTAAATAATTTAAGAAATCACTCATAAATTCTTGATATGTAATCTTTACGAAGTAATTCTTTTTATCAGATGAGAATAGCTTTCCAGATTCCTTATCAACTCTATTAAGATAAACATATCCATCCTTATATGCGATAGTTAGTGTCTTCTTTGTTAAAACAGAAACTAACAATATATTAACTGATGGTATTTCTAGTTTAGCTAGAATCTCTGGTTCACCAGATTCTGTAACATGAACCTTTATATTGATTGGAATAATGATTGTAAAATCAAATACGACAGACGCTACAAGCTTAATTGTTCCATCAATTTCAAAATAATCAAGCTGCGCATCCTGATATAATGCCTCAAATAGATAGCTCATATTTGTAAGGTCAATATAATCAGACATATCAGATGGTTTTTGTACATCAAATGATGATATATCTTCAAGTGATAAATCAAGTGATTTAAGCTTTAGATAATCTCTTTCATTTGTATATGTTAGATAAAGATTTGCAAGCTCAATATTTGAAATAAAATCATTTGATTTTGTAATATTTAATGAAATTAAGCTTTCATTTGTTAAATACTTATTTAATGCTTGTTGATTTAAGATTATAGCTAAATCACTTTCACTTAATGTAATTGAGTTTATTAATTGATCTAAGATTAGCTGTCTTGAATCATCTTCTAGCATATTATTAAATGTATCTATTTGCATAAGATCCATTATAGAATTAATTAAAGCCTTAACTCCATCAAATGTTGAATAAACCTTAACAACACTAGATAAATCACTTTCCTTATTTCCATATGTACCATATACCATAGCATTACCATTTGATGTAGTAGCTGATACTATTGTAAGATTTACTTGATGCCATCCATACTTCTTACCATTTCTATATTCTACAATTATAAGATTAATAATCGCATCAAAATCCTTTATTCCATCAATTAGATTAAGCTTAACGCTACCACTAATATCAAAATAATCTCCTTCATCTGCCTTAGATAAAATCAGATTATTAACAGCAACGCTAAACACATTATGATCTTTAATCTTATATAATGAAGAAACATAATCTAATAATCTTAAAATATCATTTGAATCAAATAGGTTAGTCTTATTTATAGTAATTGGACGTATAGGGCTATTTTCAATTATAATATCCCCACTAGCAATTACCTCATTAGACATGTTAAAGCTTATAGCCGCATCATCTGCTGTTGTATTTAATACAACAGTCAATATTATAGCCTTATTTAGTAATGATTCTAAATCAATTTTAATATCATCACCTATAACAGCACTAGATACTAGATCTAAAAGGCTATTAATATCAATTTTATTATTGCTATTAATATCATATGATGTATTAAGCATATTATTAATCTTTAATAATGCTTCATCAATAAAGCTATCAATTGTATTAAGATCTAATACAAATGTTTGACCAAGCATTGTTAGATATAAATTATTATCTAAAATAATTAATTCAACATCTAAATCATATTTGTTATCAATATTTACATTAATTCTTCCATCTAAGTTTTTGTTATTAACATAAATATCTCCAGATAACACTACCTCATGACCTAAAGCTTCTATTACTGTATTAGATATCTCTATAGTAAAACTCTTATTCTTAATTAATTCATAAATATTTAATCCATCAGTTAAATATTTTTCTACATCAACATATAGACTATCATCTACTATTATTTCATCATTATAAGAATTTATATCATATATTTTAGCTGAAATATTTGATGATGTAATAATTATGCTTAAATCATTAAGAATACTACATTCAATATTATCACCAATATAGCTTGAGGTATTTAGTAAAATATCAAGCGATGAATTATAGCTAATACCACCTAAAATATCTAATAATTCACTAATATCCTTATTACCATTATCCTTTGGAATAAGATTTTTAATACTATCCTTAGATAATGAAACCCTTAATTCACCATATTCTAGATAAATATTATCGCCAACATAATATATAACAGCATCAGTACTAAAATCTTTTGATGATATATTCAAACAAGCCTTAAGGCTTAAGGATTTATAATCTAAATAAATATCTCCAATAGCCTTATAATCACCATATTTAAAATCAGCCTTTAATGAAATACCATTAGATTCCTTGATATTTAAAGCCTTATCAATAATTGAATCAACTAATGTATTAATCTCGTTATAATCAATATATTCATAATTTCCTAATAAAACATCTTTATAAGAAGCTCTAGGTGTAATACTTAGGTTAATATCATCAAATGTAATACCATTTAAATCAATACTCTTTGAATATGAAATATCAAGAGACTCTGTTGTATTAATTATTATATTTTCAATATAGCTTCTTATTAATTCATAAGAAATGCTTAAGTTAATATTTGAAGTATCATTTGATTTAATAAGGTTTATAATATCATCCTTTGATATTTTAAAATATATCTTATCAAGTGCTTCAACATATAAATAATCATCCTTATAAATTACATTTAATGTAATGTTATTATCTGAAACATTTATAGATATAGTACCATCTAAAGCCTTATTTAATAAGTCAATATAAATATCTGCAGATATATCAAAGCTATATTTGTTATAGATAGCATTAAAATCTAATGACAAATCAAATGCGTACACAAAAGGCTCTACTCCTTCTGTGTCAAATGATAAGTCTAAATCATCAAGAAGGCTAAAGCTAATCTTATATTCATCACCAAAATAATTATATATAGCATTTAATTCTATAAACTCAATTGTATCCTCATTTGGTGTATAGAATGTAAATGTTGTAGGTATACTATAATCAAATAAATTAAATACAATATCTACATATGTATAATCTCCATTATGTGATACGATTCCATTATTAATATCAGACATAATACCTGATATTAAATCTGCTGTATCAAGTGACTTCGCATCACCAAGTGATAGATTATATAGGCTTAGTATTTCATTAATATCATAATATCCTATACTTCCACTCTTAATATAAACCTTATTGTTCTTATAAATAAGATTTATATCGTCATATAAAATTGATGTAGAATAATCCTTAGGGTTTATCTTCGCCAAGATATCATATGATTTATCATTCACATCTAATACTACATTTGCATTTATATAATCACTATTCATTAAAGATGCCATTGTACCTAGATAATCTAAGGCTGTCATTTGGTATGAATCGTCTATTACCTCATCATCTGCTGGAACCTCTAAATCAAAATAATTCTTATAAAAATCATATTTATCCTTAATCTTATTATATGCGTCTTCCTCATTAAGATATGTAAATGTTTCAGTAATATTTGTTGATGTTTCAATCCATGATTTCATCTTATAGATTGAATAAACCTCATTATATGTAGCACTAATAATATTCCAATTGGAATCATAGGTATATGTTAAATCAACACTTACAAAATTAGGCATATCTGAGATAGATGCGTTAGTTTTTACCTTTCTTTGATAATATACAGGAGCGATGGTTGGATCTAGTGAATATGTTGTTGTAAATGTACCATCTCCATTTGAGATTACACCAGTATCAGATAATAATGTTTCCTTACATACAATATACCCAATGATTTTTTCTGGTCCTAAACCATATAATGAAAATTGCTGAGAATAAGATCTTGCATTGACATTCATATTGTCATAATTTGAAGATGAACCAGCTCTATATAATACCTTATCACTCGTATAAAACTGTTCCTGATAAACCTTAACAAATGTAGATGTACTTCTTGTATCAGTTAAAATATAATCATTTGCCTTTAATCTATAATCATAAACCTTTTGATCAACGCCCATTCCATTATATTTAGCTGAAGCCTTACCTTCAGTTAAAGCTTCAAAATTTGAATGCTCAAGCTTATATGCAAAATAAGAGAAATTAGTAAGGGCATCATAATTACTTGGATTAGTTCCATCTGATGGTGGTTCTTGAGAAAAAGTCTCAAGATCAGTTTCAGTAATGACCGCATTACCAGTTGCGCTTGTACCAAATATAAAAGTTTTTATATTAAACCCTGTAATAGCACAAAATAGCACTACAGCAGTGATAAATGTTGTAAGCAATGATAGTAATATTATCAATCTTTTTTTCACTTTTCTTTTAGCCATTTTGATTAACCCTTTCTAAATACTTTCATTTTTCTTCAACATATATTATATTCTTAGAAAACGCAAATGTCAAATATGCTATACTTTTAAAAAAATCCTTAGCATTTAAGCTAAGGATTCTTTATAATTTATTATTATATTAAATAGCTATTAATTAAAAAATCGCATATAGCACTATTGCTATAATGAAATTAATAATAGCTCCTAATGCCCACCTCTGCAGGTGTCAATCTTTGTGAATGCAAGACATATAAACATTCCCAAAACTCCTAAGAAAAGTGTTAAACATACACCACCAGCAAATGTACCATTATCCACACTATTAAGAGTAGGTTTTTGTGTGTACGTTGTAGTAGCTGAAGCACCTCTAATATTAAACTTATTTACAGCATTATTAACTGTATCTGCTGTCACATATGGATTACCACATTTAGGACAAGCATTTAGATAATCATCATACCTTGTATCACAACTATCGCAAACTTTCATTTTCATTCCTTCTTTCTTTATTTTAATTATAACATAATATTCTTATTTTAAAATAATGAAATTAAAATAAAGTTAGAATTAAGCTGAAAACTATTTATTTATCTCAGAAACAATTTCACTTGCAAAATCATATACATACTTTTCTGCATCAAGTCCATATTTAGCTATAATGTTTACTATAGCAGAACCTACTATAGCTCCATCAGCTACATTACACATCTTCTTTGCAGTTTCCTTAGATTTAATACCAAATCCTACACATACTGGAATATCTGTATATTTCTTAATTTCAGATGCCATTGCATCAATATCTGTTGTAATCTCATCTCTTACACCTGTTACTCCAAGAGATGATACAAGATATAGGAATCCTTCTGCCTCCTCTGCAATCATTTTAATTCTATCCTTAGATGTTGGAGCTATTAGTGAAATAACTGCAATATCATATTTAGATGCTATATCAGAAGCCTCATGCTTTTCCTCATATGGAAGGTCTGGAATTATAATTCCTTGCATATTAAGCTCCTTCATTTTCTTAAAGAAATTATCATATCCAAAGGCATATACAGGGTTTAGGTATGTCATAAATACTAATGGGAAATCCTTATTATTTTTTCTAAACTCCTCTACAAGGTTAAATACCTTTTTAAGTGAAGCTCCGTTTGATAATGCTCTTGCAGAGGCTTCCATTATTGTAGCTCCCTCTGCAATAGGATCGCTAAATGGAATTCCTATTTCAATAAGAGTAGCTCCAGCACGAACCAAGGTATTTAAAAATTTTAGTGATGCATCAATAGATGGATCTCCTGCAGTGATAAATGGGATGAATCCTTTTTTATTATTAAAATACTTCTTAAAATTAATCATGAATATCTACCCCCATATATCTAGCAATAGCCGCAACATCCTTATCTCCTCTTCCTGATACAGTTACAACCATTATCTTATCCTTAGGAAGTGTTGGTGCAAGCTTAATAGCATAGGCTAATGCATGTGATGATTCAATAGCAGGAATAATTCCTTCTGTTCTTGATAGATACTTAAATGCTTCTACAGCCTCATCATCAGTAATTGCGACATACTTAGCACGTCCAGTCTTATAAAGATTTGCATGCTCAGGACCTATTCCTGGATAATCTAATCCTGCAGATATTGAATATACAGGCGCAATTTGTCCATCCTCATCCTGACAGAATAATGACTTCATTCCATGGAATATTCCCATTTTTCCTGTAGATATAGTAGCTGCAGTAAGTTTTGTATCAACACCCTTACCAGCTGCTTCACATCCAATAAGCTCTACATCCTTATCATTAATGAACTCATAGAATGTACCAATGGCGTTAGAGCCTCCTCCAACACATGCCATTACAACATCAGGAAGTCTTCCTTCAGCTTTTAGCATTTGCTCCTTAATTTCCTTACCTATTACCTTTTGGAAATCACGAACAATCATAGGGAATGGATGAGGACCCATAACAGAACCTAATACATATAATGTATCATCCATTCTATTTGCCCATTCCTTCATAGCTGCATTTACTGCATCCTTTAAAACTCTAGAACCAGTCTTAACTGCATTAACCTTAGCTCCAAGAAGCTCCATTCTAAATACATTTAAGGCCTGTCTCTTTGTATCCTCTTCACCCATGAATATTTCACATTCAAGTCCTAAAAGAGCAGCAACTGTAGCAGTAGCTACACCATGCTGTCCTGCACCAGTTTCAGCAATAACTCTCTTCTTTCCCATTCTTTTTGCAAGAAGACAAAGACCAAGACAATTATTTATTTTATGAGCACCTGTGTGATTTAAATCCTCTCGTTTAAGATAAATCTTACATCCACCAAGATCCTCAGTCATCTTTTTAGCATAATAAAGTCTAGATGGACGTCCTGCATAATTTGCATATAAATCATTAAGCTCCTTAATGAAATCCTCATCCTTGCTATATTTTTCATAAGCTTCTTCAAGCTCATGAACTGCATTCATTAATGTCTCAGGGACATATTGTCCACCAAATTCACCATATCTACCCTTCATAATTTCTCACCAACCTAATAAACTCTTTAACCTTCATCTCATCCTTATATCCATCAGGGCCTTCAAGAGATGATGAAGCATCTACTGCATATGGATGTAGGGCAAGTGCATCCAATACATTTTCCTTAGAAATACCTCCTGCAAGGAAATATTCCTTATTTTTACTATCGATTGTATTCCAATCAAACGTTTGTCCTTCTCCAGGCTTTGGATTATCAAATAGTGCATAATCACAATCAATAAAATCCTTATAGGCTTTTATTACTGGAATATTTATTCTTTTTCGTAAATCTCTAATATAATTCTCTCCTTCACATCCATGAAGCTGAACCATATCAATAGCGCCACTATTTGCGATATCTATTACCTCTTCAATTGGGTTATTTAAAAATACTCCAACTGACATAATATTTTTATTAAGATATTTCTTTAATCTTAAAGCATTTTCCTTTGATATATATCTTCTTCTATCCTTAACAAAAACAAATCCGATAAAATCTGGCTCGTATTTATTACAAATATCAATCTCCCTAATACTTCTAATACCACATATTTTAACCTTAGTCATTTTTAAGCCTTCTTACAGCAGAAATGATATCATCGCTTCTCATAAGTGTTTCCCCAATTAGAACTGCATTGACATCATTCTCCTCTAGTATTTTAATATCATCCCTAGTTTTTATACCCGACTCAGATACAAACATGATATTCTTTGGAGCAAGATTTCTTAAATTAATAGAATTATGCATATCAACAGTAAAATCCTTAAGGTTACGGTTATTAACACCAATTACCTTAGCACCACATTCTAAGGCAATACCTACCTCTAGGGCATCATGTGCCTCAACTAAGGCTCCAAGCCCTAGCTCATGACATAAATTAATATACTTCTTCAAAGTATTTTTATCAAGTATTGAAACAATTAAAAGTACTGCATCAGCACCAATATGCTTTGCTTCATATATTTGATATTCATATATTATAAAATCCTTTCGAAGTACAGGAATTGAAACAATTTCCTTTACCTCAGTCAAATACTTCGCACTACCTAAGAACCTAGTAGGTTCTGTAAGTACTGATATAACATCAGCACATTCATTATATTTTTTCGCAATTTCCTTATATGGAAAATCAGGTGATATCAATCCCTTTGATGGAGATGCCTTTTTTATTTCACAAATGAATGATATTCCCTTTTTCTTAATAGCATCATAAAAGAAATTAGGATTTGTAATAATTCTTTTATTTGCTAAAGCCTTGATTTCATCAAGGTTTTGATACAAATCCTTATATCTTTCTTTTGTAGATTCTACTAATGTATCTAATATATTACTCATTAGAAAGCTTAATATAGTTATTTAAAACCTCAAGAGCCTTACCAGAGGCAAGTGTTTCTCTTGCGATTTCAATACCCTTTCCAATTGATATTCCGTCTGTTGCTACATAAATAGCAAGACCTGCATTAAGTATTACGGCATCTCTACGCTTTGAATTTTCATTATTTAGAATCTTTAGTGCAATCTCCTTATTTGTTATAGGGTCTCCACCTACAAGATCATTAAGCTCACAATATTCAAATCCATAGGCTCTTGGATCAAACTCAAATTCTGAAATAATTCCATTACGAAGCTCAACTATATAAGTCTTTCCTGTAAGTGTTACCTCATCAAGTCCATCCTCACCATGAACAATTAAAGCATTTTTTATTCCAACCTCACGAGCAACCTCTGCGATAATTGGACATAGTTCTCTTGAATATGAACCAAGAACTATTTTATCAGTATGTGCTGGTGATGTTAGGGGTCCTAAAATATTAAATACTGTTCTATATCCTAAAGCCTTACGGATAGGTCCTGCATTCTTCATAGCACTATGATAGATTTGAGCAAATAAGAATATTAAATTATTCTTATCATAGATTTCCTTAGCCTTCTGTGGAGTTGTTTTAATATTAACTCCAAAGGCTTCAAAAATATCTGCAGCTCCACACTTAGATGAAACAGCTCTATTACCATGCTTTGCTACTTTAATTCCTGCAGTTGCAATAACTAGTGCTGAAATTGATGATATATTAATTGATGATGCCTTATCACCACCAGTACCTACTATATCAATTGCATCCTCGCATCCCTTAAGATATGTACCATTATCTCTCATTGCCTTTGCACATGCTGCAATCTCAGTTACAGTCTCACCCTTCATACGAAGTGCTGTAAGATATGCTCCTGCCTGTGCAGGCTCAATTGTACCCTTCATAATATTATCTAGCATAAAATATGCTTCTTCATTTGTAAGGTCATTACCTTCAACAACCTTTAATAATATTTCCTTAATCTCCATTCTATTTTTCCTCCAAAAAATTCTTTAAAATCTTAATTCCTTCTGGTGTCATTACACTTTCAGGATGAAATTGTACACCATATAATTTTCTATTCTTTGCCATAACTCCCATAATAAGTCCATCATTTGATTTAGCTATTATTTCTAAATCATTAGGAAGGCTCTCAGCTACTAATGAATGGTATCTTGCAGCTTCCATAGGATTATTAATTCCTTTAAATATAGGAGCATTATTATCAATTTCAATAACATCCTTTTTACCATGCATAATAGTAGGTGCATGAATAATTTTTGCTCCATAAACCTCACAAATTGCTTGATGTCCAAGGCATACACCAAGTATTGGAATATCCTTTATTTCTCTTATTACATCCTCAATAATTCCAGCCTCGCTAGGAATTCCTGGCCCTGGTGAAATAATTATATGTGAAGGATTTAATGCTTTAATTTCTGAAACACTAAGTTCATCATTTCGTACAACCCTAATATCTGGATTTATTGAACCTACATATTGATAAAGGTTATATGAAAATGAATCATAATTATCAATTAAAAGTATCATTCTAAATCCCCCTCACTCATTTCTAAGGCTCTAAGAACCGCCTTAGCCTTATTTTCTGTTTCCATATATTCATTTTCTGGAATTGAATCAAGTACGATTCCTCCTCCAGCCTGTACATAAACTGTATCATCCTTTTTAATAGCTGTTCTAATACAAATGCACATATCAAGGTTATCTCTAAAATCAATATAGCCTATAGCTCCACCATATATTCCTCTTCTAACTGGCTCAAGCTCATCAATTATTTGACATGCTCTTATCTTAGGAGCACCGCTAAGTGTTCCTGCAGGAAGTATTGCCTGCAATGCATCTATTGCATCCTTATCTTTAGAGATAAGTCCATTAACTGTTGATGTAATATGCATTACATGACTAAATTTTAAAATATATTGATAATTTACTACCTCTACACTACCAAATCTTGAAACCCTACCTATATCATTACGTCCAAGATCTACAAGCATATTATGCTCAGCAAGCTCCTTTAAATCCTTTTTAAGTCCTTCCTCTAGCTCTAAATCCTCCTTCTCATTTTTTCCACGAGGACGAGTACCAGCTATAGGGAAGGTTTGCAATATATCTCCTTCCTTTTTAACTAATGTTTCAGGAGATGAACCTGCAATTTCTAACTCCTCAGTATCCATGTAAATCATATAAGGAGATGGATTAAGACCTCTTAATACTCTATATGTATTAAATAGTGATCCCTTCATTTTACCCCTAAATCTTCTACTATATACACATTGGAAGATATCTCCATCAATTATATGCTTATGAATTCTTTCAATTGATTTCTTATAAGAATCAAATGTATCATGAGCCTTAATCGGCTCAATTATTTGATTATTTGGTATATTTGGATGAAAATCCGCTTTAATTATTGTTTTTAAAGAATCAATTTCCTTCAATCCTTCCTTATAATTCTTTTCAAGATTATCTGTATTAATATTAACAATAATAATTATTTTTTGTTTAAGATTATCAAAGGCTACAACCTTATCAAATAGCATAAAATGATAATCATTGAATTCTGCTTCATCAAATGATTTGAACTTTAAGACTGGCTCAGCATATTTTAGTGTATCATATGAAGCATATCCTACAAATCCTCCACTAAATTTAGGAAGAAAATCAAAATGAGGAGATTTATATCTTTTAATGATTTTTCTAATTTCATTCATAGGCTCATCTGAATAGAATTGATTAATATTCTCATCTTCTATTATTGTAACCATATTATCCTTACACTTTATTTCAAGCTTAGGATCACAGCCAAGGAATGAATATCTTCCCCATTTTTCCTGAGATACAGATTCAAGAAGAAAGCATTTTTTTGAAATAGCCTTAAAATTCTTTAATACTCCTATTGGTGTTTTAATATCTGAATATATCTCATCACAAAGTGGAATGATATTATATTCCTTTAAATCCATATTCTTCAATTCATTTAGCTCTGGTCTCATTTTAATTCCTCCTTTTATAAACAAAAAAACTCGCCCTAAAAATCAATTTAGGACGAGTGCTATAACCCGCGGTACCACCTAAGTTCCACATTTAAAAATGTAGCTACTTTAACATAGATGCAATCACATCTACTGCAACTAACGTATGCATACGTAATGAGATACTCTAAAGCATAAGCTTTGTTTCATCATTCCCTCAATGGTCCATTTTTCAGCCCTCATACTATAAAGCTTCCACCAATGCTTTACTCTCTGTAAGCGATAAACCGTTTTATTTCCATCTCATAGGTTTATATCAAGTTATTTTAATTATAAATATCAAAATTACTATTGTCAATTAAATATTTTAAAAATTCTATATTTTTTTCTTTTCTTCGTTTATTATTTCATTTTTTGGCTTTTTTAATAAGAAATAAAGTAAGAAAGGCAATGTTATAATTGCACTTATAACATCAGATATAGGTGTAGCTAAGGCAATTCCTCTAAATCCAAAGCCTGCATAATAAAATATTAATATTATTGGAACCAAAACTACACCACTTCTAAGCATCGCAAGGAATGATGCAATCTCAGCCTTACGAATAGATTGATATAGCATATTACCAATTACTGTAATTGGTACTACAAAAGCAAACACAGATACATATCTTACAGCCTTTGATGCAATAGATATAACATAATTATCATCATTAAACCATTCTGCTACAACCCTTGGAGATATAATACCTAAAAGGGATACTACAAATACCATACACATTGCACATACAAGAGTAAATAGCATAGCTTTTTTTACTCTATCATATCTATTAATTGCGTAATTAAATGAAGCTACAGGCTGGAATCCTTGACCAAGACCCATTCCAATACATGAAATAAATGATCCATATCTTGAGGCTATAGACATAGCCGCAATATTAGAATCAGCACTATAAGCTTCACTAAGACCAAGCTCTAATGCTTCCTTTTCTCCTATAAGGCGAGCATATTGATTTAATACTCCACTAGATAATGACATAAATGCATTTCTTATAAATGATGGGAATCCTGCACGTATTATAAGCAAATAATCCTTAATATTTTTACTCATTCTTCTAATACTAAGCTTTGATGTAGCCTTTGTTATAAACATAAATAAAAGAATAAAAAATGAAACTGATTGTGATATTGCAGTACTAAGTCCAGCTCCAAGAACACCCATATCAAGTATTTTTACAAACAAATGATCACCAAAAATATTTAAGAGGGCTCCAGCAACAAGACCTACCATAGCAAGGCTTGCTCTACCTTCATATCTTAAATTATTATTTAGTACCATTGATGCTATAAATAGTGGTCCTGAGAATAAGACACACATTGAATAATCTCTTGCATAAGGAAGGATAGTATCTGTACTTCCTAGCGCATACATAAGAGGTGTTAAAAAAATCAAACCAAATATTAAAATAAAAATACCACTAAAAAGTGCTGTAAAAAAGGCTGTTGAAACATACCTTGAGGCAATATCATTTTCCTTTAATGCTAAATGCTTAGAAACATATATACCACTACCATGACCTAAGGTGAATGCTATTGCCTGAATTAAAAACTGTAATGTAAAAACAATTCCAATAGCTCCCTGCTGAGAGGTTCCTAGTGTTCCTACATAATATGTATCAACCATATTATAAATATTTGTTATAAGGGCTGTTATAATAGTAGGTATTCCAAGAGATATAACAAGACCAGGAATATTAGCATTTTTCATTTTATGATATTGTCTATCTTCAATTTCCTCTACATCTTCCATATTGTCATCCCCTTTTTCATTAAAATTATACCATAAAAAGACAAATAAAAAGACATAATTATGTAAAACTAATTATGTCTTCTATCATTAATACATTATTTATTGAATATTTAAAATAATCGATGCTTAGATACTAACTATAAAGTTTATTGGAGTATAAGCTATAAAGTTATTGGAGTAATTAAGCTTTAAACTTACTGGAGTATTTTTGACAATATCAAAAAGACCTCTTTTATGATCAAAAAACTAATACTTAAATGATTGCTAAAATTATAAATTTTGGTTATATAAAAGATTTATTTGTAGATTCCTTTATTTCGTCAGGTCAAACTACAAAACGAGATTATTAAGACGTTTTGCCATGTTTATAAACATAGCTAGTCAGATTACCTAATCATTGTATAACAAAGTATTAAGTTCCTTTTTTATGTATTAATTAACAATGTATATTTAAAACCTTTAGCCAGAAGAAAAAGAGTATGATTTTTCATCATACTCCGATTTTTTTATAGTTTTACTCCAGTTGGTTTATAGTTTATACTCCAACTAGTTTAAAGCTTGAACACCGATTCTTTTATAGTCGGGAATAGATACCTACTCCGATTTTTTTAAAGAACCTATTTATTAAAATTATTCAATCGCAAGAATTCCTATATTATTAAATAATACATATGCCACTATAGCAATTGCAGATAAAATAATTCCTAAGAAAGCTACAACTCTCTTACCCTTTCCAATAAATAATCCTATTAGAGAAAGGAATGCTGTAAACCCTGCAATACATGCCACATACATCATAACATCATTACAAGCCTCGCTCATATTCTTTGACGCTTCATAAGCATTAGAATTAGTTGAATTCTTAGACATAATAAATGTATATGCCTTAATAGCAAATCCAGCTACTGCAAGTAGAAATGATACAAATGAAAGTCTTGATGCAAAGCTTGCAAATAAAGTACCTCCAGTAGGACTCTTCTTTTGGTCAATCATCTTAACTGCAGTTTCAACCTTCTCTATTCTCATAGATAGGGCACCAAAATCAACAACACTACTTGGCTCTACTTCATCATTATTTTCACTCTCTCTTGCCTCTAGGGCATCAAGACGAGCAATAATTGAATCATCTTGTTTTGTATTGGAGCTTGACTCCATATTATTAAGTTGTTCTTTTAAGGATTTAATTTCTAAATTAAGAGCCTTAATATCATTTTGAAGGCTAACTCGATTCTCCTCAATAACCTGAGGATCAATATCCTCAAGCTTTGAATTAATAGAGTCAACTGCCTTTTCAAGCCTCATTACCTTAACGATAGTTGAAGCTCTATGTCTGATATTTTCATCCTCTTCTTCCTCATCATCCTCAGATGATGTGTTTTTTAATTCAGGATCATCCTCTAAATCTTCATTTAGTATAAACATAAAAATCACCTAGCTTTTTAGAACGCAAAATTACCATCCTTAAATATTTGATGCTTATTACCAGCATGGTCATATCCAACAATATTTAAGTCCTTTGTTCCAATCATAAAATCTACATGAGTTAAGGAATTATTAAAATCAATCTTTTTAAATTCCTCATCACTCATAGTCTCATAACCCTTAAGATTATCTCTAAAGGCCATACCTAATGCCAAATGGCATGCAGCATTTTCATCAAATAATGTATTATAGAATAAAATACCACTTAAATTTATAGGACTATCATATGGTACTAGAGCTACCTCACCAAGGTGATGAGATCCCTCATCAGTATCAATAATCTTTTGAAGCTCATTTTGTCCCTTTAATGCTTCACATTTTACAACACGTCCGTGCTCAAACCAAATCTTAAAATCTTCAATAACAACACCATTATGACTTAATGGCTTAGAAGATACAACAACACCATCAACTCCATTAATATCAGGCATTGTAAATACCTCTTCTGTAGGCATATTTGCTACAAATTCAATTCCTCTTAAGGAATTCTCTGATGCACTTTGCCATAAATGTCCTTCATGTAGCTTAAGCTTTAAATTAGTTCCATTAGATGAGCTATATTCTAAATAATCTAGATTTAGATCATTTAACACCTTAGCCTTAGATGCAAGATATTCAATATGCTCATTCCAAGCCTTAATAGGATCATTTGAGTCTATTCTTGTAGTCTTAATAATCGCATCCCATAGCTTCTTCACAGCATTTGAAGGAGTCTCATTAGGGAATATCATCTTAGCCCATTCCTTAGAAGGAACCGCAACTATACACCATTGATCATATCCCTCAGTAATATCTCTATATTTCTTTATAACCTTGCGACGAGCCATAGATATTCTAGATATCTTATCATTATCAAGGCCATTAAAGGCTTCTGGATTAGAATCCTCAACATATATTCTACAAGGAATAGATTTAGAATTATGCTTAGCTCTAGCCTCTTCATAATCCTCAACTTTAGATAAAGCCTTCTCATCGCCATACTTATATGCTACATAATCAATATCATCATCAGTCCAATTGATAATAACCTTGCGTGCTTTATTCTTATAGCATTCCATAGTTATATATTTAGCAAACTCTCTTTGAAGAGTTGAAATATATAATAATACATCCTGTCCCTCTTGAAGGTTAATACCCTTCTTTACAATGACAGATGCAAATCTTTTATATATTGTTTTATTCATAATATTACTCCTCTACAATATCCTCAAATGATACTCTAATAAGTTTAGATAAATCTAAAGGATTCACTTCAACCTGATATCCAATTTTTCCTGCACTAAATATAATAGAATCAAAATCTAGTGCTGTCTTATGAATAACTGTAATAAATGATTTTTTCATACCAATTGGTGAACAACCACCTCTAACATATCCTGTTAGCGGTAATAGTTCCTTTACAGAAATCATTTCAACGCTTTTTTCAGAAACTGACTTTGCGCACTTCTTTAAATCAAGCTCCTTATTAACTGGTAATACAAAAACATAATTCTTTTTTGACTTAGATACGCAAACTAATGTTTTAAAAACCTTATTAGGATCCTCATTTAAAAGAGTTGCTACACCAAGACCATCTACGACACCATCCTCATGAGGATATTCATAGCAATTATATTTAATCTTTTTTTGATCAAGTGTTCTCATTACATTAGTCTTTTCCATATTATTCCACCCATAGATATTATACTATAATTTAGAAAAAATGAGCATTGAAAATGCTCAATTTAAGACTTTATTTGGCTTTGAAAAAAGCTTTTAGTTTAGTATGCTTTACAAGTAAATACGATTATATATTTACTCCTTCTCATTAATCGCAAGCCTTGTTCTATTAACAAATCTTAACATCATAATAATTGATATCAAAATGATAACAGAGCTTACCCCAAAAGATAGCCATTCATGTATTTTAGATAATAAATCTTCATCAAAATGACCAACAAAATAGTCATCAAGTAGACCCTCTAATACAATTAAATCAGATAGTGCAGTTGCAAGCCCTACCTCCTTTAATCCTAAAACCATAATATCAGTTCTATCAGCAGCTGTTCTATATCCTCTAATAGATAGAATAAGCATAACTACAATCACTAGGGCTAATAGTGTTGATTGCCAACCCTCATATACCTTTTCTTGAGTATCATATAATCCAGAAAGCTTTGCTAGAACCACAAATAGGAATAAAAGACCATAAATGAATAATATAAATCCCATTAAAAGATATGCATGTCTCTTCTCCTTACGTGATTTATTAAGCCTTTTTACATATATGATTTTACAAAAGAAAACACATAATGAAGATAAGGCAGTCGCAACTATTATAATTGACTTAGATATATAACCTAATAATCCCTTATATAAAAAAGATAAGAATGTTACAATTGCACTTAAAAATGTTATTCTTTTTGACATTTTTCTTCCCATATTATAACCTCGCTATAGCATCTATGTATCCATAGAAAAATAAATATGTAACTAAATATAAAATAAAAGAGAAAAAGCACATTGTATATATATTGCTTTTACTTCCAGTAAACCAGGTATTTATAGAATCAATATGATATGTTTCATTTAATTTTTGATAATTATCTGATTCCTTATCAAGCTCTAAATATGGCATTATTGATTCCTTTATATTTTTTAAAAATATAAAATCATATACATATGGCACAAGCAAAATTATCATAAGCCACGGAAGCTTAAGATCAAATGATAGACTTTCATTAATCATAAGCTTTATAGGAATGGTTCCTATAAATATTAAAAGAATTTGATAAAAGTATCTATAAAGATAAATCTTTAATGCCGTCCAATATTTATGCTTTTTCATAAACAAAATCCCTAATACATATAATACTAGATATAAAAGTATTATAGCTATAGCAAGGATTAATCCAAATGCTTTCATAATCAAATACCTCCTTTATATTTTACATTAAAATATAAATAAAAAAAAGCACCGAAGTGCTTTAATTTATCTTATTACTTTAATAGGTCTAAGATGTCTGCCTTCTTAGCTCCTGAAGGAATCTTTACTCCCTTTTCAGCAGCGATAGCCTTTAATTCAGCAACAGTCTTCTTAGATAGGTCCTCTGCAGCCTCTGCCTTTGGAGCAGCAGCCTTCTTAGGTGCATCTGCCTTCTTAGCCTCTGCCTTTGGAGCAGCAGCTTTCTTAGCTGGCTTAGCTTGTGCAGCAGCTTGCTTCTCAGCCTTTGTAGCCTTCTTTAAAACTACAACGTTCTCAGCAACAGCAGTCTTCTTAGGTGCAGCTAATGCAGTCTTAACTAATGCAGCAAATCCCTCTGCATCATTTACAGCCATCTCAGCTAACATCTTTCTATTGATTTCAATTCCAGCATTTGCTAATCCTGCAATGAATAATGAATACTTAGTTCCATTTAATTGGCAAGCAGCATTAATTCTTTGAATCCATAGCTTACGGAATTCTCTCTTTCTTTGCTTTCTATCTCTGAATGCATATGCTAATGAACGCATAACTTGCTCATGAGCAGTTCTATATAATGCATGCTTTGATCCATAATATCCCTTGGCTAATTTTAAGACAGCCTTACGTCTTCTTCTTGTTGTATATCCACCTTTAACTCTTGGCATCTTTCTTACCTCCTAAAATTATCTCATGTTGCTGATTAGAGACTTAATTCTCTTTGCATCAGTCTTGTCTACTAAACCTTGCTTTGAAAGGTTCTTGTTCTCTTTATGAGTCTTATTTGTCTTTAAATGTCCTGTATAAGCATGTCCTCTTTTTAGCTTTCCAGTTCCTGTAACCTTAATTCTCTTCTTTAATCCACTATGTGTCTTTTGCTTTGGCATAATTTTTTACACTCCTTTTTTATTCTTATTTATCATTCTTTGGTACTAATACAGTAAATAGTGATCTACCGTCTAGCTTAATAGGGGATTCTGTTTGTGCACAATCCGCTAAAGCATCTACGAATCTCTTAATAACATCTTGTCCTAAGTCTTGATGCGCAATCATACGTCCGAAGAAACGTAGAGTAACTTTTACCTTACTTCCTTTTAATAGCATCTTACGAGCATTATTGGCTTTAGTCTCGAAGTCATGCTTTTCAATAGTTGGAGATAATCTAATCTCTTGGATTACCACTACCTTTTGATTCTTCTTCATTTCCTTAAGCTTCTTTTGTTGCTCAAATCTGAATTTAGAATAATCCATAATCTTTGCAACTGGTGGCTTAGCCTCTGGAGAAACTAATACTAAATCTAATCCGTACTCATCAGCCTTTGCTAAAGCTTCATTACGAGAAAGAATTCCAAGCTTTTCACCTTCATTTGTAATTACTAAAACCTTTGGACTCTTAATGTCATCATTAATGATTGCATCGTCAGTCGTTCTTCTATTGTTGTTAATAAGAAACACCTCCATATTAGTGATAAGCAAAAAAATAAGGGACGCAGAACGCCCCTTTAAAATCATAATAATAAAATCATACAACAAGCTCTTTTGCCTACCAACCTTTGGTCAATCAGGCGAGAAACGGGCGTTTCTTCTTTCCGTTTATTAATTTAACCTCTATTATTATACTAGATTTATTCTATTTGTCAACATTAATTTATACTATTTTTTAATTTTTAGCTCTCTTTTTGAAAACAAAATCATAAGCAGTCCTAAATAGCATAATACTATACCTAAAGATGGTAAAAGTCCTAGAGGTGCAATCTTAGAAAATGGATTTATATTTAAAAATAAAATATTTCCAATATATGCATTCGCATCACTTATTATTCTTGAAACAAAATATATAATAAATACTAAAATTGCACTAAATCCAATTCTTGTAGCCCTTTGGATAATCATAGATAATATTACTGCCTCGGAGGCAATAAATATCATCATGAAATATATTTGAATCATTTTTAAATCAAGCTTAAAATAATTAAATCTTATAATACCAATACTAATTATCAAAATCCATATTATTGTCATATATAAAAATGATAATAATAGATAAACATATATTTTGATTTTTAAAAGCTCCTTTGATTTAATCCTAGTCGCAAATATTAAATCAAACCTTTTTTGATTAGTAATATAATCAATACATATGATAGTTATTAGAACCACAAGAGATATAGGAGAGGCAATATTTAGTGAAAATCTTAGATAATCATCATGAAAATATGATATATCCTCAACATAATCAAAATTACTTATATCAAAATCATAAAGATTAAATAATATAAACAAAAGAAATGCTGATACCATAATTATTATAATATTAGCCCTATTAAAAGTATAGCTTATATAAAGCCTTCTTATATTATTCATATTTCTTACCTCCAAGCTCTATAAGCTTACTCTTATATTCCATAAAAACACTTTTATCATGGGTAACTACAATTATAGTCTTTGAAAGCTTCTTTAAAGCCATAAGATCTTCTGCTAAAAGTCTTTTAGATTCTTCATCTAATCCATTAAGAGGCTCATCAAATATATAAAGCTCTGATTGCTCTAAAAGAGTTTTTATGATACCAATCTTTAATGTATTACCCTTAGATAAATTGCAAATATATTTATTTTCAAGCTTATATCTATCAATATAAAAATCAATTTCATCCTTCGTAGCTATATTATTAAAATAGGTATACAAAAAATCATGTGATTTTATAAGAGATGGCAAATTAAATCTTTCAGGATAATATGAGATATTTTCAAAATCATTATAAATATCTCCCCTATCATTTTTATCTAAATCTATAAGCTTTAGCATAAGATTAATTATAGTGGTCTTACCACTACCATTTTGTCCTTCTATTATTACAAAATCACCATTGTTAATTTCAAAGGAAATATTATCTAATACCTTATCCTTCTTAAAAAACTTTTCTACATTATTAAAGCTAATCATTTAAATCACTCCTTACCATAACAGACATATAATATCTATTATCATCAAATGTAATAATATTATTGTTAAACAAAACATTTTTTATTTTTACAAATCCACTAGTTGTCTCAAGAATCAAATACATTTCATATGTAAGATTTTTTGATTCTAAATTTAATACAATATTATTTCCTATTGTATTATATGTAATACCTACTGATTCTGAAGCGTAGATGTTTTTAATTGCAGGAGCTATATCAAAAAGTAATGTTATTTGTGATAAATCATTACAATCTAAATCCTTTTGCATTGACTTATATGATAAATCTTGGGAATATACATCACTTAAAACATTAAGGCTTCCAATGTTAAACATATCTATGTGATATTCATTTGAAGCCTTAAAATATAGATTATCTACATATAGATATGTGGCATTAGGAATATCAATTAATATTTCAAATCGATAATACCTATCCTCCTTTGAAACATTAATTTCTTTAGGAAAAACTTCAATGATAAATAGCTCATCATAATCACATAAATAATATGTATTTTTATTTATGTAAGAAAAGCTTGGATTTGCTGTATTAGAATAAAGATTTATTCTCATAGTAGCACTACTATCATATAGATAGCTATAATTACACCTTAAAGAGAATGTTTCCTCCTCTAAATAATCATCCTTCTTTACACTCTCTCCAATTATAATAAAAAATCCTAATATAATAATTGCTGATAAAATAAATATAATTTTTCTCATATTTTCTCCTTTACAATTTTTGGATATACATCAACAAGCTCAAAAAACTCAAATGCTCCTCTAAAGCTTTTTAGCCACAAATCATATAAGGTCGCATATCCATTAGTTAAATACCCTGATCCTTTAAGATAAATATTTACCCTAGTACCTGGATCAATTATTATTTTTAAGCTTTCTGATGTCTTACATGTCACACTTTCTTCAACACTTTTTTCAATACTAAGCGCTGAATCTAATCCTCCCTTAAACTTCTTAACTGTTCCACTAACTGATGTTTTTAAGGTACCCTTAGCTGTAATAGATACCTTATTCATAACAGTTTCTGTTTGTTCAAGCTCATATTCAATATTGGTCTTACCATCATTTACAATGCTAAGAATTGTTTTAGATGTAAAATTACATCTAACATGATAATTCATATAGCATATTCTCCATCCATAAAATCTTTTTTTATGAGTAGCTTTAATATAAGGCTTAAGCTCCTGTTCTGAATAATTTTTTAAAAGCTTTCCTCTAGAGAATTGCATATAGCTAAATGTAGTATAATCACAATAATCGCTAGAAATATTGTTAGCCTCTACTTTTGAAAGATTTAAGGAAAGAACTACTGTAACAATTGTTATTAATAAAAGTATTAATCTTTTTCGCATTTTTATCACCTCACTATAAATATTGCAAAAAAGTAGTACTTTTTACTAAAAGAAAATTCAAAAAAATAAAAAAAAGGCCATCATATGATGACCTTTATACCTACTTTAAGTTCTTAAATACATTAACCTTATCAAGTCTTTCCCAAGGAAGATCAAGATCATTACGACCAAAATGTCCGTAAGCAGCTGTCTGCTTATAGATTGGTCTTAATAAATCTAATGATGTGATAATTCCCTTAGGTGTAAGATTGAAGTTTTCTTCTATTGCCTTTACAATCTTATCATTTGATACAGTAGATGTTCCAAATGTATCAACTAAAATTGATACTGGCTTTGCAACTCCAATTGCATATGATAATTGGATTTGGCAACGCTCTGCAATCTTAGATGCTACAATGTTTTTAGCAATGTAACGTGCCATATATGAAGCACTTCTATCAACCTTAGATGGATCCTTTCCTGAGAAAGCTCCTCCTCCATGAGATGCAGCTCCACCATAAGTATCAACAATAATCTTACGTCCTGTAAGTCCTGAATCTCCTGCAGGTCCTCCTACAACAAACTTTCCTGTAGGATTAAATAAGAATTTAGTATTTTCATCAATAAGCTCTGTAGGAATAACAGGATCTACAACATACTTCTTAACCATCTTACGAAGCTCCTCTAGAGGGATAGCTGGAGAATGCTGTGTTGATACTAAGATAGTATCAATTCTTTTTACCTTCTTATTATCATCATATTCAACAGTAACCTGTGTCTTTCCATCAGGACGAAGGCAATCAAGAATATGATTCTTACGAACATATGCTAAGCGTTGTGCAAGCTTATGAGATAGTGATAATGTAAGTGGCATATATTCATCAGTCTCATTTGTTGCGTAACCAAACATAATTCCTTGGTCTCCTGCACCTTGCTCATGAGAATCTGTTTCATCAACTCCCATAGCAATATCAGGTGATTGTGGATCAATTGCAGTAAGTACTGCAAGGTTATCTGCATCAAATCCAAACTTTCCTCTTGTATATCCAATC
The DNA here is from genome assembly GCA_002363705.1 of Caryophanales bacterium UBA3206. Lineage (GTDB taxonomy): Bacteria > Bacillota_I > Bacilli_A > Acholeplasmatales > Anaeroplasmataceae > UBA3206. The sequence goes on along the minus strand of DEWQ01000002.1, from coordinate 95,481 downwards.
TCACGAACTACATCACGTACTATCTCTTGAATATTAATACGTGCTGTTGAAGTAATTTCTCCAAATACGAAGACCATACCTGTAGTAGCTACTGTTTCACAAGCAACTCTAGCTTTTGGGTCCTCCTTTAAATATGCATCAAGAATGGCATCACTAATTTGATCACAAATCTTATCAGGATGTCCTTCTGTAACTGATTCACTAGTAAATAAATATGACATTATATATTTCCTCCTAAAATATCTATATTATACTAAATGCTTTGGCTAATCACCATAGCTATTATATAATTCCTCAAAATCATTTGAAAATCTTGAGAAACGATCAATGATATCATTATCAAAATAAATACTATATTCATTTTGAATAAGATTCATTGAAACTTCATGTGAATAAGGTCTCTTATAATTTCTTGGTGATCTAAGGGTAATATATAGGTCACATAATAAGATAATATTTGAATCCCTATTATTTTGGATAACACGAGTCTTCTTTATAAAGGCATCTGTGTTCCATCCTTCACTATGAGCACGTATTACGTCCTCACACTTTCTTCTAAGTTCAAGCCTCTTGGCAATTTCATTACCAATAGATGTTTGCTCTCTTAGCTTTTTAAACTGCTGGTCCTTATCTGTAATAGATGAAACATCAAGGTCAACATGCCCATTTAAATGAATCGTTGAAATCTCTTTATTTCTTTTTATTTCATTAGGACTTAATCCAAGGATTGATGAAAGCTTTTCTACCATACTTTCAAGAAGTGGTCCCTGCTGATGCTCACCCTCAGATATTTGATTACCATGAAGAGTCACATCAAACATATCAACAACTACCTTTGTAAAATCATCCTGAACCTCTTGTCTTTTCATAAGCTCAGTCTTACGCTGCTCCTGCATCTTAGATGTAATATATGCTAAGGCATATAATACAAGAGTAAATGCCACAAGCATTATTGTTCTTACAAGGATATCCTTAAACGCATCAGATTGTGGGAATTCCTTTACAAACGATAATGCTGATGAGGCGTATTCAGCATGAATTATATCATGTGTTGTTACAAAGTGTAAAATTGTTGTTATAACAATTAAATATGGAGCTACATTACGTATAAGCTTTGGAGATTGATATAGTGATATAACCGCTAATGAATAATAAATCAAGATATATGCGGCATCACTATATATTGGCATTTCTCCTGAAGCATTTTCTGTAAACATACGCATTTTAATGTATAACAGGATTGCTGTAAGGAACATATAAAATACGCAGAAATAGGAAGCTATTTGCTGTTTTACAGGATCATGCTCATTTCCATTAATTAGCTTCTTTAATGTGTGGTTTACAACGAATGTAACTGGGAATAGTACTAATGTAATTACAATATTGTTACTATTCTTATCACTTATTGAAAGAATCATAAATATGAACGTATAAATAAGGTTCGAAAAGAAAATGATATTCTTAACAACAATATTTCTACGGTATAGCATGGCAGTGTCGTCAGTGATATCTACTTCATATTCAATTGCGAATAGTCTACTGATTAGACCTTTAAATTTTAATTTAGGCAAATTAAATTTTGGCATACTATACTCCTTTCAATTAACTACATTATAGCAAAATTAATCAAATATATCACCAACATTTAATAACTTTTGACCATTTACAAAATCCTTTGCCTTCATCATCTTCTTACCACTAGGCTTAATATCTATAAGTCTAATAGCAGAATCCTTAGTTTTTACAACTATTTCCTTTTTTAAGGAAAGTATTGTACCAGGATTCTCATTACCATTATATTCAACAATTTCTGATGAATATATTTTTAAATCCTCACCCTTAATTCTTGCGTAGGCACCAGGCTCCATAGCAAGTCCTCTAATCTTATTGAAGATATTAATTGATGAATCATTAAATGTTATAATTTCTTCCTCTCTTCTAATATTTGGAGAATATATAACCTTATCCTCATCCTGAGGAACACCCTTATTCTTTCCAGAATAAATATCTAAAATAGAGTCTAATAATAAATCTCTTCCTACATATGATAGTTTTTCAAATAATGTAGTATTATTATCACTATACTCTATTTCTATCTCCTTCTTTGCGTAAATAACTCCAGCATCAAGCTTGGAAACCATTTCTATAATTGAAATACCAGTTACCTTATCTCCATTAATAATAGAGCGTTGAATTGGAGCTCCACCTCTATATTTTGGAAGTAGTGATGCATGAACATTTATAGCCTTTTTCACACATCTAAGTACCTCATTAGGTATTATTTGTCCATATGCTGCTGTAACAATCATATCAGCACCAGCATTAAGAATTGGCATATAATCATCTTTAATATGCTTTGGTTGGAAATATTTAAGATTTAATTCCTTTGCTTTTTCAATTACAGCAGGGGATGTTAAAACCTTTTTTCTTCCAACCTCCTTATCAGGCTGAGATACTACTAATACTACTTCATATTCTTTCGCAAGAGAATCTAGAATTGTTGCTGCGAATTCTGGAGTTCCCATAAATACTATTTTCAAAATAAATCACTTCCTTGTTATTGATATTTGAATGTCATTATTTGCTATATACCTTTCAAGTATTTCCTCTAGGGTATCAAATAAATCCATTTCATCAAATTTAAGCTGTAGCTTATATCTATAAACATTATTTAGCTTAAATATATAATCCTCATTAGGTCCTAAAACCTGACAGCCATAATTTTCTTTTAGTATTATTGTCTTAATAAGATTAGCTTCCATATAGGCCTTTTTTAAGGATATTGAAGATATCATAATTTCAAGATAATTCATATATGGAGGATTTTTTAAAATCTTCCTATATTTTATCTCTTCATTATAAAATCCCTTATAATCATGCGATGCGGCATACCTAATCGCATAATGCTCTGGCATATAAGACTGAATAATAACCTTACCCATTATCTTATCTCTTCCAGCTCTACCTGAAACCTGCTCAATTAAATCATATGATATTTCAGGAGCGTTATATTCTGATATTTTTAATCCAATATCAGCATTTAATACTCCAACTAAGCTTACATTTGGAAAATCAAGACCTTTAGCGATTATTTGAGTTCCAATTAAAATATCAATCTCATGATTTCTAAATTGTCTAAATACCTCCTGATAGCTATTCTTTTCAGTCATAGTATCAGTATCAACTCTTCTAACCCTTACTCCAGGATAATTCTTATTAAGTTCCTCAACTGCCTTTTCAGTACCGTCTCCTAAAAGCTTAATATACTTACTTCCACATGTAGGACATTTATCTGGGATTGGTATTTCATATCCACAATGATGGCATTTAAGCCTTTGCTGATATTTATGATATACAAGGCTCATATTACAGTTAGGACATTCAATAGTTGAACCACATTCACGGCACATAACAAAGCTTGAATATCCTCTTCTATTAATAAATAATATAGCCTGCTCTTTTCTTTCTATACATCCTTTAATCTCATTAGATAGAGCTTTTGAGAATACACTTTTATTATTTTGCTTAAGCTCCTCACGCATATCAATTATTTCACTTATAGGCTCTGGCTTACCATTAGCTCTATGAGAAAGCTCTAATAAAACATATTCTCCATTTTGTGCCTTATAATAATCACTAACCCTTGGAGTTGCACTTCCAAGGACTAATGGAATATTATGGTATTTAGCTCTAAAGCTTGCGATATCAATCGCATCATATTTTGGATTAGTATCCTGGATATATGACATTTCATGCTCTTCATCAACAATTATAAGACCAAGATTTTTAAATGGGGCGAATATTGCAGACCTAGCTCCTACGACTATATGAGCCTTATTATTTAATATTCTTCTCCATTCATCATATCTTTCACCATTTGATAATCTTGAATGTAGGACCGCAACAGCATCCTTAAATCTAGCCTTAAATCTAGATGTCATTTGAGGAGTTAATGATATTTCTGGTACTAATATAATAGCCTCCTTACCATTTTTTAGCACATCCTCTATAAGCTTAAGATATATTTCTGTTTTTCCAGATCCACATACACCATGCAGTAGGAATGTTTCATTCTTATTATAGGAATCTCTAATTCTGTTATAGGCATCCTGCTGCTCTGAATTTAGTTCTACTTTCTTGTCCATTACATCATCTACATTAATATCTCTAAAAACCTCATAATCATATATATCAATTACGCCATTCTTTTTTAGAGTTTCTAATGAAGATTGACTATATCCCATATCAATAAGCGTTTCCTTTAAAATATCCTCACCATATTCTTTAAGGTATGAAATAATATCATTACAGTTCTTACTACGCTGTTCTATTGGATTTTTAAGATGAACCATCTTCTTGGTTTTTTTATGTCCTTTATCAACAAAATCATCAAATATCTCAACTATACCATCATGCTCATATTTTTTAAATAATGCAATACGCTCATCATGAAGCTTTAATGTATAATACCCATCCTTGAATAAGGACCTAGTTTCATTATCTAAAAGCTCCTCCTTTAGTGCATGCACTCTTTTTAAATATGTAACTCTTAAGGCTTGTGGAATCATTGTCTTAAGACAGGTAATATAGAATGAATAATATCTTTTAACCATATAGGATGCAAGAGATATAAACTCAGTTCCTAAAATAGGCTTAATATCTAGTACATCATAAACATTCTTTAAGGATTCATTATATTTAGCAAACTCATGAATATCTACAACAAATCCTAAAACCTTACGTGAACCAAATGGTACACTAACTCTATGACCTACCTCAATAACACCTTCTAAAAAATCTGGGATCTTATATTCAAATACCTTATTTATTTGCTTATTCGATACATCAACTATTACATCGCAGTACATAAGATCCTCCTTAAAAGATAAATAAAAGCCCAAATGATGGGCTTTTTATAACAGATATTTTCCATCATTCAAGTATTAGCACCTTTTTCATATTGAAGAGGTTGCTGTAGGGTCATTAAGCTTGTCTTTCGCCTACTCTTTATGGTATTAAGATATTCTAATTATATATTATATAATTACTAAAATCAACTAAAAACATTATAAATTAGAAGATTGCTCATCTATATCATTTTTTTCTCTTCTACTCTTAAGTTCCTCTTCAATATCAATAATTTCATGGTTGATATCATCACATATTCTACTATCAACTATAAGAAGAGCCTTAAGAGCTGGTGCTAGTGCCTTAAAGAAAAGCCAAATAGCAATAGATTGAGGTAATAAATATACTACATTCTTAGGGATAGATAGACTAAACATATAAGTTCTTGTGGCTTCTCTTGAAAGATCAGCTACATCTCCCCAGCATAATGATCCAAGAATTCCATTAAGCGCTATATTTATAATAAGACGAGCAAACAGTACCTTACTAAATGATACCTTAGTCTTGTAGAATAATAATCCGTAAGTAAGACCAGTAAGTCCTGCTTGTATTGTATATCCTGGATGGAATGGGTATCCATCTGGGAATACAAAGAATCCAAAGATATCAGAAATTATACCAATAATAAATCCAATACTTGGTCCATAGATTAAACCAATTAACGCAAAGAAAAATGCACTAAGAGATATACCTAGATTTCCAAATCCTGATGGAATTGGAATTAAACGCACAACCTGCATCATCGCAAGTAGTATTGCTAAAAATGTTATATTCTTAACACTCTTAAGCTGTAAAAGCTGTCCCTTCCAATAATTTTTGTGGAATGGTGTTTTAAATATTTCCTCATTATCATATTCTAGCCTATCTACTGCCTCTTCCTTTTTAATAAGAACTAGGCATAAAACTATAATTAAATCTAATGCAATTCCACAAGCTGCTCCAACCAAACTCCATAAATAGATATTTGTACCATCTACATATCCCAAAATATTTGCAGCTTTTGTAGCATCTGTTATAGATGTAGTTGTACTACCATTAGAATCATTTAATATATACGCTTTATTTTCTGCAATATATGAAATATATCGCACCATAAATCTTCTAGCCTGTTGCCAAGTGTTGAAATATCTTTGTTGCATATATAAAGTATATGTATTATCATCATTTTCTTCTACATATGATGTCTTATTAAGCTTTTTTGTCTTAACATAAGCAAATGATGAATATGAATATTGATACTCCATATTTGTTTTGGCTATATATGTATCAACACCCTCATCTGTTGTGTCAGTTACAATTCCATCATTATATGTAACAACACCCTTAGGATATAGCCAATAGTCATCAAGTATAATATAATTCTTACCATCCTTATCAAAAACATTTGTGTCAATTGAACCATATATATTTTCTGTAGAATTATCATTATATGTTATAACTATTAATGAATTGCCCTTTTCTTCTGCTGATATAGCACCATCAACCTCATATAGATAATCATTTAATATAAGATACTTTCCATTTTCTCTTATATCTTGTATCTTTTGCTTTGCCATATCTAATGTTTCAAGGCTAATATCAGATACACTATCAGCTTTAAATGAAACACTATAATATTCATGAGATGGATTATAAATCTTATGTGAGCACAAAAGACCTATAGCGGCTCCAATCACTAAAAGTGTAATAAATAATATTTTCCTTTGCCAAACACATTTAAAATATCTTTTAAAAAATTCCATAAAAAAAGACCTCCTATAATTTTATAGAGGTCCACTATAATATTTAAAGACTAAAAAATCCATATTTAATACAGCGGACGCAACTGACTATCGCCACCCGTAGTGTTTCGTCCATATCCAACTTCCCATGATATGGCACTATACGCAATCAGTCTACTCTGTTTATTATTTAAATGCAAAAATATAATAACATAACACCCTATATTAATCAAGGGTATTATGTATAAAATCTAATGCCATGTGGAACCATCTTGCTACATATGGCATTTCCTTTCTCTTATCATCCATTGCTGATTCCTTAGAGGCAAGGCTTAGACCATGTGGTCCCTCTGGGAATATATGATATTCACATTTAATTCCTTTAAGTATTAAAGCTTCTACAAGCTTTATAGAATTAAATACAGGAACTGATTCATCAGTTGCAGTATGCCATACAAATGATGGTGCGAAATCATCACCAACATGTCTTACAATATCAACCATATTAAGCTTATCAATATTTTTTACATCATCACCAAGTAGATATTTAAATGTTGATCTATGAGTAAAATAATCATTTGATAATGTCACAGGATAGCAGAGGATATTAAGATTTGGCTTGCTATCATATTTATATTCCTTATAATGCTCGTTAGCAAGTCCTACTAAATGTGCACCTGCACTAAATCCTATAAGAATAATCTTATTCTTATCTGCACAATCCATCCTTCTTGCATAATCAATCGCAAATAAAAGCTCTTCTAATGGAGCAGGATATAGATCAAGTGTCTCTCTATATCTTAATGTTACTGTATGAAATCCAGCCTTATTGAAGGCTTGGCTAATAAATATACCCTCTCTTACAGATGTATGATCATAACCACCACCTGGTACTACAACTACTACAGGTCTTTTTTTATCGTCGATTTTTTCTACCTCAATATAATTTATAGTATTTAAAATATTTATTTTTTCCATATTATAATATCTCCTTTATGGCATTAATTTTATTTAAAATATCATTTTTCTTATCCAAATTATTACATTTATCATAAGCTTTAAGGAGCTGAGATAGCTTTATATTCCATTTATCAATAAATTCCTTTGATTTTTCTTTTCTTAAAAATGGGCCATATAAAATATCTAAATCATTATATTCCATATCACCAGGTATGGCCTTTATTATTTCATAATAATGACCTCTATCAAATAAAATGTGCTCACTTGCAATAATAAAACCATTATTTACTAAAAATTCTCTTAACAAAGGCTCTTCCTTATTAGGACAAAGTATTAAAGCTTTAGCTTCCTTTGCCTTAGAAAGAGATTCTTTCAATATAGTTTTTATTAAAATTCCACCCATACCAGCTATAACAATTGCGTCTGCATGATAACAAAAATCCTTAAGACCATCTGATAAAATACATTCTATTTTATCATCTAGACCCTCATCAATAATATTCTTTTTAGCATTATCTAGAGGACCCTCATTTATATCTAGGGCATAAGCCTTAGATATATTATAGTCCTTAACAGCTTTAATAGGAACAAATCCATGATCTGTTCCTACATCACAAACACTATTATATTCACTTAATAAAGATGTAATATAATCAAGTCTAGTCATTATTTTTAAAATCCTTTAGTATTTGCATAATTTTAGGGCTTCTAAGCTTCTTTATAGCTTTAGATTCTATTTGACGAATACGCTCGCGTGTTACCTGAAACTCTAATCCTACCTCTTCTAATGTTTTAGGCTCATGACCGTCTAATCCATAACGAAGTATTATAACATTAGCTTCTCTTTCGTTAAGTGTTTTTAAAGCCTCAAGGATTGCTTCATGTAATCCGCTACGCTTTGCATAATCATATGGATTTAATCCATATTCATCACATACAAAATCTCCAAGTGTAGAATCCTCATCCTTACCTACTGGCTTTTCTAGGGAAGTAGGATTAATTACAGATTGCTTAATTGTATAAAGCTTTTCTACACTAATTCCAACATATTCTGCAATTTCCTCATCGCTAGGCTCATGAGAAAGCTCCTGTGAAAGCCTTCTTGTCGCATCTATAATTTTAGTATACTTCTCAATAATATGAGATGGTACTCTTATTGTACGTGATGATGTATCAAAAGAACGAGAAATGGCTTGACGAATCCATGCTGTTGCGTAAGTTGAAAACTTAAATCCTCTCTTGTAATCAAACTTATTAACAGCTACCATCAATCCCATTGAACCCTCTTGAACTAAATCCATGAAGGCTAGCCCTCTGTTGTTATAATATTTTGCGTTATAAACTACAAGCCTTAGATTACAGTTTATAATACGAGCTCTAGCATCCTCTGCCACATGAGCTATTTCCTCATAAGCTTCAAACTCTTCCTTTGAAAGCTCTTCTTCACCAGTTATAGATTTTATAAGCTTTTCTTCAGCATTTTTTCCTTTTTCAACTAGTGAAAATAATTCTTGCTCCTCCTCCAAAGATAATATTGGATATGGAGCAATGTCCTTTAAATATAAGGAAACCAGATTACCTTTAAAAGGTAAATCTGAAAAATCTATATTTGAAGTATCTAACTCTTCAGTCTTTTCTAATAGGCCTTCATCTAACTCCTTTGAATCGTCAATTAATTCAACATCACTAGCATCAAGCCCCTGTTGAATATAGTTGAATTCCTCGCTACCTACTGGGTAAACATTAGTTATCTCAGAAATATAAATAGGCGCGGCATTCCCCTTCTCAACAAGCTTATTTAATAAATCTTCTCTCTTCATCATATAAAATATTCATTTTCTCCCAACCACAATTTATTTGGGTCATTCCATTAAACCCCTTTAATCTTTTCCAAAAATTAAAAATTATCCTTTTAATCCTCTTGCTTGTCTGTCCATATCCTCAACAACGATATCGAATATTTCACCAAGGCTTCTACAATACTCTAATACCTTCCATGGCTCATTTGTATGGTAATGAACCTTAACTAAATCCTCATCACCAACAATTAATGTACAATCTCCTACGAAATTATTTGTAAAATACTCAGTCATTGCATCTGGATCTAAATTTTCTCCTTCAATTAATAACTGTGTATCATATCTATATTGAATATCACTCATTTTCCTACCTCCAAAACACAATCTCATAATACTATAAGTAAGCGTTTTTTTCAAGTAAAAAGTAAAATATAGTATACATTGTTATATGAAATTATAAAAAAAGGCCATATTATGGCCTTAATTTATAATATTGAGTTAGACATATATAACATTCTACTTCTTTGTTAAGAAGTCACGAAGCTTCTTAGATCTAGAAGGATGCTTTAACTTACGTAAAGCCTTAGACTCAATTTGACGAATACGCTCACGTGTTACTCCAAACTCTTTTCCAACCTCTTCAAGAGTTCTAGATCTTCCATCTAGTAATCCAAAACGAAGTCTTAAAACTCTCTCTTCTCTTGGAGTAAGCTGAGATAGGGCACTATCAAGCTCCTCACGTAGAGCAGATTTTGCAGTATATTCATAAGGATCTAGAGCTGATGTATCTGGAACGAAATCTCCAAGTGAAGAATCCTCCTCCTCACCAACAGGCTGTTCTAGAGAGATTGGCTCCTGTGCAATCTTTTGTATTTCTTGAACCTTTTCAACAGAAATACCCATCTTCTCTGCAACCTCCTCAGGAGATGGCTCACGAGAAAGCTCTTGAACTAGCTGACGTTGTACACGTACAAGTCTATTAATAGTTTCAACCATATGTACTGGAATACGAATAGTACGAGCTTGGTCAGCAACAGCACGTGTAATAGCTTGTCTAATCCACCAAGTTGCGTATGTAGAGAACTTAAATCCCTTCTCATACTCAAACTTATCTACAGCCTTAATAAGACCCATATTTCCTTCTTGAATTAAATCTAGGAATTGTAATCCTCTTCCTGTATAACGCTTTGCAATAGATACAACAAGACGAAGGTTGGCTTGGACTAGCTTATCCTTTGCATCATTTCCTCTTTCTGCTAAATCAAGAAGCTCATTATATTCTTCCTCACCAACTGTATTTTGGTCATCAGCCTCGATTAAATCAAGCTTATCCTGAGCCTTCTTACCAGAATCAACAGTTTGAGCTAATTCAAGCTCCTCATCATCATTTAATAAAGGAATATCTCCTATTTCCTTTAAATACATCTTAACAGGATCCCCTACGCTAAGATTTGGAGGAAGCTTATCGAAGTCTGATACATCGATTACTTCAGTATCATCAGGATTGAACTCATCCTCAACTTGTTCAACTGATGTGTTATCATCTTTACTAACAACATCGATTTCGGCATTCTTTAATCCCTCTTCAATTTGACTAAATTCCTCAGAATCCTCTGCAAAATACTTAGTAATCTCAGTAATAACAACAGTGTCGTTATTCTTTTTACCTAACTCGATTAATTCCTTTAATAGTGTCTCTACATCCATTAAAATATACTTCCTTTCTTTATTATTTCTTCTTAAGCTTTTTTAGAATATCTGTAAGTTCTGTACACAATGCCAGCTTCGTATCATCATCAATTTCTGTCTTCATAAGTCTCATAATCTCATTTTGTCTTTGTTTAAGCGCATATTCGTTTACAGTTCTTATACAATTTTCTAAATCTTTTTCATTATAAGCATTAACATAATCCTTTGTTAATTTATTATAATCCTCTATAAATAATTCAGATAAGGCTTGATCTCTTGAAATCATTGTAAGAAATTTCTCTGAATCAAATCTATCTGTATATTGGTAATATCCACCATATAGCTCTGCCCATAGCTTAAAATGATCTCCATCAAACGCTCCAACATTAAGCTCTAGATTTATTTTATCAGCATAAGCCTTATCAAGAGTTGCATATCCAAATAATCTTCTCATGCAAATAATATATTTACTATCAATATGCTCATTTGTGTATCTTGGAGATATCACCTTAACTGGAGAAACAGCAGCCCTTGGCTGATTTCTTCTACTATAATTATTAAAATCACTAACTAACGCATTAAGTGAGGTCTTACTTAATTCTGATAGTCTTGTAAGATATCTTTCAGTAATTGTAGCACTATGCGCATCATTTAGCATTTTAAAAATATCAAGCTTTGCGGCTTCGAAATCTTGCTCATTTAGCAAATCTCTATTATATGTAGCCGCAATATATCTAAATTCAAGGTCTGATATCATATGGGTATCAATAAAGCTCTTAAGCTTATCTACGCCATACTTTAAGGCATATTCATCTGAATCCTTAGCACCCTCTAAATGAATAAGCTTTACATCAAGCCCCACGTCCTTTAAAAGAGGGATTGCTTGAAGTGATGCCGCAATTCCAGCCTTATCATTATCATACATTAAAACAACTGTAGGAGCATATTTCTTTATAAGATTTGCTTGCTCCTTTGTAAGGCTAGTACCAAGTGAGCATACAGCCTCACCATATCCAGCTCTTGTAACTGCAATTACATCCATTTGACCTTCACATAGAATAATTCTATGCATCTTATTGGCATATGGAATTGCATTATTAATATTATAAAGATTTAGCCTTTTCTTAAATAAAATATTATCATTACTATTTACATATTTAGGTTGACCTTCATCAATATCCTTTTTATGGTATATTCTTCCAGAATAACCCAAAATATGTCCATCAACATCCTTAATAGGAAACATAATACGTCTTGTAAATAGGTCATGATATCTACCATCATTACTCTTTACAAGACCAGCCTCAACCATATCAAGCTCTAAGTGATTAGCACTCTTAAGCATTTGATAAATAGTATCAGGCTTATCTGGGGAAAGACCAATACCAAATCTCTCAATGATATCTTTATCTAGTCCTCTTTTATTTAAATAATCTAAGGCTTCAAGTCCTCCCTTAGTTTCTAGCATATTCTTTTGATAGAATTCCTGTGCCATATCCATGATTTTATGATATTTACTTATATCAGGTCCCTGTGGCTTACTAGATTTAATATTAACCTTAAGGCCTGCGCGTTCTGCACAATATAGTGCCGCATCCCTAAAGGATATTTTTTTAATCTCAGCAACAAAGCCAATAGGATCTAAGGATTTATGGCAACCAAAGCAGGTAGCTAGCTTCTTTTCGGGAGAAACATAAAATGATGGAGTGTTTTCATGATGGAAGGGACATAGTCCTCTATAATTGGCTCCAGCCTTTTCAAGCGTTACAAACTCAGATACAAGCTCAACCATATCAGTTTTATCTACAATTTCTTGAAAAGTCTCATCGTATGCCAAAGAAATCACTCCTTAATCATTTTTTAGAATTCACACTTTGATTTAATAAACTGTGCAACCTCTGATACCTTTAAAGTAATTTGCTCCATTGTATCACGGTCACGCACTGTAACTGTACCATCCTTAGCAGTATTATCATCAACTGTAATACAATAAGGTGTACCTATTGCATCCTGTCTACGATATCTCTTACCAATTGAACCAGTCTCATCATATGTAACACTAAATTCCTTTAGTAATTCATCATATACCTTATTTGCCTCATCCTGATGATACTTCTTTACAAGTGGAAGTACACAAGCCTTATATGGTGCAAGTGCAGGTATAAAATGTAGAACCTCACGTGAATCATTATTTTCAAGCTCTTGGTTCTCATATGCAGAGAATAATACTGATAGCATCATTCTTTCTACTCCAACAGATGGCTCAACAACATATGGAATGTATTTTGTATTAGTTTCAGGATCAAGATATGTTAAATCCTGCTTAGAATGATTTTGGTGAGCAGTTAGGTCATAATTTGTACGAGATGCAATTCCCCAAAGCTCTCCAAATCCCCATGGGAAGTTATATTCAATATCTGTAGTAGCATTTGAATAGAAGCTTAGCTCCTCCTTCTCATGATCTCTATATCTTAATTCATCTGCCTTAACTCCGATTGATACTAAGAAATCCATACAATACTTTCTCCAGTAATTAAACCAATCGATTTCAGTTCCAGGCTTACAGAAGAATTCAAGCTCCATTTGCTCAAATTCTCTTACACGGAAAATAAAGTTTCCTGGTGTAATCTCATTACGGAATGACTTTCCAATTTGTCCAATTCCAAATGGAAGCTTTCTACGAGTAGTTCTTTGAACATTCTTAAATTGAACAAATATTCCTTGAGCAGTTTCAGGACGAAGGTAAACCTCGCTCTTAGACTCCTCTGTTACTCCTTGGTGAGTCTTAAACATTAAATTAAATTGACGAATAGGTGTAAAGTTAAGCTTTCCACATGTAGGACATACAATATTATTCTTATTGATGTAATCTACCATTTCGTCATTAGTCATACCATCACCAACGACCTCACCATTAGTGAAATCCTCAATTAGCTTATCAGCTCTAAAACGAGAATGACAGCTCTTGCAGTCGATTAATGGGTCATTAAAATTAGTAAGATGTCCTGAGGCAACCCATACCTCTGGATTCATTAAAATGGCTGAATCAAGTCCAACATTATATTTGTTCTGTGTAACAAACTTGCTCCACCATGCATTCTTAATATTTTGCTTAAGTAAAACTCCTAGAGGTCCAAAATCCCAGCTATTAGCAAGTCCTCCATAGATTTCACTACCTTGGAATACAAATCCTTGTTCCTTCATATAAGCAACTAGCTTATCAAGATTAATATTACTCATATTAATTATATCCTCCATACTACATATAGTTCCACTATATATTATAGCATAATAATTTCAAAATTACTACAAAATAAAAGTCAAAAAACGCAGTATTACTATTTACTGCGTTAAATATATTGCCTACTTCTCTTCATTAAGGTAAACCATATGAATATGGTCCTCCCAAACTCCATCAATCTTTAAATATTTTTTAGCAATTCCTTCATTATAATATCCAAGCTTTTCAAGTAAATTAAGGGCTGGCTTATTCTTTGGCATAACGTTGGCTTCAATTCTGTGAAGTCCTAAGTCATTAAATACAATCTCCATACCCTTCTTAATAGCCTCTGACATATACCCTTGATTGATTTCATCCTTATCTAGACGGAATGACATAAATGTAGACTTAAATGAACCAAAGAAAATACCATTAAAGTAAATTACTCCAATAACCTTCTTTGAATCCCTTTTTGTAATCCAAAACTTAAACATAGTTTTACCATTTACAAATAAATATTCATCTAGTAAAAGCTTCTTCTGATATTCCTCAGTATAATACTCATCAGGACGAAGTGGCTCTACATCCTTTAAAAACTCCTTATTACGAATAAAATAATCAGTAACCTCAGATGCCATATCTGGGTTAGATGAATAAAGATTTAATCTTTCTGTTTGATATTCCTCTTTAACCATTAATTAAATCCTCCTCTAAAAATGAATCTATTACCTCAAAAGCCTCATCAATCCCCTGCTTTTTAAGAGTAGATGAGACAATTATTTTTTGGTCCTTATCAAGACCTAAAACCTCACGACAAGCCTTAACCCTAGAATATATTTTTGTAGTACCAACTCCATCGCTCTTTGTCATAACTATAACATATGGAATATCATATTGTCTACAATAATCTACCATTTGAATATCAAGCTTTGTAGGATCATGGCGTGCATCAACTAAAAGGAATGCACATTTTAGATTCTTTGAATCTCTAAAATATCCATTAACCCTTTTAGCAAATAAATCAAGCGCTGACTTAGATACATTTGCGTATCCATATCCAGGAACATCCACAAAATATATTGAATTATTAATCAAAAATAGGTTTAAAAGCTGTGTCTTACCAGGCTTTGATGAGGTCTTGGCAAGATTTTTCCTATTTAAAATCATATTAATAAAAGATGATTTTCCAACATTTGATCTTCCACAAAAAACGAATTCAGGAAGTGACTGTGGAAAGTGTGCCACATCAGGAGCTGATGTAACATATTTAGCATCATTAATTTTCATTTTAATGCCTCCTTAATTTTATTCCATAAATCCATATCTAGGGTTGATGTACCAATTAGCGCATGGTTTATATCACCATGAAAATCAGAACCAGCACTAAGATATAGATTATATTTTTTAGCAAGTGATATAAACCACTCCCTATCACCTGGCTTATTCTTTGGATAGTTATATTCTATTCCATCTACACCAAGCCTTATTACATCTTCTACTATATTCTTTGATGAAAGAGTAGGATGGGCATATATTGTAAGACAATTATTTCTTTTAAGGAAATCTATACCATCCTTTGTTGAAAACTTCGCAGCTTCAACATAGGCAGGTGAGGTATTAGAAACCATTTTGTTTACCATATCCTTCGTTAAATTAGGATTATATTCCATAATATGTTGGAACATATTACCTCTTGTTACAATATCTCTATTTAAAAGCATTTTATCGATATCCATATTAACCTTAAAAATATCTTTAATACGCTCCATCATAATTCTAGCTCTTTTAAGTCTATATACCTTTATATCATCTGAAATATGTTTAATCTCATCAGGTATATAATTATTCTTAAAAAGACCAACAATATGAACTGATTCACCTTTATAAACTGTAGATAGCTCAATTCCTGGTATAACAGTAATATTATACTTTAAGCCTAAGGATATAGCCTCCATACATCCATAGCAGGAATCATGGTCTGTTAATGCCATAACATCAATACTATTATCCTTAGCAATTTTTAATAAATCTTCAATTGAATAAAGACCATCACTATAAATTGAATGGTTATGTAAATCTACCTTCATAATAAAACCTCTATTCGGCTCCCTTAATAGATTTTACCATATCAAGCTTATTAATTCTAATACTTAATAATAAATTTAGTATTGCAGATACTCCTATTGTTAGACAAAATGTTATTACATACGTTAAACCATTAATATGTGGAATAAACGAAATCATATCATTTTCATTAAGTTCTAAAATATTATTCATAAGTGGCTTTCCTAAAATCATACCAAGAGCACAGCCTATAATAGATAATATACTTATCTCATATAGAAGTGTCTTCATATTCTTTCTATAGCCATATCCTAATACCTTAATTTGAGCTACATCTCTTATTCTTTCGTTATAATTAAGAGATGCAAGATCATAAATTACCGCCATAGCTAACAAAATCGCAAATATCCTAATCATATTAGTCACTACCTTTAAAAGGCTTAAATATTCATTAGCGGTATTTCTTCTTTGCTCTTTAGTTCTACTAAAAATAATACCTTTTCTCTTATTTATCTTTTTATTAACAAGAGATATATCTACATCATCTTCACAAACCGCAAATGCTCTATTATATTCAACATCATCATATTCTTGATATAAAGATGTAGGAATATAAATTGTCTGAGACATAAATAAATCTATTACATTAGCTACTGGTATTTCATAAACCTTATTTTTTAAATAAATCGAAATATAATCTCCCTCATTAATACCTAATGACTTAGCCATTTTTTTAGTAATAGTACATCCATCACTCTTTAGGTCTACATTAATAACTTTAGCATCATTATCTATTACAGTAATTGTTGTATCTAAAAGTTTATCAGAATTAAATGCCATGACAACACTATATTGATATTTTTCATAATATTTAATGCTTTTAGGATAATCCTGCATAATAGAATCTATATCATAGGTATGGTCATATGAAATATCAATATCATATGATAGCTTTTCATTAAGCTCAAGGTCTACTCCATAATCAATAGTATCCTCAACACCAAATGAAGCTATTAATAAAGCACTACATCCTAATACACCAACTATTACAAGGATTGATTTAAATGGTGACCAAAATATATTTCTTAAAGCCATTTTAAGATTATATGCTCTTTTAGGAAGAAAATTAAATCTTAAAATATGTCTTTTAGAAGCATTTCTCTTATCCATCGCATCCTTTGGTGTTAGGCGAAGATATCTATAAACTCTAATTATAGCTGTAAGTATACCAACTATAATTAAAACTAAAAAGATTAATATGTATGATGGATAATAAAGAATGCTATTTACGTTTATTAGTGAATATAAATTATTATATTTTAAATTCATCATCAAAGGTATAAATATAGGACCTAATAAGAGACCTATAATTCCACCTATAAGAACTGATGTTATAGTTGAAGCACTATAATGAAAGGCAATTCTAAATCTTTTTATACCTAAAGCATTAAATACACCAATGTTTTGCATTTCATTATCAATTTCCTTCATTATAGTTGCTATAACTATAAGTATTGCACATACATAAAATATTATTGGAAATGTATATGCAAAGACTCTAGTGTTTTCAACATCTATTAATAGAATTGATAGTGTAGGTATCTGCTCCATAGGAGTAGCTAAGAGCATATTATTTACTTCCTTTGATGAAAAATATTCTCTTATTCTAGAAAGATTTCCACCTCTTATTAGAAGCTGATTATATATACTTGCAGTATTAATCAAAGCCATAGCCTTAACCTTATCCTCATCGGATAGATTATATGTATCATTTAATGTTTTAATAAGATAGCTTTTAAGGCAGACATCACTCATATATAAAAGTCCTGGATTTGAGGCTCTTTTACCAACAGCCTCTGCATGCTTCATAAAGCCTGTTATTGTAAAGGTTATTACAAACTCATTTGCTGTATAAATATCCTCTCTTCCACCCTTAACTCTTTCACTTAAATAATTCTTTAATTCCTCATCATAATAAAAATCACTAAATCCCGCTTTGATAGTAAAACCTATTTTATCTCCTATCTTAATCTTTCTTCTTTTTGCAAAAGCCTCTGATACAAGTACTCCACTATCTTTATCAAAGCTTCCACTAGTTATTTTTGCAGGAACATTCATGTCATTAAAGACAGATGAGGAGATTAAAAATATTTCTCTTTCCTCATAATAAGCATCACAATAAAATCTTTTTTCACAGCTTTCTACGTTATATGACAAATCATTTTTTATATATGAAAGACTGCTCTTATCATATATCATATCATTTAATAAATTATATGAATCATTTGTATCATAGCTATTTAGAGTTATATAATTATCCGCAAGATTTGATAGGCTTATTTCATTATTACATCTATTTTCTAGATAATGATAATTAGCCTCAAGCCCTGTATAAAATAATACAGCTATTAAAGATATTATAATAATTGCTATATAAGCTTTAATGTTTTTATAAATATTTCTTAATATTCTTCTATTCATGGGGTTCTTCATTATTATCACCCCTATTTAGCATTCCATCCTTTAATAATATTACTCTTGTAGCATATTTTTTATAGTCAAGGTTATGGGTAACCATAATGATGGTCTGCCCATTTTCATTCATTTTCTTTAATATCTCCATAACCTCATATCCATTTTTACTATCAAGGGCACCAGTAGGCTCATCACATAATAGTATTAAAGGCTTTTTTACAATAGCTCTTGCGATAGCTACACGCTGCATTTCACCACCTGATAATGCACTAGGAAATTGATCCCTTTTATCTTCAATACCAAGAGATTTTAAACACTCTATTGCATCATCCTCACTTATTCTATCATTTGATAGCATTACATTTTCTAATACTGTAAGATTAGCTATTAAGTTATAATTTTGGAAAACAAATCCGATATTATCTCTTCTATAATTTGTAAGAAGCTTATCAGTGTATTTACTAATATCATTATCATTAATTATGACCTCACCAGATGTAGCCTTATCCATTCCACCAATAATATTCAATAATGTAGATTTACCACATCCTGAAGGTCCAAGTATCATTAAAAACTCGCCTAATTCAATATTAAGCGATATGTCATTTAAGGCCTTAAAGCTTTCATTTGATATTTTATATTCCTTGAATACATTTTTTAAAGATATAAATGACATAAAAATCTCCCCCTTATTTCACAATACTTATTGCTGTTTTTAATCCATCAAGAGCTGCAGATGTAATACCTCCTGCATATCCTGGTCCTTCACCAATTGGATATAGACAGCTTATATTAGACATTCTATCCTCTCCTCTTAGCATACGAACTGGAGATGATGAACGTGATTCTATTCCTGTAAGAATAGCGTCAGGATTTGCAAATCCATGAAGCTTCCTATCAAGAATTGGAATAGCCTTTTTAAGGGATTCAACAACATAATCTGGTAAGCATTCCTTTAAAGAGGCAAATACTATACCATGAGGATATGTTGGCTTAACGCTTCTTATACTTGACGCAACCCTATCCTCTAAAAATTCCTTAACAAGGTTTGCAGGTGCTCTATAATCCTTTGAAATCATAAAGGCCCTTCTTTCATATTCCATTTGATAATCTAGACCATCAAGTGGTGATTTTTTAAAATAATCAGATGGGTCAATTGATACTAGAAGCCCTGAGTTTGAATTAACATTATCTCTTTTAAAATAACTCATTCCATTTGTAACAATAGTTCCCTCCTCAGATTGGGATGCCATTAATTCTCCACCAGGGCACATACAGAATGTATATACTCCTCTTCCGTTATCTAAATGTGTTGAAAGCTTATAATAGGCAGGGCTTAAAAGCTTTGCGCATTCCCCATATTGTGCATAATTAATATCTTCTCTTTTATGCTCAATACGAACACCCATTGAAAAGCTTTTAGGCTCCATATTACATCCACTGTTATAAAGCATTTTTATAGTATCTCTTGCTGAATGACCAAACCCTAATAAAAGATGCTTTGTATTAATTACCATTTTATTTGATAGATATACATCTACACTATCCCCATTAGGCTTATAATGCTCAAATGTAGTATTAAAATAAAACGAAGCTCCAAGGCTAAGGCATTCTAATCTAATATTTTTAACAACAGCTCTTAGATAATCAGTACCAATATGTGGCATAGCCTCATATAAGATATTCTTTGGAGCTCCATGAGATACAAACTCCTGTGTTATAAATCTTATCATAGGATCATTTAATGATGTAGTAAGCTTTCCATCACTAAATGTACCAGCTCCACCCTCACCAAATTGTACATTAGAATTAGGATTAATCTTTTTCTCATTTATGAATAAAGAAACATCCTTAATTCTATCATCAATCATTCCGCCTCTTTCAACAATAATAGGCTTTGCTCCACACCTTGAAAGATACAATGCCGCAAACATGCCTGCAGGACCAAATCCTACTATTACAGGTCTATCACCATTATTATATTTCTTATAATCAAGAGTAATAGGCTTATCATCATAAATGGTAATAAACTTATTATCCTTTACTAAATCATATTTAGAATCATCAATATCAACTATTAAATTATAAACTAAAAATATATTATTCTTATCTCTTGCGTCAATTGATTCCTTAGAAACAATAACATCATTTATATATCTTATAAAAATGTGATACTTTTTTTCTATAAGATTCTTTAATGGAATATCTTTATTTTTAATTGAAACCTTAAACTGATTAATCTTTATTTTCATATCCTAATTCACTTCCAACAATATACGCAGACATAAACGCAAATGACAAATTATAACCACCGCATATACCATCTATATCAAGCATTTCTCCCATAAGGAAAATATTTTTATCACTATTTAATCTAAATGTATCACTAATATTTGATACATCAATTCCTCCATTTATAACCTGGCTATCCTTTATACCATATGTATCTATAATATCTAGCCTAAATGAATGAATATCTATTCTATTTTCTATAACATACAAATACATTTTAGGATTTAAGGCTCCCTTTAGATTATTAGGGTTAATTCCCTCTAATATATCAATGGTTATATATGAACTACGCTTATTTGTTCTATTATAATATGATGACATATTCATAATAACAATTCCAGAGATACCATCCTCTTTAAAGATGACCTCTCCTCTTTCCTCATGTATCAACATATTATCTACATAAAGCTTGCACAAAGCCTTACACCTAACTCCAAAAAGGCCCTTTAGGCTGTTTTTTATTTTAAACCCAACAAGTGATGGGTTTATGCTTTTTGGGCTTAAATTAAATGATTTTAAATAGTCATAGCATAGATTTTGTTTCTCTTCTATTATAGAGGCGCTAGAGCCTGATGCTAATACACAATAATCAAATAATGTTTTATAATCATTTATTTGATACTTATCTCCAACTTTCTTAATAGATTTTACTATATAATTTAATTCAACCTTAGCATTCATTTTATCAGTTAAAATATTTAAAACAGTTTCACTACTTAAAGAAATAGGATATACTCTTCCTTCTTCATCTATAGTTGTTGTAAGACCAAGCTTATTAAATATTTTAAGTATGTTCATGATATTAACCTTACTAAACACCTTATCCATAAAGCCCTTATTATTATAATCATTACTAGAAGCATTTATATTTAATAAATTACATCTTCCATTACCTGAGGCTAAAAGCTTAGAGGCAATTTTTTTATTACGCTCAAAAATTGTAATATCATATTTATTTTTCAATAAAGCTTGTAAAAAAAGTGCAGATGCACCTGCTCCAATAATTGCTATATTCATTAGCCTCACCTCATATAAAATATATCATATTTTAAACAAAATAAAAAGGTACTTGTCCTACCCAAGTACCTTTCTATTAAAAATTCTTTTTAAAGATTAAGCCTTAATAGCATCCTTTAATGCCTTACCAGCAACGAATGCAGGTGCCTTAGTTGCAGGAATTTGAATAGACTCTCCTGTAGCTGGATTCTTTCCAGTACGAGCAGCTCTATCACGAACAACGAACTTTCCGAATCCTGCGATATTAACCTCATTTCCTGCTGCTAATTCATCCTTGATTGCATCAAGAACTGCAGATACAACCTTAGTTGCTTCTGCCTTAGTGATTTCTGTAGCCTCTGCTACCTTGTCAACTAAATCTGTCTTTGTAATAACATTTGCCATATTAATCTTTTCCTCCTCCGTTATTATACTTAAATTATAACTTATATTTTTAAAAAAAACAAGCAAAAAATCCGATAACCACCGAAAAAATTTGATTTTTTTAGCACTTTTTTGTAATCGTTTTCATATATATAAGATTTAATTATATATTGATATTAAAAAAGGAATCATTTTTATGATTCCTTTAAAATTTAAATTTCTTGCTTCAAATCTCTATTTAGTAATGAAGCTAAGGCCTCTTTAATCTCTCTTCCCTCAAATAATACCTCGTATGCAAGATCGATTAATGGAAGCTCAGTATTATATTTCTTAGCAATAAAATGCGCAGCCTCTATTGTTCTTACACCTTCTACTGTTTGAGTAGATGTTGCAAGTACATGACCATAATCCTCACCCTTACCAATTCTAAGACCAGCTTGGAAGTTTCTTGAATTCATTGAAGATGCAGTAACAATTAAATCTCCAATTCCTGATAGACCATAAGCAGTTTCTGTCTTACCACCTAGAATCTCAACCACCTTAATAGTTTCTCTTATTCCTCTTGTTATAAGTGCTGCACGAGCATTTTCTCCAAGACCAAGTCCTGTAGCAATTCCTGAAACTACAGCTATTGCGTTTTTAATTGCTCCTCCTGTCTCAACACCTACAACATCATCAGATGTATAAACTCTTATATATTTATCATTTGAAAATATTAATTGTACTTCCTTTGCAGCTAAAGGATTTTTTGATGCACTTACAAGACAAGTAAATTTTCTGTCTATCATTTCTTCTGCATGAGAAGGTCCTGATAATACAACATAATCTTTTACCTTTTCCTTCATTTCTTGTTCAACAATTTGTGATACAAGAAGTGATGTATCTGGTTCAATTCCCTTTGATACATTAATTAAAACCTTTTTATCATTTGTAGCACTATATAGCTCCTTTAATACTCCACGCATAAACTTAGTTGGTACGCATAATACTAAATAATCACTATAATTTGCTATTTCATCAAGGCTTGTTGTAGCCTTAATAGATTTTGGAATAGGCTTATCAAAGAATGGATGTAAATGTGTTTCGTTAATCTTTTTAACGAAATCCGCATTTATATCTCTAATTAATACCTCATTATTATTATCTGTTAATGCTTGGGCAAGTGTAGTTCCCCATGAACCTCCACCTATAATACCTATTTTCATAATTAAAACTCCTAGTCTCTTTTTCTTAACTCTAACTTAATTGGTGTACCAAAGAAATCAAAGTTCTTTCTTAATTGATTCTCTAAATATCTCATGTATGAGAAATGAACATAATTTGGATCATTTACAAAAATTGCAAATGTAGGAGGCTCTACACCCACCTGTGAAATATAATAGAATTTTGGCTTACCATTATTCCACTCTGATGGTGGAAACATAGCAAGTGCATCAGCAAATACATCATTTAATACTGAAGTTTTAACTCTAGTCTTATATGCCTCAGCAACTCTATCTATTGCAGGGAATAATGTATGAACCCTTTGTCTTTCCTTTGCACTTAAGAATACAATTGGTGCAAACTCTAGGTACTTAAATTTTTCCCTAACATCCTTTGTCCATTCATCCATTGTCTTAGAATCCTTAACAACAGTATCCCATTTATTAACAACTATAATACATGGTCTATTATATTCATCTATTATTTGTCCTACATGCGTATCCTGCTCAATAATACCAGTTTCAGCATCTAGTAGTAACAATACAACATATGATCTTCCTACAGCATCTACTGTACGAAGTACAGAATACTTTTCTGTATTCTCATATATTTTTCCTCTCTTGCGAAGACCTGCAGTATCAATTACTACATAATTCTTTCCGTAAGCGGTAAATCTTGTATCAATTGCATCTCTTGTAGTACCTGCAATAGGAGATACAATAACTCTATCATCTGATAGTAATGTATTAGTAAGAGATGATTTTCCTACATTAGGACGTCCGATAAGACAGAATGTAGTCGCATCATCATAATTAACATCAGGCTTATCATCAATTGATTCTATAACCTTATCAAGTAAATCTCCAATACCAATTCCTTGATTACATGAAATTGCAATTGGATCTCCTAATCCTAATGAATAGAATTCATAGATGTTATCTAGATATTTTTGATCATCAACCTTGTTAACTGCGACAATTACTGGTTTCTTAGAACGATAAAGTAGCTTTGCTACATACATATCATCCTCTGTAACACCATTTCTACAATCTACACAGAAAATTATTACATCAGCCTCTTCCATCGCGATTTCAGCTTGAGCCTTAATCTCTACCTGAAATGGCTGATCTGAAAGCTCAATACCACCTGTATCAATCATCATGAATTCACGATTAAGCCAAGATGCCTTGTAATAAATTCTATCACGGGTAACACCTGGCATATCATCTGTAATTGATAATCTTTGTCCTATTATTCTATTAAATAGTGTTGATTTTCCTACATTTGGTCTACCAACGATTGCTACCTTTCCTAGCATAATATCACCTTTTTTAATTATTTTCCTTTGATTTTAGAATATCTCCTATTGTAACTGGAGAATCCTTTTCTGCTTCCTTCTCCTGATATTTTTCAAACTCTGTACGAGCCTCTTCATCTTGGAAAAGCTTAATAGAAGCATTTAACACCCATGATTTAGGGTCAATCTTTGTGATAATAGCATTTACCTTATCACCCTCATTATAATAATCAGTAAGCTTATTTGAATTATTATCAAGGTTAATATCCTTTGATGAAATAAATCCATCAACACCAAGTGCCTCAATCTTTAGACCCTTAGGTGTAACCTCTAAAACCTTAGCCTCAATTAAATCTCCTCTTGAAGCCTTTACTCTTGACCAAGGATTATCAATTAAAGCCTTTCTAGAAAGAGAAATCTTATTCTTCTCTACATCAATTGAAATTATTGCTGCCTCTAGCTCATCACCAATCTTTAAAGAAGCTAAAAGATTATCATTTGGATTCCATGAGAACTCTGACTTGTGAAGAAGTCCTGTTACATTCTCACTTAGCTCTAATACAGCTCCAAATGGAAGCTTTTGTATAACCTTACCAGTAACCTTATCAGAAATCTTATGATTATCTGCATAAGCTTCAATTGGTGACTTTGTTAATGCCTTAAATGATAAATCAATTCTTCCATTATCTAAAGAAATAATCTTGGCTGTAACCTTATCACCTACATTATATTTTGATGTAGGATTTTCAATATATACATGACTAAGCTCCTTAAGTCTTACAAGACCTCTTAAAGCTCCAAATTCAATAAATAAACCATAAGGCTCAATACGAGATATATTACCTTCAATAACATCTCCTACCTTAACCTTGCTTAATTCCTCGGCCTTAGCCTTAGCCTCCTCAGCTCTTGCTACTGCCTTGATAGATACAAGACCTGAACCCTTTTCCTCATCAAATTTTACAAGGATAACCTTAACATTATCACCCTTCTTAAGCTCTGAATCAGCCTCACGCTCAGGAATAAAGAATTTTACTCCCTTAGCTGTAGACATATATCCCTTATTAACCTTTCCTGTTACTTTAACAGTAAATGGCTTTCCTTCATTATCATTAACGAAGTCCTTAGCTGCTGCCTTCTTAGCATCATCTAAGCGAGAAAGAAGGATATAATTATGCTCATCCTGAGATAGCTTAGCAATAGTAGCCTCTACCTCATCTCCAATCTTTAAGATATCAGAGAATTTCTTTCCATCTGTATTCAATTCATAATGATCTAGGTGGATAATACCTTCTGTGAAGGCACCAGGTATAGAAATAGCTGCTGTCTTATCATCTAAGAATGATACTACAGTACCAACTACCTTATCTCCTACCTTTAAATCCTTTACTGATTCATTAAATAATTCCTCAAAATTTTCCATTGTCATTCATCCTTTCAGAAATAATGCTAATTATTTTATTGCAAACCTCTTCTATAGTCATTTTAGTTGTATCAACCTCTATAGCATCATCTGCCTTTTTAAGAGGTGATATTTCTCTATGAGAATCCTTATAATCTCTTTCAGCAATAGCCTTTTTAATTTCTTCAAGTGAAGCATTCTCACCATTAGCTATAAGCTCCTTATATCTTCTCTCTGCTCTACATTCAACTGATGCAGTTAAGAAAATCTTTACATCAGCATCCTTTAATACAACAGTTCCGATATCTCTTCCATCCATAAGAACTAATCCCTTTGATGCAGAAGCTCTTTGGAAATCTACCATCTTATCTCTAACTGATTTCATTTTTGAAACAGTTGAAACATTAGCTGAAACCTTAGGAGTTCTTATTTCCTTAGAAACATCTAATCCATTAAGATATGTATGTTTCTTAATATTTTCAACTGAAATATCTTTAAGGAAGGTATATTCTGCCTCATTTTCTAAATTAATTCCTCTATTTAATGCTTCAAGACATACCGCACGATACATTGCTCCTGTATCAATATGTGTAAAATCTAGCTTTTCAGCAACTAAATCTGAAATTGAAGACTTTCCACTACCTGCAGGTCCATCTATGGCTACTTGAAAATTTCTCATAATTTCACCAAACCTTACTACATTTTAAAATTATACCATAATAATGGGAAAAATACAACGACAACAAAAGAAAATGGGCCTGCTGGCCCACTTCTATTTTATACCATACAAAACTTTAATTTCATGAATTGTAAGTGGTCTATATGACCCCTCTACAAGCCCTTCTAAAGTAATACCTGCAAATTCCTCTCTCTTAAGATGCTTAACCTCATACCCTACAGCCTCAAACATCTTACGAATCTGTCTATTACGTCCCTCAGTTATAGTAATACGAACAAGAGATGAATTATTAGTCTTATCTACAGATATTAAATCAACCTTAGCTCTTTTAGTTTTAATACCCTCGATAACAACACCACGAGTTAGCTTTTCTAATGATGGTAAATTAAAAATACCTTTTATACGTGCAACGTATGTCTTTGATACAAAATTATCAGACTTTAAAAGTCTATTCGCAAGCTCTCCATCATTTGTTAAAAGTAAAAGCCCTGATGTATCATAATCAAGACGTCCAACATGATAAATACGCTGCTTCTTCAAATCCTGTGGAAGTATTAAATCCATAATAGTCTTACGATCTCTATCATCAGATACAGCAGTTAGATATCCAACTGGCTTATATAATGCATAATAAACCTTTTCTTCCTTAACTAAAGGATGTCCATTAACAACAACCTGGTCCTTCTTTGAAACCTTAGTACCAAGCTCACGAACAATCTCTCCATTAACTCTAACCTTACCCTCAAGAATAAGCTCCTCACACTTACGACGAGATGCGACTCCACATTCCGCCATAAATTTTTGAAGTCTTTCAGGTGCATTAGGATCTGCTGGTGTATTTTGTGTAGCAACAGCCTTCTTATTATCCTTATACATTACAGGCTTATTATTTCTTTTATCTCTAAATCTATTATGATATCTTCTATCCTCTGACATTTTATCACCAATGATATTGTATCATAATTTATAAAAAATGAAAGAATAAATAAAAAATGCCAGGTTTATTTAAAAGAATAAAAAAACGCAAATTTGTTGGTTACCCAACAAATTGCGTCTTAATTTACATTTCTTTAAATTTAGGTACTGATACAAGTAAATCCTCAGATTGCTTAACCTCAAGAACAACATAGGCGTTATTCTTTTCAGCAAGTCTTTTGAACTTAGCTACATCAAGTACTCCATCACCTAATGCTAAATGGCATTTCTTTCTATCACAAGCATCATGAATATGGAATTCATCGAATGGTAATTCGATATCCTTTAATAAATTCCATACAATATCAAATGATAGATGATCATGTCCGATATCATAGCAGAATCTAAAATTATTCTTTAATAGGTCATGATATGTTCTTGTAGTATATGCAGGAATATTATCTGTATTTTCAATAACCATATTAATATTATATTTATTACAGATAGCCTCTGCTCTCTTAAAATTAGCTACAAGACGAGCAATATATTCATCATATTCCTTCTCATAAATATAATTCTTAACTCCAGAGATAGTTACAACTGGTCCTGGAATTAAATGCATATTTATTTGATGAATATATCCTTCACCTAATTTAGCATAGCGCTCTAGGTGAGTAAGATATGCATCAACAACCTCTTGATATGAACCCATATCAGCTTCATCGTAGAAATGAAGGGTTGCCTCTATATCATATTTTTTTAGTAGATCAGAGACAGTCTTGGCTTCCATTTCTTTTCTACAATAACCAAAATTTAAATTTAGCTCTATAAAATCTAGACCAAGCTTTTTTGCAAGCTTAAGGTTATCTTCGATTGTATCGTATTCATAAAGCTGTGGCATACCAATTTTAATCATTGAATTAACTCCTTAATATTACTTTGTAATAACTCTTGCCTTAAATACATTCTCAATTGTTTGAAGCTTCTTAGCTGTGTCAGCTGAAGCCTTATCAACATCAAGAATTGTATATGCATAATCTCCACGGCTCTTATTAACCATGTTAGAGATATTAACATTATCCTCTCCTAAAACAGTTGTGAATTGTGCAACCATATTAGGAACATTCTTATGACAAATAGTAATACGAGCCTTATCAGCGCATACTCCAGCATCTACTGCAGGGTAATTTACTGAATTCTTAATATTACCATTTTCAACATAATCCATAATCTCAAGAGCGGCCATCTTTGCACAGTTATCCTCTGCTTCCTCTGTTGAAGCTCCTAAGTGTGGCATTCCAATTACTCCCTTATGACCAGCAGTAATTTCATTTGCGAAATCTGTTACATAGCATCTAACCTTACCATTATCTAGTGCCTCTAATACATCAGCCTCATTTGCAAGTAGGTCACGTGCGAAGTTTAATAATACAACTCCATCCTTCATCATAGCAATTGTATTCTTATTAATCATTTCCTTGGTTGAATCAAGTAATGGAACATGTACTGTGATATAATCACAATTCTTGTAAATCTCATCATTTGACTTAACAATATTAACCTTTGAATCAAGGTTTAATGCATTTTGAACTGATAGATATGGATCACATCCATAAACATCCATTCCAAGCGCTACTGCAGCATTTGCAATCTTTACTCCGATAGCTCCAAGTCCAATAACTCCAAGCTTCTTTCCATCGATTTCATATCCTGCGAAAGCCTTCTTAGCCTTTTCACGAGTTTTAGCAATAGCTGGATCCTCTTTATTTTCATTTACCCAGTTAACTCCACCAACAATGTCACGAGCAGCTAGTAATAGTCCTGCTACAACAAGCTCCTTAACTGCATTAGCATTAGCTCCTGGAGTATTGAATACAACAATTCCCTTGTCAGCACACTTATCTAGAGGGATGTTATTAACACCAGCTCCAGCTCTAGCGATAGCTATAAGTCTATCTCCTAAATCCATTTCCTTCATGTCTTGGCTACGTACTAATACAGCATCTGCCTCACTAAAGTTTTCAACAATTTTATACTCATCAGTAAGTACAGCAAGACCTACCTTAGAAATAGCATTTAAGCAATTAATATTTGTCATTTTATTTTCTCCTTTTTTATTGAAATAAGCTTACTTAAGATTTTCAGCCTCAAACTTCTTCATAAACTCAACTAGAGCCTCAACTCCAGCCTTAGGCATAGCGTTATAAATTGAAGCACGCATTCCTCCAACTGTTCTATGTCCCTTAAGGTTCTCAAGACCTGCAGCCTTACTCTCCTTAACGAACTTAGCCTCAAGCTCTGCCTTCTTCTCAGGATCAGTAATTACATCTGGATTTACGATGAATGGTACATTCATTAATGAACGAGATCCCTTCTCAACAGTTCCCTTGAATAATTTAGAATTATCTAGGTAATCATATAATACCTTAGCCTTCTCTACATTACGTGCCTTAGCTCCCTCAAGACCACCATTCTTTAATAGATACTTGAATACAAGTCCACAAATATAAATACACCAGCAGTTTGGAGTATTATATAATGAATCGTTATCAGCATGAGTCTTATACTTAAGCATTGTAGGAGTACCAGGAAGTGTATCCTCAGTAATTAAATCCTCACGAATGATAGCTACAACCATTCCAGCAGGTCCTACATTCTTTTGTACTCCTGCAAAAATCAATCCATACTTTGTAACATCAACTGGCTCTGATAAGAACATTGATGATTGGTCAGCTACTAAAACCTTACCCTTTGTATTAGGAAGCTTAGGGAACTTAGTTCCATAAATAGTATTGTTCTCACAAATATATACATAATCAGCATCCTCACGGATAGGTAGATCATCACAATTTGGAATATATGAGAAAGTCTTATCAGCAGATGAAGCTACAGCAACTGCATCTCCATAAATTTGAGCCTCTTGATAAGCCTTCTTAGCCCATTGACCAGTAATAATATAATCAGCCTTCCTATTCTTCATTAGGTTCATTGGAACCATAGCGAATTGTTGGCTTCCTCCTCCTTGAAGGAATAATACCTTATAATTATCTGGAATATTCATTAGCTTTCTTAAATCAGCCTCAGCCTCCTTGATAATCTCATCGAACATCTTAGATCTATGAGACATCTCCATAACTGACATTCCACATCCCTTATAATCTAATAAATCAGCTTGTGCCTCTTTTAAAACTTCTTCAGGTAGAACGGCTGGACCTGCACTAAAATTATATACTCTTGACATATTTAAAATCTCCACTTCTTTTATCAAAATATGCTCTATTTTTACCCCTTTTAATTAGTGTTGTCAACCTTATTAGCAAATAAAAATAATTTTGTAATTTGCTCAAAATCAATCAATTTTATTGTGTCCGTCATATAAATACAGGTGTATTTAATACGCAAATGGTATCTTTAGTAGAAAAACAACTGTTTTTGTATTGCAATCATAACAAAATATAAAAAAAGCTTCGTTAAACGAAGCAATTTTTAAAAATCATTACATATTCTTAACTGCATCACAAACAGTCTTAATAGCGTCCTCGAATGAAACCTCAGACTTCTCTAGAGTTTGTCTATCTACAATCTCTACAATACCCTCTGATGCTCTTTTTCCAACGATAATATCATATGGAATTCCGATAAGCTCCCAATCCTTAAGCTTCATTCCAAGACCACCCTTACGATCATCAAGAATAGCCTCAACACCATTCTTCTTAAGAGTATCATAAATCTTATCTGATAAATCCTTTTGATCATCTAGCTCATATTTTACAGGAACTACAGCACAATGATATGGAGCAACATTAATAGGCCACTTAATACCAGCTTCATCATGGTATTGCTCAACAATTGATTGAAGAGTACGTGTTACTCCAATTCCGTAGCAACCCATTACCATTGGCTTATTCTTTCCATCCTCATCAACATAAGTACACTTCATAGCCTCACTATACTTAGTTTGAAGCTTAAATATTTGTCCAACCTCAATACCACGAGCTTGCTTTAAAGGCTTACCTGATATAGGATCTAAATCTCCTTCACATACAAGTCTTAAATCACAAACCTTACCATTAAAGTCACGACCATACTTAACATTAGCTAGGTGATAATCAGCCTCATTAGCTCCGCATAGGAATCCATCCATATCCTTAAGCTCTTCATCAACATAGATATCAAACTTAGAATCAATACCAACAGGACCAATAAATCCTCTTACAAGACCAAGGCTATCGATTTCCTCATCAGTCGCAAGTTTTAAATAGTTCTCATTTGAACCACTCTCATTAACAAGCTTAATTAGGTTAACCTCTTTATCAGCACGAACCATTGCAAGAATGAACTTTTCATTCATAAAGTCATGATAAACCATAGTCTTAGCCATATTCTTTGATGGCTCATTTAAGAATGATTCAAGCTCCTCTATAGTTCTAACATTAGGTGTTGAAACCTTCTTGATTTCACCCAGAGGCATTCCCTTATATCCATCAAGCTTTGATGTAGCCTTCTCTTGGTCAGCTGCATATCCTGATTCATCATTATAAATGATTGTAGATTCACCAATATCAGATAAAGCCATAAATTGGTGTGAACCATTTCCACCAATATTTCCTGTATCGGCAAGTACTGGTTGAAAATGTAAATGCAATCTTGTAAAAATATTAGTGTATGTATCATACATTAGCTGATAATTCTTCTCAAGACCTTCTTCATCCTTATCAAATGAATAAGCATCCTTCATAATAAACTCTCTTGAACGAATTAAACCAAATCTTGGTCTAAACTCATCACGATACTTAGTTTGAATTTGATATAGAGTTATAGGAAGCTGCTTTGGTGATTTTACAGTATTTCTTACAATATCAGTAAAAACCTCCTCATGAGTTGGTCCAAGGCAGAATTCACGATCATGACGATCCTTAAGTCTCATAAGCTCAGGACCATACTTAGCCCATCTACCTGATTCAACCCAAAGCTCCTTTGGTTGAATAGCTGAGCATAAAATTTCTTGTGCTCCAGACTTATCCATTTCATCCTTAATAATATCTTCTATTTTCTTTAATGTACGAAGACCTAGTGGCATATAATTATAGATTCCAGAGACCATATTTCTTAGCATTCCACTACGTAATAATAGAATATGAGAATCAATCTTTGCCTCATTTGGTGCTTCTCTTAATGTATTAATTAGCATTTGACTAGCTTTCATATTTGTATCTCCATTTTTTTAAAAAACTTCTTTGATAGTATATCACAATTAAATATTTTTTTATAGCATTTTTATTTATTATGTAGTATAATTTTTAAGGACAATAATTATATAAACTTTTTTATATAAATTAAATATATTATAACAGGAGGAAAAAATGGCTAGTTCTAGAATTAAAGGTAAAGACGAAATTGGTTT
The DNA here is from genome assembly GCA_002363705.1 of Caryophanales bacterium UBA3206. Lineage (GTDB taxonomy): Bacteria > Bacillota_I > Bacilli_A > Acholeplasmatales > Anaeroplasmataceae > UBA3206. The sequence goes on along the minus strand of DEWQ01000002.1, from coordinate 62,073 downwards.
TTACGCTTTAGGAGGTCTAGGAAAGATTGGTATGAACTGCTATGTCTTTGACATACACGACCAATTATTTGTAGTCGACGCTGGAATCCTTTTCCCAGATGAGCATTTGCTTGGTGTTGATTATGTTATTCCTGACTTTACTTATTTAAAAAACAATCAAGAAAAAATTGTGGGTCTTTTTATTACTCACGGACACGAGGATCACATTGGAGGAATTCCATTCCTTTTAATGCAGGTTAAAATACCTAAGATTTACGCTGCCGGAGTAGCAATTGACCTAATCCTTAATAAGCTTGCTGATTATAAGGATATTAAAATACCAGAAATTATTGAATTCAATGAAAACAGTGTATTTAAATTCATTAATTGTTCAATTTCTACAATAAGATTAAATCACTCAATTCCTGATTCATATGGATTTGTATTCCATACTAAATATGGAAATATCTTCCATACAGGAGATTTCAAATTTGATTTTACACCAGTAGGACCTGGAGCTGAGTTTGATAAGCTTTCAGCATTAGGACGTGATGGTTGCTTATGCATGCTTGCTGATTCTACTAACGCAACAGTTGAAGGATTCTGTAAGTCTGAATCAGTTGTTGAGCAATCACTAAGAGATTTATTTGCACATATTGATACACGTATTATAGTTGCGACATTCGCATCTAATATGTATCGTGTTCAGCAAATAATTGCCGCATCTGAGGAAAATAACCGTAAGGTTTGTGTATTTGGTCGTTCAATGGAAAAGACTATTGAGGTTGGTCAAAAGATTGGTTATATAAAGGCTAAGCAAGGAACACTTGTAGATGCATCAGAGCTTAATGGTATTCCATTAAATGAAGTAACATTACTTGTTACTGGTTCTCAAGGAGAGCCTTTAGCTGCATTATCAAGAATTGCAAATGGTTCTCATAGAACAATTAAGCTAATACCAGGAGACACAATTATCTTCTCTTCTTCTCCAATTCCTGGAAATCAAGAGGGAGTAAATAAAACAATTAATCAATTATTTAAAAATGGATGTAATGTAATTACAAACTCACCTTTAAATGATACTCACGCATCAGGACATGCAAATCAAGGTGACCTTCGTCTTATGCAAAATCTTGTAAAACCTAAATATTTTGTACCAGTTCATGGAGAATATAGAATGCAGAAGGTTCACACTGAGCTTGCAATAGAATGTGGAGTTAAGCCAGAAAATAATATAATCCTTGAATGTGGAGATGTATTATGCTTAACTGATAAATCAATGAGAGTTGCCTATGGTAAAGTACCTGCAGGTGAGATATATATAGATGGTACACGTATTGGTGATGTAGATAATTCATTAATTCAAGAGCGTAGAGCTCTATCTGATGATGGATTATTTAGTGTAATATTTACATTAAATGAAAAAACACTTGAACCACTAGTAGAGCCACAGGTTGTATCTCGTGGATTTATCTATATGAAGGATAGCGAAGCTTTAACAAAATCATTCATTGATTTTACAAAGCAGGATTTAGCTGAAAAAATAAAAAAAGGTGCAAAGCTTACACCTACACTTAAAAATGAAATAGCAAAGGATCTACAGATATTTATCAAATCTAAAACAGATAGAAAGCCTATTGTAGTTCCAATATTCATGCTAGTTAAAGCGTAAAAATAAAAGGAGATTTCAAATCTCCTTTTTTAATGTCCGCAGATAATATATCATTGTAAATATTACTTATTTAATTCTTCCTTAAATTTCTTAAACACAAGATATGTATAATACGCATCCTCATAGGCATCATGCTTCTGCTTAGGAAGGGTTTCATTATACATTATTTCATAAGATTTAAATAATCCTGGGTCTTGTGTAAGCTCATAATAATTCTTTAAAAGCTGTGATAAATTAACAAATCTTGAAACCTCTAGAAGTGATTCACACTTATTAGTTTTATAAGCCTTCTCAAGGAAAAGCTTATCATTTTTTCCAAATATTATAATCGTAGGATTATATTTTAATAAATCCTGCTTAAACTGATTATAGAATTGTTTAAAATGTACGCCTTTAAATTTAAGCTCATCATATGTAATATTTAAGAATTCCTCACATCTATCAGTTAAATATTTATTAACTGTTGGAAGTATATGGAAATCATGCTTTGACAAGGATTTAAAGTTTTTATCTGTAATTATATATGATGCTTGAATAAGCTCAATTAAAAAATCCTTTGAATCATTATAGCCTGGCATAGACATTTCTAAGTCTATAAACATCAAATTATCAAGGCTATTCACAAAATCTCTTAATTCTAGTGATATAGAATCCTTAGAATAATGCTTAACAGGACCAAATCTAGTAGGAGTTGTAATATCCTTAAAATAGACTACCTGATAGATAGTTCTTCTATGCTTAACCTGTGGAAGTGGATTATATACAAATGTAACCATAGTACCTGGATACAGGTACTTTTTAAATTTCTTCATAAGGCTATTAGTAACATAAAAATACTTGAGATTATGTCCTATCTCAAGTGAGAATGTTCTTATATTAAGATCTATATCATAAATAATTCCATTCATAATCATAATTATCAACCCATTTAATTATAATATATTTATAAGAAAAATAAAAGGCATATTAAATGCCTTTATCTTGTAAATCTAGCTACAAGGAATAGATTGAATAGAGTTAATACTCCTCCTGCAGCTGCAAGACTTAGTCCTGCTGCTTTTTCAGTATTAATAAGTGCAACTCCAACCCATAGTATTACTACTGCAAGTGATAGAAAGAAGCATATTAATGTTAGCTTGAAATTTGAGGATTTAGAATGTGAACGCTCTAATGCTGTTTTTGCCATAATAAACCTCCTATAATGCCAATAGCAATAGGATTATAAATCCTGCTATTTGAACTATTAATGAAATATTAATAATAAATGAAAAATAAACCTTATCAGTTTTATGATGTGCAACTATTCTTCCAAGAAGTGAACCTATTGCTCCACCCATACAAGCAATAGATAATAAGGTCTTCTCTTTAATTCTATTAGGACCACTATTCTTTTGAGCCATCTTCTTATCCTTACAGTAAAGATAAAAGGCAAAAAGTGATGCTAGCACAATCCATATAATATATGCAGCCAAAATATATTTATTATACATCTTCATTCTCCTTTGATTTTGAATCAATTAAAGCTTTATCTATTAATTTTTGTAGCCTTCTGCTACATAAATTATCAATAGCAAATATAAATAAGGTAATTAATGATGTTACAAATGCTATTATGATATCAAGCATTGTATCATTTACTCCATCCTTCTCCCTTGGATCAAATACCTTTTGGAAATCCTCATTAAATATTTTTCCACCTATAAATTCAATCATTTCCCATAATGCCGCAACACCAAGAACAAACATTATAAGTATTAATGCTTTTTTTAAGAATGATAAATCCTTACCACCAAAAAGTAACAGCAAATAATATCCAAATATTAAAGCCTCTACTCCCATCGCTCCATGTAGAACCATATCCCAGTTATACCAATAATTATACATATTAAATGCACATGATATTGAAAGACCTAGATATGCTTGAACACATATAATAAGCTCTAAAAGTACTGGCCAATTTTTCTTTAATAAAAGCTGTAAAATAGGTAATATAAATGATATTATTGGGCATGCAAGAATTGATATATAAAACTTAACACTATCATGATCTAATGCTATCGCAATAGGTATTAGAATAGCATTTAAGATCAAAAACACAAAGGCTAATATAAAATTCCATTTAAGCCTAGTCATAAATTATAAAACTCTTGCGTAGAACTTTGCAGCCTGAAGTGATTCATTTGAAACATCACTTACAATTTCAGCATCGTTAGTTTGGTGAACTATATAATAGTTACCACTATTAACCTTCTTAGTGTTAACATTAAGCTTATTCTTATTTGAATATTCAATATATCCTCTACCCTCAACTATAGCTACAAGGTCTGCAATAATTGCAGATGCAGTAGGAATTGATCCTGCTCCCTTACCATAGAATGAAAGGTCATCATTAGTTGAACCTGTAAACATAATTGAGTTAAACTCATTCTTTACAGCTGAAAGTGGATGTCCAAATGGTACCATTGTAGGTTCAACACGGATAGTAACATCATTTCCATCTCTATGTGAAGATGCAACAAACTTTAATACATATCCTCTTGCCTTAATGTCATCAAGGATATCCTTATTAACTCCTGTAATTCCATAATGATAAATATCATCATTTGAAATATTTCCTTGGAACGCAAGTGAAGATAGGATATTAATCTTTCTTACTCCATCAAGTCCTTCTAGGTCAGCAGTTGGATTAGCTTCAGCAAATCCATTCTTCTTAGCTAATGCTAATGCATCCTCAAATGATAGATTCTCATCACTCATCTTTGTTAAAATGTAATTAGTTGTACCATTCAAAATACCAAAAATATCATTTACCTCATTAATCTTTGTATTATCAATTAAAGAACGAATAATAGGAATTCCTCCTCCAACTGAAGCCTCAAATAAGAATGAGCAATTATTCTTATGAGCTGTATTTAAAAACTCCTCTAGGTGAGCTGATACTACCTCCTTATTTGAAGTAATAACATTCTTACCTTTATTTAATGCCCCACTAATAACCTGGTATGGAAGATCATGTCCTCCAAGTGCCTCAATAACAGTCTCTATTTCATCATCATTAATAATATCATTAATATCTGTAACAAGCTTCTCTCCAAGTATTTCCTTCTTATTAGGAAGATCAAATACCCTCTTAAGCTCTAAATTATATTTCTTTTCTAAGTTTTGAACTAAAGTATATACCCCTCTACCAATAGTTCCATATCCAAATAATCCTAGTTTCATAATCACCAAATCCTTTTCAATACCTACTCATTTTACCAAAAAGTGAAACTTTATTCAATATTAGATAATAAAAAGAGTAGTTATGCAACTACTCTTCAGTATTTTCCTCATCAAATTCGTCAATATCAGCAGATTTTTCAATTAAATCCAAAAGAGTTGGATAATCATTTTCATACTCTTCCTCATCTACCATATATTCACACATATCACCAATAGAACCATTATCACGCTCAGCAAGAGTAGACAATAGGTTTCCAAGCCATTCCTCATCACCATCATCATGAGCTAAGATAATAGCACCATAAATACCATGCATAAACTTCTTACGCTCAGTATGGATAATAAATTCTCTCATTTGTAATGCCCCTGGCCAATTGAAATCCTTTAGCCAAAAGAATAATAGATTATAAACATCATCAAGTCTATCCTCACCACGAAGAATTAGTACCTTAGAAAAAAGATCATAATACTTTCTATCGTCAAATTGAGCACTTTGCATATTAAGCATTGGTGCTAAAAAGTATAGATTTGGAATCTTTGATTCTACTAAATCTAATACATCATCCTCTGATATCTCTTCATTCATTAAATAATCGTCTAAAATAATTGCCATAAATATAGCCCCCATTCTTTAAAATAATTATAACATACCTTTAATGAAAATTAAAATATTTTTCGAAGCATATGACATTCTCCAACACACTTTAATCCTATATGTGCATAAATATCCTTTGCATCATCACCAGCTGATGTCACAACATATATAAGCTTTGATTTATATTTCTTTGCAACTTCCTTAAAAAGTGCCATACCATATCCCATACCTCTATAGGATTTAGATATAATAAAATCCTCAAGCTTTAAAATATCACCATCAAGATAAGCGCTAAGATATCCAATAGGAATATTATCCTTATAGATAAAATAGTATTTTATCTTGCACTCCTCATTTAAAATAACATCATATTGTCTTTTAGCATTCTCTCTACCATAGGCTTCTCCAAATCTTTTACTTTCAACATACATAACCCTTAAAAAATCATCAGCTATATTTGAAGTAACCATTTCTATTCTATAATCATTTACCTTAATAGAAATATTATCTAAAACCTTAGAAAATCCTACATAATATAGACATCTTTCATCCTCATAATCATCTATAAAGCTAAACATAGATTCCTTAGTTTTACCAACAAAATTATATTGAACAAAGCCCTTCTTATTTTTAACCCTATCATCATAATACCATCTAATATCATCCTTAGTATAATGCGGATTTAGGGCAAGATATGTAGTAGAATACTTTAATGGATTTTTATCATCATAATACATTGTACCACATAGAATATTCTTCTTTTCTGCATATTCATTCTCATAATTATTATCAATTGCAAATAATCTATCAACAAGCCCTCTTATAAGAACAAAATAGTAATCATTTGAAAACATTTTTTCCCTAACTAAGATAAAAGGATATTTCTTAATAATATCACCAAATATCTTATTATGCTTTAGATATACATAAGAACCATTAAGCTCCTTAAATAAATATGTATTTAATGCCTCAAAGATAGTTGATAGCATATTATGATTAATGAAATCTGGAAGAATACTCATTCTAAGATATGCCTTAGAGCTATCAATAATACCATCAATATAACCTATTATATGACCTGATAAATAAATCATATATCCAAAATAATAATTTAAATCCTTTAATTTATTATATAATCTTTTAACATCATAAAGTGAGGCACACTTCATATCTATATTAATAAAATCATAATTAATATTTTTTAATACTGTCTTATTTGAAAAAATCTTTAAGAAACCTTTATGATTTCTTTCATCTAGAAGCCTTAATGATATATTATCTACACCAATAACATCTAACATATATATCACCTCTAATACCTCTTTAATTATAACAAAAATATTGTTATAATAAAATACATGAGGTGATATTTATGCCACTAGATGGTCTTTTATTACATAAGCTTGCACAAGAAACAAATATTCTTGTCGGTGGTAAAATTTCTAAGGTCCTAGAAATATCTGAATCAGATTATATACTTCAGATAAGAGCTAACTTTAAAAACTATAATCTACTACTATCAGCCTCAAGTCAATATTATAGATTTCATTTAACAGAAAAGAAATATGAATATCCACTTGTACCAAAAGCCTTCACTATGCTTCTGCGTAAATATCTAGAGGGTGGAATAATACAGGAAATAAACACAATCAAATGTGATAGAATTCTTGAAATCAAGGTAAAAGGATTAAATGAAATAGGAGATATGGAATATAAATCTTTAATCCTTGAGCTTATGGGTAAGGATTCTAATTTAATTCTTTTAAAGAATAATATAATAATTGATGCCTATAAAAAGGAAAACTCAATAGAATCAAAAAGAATCATTTTTCCAAATGCGGCTTATGAGCCATTTTTGAATAAGGACAAAAATGATCCAACAAAATATAATGAAGATATGCTCTATGAGGCATTCAATTCAATACTTGATGCCAAAGCACTACAAATGCGTTTTAATGGATTATCATTTAAAACTGCTTCATATATTATGAACCAAAAAAATCCATCAAACGCAATGTATAAATTAATAAACGATAAATATATTCCATATACATTTATAGATAATGGAAAAATGGATTTCTATTATACAAATATAGGATATTCTTTATTAAAGGAATATTCTAATATATCAATGATGCTTGATGATATCTATTTTGAAAAGGCCTTAAAGGAAAGAGTCAAAGAGAAATCATCTAATTTAGCTCAAACCATAAAGAATAAAATAAAAAAGCTCGATGAAAAAATTGCTAATCTAAACAAAGACTTAGAAGATTCTATGAAGGCTGATACATATAAGCTTTATGGTGAGCTTCTTCTTTCAATTTCATATATTAAAACTAAATCAAGTGAGATTGAGGTATTAAATTATTACACTAATCAAAATGTAACAATCCCACTTGATATAAGATATAACATTATCGATAATTCTAAGCTTTATTATAAAAAATATCAAAAGGCTAAGAACGCAATTATACATATTAATGAACAAATAGAAATTGCACGAGATGAAATAGAATATTTCAAAATTATTCAATCACAAATAGAAAATGCATCTGTATCTGATATAGTAGAAATTGAAGCTGAGCTTGTTGAAAACAAATATATTAAAAAGATTGAAGTCAAGAAAAAGAAAAAGGTTAAAACTAAAATATTAACCTATATTCTAGATGATAATGCCAGGGTTTATGTTGGTAAGAATAACATTCAAAATGAAATTGTTACTCATAAAATTGCAAAGCATAATGACACATGGTTCCATATAAAGGATGCTCCAGGATCACATGTTGTAATATCTAAAGATGGAGAGCTTAGTGAATATGATATTAGATCATGTGCTATGATAGCTTCATTCTATTCAACATATAAGACCTCATCATCTGTACCAGTTGATTACACACTTGTAAGATATATAAAAAAGATACCTGGTAAGAGAGCATGCTTTGTAACATATACTAATCAGCATACAATATATATTGATCCTAACGATGAATTCATTAAATCATTAAAGGAAACAACAACAGAATATTAAAATAGGGAATAGAATGCTTATGGCAATTCTATTCCCATTTTTTATAATTATAGTTCTTTAAATTAATATTTAATAATATCATTTGAAAGCTTCAAATTAATCTCATAGAAGCATTTCATAATCTTGTAATATTCTTCTACATCCATACATCCTGCAGTCTCATATGCTGAATGCATCGCAAGCTGTGGAAGACCTATATCTACCATATGAATACTTACACTTGATTGTAAAATATTACCAAGAGTACTTCCACCAGCAATTCCTGGCTTATTATGGAATTCCTGATATTTTATATTATTCTTCTTGCAGATATCTACAATAATAGCCTTTGATATGGCATCTGTTGTATATTTTAGATTTGGATTTTCCTTTATTACAAATCCACTATTCAATACTGGAGCGTTTAATAAATCGCTCTTACTCTTATAATTTGGATGTATTGCATGAGCGTTATCTGCTGATATAGCAATTGAATTAGATAATGATTTTAATAAATCAGCCTTAGTAAATCCATTATCTAAATAAATACGCTCAAGGGTATTTATTAAAAAACTTGAACCTGCTCCCTGCATTGAAGATGATCCTACTTCCTCATTATCAAATGAAGCGAATACCTTAAACGTGTCATCACCTGATTCAATAAATGCTTTTAATGCTGTGTAATGAGATGCAAGATTATCTATACGAGATGCCATAAAGAATTCATTTTTAGCTCCTACAATAGTAGGATGCTCATTATTAAATAATTCAAGCTCAAATGATAATATATCATTTCGCTTTATTTGATATTCATTATTTAAAAGATCATATATATCGTCCTTGTTAGATAATATAGGCTTCATTTCATCAAGGCTATATTCATGTCCTTTATTTATATCTCTTCCAAAATGGATACAAAGATTTGGAATAGTACATACATTATTCTTAAATGCTATTAATGTTTGTTTAATAGAATCATCACATTTTGTAAGGACTCTTCCACCAATTGATAGTGGTCTATCAAACCATGAGGAATAGATTGGTCCTCCATACACCTCTGTTTGTAATGTTTGATACATTTTATCATTAATAGATGAATTTTCATTTATTTTAAAGCTTGGTGAATCAGTATGTGTTGAAATAATATTAATTGATTTATTTGCAAAATCTTTTGGAAGATTTACACAAATTATTGAGCTATTATTTCTTACAATGAAAAATCTTTTTAATCCAGTGTATGACACATCCTCATATGCTTCAGTATATCCATTTTCTAAAAGTTTTTTCTTTGTTAGCTCTATTGCTTGAAATTTAGTTTTTGATAAATCTAAAAAATCTAATAAATCCTTTACCATTTAAATCTAGTCCTTTACTATTTGAGATATAAATATTTTATTCTCTCCACAAATACCAATATGATAAATATATAATGCATCCTCATATTCATAAATATCAATTACATCATTTAGGGTTGTTTCCTTAATATATTCAATATTAAGCTTATTTATTTTAAATTCCTCTGGAATAATATCAAATATGATATCAGTATATTTTGAATTATTCATATGCTTATTGTGGTCTAAATCTCTTTTTAATACCTTATGAGATGCGACTTTTTTAAAAAGGCTAAAATCAGGAGCTTTAATTCTTTCTACATCATCATAATAATTATCACTAGGGTATGATCCCTTGCCATAATCAATTTTATCGGTTCTTGCGATTCTTCTATTTACTACATCAATTATAACCCATTTTGATAATCCACGAGCTACTACATCACCATAGCTATCATATAATACATATTCACGATTACAATCAACTCTACCTTTTTCATGAGGCCATGTTACAAGGTGACCCTTTGTAAGTGGCTTGGGATTTTTAAATATTTCAAATCTATTTCTTACAAGTACCCAATAATACCCCATTTTAAGTGAGCCCTCATATCCTATTCCAAGCTCCTCTGCATGTAATCCGGCTATATCCTGAAATAATGATAATATAGCTGTTGGTGTTATATAGTCATTAGAATCAAAATCATTGGTTCTAAAATTAATATCCATTTCATATTTTAATTCACTCATCACAAAAACCCCTTTAATACATTAGCTTCTAAGTGGACGGTCTAATGTTTCATCATGGATTGTATTTAATAAATCCATATCCTCTTTACTAAGAGTAAAATTTAAATCTAAATTATCAATAATTCTCTCTTCATGTACTGATTTTGGTAATGGGAGAGTATTATTCTCTAAACAGTATCTTAAGCATATTTTTGCAGGAGATACATTATATTTATTAGCTACCTCTAATAAAATAGGATTTGATAGCATCTTACCTGTAGCTAGTGGTGAATATGCTTCAACTAAAATATCGTTATCCTGACAATATTTTGTTAATGCAGGCTGTGTATTTCCAAGGAAATATCTGATTTGGTTTACCATAGGCTTTACACCTGTGTAATCCCACACAGCCTTAATATCAGCCTCATGGAAGTTAGATACTCCAATTGATTTAATAAGTCCCTTGTTATAAAGCTCTACAAAAGCCTTCCATACAGCCTTATTTCCTTCTGTGTAATCTCCACCTACATCACTCCAAGGCCATGGAGCGTGAATTAGATATAGATCAATATAATCTAGATCTAGGTTCTTAAGAGAGGTATTAAAAGCTTCTAGTGCTCCTTCATATGTTTTAACATCTGCAGGGCACTTAGTTGTAATAAAAAGATCACTTCTTTTAGCACCACTATCCTTAATAGCCTTACCTATAGATACCTCATTTCCATATACTAGGGCAGTATCAATATGCTTATACCCAGCCTTTATTGCCCAAATAGTTGATTTATATGCGACATCACCATCTGGTGTTTGCCATGTACCAAAGCCAACCTTTGGTATTTTTACTGAGTTACTTAAAGTAAAATATTCATCTTTAACCATAATTAAATCACCTCTATTTCAATTATAACAAAAGACTAGTGTCTTTCAAAATGTTAGGCACTAGTTTTTTAAGGTTTTATTTAATTAGTCCTTCATTAATGTAACCATTACAGCCTTTTGTGCATGAAGTCTATTCTCAGCCTCATCAAATATCTCATTTGCATGAGCCTCAAATACATCTGCTGTAATTTCTTCTCCACGGTGAGCAGGAAGACAATGCTGAACCATTGCGTCCTTATGAGCAAGCTTTAAGATGTCTGCATTTATTTGATACTTACCTGCAAACACCTGTTTTCTCTTTTCAGTTTCAGCTTCCTCACCCATTGATGTCCATACATCAGTAAAGAATACATCAGCATCCTTAGCAGCAATCTTTGGATCTTCAGTAAGCTCAAACATTCCAGGATAATCCTTAGCAAAATCTAATACCTTTTGGGCAGGATAATATCCCTTAGGGCAAGCAACACTAACCTTCATTCCAACCTTTAATGAACCAACAATAATAGAGTTAGCCATATTGTTTCCATCACCGATATAGCATACCTTAAGTCCTTCAAATGCACCCTTATGCTCACGAATTGTCATAAGGTCAGCTAGTACCTGACAAGGATGTGAATAATCAGTTAAGGCATTAATAACTGGCTTTCCACTCCATTTAGCTAAGTCCTCTACTTCCTTTTGATCAAATGTACGAATCATAATTCCATCAAGGTAACGTCCTAATACTCTTCCTGTATCCTCAATTGGCTCACCACGTCCAATTTGAAGATCACGTGATGATAGGAATAGTGGATATCCTCCAAGCTCATACATACCAACCTCAAATGAAACTCTTGTACGAGTTGATGACTTTTGGAATATTAATCCTAATGTCTTTCCCTTTAAAATTGGATGAGGTATACCATTTTTACGCTCAAATTTTAATTGATCTGCTAGGTTTAGTAAATCAATTATTTCTTCCTTTGTTAAATCCTGTAGTGTTAAAAAGTTTTTCATATATAACACTCCTTTCTAAATCCTAATATCTATTAATGATATCGATTAATATGTCTAATCCCTTACTTAAATCATCTAGTGAAATATTAAGTGGTGGAAGTAATCTAATCTTAGTTTTTGCTGTTAAAGCAATTACTCCATTCTTAATTCCTTCTGCAACTACCTCAGAGGCTTGGATTCCATCCTTTAAGGCAATTCCAACCATTAATCCCTTACCAGATACAGAAACTACGTTTTCTACATTCTTAAGCTTTTCCTCAATAAGAAGTCTTGCCTCTTTTACATGAGCTAATAGCTTATCATCAATTCTTGAGATTACGCTATATGCTGCAGCTGCTGCAATAGGGTTTCCTCCAAATGTAGTTCCATGCTCCCCATATCCTAGGGTATTTGCAGTCTTTTCTGAGAAAAGAATTGCTCCAAATGGAAGACCTCCAGCAAGTCCCTTTGCAGTTGTTACAACATCAGGGCTTACTCCATATTCCATGTAGCTATATAGATATCCTGTTCTTCCATTTCCTGTTTGAACCTCATCTACTATAAATACTAAATCCTTCTCTTTACATACCTTATCGATATATTTTATAAACTCAGGGTTAAGGGCATTTACTCCTCCCTCTCCCTGTACAGTTTCAATCATAATTGCACATGTCTTATCTGATATAGTATTCTTTAATTCCTCTATATCATTTGCATGTACATACTTAAATCCATCAACAAATGGTCCAAAATACTTATGGAATACATCCTGTCCTGTTGCGCTTAATGTCGCAATAGTTCTTCCATGGAATGAGTTTACAAGAGTAATAATCTCATATCTATTTTCACCATATTTGTCAAATGAATACTTTCTTGCAGTTTTAATAGCACACTCATTAGTCTCTGCTCCTGAGTTTGCGAAGAATACCTTCTTCATTCCAGTCTTCTCACAAAGAATCTTTGCAAGTCTTACCTGAGGCTCTGAATAATAAAGATTTGAAGTATGCTGAATCTTATTTACCTGAGAGATTACAGCATTCTTCCATTCCTCATCACAAATACCAAATATATTTGTTCCAATACCTGTTGAGAAATCTATATATTCCTTACCATTCTCATCAAAAAGAATAGAGCCATGTCCACTAGTTAAAACGACATTAAATCTTTTATATGTATTAACTATATTTTCCTTATCAAGCTCAATAATATCACTCATATTTTTAACTCCTACTTAAACATTGTTCCAATTCCCTCGTCAGTTAAAACCTCGATAAGAATTGCATGTGGAACACGTCCATCAATAATAAATACCTTGTTGACACCACGTCTTCGTGCTTCAACACAGCATTCTACCTTAGGAATCATACCACCATCAATAATTCCTTGCTTTTCAAGTGTCTTAAGCTCAGAAACATTAATTTCATGGATAAGAGTTGAATCATCATTCTTATCTCTTAATAATCCCTTAATATCAGTTACTGCAATAAAAGCCTCTGCCTTAAGTGCTCCAGCAATTCTTGCAGCTGCAGTATCTGCATTTATATTGTAGCTATTTCCATTCTCATCTGTACCAACAGTTGAAATAACAGGAATATAACCATGATCAAGAGCTGTCATAATTACATCAGGATTTACTTCAGATATATCTCCAACAAATCCATATTTATCCTGATTCTTGAACTTACACTTAATCATACCACCATCCATACCAGATAGTCCGATAGCCTTACCACCCTTTGTTCCAATAAGCTTAACAAGATCCTTATTAACCTTTCCTGCTAAAACCATTTGAACTATATCTGCACCTTCACGGTCAGTATATCGTAGTCCATCTACCTTTATTGTCTCTTTTCCATATGCCTTAAATGCTTGATTAATTTCAGGTCCACCACCATGAACTAGAACAACCTTAACACCAACTAAAGATAGTAATACTACATCTTGCATAACTGATTGCTTAAGGTTATCATCAATCATTGCATTTCCACCATATTTAACTACAATTGTCTTTCCATAATATTTTTGAATATATGGTAAGGCATGTACTAAAATTTCTGCTTGCTCTTCATTTGAAAACTTCACAGGAATTACCTCCTAGCTTCTATAATCTCCATTAATCTTTACATAATCATATGTTAAATCACAACCAAATGCTTGTGAATTATTGTTACCATCATTTAGATTACATCTAATTGTAATCTCATCCTCAAGAAGGATTTCCTTAGCCTTTTCCTCACTAAATGGAATACCAGCTCCATTTTTACATACAGGAAGAATTCCCTTCTTTGATTCAAACTCAACATCAACCTTTGTAATATCTACATTAGCCTTTGAATATCCAATTGCACAAAGTACTCTTCCCCAGTTTGCATCAGCTCCAAACATCGCAGCCTTTAGTAGGGAAGACATAACTACAGATTTAGCAACAATTCTTGCATCCTCCATAGTCTTAGCGTTTAATACTTCAACAACAAGAAGCTTTGTAGCTCCCTCTCCATCCTTTGCAATTGCCTTACATAGCATTGTAGCTATTGCAAGTAATGCCTTGTAGAACTCATCATATTCCTTACCCTCACAAGTAATTTCCTTATTACCTGCAAGTCCATTAGCAAGGATTGTTACAGTATCATTAGTTGATGTATCTCCATCAACTGATACCATGTTAAATGTATCAACAATTACATTAGATAAAGCTTTTTGTAGCATTGCACTAGAAATAGCACAGTCAGTTGTAATAAAGCAAAGCATTGTTGCCATATTAGGCTTAATCATTCCAGAACCCTTACAGATTCCACCAATATGACATACCTTACCATCAAGTTCAAACTCTAATGCAATTTCCTTTTTCTTAGTATCTGTTGTACTAATTGCTTGCCATGCAAGATCAGAAGCTTCTTCTTTATCTGAAAGACCTGCAACAAGATCCTTCATATGTTCCTTTACAGGATTAATATCTAAAACCTGACCAATAACTCCTGTTGATGCAATTAATACATTAGAAACATCAATACCAGTTTCCTTTGAAACTGCCTCACACATAGCCTCTGCCTTTTCAATACCATCAGCATTACATGTATTAGCATTTCCACTATTACATACGATAGCTTGAGCATGTCCATCAAGGCTATGCTTCTTAGTTACATGAATAGGAGCTCCCTTAACAAGGTTAGTTGTATATACTGATGCAGTTGTACAAAGTGTATCAGATACGATTAAAGCTAAATCCTTTCTTTCCTTCTGCTTTCTTAATCCAGAATGAATACCATTTGCCTTAAATCCCTTCGCAGCAACTACTCCACCACTAATTTCCTTCATATAATTCCTCCTACATTTCTAATCCTGTCTTAGGATCTAATCCTAAAACAATATTCATTGATTCAATTGCAGCTCCACTTGCACCCTTACCTAGGTTATCAAGTGCACATGTGATATTAATTCTATCATCATTACCTGCAAAATATATTTCCATATAATCCTTACCTGCTAGATGTGCAGCAGATAAGAATCCATCCTCTGTTCCTTTATCCTTAAGTGGCATAACACGAACAAAATCTTGACCCTTATAATAATTCTCAAATAGGTCATGTATTTCCTTAACTGTATACTTCTTAGTAAGTCTATTAGTATATAGAGGAATAGTCACAAGCATTCCCTCTAAGAAATCACATACATAAGGATTAAATAATGGCTTTTCAGCTAATCCTGCAATGACCTGCATTTCAGGAAGATGCTTATGAGCCATGCTCATAGCATATAATCTTGGAGCATCGTATTCATAGCTACGATTCTTATCCTCATATTCAGCAATACCCTTCTTTCCAGCACCACTATATCCAGATATAGCGTTTGCTGCGAATGGATAATCATTAGCACAAATACCCATGTGAACTAAAGGATATGCAATAGACATAAATCCTGATGCATAGCATCCTGGATTTGCAATTCTCTTAGAACCTTTTATCTTATCTAGGAAAGATTTATCAAGTTCTGGAAATCCATATGCCCACATGGGATTTGTTCTATGTGCTGTTGAAGCATCGATAATAACAGTATTAGGGTTTGTACAAAGCTTTACAGCCTCTACTGCCGCATCATCTGGTAGACATAAAAAGACTACATCAGAAGCATTAATAAACTTCTTACGCTCCTCCTCATCATGCCTTTTATCCTCAGATATCTTTAATATTTCAATATCATCTCTTTTAGATAATCTTTCATTAATTCTAAGACCTGTTGTACCAGATTGTCCGTCGATATAAACCTTAAACATCTCTATAATCCAAGCTCCTTCTTTAAGTTATTTATTTGCTTAGTTGTTGATTCAATTGATGAAGCACCTTCAGATGTTCTCTTGAATGTAGCATTTCTTAAATCAATTGCTTCATATAAATCACTTTCAAATAAATCACTAAACTTCTTATATTCATCTAAAGGTAGTTCCTCTAGCGTTGTATTTTTATCAATACATAATGCAACAAGAGTTCCTGAAATCTTATATGCAGTTCTAAATGCCATACCCTTCTTAACTAAATAATCAGCAAGATCTGTTGCATTAATAAATCCCTTTGCAGCTGCCTTCTTCATATTTTCCTTATTTATGGTCATAGTTTCTAGCATTGGTGCAAAAATCTTTAAGCAATCCTTAATTGTATCTACTGAATCAAAAATTGCTTGCTTATCCTCCTGCATATCCTTATTGTATGCTAGAGGGATACCCTTTAGCATTGTAAGTAGAGTAATAAGATTTCCATAAACTCTTCCTGTTTTACCACGAACAAGCTCTGCAATATCAGGATTCTTCTTTTGTGGCATAATTGATGAACCAGTTGAATATGCATCATCTAGGTCAATAAACTTAAATTCCCAAGATGACCACATAATGATTTCCTCACTAAATCTTGATAGATGCATTTGCATAATAGCAATTGCAGATGCAAGCTCTACACAGAAATCTCTATCAGATACACCATCAAGTGTATTTGGAGTAACGCTATCCATATGTAATAGGCTTGCAACCATTGCTCTATCAATATCATATGTAGTACCTGCTAAAGCACATGATCCAAGTGGATTTCTATTTAATCTTTTAGATGTATCATCCAATCTTTCAATATCACGGCTTAGCATAGTAGCATATGCAAGAAGGTGATTTGCAAATGTAATAGGCTGTGCACGCTGTAGGTGTGTATAACCTGGCATAATAGTTTCCTTATTCTTATCTGCTAGATTTAAAATAACATTAATAAGATTTAAAGCTAGGCTCTTAATATTTTTAATCTCATCTCTTAAATATAATCTTATATCAAGAGCTACCTGATCATTACGAGATCTTGAAGTATGAAGTCTCTTTCCAACCTCACCAATACGCTTTGTAAGCTCTGCCTCAACAAACATATGAATGTCTTCAGCATCATAATCAAATAATAGCTTACCACTCTTAATATCCTCAAGAATTTGAGCTAATGTCTTACAAATTAGCTCTGAATCAGCCTTAGATATAATATTTTTCTCTCCTAGCATTGTTGCATGAGCAATTGAACCTAAAATATCTTGCTCATACATTCTAGAATCAAAGGATATAGATGAATTGAAATCATTAACATCCTTTGACTCCTCTTTTTTAAATCTACCAGCCCACATAGCCATAATAAATCACCACTCTAATTACTTATTCTTCTTATTATTTAATAATGCTTGAACCTTAATTGGAAGTCCAAATAGGTTAATAAATCCAGCAGCATCTGCTTGATTATAAGCACCCTCATCATCACCAAATGATGCAATCTCCTCATTCCATAATGAATTAGGTGAAGTTAATGATGCAGGAATAATATTTCCCTTATAAAGCTTTAGCTTAACATCTCCTGTTACAACCTCTTGTGTTTGGTCAACGAATGCAGATAAAGCCTCTCTTAATTGTGTATACCAAAGTCCATCATAAACAAGCTCTGCGAACTTATCAGCAACGCTTCTCTTGAAATGCATTGTTTGCTTATCAAGTGTAATAGACTCAAGAAGCTCATGTGCCTCATAAAGAATAGTTCCACCTGGAGTCTCATATACTCCACGAGACTTCATACCAACAAGTCTATTCTCAACGATATCGATGATACCAATACCATTTCTTCCACCAATCTTATTAAGCTCCCAAACAAGATCAACAGCATTCATCTTCTTACCATTAACCTGAGTAGGGATTCCCTTCTCAAAGTGAATAGTTACATACTCAGCCTTATCTGGTGCTTGCTCTGGAGATACTCCCATCTCTAGAATCTTATCATACTTAGGCTCATTTGCAGGATCCTCAAGATCTAATCCCTCATGAGATAGATGCCATAAGTTCTTATCCTTTGAATAGTTAGTCTCTCTTGAAATCTTAAGAGGAACATTATGTGCCTCTGCATAATCAATTTCCTCATCACGAGACTTAATATTCCACTCACGCCATGGTGCAATGATTGGCATATTAGGAGCTACTGCCTTAATAGCAAGCTCAAAACGTACCTGGTCATTACCCTTTCCTGTACATCCATGAACGATAGCATCTGCCTTCTCCTTTAATGCAATCTCTGCAATACGCTTTGCAATAATAGGACGTGCAAATGATGTTCCTAATAAATATTTTCCTTCATACTTAGCTCCAGCCTTTAGTGTTGGGAAAATATAATCCTCAACGAATTCCTTATTTAAATCCTCAACATAAAGCTTAGAGGCTCCTGTCTTAATAGCCTTTGCCTCAAGACCATCAAGCTCATCAGCTTGACCTACATTACCAGAAACTGCAACAACCTCACAGTTATTATAATTCTCCTTTAACCAAGGAATGATAATTGAAGTATCAAGTCCTCCTGAATAAGCTAATACAACCTTCTTAATATTCTTCTTGTCCATTTTTAAAATCTCCTTTTCTATTATTTTACCATAATGTACAAAAAAAGTCCCTTTCTTTTAAAAGAAAGAGACGCAAAAACCTCGCGCGGTACCACTCTAATTGCCTAGTATAAGCTAGACCACCTCAAAATCCTTAACGCGGATGCTACGTCCTATCATACTAATAATTTCTGACAGGCATCTAATAGATGCGTTCATTACCTACTAATACTAGTCTTTCACCAACACTAGTTCGCTTTTTCATTAGATTAGTAATTACTAATTCTATTTACGACTATTTTAAAGCTTAGAAAAATAAAAGAGACTAACTCAAGTAAATTAGCCTCTTTTATTCTTTTTAGAAGAGACTAATAATTATGAATTAATCTCTTCATAATTATACTCAAGTTTATTTGTTATTCTAAACTATCTTTGCAATATAGTCATCATAAATTGGAGGCATTACCCCTAACTTAGGATGACATTTATTATTATAGTCTTATTTTTTTTAAGTGTCAACAACAATTTTAAAAAATATATGATATAATAGGTGCAGGTGATTTTTATATGAAAGATTATGTATGTAAAGCTTTAGCTTACAATAAGATGGTTAGAATATATGCAGCCTCTTCTACTAATATTTGTGAGACTGCAAGAAAAACATTTGGCCTATGGCCAACATCATGTGCAGCATTAGGAAGATGTCTTACTGCAGCTGCAATTATCTCAACAAATTATAAATCTGATGAGAACCTTACTGTAAGATTTGATGGTGATGGTCCTCTAGGATTAATGGTTGTTGAAGCCTCTAATGGTCATGTAAGAGGATTTGTATCAAATGCTGGTGTATTTATGCAATATAACAATGGGCATCTTGCAGTAGGTAAGGCTGTAGGAAATGGTACTATGACAGTCATAAAGGATTTAAATCTAAAGGAGCCATTTGTTACTACACTAAATATTCAGACAGGAGAAATTGCAGAGGATTTCACATATTATTTTGCATCATCTGAGCAAACTCCATCATCAGTAGGTCTAGGTGTACTTGTTGAAACAGATAATTCATGTAAGGCTGCTGGAGGATTTATTCTTCAGCTAATGCCCGGATGTGATGAGGATACTATTACAAAGATTGAAAATGTGCTAAAGAGTATTAAACCAGTATCAGAAATGATTGATAGTGGTATGACTCCTGAGGATATTATTAAGGAGCTTAGTGGAGGAGAGGATTATGAAATCCTTGAAACACAAGATATCTTCTATACATGTCCTTGTACTAAAGAGCAATATTATAGAGGTATTAAGTCTCTTGGTAAAAAAGAAATCACATCCATTATTGATGAATTAGGTCAAGCAGAGGTTACTTGTAATTTCTGTCGCAAGACTTATGTATTCAATAAGGATGAGTTAAACCAAATGGTTAAAGAAATCGATAATAAGGAATAACAAAAAAAGCATTCGCAACAGCGAATGCTTTATTTTTAATAATTCTCCTTACGAACCTCAAAATAAGCTTGTGGATGCTTACATACTGGGCATACTAATGGAGCTTGTGTTCCAATTACAATGTGACCACAATTGCGGCACTCCCATACTGTAACACCACTCTTCTCGAATGCTGTCTTCTCCTTGACATTCTTTAGTAATGCTCTAAATCTTTCCTCATGTGCCTTTTCGATAGCAGCAACTCCTCTGAATTGCTCTGCAAGATCCTTAAATCCTTCCTCATCAGCTACACGAGCAAACTCATCATACATATCAGTCCACTCATAGTTCTCACCATCAGCTGCATCCTCAAGACACTCCTCTAATGTTCCGATACCATTTAAAGCCTTAAACCATAGCTTTGCATGCTCCTTCTCATTGTCAGCTGTCTTTAAGAATAGCTCTGATATTTGCTCATAACCATTCTTCTTAGCTACACTTGCAAAATAAGTGTACTTATTTCTTGCCTGTGATTCACCTGCAAATGCTGTTTGTAGGTTCTTCTCAGTTCTTGTTCCTTGATATTTATTTGTTCTTGCCATTTTCTAAATCCTCCTTCGATTATGCTTTTATTATACAGTAAATAGAAAACACTTACAAGAGAATTGCTTAAGTATTAATATGGTTTCTATTCAGAATTTTTCAATAATAAAGATAAGTTCTTTTTCTTAAATGTTATAGTTATAATAAAGGCCACTAGTACTATAAGAACTAAGGATATGGCTAGAATAATTGCTTGTGAGCTGAAAAAATACTTAAAATCAATACTATAATTAATAGCATTCTCATAATTAATCTTAGTTACAAAAATATTATTAGCCTTTCGCATTAGAATATAGCTTGTAAGGCCTGAAATAACATAGGATATTAATAATGATATTCCACTTATTAAAAATGAATATATAAAATAAACCTTATATAAATCCTTTGTTTTCAGGCCATTAGAGAACATTAATCCAAAAAATCTCTTATTATCCTTTATATCTTCATATAAAATATAATAAAAATCAATAAATGTGGCCCCAAGCATAGCTAAGCCTGCAAATAAAAGAATCGTAATAATTACATTTAACATTGGATAATATTTTATGTATCCATCTAGTATTGAATTGATAGTAATTGGGTCTAAATATACTAATTGTTCCTCTTTAAGCTCCGTACATATATACTTATAAAACTCATATGCATTATCTAGGCTTTTAAAGCTATATCTTTGGATAATATTAGGATTAATCCTATTTAGAAGAGTTGAATATCCTGGAGCTATAAAAACCTTATCTTCATCTAGCGATAATTGCATAATATCATATAAATCATCTTTATATACTGTTGAATAAAGAGGAAGAGAATTAAACGATTTAAAATCAACATATTCTTCTGTATTAAAATAAGCTTCATCTTTAAACCATAGTTGAGCATTTGTCATCTCAACTGGCAATGATGATACTTTTTCATTAAATACTCCAACAATTTTATATTCTTCAAAAACACTATATTTATTTCCATAGTATATTGGATTAAAATCATATATTTCCTCATTCTTAACATCATTTTTATAGAAAAAATAAATTGCATTTGATAAATAATTTTCTAAAGATATACATTTTCCAATTACTGAATTATAATCATCAATACCTAAAGAATCTAAAACCGCACTAGATATCATTAATTCCTTAGAATTATCACTAAAACCATTTCCTAATATTGAAAAATCACAATTATTGTCCTTCATATATTTTTCTTCAACACTACCAATAATAGTGCTAGTATTATTCATATCAAAAAAAAGCATATCAACAATAGCATCATCTAAAATTCCTGAAGCATTAACCCCAAAATCATATCTAACTCCATCAATTGTATAAATAGGGGAATAAACATCCTTTTGATATGTTTGATCATTCTTATTCTCAATTCTATTAATCATCTTAATATCATGGTAAGAACAATTGAGATTATTATTATATTTTAATGAGTTTTCTTTGTAATACAAACTATCTAAAAGCTCATTATATTCGTAACCATCCTTGTGATTATATAAGCTATCCCCATATTCTACTTCTACAGTAAAGCTAGCTTTATTCTTATTTATATCATTACTAATTCCTATCATAAAAGAGGTACTTAAAAAAAATGAAACAGATAATAATGTAAATGCAATCACCATCATTATAATGATTCTTATAACTCTCTTATTCTTCTTTATTAGAAGCATTGATAAATATAAATTGTCCCTTAATTTCATATTTTTATCTCCTTTAGCAATAGAGATTTATCATCATTATATATGTCTGTGATTTTTAGCATTGATAAAATCATTGCAATAGTAAAATATATGAATAATAAAATGGCAGGAATTATTAAATAAACCTTATATTTTATAGAAATAGATTGAAGTCCTACATACCCTAAATCATTTCCAATTAAATATTCAATAAACGTAGATGTCATGTCACTACCCATATTGGTTAATGCATAGCCGATTAATAGTCCTATTAGCGATGATAAAAAAATATTTATAAAAATATCTAACATGAATAAAAAAATAATATTATTCTTTTTAGCACCTACTATTATCATTTCAGCATAAAATGTTTTATTTGAATTAAAGTTTACGATAATAATATTAAATACTACTCCTATTGTTGATAACATTAATAAGAATGTGATTATAAATAATATATACATTATTATTTTTCCATGTAGTTTGTTTTTAGCATAAGTTTCAAAAAAGCCACATTGCACTTTCATTGAATTAATATCTTTGATATCTTTATACATTTCATAAGTCTTTTTTAAATCACTTTTTAAATAGGATTTGTCAGTAAGACCTTCAATATAAAATTTATCAAGTGAAATATAATCTAAAACATAATTAAGATCTGCTACCGGTAATTCATAATCATCTGAAAATGATAAAACATTAAAGCTTACATTTATTCCAGAATTATACGCCAGCATATTAATTTCAATATTATCTCCAACACTATAATCATCCATATAATCCATTGTAAGGATAATATCATTTTTATTGATTAAAGGATTTTTAATACTAGAATAATTAAAATCATAAAATATAACATCTTGGTTTTCCATATATACTTGTGAAACATTAGATTTATTATTATTCAAAATCTCACAGATATTGTCATATGTTGATTTAGACGTGTTTTGTCCATTTAATCCTTCCACTATTAATTGATATCCATTTGTATTTAAACCATTTAAATAATTATATGATACATTATCGTAGGCATTAATACCTATATTAGATAATGTAAGCATAATAGTGTTTAAAAAAGCAAAAATAATTATCGTAATAATTGTTTTTATTTTTTTTGTAAAGCTTATCTTAAGACCATATCTAATGGCATCAATTATTCTCATATGAAATAACGCCATCCTTTAATAATAAAATTCTATCAGAATACTTTTTTGCATCTTCCATATTATGTGTTATTAGAACTACAGTCTTCCCTATTTTTGTAAGCTTTTTAAGCTCATCTAAAACAATTGTTCCATTTTTTGTATCAAGATTACCTGTCGGCTCATCTGCTAATATAACTTTAGCATCATTTACTAAGGCTCTTGCGATTGCGACTCTTTGCTTTTCTCCTCCGGAAAGCTTATATACCTTTGTTTTTTCCTTATCTAGCATATCAAGAAGTGCTAAATATTTTCTTGCTGTTTCTTCTCTTTCCTTCCTTTTGACTCCAGCAATTACAAGAGGCATACATACATTTTCTAAGACACTAAATTGCTGTTCTAAATAAAATGATTGAAATACAAATCCAATGGTCTTATTTCTATATTCTGATATCTCTTTATCATTTAGATTATTTAAATGTTTGTCACAAACGTATACATCCCCTGATGTTGGTACATCAATCGACCCAATTATATTCATTAGTGTAGTCTTTCCAGAACCACTTTTACCAACTATTGTTGTAAAAGTATTATCTTCTATTTCAAAGGAAATATTTTTTAATACCTCTAATTGATTATTATCTTTAAATGTTTTACTAACGTTTTCTAATTTTATCATATTATTTTTTTATATTTTCATCTCCCTTATATAACTTAATTTTACCATACTTTTGGTGATATTAAACAATAAAAGCACCTTTTAAAAGGTGCTTTCATAATTTAATATGAATTATCTCTTGATTGAAACGAATGCTCCCATACCTGGGTACTCAGCAATCTTAGCCTCTCCATATTGATTTAATTGATCCTCAATACGCATTAATCTATTGTACTTAGCAATTCTGTCTGTACGAGATAGAGATCCTGTCTTGATTTGAAGTGCATTAGTTCCAACTACGATATCAGCAATTGTAGTATCCTCAGTCTCTCCTGATCTATGAGAAACAACTACTGCATATCCAGCTCTCTTTGCCATCTCGATAGCATTGAAAGTCTCTGTAAGTGAACCAATTTGGTTAACCTTGATAAGGATTGCGTTAGCTACTCCTAAAGAAATTCCCTTTGCAAGACGCTCAGTGTTAGTAACGAATAAATCGTCTCCAACTAATTGAACATGGTCACCGATTGTCTTAGTAAGCTTTTGCCATCCTTCCCAATCGTTCTCATCAAGTCCATCCTCGATAGTGATGATTGGATAAGTCTCAGTTAAAGTCTTAAGATAATTAATCATCTCATCAGTAGTTAAAGACTTATTCTCAGCCTTTAAATCATACTTCTTAGTCTCTTCATTATAGAACTCAGATGAAGCTACGTCGATTCCTAGGAATACATCCTTACCAGGAACGTAACCTGCAGCCTTGATTGCCTCATCAACAATCTCGAATGCCTCTGAATTTCCCTTAGTTAACTTAGGAGCATATCCTCCTTCGTCACCTACTGCTGTATTGTATCCCTTCTTCTTAAGAATAGTCTTTAGGTTATGGAATACCTCAGCACCCATTCTTACAGCCTCCTTAACAGAAGTTGCAGAAACTGGTAAAATCATGATCTCTTGGAAATCAATACAGAAGTCAGCATGAGCTCCTCCGTTTAAGATGTTCATCATAGGAACTGGCATCTTCTTTGCGTTGAATCCTCCAAGATAGTTATATAGCTCTACACCATCATAGTTAGCAGCAGCCTTAGCTACAGCCATAGATACAGCTAAGATAGCGTTAGCTCCAAGCTTTGACTTATTAGGTGTTCCGTCAATTTCAATCATCTTTTGGTCAATTAATAATTGGTTATGAACATCGATACCTGCTAAAGCTGGTGCGATAATTTCATTAACATTCTTAACAGCCTTTGTAACACCCTTTCCAAGGTAACGAGACTTATCTCCGTCACGAAGCTCGATAGCCTCATGCTCTCCTGTAGATGCTCCAGAAGGTGAAATTGCGCTTCCGAAAGCTCCAGATGTAGTATAAACCTCAGCCTCAACTGTTGGATTTCCTCTTGAATCTAATACTTCTCTTGCATAAACTCTTTTAATAAATGGCATATTATTTTTTCCTCCTTAAATAGCCTTAAGCTTATATAATATAATTTATTATATCGTCCAATAAATATTTTATAATAAATTGGCACTAAAAATCAATAATAATTTTATTTTATTATGCTAAAATATGAATCAGTTTTTGAAACAGCCACATCATTATGTATTCTGTTTCCGGATTTAATTAGATAATCTATATATTTTTTATCTAATTCTATACATAACTCAGTATATGGAAACTCATAAGTATAGAATGTTCTATTAACACTACCATAATCTTTAAAGAACTCATAGAATAAATCATGCTTTTTAGTACATACAATTCTTGAATTAATAAAGATAATATTTTTATTATTTTCTTTAATTTGAGCAAGTGTATCTCTAAACTCATCAATTGGCTCGTTGAATCCTGCTCCAAATAAAATAATATCAAATGAATCTACAAACTTAGAAGGTAGGTTTTGAAGCTTTAATCTATATGTACCCTTAACCTCTACATTTTCAAGACATATTTCTGGTCTATATCCAAACTTTAGCTCATTTAATG
Organism: Caryophanales bacterium UBA3206; assembly: GCA_002363705.1. Taxonomy (GTDB): domain Bacteria; phylum Bacillota_I; class Bacilli_A; order Acholeplasmatales; family Anaeroplasmataceae; genus UBA3206. The sequence goes on along the minus strand of DEWQ01000002.1, from coordinate 35,321 downwards.
TATAAGCTTCAACCTTGTGATCTAATGCTAAATCAAGACCTTGAAGCTCAAGATTAAACTTAGGTGCTATTATAAGTATCTTTTTAGTATCCTTAGTTATAACCTTACTAAATAAATCCTTATAGTCATAAACACTCTTAATATAGAATCTTCTTAAATATTCAAGTGCGTGCTTTTCAGTTTCAATACGTAATGTTTCAGCATCTGTATAATCAGGAATTGTAGTCTTCTTAGAAAGAAGATCACGCATTATATTTCTATATTGCTCTGATATATTAGGCTTTTTATTGTAGATATTATATATTCTTAAATCATTTAATAATATATTTTCAATTTTACGCTCATTAAATGATATACCAAGTAAATCCTTTATAGCCTTAGCCTCAGCCTCAGTAAATAATGAAGCGTTATATGCTGATTTTGTCAGCATAACCTCAAATGATTTTTTGGAAATATATTTAATATTTAAATACATATTATTATGAATAAGAATAATTCCTGTATTTCTCTTTGATTCATTAAAATCAATGTCAAATGCCTGTGCATATTGATCAACTACTGGTCTATCAACCATTCTTCCTTGCTCATATCCTTCAATAGCCTCATCATAGATAGTATATCTATTTGAATCACTATACATAAAATAATTCTTACTTCTACGTCTTAGCTGAACTCTTGAATCAATAAGCTTATATGCTGATTTTATAATTTCAATATCATAATCATTTAAAAGAGTCGCATCTGCTGGATTCTTTACAAACTCATAGGAAAGCTTTGATGTCTTTTTTACATATTCAAACCTTTCATTTTCAAGATAATAGCTCTTATCGCTCTTCTCCTTAAATAATAGATAAGAAATATCCTTAAGCTGTAAGAAAATATCTTCAACATCACGAAGCCTATATTCAGGCTCTATAGTTGGTTCAAGCTCAATGCTAAATCCATTATCATTATATGTAAGCTTATATGGATCACGTCCTGCATAGATATATCCACCATCTACTGATAAATATTTAAATGATGAGAAAGAAACATCCCTTTTATCTGCCTTTTCATTAATAAAATTATTAATAATCAATACTCTTCTAAGTTCATTTTTATTTACCTTAGATGCATCCTCAAATTTCTTTGTTAGATAATAATTTTGATTTAGGTCACGAGCTACAAAGTAAGATTCATTATTTTTATTAATCTTACAATATGAAGCATCCTTAATAGACTTAAACACCTGATATGAATCAAAGAATCCATCCTTAGTTAATGTAAGACCTGAAAAAATAAATTTTGGATCATCATATCCAAAATATCCTGCATAATCAAGGATTGGAATATAAAAGTCCATAGAATAGCAAGAGGCATGTGAAATGTTATCAGTAAGCTGTATAACTACCTGGTCATTAAAAATATTTACATCTAAATACTTTTTTCCACCCTCATCCTCAAATAATAGGTATCCAGTTTTTCCATTGTTTAAAACGACATTTTCATTATCCTGAGGTCTATATAGCTCTGCTTGCGCTAATGAAAATCTCTTTTTAGAATCATAATCCTCTTCTAAATCGTTCTCAACTATTCCTGATAAAATCTTTCTTTTTCCTTTGTCATAATGAAATAAAAATTTAGAAATCATATTATGCCTCCGTAAATTTCACTCTATTATATCAAATTTATTCAAAATAAAAAAGGGAGTATACTCCCCTTTTTAATTAAATTTAACTAAAGCATATAGCTTCTTACCACGACGTAGGACAATATACTTTCCTTCGATAGCCTTTGAAGAGTCAAGTGTATATGCTAAATCTGTAATCTTTTCACCATTTACTGACGCAGCATTTGACTGAATGAATTGTCTTGCCTCACGGTTAGATTGAGCAAGACCTGTCTCAACTAATGCGTTAATAAGTGGCATTTCCTTACCTTCAATTGTAGGAACTCCATCAAATCCCATTTCAATTTCGCGAGCACTTAAATCCTTTACATTACCTGAGAATAATGCCTCTGAAATACGTACTGCCTCTTGGTATGCATCCTCACCATGAATAAACTTAATTACCTCATGTGCTAAAGCCTTATGTGCCTCTCTTAGCTCAGGATGCTCATTATTCTTCTTCTCAAGCTCTAATATTTCCTCCTTTGAAAGGAATGTTAAGAACTTAAGATAATCAATAACCTTTGAATCCTCTGAATTAATAAAGAATTGATACATTTCATATGGAGAAGTCTTATTTGGATCTAGCCAAATAGCCTTACCATTTGTTTTACCAAACTTAGTACCATCACTCTTAGTTAAAAGTGGCATAGTAAATCCATATGCAGTATCACCAAGCTTCTTTCTAATAAGCTCAATACCTGCTGTAATATTACCCCATTGGTCTTGTCCTGCAACCTGCATATCAACACCCTTATTTTCATGAAGGAATAGGAAATCTGCAGCTTGCATAATCATATATGAGAACTCAGTATATGTTATACCATCTCCTGAGTTTACACGACGTGCAATAATATCCTTTTGAAGCATATAGTTAACATTAAAATATTTTCCAAAATCTCTTAGGAAATCAATAAAATTGATTTTTGAAAGCCAGTCATAATTATTTACAACCTCACATCCAAACAAATTCTCGAGCTGAGATTTTAGACAATCAAAATTATGCTTTACAGTTTCATATTGAATCATAGGACGCTCAGCATTTGGCTTAGGGTCTCCAATAAGTCCTGTACCTCCTCCTACTAAAACAATAGGATGATGTCCTGCTTCCTTTAATCTTTTACATATTAAAAATGAAGAGAAATGCCCTATATGTAATGAATCTCCTGTAGGGTCAGTTCCAATATAGAATGTCATTCCACCCTTGTTAAGCTTTTCCTTTATTTCAGGATCAGATACATCCTTAATTAATCCTCTCCACTCTAATTCCTCATAAATACCCATTATAATAATCTCCTTTTCTAAAAATAAAAAAGCGTCCTAATCTAAGGACGCTTATTAACGTGGTACCACCTTAGTTCAGAATATTAATTCTGCACTTAATTGCTATAACGCGCAACCGTATCAATTTATTTGTGAATTGTAATTCAAAATGTATTACTATAAGCTTACACCAACCGCTTATTCTCTTTAAAATTTTAATACATTTCTACTTTGATTCAACTGATAATTACATAGATTGTCTTCTTATTACACTATATGGTAATAGAATATGCTGTAATGCTTCCTCTTCATCAGATTCAGCAGGAGACATAAGCTTAGTAAGTAGTCTCATTGAAACAGCACCTATATCATACACCGGAGTATAGATACATGTCAAGTTTGGTCTTGAAAGTAATGCATATTTTGTGTTTTGGAATCCAATTACTGATAGATCATCAGGAACTCTCTTTCCTAAATCAGTCATTACATTCATAAATGATACAGCAATTGAATCACGAACTGCAAGTGCCGCATCAACTCCCTTATCCTGGAAGAATTCCTTAAAGTGAGGCGTATTAATATTTACATCACCAGATGTTCTAAATACCTTAGGCTCAAGACCTGCCTCCTCCATTGCCTTCTTATATCCTGCAATCTTAGGAGTATTAACACTATATTTTCTTACTGTAGCTAGCATATAAATATCCTTCTTACCCTTAGAGATTAGCTCCTTAGTAATTTCATATGCTGCCTTAGCATAATCAACCATTACTGATGGAAGAATGTCAGAATCAAGATATACGTTAGCTAAAACCATCTTAATTTCAGCCTCCTCAACTCTTTCCTTTACAATCTTCATTTCATTATCATCAAGCTCATCGTTCATGAAAATGATTCCATCAACCTGCTCAGCAATTACATTACGGATGGATTCCTCAATATCAGTATCTCCTGCCATTGAGAATAGCTTAATTGAATAATTATATTTCTTCGCAATATCAATTATTCCTCCAAGTAGCTGTGCAGTAGCGGCTCTTGTAACGTCAGAAAGTACAATACCTACTGTTGTTGTCTTCTTTGATGCTAGTCCTCTAGCAATCGCATTAGGATGATATCCTAATTCCTTAATAACACTTTCTACTCTTTGTCTTGTTTCCTTATTGACTTTATTTGGATTATTTAAAACTCTACTTACAGTAGCTAAGCTAACCTTAGCCTTACCTGCAACATCATAAATCGTTACACGTGCCATTTTTTTATCCTCCGTATACAATATCTAAAAAAATTATAGCACTTATTGAAAGCACTTTCAATGATTATTTTCATAAATTTTCATAATTTTCATTTTTTGTATAATTTTATCAAAAAAAGTTAAAAATAAAAGGGTTTATAGATACTTTTTGTGCTTTTTTAATGAAAAACATAATAATTATGAAATCTATAAACCATTAAATTACTTAAGTAAATCAATTGCGACCTTAAGTCTATTACAAGCATCCTTAACATTAGACAAAGATGTTGCTAGATTAATTCTTACAAATCCATTTCCATTATCACCATAGGCTTTACCAGATGAAATATAAAGACCTGTTTTCTTTCTTAAGAAGATTGTAAACTCATCAGAATCCATATTTAAATCCTTAATATCAATCCATGATAGGTATAAGGCATCTGAATGTATTAGCTTTAGGCATGGAAGATTATTCTTAAGATATTCCTCTAAATACTTTTTATTATTGTAAACATACTGATTCATCTCATCAAGCCAGCTAATACAATCATTTAAGGCTGTCTCATGAGCATTTGCACAAAAGAAATTATTCTCTCCGCATTCATCAGTATTAATACCCCTCCATACCTTATATCTTAAATCCTTATCTCTTACTACAGCTATAGAGGCATGTAATCCTGCAAGGTTATAGCATTTTGAAGCACTCGCAAGCATGATTACATTCTTCTCTCCACCACATACATTAAACATAGGATTATAGCTTACACCTGGAGTTGTTATATCACAATGTATTTCATCAGATATAATTATCACATTATATTTAATTGCCATATCAACAAGCCTTTGAAGCTCATCACAAGTCCATATATTTCCGCATGGATTATGAGGATTTGAGAATATCATTAAAGTAGTTTTTGGATCCTTCATCTTTAATTCTAAATCAGACCAATCTATTTCATATTTATAATCTTTATAAACTAAATCAGATACCAAAATATTTCTATGATTATTTCTTATTGAATTATAAAAAATATTATAAACTGGAGATAATATTAATACATTATCACCAAGTGATGTAGTTGAACGAACAATTGATGAAATTGATGGAACAACTCCTGTAGAAAATATCATCCATTCTACTTTAAGAGATAAGTTATGTCTCTTTAAAAAGAATGCTCTATATGCCTCATAAAAGCTATCTGGGACATTAGAATATCCATAAGCCTTTATGTTAGCTCTTTTTATAATACTTTCTGTAATAAGTGGAGCTACCATAAAATCCATATCAGCAACCCACATAGGTAGCTCACATGGACCTACATCCCACTTGTATGAATCTGTATTTCTTCTTTGGGCTATTAGATCAAAGTTATACATATTATAATACCTCTATCTTAGTTTTATTTGGATCTATTAAATCCTCATCTAAAATAATCTCACCAATTCCCTTAGCCTTAATACGACCACTAATTGGATTCTTTACACTATCAATTTTAGAATCAATTGTAGCATCTACCTTAGAATATTCAAATGATAGATTAGTATTTAAAAGCTTGCAATTTTCCATAACTATTCCGTCCATATAGCACATACCCTGTAAAGAATCTATTGTACAATTTACAAACTTAATATTCTTACTATTCCATCCAAGATATTCTCCGATTATAGTTGAATCATATACTACTACATTTTCACAATTCCAAAATGCATCCTTTGAAATAATTCTTGCGTTATGTATTTCAACATTTTTAGCTCCATCAAGTAAATAATTACCATTATGATTAAATCCATTAATTAAGATATTGTGGCTATTCATCATAAAATAATTACCATTTGATGATACATTCTCTAAATTAATTCTCTCACACATCCAAAATGTCTCTTCTGCTTGTGGAAGTGTTGTGTTTTTAAGTGTAATATTTTTAGATCTTCTAAAAGTCTTTGGTACTGCGATAGTTGAATCCTCAAATGTAATATTTGTAGTATACCAAATACCTGAACGAGCAAGCTCAATAAGAGATGTATTCTTTAAATAAACATTCTTTGAATACCATAATGGATATTTCCATTTAAATATAGAATTATATATTTTTAAATCACTTGATTCCTTTAATGGTGATTCTCCATTATCAAATGTTGTATCTATAATAGTTGCGTTATGAGTATTATATAATGCTCTTTCACCTGTTAAATACTGTTGTCTTATTTCCATAATATAAACTCCTATTCCTTATACTGTGATAAATAAAGGGTATAATATAATCCTTTTTTCTTCATAAGATCATTATGTGATCCTTCCTCTGCTATTCTACCATTATTTACAACAAAAATTCTACTCGCATGCTTAATAGTAGATAATCTATGAGCCACAATTATCATAGTTCTTCCCTTTTCAAGCTCTAATATACCCTCCTGAATAAGGGATTCAGTTTTAGTATCTATGTTTGCAGTAGCCTCATCTAATATCATCATTTTAGGATTTAAAGCCATAGCTCTTGTAAATGATAGGAGCTGACGCTGTCCCTGACTTAGATTCATACCATTTTCATAAATGGTAGTATCAAAGCCTTTTGATAGCTCATTTATCATATCATAGGCTGAAACCTTCTTTGAAGCCTCAATACACATTTCATCTGTAATAGATGTATCAAACAATCTAATATTATCCATTACTGTTCCACTAAATAGGTGTACATCCTGAAGCATCATTCCAATATTCTTTCTTAAATATGATAAATCAATATCTAGGATATTAATATCATCAATAAGTATTTCTCCACTTAAAATATCATAATTTCTTTCTATTAGATTTATTATAGTAGACTTACCACCACCTGTTGGTCCTACAAGGGCTATAGTCTCACCAGGATTAATTACAAATGATACGTCCTCAAGGATATATCTTGAATCATTATTATATTTAAAATATACATGTCTAAATTCAATTTTTCCCTTGAATGTATCTAAAACCTTTCCTCCATTATTAACTATTGAAGGCTTAACATCTAATAAAACAAATATCTTCTCACATGAGGATAAGGAATCCTCAAAGGTATTAAGAAGCTCTGCAAAATCTACTATTGGATCATAATAATACGAAATGTATGAATAGAAGGCTACTATAACTGCGGCGCTAATTCCTCCTGCTAAAGCATCCTTTCCTCCAAAATATAATATTACAAGAACAGATATTAAATATATTGAATAAATAATTGGTCTAAAGATTGCGAATACACTCATTTGAAGCATATTATTCTTTAATACCTTATTATTCTTTTCCCTAAATACCCTTCTTTCCTTATCCTCGACAAAGTAAGCCTTAATTACCCTAATACCATTAATGCTTTCAGATAGGAAGGTATTCATTTCTGTTTGGGCATTACGAACATGACGATACATGTTCTTACTAAATTTTGCAAAGAAATATGTAATAATTAATAGCAATGGTGTAAATGCTAAAATATATAATGACATCTTAGGGGATACTAAAATCATTATTATAATAGCTACAAAGGCTGTTATTAAATCCCTTATCATATTTACTAAGGTCTTAGTAAACATTTCATTTAAGGTAAGTGTATCTGATGTTATACGAGTAACAAGCTTTCCTGTAGGAATTGATGTGAATTCCTTATGTGATAGGCTCATAACATGTATAAATATATCCTCTCTTATCCTATAGACTATTTTTTGACCAATATGGACAAGCAACCATCTTTCTATAAACAAGAATATTTGAGATACAAAAACAGATACTATTAAATATATTGATGCCATAAATATAACGCTTTTTAATGTAATATCTCCCCCTGTAAGAAGATCTACTACCCTAGATAGCATTAATGGTCCTATAAGCTCACATATTACCGCAAGGAAACCAAAGAATAAGGCTAGGATATATAATCCTTTATATTTAGATGTGTATTTGAATAGACGAGATAATATTTCTCCTCTTTTCATCTTACGTTCATTATTCTGCATCAAAATCACCTCCATCTAAAGATTGAAGTGAATTGATTTCACTATATGTTATAGATGTCTTTAAAAGCTCCTCATGGCTTCCTATAGCTTCAATCATACCATTATTTAAAACAACTATCTTAGAAGCATTTTTTATAGACGAAATTCTATTTGATGAAAGTAATGTAATTCTATCCTTTCTCTGCTCCTTAATCATATGGATTATTTCCTTTTCAGTTTTCGCATCTACTGCTGAAAGGCTATCATCAAGTATTAATATTTTAGGGTCATGATAAAGAGCTCTTGATATAGATAATCTTTCCTTTTGACCACCAGATATAGTGACTCCTCTTTCTCCAAGAATTGTATCAAAGGAATTATCAAATTTTAATACCGCATCATATACATTAGCGTATTTTGTAGCTTCCCATACCTTTTCTTTATTTATTTCATTCTGCTCTGAGAATGAAACGTTATTAATGATACTATCACTAAATAAGAAATTTTCTTGATCTACATATCCTATTGCATTTCTAACATTTTTAATTTTAATATCCATAATATCATATCCATCAAGATATAGCATATTATGGTCTAAATTATAAAATCTTAATAATAAATCAAAAATAGATGATTTACCACTTCCTGTTTTTCCAATAAAGCCTACAAGCTCACCACGCTTTATTTCAAGACTTATATCCTTTAATACATATTTATTTGGATCATCAGGATATGCAAAGCTTAAGTTATTAAGCTTAATGCTATCTCCTTGTATAGAGACATCAATCGCATCCAAAGAATCATATATCTTTAAATCCTCATCAAATAAAATATTAATTCTTTTAGCTGAAGCCTTAGCCTGTGATCTCATATCAATAAGACGTGATACCGCAAACATAGGCCAAGTCATTGTGACAAAATATGAGAAAAATACTGTTAAGTCACCTGGAGTAAATGAGCCCTTATTATCCACCTTATATTTATATGCAAGATATCCACCATATCCAATAATTATAGCTCCAATAGACCATACTAAAATCTCAGTTAATACATTAAGCATAACTGAATATTTATTAAATGTTAGATTCTTATCGTGATTGTTTTTATTAATACGAGAAAATCTTTTAAGCTCTAATCCTTCTCTTACAAAGGCCTTTATTACAAAAAGACCTCTAAATGTTTCCTCACTATATGAGCTAAGCTCATCATATGCCTTTTGGTTTTCTAAGAACTTAAGATTCATATAATGACCAATAATACCTGATATTAAAGCTATTACAAATAATGGTATTATTGATAATAAAGCCAATGTTAGATTTAATCTTATCATACGATAAAATGTATAAATACCCAAGAATAAGGCATCTACAATCATAAGTGTTCCACCACCAAACCATTGTCTTATTACTCTTGAGTCTGATGTGAAATGAGATAATATATTTCCAGATTGATTTCTTACATAATATTCTAGAGGTAGATTTACTACCTTATCATACATTTTTCTTTTTAAATCCCATTCAATTAGATGAGCTACACCCATAATAGCTGCACGCCATAAAAATCTTCCTATGGCCATAATTATAATTATTATAATCATGTCCCACAAGAAATCATCTAATATGGCCTTTGTAAGTGTATTGTCACTAAGCCCATCTACAACATTTCCAATAATTCTTGGTACTCTTAGCTGATATATATCAACCACTACCAATGCGAATGCACCAATTATGAATAAATATATGTACTTTATATAATAAAGATTTAATCTTTTACCCATAATAATCGCTCCTTCCTAATTAAAATTATAGCAAAATATTCAATGAAAAAGGAAGCATTATGCTTCCTCATCATGTTTAATATTTAAGCTTGAAATAATATCATTCATATGATTACCATACTCTAGTGCTTCATCATACTTGAAAATAAGTTCTGGCATCTTACGTGCCTTTATACGAGCTGCAAGCTCCTTTCTAAGGTAACCCTTAGAATGCTCTAGGGCAGCAGCTGCACCTTCACGCTCACCACGGAAAAGACAAGTATAGTAAATTGTCATATATGATAAGTCATTTGTTATTCTAACCTCTGTTACTGTGACGTTTCTAAGCTTTCTATCCTTTGTATCATTTTGAAGGATTAGAGCAAGCTCACGAAGTGATAATGATTCTAATCTCTTTAATGATATACCAGCCATTATCTATTAATTTCCTTCATTATTGATGTCTCAATAATGTCTCCCTCTTTAATATCATTGAAGTTTTCGATTTGAAGTCCACATTCAAATCCTTCCTTAACACTCTTTACATCATCCTTAAAACGACGTAGTGAAGCAAGCTTTCCTTCATAAACAACTATTCCATCACGAATAACACGGCATAATGAATCTCTTTGTACAACACCATTTGATACATAGCATCCTGCAATAGATCCAATTTTAGAGATCTTAAATACCTCTCTTATTTCACATTGTCCAGTTACTACTTCCTCATATTCAGGATCTAGAAGTCCGTTCATAGCAGCCTCAATATCCTCAAGTAGCTTATAGATAATGTTATATAATCTTATTTCAACACCCTGTGCTTCAGCAGATTGTCTAACCTGTGCTGTAGGACGTACATTAAATCCAATGATTATTGCACGTGATGCGGCAGCAAGTGTAACATCAGTATCTGTGATTGCTCCTACAGAGCAACGAATAATATTAAGCTTAATTGTTTCAACATTTAATTGCTCTAAAGATGAACGTAGGGCTTCAACTGAACCTTGAACATCTCCCTTAACAATTAGATTTAATTCCTTATCTGAATCCTTATCAGCAAATAAATCCTCTAGTGATACAGCCTGAACTGCACTATTTTGTGCATCCTTGCTCTTTATCTTACGCTCATCTGCAATTTGACGTGCAGTACGCTCATCAGATAAAGCCATGAACTTATCTCCTGCATAAGGAACCTCCTCAAGACCAGTTACCTGAACGGCCATTGAAGGCTCTGCATCATTATACTTAACGTGTCTGTCATCCTCCATAGAACGAACTCTACCATAAGTATCTCCAACTACTACATAATCTCCAACCTTTAGTGTTCCGTTTTGGACAATAAATGTAGCTACTGGTCCCTTACCTCTATCAAGCTGTGCCTCTATAACAGTTCCTGTAGCAAGTCTATTAGGGTTAGCCTTTAAATCCATAATCTCTGCTTGAAGGTTTATCATATCAAGAAGATTATCAACACCAATTCCCTTAAGGGCTGATATTTCTACGAATGTAGTATCTCCTCCCCACTCTGAAGGAATAATTCCTTCATGAGTAAGCTCCTCCATAACACGTGCCTTATTAGCAGTAGGCTTATCAATCTTATTAACAGCAACAATAATAGGACATTTAGCAGCTCTAGCATGCTCAATGGCCTCCTTTGTTTGTGGCATTACTCCATCATCAGCTGCAACTACAAGTACAACTATATCTGTAACCTGAGCACCACGTGCACGCATTTCAGTAAATGCGGCATGTCCTGGAGTATCAATGAAGGTAATCTTACGTCCCTTCTCCTCTACCTGATAGGCTCCGATGTGCTGAGTAATTCCTCCAGCCTCACCAGCTGTAACTCTTGAATTACGTATGTGATCTAGAAGTGTTGTCTTTCCATGATCTACGTGTCCCATAATAGTTACTACTGCTGGACGTGAGACTAAATCCTTTTCATCATCTTCGATTTTGAACTCATCAAATCTTGTGGCATCTGTTACAACCTCATCCTTAATTTCATATCCAAATTCCATTGCAAGAAGCTCAATAGTTTCTCTATCAACAGTTTGGTTTTGATTAGCCATAACACCAAGACCCATAAGCTTCATAACAACCTTAGCTACTGGAGTATTTAGTCCTTCAGCAACCTCTCCGACAGTCATTCCTTCCTTATAAATAAGAACACCGTCACCTGCCTTATTAGCATTAGATGCAGGTATATTAGAAACTCTTTCTTCCTTTTTTCCTTTTGATTTCTTAATATTCTTAGCCAAAATCTCACCTTATTTCTTTAAAATTTTTGCGAAACCTTCGTCTTTTACACCAATAACCTTTCTATTATCTTGGCCCAAAGCCATACTAAGCTCTGATGTATTGAAGGTATCAATAACATCTACATTATAATATTTTGCCTTATCATGTACATTTTTAAATGCTACAGCTCCACTATCGCTTGCTATAAAGATAAGGAAGCATTTACCATTACGTACACTTTCAAGTACCAGTTCCTCGCCATAAACTAGCTTCTTTGCTCTAGCGCAAAGACCTAGGTTTTTTAATGTATTATTCACCAATAATACCTAAAAGCTCATCATAGATTGAATCAGGAACATTAACCTCAAGCTTTTTATCTAAAGCCTTAGTTTGCTTTGCCTTTAGTACAATGTCCTTACTCTTCTTAAGGTAAGCACCTCTACCATTAGCCTTTCCCTTTAAATCTACGATTACAGCTCCTTCTGGAGTTCTTACAACTCTAACAAGGTCCTTTTTCTCACATTGCTCGTGAGAAACGACACATGTTCTTAAAACCTTTTTAATAACCTTCATTATTGCTTATCAAATAATAGGTCATTTAGAAGACCTTCAGCATAAGCCTCTGTTAAAGGCTTAATGTCAATCTTCCATCCTGATGACATAACAGCAAGTCTTACATTTTGACCTGCCTTACCAATAGCAAGGCTTAATTGATCATCTGGTACAATGGCAAGTGATGTCTTATTCTTAACATCAATATTTAATACTCTTGAAACATGTGCAGGCTGTAATGAATTAGCAATAAGCTCTTCTGGATTTTCACTCCACTTATAAAGATCAATCTTTTCACCATTTAATCCTGCAACTACTTCCTTAATACGCTCTCCACCTGTTCCAACACAAGCTCCTAACGCATCAACCTTTTCATCATTTGAATAAATAGCAATCTTGCATCTATCTCCTGCATCACGAGCGATACCCTTAATCTCAACGATACCATCCTTGATCTCAGAAATAGTATTCTCAAGTAATCTAATAACAAGGTTCTTATCAGAACGAGATACAACAATCTTTGGTCCCTTAGATCCTTGCTCTACCTTCTTAACATAAACCTTAATTCTATCTCCTACACCAAACTCATCATTCTTTAAAAGCTCAGCCTTAGGTAATACTGTAGTAATTCCTTGTCCTACAGAAAGAATTAAGAACTTATCATTTGTATCAATAATATCAGCTGTAATCATCTCATCAACAAATTGCTTGAAATATTCATAAGCCTTCTCACGCTCAACACCCTTAATATCTGATCCAAATGTTGACTTAGCACTACGTGCAGTTTGTCTTGAGAATCCCTTAGGATTAACTGGAGTTTCAATAATATCTCCAACCTTAGCAGAAGCCTTAATCTTCTTAGCATCCTCTAAAAGGATTTCAGAGATATCCTGCTCTCCTTCCTCAAGATCAGAATTACTATAATTCTCAACTACTCTTTCAACTGTATAAACTGAAATTTCGTTCTTTGATGGATTGAACTCAACTCTTGCAGTCTTTCCAGTTTCCTTTTGTGTAGCCTTAATAATTGAAGTCTTGAAGCTCTCTAAAACTTGCTCTACATCAAGCTGCTTGTCCTCTGCAAATGCCTCGATTTGCTTAAAAAATTCCTTAGATATCATCTTATTTTCCTCCTAAATTTTAACAGATAATCTAATTTCTTTTATATCACTATAATTAACATCAATGTTTTTAATTCTACCCTTGATATTAATCTTAATGTTTAAAATACCATTTTCAAATGAATTAAGATATCCCTCATAGGCATCAGTTTCATTTCTTACATAAATGTATTCACCAATTGCCTCTAGCACCTCTTCCTCATTACGTAAGGGATGCTCTGCACCAGGGGATGAAACCTCTAGCATATATTCACCCATGTCCTGGTCAATTGAATCTAATCTTTCTGATAAATAATCATTAGCTAAAGCTAGGGTATCAGTATCAATTCCACCCTTCTTATCTAAGAAGACTTGAAGCACCTTATAGCCATATTCCTTAGTAAATCTTACATCATAAAGTTTTAATTCATTTTCCTCTACATAGGGCTTTAATATTTCTTTAACCTTTTCTAGGTCCATATTATAGCCTCCTTAAAGTAATTAAAAGGTGAGTCAATACTCACCAAATTACTTACTATGTCTATAGTATATTATAAATTTAATATTTTTGCAAGAAATATTTTATTTTAAGCATAACCATTTGATAAATTGATTATAATATATTATAATTAAAGGGCAAAATGAGGTATTTAATATGAGAAAAGCTTGCTACCCTGGATCATTTGATCCAATTTCAAATGGACATTTAGATATAATTGAACGTGCTGCTCGACAATTTGATGAGCTTCATGTTTTGGTTTCATATAACGTTAATAAAAAATCTACTTTCACTCCTGATGAAAGAGTTGATATGATTAAAAGAGCTTGTAAGAACATAAAAAATGTTGTTGTTTCTAAATCAAGTGATCTTACAGTTAAATATTGTAAGGAAAACAGTATCCAAACAATGGTTCGTGGACTTAGAAATTATATGGATTATGAAAATGAATTTAGCCTATATCAATTTAACCGTGATATAGACCCAGAAATTGAGACTCTACTTCTATTCCCATCAACTCGTACACAGTTTGTATCATCTTCATCTATAAAAGAGCTTGTAGCCTTTAATCTAGACATCACTCCTTATGTACCAAAGGAAATAGTTGATGAAGTAATAGCAAGATTAAAGAAATAATCTGGTACCAAAAAATATTCTTAAAGTGGTCATTTAAAAAGGACCACTTTTTGTTTTATAATACGACTAGAGGTGATTATTTATGAGTAAAAAAATATTAACAATACAAGACATTTCATGCTACGGGCAATGCTCAATAACTGTTGCTTTGCCAATTCTTAGTGCAAGAGGCGTGGAAACTGCTATTCTTCCATCCGCAATACTTTCAACACACACAGCAGGATTTAAGGATTTCACTGTACTTGATTTAACAGATGAAATGCCAAAAATATTAAATCATTGGATAAAGGAAGGAATTAAGTTTGACGCAATATATACTGGATATATTGGAGATGTAAGACAATTTGATTTAATTCTTTTAGCTAAGGAAAAGCTATTAAAGGATGATGGATTATTTATTGTTGATCCAGCAATGGCAGATAATGGAAAGCTATATCCTGCCCTAAATAACGATATAGTTCTTGGTATGAAGAAAATTGTTAGCCAGGCTGATGTTATTCTTCCAAATATAACAGAAGCTTCTTTCCTTACAGATAATGCATATAGCGAAAATCCAGATTATGGAAGGCTTATAGCAGATCTTAATAAGCTAGGTGCTAAAAAGATTATTCTTACAGGAGTAAAGGATAACAATAAAATTGGAGCTACATATTATGATGGAATAGATACCGCAACAGTATTAAAGGATATAGAGACTCCATCATATCATGGAACTGGTGATATCTTCTCTTCTATTATAGTTGCAGATATCCTAAATGGTTTAAGCCCTAAGGATACACTTGAGGATGCCACAACATTCATTGTAGATTCAATTAGAGCTACAAAGAATGATAAATCACATTCATATGGAGTAAAATTTGAAGATATATTAAATAAATAAAAACAAAAAACACACATTAGTATGCAATAATCATTTTGTAATCTAATGTGTGTTTTATTTTCTTATCTTCTGATATCCATTTTTTTCCATTTGCTTATCAAGCTTAACAATACTATATGAACTATAAAAATAATATATTAATGCTCCTATAAGATATGGAATTATTAAAACTACATAAAAAATAATAATCGGTATCATCATATACCATTTTAAATCTTTAAATCTGTAATACTCTCTTATAATATCTCCACTTATCTTATCATGCTCATTAAATGCTAGATAAGTTACTTTTCCATAAATTGGATTTGATACAAGTATTATATTTATAGTTGGATCTTCAAATGCTTGTGCTCCTTCAACCAAAACATATTCATTATGTGTCTTACCTACTAATGAAATCTTTGGTGCTATCCAAATGAATATTCCAAGAATCACATTTAAAATACCCATTATAATACCAAATAATCCATCATAAAGGTTAGCCCAGTTAGAATCAACTGAGGCTGATGTTATCATTACTTGAGCTAAAACTATTGCATAGAATGAAATACCTAAGTTTATAACCATTATATTTCTATACATATGCCCCTTTCCACGAACCTTAAATAATCCATTAACTCCATTATATAATTCAACAAAGGCTACACAAGCCCATGTAATTGATAGCCACTGTGGAAAGCTTATATGCATACTTTCAAAGAATAAAAGACGTGCCATATATGCTGTATATGCACCACCTGCAATTATTACAAAAAGACCGCATAAAAAGGTATGAATCTTAAAATGATTCTTATCTGTTACACTTCTATAGCATATCATCTTAGCGCATATAATGAATATATTAACTATTCCTGAAATAAGGAAGAATCCTCCTCCACTATTTCTATAATAGTAAGCCATAATAAACTTAGTTATCGCAAGTATTAAGTTTACAAGAACCGAGTATAAGGCTAAATACATTACTCTTTTTTCAAATGTAAGCCTATCAAGAAATTTTTTAAACATTTTATTCCCCCAAGTATGCTAATATCTCTAGTGGATTTGAAACAATTACTCTTGCCTTTAAGGCCTCAAGAGACGCTCTATCTCTATATCCATAATCAACTATAACATAATCTATTCCTGCGTTTTCTGAGAATGTAATATCAACATCAGAATCTCCCACATATAATACATCCTTTTTATCTAAATTATATTTTTTTAATATATATTCTATCATATCAGGACTAGGCTTTCTTTTTATATTATCACATTCACCCATCGCAAAATCAAATATATCCTTAAAATAATAGTTATTTAGCTTTTGAACAAGGTCATTTCTTTTATTAGAAAGAATACCTAAAATGTATCTATTTTTTAAGTTTAATAGTAGTGTAGGAATATTAGGATAAACACTTGTTTCATCACATAGATGGTATGAATAATATTCTTTGAAATGAGATAACACTTCTTCACTTCTAATACCATTAGATCCTTTAATACATAAGTTTTTAATGCCAGTACCTATAAAATCCTTTACCTCTTCTAGGCTTCTTTCATTAAGACCTATAGTTTTAAGTGCGTAATTTAATGCTGACCTTAAATCCTTTAATGTATTTAATAATGTACCGTCTAAATCAAATACTATCATCCTATATTTCATATAACACTCCATTAATTATTGCTATTTTCTAGTAAGTGTCTTACTATATCAGCCGCAAGGCTTTCCTTAAATCCTAATGCTTCTATCTCATCTATTGAAGCATTACGAATATTATCTACGGTCATGAAATGCTTAATAAGTTTTTCTTTTCCCTTAGGTCCAAGACCTTTTATTCCATCAAGGTGAGAGGCAAACATTCCCTTAGCCTTACTTGATCTAAAGAATGATATAGCATAATCATGTACAGTTTGTGAAATAGATGCTAGTAATAAATATACATCACTATTCTTTGATACTTCTATTTCCTTATCCTTAAATATTATAACTGAAGCCATATGCTTATCATTCTTTTGAATACCCATTACATTGATATTAGCCCCAAGTGAGGCTAATACCTCAAGACAGGCATTAACCTGTATTCTTCCACCATCCATTACAATCAAATCAGGAAGTGGTGATTTTTCCTCTAAAAGCCTTGAATATCTTCTATAGATTACCTCCTTCATAGTAGCGTAATCATTTGCACCTACGACAGTTTTTACATGATATTTACGATAATCCTTTTTAGAAGGCTTTCCATTTTTATATACGACCATTCCTGATACAGGATATTCTCCATAAAGGTTTGAATTATCAAAAGCCTCCATTACATATGGAGTATCAATTCCAAGAAGATGCCCAAGCTCTTCTATGGTATTCATAGATCTTACTACCTTATTTTCATAAATAGTCTTTTTAGTTTCAAGGGCTTCACGGGCATTATTTATAGCCATATCTACTATTTCCTTTTTATCTCCCTTTTGAGGAATTAAAATTTCTATATCCATAGCCTCTAAAAGTTCATCTGATAGATAGCTATTTGATGTAAGTATTTGTTTAGGCTTTTCTTCATCAGTAGAATAATACTGCATCATAAAGTCAAAGACCATATCCGAAATATCTCCTACAACAGGGAAATTAGTGTAATAGTTTTGTACTATTACTCCCTTTCTTAGATAAAGGACACATATTGATAATCTAATACCATCAGTATAGAATCCAAAGACATCAAGGCTTGATAAATCTGCAATAGATATCTTTTGATGTTCTGTGGTGATATTTATATCATTTATTAAATCTCTATATTCCTTTGCAGCCTCAAAATCTAGTCTTTGTGAGGCATCACTCATTTTATTATTTAATTCTTTTAGTATATCCTTAGTATCACCATTTAAAAAACTTGTGATATCCTTTTTATATTCAGTATAATCAAATAATTCATTATGTATACAAGGCCCTAGGCACTGATGCATATGATAATATAGGCAAACCTCATTAGGTATCGTCCTACATTTACGAAGTGGATATATTCTATTTAATAGCTCACATGTTTTTCTTGCACTTACTACATTTGGATAAGGGCCAAATAAATGTCCATTTTTTACCTTCTTTTTATCAAGTGTTCGTGTGACATATAGCCTTGGGTTAATATCGTTTGTAAGGAGGATATAAGGATATGTCTTATCATCAGTTAGCATTATATTATATTTAGGTTTATATTGCTTAATCAGATTAATCTCTAATATAAAGCATTCCTTATTAGAAGCTGTCATTATATAATCAAAATCACATATTTCACTTACAAGTAGTGTGGTTTTCGCATTATGTGCTCCTGTAAAATAGCTTCTAACACGATTTTTTAATATTTTAGCCTTACCTACATATATTACCTTATTATTTTTATCCTTCATAAGATAACATCCACTACTTTCTGGTAATAGTGCTAGCTTTTGTTTAATTAGATCATTCATTATATCTCACCTCCCATATTTTAATAAAAAGGGCTATCACGGATAGCCCTATAATTCAATATTAATTATTTTCCTCTTCATCATCAGACTCAGCAGTTTGAGATTGGAAAATTGTTTCAGCTGGTTGGAAATCAATAGTAATCTTATCAGCTAAAACCTCCTCTAGTGCTTGACCAACTGGCTTAGCACACTTAGTGTCTACATCCTCTGCAGTGTATCCATCCTCAGCTTCAATAATTCTTGCGCGACGAGCTGCAACATAAGCAAGCTTATACTTTGAATCTACCTTCTTTAATAAATCATCTACTGATGGGTAACGCATTCCATCAACATTCTTATTTTGTGCCATATTAATCCTCTACTCCTTCTTATTACTTTAATAAATCAATATATCTATGAATTGTACGCTCTGTCTTAGCATGCTCTGCACGAATTATTGCCATAATTCTATCTGCAGCATTTTCTACAGTATCATTTACAACTATATAATCATACTTATAGGCAAGCTGGAATTCCTTATTAGCCTTTTGAACTCTTTGTTCAATAATTTCTTCTGATTCAGTACCTCTTGATCTAAGCCTATCATATAATGCTTGCTTAGAAGGTGGTGCTAGGAATATAAATACCGCATCAGGACATTTTTCTCTTACCTGTAATGCACCCTGTACCTCAATTTCAAGAACAACCTCATTACCTTTAGCTAGCTTTTCATTAACTAAATCTAATGGTGTTCCATAATAATTACCAACAAATTCTGCATATTCTAGAAATTTCCCTTTAGAAATACGCTCTTCAAATTCCTCTCGAGATACAAAATAATAATCTTTACCATCCTGCTCTCCTGGTCTTTGCTTTCTTGTGGTCATAGAAATAGAATATTCTAGATTATGCCCTGGCATATTAAATAGTGCTTTTCTAACTGTACCCTTTCCTACACCAGAAGGTCCAGATAGAACAATTAGTAAACCTCTATCGTTTAGTTTCATTCTTATCTACCTCATAAAAAATCCTATTTGCTATTCATTATATCATTATATTATAATTTTGTAAATAAAAAGAATAGGATAGAATCCTATTCATTTATATCATTATCTTCTTCCTCACGTCTATCCTCAATGGTAATTTTTACTTTAGTAATTCTTACCTCATCAGTCTCAGTTACCTCAAATATAACATTCTTATTAAAATCCTCATAATCTCCTGTATCCTCATTAAGCTTTGTATATGATACAGGGATTACCTTAGTATCTCCAACGTTTGGAATAATTTCAAATTGTTCAAATAGCCAAGCAGATAATGTCTTAGTTGTATCATCTGGGGCAGCACCTATTTCAAGCTCCTCAAATAGATCGTCAACATATATTTCTCCATCTGCCTCATATGAATTATCAGTAAGCTTTGTAAGTTTAGCATGATCAGGCTCTACCTCATCATACTCATCATATATTTCTCCAACTATTTCCTCAAGGGCATCCTCCATTGTAACTATTCCAAGAGTATCTCCATACTCTCCTAAAACAATCGCAATATGAGTTTTACTCTTTTGCATTTCCTTAATCAAATCATCAACATGCATTGCCTTTGATACAAATTTAGGAGCTCTCATTAGCTTACGAATATTAACCTTTTGATTCTTGATATACTCACATAAGAACTCACGTTCATACAAAATACCAATTATGTGATCCTTATCTCCTTCAAAAACAGGAATACGAGAAAATTGTGATTCTAGTAATAGCTTTTTAATATCCTCAACATTAGATGAAACATCTATAGCTATAACATCCATTCTATGAACCATAATATCTTCTGCTGTTCTATCATTTAAATCAAATACATTTTTGATAATTTCATGCTCAACAGTTTCAATATTACCCTCATCCTCCATAGTATCAAGGATTGTATTAAGCTCATCCTCTGATATTTCATCAGCAGTTGATTCCTTACTACCACTAATAAGACTTTGTAGTCCTCTAAATAATATTACTATTGGGAATAATACAATTGTAAATAAATAAACTATGCCTGATATCTTATAGCATATTGAATCACAATATTTCTTTCCAATAGTTTTTGGAGTGATTTCTCCACATATTAAAAGTACTACTGTCATTACTATTGTAGATACAAGTGATACATAATTATCATTTTTTATAAATGATGCGAATAACGGAACTGATATAACAGTCATTAATGTATTTACAATATTATTTCCTACAAGTAGGGTTGTTAGTGTCTTATCAAAATTTTCAGTTAAATATAACGCCTTCTTAGAACCTGACTTTCTATCCTCAACTGCTGTTTTTAGCTTTGCAATATTTACAGATGAAAATACTGTTTCTGACATTGAGAAGAAAGCAGATAATAGAATACATATTATAATTATTGCTAGAAATATTCCTTCAGTTTTAGTGAAGGTCGCACTCATTAGCACCGATTGTATGTCCAATTTTATTAATAGCTAATCAAATAATATTCTTCATCGCATATGGTATATGCTCCAACATATTATTTTATAGCATACTCCCTTTATATGTTTTTACCAATTAGTTTTGCTCACGTCCGCAATATGATCCATCAATAGTACTTATAATAATTCTTGTACCATTTTCCATAAATAAAGGAACCTTTACCTTTAATCCTGTCTCTACTACTGCATCCTTTAAAGCATTAGTCTTAGTATCACCCTTAACGGCAGGGTCACACTCTACAAGAGTTAGTGTAATCTTATCTGGTAAGTTTACTCCTAAAATCTCTGATTCATATGAAGTGATTTCTACATTTTGTCCTTCAACCAAGAAATTCTTCTCCCACTCAATATGAGATGTAGGGACTTCAATTTGCTCATATGTCTCAAGATCCATAAATGTATATGTATCACCTGAATTATAAATATATTGCATAGGCTTCTTATCGATAAAGCATCTCTTAAATGCTGAATCAGAACCCTTAAGTGCTGTTTCCATAACTGCACCTGTTCTTAGATTCTTCATCTTAACACGTACGTATGCTACCTTATTTTGTAGAACGTGCATGAATTCAATAATCTGCATTAACTTTCCGTCGTATTCGATTACGACACCGTTCTTTAAATCGTTTACCTTAATCATAATTAAAATCTCCAATAATATTTCAAATAACGTAGAATATTATAGCACGCTATAAAACTTTTTTCAAATATTTTATAGCCTCTATATATGAATACTCCTTTAATCCTGAAACAGTATGTGTACAAACATCACGAACAAAATTTATTTTTCTGAAGTCATCTCTATTATCTACATCAGATAAATGAACCTCAACCTTCTCGCATTTTTTAATCTCAAGTGCATCATGTATTGCAACTGATGTATGAGTATAAGCTCCTGGATTAATAATTATTGCATCACATGATGTATACAAAATCTTATCTATGATATCTCCTTCATGATTTGATTGGAAGAATATATAATCAAAATAATCCTCTTTTCTCATCATTTCACATATAGCACCAAGTGTAACGGTACCATAATGGTTTTTATCACGCTGTCCTAGCATATTAAGATTTGGCCCATTAATAACAAGTATCTTCTTCTTATCCATTATAATCCAAGCTCCTTTTTAATATCACATACACATTTAGAAACTAAAACATTTTCCACTTCAATATCCTTGAAGTAGTCATATTTATCCTTTCTTTCTGAATAAAGCTCCTCTACTGTTTTAGTTTTAAACATAGGTCTTATATTATTCTTATCATTTAATATTCTATCCTTTAGAGTAGCGATATCAACATTTATATACACTACCTTACCATTCATTAAAGCTTTATTAGATTTGTTTTTTATAATTCCACCACCACATGATATTACATATCCATCAAGTGCCATAAAATCATATAAGGCATTTTTTTCAAGCTCTCTAAATCCATCCTCACCTAATGTATCAAAGATTTGTGGAATAGACATAGAAGCTTTATTTTCAATGTATTTATCTAAATCTACATAAAGATATCCGATATCCTCACTAAGCTTTAAGCCAACTGATGACTTTCCACATCCAGGCATACCTATTAAATAAATATTCATATCTATTCACCCCCAAGGAATTTAATAATATCATTATAGATTATATCTATAGTCTCATCAATATTATTTAAATTAACCTCATAAAAATGTGATGGCATTTGATTACGGAACCATGTCATTTGTCTTTTAGCTAAATGACGTGAATTCTTTTTGATTTCATCAATTGCACTTTCAAGGCTTATATTCCCTTCAAAATAAGGAACAAGCTCCTTATATCCTATAGCATGTGGGAATATATTCTTATCATATAAGCCCTTTACCTCATCTATTAATCCATCCTCTATCATCTTATCTACTCTTTGATCAATTCTTTTATATAATAAATCTCTATCTGAAACATTCAAATAAATAATATATGAATCAAAGAGTGGCTTTGATAAAGCATTTTGATTAGATACACTATTATTTGTATCCTTATAGATTTCAATAGCTCTTAATACCCTTTTACGATTATTTGGATGAAGCTTCTCTTTATCAACATGAGGATCTAGAGATAAAAGATAATTATATAATTCCTCATTTGAATAATTCTTAAAGCTATTTTCAAATGACTGATCTCTTTTTTTAGCATCAAACCTATAATCATAAATTGCAGATTGAATATATAATCCTGTACCACCACAAATTATAGCCTTATGATTCTTATATATGATTTTTCTTGATTCTGCTTGAAACATAGAAACATCATATTGCATATCTGGCTCTAGTACATCAATTAGATGATGTACTACGCCCTGCATCTCTTCCTTTGTAGGCTTAGCACTTCCAATATCTAAGCCCTTATATACTGCGACACTATCACCAGAAATAATTTCAAGTCCTAACCTTTTAGCTAGTTCTATAGATATTTTTGTTTTACCAATCGCAGTAGGTCCTACTATCGCTATTACCTTTTCCATAATTACATCTCCCTTAGGAATAATTTTTCTAAGTATTCCTTATCAAGCCTTATAATAGTAGGTCTTCCATGAGGACATGTATATGGATTATTACATTTATTAAGCTGAGCTACAAGAGACATCGCCTCAACCATATCAACATTATGGTTTGCTTTTATTGATGATTTACAAGCAATTTGCTTACTTATTCTATCTCTTTGCTTGATAATAGATATTTCCTTTTCCTCATAAAATGAGTCAATAAGATTATGTATGAAGGTATCAATATTATCAAAATCCATCCAATATGGAACCTCACGTACTGCATATGCATTAGATGATATTTGACTCATTATGATTCCAAGGGAAGCTAGAGCGTCTAAATTCTCTTCAACAAATATCATTTCAGCAGGGCTGAATTCTAATGGATATGGAATTAATAATGGAGTTCTTTCCTTTGAAGGATGAGATAAAATATTATAATATTTTTCATAATTAATTCTTTCAGCAGCTGCGTGCTGATCCATTATATACATTCCACTATCATTTTGAAAAATTAAATATGTACCATGAACCTGTCCTACATATTCTAAATATGGAAGACGAGCTGTTATCTGCATATTTGGTGACTCATATTTTAAATCTTCAGGAGTAGTATTTATCTCTTTCTCCTCCTTCTTGATTTCTTCCTCAAGAGGAAGATTCTCTTTAGAATTATATTCTAAAGGAGACTCTTTTATGCTTGATACATTAGTGTCTATTTTTGATTCTAATACCTTATCAAATATATTTTCGTTATTAAATGACTCATTTATAAATGTTTGCTGTCTTGCTTCTACATATTTATTTTCTTCCTTTATTAAAGGAATCATATTAGCTTCCTTTAATAGGTTTTGAGCCATACCCTTTAATGTTTTGGCAATCTCATCCTCATTAGATATTTTTATAATAGCCTTTGATGGGTGAATATTTACATCAACAAGCATTGGCTCAAGTGTAAGATATACACAAGATATTGGATATCTTGTATTAGGAATATATGTTTGATATGCTTCTACAAGGGCATCATTTAGCTTATAGGATTTTACATATCTACTATTACATATTGTAGTCATTTCCTTTTTATTTGATCTATTAATTGTAGATTTTACAAGGCATACCTTTAGACTATATGCAAAGCATTTATATTCTGAAATCATCAGATTCTTAGCTATATTATATCCATATAATTCTCCAAATAGTCTTACAAGATCTCCTCTTCCTGATGTATTAATCAATGTTTGATTTTCACTTTTTAATGTAAATGCTATATTTGGATTAGATAATGAAAACTTCATCATTAAATCAGATATAGCTGCAAGCTCTGTTGATGTAGCTTTTAAATATTTTAATCTGGCTGGTGTATTAAAGAATAAATTACGTACTGTAATTGTAGTACCCTTAGGTGCAGCCTTTGGCATATTAGATATTTTTTTACCTGCACTATATACTACCTCATATCCTTCATTACCTTCACTTGTAAGAAGACTCATTTCTGATACTGAGGCAATTGATGGAATTGCTTCTCCTCTAAACCCTAGGGTTTGTATTCTAAATAAATCTCTTTCAGAATGTATTTTAGATGTAGCATGACGTCCGAATGCTAGTAGTGCATCTTCATTACTCATTCCACATCCATCATCTGTAACTGAGATTTCCTTTATTCCACCTTCAAGAACAGATACTATGATATGTGTGGCACCTGCGTCTATTGAGTTTTCAACTAATTCCTTTACAACAGAAGCTGGTCTTTCTACAACCTCTCCTGCGGCAATCATATTAGCTAGATGGGAATCTAGCTGATTAATTTTAGGCAAATGCCTCACCTCATTTTCTTAAGCTCATTAAGGAAGTTAAGTGCTTCAAGAGGAGTCATTGAATTAACATCTGCCTCATCTAAAGCCTTAGCTATTTCATCATTCTTATTTTCTAAAGCAACCTCTGGTTTATTTTCATATTCATCAAAATTAAACAAATCAAGATTGATTCCTTTATTGATATTATTATCCTCAAATGTTTCTAGTATTTGATTTGATCTTTCGATTAAGGATTTAGGAAGCCCTGCAAGCTTTGCGACATTAATACCATAAGACTTGTCAGCTCCCCCATCAAGTACCTTATGCAAGAATACTACTCCATCCTTTGTTTCTTTTGCTGTTACATGAACATTCTTTAAATGCTTTAGTTTGTTATCAAGAGCTTGTAGCTCATGATAATGTGTACTAAATAGCATTACACATCCAATTCTATCATGTACATATTCAATAATAGCTTGTGCTATAGCCATTCCATCATATGTTGATGTACCTCTTCCTAGCTCATCAAATAAAATCAAGCTATTCTTTGTAGCGTTCTTTATAGCATAATTAGCTTCAATCATTTCTACCATAAATGTTGATTGTCCACTAATTAAGTCATCAGATGCACCTATACGTGTAAATATCGCATCAAACATACAAAGCCTTGCAGTCTTTGCTGGTACAAATGATCCTATTTGTGCCATTATTGATATTAGCGCAAGTTCTCTCATATATGTTGATTTTCCTGACATGTTAGGTCCTGTAATGAGTAATGTATTATACTCATTTATTATTACATCGTTTGCTACATATTCTTTATTATTTAATACATGCTCAACAACAGGGTGACGACCTTCAATAATTGTAACTGCTCTTTCATCTATTATTTCAGGGCGTACATAATTATATTCAGTTGAAACCTCTGATAGTGATAGGTAGCAATCTGTCATTGATATGGCATTAGCTAATATCTGTAGGCTTTGTGAATAGCTCTTAGCCTTATCACGAAGATTACAGAATATTTCATATTCCATATTTATTATCTTTTCATCAGACCCTACTATTATACTTTCGTATTTCTTCAAATCCTCAGTAATAAATCTTTCAGCATTCGCAAGTGTTTGCTTACGAATAAATCCAAACTCATCCTTAACAAGGCCTAGATAGGATTTAGTAACCTCAATATAGTATCCAAATACTCTATTATATCCTACCTTAAGACCATTAATACCTGTCTTTTCCTTCATTTCCTTTTCATAATTCATAACCCATTCCTTAGAGTTAGAGGAAATGCTTTTAAGCTCATCAAGCTCTGTATTAAATCCTTTTCTTATCATTCCACCCTCTTTTACAGTAAGAGGGACCTCATCAAGTAGTGCTTTAGTTAATAAATCAAATAATTCTTTATGAGGATTTATTAAATCTAATAGATTTCTAGTATCATTTGTTTTAAGCTTAGCAACACTATTCTTTAAATTTGGAATAGTAGATAAGCTTCTTCTAAGCTGTACTAAATCCTTTGCATTAGCATTTCCTACAGATATACGACCAACAATTCTTTCTAGGTCGTATACTGTTTTAAGAGATTCCTTAATCTCTTCCTTTGTTAAATAATCATTATTTAATGCTTCAACATAATCAAGTCTTTTATTAATTTCATCCTTATTAACTAAAGGACGCTCTATCCATATTCTAAGCATTCTTGAACCCATTGCAGTTTGGCATTTATCTAAAAGCCATAATAATGATCCTGAATGCTGATTTTGTCTTAATGTTTCAGTAAGCTCTAGATTTCTTTTAGTAAATGGGTCTAGTCTTAAATAATCCTTTGATTCATAATACTCTGCACCCTTTAAATGTGTTAATGGGGTTTTAATTGTATATGTTAAATAATTTAATAATATTCCAATTGCAGGCTTTAGTTCATCTAAAATATTTTCTGCAACATATTCTAAATATGAAGGAATCACAGTATTATCCTCATGTGATACTACAATTGCATAATTTTTGTGAAGGTCATCCAAAAATTTTGCATGTAGTGCAGATGATACAACAACCTCCTTCGCATGAAGCGATATTATCTCATTTGATAGCTGTGATATACTTCCTACCTTTGTTGCGTAAACATCTCCTGTTGTAGCATCAGCATAAGCTAATGCATATTCTCTTTTAATAGGAGAAATAGATACTATATAATTATTCGTTTTAGAATTAATCTCAGTATCAATTGTTGTACCTGGAGTTAATATTTTAATTACATCTCTTTTTACAAGCCCCTTAGCTAAAGCTGGGTCTTCAACCTGTTCTACAATCGCAACCTTATATCCCTTTTCTAAAAGCTTAAGGGCATATATTTGATATGAATGAAATGGAATTCCTGCCATAGGTACTCTTTCATCAAGACCAGCATCCTTACCTGTAAGCTGTAGTTCTAGCTCTCTTGCACCTAAATAGGCATCCTCAAAAAACATTTCATAAAAATCTCCTACACGATAAAAAAGTATAGAATCCATATTATTCTCTTTTATCTCACAATATTGCTGCATCATTGGAGATAATTTTGTCTTATCAACACTATCGATAGTCATTTCCAAACACCTAAATTCTAATAAATCTTAATAAAATAATTATATTATAATTATGGCTTTTTTTCAATATTATAGGCAATATCTAAAATAAGTTTTAAGTAAAAAACAAATCTCTATGCTATAATTATATATGGAGGGGATAATTTAATATGAACGAATTAAAATCTATCTATGATAATTATAAATATATAATTTGCCTAGACACTGAGACTACAGGTCTTTCTCCAAAGACATGTCAAATAATTGATCTTGGAGTTATTGTTATGGAAAATGTTTGTGGCAATATAAAAGAGGTAATGCAAATAAACTCTTTAATAAAGCTTATAGATCCTACTGCCACTCTTCCTAAGGAGATAGTTGAATTAACTCATATAACAGATGATATGCTTAGGGAAAAGGGTGAGGATATTATTGATGTTAAGAAAAAGTTTGGTGAAATTCTTTCACTTCCAGGTAAAAAGCTTATTGCCACATATAATGCAGAATTTGACCTATCATTTTTAAGATATTTCCTAAGAGGATATAAATTTCAAGACCTAGATTTCTTAGATATTCTTACAATCTATAAGGATAGAGCTGATTATCCTCATAAGCTATTCCTTGCGGTTAGTCACTATGGTCTTGATGATAAGGTAG
Organism: Caryophanales bacterium UBA3206; assembly: GCA_002363705.1. GTDB lineage: Bacteria > Bacillota_I > Bacilli_A > Acholeplasmatales > Anaeroplasmataceae > UBA3206. Next base: position 6,116 of record DEWQ01000002.1, on the reverse strand, counting down.
CCAATACTCATAGGGCTCTTGATGATACATATGCCTGCTTCGAGGTTTTAAAAGCTATGAGCTTAGAAAATGATGATATCATAAAATATGTAAATCTTTTTGGATATAACCCAAAATTTGGAGTACCAAAAGAGCAAATAAAAAATGTTAAATATAAGGCTCAATCATTTGAAAGAGATTATCCATTATATTTAAAATAAAACAAATGCGTAAGCTTTAAAACTTACGCATTTTTTATTATAGGTTATTAATAATTGCCTTTGTAATAGATTCAGTTGTACCATTTCCACCTAAATCTGGTGTTACATCAATCTTATTCTCTAATACCTTACGGATTGATGCACGAATCTTATCTCCAACCTCACCTTGTCCAATATGATCAAGCATCATACATGCTGACATAAGCATAGCAATTGGGTCTGCAATTCCCTTTCCAGCGATATCTGGAGCACTACCATGAACAGCCTCGAAAATTGCAACATCCTTACCTAGATTAGCACCAGGAACAAGTCCAAGTCCTCCTACAAGTCCTGCAATTAAATCTGATATTATATCTCCATATAGGTTTGGTGCTACTAGAACGTCATACTTTTCTGGATACATAACAAGCTGCATACACATATTATCAACAATCTTCTTATCAGCCTCGATTGTAGGGTATTCCTCTGCAACCTTATCAAATACCTTAATAAATAATCCATCTGAATTCTTTAAGATATTTGACTTATGAATTGCAGTTACCTTCTTACGTCCATGAGCCTTTGCATATTCAAATGCATAACGAATAATACGCTCAGAACCCTTCTCAGTAATTCTCTTTATAGCTTCAAATCCACCATCAATTTCTCTTTCCTCACCAATGTATAGGTCCTCAGTATTTTCTCTTACTGTTACGATATCAACATTTTGGAATCTTGATAATCCCTTATAAGATGAAGCAGGACGAAGGTTTGTATATAAGTCATATGCAAGTCTTAATTGAACATTAACAGACTTAAATCCCTTTCCAAGTGGTGTTGTAACTGGACCCTTTAAAGCTACCTTATATTTAGAAATAGCTTCCTTTGATTCAGCTGGAATAAGCTCTCCTAGCTTCTCATAGGCATTTTGTCCAATCATATATGGGTGCCACTTAATCTTAGCACCAGCAGCCTCAAGTATTTCTACTACTGCCTTTGTGATTTCAGGTCCGATTCCGTCACCCTCAAATAATACTACATCAGTCATTTTAGTTCTCCTTTACTTTGTTTCCTACATACGCAGTTGCAGGTCTTATAATCTTATTGCAATATAGCTTGTTCTCGATGATATGAGCAACCCAACCAACAGTACGAGCACATGCAAAAATTGGTATAAATAAATCTCTTGGGATATTCAATAATCTATATGTTAATCCAGAATAATAATCTACATTAGCACAATAATTAGTTCCCTTTCTCTTTTCAAGCTCAGCTATGGCAATTGCTTCAAATCTAGCATAGAAGCTAAATGTATCATCACCTAGCTGCTTTGAAAGTTCTCTACACTTTTCCTTTAATAACACACATCTAGGATCACTCTTTGTATATACAGCATGTCCTATACCATAAATTAGTCCTGAATTATCAAAATATTCCTTATTTAATAGCTTACATACTACCTCATGCATCTCTTCATCAGTCGCATCAAGTGAGATATCATTTATGATGTAATACATCATATCTAATACCTTTTGATTTGCTCCTCCATGACGAGGTCCCTTTAATGAGCAAATACCTGCAGCAATTGTAGAATATATATCTGTATCTGTTGATGATACAACTACATTTGTGAATGTTGAATTATTTCCTCCACCATGATCTGCATGAATAGTTAATGCAAGATCTAATGTTTCAGCCTCTAAATCTGTAAATAATCCATCATTACGTGATAAATATAATAGATTTTGAGCTATAGAATATTCCTTCTTTGGATTATGAATATGAAGGGCATCATTATCAATATAATGTGACTTAGATTGTACTGAGTAAGCTACTATTGCTGGTAGCTTTGCAATGATATTGATTCCCTTTCTTAATATTTCCTTTGGATTTGTATTATCAGGGTCATCATCAAATGAATATAATGATAATACTGCTCTTGCTAAATGGTTCATAACTGAAGATGAAACATTACGAAGAATTATATTTTCAAGGAAATCCTTTGGTAACTCATAACGATCAGATATTATCTTCTTGAAATCATTAAGCTCATCCTCTGATGGAAGATGACCAAAAAGAATTAAGAAGCATGTTCTTTCATATCCAAAGGCATCCTTATCAATTTTTGCAAGGTCATAGATATCAACATCACGATAATATAGGTGTCCATCATCTGGAATCTTTTTATCGTTTTTAACTGTATATCCATGAACATCAGATACCTTTGTTAATCCAACAAGTACTCCTGTTCCGTTATTATTACGAAGTCCTCTCTTAACATTAAGCTTATCAAATAGTTCTTGATCAATATATCCATCCTCAAGAGACTTTTTATATTCGTTATCTATAAATTCTTGATAATCCATTTTATCTTTTCCCTTCTATAATATTGGGATTATAGGTTTAATAATCCACCTGCATTAATTAGGCTTTGTTCCTCTTCTGTTAGAGTAACATGAGTATTAACTACAATATTCTTTGTGATATTCTTTAATTCAATATCCCAATTATCATTAATTGTAACCTCAACTGTATCAAACTTATCAGCCTCAAACTTTGCTTCAATAGGTAAAATACCAAAGTTCATTAAATTCTTCTTATGAATACGTGCAAATGATTCTGCGACAACGCACTTAATTCCAAGGTAGCGTGGTGCTATAGCAGCATGCTCTCTTGAAGAACCTTGTCCATAGTTAGCTCCTGCAACAATGATTCCTCCACCATTTGCGATACAATCATCATGGAATGACTCATCAATTTGATAGAAACAGAACTCAGAAATCTTAACTATATTTGATCTATATGGTAATACATTACCTCCACCTGGCATAATATGGTCAGTTGTAATGTTATCTGGTAATGAAATCATTACCTTAGATGTGAAATGCTTTCCAATTGGCTCAAACTTTGGAAGTGGCTTAATATTTGGTCCCATCTTGATTTCTCCATCAAACTTAGGATAGATGAATAGAGAATCATTTTGGATGAAGTCCTCCTTCTTAGGAAGAGGCCATAGGTCTAGCTTTAATCCTGTAGGATCTGAAATAACTCCATTAATTGCTGAATATGCAGCTACCTCTGGTGAACATAGGTAAACCTGTGCAGACTTAGTTCCACTTCTTCCATAGAAATTACGGTTAAATGTACGAAGTGATACTCCATCAGTACAAGGAGACTGTCCCATACCGATACATGGTCCACATGCAGACTCTAAAATACGAGCTCCTGCATTTAATAGTACCTCAAGGATTCCAGATTTTGCAAGCATTGTTAATACCTGCTTAGAACCTGGGGCAATTCCTAAAGAAACATTAGGATTAACCTTATTTCCCTTAAGAATAGATGCTACCTTTATAAAATCATAATATGAAGAGTTTGTACAAGAACCAATTAATACTTGGTTAACCTTGATTCCCTTAAGCTCATCAATAGTCTTTGTATTATCTGGCATAGATGGGCAAGATACAGTTGGCTTTAATGAAGATAGGTCAATTTCATATTCTTCATCATATACTGCATCGCTATCAGCCTTAATTTCCTTCCAATCTTTCTCACGTCCTTGAAGCTTTAGGAATTCTAAAGTCTTCTCATCTGATGGGAATACTGATGTAGTAGCTCCTAGCTCAGCTCCCATATTAGTGATAGTTGCTCTTTCTGGTACAGAAAGTGTATTAACACCATCACCAGTATATTCAATAACCTTATTAATTCCTCCCTTAACAGTCATAAGACCAATTAGGTGAATAATAATATCCTTAGGTGCAACTCCTGGTCTAAGCTTTCCAGTAAGCTTAACATTTACAACCTTTGGACAAACAATAGCGAATGGACGTCCTGCCATTGCGCATGCAACATCAAGTCCTCCAGCTCCAATTGCTAATGCTCCCATTGCACTAGATGTAGGTGTATGAGAATCTGATCCTAAAATTGTTCTACCTGGAACGGCAAAATTCTCAAGATTTAATTGATGACAAATTCCATTTCCTGCCTTACTAAATACAATTCCATATTTATTAGCTACAGTTTGAAGGAATTCATGGTCATCCATGTTCATAAATCCATTTTGTAGTGTATTATGATCAACATATGAAACGCAAAGATCAGCCTTTACACGATCAAGTCCCATACTCATAAACTCTAGGTATGCCATTGTACCAGTAGCGTCTTGAGTTAAGGTTTGATCAATCTTAATCTTTATAGTTTCTCCTTTAATTAATTCATCATTTGTATGAGCTTTTAAAATCTTTTCAGTAACTGTTAATCCCATATAAATATCCTCCATTACATAAATTACAATCTATTATATAATAATTATTAAAAAAATGAAAGAAAAAAAGGAGCTTTCACTCCTATTTTAAATAAAAAATAAACATTTGTATGACAAGCACTAACAAAATACATTCAATGTGCTTTAATGACGACAAAAAATCCATAATAAATACAAAAGGATATGAAACCATGAGAGTGGCCATATCCTTTCGTATTGTATATTGAAGAAAAAAGAAAAGTTACAATAAATTTTGTCTCCACATTTAGTCAAAAAATGGGATGCACTGTTGCATCCCGATTAATCAAAAATCAATACATGTGCAACTGGCTGACTTATATTTCAAGTCCCTTTAGCTTTGCGTCGCTAGGTCACCCTAGCTTTGCCAAAATTATTGTAGGGGTTAATCTCTTAACCACTTATAATATAGCATATAAATTATTATATGTCAACACCCACGCTCAATAATTTTAATATGAAGAAACAAAAGGTCTACTGCTCTTATAGCAATAGACCATTATTTTTAATAAATGGCGCCCGCTAAAGGACTTGAACCTTCGACACCCTGATTAACAGTCAGGTGCTCTAACCAACTGAGCTAAGCAGGCATAATGCCTGGCAACGTCCTACTCTTGCACATTGTACTACCATCGGCGCTTAGATGCTTAACTTCCGTGTTCGGTATGGGAACGGGTGTATCCATCTTGCCATCATCACCAGACAAAAGAAATTATATATTAAAAATATAAAAATGTCTATAAAAAAAATAAAAAAAGAGCAAAAGCTCTTTAATTATAATAGTTATTATCATTATTATATGAATTGTTGCTATAAAAATAGATTGAACCAAGAATTAATACTTCAATTAAAAGTGCAGATAATCCTCTAGTTGAACCATTAAATGTTGACAATAGATTATATGCCATATCAATCATTAATACAATTAGCATAGTTAAGAAATATCTTCTATTAGTAATTGATAAAATACAGAATACTAGAATCATGATATCTAATGCCGCATATACAAATGGTGATGTTGAATAATTATCATTTCTAAATGTTACAACTAAATCTAAAAGATCAAGAGCACAATAAGCGACAAGTGCTAAAGTTATTAATGATTTATCTAAATTATTCTTATATCCCATTATTATAAATACTATAGATGCAATAATAAGCATAGCATCCTTAACCATTTCAATTAATAATTGGAAACAATAATTATCAAATTCTTCTACAACACTAGAATAGTCATCATAAGTATTATATGTATCACTTAAATGAGTAATAGATAATGCTAATGCCACGAATCCCATAACTAGACAAATAACAAATTTATTATTTTTTATAAATTGAATCATATTTAAACCTCCCAGGTAAATTATACAGTAAATGAAAATAAAAAAAAAGACCATAAAGTCTTTTTAGATAAAACATTAAGGAAAGAATTAGCCTGGCAACGTCCTACTCTTGCACATTGTACTACCATCGGCGCTTAGATGCTTAACTTCCGTGTTCGGTATGGGAACGGGTGTGTCCATCTCGCCATCATCACCAGACTTTTCTTTCAAAACTAGATAAAATTAATCACTTAAGAATCTTTATAGGTTAAGTCCTCGTTCTATTAGTACCAGTCAGCTCCATACATCACTGCACTTCCACACCTGGCC
>DEWQ01000009.1 GCA_002363705.1 Caryophanales bacterium UBA3206 | reverse complement strand
TGATTTTCCTTATCTAATTTTTTGTGTATAAAATTATTTGTGATGGTGGTATAATATTTACAATAATGACAATAGAAAAGGAAGGTTTTGTTTATGTCTATTACTATTTTAGATAACGCTTTACTTAAGCATAAGCTAACAAATATTCGTAGAAAGGAAACTAATACTAAGGATTTTTATCATAATGTATCTGAGATTGCAGGGTTAATGACTTATGAGATTTCTAAGGATTTCCCTATTAAGAATGTAGAGATTGAGACTCCAATTTGTAAGTCAATGCAGCCAGAGCTTTCATGCGAGCTTGTGATTGTTCCAATTCTAAGAGCTGGTCTTGGAATGCTTGATGGTGTTAGAAGATTAATACCTACTGCCAAGGTTGGATTTATTGGTCTATATCGTGATGAGGAAACACATATGCCTCATGAGTATTTTGCAAAATTCCCATCAAATCTTGCGGATGAAAATACCATTGTTTTAGTTGTAGATCCAATGCTTGCTACAGGAGGATCTGCTGTAGCTGCTGTTGATATGCTTAAGAAGAGAGGAGTTAAGAATATAAGATTTGCTTGTATTGTTGCAGCTCCTGAAGGATTAAAGACTTTAAGTGAGGCTCATCCTGATATTGATATATTTGCAGCCGTATGTGATGAGAAGCTAAATGAGAATAAGTATATTGTTCCTGGTCTTGGAGACTGTGGAGATAGATTATTTGGAACTAAGTAGGAGATTTATATGCAAAAATTATTATATAACGTAAGTGATAAACCACCAGTTAGTAAGATTTTATTATTTGCAATGCAGCAGCTATTAGCAATACTTGCTGCAACAATTGCTGTTCCAGCTATAGTTGGAAATGATATGAGCCAAAGTGCTGCCCTTTTTGGTGCAGGAGTTGGTACACTTGTTTATTTGCTTTTTACAAGATTTAAAAGCCCAGTATTTTTAGGTTCATCATTCGCATTTTTAGGTTCTATGTCTAGTGCCTTTGCAGGTGCAGTTTCTATGGAGGCAGGATATCTTGGATTATTAATAGGAGCAATTCTTGCAGGACTTGTTTATGTTGCTATTGCATTAATTGTTAAGTTTGCAGGTACAGCATGGATTAATAAAGTAATGCCTGCAGTGGTCATAGGACCTACTGTTGCTATTATAGGATTATCACTTGCTGGTAATGCGGTAGGAGATTTATATCCTTCAGCCGAAGGAGCTCCTTATAGATATATTTGTCTTGTATGTGGGCTTGTAACAATGTTTGTTACAATGGCTATATCTATTTTTACTAAAAGATTTTTAAAGGCTATTCCTTTTATAATTGGTATTCTTGCTGGATATTTATGTGCATTAATATTTACAGGAATTGGATATCAAATAGATAAAGATTCATTTAAACTCATTGATTTTACAACATTTAAGGATATGCAATGGGTGCCTGATTTTACATTTGTAAAGGCATTTAAAGGATTTAATGATTTTGATAGTACTAAGGACTTATTAGAATATTTTGGTACTGTTGCTGTAGCCTATATCCCTGTTGCTTTTGTGTGCTTTGCTGAGCATATAGCTGACCATAAGAATCTATCTACTGTAATCGATAGTGATCTACTTGAAAATCCAGGATTATCAAATACACTTCTTGGAGATGGAGTTGGTTCTATGGCAGGTGCATTCTTTGGTGGATGCCCTAATACAACATATGGTGAATCTGTTGGATGTGTTGCAATTTCAAGAAATGCATCTGTAATTACAATTTTTGCAACTGCAATTCTTTGTATATTATTATCATTTGTGGCTCCATTTGTTACATTCCTTGCAACTATACCTTCATGTGTAATGGGAGGAGTTTGTATTATATTATATGGATTCATTGCTGTTTCAGGTTTAAAGATGATTCAAGGTGTTGATCTTGGAGATAATAGAAATCTATTTGTAGTATCAGTTATTTTAATTTGTGGAGTTGGTGGACTTGTTGTATCCTTTGGTAAGGTTACAATCACAGAGGTAGCTTGTGCCCTAATACTTGGAATTGTTACTAATATTATTTGTAATATAGGTAGAAATAAAGAAGATGTAAATACTTCAAAAAAATCTGAAGAAGAATCTTTTGATAAGGATGATAATGATTTATATTAATGATTAAATACTCGCTTTGTTGGGTGCCCAACATTGCGAGTATTTTTTTACTAAGATGGTTCCGCTTTAGCATATAATATGCAATAAGCGGTAATTATGGTATAATAATAGTATGATTTATGTGTAAATTATGACTAAAAAGGAGGTTGAATTATGAAAAATAGAAGAATAATAATTATTAGCTTTATTGCTTCAATTGTAATACTTTTTGGTTTGTTTATTACATCTTTAGTTAGAATAAGTGTATATAATGGTAAAGAATATGATGATACATTTGCTTCAAATGATTTATTTTCATCTTCTATTGATACCTCAAAGAATATTTCAGTTAATGTATCATTAAGAGATAGCTGGAAAAAATCATTTGATTTTGATAATACTGGAGTTACTGAATATAATTATATAGGTCATACATATGATTTTACTGTATCTAATAATACTAAGTATACTGTTGATTCATTCTCTTTTAGATTGAGCTTTAATAGTGAGACTTATGTGTCATCTGCTTGGAATGGAGCAATTGAGTTCCATCAATTTTCAAGTGGTCGTGAGGTTGTTGATACAATTCCAGATTTGAGAAACTATGATCCAGAAGATTATAATTTAGATATTAAGACTATTGAAAGTGAAGGAGAATATGCACTTTATCTTGTTAAAATGGCTCCGGGTGATTATTTGGTATATTTACCAAGTGATTCAGCGAAGGCTACTGAAATGCCTATTAAAAAGGGGACATCAACAACTCCTGGAATTAATTTTTTTACAGGAATAGAAGAAGATTTAGAAACTGTTTTTGTGCTTGACTTAGATTATAGTCTATATAGACCTATTACTACAGACCCGATGTTTTGGGTATCTTCGTTAGGTATGGGATTATGGGTTATAGTATTAGTTGCGTTTATAATACTTGAACTTCAAATAAGAAAGTATAGATTGCGTCATGAGCGTGACAATGAAATAATAAATGAATCAATAGAGACATTTACAGGATTCATTGATGCGAAGGACCCATATACAAATGGTCATTCAAAGCGTGTAGCTATATATACAAGGCTTATTGCTGAAAAACTAGGATTTAGTGGCGAAGAATTAGATAGAATATATTATATTGCCTTACTTCATGATTGTGGAAAGATTGGTGTTCCAGATAATATCTTAGGTAAGCCTGGAAGACTAACAGATGAGGAATTCCAAATTATTAAATCACATACTGTTCGTGGTGGAGAAATTCTTTCAAGATTCAAGAGCTTAGAAAATGCTCATGAGGGAGCGTTATATCATCATGAACGTTATGATGGTAAAGGATACCCACAAGGTCTTAAGGGGGAAGAAATTCCTTTAATTGCAAGAATGATTTGTGTAGCAGATTCATTTGACGCTATGAACTCTAATCGTGTTTATAGAAAGAAGATTTCAAGTGAGTATATAATTGATGAACTTAAGAAGAATAGTGGTACACAATTTGATCCTAAAATTGCGAATATTATGCTTGAACTAATTGCAGAAGGCAAAATAGTGATGGATGATATTGAATAATTTGACTTTAAGATTATATAAAAAAAGAACAGCTTCAGAACTAATAATTCTGGAGCTGTTTTGTCTTTCTATATGGCGTTCCCGATGCGATTCGAACGCACGACCTTTCGCTTAGGAGGCGAATGCTCTATCCAACTGAGCTACGAGAACAATAATTATTTATAGTATTTGTTATTGATTCTATACACACACATACCTATTATATTCTAAAAAGGTTTTAAATCCAAATATTTTTTTAAAAAAGGCAGGAAATATTATGAAAAATAGCTAATTATAGGAAACACACGATAACGAGGAGCACAAAAAGAAGTTTAAAAATGACGCATTTTAAAATGTTTGAAGTCCTTGATAAATCCCACAACCCCCGGTTTTATCGGTTTCACATTGTCGTGTGTTTCTTTTAAATGATTTTTTTTGCATTTTTTGATATTTTTTTGTTGACAATAGATATTAAAAATAATAAAATTAGTATGCTGTGAAAAAATTCACATGGTAATTATTAATAAATGTAGATATCACTTTGTGGTAGAAAGGAGAACATTTTATGCCAACAATTGCACAATTAGTTCGTAAAGGAAGACAAGATAAGACTAGAAAGAGCAAGTCTCCTAGCCTTGGAATTGGTTATAACACACTTCAAAAGAAGTATACTTCAGTTAATGCGCCTCAAAAGCGTGGAGTTTGTACTCGTGTTACTACAATGACACCTAAGAAGCCAAACTCAGCATTAAGAAAGTATGCCCGTGTTAAGCTAACTAATGGAATTGAAGTTACAGCTTACATTCCAGGAGTTGGACATTCTTTACAAGAGCACAGTACAGTATTAATTCGTGGAGGAAGAGTTAAGGACCTTCCAGGAGTTAGATACCATATCATTCGTGGTGCTCTAGACACTACTGGTGTAGCAGGACGTTTACAAGCTCGTTCAAAGTATGGAGCTAAGAAGCCAAAAGCTGCAAAGAAGTAATATATAATATATAAAGATTAAAAAACAAAAACATTCTATTATTAGAAAATTCAATTATTAAAAGGAGGAATCGCCATGCCTCGTAAGGGACATATCGCTAAGAGAGACGTGCTTCCAGATCCAATATATGGTTCTAAGCTTGTAACTAGAACTATTAATGCTATCATGCTTGATGGTAAGAAGGGAACTGCGCAAAGCATTTTATACGGTGCATTTAACCGTGTTAAGGAAACAACAGGACAAGATCCACTAGAGGTTTTTAACCAAGCTATGGAAAATATTATGCCACAAGTTGAGGTTAAGAGCCGTCGTATTGGTGGACAAAATTATCAGGTTCCAGTAGAAGTAAGACCTGAAAGAAGAGAAACACTAGGATTAAGATGGTTAGTTACTTACTCTAGAGCTCGTAATGAGAAGACTATGGAGGAAAGACTTGCTAAGGAGATCTTAGACGCATCAAACGGACAAGGTGCATCAGTTAAGAAGCGTGATGACACTCATAAGATGGCTGAAGCTAACAAGGCTTTCGCTCATTACCGTTTCTAATTTAAGGATAAAGGAAGGAAAACTATTATGGCAAGAGAATATCCATTAGAGAAATACCGTAATATAGGAATCATGGCTCACATTGATGCTGGAAAGACAACAACAACTGAGCGTATCCTTTATCATACAGGAAAGATTCACAAGATTGGAGAGACTCATGATGGAGCCTCTACAATGGATTATATGGCACAAGAGAAGGAGAGAGGAATCACTATCACTTCTGCTGCCACAACTGCTATTTGGCCTTATAAGGGAGACCAATATAGAGTTAACATCATCGATACTCCAGGACACGTAGACTTCACAGTTGAGGTTCAACGTTCACTACGTGTACTAGACGGAGCCGTAACAGTACTAGACGGACAAGCAGGAGTTGAGCCTCAAACTGAGACAGTTTGGAGACAAGCTACTGATTATAACGTACCTCGTATTGTATTCGTTAATAAGATGGATAAGGTTGGAGCTGATTTCGAGTATTCAGTTAATACTATCCATGATAGACTAGGAGCACTTGCTGCTGCTGTTCAATGGCCAATTGGTGCTGAGGATGCATTCCGCGGACATGTTGACCTAATTACTAGAAAAGCTTACGTTTATGACGGAGAAGCTGATGAGAACTATAAGGAGGAAGAAATTCCTGCTGATTTAGTTGACATCGTTGAGGAGAAGAGAAATCTTCTTATCGAGACTATTTCTGAGTTCGATGACGATTTAATGGAGAAGTACCTTGGTGGAGAGGAAATCTCTGTTGAGGAAATCAAGGCTGTTATTCGTAAGGCAGTTCTTGAGGTTAAGTTCTTCCCAGTATTCTGTGGATCTGCATTCCACAACATGGGAGTAAGAAGAATGCTTGATGGAGTTATCGAGTACTTACCTTCTCCACTTGATATTGAAGCTGCTAAGGGACATAAACCAGATGGTGAGATTGTTAACGTTGAGGCTAAGGATGACGGAAAGTTCGCTGCTTTAGCATTCAAGGTATTAACTGATCCATTTGTTGGAAGATTAACATTCTTCCGTGTTTACCAAGGACATACTACTTCAGGATCTTATGTTGAGAATACAACTAAGGGAATTAAGGAGAGATTCTCTCGTCTATTACTAATGCATGCAAATCACCAACAACAAATCGAAGAGGTTTTCGCTGGAGATATTGCTGCTGCAGTAGGACTTAAGAATACTACAACTGGAGACACATTAACTGCTGATGATTATGATATCATCCTTGAGAAGATGGAGTTCCCAGAACCAGTTATCTCTGTTGCTGTTGAGCCTAAGACTAAGGCTGACCAAGAGAAGATGACTCAAGCTTTAATTAAGCTTGCTGAAGAGGACCCAACATTCAGAACATATACTGATGTTGAAACAGGTCAAACAATCATTGCCGGAATGGGTGAGCTTCACCTAGACATCATTGTTGACCGTATGAAGAGAGAGTTCAAGGTAGAGGCTACTGTTGGAGCACCACAAGTTTCTTACCGTGAAACTATCACTGTTCCTGCTGACGTTGAAGGAAAGTTCATTCGTCAATCAGGAGGACGTGGACAATATGGACATGTATGGATCAAGTTTGAGCCAAATCCTGAGAAGGGATATGAGTTCGTTGATGCTATCGTTGGAGGATCAGTTCCAAGAGAGTACATTCCAGTTGTTGACAAGGGATTACAAGAGGCTATGCCAAATGGAATTCTAGCTGGATATCCAGTAATTGATGTTAAGTGTACATTATTTGATGGATCATACCATGATGTTGACTCATCAGAAATGGCATATAAGATTGCTGCATCTATGGCATTAAAGGCAACTAAGGATAAGTGTCAACCAGTTATTCTAGAGCCAATCATGGTTGTAGATGTAATCGTTCCAGAAGACTATGTTGGAAACGTAATTGGAGATTTAACTTCTCGTCGTGGACGTCTTGAATCACAAAATAAGAGAGGAAATGCTATGAACATTCGTGCATACGTACCTCTAGCTGAGATGTTCGGATATGCAACATCACTTCGTTCTAACACTCAAGGACGTGGAACATTCATAATGCAAATGGATCATTATGAGCAATGTCCTCGTAATATCCAAGAGGAGATTATTAAAAAGAGAGGACAAAACTAATTAATACTTGATTTTGTAATTCAAATATTATAAAATTGATATTGTATTAACGTATTGTTAAATTTTTGAAAAAAATAAACCAAAAGAAAATAAATTATAGGAGGACCATATAATATGGCAAAGGAAAAATTTAATCGTAGTAAACCACATGTAAACATTGGTACAATCGGACACGTAGACCATGGTAAAACTACTCTAACTGCTGCTATTACTAACGTATTAGCTAAGCAAGGTGGAGCTAAGGCTATGGCTTATGACCAAATTGACGGAGCTCCAGAAGAGCGTGAAAGAGGAATCACAATCAATACTGCACACGTAGAGTATGAGACTAAGAAGAGACACTATGCACACGTAGACTGTCCAGGTCACGCTGACTACGTTAAGAACATGATTACAGGAGCAGCTCAAATGGACGGAGCAATTCTAGTAGTTGCTGCAACTGACGGAGCTATGCCTCAAACTCGTGAGCACATCTTACTTGCTAAGCAAGTTGGAGTTCCAAGAATCGTTGTATTCTTAAATAAGTGCGATATCGTTGACGACGATGAGTTCGTTGATCTAGTTGAAATGGATATCCGTGAGTTACTAAACGAGTACGGATTCCCTGGAGATGAGACTCCATTCATCCGTGGATCTGCTCTTGGAGCATTAAACGGAGAGGAGAAGTGGGTTGAGAAGGTTAATGAGTTAATGGATGCAGTAGACGAGTATATCCCTACACCAGTTAGAGACAATGATAAGCCATTCTTAATGCCAGTTGAGGACGTATTCACAATCACTGGACGTGGAACTGTTGCTACAGGACGTGTTGAGCGTGGAATGTTAAAGCTTAACGATGCTGTTGAAATCGTTGGAATCAAGGATACTCAATCTACAGTTGTAACTGGAATTGAAATGTTCCGTAAGTTACTAGACTTTGCTGAGGCTGGAGATAACATTGGTACACTTCTTCGTGGAATCACTCGTGATCAAATCCAAAGAGGACAAGTTCTTGCTAAGCCAGGATCAGTTCATCCTCATAAGAAGTTTACAGCTCAAGTTTACGTATTAACTAAGGATGAGGGAGGAAGACATACACCATTCTTCACTAACTATAGACCTCAATTCTTCTTCCGTACAACTGATGTTACAGGAGTAATCAACCTTCCAGAAGGAAAGGAAATGGTTATGCCTGGAGACAACACAGAGATGACTGTTGAGTTAATTCACCCAATTGCTATTGAGCAAGGAACTAAGTTCTCTATCCGTGAGGGTGGACGTACTGTAGGTGCTGGATCAGTAGTTACAATTCTTGAATAATTAAAACTATGATTATAAAGACTATAAGCCTAGGCTTATGGTCTTTTTTTTTCTTTGTGGTATAATAGTGTAGAGGTTGATTATATGATTGATACACATTCACATTTACTAGATGATGTATTCAAAGATGATTTAGATGAATGCATACAAAGGTGTAAAGATAATAATGTTAATAAAATTATTCTTGTTGGCTTCGATAGAATTACTAATTCTAAAGCCGTAGAGTTATCAAAGAAATATGACATTTTTTATCCTACTGCAGGAATTCATCCTGAAGAGGTCAAGGATATAAATGATCTTTCTTATCTTTCTGATTTTATTAATAATAATAAGGTATATGCCGTTGGAGAATGTGGACTTGATTATCATTGGACTAAGGATAACAAAGAGCTTCAAAAAGAAATTTTTGAAGGACAAATAAAATTATCTATTGACTATAATTTACCACTTATAATTCATTCAAGAGATGCGATTGAGGATACTTATAATATTTTAAAGAAGTATAAGGGACAAATAAGAGGGGTTATGCATTGTTATAGTGGATCACTTGAAATGGCACAAAAGTTTTTAGATTTAGGCCTTTATATAGGCTTAGACGGACCTGTGACATTTAAAAATGCTAAGGAACCAAAGAGAGTTGCATCTAACATACCACTTGATAGATTACTTCTTGAAACAGATTGTCCTTGGATGACACCAACTCCATTTAGAGGTAAAAGAAATGAATCATCCTATGTAGTGTATGTATGCCAAGAAATTGCTTCATTAAGAGGAATGGATTGTACTGAAATAGAGAAAATAACAGACAAAAATGCAATTTCTTTATTTAATATTTAGAAAGGGTGATAATATGAAAAAAATATTATTTTCAGTTTCGCTTTTATTAAGCGTGTGCATGCTTTCATCATGTAAAATTCTATCTAAATCTTCAAATCAAAATGGTGTTGAGGATTCTAGTGAAATTGATGATTCATTAGATACAACTGAAATTATCACAACATATACTGAAGCATATTCAAAGGTTATGCATTCATGCTTTGGTGTTAGAAGTATAATTAGTCAATCATCTTATGCAATTGGATCATGCGTATGCATTAAGCAGGATGATAATTATTCTTATTTTATTACAAATAGACATGTTATTGAGGCCGCTGATACAGCAAAGGAATCAGAGAATGTTAGTGTATATTTTGGTGATGGTATTTTTTATACAGCTACTATTTTAGCCTGTACAACATATTCTGAGCGAATTGCCAATCAAGCAGATGATTTAGCTATATTAAGAATTACTACTCCATCAACTAACTCTATTAAAATTAATCCTGTAGAGATATCTACATCTGTAATATCAAAGGGAACAGCAGTTATTTCTGTAGGATGTCCTCTATCTCTTACTAATTATAATACTCTAACTGAGGGTATAGTATCTAAGGTATTGACTTCACAAGATTTATATATGCATACGGCGACTATTAATCCTGGTAACTCAGGTGGTGGTTTATTCACATTAGATGGAAAGCTTGTAGGTATTAATGTTTCAGGTGATTATAAGCTAGCTACTGAGGAAGGTTATACATATAATACTGTTGATGATATGTATAATGCAATAACTTATGAACATTTAGAGTCATTTTTAAGCGATAAGGACTTTAGTCTATAATAGGGGGTGGATCTTATGAAGAGATTTATTCTATTTCTATTAGTAGGCTTATTTGCGATTATTTTAACCTCATGTGCCTTTTTTGGCGATGATGATGTAAATGTTACAGCATATGAAAAGATTTATGTTGATAATAATCAGGAGGCATTATATGAGGCCATAGATGAAGTCTCAGAGGCTAATGTCGTATTAGCATCTAAATATAAAAAAAATTATGGTGCCTTTCAATATACATATACTTATGACTTAAAAAGCGCAGTAATCTATAAGGCGGTAGGTAATGTGTATTATGTAGTCACATTCTATGAGTCTGGAGATGAGGATGCTAAGGATTATAGTGTTATTGTAAATGCTGATTATGAAAATAGCTATGATGCTTTTATGGTAGGATATGATGTATTAAACCGTGTTGCGGTTTATACATTCACTTCACCTTTAAATCTTGTAGTCTCAGAGATTTCTCAAACATTCGATAATGAAGTTGGAGATCAGGTATTTACAATTGGAACACAGGCTAATGAGGTATCAAGTATATCATCATTTGATTTCGAGCAATATTCATCAAATCTAAATGTTGGAATTATTTCAAATGACAATGGATTTGAGATTATGAGTGGTACTATGTCAACAGATGATAATAGAGGTAGTGGTCTTTATGATTATAGCGGTAAGCTTGTAGGTCTTAATATATATAAGATCTCAACATCTATAGAATATGGTGCCTCATATGTTCCAGGTGAAGAAGGCCTACTTGATGCATCAGGTATGTGCTATGCGATAAGATGTGATAAGCTTTATACCATCGTTTTACAAATTGAGAATTATCATAATGTTTCAAGGCTTAGTTTAGGATTTGATATTAGTAAGGCTAGAGAACTTAATCCGTCTTCATCAGACTATTCGATATTCTCATATTATTTAAGAGAGTATTCATATGTATATGGTTTAGAGGAACAGCCATATATGGATTATGCCAATGGAAGCGATGTTTTATTTAGCTTCCCAGAGAATGTCACATCTGGGTTATATTTATATTCTACTGGACAGTCTTCCGACTTTAACCTTCAAAAGGGTGATTTTATTGTTGGGATTAATGGTATAGAGGTAAGAACATTATATGATTTTATTAAGGAATTTAATGTGCTACTATCTACTGATACTGTAACATTATCTATTTATAGAAATGGTAATCCTATGAATATTACGAATTAAATTTGGCGTCCCTATGTTAATAGGGATGCTTTTTTTAATGTGTAATTGAAAGAATAATAAAAATTACGTATAATATAAATATCTTGTTTAAAAAGGGTGTAATTATGATAGAGGATATTCTTGTTGAACTATTAATGAAGCATAATTTACATATAACGACTGCTGAATCATGTACAGCAGGGCTTATTTCATCTACAATTGTAAATGTAGCCAATGCAAGCTCTGTTTTTGATATGGCTTTTGTAACATATGCAAATGATGCAAAGGAAATGCTTCTAGGAGTTAAAAATAAGACAATTAAAAAGCATGGCGTTGTATCAGAGGAGGTCGCAGAAGAAATGGCAGTTGGTGCGGCAAAAAATGCTTGTGCTGAGTGTGCTATTGCAGTTTCAGGTATTGCAGGACCTTCAGGAGGAACTAAGGAAAAGCCTGTTGGTATGGTATGCTTTGGATTTTATCTTAATGGAGATATTACAACTTGTACTATGCAGTTTGGTAATATCGGAAGAAATAATGTGAGAAAGGAAACTTGTGATTTTGCCATCAGCAAAATGACAAGCTTAATAAAGGAGAAATATAATGATTAATGAATATTATAAGGGCTTAACAAATAAGAAGAGCCAAATAAGAGAAATGTATATGTATGGTTTAAAAAGAAAGAAGGAGATTGGAGAAGAGAATGTCTTTGATTATTCTCTTGGAAATCCATCTGTAGATGCACCAAAGGAGTTTAATGATTCAATTAAAAGATTATTGGATACTACTAAATCTCTTGAACTACATGGTTATTCTCCAAACCTTGGAAATGATCATATGAGAGAGTGTGTAGCTCAATCGTTAAAAAGAAGATTTAATCTTCCTTATACAAAGGATTGTATATTCCCCAGCTCTGGAGCTGCAGGAGCATTAGCTCATGCAATCCGTGCTGTTACAACTCCTGGAGATGAGGTAATTACATTTGCTCCATATTTCCCAGAATATAATCATTATGTTGGAGGTACAGGTGCTATATTAAAGGTAGTACCTGCAGATACTAAGACATTCCAAATCAACTTTGATGAGTTTGAGAAGCTAATTACAGAAAAAACTATGGCAGTACTTATTAATACTCCTAATAATCCATCTGGTGTTGTATATAATACAGAATGTATTAAGAGGCTTGCTCAAATTCTATTAGAAAGTGAAGCTAAATACTCACATCCTATATATTTAATTAGTGATGAGCCTTATAGAGAGATTGTGTTTAAGGGTGTTGATAATCCTTGTGTATCAAGCTTTTACGACAATACCCTTATGTGCTATTCATTTAGTAAGTCATTATCTATTCCAGGAGAGCGTATTGGATATGTAGCTGTTAATCCAAAATGCCCTGACCATAAGCTTCTTGTTGAGATTATGGCTCAAATATCTAGAGGAATTGGACATAATTGTCCGACATCATTAATTCAGCTGGCTACAGCTGACTGTATTGACCTTACATCAGATTTAGCTGTATATGAAACAAATATGAATATTTTATATGATAAGCTTGTATCACTAGGATTCGAGGTAGTAAGACCTGGAGGTACATTCTACATATTCCCTAAATGCTTAGAGGAGGATTCACAGCATTTCTGTGAGGTTGCGAAATCTCTTGATTTGTTATTAGTACCTTCTGATACATTTGGAGTTAAGGGATATTTTAGAATAGCATATTGTGTTACAACAGATTTTGTAAAGAGGTCTCTTCCTAAATTTGAAGAGCTTGCTAGATTATATAATAAGTAAAAAATTATATTGATTATTTTTATCATTTGTGATATCATTTAAAGGCATATGTTTATTATGCACATTCTGCCTGCGTTTAAATGTACCAGGCCATAGACCATAGGAGGTGCGCAAAATGAAGAAGTACGAGGTTATGTATATCATTCGTCCAACTCTAGACGCTGATGCAATTGCTAAGGAAATTAAGACTTTAAACGAAGTTTTTACTAACAACAATTCAAAGGTTTTAGAGGTTAATGAATGGGGACTTAAGGAGCTAGCTTATGAAATCGAAAAGAATCATAAGGGATACTACGTTGTTCTTACTGTAGAGGCAACTGTAGAGGCTGTTAATGAGTTCAACCGTGTAGTTGGATATAACGAAAATATTCTTCGTCATATCGTCGTTAATGCTGCAGAGTAATTAAGGAGGATATTATGATTAATAATGTTGTATTAGTTGGAAGACTTACAAGAGATCCTGAACTAAGATATACACCATCTAACGTTGCTAGTGTTTCATTCACTATTGCTGTAGATAGACAATTCCAATCTGCAAATGGTGAAAGACAGGCTGATTTTATTAGCTGTGTTGCATGGAGACAATCAGCAGAATTCTTAGCAAAATATGTTAAGAAGGGTTATATGGTTGGAATTACAGGAAGTATTCAAACTAGAAACTACCAAGCTCAAGATGGAACAACTCGCTACGTAACTGAGGTTGTATGCAATAGTGTACAAAACCTACAAGGACGTAATGATGCTAGTGCTAGTGATAACCAAGGTTACCAAGCACAACCAGCACCAAGAGTTTCAGCTGCTCCAAGAGCACAAGAGAAGCAACCAGATTCATTCGATGTATCTGAGGTTGCTGAAGATGATTTACCATTCTAAAAAGGAGGAACATATATTATGCAAAGAAATTTACATCAAAGAAGAAAAAAGGTATGCTATTTCAAGACTAACAATATCGAGCATATCGATTTTAAGGATGTTGACTTATTAAGAAAGTTCGTAACAGATAGAGGAAAAATCTTACCTCGTCGTGCTACAGGAACTTCTGCTAAGTATCAAAGAAAGCTAGCTATCGCTATCAAGAGAGCTAGACATATGGCATTATTACCTTTCGTAAAGGAATAATTACATACTGTGAAGTGACACAATCACTCGCAAGAAAATGACATAAAACATAAGTATGAATGACCTTGTCAATTTTGGCAGGGTCTTTTATTTTTGTTTATTCTTGACATTAGGGGATATATACCCTATAATAAAATTGGAAGGAGATGAAGGATTGCCAACTATTTCGTCGTTTTATGGCATTTTTATACTGATGCATTTAACTAGAAAGGAACATAATCCACCGCATATACATGCAATCTATGGCGATTATGAAGCTACATTTATATTGAAGATGGAGAAATATATAATGGAGAATTTCCTAAGAATGGTAAAGTATTAGTAAAGGAATTTATTTTAAAGTACAAAAAAGAGTTAAAGGAGATGTGGGATAAAGAAGTATATAAAAAACTTCCACCACTACAGTAATTATGGTAAAAGCAATTAAATTAATTTTAAAAGAAGATACAACATTTGATTTATTCTTTTATGATGGGACTGTAAAAAGATATGATATATTATCATTAACAGACAAGTTTCCACAATTAAATGATTTAAAGGATAGAAAATTATTCTTAAAAGGACATTTATTAGGTTGGAGTGGAGTAGTTTGGAATGATGATTTAGATGTATCTAGCGAAACAGTATACGATGAGGGAAAAGATGTTACAAATGAATATGATGACACAGATATCTTAAATATCGTAATAGGTTATCAAATAAAAGAAAAAAGACTTCAAAAAGAGATGTCTCAAGAAGAATTAGCTAAAAAAGCAGGGATTGATCAATCAGATTTATCTAAAATAGAACGAGGTACTTTAAATCCATCAGTAAAAATGCTAAAAAAAATTGCTAAAGGCTTAGATTTAAAACTTAAGCTTTCCTTTGAGTAGCATTTGAGAAAATTATTCATTTTATAAGTAATAACGACGAATTTAAAATAGATTTTTATAAAAGAGTGAGTAAATATGGAAAATAAAGAAGAATTAGAATTGCGAGCCTGCTCTGTCATCTGTGCAACATCGAGCTATGTCGTTAGACACATACTATAATTAATTAGACTTATTAACTAACCATTAATAAGTCTTTTTTTATTTTTATCAAACACATGAACACATTTATATGTTAATAATTTTTAGTGTTGCACTTTTGTTGCAGTAAAAATGGTAAAATAATATTGTAATACAATAATTATAATGATTTGATATATACAAATTAAATAAATAGGAGGGATTTTTTATGAAACAATTAGGAATTACAATTGCTGATAATATTAAGAAATTAGCAGTAAGAGTATTTGTTATACTAGTTACGATTATCACAATTGGTTTTATACTTGTTCAATGTATGACAAATGTTGATGCTGCTTCTAGTGGTACAATTATGGTTGGTGACAAAAATATCCTAACAGACTCGGATAATATAATAGAAGGAGATACAGGATATGTAAAATGGAGATCAGATTATCAATGGTTAATTATTGATAATTATACATATCAAGGGAAAGGTTATGAATTTAAAACTGGATATTTTGCCGGTATATATATAGTTGGCGGTAGCAACATAGATGATATCACGATAATGGTTAAAGGAGATAATAATAGTATTATCGTCACAGGTGGTGAAACACCAGATTATAGATTTGGTATAATAGCCCAAAGTATTGATTTGTCCTTTGAATCATATAGAATTGTAAGTGACGAGAGACCTAGTTATATATCTACTTTTTTATATGTTGAATCTGGTTCGGCAAAAAAAATGTCAGCTGGTATATATACTAGCAATAGATTGGATTTTGGAAATTGGCAAAGCCTAGTAGCTTTTGGTGATATAAAATTAACTGCTAAAGGTGGAAATGTAACAACTAACTCAGGATCAGGTTCTGTTAATGAAAAAGGAAGCTATGGAATGGCATTAGATAAAACGATAGTAACTGCTGGATCAAATATTAGTGGATATGGTGGTCAAGCACCAAATCTTAGTATTGGTGTATCTGTACTTAACGATTTTGATGTCAAAAATGGTGGAAAAATATATGGAAAAGGTGGATATGTATCTACAGTAGGTGATTATATTCATAGTACAGGCGTATATGCGTCAAATAGTTATTTTCAAGTAACAAATGGATTTGTATACGGTGAAACAGAAAAATCCGTTTCAGATACAAATGGTATATATTTTGATGGTTGGGCAGCTGGCGCTAGGATAATAAATAGTTCAATAGTTGATGGCAAGGCAGGTGAATCAACTCAAGGCGATAGCTGTGGTGTATATCTAAATTATAGTGGAGGAATGGATAGACTTAAGGCGGATTTATATGAGAAAAGTATTATTGTTGCTGTTGGAGGAAAAGCAAGTTCTTCTAAAACAAGCTATGGTTTAAGACTTAATAATTCATATATTGCTGTTACTGGTATAACAATTCGTGCAGCAGGAGATAAAAATAGTACAAATAGTATTGGTATATATTCTAATATGGCTACTTCAGAAGAATCAGACAATGGACTTTTAAACTTACATGCCGGATATAATACCGCACCTAATTTCATTATTGCTCAAGGTAATACAAGAGGTATGAATGTAAGAGTAAGAAATAGTGAACATGCAACAGGTTATTGTTGGACTAATTATGATGGTACTGGAACTGCTTCAAGCTGTGGATCACAAAACTACTATAGTACAGATTTAAAGTGCATAGTTTATGTTGGTGATATGAATGTGAGAAAAGTAGACTATAGTGGAAAATATGATGAAAAATATCATACTGCAACTATTGATTGCTATTGGCCTAAAGGATATACTATAAAATATGGTTTAACTGAAGGAACATATGATTTAGATGAAATACCTACATTTAAAGATGTTGGTAACTATAAAATCTATTATAAAGTAACTTTAAGTGGTCTTCCAGAAGAAAAAATAATAACAGGATCTGCAAGCGTTAATATTGAAAAGGGAGATATTACTATTTTTGCTCCTGAAACTGCTCCAGAATGTCCATATGATGGATTAGAACATCAATTGTTATTATCAGGTGGTAGTGCTTCAGCTGGTCGTTTAATATATTATATAGATGAAAATAAAGAAAATAGTACAGATGACTGGGAATTAGTAAAAACAGCTTCTGCTGGCTATCACTGGGTTTATTGTGAAGTAGTAGATTATGATGAAACTTCATACAACAAACCATTAAGAACTCTTGTTATTGCATGTATACAATATGCAGACCTTTCTGATGTGAGTGTTGTTTATAACGAACCAACAACTCCTTATGTATATGATGGAAAACCTAAGGAAATAAATGTAACAGCATCAGCCACATCTATAAATAATCAACCAATTACTTTTCAATATTCGTTGGATAGTAGTAAATATGAACCATATTATGATAATCTTGAAATAACAGATGCTGGAAAAAAGACAATTTATTATAAGGCTTCAGCACCAAATCATAATGATTATTTTGGCTATTTTACAGGCTTTGAAATTAAAAAAGCTGAAAGCGTGATTTCAAAGAATCCAGAAGCAAAATCATTAAAATATACAGGTGAAGCACAGGAGTTGGTATTTGCTGGTGAAACAAATGATGGAGAAATTCAATATTCATTAGATCAAACTTCTTGGAGTAAAGCAGTTCCAACAGGAACTAGTGTAGGTGATTATACTGTGTATTATATGGTATATGGTGATTATAACCACCTTGATTCAGAGGTATATTCTATCAATGTTTCAATAACTGAAGCTTCAAAGGATGAGCTACTTGCTGAAATAAACTCTGCAAAATCATATTATAATACAATTGTTGGTGATTATCCAACAATCGCAGAAAATCTAAATACAGCTATTAGTAGTGCTGAAGCAGTTTACAATAATTCTAGTGCAACATCCATCGATATTGCTAATGCAATTAATGCCTTATTAGGTGCTATGGACGTAGCTAAAGGTGATGCACTAGACGCATTTATTGATGAATGCTTAGGAGCTCCATCAAAAGTTAAATATGATAATGAAACAAAGAATAATATCAATAAAATAAAAGAAACTTATAATGATATGACTTCAGCTCAAAAGAGCTATGTTGATAATATGGATAAAGTTTATAAGGCAGAAGAAGCATATAATGTAATGGATGCTATAAATTCTATTGGTAATATCAAATATGATTCTGAATCTAAAGGTAAAATTGATAATGCTAAAGATTTGTATAATGCACTAAATCCAGATTATCAGGAAATCATTTCAAATAAAGATGAACTTGATGCGGCCCTAGATTTATATAATGGTGTTGATGGATTTGTAGGAAAGGTAAATGACATAGGTAATGTTTCATATACCGATACATCAAAAGGAAAGATTGATGCTGCACAAGAAGCATATGATGCCCTATCTGAAGATGGAAAAGCAATTATTCCAGAAGATGTAATGGATGAATTTAATCAAGCTAAGAACACATATAATGCTATGAATCTAATTAGCAATATAGGCGAGGTTTTATATGATGATACATCAAAAGGAAAGATTGATGCTGCAAGAGAAATGTATGATTCTTTAGATGATGATCATAAAGCAATGGTTGGTGACTTACTAGATATTCTTGAAGAAGCTGAAAGAGAATATAAAGAATTAGATGATATAGCAAAATTAGATGCAGTTAAAGAATTAATTAATAATATTGGCACAGTTGAATATACACAAGCTTGCAAAGATAGAATCGATAAAGCAAGAGCAGCTTATGATGCTTTAGCTAATGAACTAAAAGAATTAGTAGATAATTATCAAACATTAGTTAATGCAGAGGCTATATATGATGCAATGCGTTTAATTGATGCTATTGGTGAAGTTAAATATACAGAATATTCTAAAGAAAGAATAGATGATGCAAGACTAAATTATGATTCGTTAACTGATACGCAAAAGCAAGCAGTTACTAATTATAATGATTTAACTAATGCAGAAGAAGCTTTTGCACAAAAAGTAAATGATGCAGGAACTGATTCTAAACCAGAAGCAAAATATGAAAGAAATGATAAGGATAATGAAGTTTATATTCAAACAAAGGATAAGACATATATTCCTGAAGACATTGATCTAAAAGTTGAGGTTAAAGCATCAGTTAAAGCTAAAGAATTAATCAAAGAATATGGTAATATTAAGAAATTATTAAACAGTAATTCAAAGATTTCTAAGATATATGATGTAAAACTTATTAGAACTGTAAATGGCGTTGAAGAAGAGATTCAACCTTCAGATATTAAGGATGGTATGAATGTTACAATTAAAATAACAGTACCAGATAATTTAAAGAAGTTTAAATTATTACATATTCATTCAGAAGATGATATCGAGGAAATAAAAGATTATGTATTAAATAATGGTGAGTTAGAATTTGATTGTAATAAATTATCTGAATTTGTAATAGTTGTACCTGAGGATGACCATGGATTCTGTATTGGATGGGTAGTATTCATTATAGCAATCGTATTACTAATTTATTTAACTCTATATATCTTCATTTATTTTGGAATCTGTAATAGTTTAATTAAGATACTAAGACTTGATGGATTAAAGAATGAAAGTAAATTACTAGGAATAATTAATGTGGTTATATGTGGAGTAGTACTTGAATTTGCATTTGTATCAATGATGCTACATACATGTCCAATTACTATAGTATCGTTTATATTAATTACACTAGCAACAGCTACATTTGTAACATTATTTATGATGTATCTATTAAAAAATATTAACAAAACTGAAGAAGCAATATAACAATAAAAATAAGAATTAGGAATTAGTCTTAAGGTGAACCCCATAAGTTGGACCAAGTTAAATCGGAAAGACTTATGGGGCTTTTATTATGAAATTATAAAAACTCTTAACAAAAATAAAACTCCTTTCTGATAGGCTTTTAGTAAAGCCTAAAAAGGAGTTTTTAAATTATATGTTATTATTAGCTAGATATTTTAGATAAGCATCTTGCTTTGTCTGAAGCTTTTTTTCATAATCAAGAGTATTGTACTCGAATATTCTCTTGTTATATGGTCTGCTTATAATTTTTATAACTTGCTTTATTCTAATCCAAATGATAAGACCAATTATAAGAATTATAACAGATATTATAGATAGAGCTTTTGTATGAAGCACTATTCCTAATATTAATGATATAGCAAAAAGAATAAGTGTTGAAAGAATTGTGATTTTTGCCATATGCCTTTCTTTTTTTGTAGCTTCATTTCGCTCTGATGATATTTGCCTTGTGAAATTAAACATATCCTCATAATTATCCATAGGGTATTCTCCAAATTGCTTAATCTCTATGTCTCCATTTGAGCATGCAATAAATTGAATGTTTTTATCCCTTACTGTTATTGATAAATTATAAAGAGAAACTATAGTACAAGAAATATTATATAGAGTTGTATTATCATAATATTCCTCATCCTTTATATGATTTCCTGGATATGTAATATTCTCTTCGAATACCTTGTTTAAAATATCATTTTTTAAATAATCAATTTGTGCCTGTGTTAGCTTATATTGACTTAATTCCTCATCAGTTAATTGTCTAATAATGTTTTTATCCATCACATGATTAGTAACATATTCATCATACACCTTAAAATTATCATCATAGGTACCTGATGATGCACATCCATTGATTGTACCACTATCTCTTTTCCAATCAGTTATTGTTCTACAGGATGTACGACGCTTTTTATCTTGATATCCATTACCATATGTGGTGGTTATATATTTAGTGGTAGTTTCAATTCTATCATATCCTACCATTCTAGAATATTGTATTTCAGATTGTCCATCACATAATATAAGTGGAATATTAATTCTTGATACACTGCTACAAACCATTTCATCAAAGATATATGATGGTGATGAGCTATCTTGTGCTATATATTTAAGAACAGCCTTTATGAATTCCTTTTCTGAAAAAGAATCCTTATATAAATATCCTACATTTATTTTATAATCTTCCATGCTTTTCCCTCTCAATTTATGATTTTTATTTTATCACATTTCATATGAAATAGTCCATATAATCCATATATTTGACAAAAGTTTGCTTAATTGTATGATTATAAATATTTGAGTAGGGGATTTTTATCCCCTGCTTTATTGTTTATTATATGAATGTGGTATAATATAGATATACTAAATATGGTGGGTGATTAACTATTAATAATCAA
>DEWQ01000006.1 GCA_002363705.1 Caryophanales bacterium UBA3206 | reverse complement strand
GCAACTGTTTAGCAAAAACATAGGTTTATGCAAAACCGTAAGGTGAAGTATATGAGCTGACGCCTGCCCGGTGCTGGAAGGTTAAGAGGAGATGTTAGAGCAATCGAAGCATTGAATTGAAGCCCCAGTAAACGGCGGCCGTAACTATAACGGTCCTAAGGTAGCGAAATTCCTTGTCAGGTAAGTTCTGACCCGCACGAAAGGCGTAATGTCTTTGGGCACTGTCTCAACAATAGACTCGGTGAAATCATATTACCGGTGAAAATGCCGGTTACCCGCGATTAGACGGAAAGACCCCATGGAGCTTTACTGTAGCTTGATATTGATATTCGGTAAGTAATGTACAGGATAGGCGGGAGACTATGAGACTAGGACGTCAGTCTTGGTGGAGTCGCCGTTGGGATACCGCCCTTTGCTTATTGAGTATCTAACTAGCGTTAGTGGATAACGAAGGACAGTGTCAGGTGGGCAGTTTGACTGGGGCGGTCGCCTCCTAAAGAGTAACGGAGGCGCTCGAAGGTTCCCTCAGAATGGTTGGAAATCATTCGAAGAGTGTAAAGGCAGAAGGGAGCTTGACTGAAAGACCTACAAGTCGATCAGGGACGAAAGTCGGACTTAGTGATCTTGCGGTACCACGTGGAAGGGCCGTGACTCAACGGATAAAAGCTACCCTGGGGATAACAGGCTGATCATGCCCAAGCGTTCACAGCGACGGCATGGTTTGGCACCTCGATGTCGGCTCGTCGCATCCTGGAGGTGGAGAAGCTTCCAAGGGTTGGGCTGTTCGCCCATTAAAGCGGCACGCGAGCTGGGTTCAAAACGTCGTGAGACAGTTTGGTCCCTATCTGTCGTGGGCGTTGGAAATTTGAGGAGAGCTGTCCTTAGTACGAGAGGACCGGGATGGACCCACCGCTGGTGCACCAGTTGGCCTGCCAGGGCCACAGCTGGGTAGCTATGTGGGGACGGGATAAACGCTGAAAGCATCTAAGCGCGAAGCCCCCTTCAAGATGAGATTTCCCAACGAAAGTTGTAAGTTCCCTTAAATACTATGAGGTTGATAGGCCAGGTGTGGAAGTGCAGTGATGCATGGAGCTGACTGGTACTAATAGAACGAGGACTTAACCTATAAAGATTCTTAAGTGATTAATTTTATCTAGTTTTGAAAGAAAAGTCTGGTGATGATGGCGAGATGGACACACCCGTTCCCATACCGAACACGGAAGTTAAGCATCTAAGCGCCGATGGTAGTACAATGTGCAAGAGTAGGACGTTGCCAGGCTAATTCTTTCTTTTTATTTTATGCCTGCTTAGCTCAGTTGGTTAGAGCACCTGACTGTTAATCAGGGTGTCGAAGGTTCAAGTCCTTTAGCGGGCGCCATTCTTTTGAATAATATTGACTAATTTAAAGTCATTTGATATAATGTTAGAGGTTATCGGAAAGTAGCTTAGCTTGGTAGAGCGCCTGGTTTGGGACCAGGAGGTCGCAGGTTCAAATCCTGTCTTTCCGACCAGCTTTTATGCAGGTGTAGTTTAATGGTAGAACCTCAGCCTTCCAAGCTGACTACGAGGGTTCGATTCCCTTCACCTGCTCCAATTTGAACTTTCAATCACTTCATTTAAGGAGTGATTTTTTATTTATTAACATAATTAAGAAAAAAAGGTTTTAAATTTACTTGTTTTATATTATAATGATAATAAAGATATGTTTTTTCGTGTTTTTTGAGGGGAATTACCGAAAGTAAACTTGAAAACGATGAATAAAAAATATATAATAAATTAAGATGAAATATTTTAAGAGATATTGAAGAAAATCAAAATTTCAATTGCAAAGGAGATTTTAATTATGAAACTTAAAAGATTATGTGGAGTATTTTCAATAGGAGCTTTAGCTGCACTTGCACTAGTAGGATGTGGATATGACCAAGATACAGGTGGAGTAGATGAGCAAGCTGAAATTGTTGATGATGATTTAAAATATATTAAATCTACAGTTTGGGGATTTGGATCTCTAACTATTTATGATGATGAGACAGATATTAACAGTGGATATTCTCAAATTGCTACATTACAAAATGGAGAAGAGCTAAAATTTGCTGATATCACTGGTGTTGAAAGTATCACTTATACTTATTATAAGAGAGTAAATTATAAGGCTTCTGATATTTATAAGCAAAGCTTAAGTTCATATGATGGAGCTCTTACTTTATGGGATGATGATAAGATTCATGTAAATTCAGCCAACATTGGTTCAAAGCAAGCAGGAAACAACGTTAAGGCTAACGGTGAATATCTTGTTGTATTAAGCTTTGAGGTTAATGAGAAGAGATATAAGCCTATTCAGGATTTAGTACTTGACTTAAATGTTTATACTAAGCCTGTAATTACTGAATCTAACTTCACTTTCAATAACGTTACTGTTCCTATTGACCAAGTACCTGGTGATGGATATGTTCACTATGCTAGTGTTACAGTTGGTGATAAGACATATGAATTAAAGCCTACAGCTAATATGTCAGATGATGACCTAAAGGCTTTAGGATTATCTGGAATTTCATATAGTTATTACTCAAACTCAGATAGAGCTGATAAGAATAAGACAGACGTACCTTCAAGAGCAAATACTCAAACATATGTATTCGTTGATTTAATTCCAGCTGCAGGATATCAAACTCCAGTAGTTTCTGGATCATACGCTGTTACATATATTCAAGGTACTGCTTCAGCTAAGACAATTAGTTATGTAATGAATAATGATAATGTTGCTCAAGTTGAGCCTAAGACAACTACTGCAGCTACTTTCACTGACGACTTATTACCTACATTTGATAATGTTCCTGGATATCATTTTGATGGATGGTATGCTGATGAGGCATTAACTCAACAGGTTAATAATTTAACATCTATTTCTGGAAATATGACATTATATGCTAAGTGGACTCAAACAGCATTTACTGTTTTCTATGAGGAGAACTTAGTAGGAGTAACGACTTCTGATAAAGAACTTGTAACTGCAATTCCAAGTGAAAGTGAAATTCCAAATCTAACTGATCCAAAGGGCAAATATGATTTTGCAGGTTGGTATACTGATCCTGCATGTACAACAGCAGTAACTTATGGAGCTGCAATTACTGCTGATACTACATTATATGCTAAGTGGAATAAGTTCGCTGAATTACCAGATAAGACTTTAATAGATGAGACATTTGAGATAATTCATCCAGAATCAATTTCTGGAGTAACTGTAAACGGAAATACATACTCTAATACAAATGGTGCATTAATAATTACACCAGATGGTGCTAATACTGGAACTATCGACTTTGATTTTGATGATATTGTAAATACAGAAGAAGTTGGTAAAGTTAAGACAGCAACAATTAGCTTCAAGTTAACAGAGACAGTAAATGCTGGTTCATGGGCAAGCTTCACATTATATGGAAATTCAAGAATTCTAGATAATAGTGGAACTAAGGATAAGTTTGCTATTAGATGGAATGGTAACCGTGCTGACAGTGATGACACAACATATGCTAAGGTAGCAGGAACAACTTATACATATACTATTACTGCTGTATTCACAGCTACAGGAATGAACATAACAGTAACAGCGACTGATGGAGTCAATGATCCTTATACATTAGTTGAGAATCATGCTGCAACTGATACTAAGCTTAGCCATATTACATTTGGAAATGCTAAGGATGCAACAAGAATTCTTACTCTTGATAATTTAAGTGTTACATACGCTGTTGATGATCTAGAGTAATAAAATAAGTACCTTATAAAGATTTAAACTATAAGCGGAGTAGTTTATTAGACTACTCCCTTATTTTTTAATCTTATTGAAAGCACTTTTACTTAAAAGACTTGATAATAAAAAAATAGTGTTGTAAAATATAATAAAGTATATTCTTAATGAGTAAGGAGAAATTTATTATGAAGAAGAGATTATTTAAAGGATTATTAACTGGTGTTGCACTTAGTGCAGCTATCGTTACTTTAGTATCATGTGGTGGAAGTAAAGAAGCAAAGGAATATTTAGTTTCATTTAATTCAAATGACCCTGATACATCAGACTCAATAAGACCAACAGTATATAATGATATTTCTGTAACAAGTGGAGACACAATTGATTTATCACAATATCAACCAACATATGAAGGATATGCGTTTGATGGTTGGTATTTAGATGACACTTTTGAAACAGAGTTTACATCAACAACTGTAGTTAAGAGCAATTTATCCCTTGTAGCAAAGTGGCAAGACACAGTTACAGTTACATTTAATACAAATGGAGGAAGTACAGTAAATCCTCAAACAATTAATAAGGGAGCTGTTTTAACTACACCAGCTAGCCCAACAAAGCAAGCAAATTCAAACGGAAATAATACTAAGTTTGTTTATACATTTGAAGGTTGGTATACTGATGAGGAATTAACAACTAAGTTTGATTTAACTACTGCAATTTCAACTGATATGGTTCTATATGCTAATTATAATGTTACATTAGAAGCTGAAACAGGATATAATCTTTCAGTAAGCACAGTTTTAATGGATGACTATGAAACTAAGGCAAAGGGTACTGAAACTTGCCCTACATTTAGTGTTGATGAAGTATTCACTTTTAACACTCATGGTAATGCTCAAATTAGAAATGATCATGGAAGAAACTGGACGAAAGAGGAATTAACTGGTAGCTTAACTACAAATGGAGAAGCTACAGGAGTAACTTTAGGAGCAAATAAGTATAGAATGGTTGATGGAAAGACATCTGCCTCATTTACTAATTCATATAATGTTAGTAATAAATCAGCTGGAATTGATATAGTGGCTTCTGGAGCTGGATATATTGCAGTATATGCAATGGTTAATGGTACTAATTCTATTGGAATAGTTAACAAATCAGATGATACCTCTGCAGAAATTCAAACAGTAGATAATACTAAGGCAATTCAATATGTATTTGAAATAAGTGCTGCAGGAACTTATACAATTTATAGAACTTCAAGTACAACAGATATTTATTGTATTGAATTAGTCACTTTAAATCCATTGGCATAATTATACAAAAAACAATTAATAGTCGAGATAAAAAAACTCGACTATTTTTTTTTGCAAAAAAAATGTAAACGTTATCAAGAAAACGCTTGCATTATTAAAGCTTTTAGTGTATTATTACTAATGTAATGTCTTTTTGGGGAAGGGACATTGATTTTTTTTCATTTAAAAGTAATTAGAAAAAAGAAAAGGAGAAATACAAATGAATAAGCAAAGAAAGATTAAGTTTATTGTGGCTGGATCTTTAGCCGCAGTAGCAGGACTAGCATTAACTTCATGTGGAGGATCTAAATCATCTAAGACAACTAACTACACTGTCTCATTTGATGTTAATGACCCTGATGCAACAGATTCAATTACACTTGATGCAATTGAAGCATTAACAGTAAAGAAAGGTGCAACTGTTACATTAACAGATTTAACTTATGAAGGATACACATTTGGTGGATGGTATACAGATTCTGCCTTAACTAAAAAGTTTACTTCAACTACTGCAGTTGAATCTGATTTAACATTGTATGCTAAATGGACTAAGAATGCAGCAGCTGAAAAGGTTACTGTTACATTCAATACTAATGGGGGAAGTAATGTTGATCCAGTAGAGGTTGATAAAGGAAGTACAGTTGCTGAGCCAACAGCACCAACTTTAGATGGATATGATTTTGATGGATGGTATACAGATGAAGCATTAACTAATGCATTTGATTTTGCTACACCTATTACAACAACAACTACTCTTTATGCTAAGTGGGTTGCTGCTGGAGAAGCTGGAATCGATATTCCTGAAGGATATGAAGAAATTACAGCAGCTTTAGATTTAGCTACTGTTGTAGATGCTTTAGGTACAGGTAAAAAGTTTGATGGGGCAGCTTTTACATCTGGAATGTTTACTATTGATGCCAACAAAGATCTTGAAACAAGAGCAAGACCAAAGACTTGGACTAAGAAGACATATGAAGGATTTGATTATGTAGATAAGTATAGTGATGTAGATGGAAATACTACATGGACATCAACTCATTCATTAAAGCTAGTTCAAGCAGCCGGTGTTTCATTTGAAGCATTAGGAAATGGTAATTGCCGTGCATATGTCCAAAATGGTTCTGGATCTGCAGGAAATACTGTTGTTCTTCAAATAAAAGATAAGACAGCAGGTACAACTACAGATTTAGAGTTCCCAGCAGCATCAGATGGAAGCCCAATGGTACAAGTTTCATTTGATGTAATTGAAGGACATGAATACCAAGTATTACGTAGAGATAGTGGAACTATCGATTTATATAAGATAGAGCTAGATATGGCTGTTGTTAAGAGTAGTGTTACAGACATTGTTGTTACAACAGCAGGAAAGAGCAAGTTTATTGCTGGAATGGACTTTACATCAGCAGGATTATCAGTATCTGCAGTTAAGGAAAATGGATCTCAACAAGCAATTGATAATTCGGATTTAACAATAGATTCTTCAGCTGTTGATTTCACAACTGCTGGAACATATGATGTTAAGGTTAAATATCAAAACTTTGAAACAAGTTATCAAGTAGAAGTATTTGATTTAGCAGATATTGAACTTGGATTCAATAAGATTTCAAAGATTTCAAATACAGCTGCTGGAAATGGACAATATTACAATTTAACTCCACAAGGTGTTTATAGCATTGGAGATGAAATTGATGGTGATGGATTAACAATTGTTGCATATACATCAGATGATTCTTACTTTGAAAGATTTGATGTTACTAGTAGCTTTGTATCTGTTTCTGGATTCGATTCAACAACTGCTGGAGTAAAAGATGTAGCTATTACTTTAACTATGAAT
Source organism: Caryophanales bacterium UBA3206 (assembly GCA_002363705.1). GTDB lineage: Bacteria > Bacillota_I > Bacilli_A > Acholeplasmatales > Anaeroplasmataceae > UBA3206. Next base: position 375,094 of record DEWQ01000006.1, on the reverse strand, counting down.
GGGGTATCAAAAACAGAAAATGTTGAAGTGTATGTTGTTGATACTGAAATTGCTAAGGTTGTCGAAGATTCCGTTGTAACTGAGGCAAATGTTTATGTAGATGCATCTTATACAGGTACAATTGGAGCTCAGGTTACATATGGAACTATTTCAAAGACTTGTAATACATTTACTACTATCCAACAAGCACTTGATTTCTTACAATTACAAGATGGATTAGATACTGTAAGAAAGAATATCTATATAGCAGAAGGAACATATACTGAGAAGATTGAGCTTACATTACCATATCTATCATTAATTGGTATTGGAGGAGCTGAAAAGACAACTATTATTTGGGATTCATTATACGGAATTGAAGATGAATCAGGATTCACTCATACTACTGATTCAACTCAGACAGTAGCTGTTCGTGAAAGTGCAGTAAATTGTATTATTGATGGTATTTCAATTAAGAATTACTATGATCATATTTCAAAATATGATACTACAAGTTATAAGGATAATGGAGAGCGTGGACTTGCTTTATTAGTACAAGCAGATAAGTTCATTATGCAAAATGGTGCATTATATGGATGGCAAGATACATTAGAGACATTTACAGGTCGTCAATATTTCAAGAATACATATATCTGTGGATGTGTTGATTTTATTTTCGGAACTAATAGTACAACATATTTTGATAATTGTGATATTGAAGTATTAAAGTCTAAGGTTTCTAATAGTGTTGAAGGAAAAGTTGCCGCTTATATCACAGCATATAAGGGACAAAATAAATCTTCATCTGACAAGCCTACTTATGGTGCTGTATTCAATGGATGTAATATCCATGCAGCAGATGACTTTGTTGGATTATATGCCATTGCAAGACCATGGACAGCAACATCAACTGTAGCATATCTAAATTGTACATTTGATAGTAAGCTTGCAACAAAAGAATCTACTACAATTGCAACTGGTTTAATTAAGGACTGCAATGTTAATACATTAGATATTAAGTTCTATAATAATAAGTTTGCTGATAATACAGCTATTGCATTAACAGATGACTTAACTAATGTTGATACAACTATGACAGCTGCTCAAGTTGAGATTTATAACGACTATACAAAGGTCTTTGGAGTTACAACATCTGGTGTTGTATATACATCTGCATGGAATCCACAAGTAACAGCTGTTGAAATAGATAATAATACTTATTATAATTTCAATGGAAAATCTAATCCTACTGGTACAAATTATGCATATAATTACATAACATCTACAGCATCTGAAAAAATAACTACTTTAGGTGGATTAACAATTGATGGTACTGCTGGTAAGGTTGATGTTAGAACAGCAAACGGAGATACTCAATTAAATAAAGGAGCAAAGATTAGTTTAAAAGTTGAGGCAAATACTAAACTTGTTATAAGTAATTATAGTGGATACCATAATTATAAGGTATATGGAAGTGTTGATACAACTGAAAGATATGCAAACGCAGATACTGTTTCATATTTCTTTGAAGAAGCACAAACAGTAACAATTGAAGCAACAGAAACTGTATATTTATATCAAATTATGGTTATGCCAAACCAAGAAAAAACTGTTGCTACAATTAGTGGTATCCAATTAACTGGTGTCCCTTCTGTAGAGTATGCTGTTGGAACTGATTATGATTTATCAAAACTAGTCGTAAAGGCAATTTATGACGATAGTACATATGTAGTATTGAATAGTTCTGATTATGAAATTGATACTACTGCAATAAACAAAAACTCTGCTGGAACATACAAAGTTACAGTAACTTATGCTGAAAAGACAGCAACGTTTGATGTTGTTTATGTTGCAGAAGTAAGTGATGCAGTTACTACTAACACAGTATTTAATACATCATATTCAGGATTAACTAAGACAAAATATGAGGGCGAAAGTGAAGTAATTACTGCAGGAAAGTTTAGCATTGATGCTACAGCATCTAAATCAAAATTAGATAATTTGGGAGATTATTTCCAATTTAATGCTGGAACAGTAATATCATTTAAGGTTAAAGCTGGAGCCACAGTAACAGTTTATGGTTATGGTGGAAACTCAGATTATTCATTAACTGGAAGCACTGAAGCTAATACTGTAGATCAAAAGACAGTTACTTATACTGAGGATACAACTGTTTATGTAACTGCTACTGGTGATAAGTATTTAACTTCTATTACAATAACTTACGCAGAATAGTATAAGTTATCAAATATAATTAGGATATATCATTTTGGTATATCCTTTTTATTTGAAAATATAATAATGTATTGTATAATTTATATGTCTTAAATAAATGTAAGGGAATAATGTGTAAATCATTAGCTGTACCCGCAACTGTGATATGGATTGTCTAGTAATATGTCATTGGGAAACTGAGAAGGCACTAGATATAAGAAATTAAGTCAGGAGACCTATTTATTATGGATAAATATAAATAAAAAAGGAGAAAGAAATGAAAAGAATAAAGTTAATATTTATTTCGCTTTTAGCCATTTTTGGAATTGTTACACTTGCGGGATGTTCGAGTGATGATAATAACACAGATGAATTAGAAGCCAAAATCGCTGAGCTTGAAGCTGAAAATCAAACTCTTACTGATGAGAATAGTGAACTTACAGAAAAGAATGCTACTCTTGATGATGAGAATAAAGCTTTAAGTGAAGAAAATGCAACTCTTAAGAATGAGCTTGATGAATTAAAAAAGAAGGCAGCATTCGAAATTAAGGTTGTAGACATTGATGATGAAGTATTAGGAGATGAGACACTAGTAGCAGGTGCATATAATTCTTTATGGGATGCCCTTGATACTAATTTTGATGTAGTCGCAACAGAGTCTGAATATGGACACTATATTACATCAATTAATAATAGTGTAGTAGATTCAAATTATTTCATATCAATTTATGAAAATGGAGTTTCAGCACAGACAGGTATAGATGGTTTAACCATTGATGCTGGAGATCTATTTGAATTTAAGGTTGAATGCTTTAATACAGTTGAATGGGGAGGAACTTTTGATTCCTATGATTTATTAGTAGATAAGACATTCTACCATTATGCTAAGACATATATGAATACCCTTAACGAAAAGAGTACTACATATGATGATTCAAATTATTGGAATTATATGCTTAATAATTTAATGATTGCAAATGGATATGATACAAATCTATTCAAGACATTAACTAATGAAAGTGTTAAAAATAGTTTATTAGCGGCTAATGTTAATGAATTAACAGGTCCAAAAATTGGTAAATATTATTGGGCAGCAAAATCATTTAATGTTGACCTTACATCATTTACTGAAGCATATCAAACTGCAATAAATGATATTTCTACATCATATAGTGATTATGTAACACCATTTGTTATATCACCTGCAAAGGGATTAAATATAACATCTGATAATCTTACAAGCCTTATTGCTAATGCAGAAGATGCAAGCACTGCTTGGGGTACTGATGGATTAGCTTGGCAAATAGCTTCACTTGCTATGTTTGATAAATATGATAAAACAGTTTTATCTAAATTAAATGCAAGAGTAACAACATACGGATGTACATCAGTTGCTATAGAGCTACAAGCATTCGCAGCTCTTAATGTATCACCACGTTCTACAGAATACGAGGTAGATTCAAAGGATATCATTGAATTCTTATTTGATGGTTATTATGATAGTGATATGAAGTTAATTAAGGTTAAAACGGATGATACAAATGTAAATATGTCAACAAATCAAATATATGCTTCATTAGCTGCATATAAGGTTCAAAGAGACAAGGGAGCAAGTGCTTATCTTTATGCTTAAAAGAATAGGGAGGATAGGCTTTGCTATCCTCCTTATTTTGCTAATGATACTCACAATAATCTTTTCGTTTAAAACAAATAAAACAACATCTGATGGACATATAAATGTAATAGTTAAAAACATTGATGGAGAGATTATTTCAAACGAAAGATTTGAGTATAATACGGATGATAGCTTATATGACCTTATAAATGATAATTATGACCTAGAGTGTACAATTACACAATATGGTCATTATATTGTAGGAATTAATAGTATAAAAACAGATATATATAATAGCTGGGTATGGCTAGAACTTGCATATCTTAAGGATGATGTATCATATAGTGATGATATAGATTATAATAATTATGACTGCAAGGATGCTAATGTAGGAATTGATAATATTGCATTAGTTGATAACATGATATTAGGAATTGTAGAAAGAGATAGTACACATACTACAACTATATTTAGTGAAGGAATAAGTGTTGGAAAAGAACATAACTATAAGATATTTAGAACTATAGTATATGTGCTTATAGCTATTCTAATTGCTTCACTTATAGTATATGGAATAATTCATAACAAGATATCAAAGGATAAAATAACAATAAGAAAGATGTGTATTATATCCTTGATGGCAGTTATTTTATTTGTGCAAGAGGAAGCTTTAACAATATTACCAAATATTCAGCTAACCTTCTTGTTGCTGTCTTTATTTGCGGCTATATTTGGTATAAAATACAGCCTCATAATAGTGTCTATACATGTAATACTTGATAATGTAGTAATGGGTTCATTTACACCAATTGTAATGATTCCAATGTTTATAGGATATGTAATACTTGTAATAGTAATGTATCTTGTTAAAAAAGAAAATCTTTTAATAAAGGTAATAATGGCAAGCATATGCTCATGGATATATTGTATGCTATTTCTATTTGCTAATGCTTTATGGCTTGATATAGATGTTAAGGCATACTTTATTGCAGATATTCCTTTTGAAATATTACTTATATTATCTACAATATTAACAATGACATATCTATATAGACCTTTAGAGAAGGTTATATATAGAGAATGGAATAAAAACCAAATAGAAGAACAGATAGACCAGGATGAATAGTCCTGGTCTTGTGTTATAATAGATATGTGGGATGTGATAAAATGAGCTTTTTATATAAGGATATAATATATGATTTTTCATTATATAATTTAATATGGTATTTTTTAGTATATTCATTTTTGGGATGGTGTATGGAGGTATGCTATGCAGCCTTTAAAACTAAAAGATTTATAAATAGAGGATTTTTAAATGGAACATATTGTCCTCTATATGGCGCAGGAGCCTGTGTTGTATTAGTTTTATTAAATCCAGTTCAAAATCACCCATTTTTGATCTTTTTATTATCTTCCTTAATAACAACTACAATAGAGTTTTTAACAGGCCTAATTCTTGAACTCTTATATCATAAAAAATGGTGGGATTATTCTGAAAGGAAGTTTAATATAAAGGGATATGTATGCCTTGAGTTTAGTGTTATATGGGGAGTATGCTGTCTATTAGTATATGACATATTACATCCTGTAGTAAGATGGCCTATAAACCATATACCTCATAGTGTTGGTATTTGGATAGCTGCTATATGGCTATTAGATTTTGTAATAGATGTAATAGTTTCTACAATTCAAGCTACAAGGTTTGCAAAATATGTTACAAGAATAAAAGAAAACCAAAAGCGTGGAAGCGACGCTATTGGTGAAAAGCTTGCAGGAGCTACAATAAAAATTATGGATTCTGCAACAGAAGTTTATGAAAAATATGAAATTAAAAGATCATCTAAGCGTCTATTAAAGGCCTTCCCTACAATGATGGACAATAGAGATAAATCTATTATTGCTATCTTAAGAGAAAAGGCTCTTATAAAGAAGCAAAAGAAGGCCATTAAAGAGTTTAAAGAATATAAAAACAATAAGGGTGCAAACTAGCACCCTTATCTTTTCTTTAACGCAAGTAAAACTCTTAATGCGTCCTTATCATAATAATTTTCAAAATCACCAGATATATTTACAACCTGGAATAATGGATTTTCAGTAAATAGCTCAAGTGGATAATAGTATTCATAATAATCCTCGCTTATCTCATCATCATCTGATTTTATATCTAGATGATGATGTAAAATGTTAGGATCCTCTAAATCTATTTTCCATCTATAATTACATGAGATAGTTTCCTTTGAAATATCCTTTGGAGATTCAAGATATGCCTTTTTACTAAATACATCAAGAAGAAGTAATCCACCATCTGCAAGATGGTCATAACAGCATTGTAATGAATCTAGAACCATTTGTTTTGTAGGCAGATGGTTAAAGGAATCAAAATAACATGTAATAATATCGAATTTCTCATCTATTTTAAAATTAGTCATATCCATATGATATAGTGGAATAAGAAGGTGGTTCATTTTAGCCTTTTGCTTTCCAACCTCAAGCATTGTATCTGATAGATCAAGGCCTGATATATCATATCCTTCACTCTTCATGATAATAGCGAATGTAAGAGATCCACAGGCTAAATCTAATATTTTAGATTTTTTATTACAAAAATCAAGAGTGTAATCTACCCAATCTAGGTAATCAAGCTCTTGCATTATATCATCATAATAATAACCAAAATCTCTATAATCGTTCATGATAGCACCTCTATTTGATTATAACAAATAAGGACTATAAAATAAAGAGTTCTATAATTGATAATTTTGGCAAAATATAGTATTATAGTAATGTGTTATTTTTAATAAGGAGAAGATGTAAAAATGAAGAGCGTTGCAAGATTTGAAAAGGTATCATTTGAACAATTTTTAAAGGATTTTAAGGATACATATCCAATAGATGATGCGATTATTAAGAAAATATATGATAATATTAAGCTTCCTAAAAGAGCTACAGTTGGTTCTGCAGGCTATGACTTTTATGCACCTGTTGAAATAAGACTTAATCCAGGTGAAACTGCAAAGATTCCAACAGGAATTAGATCATATATTGAAAATGGATATGTTTTAGAAATATATCCACGTTCAGGTCTTGGATTCAAATATAGATTACAATTAAATAATACAGTTGGTATTATTGATAGTGATTATTATAATTCAAAGAATGAAGGTCATATTTTTATAAAGATTACTAATGATAGTAATGAAGGTAAGAGCCTTGTTGTTAATGAGGGTGATGGATTTGCCCAAGGAATTTTTAAGGAATTCTTTATTACATATGATGATATGACTGATGGTATTCGTGATGGTGGATTTGGAAGTACAACAAAGAAGGAGTGTAAGTAATGAATAAGCTTACTAAGGCTATATTTCCTAATTTGAAATATAGTAAGGATGATATTTTAAATAAATATAAAAGAAGAGATGAGAATACTGTGGTGACAAGGCTTGCGCCTTCACCTACAGGATTTCTTCATATAGGTGGAGTATATACTGCAATGATTAATGAGCATATTGCTCATCAAAATGGTGGAGTATTTATGCTTCGTATTGAGGATACAGATAAGAAAAGAGAGCAGGATGGTGCTGTAGATATTATCTGTGAGGTATTTAAACGCCTTGGCTTAAATCCTGATGAGGGAGTTATAACTCCAGGTCAAGAAAAGGGAGAATATGGACCATATGTGCAATCTAAGCGTGTAGATATTTATCATGCATTCGCAGCAGATCTTTTAGAGCGTGGTCTTGCATACCCTTGCTTTGCAACTGAGGAAGAGCTTAATGATATAAGAGAAAAACAAGCAGAGAATAAAGAAACTCCAGGATATTATGGTAAATATGCTATATATAGAGATTATCCAGTAGATGAGGCTATTAAAAGAATAGAGGCTGGAGAAGAGTTTGTTTTAAGATTTAGAGTCCCAGAGGATGAGCCAAAAAGAGTTTCAATCAATGACCTTATAAAGGGTGAAATTGAAATGGATAATAACTTTAATGATTTCGTATTATTAAAGAATGATATGGTACCTACATATCATTTTGCTCATGCAGTAGATGATTATTTAATGGGTACAACAGTAGTAATTAGAGGAGATGAATGGGTATCATCACTTCCAATTCACATTCAGCTATTTAAGTATTTAGGATTTAAAAGACCAGATTATGCCCATGTAGCTCCTGTAATGAAGATGGATGGTGAATCTCGTCGTAAGCTTTCAAAGCGTAAGGATCCTGAGGCTAATGCTATGTATTATATTGAGAAGGGATATCCTGTTAAGGCAATATATGCATACCTATACACATTAATTAATTCTAATTTTGAGGAATGGTATTTAAATAATCCAAATACAGGATTAGAAAATTTCAAATTCACATATGAGAATATGGGAATTGATGGTCCATTATTTGATTTATCAAAGCTTGATAATGTTTCTCGTGAGATTATATATAACACAGATTGTGATACAAATGTTAAAAATATGCTAGATTGGGCATATGAGTTTGATAAGGATTTATATAATAGGCTTACAGGAAATCTAGAACTATTAACAAATATATTCAAAACACAAGGACCAGAGTCTAATGAAAAGCGTAAGGATCTTGCAAATTATAGCTCATTTATAAATGAGTTTGGATTCTTATATAATGATATATTTGAACAAAACCCACCTTCAAAGGAACTTTTATTAGAAAATGTAGCTGAAGCTAATATTAGCTATTTAAGAGATGGATATCTAGCATATTTTTCACAAAGAAAGAATGGTTCAGAAAAGACTATGAAGGAGCTTGCTAAGGAAATGGGATATACTGATAAGAAGAAGTATATGAAGAATCCTGATGCTTATAAGGGAATGCTTCCTGAGTTCTATCATTTCTTACGTATCCTTGTTACTGGTAAGACACAAGGAATATCAATGGATGATGTAATTGATGTAATAGGACTTGATGAGGTTATAAGAAGAGTAAAGGAGTTCTAAAATGAAGAAATATAAAGATATAACATTACAGCTTAGAGTTAATAGATTTCTTCATGGAGAAAAGCCATGTGTAGTTAAGGTAATACCTAATGAGGGTAAGATATTTAGTCCAAAGAAGCCTCAAAAGTTTGTAATGACAATCCTTAAGGATAATAAGCTTTATTTCCATAGAATATCAAATATATTTAATGATTATCTGCCTGCTGAGGATTTTAGATTATCATTAGATAAGATTAAGGCTTATACAATTGAGCCTCAAAATAAGCTTATTAATAGATATACATTATCTACTAATGAAGGATTATATTTTCAATTTGATGTAGTACATGGTACTAAGGAATCATATGAGACAGATCATAATCTTGAATCCATTAAATCAGTTATGAGATCAATGGGTATTAAGGAAGAGAAGGTATAAGCTATGACACGAGAGCTTACTCAAAAGGAAAAGGATTTAATAAAAAAATATGAATCACCAAAAAGTCCTAAAAATAAGCCTACTAAAGAGGATTATTTAAAGGAATGTGATAGAAATTATAAGGATGGAGACAGAAATTAATGATAAAAGCAGGAGAAATGAATGAGCTTAGTATCCTAAGAAAATCAGATTTAGGATATATGCTTACGGATGGTAAGGAAGAGATTCTATTACACTTTAAGGAATCAGATAAAGAATTAAATATTGGAGATAAGGTAGAAGTATTTATTTATTTTGATTCAAAGAATAGAATGACTGCCACTACACATTCTCCATATGCCACAATATTAAATCCTGGATTTGCAAAGGTAGTTGAGGTTGTATCAAACCTTGGAGTCTTTGTAAATATTAATACACCTAAGGATGTATTAATTCCACTTGATTATCTACCATATGATAAGCAAATGTGGCCAGATATCGATGATATGATTTTAATTAATTTAAAAATTAAGAAGGATTCATTTATCGCAAAGCCTCTTAATAGGTATGATATTTTAGATCTTCCAAAAACAAAATCATATGAAAAAGATGATGTTGTTGATGGATATGTTATTCGTCCTGGTGTTGAAGGGGTAGGTATTGTTACAAAGGATATGCAATATATCTTTGTTCATAAAACTCATTTAAGAAGAGTTTATAGGCTTGGTGAGTTTGTAACTCCTAAGATTATAATGGTTAAGAAGAATGAATATAATGGTTCTCTTACTCAAAATAAGGAGCTTATGATTGGAACTGATGAAGAAATCATTCTTAATTATTTAAGAGCACATGATGGTGTTATGAGCCTTACTGCAAAATCATCAAGTGAAGAGGTTGAGCAGGCTTTAAAGCTTTCACGTAAGGCGTTTAAGAGAGCCTTAGGCTCATTATATAAGGAGCATAAGGTTGATTGTCTATTAGATAAAACAATCTTATTAAAAAAATAAAGCCTACTTTAATAGGCTTTCTAAATACTTTTTATTAAGTGTTTCTTCTAAGGTATCGTACTTGTGACGATACTTTTTTTCTTCTGGTGGAAAATCTACTGCCATTTTGTGAAATGGATTACATCTAGCAAGCCTCTTTAATGTAAGATATGAGGCCTTGAAGAAATTAAAGCGCATATAGCATATTTTTGCATATTCGCTACATGTAGGAAGAAATCTACATTTCTTCATAGCATAAGGCGATTTATTAGTTTGGTACATATTAATTTTTTGAATCATGTATTTATTCATATATTATATCACCAGCCCTATTATAGCATAATATATTTTAATGTGTGTAAATTAACTCATATTTTAATCTTGAATATTTTTATAATAATGTTATAATTACTAGGTAATATGATGATAAAGAGTAGTAAAATATCAAATCCTTTAAGAGAATGAGGTAATATGGTGTGAGCCTTTAAGGAGAAAATATTTGAATTCACTTTGGAGTGGTGTTAATAGCATCCGTATATCCTACGTTACAGGTATAATGAGTGCAGGGTTTATTCCTGAACTAAGGTGGTACCACGGTTATTCAATCGTCCTTATTTATGGACGATTTTTTTATTTTCTAGGAGGAAAAAATATGGTTAAAGATGATTTAAAGAAGATTGTTGAAGATGCTAAAAAAGCATTTGAAAGCGTTAAGGACAAGCTTGCGTTAAATGCACATAAAGCAAACTTCTTAGGTAAGAAGGGACCTTTAGCTGCGATTATGGCACAAATGAAGAATCTTTCTGTTGATGAAAAGAAGGAGCTTGGAATGCTATCAAATGAGGCTAAGAAGGAAATGGAGGATGCCTATAATAAGAAGCTTGAGGAGCTTAATGAGGAAGAGATTTCAAAGAAGCTTATGGATGAGACAATTGATGTTACTCTTCCAGGATATAGCTTTAATGTAGGTTCTATTCATCCACTAAATGAAATTGTTATGGAGCTTGAGGATTTATTTATCGGTATGGGATATGAGGTTGCTGAAGGACCTGAAATTGAGACTGATGAATATTGCTTCGAAAAGCTTAACCTTCCAAAGGGACATCCAGCTCGTGATATGCAGGATACATTCTATATTAATCCTGAATTGTTATTACGTTCTCAAACATCTCCAGTTCAAGCAAGAACTATGGAGATTAAGAAGGGTGCTCCTATCAAGATTATTTGTCCTGGTAAGGTTTATAGAAGAGATGCAGATGACGCAACTCACTCACATCAATTTATGCAATGTGAGGGACTTGTTCTTGGTGAGGATATAACATTTGCTAATCTTAAGGGAGCTCTTCTTGAGGTAGCTCATAAGATGTTTGGAGAGAAGAATGAGATTAGACTTCGTCCTTCATTCTTCCCGTTTACTGAGCCATCAGTTGAGGTTGATGTATCATGCTCAAAATGTGGTGGTAAGGGATGCTCTATGTGTAAGGGTACTGGATGGATTGAGGTTTTAGGAGCTGGTATGGTTAATAACCAGGTTCTTGAAATGTCAGGATATGATCCTAAGAAAATCCAAGGATTTGCATTTGGAATTGGAGTAGAAAGAGTTGCTATTCTAAAGAATGGTATTGATGATATAAGAAACTTCTACATTAATGATGTAAGATTCTTACGTGAGTTCAAGGAGGTTAAGTAATTATGAAGGTTTCATTTAATTGGCTAAAGGATTACATAGATTTAACTAATGTGACAACAGAAGAGCTTTCAAAGCTTATTGCAGCTCACGTTGTTGAAATAGAGGAGGAATATCCTCTAACAACTGCAACAAACCTTGAGGTTGGTTATGTTAAGGAATGTGAAGAGGTTGAGGGTACTCATCTTCATAAGTGTCAAATTGAGCTTAGTGATGGAGTATCACAAATCGTTTGTGGTGCACCTAATATGAGCCAAGGTAAGAAGGTTATTGTTGCTCGTGTTGGAGCAGTTCTTCCTGGTGATTTTAAGATTAAGGCTTCAAAGATTCGTGGTATTGAATCAAATGGTATGTGCTGTAGCCTTCAGGAGCTAGGATTCGAGGATAAGTATGTTCCTGAAGAATTCAAGGATGGTATTTATCTATTACCGGAGGATGCAAAGGTTGGTTCTAACCCACTTGATTATTTATGCTTAAATGATTATGTATATGATCTTGAGCTTACATCAAATAGATCAGATCTTTTATCTATTGAAGGTGTTGCATATGATGTAGCAGCTACATTAAAAAAGAAGGTTACTATTAAGAATAATAAGCCAAAATTTGTAGATATTAAAAATCCTGTTTCAGTTAGTGTTGAAACACCTGATTGTCCTAAGTATTTATTGGGATATGCTAAGGATGTTAAAATAAAGGAATCTCCTGAATGGATGCGTGCAAGATTAATCGCATCAGGTATTAGACCTATTAATAATGTAGTTGATATTACAAACTATGTATTAATGGAAATGGGTCAACCATTACATTCATTTGATGCAGATAAGCTAGGAAATAAGATTTTAGTTCGTAACGCAAAGGATAATGAAACAATTAAGACTCTTGATGATGTAGAAAGAAATCTTACATCAGATGATATTGTTATAACAGATGGTGTAAATCCTATTTGTGTTGCAGGTGTTATGGGAGGAGCTTCAACTGAAGTTACAAACAATACTGTAAACGTAGCACTAGAGGCTGCATATTTTAACCCTCTTAAGATAAGAAAGACTTCACAACGTTTACAGCTTAAGAGTGAGTCATCTACACGCTTTGAGCGTAAGATTGACTATGCTCGTACAGAAAGAGCATTAGATTATGCCTTATATCTATTAGAAACATTATGTGATGCAAAGATTTCTAAGGAAATAGCAAACAATAATCCTGCACCATTTAAGAATATGCATGTAGATATTACCTTAGATAAGGTAAATAAGGTTCTTGGTACATCACTTGATAAGAAGTGCCTTGAGGGAATATTTGATGCATTAAACTATGATTATAAATTAAATGGTGATGTATATGATATTACAATTCCATCACGCCGTATGGATTTAGAGGATTGGGATCAGCATATCATAGAGGATGTTGCACGTATTTATGGATATAATAATATCCCTACAGTAAATCCTAAGACAAATGATAAGGGAGTACTTACACCAAAGCAACGTCTTGAAAGAAATGTAAGATATCTATTATCAGGATTTGGTTTAAATGAGACTATAACATACTCTCTTATAAACGAGGCTGATTTAGATAATTTTACAACATATAAGGCAGACGCAATTAAGGTATTAATGCCAATGACTGAGGATAGAGCTTGTATGAGACAATCTCTATTAAATGGTGTATGTGAGGCTATTAAATATAATAAGGCTCGTAAGTTTAATGACCTAGCATTCTTTGAGCTTGGTAAGAGATATGATACTACATCAGAGATTAATCTAATTTCTGGAGCATTAACAGGAATGTTCCAATCATCATTATGGCAAATGGAAAAGACTCCAGTTGATTTCTTCCTTGTAAAGGGATTACTTGATAATTTATTTGCACGTATTGGACTTAAGAATGTTAATTATAAGAAGGAGACAGAGCTAAATAAGAACTTCCACCCAGGAAGATGTGCATCTATTTATGCAGATAGTAAGATGGTTGGATTTATTACAGAGCTTCATCCACGCTTCCTTCAACAAAAAGATTATCCAAGAATGGTAGTATTTGAGCTTAATGAGGATGTAATACTTGAATTATTAAATAAGCCATTTAAATATGAGCCTATTACTAAGTTCCCATCAATAGAGCGTGACCTTGCGATTGTTTGTAAGAAGGCCTTAGAGGCAGAGCAAATACTTGCGTTAATCCGTCAAACAGCTCGTAAGACATTAGTAGACCTTAAGGTATTTGATGTATATGAGGGTGAAAATGTCGGAAGCGATGAGAAGAGTATAGCTGTAAAGCTTACATTTAATGATCCAACAAAGACATTAGAGGCTTCAGATGTTGATAAGACTATTAATTCAATAATTAAGAGACTTGAAATGGAATTCCAAGCACGTCTAAGACAATAATTAATAACTCGGGGTATTTAATACCTCGAGTTTTGTTTTAAAAGAGTTTTATATATTTGAAAATATTTTAATTAATATGATATAATAGTTTTGGTGGTGAATATTTATGGAAGAAAAAGAAATATTAGATGATGAAGTATCACGTATTGTGAATAAGGGTGAAATAACAAGAGAAGAGCTTATTAAATGTACACGTATTTCAGCTATACGTAGTGGTCTAAGCTTTTCTATTATAGGAGTTATTATCGCAATTATTGGAATTGCCCTTTTAATTACGACATTTACTGATAGCTTTGATGCGTCATTCCTTCCATATATTTTAATCCCATGCGGTATTATTATAGCAGTATTGCCATTTGTTTTAGGAGTATTTGCTGATAAGTTTTTAGATAAGCAAAATAGATCAATTTCAACAGGATTTAGATATAAGTATCAATTTGGTGAGGATGGTATGGATATTACACTTGATTCAGGTGTAGCTAAGCTTCATACAAAGCTAAATTATTTACTTATTTATAAGGTTTCATATTTTGATGATATTGTTTTTATATATTTAAATTCAGCAGTTGTTTATATGCTAAAGCTTTCAGGCTTTGAAAATGAAAATGATAGAAATACAGCCATGAAAAAGGTTGATAAGAAGTATAAGGTGAAGAATAATGACTAGTATCTATGGATTAAGCTTAGATGATTTAAAGGAATATTTTGTATCAATTGGATTAAAGCCATTTAGAGCTACTCAGGTATATGAGTGGGTATACCGTAAGGGTATTAGATCATTTGATGAAATTACAAATATTAAAAAGGATGTAATAGAAAGCCTAAAGAAGGATTTTTCCTTAGACCTTCTAGAGGTTGTAACACATCAGGTCGCAACAGATGGAACTCATAAGTTCCTTTTTAAGCTTTTTGATGGAAACCTAATTGAAACTGTTTTGATGCATCATCCATATGGATATAGTGCATGTGTTACATCAGAGCTTGGATGTAATATGTCATGTGCCTTCTGCGCATCAGGAATGAAGAAATGCATAAGAGGCCTTACAGCTGCGGAGGTAGTATTACAGCTTATGAGCGTAGAACATGAGGTTGGTGTAAAGATTACTCACGTTGTTGTAATGGGTATAGGAGAGCCTTTTGATAATTATGATAATATTATGAAGTTCCTTCATATTATTAATAATCCTCATGGACTTGAAATAGGAGCACGCCATATTAGTGTTTCAACATCAGGAATAGTACCACGTATTCTAGATTATGCAAAAGAGGATATTCAATCAAATCTTGCAATATCACTTCACGCTCCAAACAATGAAATCAGATCAAAGATTATGCCAGTAAATAAGGCATATCCATTAGAAAAGTTAATTCCTGCAATAAAGGAATATATATCACTTACTAATAGAAGAGTAACTATTGAATATATTCTTCTTGAAGGAATTAACAATAGTGAAAAGAACGCATTAGAGCTAGCACATTTATTAAAGGGAATGAATGTGTATGTTAATCTAATACCATATAATGAGGTTAAGGAAAAGCCATTTGTTCAATCAACAAGGGAACATACACAAAAATTCTTTGATACATTAAAGAAATGTAAAATTAATGTAACTCAGCGATATGAATATGGTGCAGATATAGACGCAGCATGTGGACAGCTTAGAAGTAAACATATGGAATAGGAGGATCTATGGCTAAGGGTCGTGTAATTAATCTAAATGGTGGAAATTATCAAATTCTTTTAGATGATGGTACCATCATCAGTGCTAAGGCTTCAGGAAGGCTTAGATATCAGAAGGTATCTTCTGATTCAGAATTTAATAAGAACACTAATAAGCTTTCAAAAAAGCTTTCAACAACTCGTATTAAAATAAGCCCTAAGGTAGGAGATTTTGTTTTATACGAAGAAAATGAAGATAATAATTATATAACTGAGGTATTGCCAAGAGCTAATTCCTTAATTCGACCAGATATAGCTAATGTAGATCAAATAATATTAGTATTTGCCGCAAAGGAACCACAATTTAGCTTTTATCTTTTAGATATGTTTTTAGTAAATATTTTAAAGCAAAATATAACACCAGTTATAATTGTTTCTAAAGCTGATTTATTAAGTGATGATGAATATGTATCACTTAATCTAAAAATGGATTATTATAGGCATCTTGGATGGCAGGTATTGTTTGTTAATTCCTTAAACCTTAAGGAAAGAAATAAAATATTAAATATATTAAAGGGAAAGGTATCAGTTTTATCTGGTCAAACAGGAGCTGGTAAATCAACTTTAATTAATGGAATAATTCCAGGATTTAGTCTAAATACTAATGAAATATCAAAGGCCTTAGGAAGAGGTAAGCACACAACTCGTGAGGTTACACTTTATTCCTACAAGAAAATACTTCTTGGAGATACTCCTGGATTTTCAAAATTTGATTTACAATTCTTTGATATAAATGAGGATGAGCTTGCGCACCTATTCCCGGAATTTGATGAATATGTGTGTAAATTTAATGATTGTGCACATTTAAAAAATACACCAGGATGTGGTGTATATGAGGCTTATGTTAATGGTAAGATACTTGATACAAGATATCTTAGCTATTTAAAAATGAGAGAAGAAATAATAAAGAATAGAGGTTAATTATTATGGAAGTTTCACCATCAATACTTACATGTGATTTTTCAAAATTAAAAAATGATTTAGAGGATATTAAAAATCTAGTAAAGTACATTCATATTGATGTTATGGATGGAGATTTTGTTCCAAATCTTACATTTGGACCAAAGTTTGTAGGAGACTTTAGAAAATATTGTCCAGATAATATTTTTGATGTTCATTTAATGATTTCAAATCCATTAAAATATATTAAGAATTTTGCTGAGGCAGGATCAGATATTATAACTTTTCATGCAGAAGCAAAATCACCTATACAGGAGACTATTTTAGAAATTAAAAAGTATGGTAAGCTTGCAGGTCTTTCAATAAAGCCTAATACAGCTGTTAGTGCTATTAAGGATTATTTAAATGATTTGGATTTAGTTCTTGTAATGTCTGTAGAGCCTGGATTTGGCGGACAAAAGTTTATGCCAAGTGCAGTAGACAAAATTAAGGAATTATATGATTTAAGAAAGAAGAATGGCTATAAATATCTTATAGAGGTTGATGGTGGAGTTAATGATGAAACTGTAAAGCTTTGTAAGGATGCAGGAATTGATATAGTCGTTGCAGGATCTTATGTTATGAACGCAAAGGATCGTAAGGAAAGAATAGATAATTTATTAAAATAATTGATGCTTTTTGTATGTCTAACATATATCTATTACATAAAAAAGATAATAGATCATTATTAAAAGAATTCTAACAAAAAAGAGTAGAAGTGTTGAATATCAACAAATCTACTCTTTTCGTTTATTTTAAAGCTGCCCCAAAAGGAATTAATGTCAATTTGGCAAGCTTAAAGCATTGCATGCCAAATGGAATACCAATTACTGTAACACAAAATAGTAATCCCACAACCAAAAATCCTAAAGCTGTTTCAATTCCGGCAAATATAAGCCATATTATATTTATTATTGGATGCTTTCCAAAATTCGTATCAACAACTTGTCCAAAAGGTGTTATTACAAGTGAAACCATTTTAAATAGCTGTATACCAAATGGAATACCTATTACTGTGATACAAAGAAGAAGTCCTAAAAAGACATATCCGATTGCGGCCCATAATCCTACGAATATGAACCAAATAATGTTACCTAAAAGTTTCATTTATCTTCTCTCTCCGTATAAAAAGATGCCCTATAAAGCGCAAAAAATCGGTTTTGAAACCGATTTGCGTACATTAGGCTCTATTTAGATTTCCCTTCTTTAAAGCTTTAGCTGAAACCTTAACCTTCTTAACGTTTCCATTCTCATCAACGATATGAACAGTTTGAAGGTTAGCCTTCCAAGTACGACGGCTAGCATTTAAAGCGTGGCTTCTTTTATTACCAAATGTAGTTGTTTTTCCAGTTACATAGCACTTTGCCATATTGAACTACCTCCTTAAAGCTATAATTTTTTTAATCAAGCCCCTCTATTTTACCATAACCAAAAATAAAATCAATATGTTTTTGTAAAAAAAGAATAACTATTAAAATTTAGTTAGGAAAATACCGCACAAATATATGCATTGTATGTAAAAATCGTTTTACATTTTTAAATTATATGATATAATGATTGTGTGTTGGAGAGTAAAGTCAGTTTGACTTTTTAATTATCATATGATATATTTAACAAGTCATTGTAATTTTTGAATATAGAATTGGAGGGCATATTATATGTCTGTATGTGCTATTAATAGTGAATTACTTAAAAAAATGGTGATTAACGGCGCAATTAATTTAAAGAATCAACATAAAGAAGTCGATGCATTAAATGTTTTCCCAGTTCCAGATGGAGATACAGGAACAAATATGCAAATGACTATGATGTCAGGTGTTACAGAAATCTCTAAGGTAGAGGTTGAATCTGTTATAGATTTATCAAAAATATTCTCAAGAGGATTATTAATGGGAGCTCGTGGAAATTCAGGAGTTATCCTTTCTCAATTCTTTAGAGGAATGTATTTAAAGCTTAAGGAAATTGGAAAGGCTGAAATTGATCTTAATGATTTTGTTCAGTGCTTAGTTTCTGGATATGAGGTTGCTTATAAGGCAGTTATGGAGCCAGTAGAGGGTACTATTCTTACAGTTGTAAGAGAGTCAGCTGAGCTTATTGAAAAGCAAGAGGTCTTAGAGTCACTAGAGGATTTACTTGAAAAGTATATTGATCAAGCTAAGAAATCTTTAGCTAATACTCCAAACCTTCTTCCAGTATTAAAGGAAGCAGGAGTAGTAGACTCTGGAGGAGCTGGATTTGTTAAGGTTATTGAAGGAATGCTAATGGCTGTTAAGGGTGAAATGCTTGAGGTTTCAACTGAGGCTAAGCCAGGAGATAATTCTAAGTTTGCTTATGAAATGACTATTAAGCTAGAGCTTAAGTATCCTAACAGATTTAAGCTTGATTCAGTTAAGCCATCTCTTGAGGCTTTAGGAGATAAGATTTCTTTAAATCAAAATGATAAATATCTTGATGTTAAGATGAATGCTGAATTCCCAGGTAAGGTTTTAGAGCTTCTTCAAAAGAATGGTGAGTTTATTACAATTTCTATTGTAAATAAGAATGCACCTGTTGTTGAAGAGCCAGCTAAGAATGAAGCAAAGCAAGAGCATAAGACATATGGACTTATTTCTGTATGCTTTGGAGAGGGAATTAAGAATACATTTACTGAATTAGGATGTGACTATATTATTGATGGTGGTCAAACTATGAATCCATCAACAGAGGCATTCCTAAAGGCAGTAGATGCTGTTAATGCTGATAATATTATTATCATTCCTAATAACTCAAATGTAATTCTTGCAGCAGAACAAGCAGTAAAGCTTTGCAAGAATAAGCATGTAGCTGTTCTTAAGGCTAAGACTATTGCTCAAGGATATGCATCACTTATGGTGTTTGATACAACTGCAAAGTTTGAGGATAATGTTGAAGCAATGCAAGAGGCTGTAAATAATGCTACATCTGGAGAAATCACATATGCTGTTCGTGATACTGAGATTAAGGGTGTTAAGATCAGCAATGGAGATTATATGGGAATCGCTAATGGAAACATCATTGTATCTGTTAAGGAAAAGATGGATGCTGCTAAGAAGCTCGTTGATAATACAGTTAATGAGGATTCATCAGTTGTAACTATTTTCTATGGTAAGGATATAAATGATGATGAGGCTTCAGAACTAGCTGATTATATTCAATCAAAGAATGAGGATTTAGAGGTTGAGGTAATCAATGGTGGACAAGATATTTATTCATATATCATTTCTGTTGAATAATTAATCTTTAATAATTAATAATAAGAGGTTGGTATTCTCCAGCCTCTTAATTTTTTTGTGGGAGTATTTATGCTATCTAATGACATTAAGGAAATTAAAGGAATTGGAACTAAATATGAAAAAATCCTTAAAGAAAAGGGTATTAATAAAGTAGAGGATTTAATACGCTTTACACCAAAGAGTTATAACATTTATAAGATATCTAATGTATTAGATATAGATTTTGAAATGAATGTAACTATAAATGGTATGGTTATCTCATCTGTTGGATTAATATCAAGGATGAAGGCGGCTGTTTTTAGTATTGAGTCATGCAATCAAAAAATAAAGGTTGTAGGCTTTGGTATGGATTATTTACGCTTTAAGCTAAAAAAAGGGTTAGAATATACTTTCTTTGGGCTTTATAGACCAAATGAGAGGACATTATACTTAAAAAATGTATTTTTTGAGGATTTTAAGGAATATATTGAACCAATTTATCCTATAAATATTTCTAATAAGATTCTTCAAAAGCTTATATTTGATGTTTTTAAGGCTAATAAGCCAGTTTTAAATGACATACTTCCAAAAAGTATTAGGGATAAATATAATCTTATGGAATATAATGAATATATATATAAATCACATTTTCCAAAATGTGAGGATGATATAGCTAGAACTTCATATAGAAGAAGATATGAGGCATATCTTTTATATAATATTAGACTTGAGTCTTTAAGATATTATTATGACACCTATAGAAAGGAACCTAAAATATTCGATTATAATAAAGTATTAGAGCTTATTAGAGGATTAAGCTTTAAGCTTACAGATGATCAAATGAATGCGGTTAATGTAATACTTAGTGAAATGAGAGGAGAGCATCCGCTTAATAGACTTATTCAAGGTGATGTTGGTAGTGGAAAGACTATCGTGGCTTTTATTGCACTTTATGCTAATTATCTTTCAGGATATGTAGGTGCAATGATGGTACCATCTGAGGTTTTATCATATCAGCATTATGCAAAGGCTTTAAGACTATTTGAATCCTTTGGTATTAGAGTAGAGCTTTTAAACTCTAGTATAAAAGCCTCTAAAAGGAAAGAAATTTTAAGAGATTTAAATGATGGTAAGATAGATATCATTATTGGTACTCAGTCTTTGTTTAGCCTTGATGTTAATTATAATAAATTAGGACTTGTTGTTATTGATGAGCAGCACCGCTTTGGGGTTATGCAGCGTCAAGCTTTAATCAATAAGGGAATACATACAGATTCTTTATTTTTAACAGCAACACCGATACCTCGTACACTTGGTATTTCTAGGTTTGCGGATTTAGATATTACAACTATTGAGACTAAGCCACAAAATAGACATGATGTATTAACAAAGGTTTGTAGATGTACTGATTTAGAGTTTATTTGCAAGGCAATTTATAAAAATGTATCAAAGGGGCATCAGGTCTTTGTTGTAGTTCCTCTTATAGAGGAAAGTGTTGATGATGGTATTTATACAATTGAAAGAGCTCTAGATGAGCTAAAGCCTCATCTAGATTCGGTTAGATTTGAAACTCTTCATGGTTCTATGAAGAATAAAGATGAGGTTATGGAGAGGTTTAAAAATCATGAATTTGATGTTTTAATATCAACTACAGTTATAGAGGTTGGTATTGATATTAGAAATGCGACACTTATGATTATTTATAATGCCGATAGATTTGGTCTATCAACTCTTCATCAGCTTAGAGGAAGAGTAGGTAGAAATGATTTAATATCTGGATGTATACTTGCATCTAATAAGGATAATGAAAGGCTTTCTATAATGGAGAGCACATATGATTGTTTCAAACTTTCTGAGCTTGATTTAAAGATGAGAGGTGCAGGGGATCTTTTAGGAGTATCACAATCTGGCTTTATTAAGGATAATATTATATCTGATATTGATACATTCAATATGGCAAAGGCTGATGCACATGAGCTATATTTAGCATATCTTAATGGAGATAAGAGCGATATAGTTAGAGGCGTTATAGAAAATGAAAATGAAATTAATAAATTAAATTAGTACATATCTTATAGATATGTTGTATAATTTAAATTAGAGGAGGATTTTAGGTATGATAAAGATTGCGATTGATGCTATGGGTGGAGATTTTGGTGTCACTACCACAGTTCCAGCTGCTATGGAAGCTGTAAAAAAATATAAGGATATTGAGATTGTTCTTGTTGGTGATGAGACCAAAATCAATCCACTTTTAACAAATAAGGAAAGAATTACTATATCTCATACAACAGAGGTATTAGATATGGGTGAGCATGACCCTGTTAAGGCAATTAGAACTAATAAGGAGGCCTCAATGGTTAAGGCAATGTATTTAGGTCGTAATAAGGAAGTTGATGCAGTTGTATCAAGTGGACCTACACAATGCTTAATAATTGGAGCACATTTAATTATTAGACGTATTAAGCTTATGCAACGTGTAGCCTTATGTCCAATTATTCCATCATTTGATGGAAAGGGTAAGCTTTTACTAGATGTAGGAGCAAACGTTGAGCTTAAGCCAGAGCACTATCATGAGTTTGCGGTTGCAGGTTCTATTATTGCTCATGAAATTTTAGGATTTGATAATCCTAAAGTGGGTCTTATTAACATCGGATCAGAAAAGGGTAAGGGACGTGAGGTAGATAATCTTGCATATGAGATTTTAGAAAAATCAAAGCTTATCAATTTCTGTGGAAATGTAGAACCTAATGAGGTTTTGGTTAATGATGTTAGAGTTATAGTTTCTGATGGATTTACAGGTAATATGGTATTAAAGACTACTGAAGGTACTGCTAAGGCTATGGGAAAGATGCTAAAGCAGGAGATTAAGGCCTCTATGGGTGGAAAAATAGGATATCTATTTATGAGAAAGAACCTTAAGAGATTTGCTAAGAGACTTGATTCATCTGAGGTAGGAGGAGCTATGATTGTAGGAGTTGAATCTCCTGTTATAAAGGCTCATGGAAACAGTGATTCCCACGCTTTCTTTAATGCTATTAGACAAGCTCGTGAAATGGTTTTAAAGGATGTCATTGGAAAGCTTAAAGAGGATTTAGCTAAGAATAGTGGTGATGTATGTGAAGAAAATTAAAGAATTAGAGGATATATTAGGGATTAGCTTTACTAATAAGGATTTAATTAAGGAAGCCTTAACACATTCTTCATATGCAAATGAAAATGGCGGAGAATGTAATGAGCGTCTTGAGTTCTTAGGAGATGCGGTATTAGAACTTTCAATGTCTAAGTATTTATATACTAATTATTCCTTAGATGAGGGAGCTATGACTAAGAAAAGAGCTCAATGCGTCCGTGAGGAGGCATTAGATATATATGCTAAGCATTTATCCCTTCAGGATTATTTATTATTAGGTAATGGTGAGGAGCAATCTAGTGGAAGAGGAAGACCTGCAATACTTGCGGATGCATTTGAAGCAGTTCTTGGAGCATGCTTCCTTGAGGCTGGATTTGATAGAGTATATGAAATATTTAATCATATAGTTGTACCATACCTTGAAGAGGTAGAGTCTATTAAGGATTATAAGAGTGTATTCCAGGAGCTTGTACAGGCTGATAAGAGAACACTTGAATATCAAATTGTAGGTAAGAGTGGTCCATCTCATAATACAACATTTGAGGCAATTGTAAAAATGGATGGAATGATCATGGGAAGAGGATTTGGACGCACTAAGAAGGATGCTGAGCAGGAGGCTGCTAAGCAAGCTTTAGATAAGGTCGCAATAAAGTAGGTGATTGTTTTGCTAGAGGAATTATTTATTGAAGGATATCTTGATATATATAAGCTAATACTTGATTTTTCAAATGATTTAGAGCTTACTCCAAATGATTCTATAGTATTAATTAAGATTTTAGATTACATCAAGGCTCAAAAGAAGATAAGAATTTCAAAGCTATCAGCTGATACATCTCTTAATAAGGCTTTAGTTGAACAATCACTAGAATCTTTAATAGATAAGAGATTATATGGTACACTAATTACTACAAATGAAGATGGTGTAGCAGATGAAAGACCAACTATTAAGCCTTTATTTGATAGGCTTGAAGGAATTATAAAAAATAATCAGGTCAAGAAGGTTCAAACAGAGCTTGAAGAGATTATTGAATTATACCAGCAGGGATCTAATAAGGTAATAAGTCCTATGGAATATAATAAAATTGAAGGATTTATTAATGAAGGATTCCTTCCTGCGGAGATTAGTGATGCGATTAAGGCTAGTATTAAAAAAGGAAATGTTAATATTAACGCAGTAGAGAGGATTCTTTTAAAGAATCATCATCAAATGCTTGATGATAATGATAAGGGTGTTGATGCTAAAAAATCAGCTGATTTTAAAAAGGCATTAGCTATGATCAAATAATGACAAGAGTATATGATATATTAAATATACTGCGTACATTTATAGAGCCTAGATGTGAACTAAATTATAGAAACTCATATGAGCTACTTATAGCAGTAGTATTATCTGCTCAAACAACAGATAAGCATGTAAATCAAATTACAATACCACTTTTTGAAAAATATGATGATGTTTATAAGCTAAGTAAGGCAGATGTATCAAGCATTAAGGAAATAATAAAGCCATTAGGACTAGCAGATGTAAAAAGCCGTAACATTTCAAATCTAGCAAAGATTATAGTTGAAAAGCATAACGGGATTGTACCAAATACATTTGATGATTTGATTAATCTTCCTGGTGTAGGAAGAAAAACAGCACAGGTAGTTCTAGCAGAAGGTTTTAAAATACCAACTTTACCAGTTGATACTCATGTAGAAAGAGTATCTAAAAGATTAGGTCTTGTGAAGGAAAAAGATAGTGTATTAGATGTTGAATTAAATCTAAAGAAAATAATTAAAAGAGAGGATTGGATTTTATCTCATCATCTATTATTACTTTTTGGAAGGTATTATTGCAAGAAGGCTAGCCCAATGTGTGAAAATTGCAAATTAAAGGAATATTGTAAGGACATTATAAAATAATGTCCTTTTTTATATGCTAGAGCAGTAAAATAGACACATTTTATAAGCAATGCTATAATTATAGTGGATCGAATGGAGGGAAATGACAATCGACAAATACATAATTTAATTTTAAAAAACATTTATAAGTGGTTTTTGTTTTTAGGAATAAAAACATTATTTTTTCAGCAAATTATGCATAAACTGCATAAAAAAATCAATAATTGCCTAGTTATAATTGCAAACTTTATGTTTTATTTGGTAATTTAAAATACAATTTATTATATGATGAGAGGTGTTACATATGAATTTGGCTAATGAAATTACGAGTAGAATAAACGATAAAGATGAAACTAATACTGTAGTCGGAACAGAAATCAAATCACAAAGACTAAGAAAGAATATGACTCTTAAGGAAACGGCATCTAATGTTTGCAGCGTGTCATATTTATGCAAAATAGAAAGAAGTGATATTAATCCTAATCCAGAGGTTATTCATAAAATATGTGATAGGATTCAAATATCAGATGTTGAGCTTAAGGTCTTATATAATCTTAATGATATTTTTGAGACTATGGAAAAATCAATTTATTATGATGATTTGGATGAAATTAAAAACATATTTAATAAGGTGAGTAGCCTTGAAAATTATAAGGCCAATATTATTAAGCTTAATTATTATGTTTATTTTGATATGCTTGATGAGGCAATTAGTATTAATAATAAGCTTAATCTTCTTACTGCATCTATGAATAGCAGAGATCTTATAGCGTATGCTATTGCATCTGCAATTCTTAATAAGAAATGCAATGAGAATAAGGAGGCATGTAGAATTTTTAAGAGTGCAATTAATTCTGCATATATTACAGAATATGAAAAGGGTATAGCATATACTGCACTATGTGATATTTATTATATTGCGAATTCTAAAAGATTTTTGCCAACAGCCTTAAAAACATTATCTATTCATACTAAGCTTATGAATCATGATAAATATGATTATATTATGTTTTTAGAATTCAAATATTTTTTGATGAATGAGATGTATGATGAGCTAGAGTTATTAAAGGACAAGTTTAATAATAGCCGATATCATCATACTATAAGGTTCTTAGAGGATGCTTATAAATATAAAACTAAGAAGCCAGAGTCATACAAGGGGCTAAGTAAGTTTTATTATTACATTGCGTTGTTTTTTCAGGATAATAAGAGATTCTATCTAATTGAAAAGGATTATATATCACTAAATGATTATGAGGCCCTTTATATTAAATATTTAGAGGTCTTATCAAGAAATTCAGATGATTCATATCCTGTTCTTATGAATGAATTGTTTCCAACTGCTCTAAAGATTAATGCTACATATCTTGTTGAAAGAATTGCAAAACTTCTTGTGAAAAGATTATGCAAGGATGCAAGATATAAGCAGGCGTATGAGGTCTTGAATAAGACATTTAATCAAACAAAAGAATTTGACACATTATGATAGGCATAAAGTATTACTATAATGACCTAGCAAAGATAGTTGTATTTAATTATAAAACTTTTATAGGCGTTTTTAATTATTTAATGTATGATGATTTGAATATTCATATTATTGACATTAAAGATTTATCGCTTAGAGGGACTAATAAATGTCCAATTATTATTAAAAGCATGAAAAAAACTTATGAAGATATGCTTGTAGAAGGAATTTTTAAAATTTATTTTAGTAAAATCAAGTAATTCTCTGCAATATTTATAGTGGAGGATGATTTATATGAAAAAAATATTAATGATTTTGTTTGCTCTACTATTTTTAATGCTACAGGTTGATGTATTTGCAGGTATTGTTTATACAATTGAATGGGAAAATACAATTGTAAATGTTGAGGTTGGTGATCCAATTACTGACTACCTTTCGATTCCGAAGGCATATTTATGTCAAAACGGATATAGGGTTGATAAATATGTTGGGATATTATGGGGTGAGGATGATACAGATCCAGATTATATTGATACTAATACTATCGGTACATACTATTTAACATATAGAGCGGTTTCTGAAATAGAAGAGACTACTAGGGTAACCTTTGTTGTATCTGATAGCATTCCACCAACAATCAATGAATTAACATCATTGAGAACGAGTGTTGGTGGAGGTATCAATTATTCTAATTATTTTCAAATATATGATAATTATTATTCAAAGGATAGCCTTACTATCGTATATGATGATTCATTAGTTGATTACAATAAGGTTGGTGAATATAGCTTGTTAGTTATAGCATCAGATCCGTCAATAAATACTACAACATATGAGACTAAGGTTATTGTAGAAGGATTATCTTCTAATCCTAAATATGAGCCAATATCAAAATCCTTTCAAATTGCATATGGGGATTTGTTTTTGGCATCAAACTTTTTCCAGGCATATGATGCGGCTGGTAAAAATATTTCATCATATATAGAAGCAGAACTTGATACTACGTCTCTTGGTAATCATAAGGTGCAATTTAGTGTTACAGATGATTATAATAATACTACAACATGGTTTCAAAATATTTTGGTATATGATGATATATTGCCAAAGCTTACATTAAATCAGGATAGAATTGAGATTAATGTATCAACTGTTGATTCACTTAATAAGGAATGGTTTTTAAATATAATAGAATCGTGTGATGATAATGCAGGAATAGATTCAATAGAAGTTGAATATGCTTCTATAAAGAAGGCAATTGGAGAGTATAGTGTTACATATACAGTACTAGATTTAGCTGGTAATAGCTTTGCTAAGACACTTATAGTAAGTGTAGTGTGTGAGAGTATACCTCAAATCGAGGTAAATGATATTTATATAAGTGTAGGAGATAGTGTTAATTATTATAATTATTTTAAAGTTATTGATGTATATGATGGGGATATTACACTCAATGCAACAATAGATTCTTCAAATGTTGATACTAATACAGAGGGAATATATTTTGCCTATATTACAGTAAAGAATTCATATGGAAAGACTAACTATGCTTCAATAACTGTCCATGTCAAAAAAAGCTTTATAAAAAAATACTATTGGATATTTTTAATACCAGTAGGAGTGCTTTCAATTGTAGGATATTTTATAATAAAAAAGCGTAAAATCATGGTATAATGATTTTATAGTAATTCTTATAGATTGGAGGCAATATGATGATAGCTTTTTTGTATGGTCAAACAGAATATAATATGCTAAAAAATTCAATACATTTAGATGACTATATTAAAAAGGCATCAGATTGTGGATATAAGCTTTTATCTATAACAGATGGTAATATGGCTGGTCATTATAAGTTTTATAATAAATGTGTTGAGCATAATATTAAGCCACTTATAGGACTTGAGGTTGAGCTTTCAGATTTTAATTTTCTATTATATGCATATGATATGGTAGGATATAGTAATCTATGTAAGATATCATCATTAAAGGAAACAAAAGGACTAAGCCTTAATGATTTATATGAATTGAATAAAGGAATATATTTTGTTCTTGTTGGAAATCCTGAATATTATTATGATTTAAAGGAGAATATTGAATATCTAGCTATTGGTGTTTCATCAACTGATATTGACATTTATAGTTTTGCACAAAAGAATAATATTATTGCTTTCCCAATTCAAAATACATGCTATTTAGAGCAAAATGAAAGAATAGTATATGAGGCTTTATGTAAGATTGGAAATAATACTATTAGAGAAGGAGAATTATATTTTAAAAGTATTGATGAGCTAGAATCTGATTTTGCAGGTATGGAAAAGCTTTTCTCTAATATGGATATCTTATATAATATGTCAAATATTGATCTCTCTTCAAGAGCAGTTAATATGCCATCATATCCACAAAATAGTGGAAAGAATAGTAAAGATTATCTTAGAATGCTATGTAGTAAAGGACTTGAAAAAAGACTTGCATCATATACTGGAGATAAAAGCGTATATAAAAAAAGATTGGAATATGAGCTTAGCATAATAGATAAAATGGGATACAATGATTATTTCTTGATTGTATGGGATTTTATAAAATATGCTAAAAACAATAATATATTAGTAGGTCCTGGAAGAGGAAGTGGAGCTGGTTCTCTTGTAGCTTATTCTATTGGTATTACATCAGTTGATCCACTTAAATATAATTTGCTATTTGAGCGTTTCTTAAATCCAGAACGTATATCAATGCCAGATATTGATACGGATTTACCTGATACAAGACGTGATGAGGTTATAAGGCACGTTCATGATTTATATGGTGATAATCATGTCTGCTACATTACAGCCTTTGATACATTTAAAATTAGATCATCTATAAGGGATTTAGGTAGAGTATTGAGTATAGATGAGAGGCTACTTAATGAGATTTCCTCACAAATTATTCATAGTGTAGATGAAAAATATGGATACAAGGCTACAGCTCTTGATACTAAGGCTGTATTAGAGGAGCTTATGAAAAGTGTATCTGGTGATGCATATAAGTTTATGTTTATAGCTTCACGTATGGAGGGACTACCAAGACATACCTCAACACATGCGGCAGGTATTATTATTTCATCTGTTGATTTAGATATGTTTATACCTATGCAGCAGGGAATAAATGGTATGAAGCAATCACAGCTTGAGGCAGTAGACCTAGAGTCTATAGGGCTACTTAAGATGGATTTCTTAGGTATAAGAAATCTTAGTATCATTGATAGCCTTATGCATGAGGTTGGTGGCTATAATGCTATTAATTTATATAACAAGATACCAATTGATGATAAATTAACCTATAAGCTTTTATGTGATGGAGAAACACTGGGTATATTCCAGCTTGAGTCAGAAGGAATTACAAGAACTATTATGAAGCTTCATCCAGATAAAATAGAGGATATAGTTGCGGTTCTTGCCTTATATAGACCAGGTCCTATGGAAAATATTGATGAGTTTATTGCAAGAAAGCATGGAAAGAAGTTCTCATATATTCATAATGATTTAAAGGATATTTTAGGAGAAACATATGGTATTATAGTTTATCAGGAGCAAATCATGCTTATAGCGCAAAGATTTGCTGGTTATTCACTTGGTGAAGCTGATGTGCTAAGAAGAGCTGTATCTAAGAAAAAGGAAGAGGTTCTTATTAGCGAGCGAGATAAGTTTGTTAAATCATCACAAGCTAAAGGCTATAGTAGTGATGTTGCGAATAAGATTTATGATGACATAGTAAAATTTGCAAATTATGGATTTAATAAATCCCATTCAGTAGCCTATGCCATTTTCTCATATGTTATGGCATATTTTAAAGCAAATTATCCAACAATATTTGTTTCTAAAATATTAAATAATGTTATAGGCTCTGTTAAAAGCACTACCGCATATCTTGCGTATGCGAAAAAATGTGGATTAAAGATTTTACCACCATCTATTAATTACGCATCATATTATTATGTTGTGCATGATGATAAAATATTTATGCCATTTAATGCTATTAAGGGTGTAGGTATTCAGCAAACTAAGGACATAATAGAAG
This sequence comes from Caryophanales bacterium UBA3206, assembly GCA_002363705.1. Taxonomy (GTDB): domain Bacteria; phylum Bacillota_I; class Bacilli_A; order Acholeplasmatales; family Anaeroplasmataceae; genus UBA3206. The sequence continues at coordinate 344,439 of DEWQ01000006.1, read as the reverse complement.
AACGTAAGAATGGTGTTTTTACAAGCTTTAAGGAATTTAAGCAAAGGGTTAAAATATCTGAATCATCATTACAGGCACTAATATACTGTGGAGCATTTGATGAATTTAACCAAACTAAGAAAAGTATGCTAGATGATGTGTCTGGTAATAGTGATGTAATAGATTCATTCCTTGAGGATAGAATTCTTTCTCTTGATGAGATTGATGATGAAATCCTACAGCAAAAGGAAAAGGAGCTTCTTGGATTCAATCTTGTATATAATATTTATGCTAATATAGATTCAATTATTCATAATAATAAGGCATCATATATTAAGGATTTGAGACCTAATATTGGATATAGAGTTATAGGAGCATTTATTGATTGTAAGGAAATTCTTACTAAGAAGAATGAGTTAATGCTTGTTGGAAGTATCAGTGATGGTTCAAATGAAATTAATGTTGTGATATTCCCTAATGATTATATAAAAATAAAGCCTATTATTAGGCTTAATAAGCTATATAAAATAGATGGGAAGACTAGATTTGATAATGAACGTCAAAGGCTTCAATTAATAATAAATGATGTTTATAAGTGTTAAAAAAGTGCTAGATTTTTCTAGCACTTTTCTACTTATTAATCGTTTCTTTCAACCAAAACCTTCTTAAGATGTGCAAACCTTGGAAGACCATCCTCCAAAGGAGCCTTCATATCACCTTGAATTAATGGAAGTGCATAATCAATGAATTTTTGATTTAATCCAGTTCCATCTGGAGTAATCCAATCAAGTGGTACAGTCTTTTCTGCATTAGCAGCAATATCAAGATCTATAAGCTCATACTTGCATGTATATTTTCCATCTACATATTCTCTCTTGAAGGCAACCATCTTATCAGTAATTCCACTTGTAGCAGCCTTAACAGCCTCAACTCCGGCATTGAATGCCTCATTTACATCAGTAGCAGAAGCAAGGTGCTGTGCACAACGCTGTAATAAGCTAAACTCAATAGCTCTAACCTTAATTCCAAAATGCTCCTTAAGCTTTTGAGCAAGAACCTGAGCAGTTCCTCCAAGTTGAGCATGTCCGAAAGAGTCCTTCTCTAGATTTGCGAATAATTCTGGAACATATTTTCCATCCTTAGTTTTAATTCCTTCAGATACAGCAATTATAACCTTATTATTTCTAGCATAAGCCTTTTGAACATCATTTAAGAATTTTTCAAAATCAAATTCAATTTCAGGTAAATAAATTAAATCTGGTCCTTGTCCCTTATATGATGCAAGAGAAGCAGCAGCTGTAAGCCATCCTGCATTTCTACCCATAACCTCTACAACCGCCATCATAGGAGTGTCATATACAACAGCATCCTGTCTTAGTTCCATAAATGTTGTAGCTACGTATTTAGCAGCACTACCATATCCTGGGCAGTGATCTGTACCAGATAGGTCGTTATCAATAGTTTTAGGTACTCCGATACACTTCATTTCCCATCCACTTTGCTTCATAAACTTAGATACCTTATTACAAGTATCCATTGAATCATTTCCTCCATTATAGAAGAAATAACGGATATTATATTTTTTGAAAACCTCTAATAATCTATTGTAATCTGTAGGATCATCTTCAGCCTTCTTTAATTTATATCTTACAGAACCAATTGATGAAGATGGAGTAGTTTTTAATAGTTCTAGCTCCTCAAGGCTTTCCTTAGAAATATCGTAGAAACTTTCCTCAAGGATTCCCTTTATACCATTCTTAGCTCCGTATACCTCTGTTATACAATCGTTTCTTAATGCTTCAATAAACACACCTGCAGCACTTGCGTTAATTACTGATGTAGGACCACCAGATTGACCAAGTATACAGGCACCGATAAGTTTTCCCATTTGTTAATATCTCCTTTGCACATTGGCGCTCATTTTAATTATAATATAACTTAAATAAAAAGCAATCTTATTTTTTAAAATATAAAATCTAAATAGTTAAAAAAATTATTTGAAAATAATTGTAGATTAATTCTGTTTATGATAAAATATTAAAGGATTAAAAAAATCTAAATTTAACAAGGAGCATAATTAAAATGAAAAAGACTAAAGTTGTTTGTACAATTGGACCTGCTAGTGAGCAAAAGGAAACATTAGAGAAGCTTATTGGTACAGGTATGAATGTAATGCGTATGAATCTATCTCATGGTGACCATGTTGAGCAAGGATTCCGTATTGATAATGTAAAGAAGATTAATGAGGAGAAGGGACTTAATATCGCTATGATGCTTGATACTAAGGGTCCTGAAATCCGTACTGGATACCTAGAGAACGACGAGCCAGTTGTTCTACGTGAGGGAGAAGAAATCCGTATCACTATGGACTATTCATACCTAGGAAATGCAAAGAAGATTGCTATTTCTTACCCAGGATTATATGATGATATTAGCGTAGGAGGAAGAATCCTAATTGAGGATGGAAACCTAACTCTTACTGTTAAGGAGAAGGACGAGGCTAATCGTGAGCTTGTTTGTCAAATCATGAACACTCGTAAGATTAAGAATAAGAGAAACTGTAATGTACCAGGTGTTAAGCTTAACATGAAGTATATTGCACCAAAGGATTTAGACGATATTAACTTCGCATGCGAAAGAGACCTAGATTTCATCGCTGCTTCATTCGTTCGTCGTCCTCAAGATATTCAAGATATTCGTGATATTCTTGCTGCTAATAAGAATGACCATATCAAGATCATCTCTAAGATCGAGAACCAAGAGGGTGTTGAGAACATGGAGAAGATTATTGAGTTATCTGATGGAGTTATGGTTGCCCGTGGAGACCTAGGAGTAGACGTTGATGCATGGGATCTACCTCAAATCCAAAAGGATATGATTTTCTTAGCACAATCTCAAGGAAAGATTGTTATCACAGCTACACAAATGCTTGATTCTATGATTCAAAATCCAAGACCTACACGTGCTGAGATTTCAGACGTTCACAATGCAGTTCTAGACGGAACTTCAGCTACAATGCTTTCAGGAGAGTCTGCTCAAGGAGATTATCCATATGAGGCTGTATACTATATGTCTAAGACTGATGAGCGCGCTGAGGATGATCTAGATCATGAGCAAATGATTGAAAATGTTATGAACTTTGATGATGAGAAGAATGAGCTAGATGCAGTAGGACTTGCAGTTGCTCAAATCGCTAAGGAGTTCACAGTTTCTGCAGTTGTTGCTGAGGGAACTGAGGAGTTCGCATTCAAGATTTCTAAGTTCAGACCAGATGCTGATGTATTCTTCGCAGTTGATAATAGAGCTTCAGCTCGTACACTTCAATTAGCATGGGGAGTTCAACCAGTAGTTGGAAAGCTTGCAGATGCTAAGGCTGCAGCTAAGGCTCAATTAAATCTAGAGGCTGGAGATGCAATTTTAGTTGTTACAGCTGATGGTGTTAAGTTCGAGACTTTAGACTAATAAAAAATAATTAAAGGAGATTTTAAAAATCTCCTTTTTTTGTTATACTAAATACAGGTGATAATATATGAAATATTATGCAGTAAAGGTCGGTAAGAAACCTGGTATATATGAAGATTGGGAATCTGCTAAGGAAAATGTAATAGGATATGAGGGTGCAATATATAAATCATTTAGCTCAAAGGAAGATGCTATAGCCTTTTTATCTTCAAATAATACTGATAACACTCCTATAAATAAGCCAACTGCTTATATAGATGGATCCTTTAACAAGGAAACTATGGAATATTCATTTGGTGCAGTATTATTTATTGATGGTAAGGAAACTAGATTTAAAAAGAAGTATCCTAAGGATGAATATTCAGTACATAGAAATGTTGCTGGGGAAATAAAGGGAGCTGGATTTATAATTAATTACTGCATAAATCATGGAATCAAAGATTTAGATATTTATTATGATTATGAAGGAATTCATTCATGGTATGCTGGCCTTTGGAAAGCAAAAACTCCTATTGCAATTAAATATGTAGAGTTTGCTTCAGAGGCAAGAAAAAAGATAAATGTAAACTTTGTTAAGGTTAAAAGCCATACTAATGTATACTATAATGATATAGTTGATAGCCTAGCTAAGGAAGCATTAGGTATTCTTTAATCTCTTTATTGCAAAAATCAATTAATTATTATACAATGATAAAGGGAAAAATTTTATATAATTGGAGATTAAACGATGGAACTGTTTAGTATATTTGGAATTGCCTTTACAGGTATGTCAACATGGCAAGCTGCATTATATATCTTATGTGGACTTGGAATATTCCTATATGGAATTGGTTTAATGGGACAAAGCCTTAAGGTTTTGGCAGGATCAAGAATAAAAAATATAATTGAGAAGTTTACTGATAATCCATTTAAAGGTTTAATTGTTGGATTTATTGTAACTATGCTTACACAAAGCTCTTCTGGTACATCTGCTCTTGCAGTATCACTAGTAGCGGCTGGATTAATGACTTTTAAGCAGTCTCTTGGAGTGCTATTAGGAGCAAATATTGGAGGTACAGTGTTACCTTTAATTATTGCAGTATCATCTAAGCTTAAGGTAATGCCTATAATTGCAGTATTATTGGTATTTGTTGGTGCTACAATTGTATTCTTTAGTAAAAAGAAGAAAATGCATCAAATTGGATCAATTATATTAGGATTTGGATTCATATTCTTTGGAAATACCTTAATAGATATGTCATTTAAGACTATTGTTGAGGGTACATATAAGGAAACTATTGAAAATATATTTGAATCAATTTCTGGAGTACCAGTACTTGGAGTTGTTGTTGGATTAGTATTTACTTTAATTGTTCAATCAAGTTCATGTACAATATCAATTGTACAAGGTATCTATTCTTCAGGAACAATTGCTCTAAAGGGTGGACTTGCAATAATGCTTGGAGCAAACATTGGTACAACAATTACAGCTTTAATCGCATCTCTTGGATCTAACAAGACTGCTAAGAAGGTTGCTGTTGCTAATATCTTATTCAAATTCATTGGAGTATTAGTATTTGGAGTAATATTATGGATTCCATTCAAGCACATTATTGTTTGGTTTAATGATAGTGTTCTTCGCTGGGAAGGAAAGAATAATGAGCTTATAATTTCATTTGCCCATTTAGGATTTAATATTGTAAATAGTATATGCTTCCTATTCTTACTTACACCAATCACTTGGCTTTGTAATAAGATTATTAAGGGTGATGATGAATCAGATCTTGAGAAGAGCTTATCAGATTACACACTTATCAAGCGTTCACCAGGACTTGCTATTGAATTTGTTAAGAAGGCAGTAGATGAGATGGGTAGAATCACAAAGGAGTATTTTAAGCTTACTTATGATTATTCATTTGAAAATATTCAGGGAACACCTGATAAGGCTGCCTGGTATGAACATCAAATAAATGGTCTTGATACAAGAATCCATGATTATTTAATAAAGCTTACTCAGTCAGATTTAAGATCAAATCAAACTGATATTGTATCTAAATATCTTGATACAATTAAGGATTTAGAGCGCGTAGGAGATCATTGTACTAATATTGTTGATTTCTTTAATCAAAGATATGAAGCACATCTATTCCTATCAGAGGAAGGAACTCAGGATTTAAAGAAGATGTTTGATACTCTTGAGAGAATGGTTGTTAATTCGATAGATGCCATATCAACATGGGACAAGGACAAGGCTAGGATTGTATGTGCTGATGAGGAAACTGTTGATGATATGGAGGAGCATTATCGTAAGCGTCATATTTTAAGACTTAATAAGGGTATTTGCTCTGTATCAAATCTAGATTATTATGTAGATATATTATCTAACCTAGAGCGTGTAGGTGATCATACAAATAATATCGCAGAGAATGTAATAAATGATAAGTACTGCGAAGGAGAAGAGTACGATCACTAATGTATGAAGAATTATATGAATTGTTAGATATTATATATGATTCTAGTTTAGGATTTACTAAAGATGAAATCCAATCTATGCTTGAGATTAATTCATTTGATTTAGACATTTATTTAAAATATCTATTAGATAGAAGGATAATAAAGCTAGATAATGAATTATATATTCCAATAATGGAATATGATTCTGCAATAGAATTAATAGCTAAAGGGGCTTAGCCCCTTTTTTGTTTGACACTATTAATAATTATTGATATCATATTACAAGGTGATATTATGGCAAAAAGAGAATTATTGAGGCATCAAGAAATTGAACGCTCAATTTTAACTAAATATAGAGGTAAGCTTTGGGGACCATTTGTAAGAGCTATTAAGGAATATGAGCTTGTAAAGCCTAATGATAAAATATGTGTATGTATATCAGGTGGTAAGGATTCTAGCCTTTTAGCTAAGCTTTTTGAAGAATTGCAAAAGCATTCAGATTTTCCATTTGCGGTTAAATATCTTGTAATGAATCCTGGATATATAGAATCAGTTCAAAAGATTATTTATAATAATTTAGATGTTTTAAATATTAAGGCTCATATTGAGGAAACTGATATTTTTGAGATAGCTAATGCTCAAAAAAACGGGGGATGCTATTTATGCGCAAAAATGAGAAGAGGCGCATTATATAGAATCGCTAAGGAAATGGGATGTAATAAAATAGCTTTAGGACACCATTATGATGATGTGATTCAAACAATTCTTATGAACATGCTTAATGCGGGTTCATTTCAGACAATGATGCCAAAGCTTCATAGTGATAATTATCCGGGAATGGAGCTTATAAGACCACTTTATCTTATTCGTGAAAAGGATATTATAGCATGGGCTAAATATAATGGATTAGAGTTTATTAGATGTGCTTGTAAGTTTGATAATGCCGATCTTGAGACTAATGTAAGACAAAGAGTTAAAACAAAAATGCTTATTGAAGAACTTAGAAAGAATTATAATGAGAATGTAGAAAAGAATATATTCGCTGCAGGAGCTAATGTAAATCTAGATAAAGTTATTGCATATAAGACAGATAAGAAGCTACATTCATTTTTGGATACTTATGATAATGAGGATTAATACAATCCTCATTTTTTATGTGGTTTAAAAGAACACTAAAATATGGTAAAATAAAATAAATAGAATTTGCTTATTTTGTGAAATACATAGAGATGGGAGTGATACTATGATTTCTAATTTACCACCTGATAAGCTATACATATTGTTTTATATATTGTGTAATTCTTTTGCGTTAATTATATTTTTCTTTATTTTATATAAGCTAAAGACTTGTGTTGATAAGGGAAGCTCAAATAGATTATTTGAGAAGGTTGTTTTATATAATATTTTATATTTTACATTGAAAATAATTTGGGTGTTAATTTATAAGCATAAGCTATTTCCGAATGCAACATATAAGCCACAAGCAATTGCTAATTTGTTGAGTTTTTTAGGAAGCTCTATGGCAGCTTATTGGTGGAGTCTGTATATCAATGTTAGAGTTGATGGAAAAATTGCTAAAACTAAACGTAATAGACTTTTATATTCGATATTTTTAAATGTAGTATTTTTAATACTTATAATATTGGTTTTTACTAAAAAAATGTATTATACAAATGAGCATGGAGAAATAATGAATCATCCTACAATGATTTTAGCATACCTGGTACCATTTGCATATGGAGCAGATGCGGCGATTCTTTCTATTGTATCAATAATTAAAAGAAAAAATAATAATCAGGAGACCTCAATTATTGAAACTATATACCCTCAAGGATTATTTATTTCTGGAGTATTGCAAGTGATATGGCCTGAGATTCCATTTTTATGCTTTGGTAGTGCTATAGCAATGATATGCTATTATGCTCAAACTATTGATAGACTTGTATCAATTGATGCTTTGACAAGGCTTAATAATAGAAATGCCTTGGATTTATATTTGACTACAGTTTTAAATCCTAATTCTAATTCATTGTATTTAATGATGGTTGATGTTAATGACTTTAAGCTTATAAACGATAAGCATGGGCATATAGAAGGAGATAAGGCTTTACAGCTTATATCACTTTCTTTAAAGAATGGATGTAAGTCAAACAACAACAGACCATTTATTGCAAGATATGGTGGAGATGAGTTCATTGTGATATGTAACGATGTAACAGAGGAATATATGGATAGTATTAAAGAGGCAATTAATACTGAAATAAAGAAAAACATAGAAGAGAAGTCTATTGGATATGATTTATCAGTTTCAATTGGATATACAAAATATGAGCCTGATACTGATACCATGCAGTCTCTTATTGCAAGAGCAGATGAACAACTATATTCTGAAAAGAGTATTGTTCATAAAGAAACACCTCATAAAAAGAGACGTTTTCACCATTCAAATAAATAAATATATTAATAGAGCCCTACCATAAGGGGCTCTTTTTTATAATTCACTTAACTTATATAATCTACTCTTCATTAATTAATATACTTATTTTATTATTGACAAATAATTAATAAAATAATATAATCCTAGTATATCAGTAGGAATAGGGTGATAAAATGAAAAGCATACTAGTTTACGGAGATTCAAATACATGGGGACTAAACCCTATTAATGGAGAAAGATATAATGAAAATATTAGATATCCTAGAGTTTTAGAAAAACTTTTAAATGAAAGATATAGAGTAATAGAAGAGGGATTATGTGGAAGGACAACTATTTATAGTGATTATAATAGAGTTGGTCGTCCTGCAATAGATTTTATAGATGTTCTTTTGGAATCTCACAATCCTGATTATTTAGTTATTATGCTAGGTACAAATGATTATAAAATTTCTAATGCAAGATCACTTGATGACTTAAGGAGTGCGATGGAGAGGCTTATTATAGCTATTAGAAGGGTTTATAATAATAGAATTGTTTTGATTTCACCGATTTATCTTGATAAAAATATTAAAGCTTTAGACAGCGATTTTGATGATTTGTCATATTTTCTATCTATTAATGCTAAAAAGGTTTATAAGGATTTAGCAGATAAGTATGAATTAAATTTTATCGATGCGAGCCTTATTTCAACCTTTGGTCCAGATGGTGAGCATATGACTCAAACATCTCATATAAGATTAGCAAATGCCATAAAGGATGTTATATTAGAATTATAGGACTTGTTTATATATAAATAAGTCCTTTATTATTTTGTTAAAAAATAATATAATAAAAAAGAGGTGCCTATATGGATATAGATGTTCATGGAATGCTTAGACTTGAGGCAAAAAAGTATATATTAGAGACAATTGATAGATGCTATAAGGATAGAATTACTATACTTAATGTAATTCATGGTTCAAATAATGGCACAGCTATTAGAAGCTGGCTTAGGGGTAGTAAGACACTTGGTGATAAGGTGATTGAGGTTACACCACATATAATACAATCCTTAGATGTTACAACTATAAAGATTAAAAGAAGAAAGTAGGTGAGTTTATGGCAAAGTTTGAATTGGTTAGCAATTTTGCTCCAACAGGAGATCAGCCACATGCCATAGACACGCTTGTAGATGGTATAGAGAATGGATTACGTGAACAGGTTCTTAAGGGAGTTACAGGTTCTGGTAAGACATTTACTATCGCAAATGTTATTAAAAATACTGGTAAAAAGGCGTTAGTTCTTGAACCGAATAAAACCCTTGCAGGTCAGATGTATTCTGAACTTAAGGCTATGTTTCCTAATAATCATGTTTGTTATTTTATTTCATATTATGATTATTATCAGCCTGAGGCTTATGTAGTTACATCAGATACTTATATTGAGAAGGATGCAAGAATTAATGAGGAAATTGATGAGATGAGGCATAATGCCACATCATCACTTATAGATTATGATGATGTCATTATCGTGGCATCTGTTTCGTGTATATATTCTATTGGATCAAAGGAAGATTATGTTGGGTCTATGATGACTCTTCGTAGCGGAGAGGAGTATGATAGAAAGGAGCTTATTGAGCGTCTTGTTTCTATGCAATATACTCGTAATGAAATAGATTTCCAAAGAGGATCATTTAGAGTTCATGGAGATACATTAGAAATAATACCTGCATCAGAGCATAAGAATGGAATAAGGGTAGAATTCTTTTATGATGAGATAGAGCGTATTAGAATATTTGATGTTATTACAGGTAAGGCCTTTGATACAGTTGAATATGTTAATATCTTTAGTGCCACTCACTTTGTTACATCAAAGGATAAGCTAGAGGAGGCTTTAAAAAGAATTAGAGCTGAACTTAAGGATAGGATTAAGTTTTTTAATGATAATGGAAAGCCACTAGAGGCTGAGCGTATTGAACAAAGGACTACATATGATTTAGAAATGCTTGAGCAAATGGGTACTTGTAATGGTGTTGAAAACTATTCACGTCATATGGCTTTAAGAGAGGAAGGAGAAACTCCTTCAACTCTTATAGATTTCTTTGATAAGGACTTTATTTTGTTTATAGATGAATCACATGTTACAGTACCTCAAATAAGAGGAATGTATAATGGAGATAGAGCCCGTAAAACTACACTAGTAGATTATGGTTTTAGACTTCCTAGTGCCTTAGATAATAGACCATTAAAATTTGATGAGTTTGAGAAAAAGCTTGATCAGGTAATATATGTATCTGCGACCCCAGGGGATTATGAGGTTAGAGATGGTAATCCTGTTGTAGAGCAAATTATTCGTCCTACAGGATTATTAGATCCTGAAATTGTAGTACGTCCTACAATGGGACAAATTGATGACCTATATAATGAAATTGTATCTAGAACAGAAAAGAAGGAAAGAGTTCTTGTCACAACTCTTACAATAAAGATGAGTGAGGATTTAACTGCATATTTTAAACAAATGGGACTAAGAGTTGCATATCTTCATTCAGAGATAAAAGCTCTACAGCGTTTAGAGATTCTTAGAGATTTAAGACTTGGAAAATATGATTGCCTTGTTGGTATTAATCTTTTAAGAGAGGGATTAGACCTACCAGAGGTTTCTCTTGTCGCAATTCTTGATGCTGATAAGATGGGATTCCTTCGTTCTACACGTTCATTAATACAAATTATAGGACGTGCAGCTAGAAATAGTGAAGGTAAGGTTATAATGTATGCGGATAGTATATCTGATTCTATGAAGGAGGCTATTGATGAAACAAGCCGTCGTAGAAAGATTCAGATTAAATATAATTTGGAGCATAATATTGTTCCAAAAACAATTATTAAGGATATAAGAGATAGTGTTACTGTTCATGTTGATGAGGTATTAGAGAAGAAGCTTGATAAGAATAAGCTTTCTAAATCTGAGAAGGCAGAGCTTATTCTTCAACTTGAGGATGAGATGAAACAGTATGCGGCTGATCTTAATTTTGAAATGGCAGCTCAGGTAAGAGATGTTTTATTAGAGCTAAAGGGTGAATTAAAATGATAGTAGGAGATATTATAAATCTTAATATCACAGATTTTGATTCTGAAGGAATGGGTATAGGACATTATGATATGAAGCCAGTATTTGTAGATAATGCCTTAATCGGTGAGAATGTTAGATGTAGAATAACTAGGGTTACTAAAAATTTAGCATTTGCTGAAAATATTGAAATACTAGAGGAATCAAATAATAGAGAGCATAGTATTTGTCCATATTATAAGCTTTGTGGTGGATGTAATATTATGCATATGAAGTATGAGTACCAGCTAAAGCTTAAGACAGAGCTTGTTAAAAGAACAATTCATAAGATAGCAGGGTTTGATCCTGTGGTAAACTCTTGTGTTGGAAATCCTAATCCTTATGAATATAGAAATAAAATAATTGTACCATTTGGAAAAAGAAATGGGGAAATTATTAGTGGATTCTATGAAGCCAAATCTCATAATATTGTAGAATCAAATAGCTGTATGATAGAACCACTTATCTCACGTGATATTATTGAATATACTAAGGAGCTTATAAAAAAGTATAATATTAGTGTGTATGATGAGGAAAATCATACTGGTATAATGCGTAATATGATGATAAGAGTTACATCATTTAATAAGATTATGGTAGTCCTTGTGGTCTTAAAGGAAATAAAAGAGTTAAGAATGCTTGCGGAAGATATTGCTGAAAGATTTAATGATGTTGTATCAATTTATCTTAATATTAATGATAAGAAAACTAATGTAGTATTACAGGATGATTATAGGCTTATATATGGAGAAAAGTATTTAGTTGAAAGCATTAATGGGCTATTATTTAATGTACATCCTAATTCTTTCCTTCAAATAAATCATAAGCAATGTGAAAATCTCTACCAAAAAGCGATAAATTATGCTAATATTAAAGAAAGTGATGTTGTAATAGATGCATATTGTGGAATTGGTAGTATTTCATTAAATATTGCAAAGTATGCTAAGTTTGTTTATGGTATTGAGGTTGTAAAGGAAGCAGTAGTAAATGCCTTAAATAATATGAAGCTTAATAATATCACTAATGCAGATTTTTTATGTGGTAAATGTGAGGATATAATTGAAGGGCTTGTTAAGAATAAGAAGATAGATGTTATTGTATTTGATCCACCACGTAAGGGCTGTGATGAAAAGTTTTTAAATACAGTTATTAAATCTGGTATTAAAAAGATTGTATATATTTCATGTAAGACATCTACATTTGCAAGAGATATAAAAATATTATGTGATAGTGGATATAAGGTATTAGAGGTTACACCATTTGATTTATTTTCACATTCAATTCATACTGAGTGCTGTGGTGTATTAGTAAAGGAGTAGGTAGTAATGAATGTAAATAAGTATTTCTTTAGAACATTAGCTTTATTAGGATTTTTGCTTATTGTGTCTAGTTTATTTCTTAATTATTGGAGATTAGATATAATAATGGGAGATTTAAAGCCAAATGTGGATGCAAGAATATTTGAATCATTTGATGTAGCTGCATTTTCAGGTAATTTTTCAAAATTTGATGATTTCTTTGCAGGAATTGTAAGATATTGCTATATTGCAATACTTGCAATAACAGCACTTAATATAATTCTATTATTTGGAAGTGCATCATTACAATTAGATAAAAGAAAGCCATTCCATGTTTTAATTATGCTTTTATCAATTATAATTCTTATGCTTGCAATTGCAATTTTTGTATTAAGTATTATTTTTGTAAAAACTAATACTATAACTCAGGAGAATGGATTTACATTAGAGCCAAAGCTTCTTAATGGTGTATATATCACTATTATGGGTGGATTCTGTGCAGGATTATTTGGTTCTTATGCAGTAATATATGATTCTAAATAGCATTTAGCTACACATTTGTGTAGCTTTTTTTGTGATAATTATTCCTTTGTGATTTCTTTTTGTTAATATATAATAAAATAGTGAGGTGTTTTTATGAAAGTGATATTACCAGTTTTTTTAAATAAGGAGTATAACATTTTAGATTTTGGTGCTGTTGAGGGTGGATTTGCTAATTGCAAGAATGCCATTAATAATGCTATTTGTGAATGTAATAAAAATGGTGGAGGATATGTTGTTATCCCAAGGGGATTATTTTTGACAGGGCCATTATATTTTAAGAGTAATGTTTGCTTAAAAATGGAAAGTGGATCAATTCTAAAGTTTACAAAATGTAAGGAGGATTATCCATTATATCACGCAAATTGGGAGGGTATTGAAAGATTAAGATGTGTCTCACCTCTTATGATTCATAATTGTGATAATGTTGGAATTATTGGTAATGGAGTTATTGATGGTTCTGGTGATTTATGGAGACCTATTAAGGATTGGAAGCTTACTAAGAAGCAATGGGAGGCTCATTTAAAGAAGAGTCAGGTTACAGATGTGCTTAAGGAAAGTACAATTTGGTATCCTAACCAAAATATTTTAGATGGTATTAAGGCTGGAGATAAAAAGGATATTGAAGAAGCTTCAGTATATTGGGATATGTATAGACCAGACTTAGTTTCTATTACATCTTGTAATAAGGTATTATTAGATGGAGTTGTATTTAGCAATTCACCTGCATGGAATATTCATCCATTATTTGTTAATGATTTAACTGTAAGAAATGTATTGGTAAAGAATCCATATTATGCTCAAAATGGTGATGGCATTGATATTGAATCTTGTAATAATGTAGAAATTGCAAATTCCATTTTTGAGGTTGGAGATGATGGAATTTGTGTTAAATCTGGTAAGAATAGAGAAGCAAGAAAGGTTAAAGTTCCTTGCCAAAATCTTTGGATACATGATTGTAAGGTTTTTGAAGCTCATGGTGGATTTGTTATAGGATCTGAAATGAGCCGTGGTGTTAAAAACGTTCTTGTTGAAAACAATACATTTATAGGTACTGATGTTGGAATTCGTTTTAAATCAGCTCTTGGTAGAGGTGGTGTTGTTGAAGACATTACAATTAAGAATACTCGTATGCTTAATATTAAGGAAGAAGCAATGATTTTTACAATGGGATATGCTTTAACATCAATTGGTGTTGAGGGTCAGGAATCTAAAATTAATGAGGATCCAGAGGATATTCCATATTTTAGAAATATAGTTGTTGATAATGCTTTATGTGATTCTTCAAAGAAGGGTCTTGTAATTGAAGGTATTAATAAAGATACTATTTCAAATATTACTATTAAGAATTCAAAGATAGTATGTGATAATGCATTAAAGCTTTCTATGTGTCATAATATTATTTTAGATAATACTGATATTATTGAAAATGGAAGTATTACACATTATAATAATGAGGTATTGGAGGGGTAAAATGATTAGACATATTGTTATTTGGAAGCTTAAGGATGATGCAAATATGGAGGATGTATTAAAGCTTAAGGAGCTATCTAATACATTGAAGGATATTAAAAGTGTTGTTGAAGTGGATTTTTTGGTAAATCCTAGTAAGGGATCGACACATCAAATGTGTTTAATATCTATACATAATTCGATAGAGGACTTAGAGGCTTATGCAATAGATCCAATACATGTAGAATTTGGATCTCATTTAAAGCCACTAGTATGTGAAAGAATATGCTTCAATTATGAGGTGTAAAAATAAAGAGGCTTTGTGCTGGATTTCCAGCACGAGGCCTCTTTTTTAGAATACATCTCTAATTGTTCCCTTAACTCCAATTACTGTAGCATTTTCTGGTACATCATTTAAAACGGTCGCATTAGCTCCAATTTTAGCATTGTTACCAATTACAATGTTACCAAGTACTGTAGCTCCAGCACCTATCATTACATTGTTTCCAACAGTTGGGTGTCTTTTTCCACGCTCAGTACCATGTCCTCCAAGTGTAACACCATGATAAATAGTTACATTATCACCAATTATTGATGTTTCACCGATTACAACACCTGTACCATGGTCAATGAAGAAATGCTTACCAATTTTAGCACCTGGATGAATTTCAATATTTATATGGCATCTTACAAGGTATGTGATGATTTCTGCAAGAAGCTTAAAATGAATCTTGAAGAAGAAGTGTGCGATACGATACCAAATAAGCGCATGTACTCCAGGGTATGTTAATATTATTTGTAAATAGTGTCTAGCAGCAGGGTCTCGTTCTTTAATAGATTTCCAATAGCTTCTTCCAAATAGCCATATTAAAAAGAAGAATACTATATTAAACCCAACCACTGAACCAATTACTATTAATGTAATTTCTAATGTGGTCATTTTATCACCTATCTTTTTCTTCCAAGACCTATCTTGTTATAGACCTTAGATATTTTCTTGAATGCAATCTTTGATGCATAATCTCTTCCTTCATCAAGAATAGTATCAAGCTCACTTGATTTTATAAGTTCATTATATCTTTCTTGAATAGGCTTAATAGCATTAACAACTATATCTGCAAGGTCAGCCTTGAATTCAGCATATCCCTTACCCTCGTATTTCTTACAAATATTATCGATACCTTCTCCAGTGAATACATCATATATTGTTAGAAGGTTAGAAATACCAGGTCTTTCAACAGGATCATATGAAATGGTTCCAACTGAATCTGTTACAGCAGACATTATTTTTTTACGAATTACATTTTCCTCATCTAGAAGAGCAATATATCCCTTAGGGTTAGGATCTGATTTACTCATTTTTTTAGTAGGGTCCTGTAAAGACATTACCTTAGCACCCTCTTTAGCAATATAGGCTTCAGGTACTACAAAGGTATCACCATATTTTTGATTGAATCTTTGTGCAAGATTACGAGTAAGCTCAAGATGCTGTTTTTGATCCTCGCCTACAGGTACTAAATCAGTATCATATAAAAGGATATCAGCGGCCATTAATGCTGGGTATGTAAGAAGTGAGCAGTGAACTCCCTCAACCTGCTTAACCTTTTTATCCTTATATTGAGTCATACGCTCCATTTCACCGATGTATGCAGTACATTCCATAACGTATCCAAGCATTGCATGTGCTGGAACCTCTGATTGGATAAATAGGTGAACCTTTTTAGGATCAAGTCCACATGCTACATAGATAGCTGCAAGGCTTCTAATGTTTTCTCTAAGCTTTAGCTTATCCTGAGGTACAGTGATTGCATGCTGGTCAGCAATGAAGACGAAGAAGTCTACGTCTTCAATTTCATTTTGAAGCTTAACAAAGTTTTTAATAGCTCCTATATAATTTCCTAAAGTAATTGTTCCACTTGGTTGAATTCCTGATAATAGTCTCTTCATATACATTCTCCTTAAAAATAAAAAAATCCTTATTGCGTTATGCATAAGGACGAATAGCTCGCGGTGCCACCTTAATTCCTATATAAATAATATATAGACTCTTTAAGCCTTTAACGCAGGCATACGGAAGCTTCTAGGATCACTCGATTGGGCCCATTCATTATCCTTGGTAGGAGATTTTCACCATACATCTCTTCTCTAAATACCGGGTGTTAATTACTATTCCCATCTTAACGTTTGACTAAATTATATTATAATCGATTTTTTTTGTCAATGATTGAATATTCTACAAAAATGAAAATGTGTGTGAAATAAAAACATTTAAAGGTAAAAATCGAATAATAGCTTATAAAAATGACAAATTTGGAAAAGTTGTATCGCTAAAATATCTATACGTTGAATTATATTCATTTTGCGTTTTTCTTTGAAATACACATTTGTTGACAACATTATGTAAATTGTAATATAATAGGATTGTTATTAGTAAAAAGAGAATTTAATGTTGTGGTACTAATATTAATTCAGTAAATTGGAGGAAGCATTATGAACTCAAAAACAGCAATGTATATAGTTAAAAGATTACTTATGGCCATAATAACTATAGCAGCTGTTATTACAATTACATTCTTTGTAATGCAAGCATTACCAGGTTCTCCATTCTTAACAGAAAAGGGAATTTCTGATGAAAGACTTGCGGCATTGAATAAAAGATATGGTCTTGATAAGCCAGTAGTAGTGCAATGGCTTAAGTATTTAGTAAATGCATTTAGATTTAATTTCGGTGTTTCATTAAAGGATTCAGGAACATCAGTTATGCATTTAATATTAGAAAAGTTCGCTGTGTCTGCAAAAAATGGACTTATTGCAGCTATAGTTGCAATAATTTTTGGAATATTCTTTGGAGTACTTGCTGCTGTATTTAGAGGAAGATGGGTTGATAGATTAATTATGATTTTATCAACTGCAATGGTTGCTGTTCCATCTTTCGTTATTGCAGCATTATTATTCTATTGGTTCTGTGTTAAAGCACAAATGTTCCCAGTTAATTATGGTAGAAGTAGTGAAATTACAAAATATGTTTTACCAGTTATAACTTTATCACTATATCCAATGGCGTATATTGTTCGTTTAACAAGAACTTCAACACTAGATGCTTTAGAGGCAGATTATATTCGTACTGCTCGTGCAAAGGGTGTAAGTCCTGCAAAGGTCTTATTTAAGCACGCACTAAGAAATTCATTAACACCTGTTATTACATATGCAGGACCTATGATTGCCTACATTTTAACAGGATCATTAGTAGTAGAAAAGATTTTCTCAATTCCAGGACTTGGAAATGAGTTAGTAAAGTCTATTAATAACCTTAATTATCCAATGATTATGGGTATTACTGTATTCTGCTCTATGCTAGTTGTATTATTCATCTTGATAAGTGACATCCTATATAAGGTTGTTAACCCAAGAGTAGATTTAGAGTAGGAGGTGCAGGATAATTATGAAGAATATATTTTCATTACAGCCTAATGTTGATGATTTTATTCCAGCATTAGAAGAAGAAAAAGTACAAGCCGCTAAAATGCGTCCTGCAGCTTCATTCTGGAAGGATGGATTTAAGAGATTATTACATAATCCAATTGCGATTGTTTGTATTTCAATTGTTGTTTTACTTATTTTAATTGCTATTTTCTTACCAATGGTTTGGCCTTATTCATATTCAGAGCAATTAGCTGTCAATACATATGGATCTGACCAAGCATATTTAGATTGGGTAACAAATATTAATGGTGGACAAGCTAGTGATTTTGCTAATCTTAAGCCATTCCAATATAGTGCTTATGAGCAATATTTAAGATCAAATGGAGAATTTGTGTTCCCACATTTCTTTGGTACAGATGATCTTGGTCGTGATTATTTTATTCGTACAGTATTTGGGCTTCGTGTGTCATTATCAGTAGGATTCTTTGCATCAATAATTGTATTTATTATTGGTACTATTTATGGTGCAGTTGCAGGATTCTTTGGTGGTAAGGTAGATATGGTTATGATGCGTATTGTTGACGTTATTTACTCATTACCAGATATGCTAATTATTATCTTATTATCAGTTGTTTTAAAGGAAACATTAACAAAGTCAATTGAAGGTACATGGCTTGAAAGCGTTGGAGTTGGTATGATTTCAATATTTATAGTTTATGGACTTTTATATTGGGTAGGTATGGCACGTATGGTACGTGGACAAATTATGGCTATTAAGAAGCAAGAATTCGTATTAGCTGCACGTACTATTGGTACACCATCAGTTACAATTATTTTTAAGCATTTAATACCTAACTGCGTATCTATTATTATCGTAATGACTGCGTTACAAATACCATCAGCGATTTTTACTGAGTCATTCTTAAGCTACGTAGGACTTGGAGTTGCAGCACCAATGCCTTCATTAGGTTCACTTGCATCTGCAGCTTCAGATTTAACAATTATGAAAAATTATACATATAGATTATATGTTCCAGCATTAACTATCTGTATGATAGTATTATCACTAAATCTATTAGGAGATGCACTTCGTGATGCATTCGACCCAAGACTTAGAAAGTAGGTGAATAAGATGGAAAATAATGAATTAGAATTAAAAGATAGTAAGCCATCTTATGAGCACTTCCTTGAGGTTAAGGATTTAAGAACTTCATTCTTTATCCCTGCTGGAGAGGTAAAGAGTGTTGATGGTTCAACATTTAATGTAGATAAGGGTAAAATCCTTGGTATAGTTGGAGAGTCAGGATCTGGTAAATCAGTTACTGCATACTCTTTAATGCAAATCTTATCTCATCCAGGTAAGATTGTTGGAGGATCTATTAAACTTGAAGGAAGAGAACTTGTTGGTCTTCCTGAACGTGAGCTTGCAAAGATTCGTGGAGGTAAGATTTCAATTATCTTCCAAGACCCTATGACAAGCTTAAACCCAGTTTATACAATTGGAAATCAAATTCGTGAGGCTATTATGCTTCACAAGAGATATAAAGTTCCTTGTAAGATAAAGAAGGTTACAAGAAACGAAAATGGTGAAAAGGTAGTAACATACGAGGATGGATTTAAGGAGGTTAAGCCAACATTCAAGCAAGCCAATGATAGAGCAATTGAAATGCTTGAGCTTGTTGGAATTAACTCACCTGAAAAGCGTCTAAAGCAATATCCTTTTGAGTTCTCAGGAGGAATGCTTCAACGTATTATGATTGCTATGGCTTTATGCTGTGAGCCAGATTTACTTATTGCAGATGAGCCTACAACAGCACTTGATGTTACAATTCAAGCACAAATTCTTGAACTTATCCAAAGCATTCAAAGAAAAATGGGTATGGCAGTAGTTTTAATTACACATGACCTAGGAGTAGTTGCAGAGCTTTGTGATGAGGTTATTGTAATGTATGGTGGAAAGATTGTTGAGCGTGGAACTGCAGACGAGATTTTCTATAATCCTAAGCATGAATATACTAAGGGATTATTACGTTCAATTCCTACAAATGAGAATACTAACGAAAGATTAGTACCTATTTCAGGAAATGCAATTGACCTACTTAATCTTCCAAAGGGATGTGCATTTAGTCCTCGTTGCCCACATGCAATGAAGATTTGCTTAAAGCAATATCCTGATGAGAGAGTTGTAAATGATTGTCATAAGTGCTCTTGCTTTATGTATGCTAAGGAGCTATATGATAAGGGAGAGCTTGAGTTTGTAAATGAAAATGTAGAGAATACTTCAAAGGAGGGTGAGTCAGATGCAGAATAATGATTTAAAGCAAAATGATGATACACTTCTAGAGGTTAAGAATCTTAAGATGTATTTTGATATTACAACAGGATTCTTCAAGACAACACCACTTAAGGCTGTTGATAATGTTTCATTTAAAATTAAAAAGGGTGAAACACTTGGAGTAGTAGGAGAGTCTGGTTGTGGAAAGACTACACTTGGTCGTTCTATTATGAATCTTTATAATCCATCTAGTGGTGAGATTATATTTAATGGAATGAGTATTAGTGCCTATTCTGATCTTAAAAAGATTAAGCTTGAAAAGAAATTTGAGCTTAGAATGCTTTGGTTCGAGATGAATAAGTCTTTAAAGCAATTTAAGAAGGATTTAGATCCAAATATGCCTGAAGAGGAAAGACAAAGGAAAATTACTCATCGTCAAACTGAGCTTTATGCACAGCTTCAATCTGATACTGTAAGATTATCAAAGGAATATGATGAAAAGTATTTAGCTAAGAAGGCTGAAATTGAAGCTGCTATTAATCAAGCTGTTTCAAATAAAACAGAAGCTCTTAATAAGCTTACTCCAGTATCAAAGGATAGCGATAATAATATTGCTATGGTTGATAGTAAGACTATTGAGCTAAAGGAGAAAGCAAAGGCAGATATTTTAGCTGCAAAGCAGGAAATGCTTCCTAAGATTGCTGCTGCTAAGGAGAAAAAGCTTCAAGGATTTAAAATGCTTCAAGAAAAGAAGCAAGCTGATAAGGAAGCTATTTCTAAGGCTGATGCTTCAAATAAACAGAAGCTTAAAAAAGAGCTTGTAGTCGAAGAGATTGTTATGAAGGAAAAGATTGTTGCAGATTACAATGTTGAAAAATCAAAGGCATATGGTCAGTATCAATCAACTCGTAATGAGATTAAGGCGGCTCTTAATGCAGATATTAAGAGTTTAAGAGAACAATCACCATATTATACATATGTTGATAATGTAGCTTCTATTAATAATCAATGTAAGGCTGAGATTAGAAGAGTAAAATCATCTTCTAAGATTAGAATGAAGGCGTTCCGTAAGCAATGTACTATGGTATTCCAGGATCCATATTCTTCATTAAATCCACGTATGACAGTACAGGATATTATTGCTGAGCCACTAGATGTTAACCATTTATACTCAACAAAAGAAGAGAGAAGATCTAAAGTATTAGAGCTTATGAGAAAGGTTGGACTTTCTCCAGAGCAATCTACACGTTATGCTCATGAATTCTCAGGAGGACAAAGACAACGTATTGGTATTGCTAGAGCATTAGCTGTAAACCCACAATTTATTGTTTGTGATGAGCCAGTATCTGCTCTTGACGTATCAATTCAAGCTCAGGTTATTAATACATTTGAGGATCTACAAAAGGAATTAGGATTAACATATTTATTTATTGCCCATGACCTACTTGTAGTTCGTCATATTTCAAATAGAATTGCAGTAATGTATCTAGGTAAGATAGTAGAGCTTGCTGAAACAAATGAGCTATATGAGGCAGCATTACACCCATATACTATTTCATTATTATCAGCTGTACCAATGCCAGATCCTAAGTCTGCAAGAGAAAACAAGAGAATAATCCTTGAAGGAGATGTTCCATCACCAATGAACGTTCCTACAGGATGTCCATTCAGAACTCGTTGCCCAAGAGCATGCGAGAGATGTAAGAACGAGGTACCTACTTTACAAGAGGTAAAGCCAAGACACTTCGTATCATGCCTATTAGTTCAAGAAGAATTAAAGGGGAATAATTAATAGTTTAATATTTCTCGTATGTGCTGCCTGTGCATACGAGGATATTAATATAAAAAAACAGGAGGAAAGATTAAAAATGAAATTAACAAAGGTATTAACAAGTGGAGTACTTGGAATTGCTTCTGTAGCTGCATTAGTATCATGTGGTGGAAGCAAGAGCACAACACTAGACAATCTATCTGTATGTTTAGCATCAACACCAGATAAGGTTGATCCAGCACTAAACAGTGCTGTAGACGGAGCAACTTACGCAGTTCATTTATTCTCAGGACTAGTTAAGTATGCTGACACAAATGGAGACGGAGAACTAGATTTAACTGCTGACCTAGCAACTGAGCTAGCTAAGCCAAGTGTTGGAAGTGATGGAAAGGCTACTTATACTTTCACATTAAGAGATGGAATCAAGTTCTCAAATGGAGAGGATATTACAGCTCAAGATTTCGTAGATTCATGGAATCGTGCAGCTTCATATTCTATCGGAGGAGTAACTGGTCTAGATGCAGATTATGGTTATATGTTTGAGGTAATTGATGGATATGATTCATTAACTGAATCTTCAAAAGCTGGAGATGAGAAGACATTCTTAAATGTTAAGGCTACATCAACTAATACTTTAACAGTAACTACAACTCTAGAGTATAACTATTTCTATGAGTTATTAGCATTCCCTGCATATTCAGTATTATATGATGCATGGAATCTAGATTCTGATGGAGCATGGGCTATTAAGCCATCTACATGTGTAACATCAGGAGCATATAAGATGACTAAGTTCACTAACGCAGTTGAAATGGTTGTTGAAAAAAGAGATGATTATTGGGATGCAGATAAGGTGACTACAAAGAAGATTAGCTTTGTATTCTCAGATGATGATTCAGCTATGCTTGGACAATATGAGGCAGGAGAGCTTGCATTCATCGATACATTATCAAAGGCAACAGTAACATCTTACAAGAATAAGGATGACTATCATGTAGTTGGTCAATTAGGAACTTACTATGTATCATTTAATATTAATGCTTCATTATTTAATGGATTAACTCAAGCACAAGCAGAGAACTTACGTAAGGGAATTTCTCTATTAATTAACAGAAAGTATATTACTGAGACTGTAACAGGTCTTGGAGAAACACCTTCAACAGGATTTGTTGGAGCTGGATTAACTGATGCTGCAGGTGGAGAGTTCGTTGATCATAATGGAGATAACGAGGATGGATCTGGATGGACAGGAGATGCTGAGAATTATGCTAGTAATGTAGCTAAGGCAATTGAATATATCAAGGCTGCTGGATATACATATAATGAGTCAACTCATAAGTTCTCAGGTATTCCTTCAATTGACTACATCATTAATACAAATTCAGGACACCAAGCAATTGCTGAGGCAATTCAAGCTCAACTTAATGAGTATGGAATTACAGTAAATATTTCTTCAAGTGACTGGGCTTCATTCCTTCAAACTCGTAAGCAAGGAAATTATTCAGTAGCTCGTAACGGATGGCTTGCTGACTATAATGATCCTATTTCATTCCTAGATATGTGGGTTACATCTTCTGGAAATAATGATTGTCAATTAGGAAGAGATGCAGCTGCATCTAATACATATTCAATTGACCTATCTTCAATTGATGGATACCAAGCATTATCTGGAACTTGGTCTCAAACTTATGATGTATTAATTGGATACATTAAGAGTGAGGATGACGCAGCTAAGCGTTATGCATTAATGCATAAGGCAGAGACATTATTAATGTCTACAGGTGTTATCGCTCCAATTTACAACTATGTTGACAACTGGCTACAAGATCCAGACTTAGGAAATGTATATGCATCTCCACTTGGATACAAGTACTTTATGTGGGCAACATTAGAGGACTAATAACCAGAATATAATTTATAATTATTCCCTCGACTTTTAATAGCCGAGGGGATTTTTTATGTCTTTTAGACTTTTTAAATAAACTTAATTATGTTATAATAAATCAAAGGGTGATGTTTATGGTTACAATTTATACTACTAATAGCTGTGCCTCTTGTAAAAAGGCAATAAAATGGCTTCAGGATAACAAAGTTGAATTTAAAGAGATTAATATGTTTAAGCAACCATTATCACGTGAGGATTTAGTAAAGATGCTTGAAAACTCAGAAAATGGATTTGAGGATATCATCTCAACAAGAAGCAAGGTAATTATTGAATCTGGTGTTGATATTGAATCAATGAAATTTAACGAGCTAGTCGATTTTATTATTCAAAATCCTAGTGTTTTAAGAAGACCAATAATTATTGATGATAATAAGTTCCAGGTAGGATATGATGATGATGAAATCACAACATTCTCTCCTGCAGAGCTTAGAAGACAAATAGTTGATGCAGTATGCAAGGATGATGATAGTCATTGCGAATATATTAATACTTTAAAGGAACAATTAGCTCCTAAACGATAATGCTTAGATGATTCTAAGCATTTTTTATTTATAAAAAAATAATTAATAACTATGGACACTCCTTATAATATGTTAAAAGGCATCAGTGGGGAAACACTGATGCCTTTCTCTTATTAGTATGAGCACTCGTTACATTATTATACTAACATAACCATGCCTAATATTCAATAGTCTATTTTCCTAATGCTCTTTTAAATTTAGAATATGAAGGATTAAAACTAATTCCGTATTCCTTTAATATTTCCTCAAATTCAGCCTTACCTATTTTTTTAGATGAAGCCTCATATTCTAACTCATAATCAATCTTATTATTGTATATAGATTTATCTAAAAATACATTTCCTGATTTATATGGAAATTTTGTTCTATATGTTGTAAGCTCTGCAATTTTATGCACAAAGATTGGTTCATTAATGATAGAAGCATCAAAACCATTTTTTAGCATCTTAAGAGCTTCATCCTCGGTAAGATATATATGGTTTTCAACATTCCCATCATTTGATTTTGATTTTTTAGTCAATTTATATTGATTACCCTTTTGTCTAATTCTTAGAACCTTTTTTTGGCTTTGAATAGTCTCGTTATCATCGTCAAAATAATGATTTGTTTGAATTAATATATTGTCATTTTGACAAAGCTTATTTAATAACTCATTATATTTTTCTTCTGTAATAAATGTTTTAAATTCGATTTCTAAAGATGTCTTCATAATATGACCTCCATATCTAAATTATCTTATTATTCTTTTAAAATATCAAGTATTATGTTAAAATTAAAATGGTGATTGCTATGACTTATACAATAGTTACAAAGCAGGATGAGTATTCAATAGAGCTTGCTGAAATAATGAAAAGAAAAATAAATATTCCTTATGATGAGAAGAATCCAGATATTGTAATATCAATTGGAGGAGATGGTACTATTTTAAAATCTCTTCATTCATATGCAGATAGAGCAGATGATATTACAATTTTTAGTATTAACACAGGACACCTTGGATTTATTACTAATTTTACTGTTGAGGAAATCGATAAGGTTGCTGAAATGATTAATACAGGTGAGTTTACAACAGAAACTGTTGGTCTTATTGATTATGAGGTTAAGACAGCTTTAGATACATTTAGAGGAGTAGCCTTAAATGAGGTTACATGTATTAATCCAACTCGTACTCTAATAGTTGATGTTTCAGTTGATTCAGAAGAATTAGAGCTATTTAGAGGTACTGGTCTTTGTATATCATCACCATTTGGATCTACAGGATATAACAAGTCACTGCATGGTAGTGTAATTGATCCGGCATTGAATTGCTTCCAGCTTACAGAAATTGCATCTATTAATTCAAGAGCCTATCGTACACTTTCTTCACCACTATTATTAAGTGCTGGAAAGGTAATTACTATTGAAAATAATGAATCACAGGATACATGGGTTACTGTTGATAATACATCATATAGATTAACAAATTTTAAGAGCCTAAGGGTTGGATATTCTAATCATTCAGTAAAAATGGCTGAGAATAATATAGATTTCATAGGGCGCCTAAAAAAGGCATTTATTAACAACTAAAAACGTTTACATAACGTTGGAAAGTTTTTACATTTTAAAGGTAGTTGATTTATATTTTTAATCGTGCTAAAATATGTGCGAAGTAAAAATTCACTTACATATATAGGAGGAAATAAAATATGTCAGTAAGAGTAGCCATTAATGGTTTTGGACGTATTGGACGTCTAGCATTTAGACAAATGTTTGGAGCAAAGGGATATGAAGTAGTTGCAATTAACGACTTAACTAACCCTAAGATGTTAGCTCACTTATTAAAGTATGATTCATCACAAGGTAGATATGATGGAACTGTTGAAGCAACAGAGGATTCTATCATTGTTAATGGAAAGGAAATCAAGATTTATGCCAAGGCAAACGCTGCTGAGCTTCCTTGGGGAGAAATCGGTGTTGATGTAGTATTAGAGTGTACAGGATTCTATACTTCTAAGGAGAAGTCTATGGCTCACATCAACGCAGGAGCTAAGAAGGTTGTTATTTCAGCTCCAGCTGGAAACGACTTAAAGACTATCGTTTATTCAGTAAATGAGAAGACTTTAACTGCTGATGATCAAATCATTTCTGCAGCTTCATGTACAACAAACTGCTTAGCACCAATGGCAGCTACTTTAAATAAGTTAGCACCAATTCAAAGCGGAATTATGACAACTATCCATGCTTATACAGGAGATCAAATGGTTCTTGATGGACCTCATAGAAAGGGAGATTTAAGACGTGCTCGTGCAGCAGCTATTAATATCGTACCTAACTCAACAGGAGCAGCTAAGGCAATCGGTCTTGTTATTCCTGAATTAAATGGAAAGCTTATTGGATCAGCTCAAAGAGTTCCAGTTCCTACAGGATCAACTACTATTTTAGTAGCAGTAGTTAAGGGTAAGGTTACTGTTGATGAGATCAATGCAGCTATGAAGAATGCTCAATCTGAGTCATTCGGATACAATGATGAGCTAATTGTTTCATCTGATATCGTTGGAATGCGTTTTGGATCATTATTTGATGCAACACAAACTATGGCAACAGTAATGGAAGATGGAAATACTCAAGTTCAAGTAGTAGCTTGGTATGACAATGAGAATTCTTACACATCTCAAATGGTAAGAACAATCAAGTATTTCGCTGAATTAAAGTAATTTAATCAAAGAATACCTGGGTGATAGATTGACTATCACCCTTTTTTCATTATATGGGGTATTATAAAGTTGCATAATTTAGACTTTTATAATATAATATAAAAGTATTTATTTTTAAGAAAAAAGGATGTTTAGAGATGTTCAAGAAATTATTTGATGATGGTAGAAAAGAATTAAAGAGAGTACAAAAGACATTAAAGAAGATTTTGGCTCTTGATGAGGAAATGCAGAAACTTACAGATGATGAGCTAAAAGCCAAAACTCCTTATTTTAAGGAGCTTTTAAAGAATGGTAAGACACTTGATGATATTTTACCTGAAGCTTTCGCTGTAGTAAGAGAGGCTGCATATAGATTTACTGGAATGAAGCCATATCCAGTTCAGTTAATTGGAGGACTTGTTCTTCATGGTGGTAACGTTGCCGAGATGAAAACAGGAGAAGGAAAGACTTTAACTGCTGTTGCTCCAGCATATTTAAATGCTCTTACTGGAGAAGGAGTACACATCGTTACAGTTAATGAGTACCTAGCAGGACGTGAGGCAAATGGAGAGATTGGAAATCTATTCCGCTGGTTAGGTCTTACAGTAGGACTAAACATTCGTGATTTAGATCAAAAGGGTAAGCAAGAGGCTTACGCTTGTGATATCCTATATTCAACAA
Organism: Caryophanales bacterium UBA3206; assembly: GCA_002363705.1. Classification (GTDB taxonomy): domain Bacteria; phylum Bacillota_I; class Bacilli_A; order Acholeplasmatales; family Anaeroplasmataceae; genus UBA3206. The sequence continues at coordinate 316,466 of DEWQ01000006.1, read as the reverse complement.
ACTCAGAGCTTGGATTTGATTATCTTCGTGATAATATGGCTAGATCTGCTGAGGATTTAGTTCAACAGCGTGGTCTTAGAACAGCAATTATCGATGAGGTAGATGATGTTTTAATTGATGAGGCTCGTACACCACTTATTATCTCAGGTGGTTCTAAGGAGTCTCCTAAGATTTATCAATTAGTTGATAAGTTTGTTAGAGGTCTTACTGAGGATGATTATACAATTGATGCTGAATCTAGAACTATTCAGCTTACACCAAATGGAATGGGTAAGGCTGAAAAGTATTTTACAGTTAAGAACCTATATGATATTGAAAATGTAAATTTGGTACATAGAATCAATAATGCATTAAAGGCTAATTATATATTCGCAAATGGTGTTGAATACGTAGTACAGGATGGAGAGGTATTAATCGTTGATTCATTCACTGGACGTATTTTAAAGGGAAGACAATATAATGATGGATTACACCAGGCTATTCAAGCTAAGGAAGGTGTAGAAATCAAGCAAGAGATGGTAACAGTTGCGACTATTACATATCAAAATTTCTTCCGTATGTATCATAAGCTATCAGGTATGACAGGAACTGCTAAGACTGAGGAAGAGGAGTTTAGAGAGATTTACAACATGTATGTTGTAGAAATCCCAACTAATAAGCCAGTTATAAGAGAGGATGCTCCTGATTACCTATTCCTAAAACTAGAATATAAATGGAATGCACTAATTGAAGAGGTTAAGGCTCGTCATGAGAAGGGACAGCCAATTCTTATTGGTACTATTTCAGTTGAAACATCTGAAATGCTTTCACAGCGTTTAACAAAACTAGGACTTGCTCATGAGGTGTTAAATGCTAAGAATAATGCACGTGAAGCTGAAATAGTAGCTCTTGCAGGACAAAAGGGAGCTATAACTATCGCTACAAATATGGCAGGACGTGGAACTGATATTAAGCTTACTGATGAGGTAAAGGCTCTTGGAGGTCTTTGTGTATTTGGTACTGAGCGTCATGAATCACGTCGTATTGATAATCAGCTAAGAGGACGTTCAGGACGTCAAGGAGATCCTGGATTCTCAAGATTCTATACATCTTGTGAGGATGAATTATTAAAGAGATTTGCAGGAGATTCATTTAAGAATAAGCTTGCGATGGCTGTTAGATTAAATCAGGATAATGATGAAACTAAGCCACTTGAATCAAGAATGTTCACTAAGGTTATGACACAAGCTCAAACTCGTATTGAGGGTCAAAACTATGATGCACGTAAGAATGTCTTAAAATATGATGACGTTATTCGTGTTCAACGTGAGCTATTCTATAAGCAACGTATGGAAGTAATCAAAGGTGAAAACCTTGATGAAATGGTTAAGCAAATGATGCGTACAGCTATTACTCAAATTACAGATAGATATATGGAAGAGGTTGGTCGTAATAGATATAATATTGATGACCAAGGTATTGCAGATATCTTCAATACTAAGTATTATGGTGAAGGTAGTGTAAAGGTAGAGCAGTTACGTCAATATGATGAAAATGAGATTAGAGACTACCTATTTGATATTGCGGCAAATGAAATCAAGCAAAAGCAGGAATTATTCCCTGATGGAGCATTTGATGGATTTGAGCGTATGATGGTTTTACGTGTTATTGATATGCATTGGACAAAGCATATTGATAAGATGTCAGGATTACGTCAAGGAATTGGTCTTCAATCATATGGACAGCAAAACCCACTTACTATTTATAAGCAACAGGGTCTTGAAATGTTTAACCAAATGACAGCTGATATAAATGAGGATGTACTACGTTTCTTAGTACGTACTAAGTTTAGAATCGCTATTAAAGAAAAAGAAGAGAAACTAGTAACTAATCAAGGTGTAGATGATTCAGTTAAGCAGGCTCCGATTGTTAACGCACGTAAAGAGCTTGGAAGAAATGATTTATGCTGGTGCGGTAGTGGAAGAAAGTATAAATACTGCCACGGTCGTGACTAATAATAGAAAGCTCATAATGAGCTTTTTATTCTTATAAGGAGACTAACTATGGAACGATATGAAATTAATAAATATGAGGAATCATTTAAAAATAAGATTAATGATATGTATCAAGCCCTTCATATAGAAAGTGCTCGTCCAGAACTTAAAAGGCTATCAGATGAAATGAACGCCCCAGATTTCTGGAATGATGCTAAAAAGGCTCAAGAGGTTATAAATAAAGCTAATTCATTAAAGGAAAATGTAACTGATTACGATAATGTAAAGGAAGCCTTAGATAATATTTTATTATTAGATGAAATGTCATCTGATGATCCTGAGGCTTTAGCGTTATTAGAGGAAGAAATTTATAATTTAGAAAAAAAATTAAATGATCTTCAAGTAAAAGTGACCCTTTCTGGGCAATATGATAATTGTAATGCTATTTTAACCCTTCATCCAGGTGCCGGAGGTACTGAATCAATGGATTGGGCAGATATGCTTTATAGAATGTATACTAGATATTGTCAGCGTAAAGGATTTAAGGCTCAGCTTTTAGATTATCTTCCTGGTGATGAGGCTGGTATAAAGAGCGTTACAATACAGGTGACAGGTCCATATGCCTATGGTCTATTAAAGGGTGAAAGAGGAGTACATAGATTAGTTCGTATTTCACCATTTAACGCAGCAGGAAAGAGACAAACATCATTTGTATCATGTGATGTGGCTCCTGAGGTTGAGGATAGTGGAGATATTACAATATCAGATGATGATATAAGAATTGATACATATCTTTCATCAGGACATGGAGGACAGGGTGTAAATACTACTTATTCAGCAGTACGTATAACTCACCTTCCAACAAATATTGTTGTAACATGTCAAAATGAGCGTAGTCAGCTTAAGAATAAGGACACATGTATGAAGCTTTTAAAATCAAAGCTTATACAGCTAGAGCTTGAAAAGAAGGAAGCTGAAATGAAAAGCTTAAAGGGAGAGATGATGGATATTGGATTTGGATCACAAATAAGATCATATGTGTTCCATCCATATTCAATGGTTAAGGATCATAGAACAGGCTATGAAACAGGAAACATTACATATGTAATGGATGGTGGATTAGATGAGTTTATTGATGCTTATCTAAAGTTTCTTGCAGGAAGTGAAGTAAAATGAAATTAAGAATATTCAAGCAATTTTTATGGATTACTGTTGGAGTTATTTTAATTGATATTGCATATTATTTCTTTTACCTACCTACTAACCTAGTTACAGGTGGTACAATGGGAATTGCGATAATAGTAAAGGATTATTTGCCATTTAACACATCAATATTCTTATATATTGTTGATGGAGTGTTGCTATTTATAGGACTCTTATTACTAGGAAAGGATTTCTTTATACGTACTGTGTATGCGACAATTCTTTCCCCTACAGTAGTACTTATTTGTGAAACATTCTTTGATAGTGACTTTTTTAAGCTTAATGAAGGACAAACACCATATCTTGTGTCAGGCCTTGCCGGAGGTCTATTAACAGCAATTGGATTAGGATTATGCTTTAGAAATAAGGGTACTACTGGAGGTATGGATGTAGTACAAAAAATATTATCTAAATATCTTCATATTCCATATTCATATACAATGTATATGACAGATGTTGTAGTAATTGCGATAGGAGGATTCTTTGTTAGCAAAGCTCTTCCATATGATATTGAAATGGTAATTTATGGAACACTTACTGTAATTGGTATAGGATATGTAGTAGATAAGATTGCACTAAATGCTCGTAATAGAAGAACTGCCTATATCATTACTCAAAAATATGATGAAATGAGACAAATGATATATGATACTGTAGATAGAGGTATTACAGTTACAAATGTTTATGGTGGCTATACTGGTCATGAGTTTAAAATGATTATTTGTACAATGGATAAAAGAGAGGCATATAGGCTATCTGAGCTTGTTAGTAAGGTAGATAAGAATGCCTTCACCTTTATAACTGAAACCAAGGAGGTCGTTGGTAATTATGAAGGACTTAGCGATTTTAGGAGAAAAAGAAGTTGATTTAAAGGTTTTATCTTTAACCCCTTTGAAAAATGGAGATTTTAGGGTAATATTAAGTAGTGGAGAAGAACTTATCTTAAATGAGGATGAGGTAGTAAAATACCGACTTGTAAAAGGTAAGGAGCTATCATTTGAAACCTTAGATGAGGTAAAGGAGAAAGTATATCTTTATGAGGCTTATCAAAAGGCTTTAAGATATATAACTACATACTATAAATGTACATCTGAGGTATATGATTATCTAATAAAGAAAAATTATTCAAAGGATATTGCATCTGATGTATGTGATATGCTTAAGAATAATGGCTTATTAAATGATGATATGTACCTAGAAGCATATGTATCAAAGCTTATAGGTGATGGGAATGGTAGGCTTATGATTTCATATAAGGTAAAGGAAAAGAAGCTTTTAGGAGAATATGTAATAGATGAGGAAATGTATTTTAATACATTATCAAAGCTTATTACATCAAAGCTTAAGGTCCTAAAGGATAAAAAGAAGGAAAGGCTATATAGATATCTATCTTCTAAGGGATATACTACTGATGATATAAGCCGTGCCCTGAAAGGAGTAAACCTTGAATAAAGAATTAGTATTATTAAAGAAAGATATAGAGGATAATATAAAGAATAAGGAAAGAGTAGTTAATATTTTATCATATTCTAGACTAATAGCTTTTCTTATAGCTTTAGTATTATATCTAATAGCTCCTTATAAGGAGCAAAGCCTAAAATACACATTATATGTAATAGCTATAATAGCTACTATTGGTTTTATAGCTCTTATGGTTATTCATCAAATAAAATATAATGCCTTAGATTATATGAGGTTTGAGGTAGCCTCAATTAATGATTATGAGCTTCGTTTTAATAATAAATATCAAAGGTTTAAAGACGGAGGAGAGGAATTTAAGGATTCTAATAATTATTATGAATATGACCTAGATTTATTTGGTAAGGCATCGGTTTATAAATATTTAAATGTATCTCGTACAGCCTATGGAAGAAAGGCTTTAGCCTTTGCCTTAAAGGATAAGGATACATCAGAGGATATAATTAGAAAAAGACAGGAGGCTGTCTGTGAGCTTGCAGCTGACGCTAAGATGCATATAGAGCTTGAGGCTATATCAAGAATATATGAGAAAAAGGTTGATGATAGAAGAGCTACATCTATGGATAATGCCTTGTCCCTTGTTGAAAATGAGGTTCATGTAAAGGGATATGAAATAGGTGTTGGCCTATTATCTAACATTCTTGTAATACTATCTATAGTACTTGCATGTCTTAAGGTTGTAGGATATGGATATATTGCAGGAGCTATTTTGATTTCATTTCTTTTAAATACATATATTATTTCATCTATAAAGGAAATAAGAGCTAATGTTATTCCTATAAATAATTTATTTAGCGGTTATGACAATTATATTAGATATATTAAGCAAAAAAGCTTTAAATCTGAAGCTTTAAATGAAATCAAAAGTACATTAGAGTCAGGTAGTGAAAAGGGTATAAAGCAATTTAATGTATTAAATGGCTTTATATCATCTGGAAGTAATATTATATTTGCTTTATTATTCAATGGATTGTTTGCCATTGATGCATACTTAGCAGTATTATATATTAAATGGCAGAAGAAATATGCAAAAACAATCAGAAATGTAGTTGATGCTGTTGGTGATTTAGAAGGATATCTATCTCTTTCCTCTATTGCACTTACAAGAGATGATTGTATTATTCCAGAAATATCAAATGAATTTAAGTTTAAAAATCTAAAACACCCGCTTATAGATTATAATAATTGTGTGGGTAATGATTTTTACTTTAATGATTTAAATATAATTACTGGATCTAATATGTCTGGTAAGACTACGTTTATGCGTTCTATTGGAGTAAATTATTTATTATTTAAGGCTGGAGGATATGTTGTGGCTGAAAGCTTTAGTGCATCTATTTATAAGCTATTTACTTCAATGAAGGTTGCTGATGATGTAACTGATGGTATTTCAACATTCTATGCAGAAATACTTAGAGTAAAATCAATAATTGATTATATTAAAGAGAATAAGCCAATGCTTGTTTTAATTGATGAAATCTTTAAGGGTACAAATACAAAGGATAGGCTTGAAGGAGCCAGAAGTGTTGTAGCTCATTTAAAGAGAGAAGGAATAAAGGCTATAATTACAACACATGATCTTGAGCTATGCAATATAGATGGTGTGTATAATTATCATTTCCTAGAACATTATGTAGATGATAAAATTTCATTTGATTATAAGATACATGATGGAATATCTAAAACTAGAAATGCTATTTATCTATTAAAGCTTGCAGGTATTATAGAAGAATAGAATTGATAATAATGGAGGTGAAGCTAAATGCTATTATTTAAATTAGGATTTATTAATATAGAATATGACACACTAATTTTATTTATATTAGGAATATTAATAGGAGCAATAGTATTTGGCTTCGTTTTCCTTATAGTAATTCTTTCTACACGTAAAAAGAAAAACTCAATTGTAAAATCTAAAATGGATGTTGAATATGAAAGAGATGTAATACCTCTAAAGGATGCGGCTATTGCTGAATATAAAAGTAAGATTGAAAATCTTGGGGACATGTCTAAGATTTTTGATATTGCTTATAAGCTATCAAATGATATATCAGCATTATTCTTTCCTAAAAGTAAAACACCAATTCTAGAGCTTTCTATGGATGAGGTAATATCTTTAGCAGAAAGCTTATCAATAGCCTTTGATAAGGCTATTTCAGAGGATAAAACACTGAAATTAGTTTATAATTTCAATATGACAATAGGCTTCCTTGTAGGACTTAAGGATAAAAAACTTGAAATAAAATCAGAACTTAAGGAAGCAAAGGAGAATGTGTTTACACGCCTTAAGAATACTATTTCATCAAAGGTTAAAAGTATTCAAAACAAGGCGATTATAAAATACCTTGAATGGAATCATATTATAGATAGAGTATCAATGCTTTTTATTAATGTGGCAGCTGCTGAAACATATAAGGCATTTAGTATGAAGATTTATCATAAAGAAATGGAAATTGATACTTCTATAAAGGAAGAAATAGAGGTTAATGAAAAGGAAGAGCTAATAGATTAATATGCTCTTCCTTTTTTTATTTGTTATATAAAAAATAGTATATTATTAGTTTTTATAATAATAATGATACAAAAAATATAATCGTTATATTGTAATATAATAATTTCTACGCTATAATTCAATTAAAGAAGTAGGAAGAAGGTATATTGATGAAGAGGTTTGTTTATGTTGTTTTAACAGCGCTTTTAATTGCATTTACACTTACATCATGTAATGATAAGAAGGATGATCCATTATATATAGATGCGATGTCATTTTTTTGCGATGAAGGTGATGATAATAGTATTGTAATGATAGATCACAAAAAACAAGATGTATATTTTACAGTTGGTGAAGAATCACTTGTTATGGGAGTTTCATATAGAATAGTAAAAATAAATGATAGTGGGGATATGGCGTATTTTGATTTTTTATATGATCATACTTATGGACTAGATGAATATTTTGAAGCGGATGGGAAGATAAAAATAATAGAGACAAGCTCAAAATATACGTATTATATAGTAAGACTTCAATGTTATATGGGTGTGTATTTTTATCCTATGGAAAAATCTTGGAATCATTATACTGCTGTTGACACTAAGGATTTTCCAGATATGTTTGGTATTGTTACTACAGAAGATTGTGTTGAGGAAATTAAAGTTTCATATGGACAAACTATCGGTTTAATTTGCTATGATAGATTAATAAAAAGAGATTCACAATCCTATTTTTCAGAAGAAGAGGATGATGTTTCACTAAATCCTAATATTAAAATTAATTGTATTACAAGGATTAATCCAAATACTGGTAATCAATTAATACGAGATACTTTTTATTTAAACTTTACATATCTAGGCGATAGCGATACATTTAACTTAGATGGTATTGCGTTTACATTAAGAAATGTTTAGCATATAGTATAAATGATGAAAAACCACATTAGTTTACATTATAAAATGTTTACTAATGTGGCTTTTTGCTTATTGATATATATTATTATTTTATGTAGTTAATAAGGAAATTATAGACACCTTCCTCATCACAGCTATAATCTGTGATGTAGTCAGCAATATCTCTTAATTCCTTTTCGGCATTAGACATAGCTACAGAGGTATGAGCTAGCTTTAATGTTTCTAAGTCGTTTATTCCATCGCCAAAGGCTATTAAATCATCAAAACTATAGCCATAATGCTTTAATACACGCCCTATAGCAATTGATTTATCAACCATTGATAAAGATACCTCATAAATAGCATTATTTTGGTCATAGCCTAGGCATCTAAATGATATTTTTTTGGTATTATTGATATATTCCTCAAATTCTAATCTTCTTTTAGAATCTATTACAAACATACATCCATTAGGAGCTTCAAAGTTTTTAATCAAATCATATGGTCCGTTGACTACAACTGTATCATCTTGGATATGGTAGAAGGACTCAAGCTTTGGAATTCTATTATAAATGTAGGCATAGTTACCAACAGAGAAGTAGCCATTTTTTATTATTTCTTTATTTGCAATAAACATATCAAGGAATGTGCTTTTACTAAATCTTTTAAGTTCACGCTCGTATGATTTATCGATTGTTCCTATATAGGCTCCGTTTTCAGAAATGATAGGAGTAGATTCTGGGAACATTGAGGCATATTTAAGCATTGAACGATAAGGACGTCCTGAACATAATATTAAAAAGAATCCTTTTTCTATTAAGCTATTTAAATATTTTACTGTTCTTTCTGGTATTTCTTTGTTTTGATAAAGAAGAGTACCATCAAGGTCTATAGATATTACTTTTTCCATTTCTCTTCACTCCTACTAAATAAATTATTACATAAGATTAGGTTATTTGCAATTACTTATTCAAAAATTGGGGCAAATATTATATAATAATATTTATGGAGGGGATAAAATTGCTAATTGCTAGTATTGGAATATTTAGAGTTACAATTGCAAATATTTATACCTTCATTTTTGGAATTGCGATAGGTATAGCTATTACAACAGTTGCCTACCTTTGGTATGTTTTGAAACAAATGAATTCGGAAAAATTTAAATCAATGGTTTCAATGAAAATTGTTGACGCAAAAATTGATGATAAAATGCCGTTAGAGGAAAAGCTTAAGCTACTTACAGATAAGGATTCAGATGAAAAAAGAAGAAAGGCTTGCTCTTTAATTTTAGAGTATGAGGAGCTTTTTAAGGATAAGAAGCTTAGAAAGGGATATACAGATATTGAGTTTACAAAATATTTAACATGGTCATTAATACAAAATGTAGCTCAGATATATTATCCTAAGGCTAAAAGGCCATACCTTAATATTACAATAGATGATGCGACTAAGCTTATAAGATATGCATCACAGCGTCTTGATCAAATTCTTGATATTAATGGATTAAGAATTTTAAGAAAGCTTAATATAAACACAGCTAATGGAATGCTTAATTTTTATAAAAGGGTATATGATTTAAAGGTTGTAAAGCTTATTTATAAATATAAAATTAATAAAATATTATTTGGATTTAAGGTTCTAATTAATATAATTAACCCAATATATTGGGTAAGAAAGCTAATTGTTAATAGATCCTTTAATATAATTACAAAAAGGATTTGTGTAAATGTTATACAAATAGCAGGAGAGGAAGCTTATAACATTTATTCTAAAAATGCTTTTAATGAAGGGAATGATCTAATTGAAGCTAAATAAGAAAAGAGATAGACTAAGACCTAATGGCTATACTATTCCACAAAAGGAGTTTTCAAGTGCTGGTATTAAGGATGTAAAGGATAACTTTAGACCTTCAATCGCAGCTACTCCCTTTTTTGGAAGTAATGTAAAGGATAGCTTTAGTGTAAATGATATATCAGATAATGTAGAGCTTGATGTAAGAAAGAATTATGACTTTGCTCGTGAGCATAAGGCTATTTCTCGTCAGGAGCTTATAGAAAAATATGGAACTGAATATCCTGAATTCCAAACTATTACTGCTGATGTAAGGCGTAGTGTATATGGTGATGATATTACTATAAATAATAAGCCTTCAAGAAATGAAGAAAAAATAGAAGAGAAAAAGGAGGAGAAGGTTCCTTTTGATTTTGTTAAAACTGCTGATGAGGTTGTAGGAGATAATAAGAAAAACTCTTCTGAACTTGAAAGCTTTAATTTTAATCAATTTAAGACTGAGGAGAAGGAAAGTGAGCCTAGTGTTGATGATGACCTATCATTTGGTTCATTTAAGCCTAAGTATCAAAATATTCCAGATAATAGAGAGGCACATACAACAATTATTAGAAATAATAGTAATGCACAATTTAAGCCTCGTGAGGAAATTAACTATAATAATGATAATGCTATGGAATATAAGGCTCCAATCACTAATTCACAATCTCAATTTAAGACATATGAGGAATTAAATAGAGGACATAGTGGAATGGTTGAGCCAGTTCGTACTGAGCCTAACAAAACATATGGATTTGATGGCCCAGCACCATCATTTGAGCATAAGCCAAACTATATGCCAGGACAGGCTCCTTCAATGACAGCTAATAAGGATTTCTCAAATTTTAAGGCTCCACTAGCAGTAGATCCATATAGAGATTATAAGCTACCACCAAGGGATATGTTTAAGCGTGGACCTGCATCATCTGGTGAAGAGCCAGAATGGTTATTTACTAAGCGTGATATCATAGATCAAACTCTTGTTGACTTTGGTATTGATGGTAAGGTAATTAAATGGACTAAAGGGCCTACATTCTCACGCTATGAGGTAGCCCTAGAGCCAGGAGTTTCTGTAAGAAAGGTTAATTCAATTTATGATAACCTTCAAATGAATCTTGGTGCTAAGACACTACGTATTCAAGCACCAATTCCAGGAAAGACAACTGTTGGTATTGAGGTTCCTAATGATAAGACAGATACAGTATATTTTGGAGATATTATAAATGATGAATTCTATGCAGGAGATGATCCATTAAAGGTAGCTCTTGGAAAGGATATTGATAATAATTCAATTTATACAAGAATTGATAAATGGCCACATGGACTTATTGCTGGATCAACTGGTTCAGGAAAGTCTGTATGTATGAATACTATCCTCATTTCAATTCTTCTAAGAAATAAGCCAGATGAGGTTAAACTATTACTTGTAGACCCTAAGACTGTTGAACTTGTAGCCTACAACGACCTACCTCACCTTGTAACTCCAGTTATTAATGATCCACAGCTAGCCTCTGAGGGATTAAAGTGGGCATGTGAGGAAATGGATAGACGTTATGCAGTGCTTGCTCAAAATAAGGTTAGAAATATTAAGGATTATAACGAAAAGTGCAAGATTGATAAGTCACTTCAAAAGATGTGCTATATAGTAGTAATTATTGATGAGCTTGCTGATTTAATGATTACATGCTCAAATGAAATTGAGGATTCAATTAAGCGTATTACAGCAAAGGCTCGTGCTGCAGGTATTCATTTACTAGTCGCAACACAGCGTCCAACAGTAGATGTTATTAAGGGTACAATTAAGGCTAACATTTCAACACGTGTAGCCTTCCATACAGTTTCTCAAATTGATTCACAAACAATTCTTGAGGAGGGTGGAGCAGAAAACCTTCTTGGAAAGGGAGATATGCTACTAAAGGAAGGAGATATTCCTTCAAGATTACAAGGTGCATATATTCCAGATTCTGAGATTGATGCAGTTACAAACTTTATTCGTGCTGAGGCTGAGCCAGATTATCTATTCTCACATGAGGATTTAAAGAAGAAGATGGCATCAGATAATGCAGGGGCTCCTGGCTCAACTAGTGAATCACCAGAGGTCCTATATAATGTAGCATTATTCTGTATTGAACAAAATATGTGCTCTATTAATTCAATTCAACAGCAATTCCAATTTGGATTTAATAGAGCCAATAAGATAGTCCAAGCTCTAGAGCAGCTTGGAGTAGTATCAGGAAAGAATGGTACTAAGGGTCGTGAGGTATTATGCCAGGTATCAGACCTTGAAAGAATATTTAATGGAGAATAAAATATGAAGCAAAAGGAATATGATGAGATAGAAAAGAAAATACTTATAGATGATGATAAAGAGGCATATGGTAAGCTTAATGAGGCTTTATTTAAGTCTGCACTTATTACATCTATTATTATGGGAATTATCCTTTTTATCTCATTTTTCCTTGTATCTAAGGTTTCAAAACTATCAATTATTCCAACAGGATGGTTTTATTTAATAGCTATTACAGCATTTTTATATGCTATAGCTACAATATTATTATCAAAGGTATTTACAAATTTGTTGAAGAAACAGGCTTTATTATTATATTATCGTGTATATGATTTTTTAGAGTTTATATTAAAGATGTTTTCAATAGTAGCCTTTGTTGTAATGTTTATGGTAACACCAACAACAGTTGTTGGTTCATCTATGGATAACACACTTTCATCTGGTGATAAGGTTTTAATATATCATATAGGATATAGTGTATCTAGAGGTGATATAGTTGTTGTTGATGTTGATAAAACATATGGACAAAGTGATACTCTTTATATAAAGAGAGCAGTAGCTGTAGCAGGAGATACTGTCTCATATAGTGACAATACCTTCTATGTAAATAATGTTGCTGTTGAGGATAAGGAAATGAGCTATTATGAGTATCTTAAGTGTATTAATTTATATAATGATGATGCAAACCAAGAAAATGAGTTTGTAGTACCAAAGGGATATAGTATAGTTTTAGGAGATCATAGATCATCATCTATTGATTCTAGAATCTTTGGTCTTGTATCAAATGATGATATATTAGGAAAGGCTGTGTTAAGATTCTTACCATTTAAGGATTTTGGTGGCTTTACTAAGGATTTATCATATAATTAAAAGGAGGATTTAATATGCCGATTCAATGGTATCCAGGTCATATGGCCAAGGCTAAAAGAGAAATATCTGAAGCCTTAAAAAATGTAGATATTGTATTAGAGCTTAGAGACGCAAGAATACCTTTGGCTTCAAAAAATCCAATGGTTGATGAAATAGTAGGACAAAAGCCTAGATTAATATTGCTTAATAAGAGCAATATGGCTGATAAAAAAGCTACTATGGAATGGATAAAATATTATAAAAATCAAGGAATTATAGCATTAGATGTAGATTCAATTGATAAATATAATATAGATAAGGTTTATCCATATGTAAAATTAGTATTAAAGGATTATATAAAGCATGAGGAGGATAGAGGAATATCTAATGTTAATATTAGAGGACTTATTATAGGTATTCCTAATGTAGGAAAATCTACATTTATAAACCTTCTTGCAGGAAGAAAGATTGCCGTAACAGGTGATAAGCCAGGTGTTACAAAAATGAATTTGTGGATTAATATAAATCCATATTTTAAAATTATGGATACACCAGGAATTCTTTGGCCTAAGTTTGAGGATCAGGAAATTGGATATAAGCTTGCGATATGTGGCTCAATAAAGGATGAAATACTAGAACTTGAAGGAATTGCCTTTAAGGCTGTTGAATATATGAAGGAGCTTTATCCAAATCTAATTGCTTCACGCTATTCCTTAGATGAGGAAAGTATAAGAAATATGGAAGCGATAGATGTCTTAGATGCTATAGGTGAGAAGAGAGGATGCCTTCTTAAGAAGGGACAGATAGATTATAATAGAGCTTGTAAGCTTATTATTAATGATATAAGATCAATGAAAATCGGGGCGATGACATTTGAAAGACCAATTGGAAACAATTAATAAATATAAATATGAGGATGAACTGATAGACCAAGGAGTAGAATATATTGCAGGATGCGATGAGGTTGGTCGTGGACCTATTGCAGGACCTCTTGTTGTATCAGCTGTAATTCTTCCTAATGATTTTAGAATAAAGGGTATTGATGATTCTAAAAGGCTTACTGAAAAGAAAAGGCTTGAGCTTTATAAGGAAATTATAAAGAAGGCTGTGGCTATTAATACTATATTTGTTTTTGAGGATGAGATAGATGAGCATGATATTTATTCTTGTACTCAAAAGGCTATGAGGGATGCAATACTTGGACTAAAGGTTACACCAGGACATGCATTAGTTGACGCAATGCCTCTCCCAGGACTTGAGATTCCTCATACATCTATTATTAAGGGTGACCTTTTAAGCGCCTCAATAGGAGCTGCATCTATAATTGCTAAGGTTACAAGAGATGAATATATGAAGAAGATGGATATTAAATATCCTAATTATGGATTTGCTCGTCATAAGGGATATTGTACTAAGGAGCATGTTGAGGCCTTAGAAAAATATGGACCATGTAAGATTCATAGAAAGACATTTGCTCCTGTAGACAAGTTTTTTAATAGACAGATGCAATTTGATTTATAAAAAAATATTTTCAAAAGTTTCCTAATTATTAATAATTAGGGGCTTTTTTTTACTTTTTTTATGCTTGACATGGAATAAAATAAAGTATATGCTACCTATTGAAAATAAATTGGAAGGATATTGGTAGTATGCAAAAGGTAATCATTGTAGAGTCACCATCTAAGTCAAAAACAATTGAATCATATGTGGGTAAGGACTATAAGGTTATCGCATCCATTGGTCATATAAGAGATCTTGCGACATCTGGTAAGGATGGTCTTGGTATAGATATTGAAAACAATTTTACTCCTTCCTATAGAATTATAAAGGGTAAAGAGAAGCTTGTTGAGAGCATTAAAAAGACATGCAAGGGTAAAGAGGTATATCTTGCGACCGACCCTGACCGTGAGGGAGAAGCTATTTCATACCACCTTGCAACAGTACTTAATTTAAACCCATCACTTGTTAATCGTATTGAATTCCATGAGGTTACAAAGCCTGCAGTACTTGAGGCTATTAATAATCCTCGTAGTATTGATATGAATCTTGTTAATTCTCAGGAAACAAGAAGAATGCTTGATCGTATTATAGGATTTAAGGTATCAAAGCTTTTACAATCAAGAATTAAATCTCAATCTGCAGGACGTGTTCAATCAGTAGCTTTAAAGCTTATTGTAGATTTAGAGGATGAAATAGCAGCCTTTAAGCCTGAAGCTTATTATGAATTAGTAGCCCATTTTAAGGATTTTGATTTAGACTATGCAATAGAGTCACCAATTAAGGATAAAAAGCAAATTGAAGCCGTTTATAATAGCTTAGGAAATGATTTTGTTGTAAAGGATATTACATCAAAGAGTGTCAAAAGAGAATCAAAGCCACCATATACTACATCTACTATGCAGCAGGATGCTTCAACTAAGCTTGGATTCCAATCATCTCGTACAATGCGTGTTGCACAGGCGTTATATGAGGGTAAGGAAATAAATGGAGAGCATATGGGACTTATCACCTATATGCGTACAGACTCAACTCACCTATCTAATGTGTTTGTGTCTGAAGCATATGCTTATATTACCTCAAATTATGGAGAGGATTATAAGGGATTTAGAAAAGAAAAGAAGCAAATGCTATCTCAGGATGCGCATGAGGCTATTAGACCCACATCTATTTATAGAACTCCTGAAATGATGAAAGAGTATTTAACTCAAGATGAGTATAGATTATATTCATTAGTTTATAAAAGAACTCTTGCTTCATTGATGTCTGCATCAAGATTTAAGCAAACAAAGGTGTTGTTTGATAATAATAACAATATTTTCCAAATAAATGGAAGAATTCTTGAATTTGATGGTTATACAAAGGCCTATGGTCTTGAGGAGGATGATTTAAATGTTATTCTTCCAGACTTTAAAATAGGTGATATTTATCATTCAGATAGCAATGAAATAATTGAGAAGTATACAAAACCAAAGCCAAGATATACTGAGGCTTCACTTATAAAGGATATGGAAAAGCTTGGAATAGGTCGTCCATCAACATATGCTCAAACTATGACTACCTTAAAGGAAAGAAAATATATTGAGGTTGTGAAGAAGGCTTTAATTCCAACAGAGCAAGGAATACTTACAACTAAGACATTAGATAAGTATTTCTCATCTATATTTAATGTTGAATATACAGCAAATATGGAGCTTGACTTAGATAAGATAGCTAAGGGAATGTGGAATGAGCTTGATGAAATGAATAAGTTCTATAATTCATTTGAGCCTGTATTTTTAGATGCAAAGGCAAGTATGGATAAGATATATCCAAAGCCTACAGGAGAGATGTGCCCTGTTTGCGGTAACGAGCTTGTTATAAGAAAAGGAAAATATGGAGAGTTTATAGCATGCTCAACATATCCTAAATGTAAGTATGTTAAGCCACAGGATAATGGAGATAATAATCTACCTGTAAATGAGGTTATTACAATTAATAACACTAAGCTTGGTACAGTAAAGTTTGTAAAGAAGCTTGCAAAAAGAGGTGCTAATGCTGGAAATTATTTCTATGCATCACATTCCCCAAAGCTAATTTATAATGATACTCCTACAAATAATGAGTGTCCTAATTGTGGTGGAATAATGCTTTTAGATAAGGATGGTAATCTTTATTGTTCAAATAAATGTAAAACTAATACTATAGAGGATAAAAAAATTAAATGTCCTACTTGTAATAAGGGATATTTAATTAAAAGAGTTGCGGCAAGAGGAAAGAATAAGGGCTCATATTTTTATGGTTGCCAAAACTTCCCTAAGTGCAGAGCTATTTATACTCTTACAGATGAGTTATGTCCTGCATGCGGAAGTGAAATGGTAAAATCACAAGATATTTTAGTATGTACAAACCCTCTTTGTACTACGCATAAGCAAGCCAAGTAATTGGCTTGTTTTTTCATTGTAAAATGTTTTATATTATGATATAATTTTTTTGATTGGAGCGAGGAATATGGGATTATTTGGATTGTTTAAGAATAAGAATAAAACTAAAAAAGAAAAATATAAAATGGGACTCCATAAAACACGTGAGGGAGCATTATCAACATTAAAGGAAATTTTAAATTCCAATACTAGGATTGATGATGACCTATTTGATTCACTAGAAGAGATATTTATTAGTGCTGATATTGGTGTTGATACAGTAATTGATTTTATAGATAAGCTTAGAGATGAGGTATCTGTTAAGAAAATTACAGATGCAACACTTCTTCAGGAGCTTATTATTGATAAGATGTTTGAAATATATCTAAAGGGTGAGGTTGTTAATGCCAACCTTGATATTAAGCCAAATAGATTAAATGTATTACTATTTGTTGGAGTTAATGGAGTAGGAAAAACTACATCAATTGCAAAAATTGCTTATTCATTAAAGAATCAGGGTAAGAAGGTTTTACTTGCTGCAGGTGATACGTTTAGAGCTGGAGCTATAGAGCAATTAGCTGAATGGAGCAGAAGAATTGGTGTTGATATTGTAACAAAGGATGCAGGCTCAGATCCTTCATCTGTAATATTTGATGCTTGCGTTAAGGCTAAGAATGAAGGATATGATGTATTATTATGTGATACAGCAGGAAGACTTCAAAACAAGGTTAATCTTATGAACGAGCTTAATAAGATTAAGCGTGTTATTGAGACAAATGTTCCATCTGCACCACATGAAACATTGCTTGTAATAGATGCGACTACAGGACAAAATGGAATGATTCAGGCCAAGGCCTTTAGTGAGGCTACAAATGTTTCTGGAATTATTCTTACAAAACTTGATGGTACAGCTAAGGGTGGTATAGTTCTTGCCATTAGAAATGAGCTTGGAATTCCAATTAAATATATTGGATTAGGAGAACATCTAGAGGATTTAGAACCATTTGATATTGAACAATATCTATATGGTCTATTCGCAGATTTTTTTGAATAATGGATATTATAGAAAGAGAAGAGCTAATATCATTGTTTGATATTTATAAAGGTCTTTTAACAGAAAAGCAAAGAACATATTTTATGGATTATTATTATAGTGATTTATCACTTGCAGAAATTGCACAAAATTATAATGTATCTAGAAATGCTGTTTTCGATATGCTTAAAAAGACTGAGGCTATTCTTACAAATTATGAGGAATGCCTAAAAATCCACCAAAAGAATAATATGATATTAGAGATTATTGATAATGCAGGTACTGATGCATTAAAAGAAATTAAAAAAGTAATAGAGGAGTGAAATTATGGCTTTTGATTCATTATCTAGTCGTCTTCAAATGGCAATGCGCCGTATGACTGGACGTGGAAGGCTTAATGAAAAAGACATTGAAGAGATGCTTCGTGAGGTAAGATTAAGCTTACTAGAGGCAGACGTTAATTATAAGGTAGTAAAGCAATTCCTTGCAGGTGTTAAGGAGGAGGCTCTTGGAGAAAAGATTCTAAAGGGATTAAATCCAGGTGAGCAGGTTGTAAAGATTGTTCGTGAGGAGCTTCGTAAAACACTTGGTTCTGAGGTATCAGAAATTAATTTTAAGAAGGATGGCACTACAATTATTATGATGGCCGGACTTCAAGGAGCAGGAAAAACTACTACTGTAGGAAAGCTTGCTGCATTCTGCCGTAAGAAATTTAATAAGAAGCCATTTTTAATCGCTGCAGATATTTATCGTCCTGCTGCCGTTGATCAGCTTGTTCAAATTGCAAAGCAAATTAATGTACCATATTTTGAAATGGGAGTTAAGGAAAAGGCAGTAAAGATTGTAAAGGAAGGACTTAAAAAAGCAGAGGAGGCAGGATGTGATCTTGTTATCATAGATACTGCTGGTCGTCTTCATATTGATGAAGAGCTTATGAATGAGCTTGTTGATATTAAGAGCTTATGTAATCCTGATGAAATCCTTCTTACAGTTGATGCTATGACAGGACAGGATGCTGTAAATGTAGCTCAAAGCTTTAATGAAAAACTTAGTGTCACTGGAGTTGTTTTAACAAAGCTTGATGGAGACACAAGAGGTGGAGCTGCATTATCTGTTAAGGCAATGACAGGAGTACCTATTAAGGTAGCTTGTAATGGAGAAAAGCTTGATGCAATTGAGATTTTCTATCCCGATAGACTTGCAGACCGTATCCTTGGTATGGGAGACGTATTATCACTTATCGATACAGTAACTGAAAATATCGATGAGGATGAAATGATGGGTATGGCTGAAAAGATGATGAGCGATAAATTCAATTATAATGATCTTCTAAAGCAAATGAAGATGATTAAGAGAATGGGTTCATTATCTAAGATTTTAGGATTCTTACCTGGTATGAAGCAGGTAAGAGAGGCTGCAAAAAATGTAGATGATAAGCAGCTAGATTTTATTACAACAATAATTGGCTCTATGACAGAGGAGGAAAGAAAGAATCCATCACTTATTGATTCATCAGCTAAGAGACGTGAAAGAATTGCTAAGGGATCAGGAAGATCTGTTATGGAGGTCAATAAGCTAAGACAAATGCTTGAGGCACAAAAGAAGGCTGCTAAGCAAATGGCTTCTATGTCAGAAACTGATATGAAGAAGATGCAGGCAGATATGAAGAATGGAAGAATGCCTCAAGGTATGGCAGCTCAACCATCTTACTCAAAGGGTAAAGGAAAAGGAAGAGGACAGGCTAAGTTCTTAAGATAAGGAAAGGAGATGATTTAATTGATAATTGCGTCTATTAAATCATTTTCTCATTTTATGGATATTAGAGATTTATGTGATGGAATTGTTCTTAATACAACATATTCTATTTCTGTAAATCCTACCATAGATTTTGAGGAGCTAAATCAAATAATTGAATATTGTAATACTTATTCTAAGCTATGTATTATTGATATCTCATCAATAATGGATAATAAGGAAATAGATGATGTAAAATCATTTATTTTAGAATATAAGGATAAAAATGTTTCATTCCTATATACAGATATTGGTGTCCATCAGATATTAAAGGAAATGGGTATAGAGAATAGAGGAATATATGACCCTAAAACTCTTGTTACAAACTCATATGATATGAATATATACCTTCAGGATAATATGCAAGCAGTTGGATTATCAAATGAAATAACATTAGATGATGTTAAAACGATGATTGATAATAGAGTAGGTAAGGTATGGCTTAAGGTATTTGGATATCATCAAATGTTTTATTCAAAGCGTAAGCTAATTTCTGTTTATTATAAATATAAGGGAATAGATGAGTATATACCACGAGAGGAGGCCTTCTTAAAGGAGGAAACTCGTGATGACTTATATCATATAGATGAGAATAGCCATGGTACTGTAATATATAGATCTTATGTTTTATCATATCTAAGAGATTTAGATAAGATAAAGGATTGTGATTACCTATATCTTGATAGTGCCTTCATAGATGAAGAGGATTTCGCATTAGTATTAAAGGTATATAATAAAACAATTAAGGGTGAAATGTATCTAGATGATGCACTGGACTATTTAAACGAAATGTTTTCAATTGAAGATGGATTTATGTATCATGATACTGTATATAAAAAGGAGGAGCTAAAATGAAAAGAGTAGAATTACTTGCTCCTGCTGGAGATTTAGAAAAACTAAAGATAGCTGTAATGTATGGTGCTGATGCAGTTTTTATTGGAGGTAAGATATTTAGCCTTCGTTCTCGTGCATCAAATTTTACATATGAAGATATAAAGGAAGGCTGTGATTTTGCACATGCTCATGGATCTCATATTCATGTAACATGTAATATACTTCCTCATGAGGGTGATATAGATGGTCTTATTGAGCATCTATTAAAGCTTGAGGAATGTGGTGTTGATGCGATTATTTGTGCTTCAATCTATATCTTGAAAATGGTTAAAAAATATACTCATATGGAGGCACATATCTCAACACAGGAAACTACAACAAATACACCAGCTGTAAGATTTTGGGTAAGAGAGGGTGCAGATAGAGTAGTACTTGGTCGTGAGCTATCTATACCACAAATAAAGGAAATAAAAAAGAACGCAAATACTGATATAGAGGTATTTATTCATGGTGGTATGTGTGTATCATACAGTGGTAGATGTATGCTATCTAATAATATGACTAATAGAGATGCTAATAGAGGTGGATGTGCTCATTCATGTAGATGGAATTATGATCTTATTGTAGATAATGAAAAGAAGAATACTAATTCAGAGTATTTTGCAATGTCATCTAAGGATTTGTGTGCAATTCGTGATATACCGGCCTTAATTGATGCAGGAGCGGATTCATTTAAAATAGAAGGAAGAATGAAATCACTTCATTATATCGCAACTGTAGTAAAGGCATATCGTATGATTATAGATGAGTATCTAGAAAAAGGTATGGTATCAGATTATGATTTCTATCTAAATGAAATAAGAAAGGCTGAGAATAGAGAAACATCATATGGCTTCCTACATGGACAAACTGATGTTTCAGAGCAGTTATATAACATGCGTAGTGAGGAGCCATCTCAAACATTTTGCGGAATTGTTAAATCATATGATGAAGAAAATCATATGGCTTATGTAGAATCTCGTAATTTCTTTAAGCCTTATTCGCGTCTAGAGCTTTTTGGACCAAAGCTTAGTGAGGTTATAGAAATAAAGGAAATATATGATAAGGATGAAAATATCCTAGATGCGTCTCGCCATCCTGGAGACATAGTACATTTTAAATGTGATATAAAGCTTAATCCTTATGATATGGTAAGAGTATATGAGGATTAATCTAGATGATGTAATAATTGATGTAGAGATGGTCTATAAGCCCTTAAATAGAGGAGTATATTTTAAGTATTTAGGCGATAATAGGTTTCGTCTAAATAGCGGGTATTTATATAGCGAAAATGAAATAATTAATTTATTTCAAAAGAATAAAAATAGAATAATTAAAATAATGAATAGAATAGATTCTAGCAAGGTAAATCTGAATACTATTCATTACTTAGGAAAAGAATTAAAGCTAGAAGTATCTATATCAAATGAAAATAGAGTATTTATAATAGATGATATACTTTATGTTAAATGTAAGGATTTAAAATTAAGAGATAGGCTTATAAAGGATTTTTATACTAAAATGGTAGAGGAATATACATTAAGTGTATTTGACGATATATTCTCTAAATTCTTAGATTTAAAAATAAAAAGACCAGCTCTTAAGTTTAAATATACTAAAACATTTTATGGCAAGTGCTTTAGAAAGGATAATTTGATAGAAATATCTGGTATATGTATGAAAATGGATAAGAGGTATATTGATACTGTAATATATCATGAGCTATGCCATTTTAAGTATTTAGGACACCAAGCTAATTTCTATAGATATTTTGAATCAAAGCTTCCTGGAGCTAAAAGACTACAGCATGAATTTAGAATGCTAAGATATAAGGATTTGGTATAAAATAAAACTTCTATAAATGGGTATATTTTATATTTGATTTTTTAAAGAATTATTGTATAATATATTGTATTGAAATACGGAGGATGTAATCATGGCTGAGAAAAAGATTATTGAAATAACTGAAGAAGGATACGCTGCTGTATTAGCTGAATATAATAATTTAAAGGATGTATTAATTCCTGCAAACATTCAAGCATTACAGGATGCACGTTCTCAAGGAGACTTATCAGAAAATGCTGATTATGATGCAGCAAGAGATGAGCAAGCAAGATTAAACGCAAGAAGCCTAGAGCTTGAAAATATTATAAAGAACCACAAGATTATCGAGGTTGATAAATCAAAGAAGGTATCAATTGGAAAGAATGTTAATATCACTTATGTTGATTTAGGTAAGACATTCGATTTCGCAATTGTTGGTACAATTGAGGCTGACCCAATTAATGGAAAGATTTCATCAGAGTCTCCACTAGGAAAGGCTCTAATGGGAGCTAAGAAGGGTGACACAGTAACTGTTGTATCTGAGAGTGGTAAGGAATCAAGAGTTTTAATTAACTCAGTTTCTAATAAGTAAAAACAACAAATAGTGCTGATATATGTCAGCACTTTTTTTAAGGATATTGCTTTTTATTTAACATTATTTATTATATAATATTTGCAGGAGATTTTAAGATGCTAGAGTATTTATTTAATCCATTAAAATTTATACCAAATGAATATGAAACAACAATCTATGATATAGATTTTAAAAGATTATATGATGAGGGTAAGCGCCTTATTATAAGTGATTTAGATAACACCTTAATATCATATAGAGAAAAAATGCCAACTAAGGAGCTTTTAGATTTTAAACAAAAGCTTAATGAAATGGGATTTGAGATTGTAATATGCTCAAATAATCATAAGAAGAGGGTAAAAAGCTTTTGTGAAGCATTTGGTGTTCCTTGTGTATGGAGTGCTCATAAGCCATTTGTTGGAGGTCTTAGAAAGGCATTAAAGAAGGCTCGTAAGACTTATGGTATTAATTATAGCAAGGATATGGTTGTGGAAATAGGAGATCAGCTTTTAACTGACCAGTTTGCTTCAACAAGATATAAGCTATATACTATTATGGTAAGAAATCTAGATCCTAAAACTGAAATATGGACTACAAGATTTAATCGTAGGCTTGAAAATAAAATATTAAAAAGAATAAAAAGAAAGTATCCTGATTTATATGAGGAAAAGCTTTCTAGATATGTAGGTGAAAAAATTGCAAGGTAAAAAGTGTATTGGATGTGGAGCATTACTACAAAATGAATATATTGATAAAAGTGGATTCACTAAAAATCTAGATAACAATTATTGTGTAAGATGCTTTAGGATGATGCATTATTCTGAACTACCAAAGATTTTAGCTAAGAATGAGGACTATGATAAGATTTTAAGTGGAGCTTTAAAGAATGATTCACTTATAGTACTTATTGTAGATGTTTTTGATTTTAGTGCTACCTTTGTACCAAAGATTTTAGATTTTTTAAGAGGTAAGGATGTAATACTTGTGGCTAACAAGTATGACTTACTTCCAAAATCTACAAATATTGGTAAGGTTGTTGAGTGGATTTTACAAATGGCACAAAAGATGTTCTTCAAGGTATTAGCAGTACACTGTGTATCTTCAAAGAAGGGATATTATCTTGATGATTTAATGAATACCATTTCGATGTTTAGATTAGAAAGAGATGTATATTTTGTAGGATGTGCAAATGTAGGAAAATCATCTTTAATAAATGCACTTCTTAAAAGATTTACATCAAGGACTGATGATTTGATATCTACATCAAAGATTCCAGGTACAACACTTGATTTAATTAATATTCCATTCTTTGCGGATAATAAATCATTTGTTGATACACCAGGTCTTATAAACGAGGGAAATATTTTAAATCAATTAATGCCAGAATCCTATAAAAAGATTATTCCTGATAATGAAATAAAGCCTATTACTTATCAAATATTTGATGGAAACTGTGTATTTGTATCAGGACTTTTAGTAGTAGATATTATATCTAGTAAGGATTTGAGCATTACATGTTATTTCAGTAAGAGCCTTACTATACATAGAACTAAGTCAGAAAGAATTGAGGACTTTTTAAATCGTCATGTAGGAGAAATGCTTACACCTCCTACTATGGAAGAAAAAAAGAATATAGAATATATATCAAAGACCTTTGATGTAACACTAAAGAAGAATGAGCTATTTGTATCAGGGCTTGGCTTTATAAGCTTTAATAAGCCTGCTAAAATTAGAGTTACATATATAAAGGGTTCTGATGTGGAGCTTAGAAATGGAATTATCGGAAGAAAGATTTAATGAAATAAAGGAAGCTGTAAAGCTTCATTTAGAAGGTCATGAAAAAAGATTTACACACATTATGGGTGTTGTAAAAATGAGTGAATATTTAGCTAAAAAATATGGATGTAATCCTATTAAGGCTAAGATTGCAGCTGTCCTTCATGATTATTCTAAATATGATAAAAATATAGAACTTTTATCTAATGATGATAGAATAGAGTGTATTAAATACCCTTTCCTACTTCATGCGTATTTATCAGAATATTATGCTAAAAATCTTTTTAAAATAGATGATAGCGATATCTTAAATGCCATAAGAAATCATGTTATAGGAAGACTTAATATGTCACTTCTTGAAGAAATAGTCTTCATTTCAGATTTTACTGAAGAGGGAAGAACATATGAGGATTGTATAAAATGTAGAGAAATTCTTTTGAATAAAGGAATAGATGAGGCTATAATATATTCATATGAGGCAACTATGAATCATATTGATGGTAGTAATCCTCATCCACTACAAATAGAAGTATTAAAAAGCTATAAGGAGAAGATTAAGAATGCTTAAACCAATTATTACTGCACTAGATAGAGTGAAAAGTGAAGATATTATTATTTATGATATGAAGGGAGTATCACCACTTTTTGATAATATTATAATTGCGACTGTATCATCACAGCGTCAAGCATCATCTGTATGTGACTATATAGAGGATGAGCTTGTAGAAGCTGGTTTTGATGTAAGAAATGTAGAAGGAAAGAATACTGCATGGGTAGTTGTAGATTGCCATGATGTATTAGTTCATGTATTTACAAGAGAAGAAAGAGAACACTATAATTTAGAAAAGATCTATATGGATGTTCCTACAATTGATGTAGAGCAATTTAGAGATAGTAAGTAAAAGAAGAGGTAGTTAAAATTGATTTAACTACCTCTTTATTCGCGTAAAGAATCATTTTAAATAAATATAATCTAAATATTTTTTAGCTCTATCATAAGCTTTATTTAAAGCTTTATTATATACTGCTTCAAATGGAGCTAGATTAACATTTTCACCGCTGAATCTATTATAATAGAATTCTGCATTTTTTTTATGGAAGGCTTGCTGTAATTTGTTTCTATTTAAAATCTTATATAGAATCTTTAGATTTCTTTCTATAAGCTTTTCAGCAAGTGGAAATCCTATTTCTCTGTTTGTTAAAAATTTAATGAAATCATATTCCTTAAATTCTATAATAAACGATTTGTCAAATGATTTTGTGAGATTTGAAACTGGTACTGAATGCTTTTTAGCCATCATATAATCTAAATCCCTTATGTCATTTTTTGAATAACCTTTAATGAAATCATTTATCTCATCATTTAGTATTTTTTGAATTATAAGTGATAATCCGATTTGTATAATTTGATTATCAAACTTACGTTCTAATATATATTCATAAGTAGATGCTTCAAGTTCATCTAAAGCAACTGCTAATCTTTTAGATACACTATATTTATCATCAATTGAAATTATATTAAAAATATTTGAATAGAAGAAGGCTTTATCTGTTTTAAACATAGTGTCACCATGTGATAACGCTTGTCTTCTTTTTACTTCATATTCTTTATCTAACATATCGAATATTTCATTGTTAAATATATATGATGTTAGAAGTAGTGGCATATTATCGCCTCCCTTATATTCTTATTATATAAGAAAATTCAATAATTTGTTATCTTTACTTTCAAAAAAGTATTATTTATTGTAAAATATTGTTAAGGATGTGTTTTAAATGCTTAAGCTTTCTAAAAAAGATTTTCAAACAATACAAATGCAAATGTACAACAAGGCACGTGATATAGATGTTGCCCTTTTTAATGTTATTTTTGATTCTAAGTTTCCAAAGGAATTTTTAGCAAATGCCTTTACTGGATATCAAAATAGAGATGGTGGATTTGCTCATGCTTTAGAGGTAGATAATTATAATAAGGATTCATCACTTGTAGAATGTGTTGAAGCCTTAAGAATGGCTTCAATGGCATTTGATAATATTTTAGATGATGAGATTTTGAATCAAACATTTAAAAAGCTATTTAATTATCTTTATAATAGACTTGATAAATGGGAGGCATTAATAGAGAGTAATAATTATGCTGTTTGTGCTTCTTGGTATAAATATAATGATGTTAATTTGAAAAGATTCGGGGATGCCCCGACTCCTTCAATTCTAGGATATACATTACTTTTAACTGATACAAAGAGTGTATATTTTAAAAAGGCAGTTGAAAAGAGTAAGGATGTAATTGCAAGATTCCTTGCAAAAACAGAGTTTACTCTTGAGGAGATTAAGTCATATAAGGTTTTATATGACGGAATAGTTAAGCATAATTTATTTTTAGAACAACAAGAGGATATTAAAAATAGGCTTTATAGCGTTGGATATGAGATGATGGAAAAGGATGAGACAAAATTTAATACTGTTTGTCTATTACCTCTTGATATTTTCACATCATATACAGGTGATAAGAAATATGATGAGCTTATTGATAAGAATCTTGATTATTTAATTACATCAATTAAGCCTCATGGATTATGGGAGGCTCCATATGATTGGAGCGGTGAAATTGCAGAGGGAGCAACTGCTCAAATTAAATGGATTGGTGTAATTTCTGTAATTAATGCTTATTATTTAAAGAAGTTTAATAGAATTGAGGATTAATTATGAAAAGAATTGTAATAAAGATTGGTTCCTCATCACTTGTTAAAAGGGGTAAGCTTGATGAGGCAAGACTAGATTCTTTAATTAAAGAGATTAAAACGCTTAGGGATAATGATATTAAGTCATGTATCGTTACTTCAGGTTCAATAGCTTTAGGAGCATATTCTATTGGTGTTAAGCCTAAGGATATTAAGATGAAGCAAGCATGTGCTGCACATGGTCAAGCAATTCTTATGGAGGGGTATATGAACGCTTCATTAAGATATGGTATGAAATGTGCTCAAATACTTGTTAATCATGATGACTTTGAAAATAGAGAGCGTATGCTAAATCTTGAGAATACTTTAAATACATTACTTGATAATGATATTATTCCTATTATTAATGAAAATGATGCTCTTGCAGTAGAAGAAATTAAGGTTGGAGATAATGACACTCTTAGTGCATTGATAGCTCCAATGGCTTCTGCTGATATGCTTGTTTTATTATCTGATATTGATGGTCTTTTTACAGATAATCCTAAGACTAATAAGGATGCAGTCCTTATTAAAAGGGTAGATAAGATAACAGATGATATTAAAGCTATGGCTCATCCATCATCAACTGAGGTTGGTACTGGTGGTATGGAGACTAAAATTAATGCAGCTATTATAGCTACAACATCTGGTGTTGATATGATTATTCAAAATGCTAATAGCTTAGAAGAGCTACATAAAGCATTTAGTGATGATTATAGCGGAACACTATTTGTAAGAAATAAGAGCTTAAATGCAAGAGATCAATGGATTTTATTTAAAACAAGACCTACAGGGTCTATTATTGTAGATGAGGGTTGTATTAAGGCTATTCTTAATAGAAAAAGCTTACTTGCATCAGGTATTATAGGAGTAAGTGGCTTTATTATGGATGGTGATGTTGTAAATATCTCATATGATGGTAAGGTCTATGCAAAGGGTATATCAAATTTTTCAGATTATGATATATTAAAGATTAAGGGGCATCCATCTAATGAGATTGAATCTATTCTTGGACATAAGGCTAAGAATGAGGTAATTCACGCTAATGATATTGCCCTTTTAGAGGAGTAGATAATATGAGTAATTGGCTAGATGTAATTGATAATGCAAATAAGGCTAAGAAGAAGCTTCCTCTTGCTACAAGCGAGAATAGAGTTCTTGCTATGGAGGCAATGAGTAAGGCACTTATAGATAATTGCGATTATATTTTAGAGCAAAACAAAATAGATTTAGATAATGCTATCAATATTACACCTGTTATGAAGAAAAGATTAGCTCTTACAAAAGAAAAGCTTATATCAATAGCAGAGGATGTAATTAGTGTATCTAAGCTTCCTGATCCTACTAATCAAATACTTGAAGAGTTTACTAGACCAAATGGATTAAAAATTAGGAAGATATCTCAACCATTTGGAGTAATTCTAACAATATTTGAATCACGCCCAAATGTTTGTGTAGATATTGCTTCATTATCCATTAAGACAGCAAATGTCTGTGTTCTTCGTGGAGGTAAAGAGGCTAAGAATACTAATAAGGCATTAGTTGATACAATCCGTAATGCAATTAAGGATTATATCCCAGAAGATAGTGTTAATCTATTATTAGATACAACACATGATGATGTTGAACAAATGCTTATGATGAAGGATAAGTTTGACTTATGTGTACCACGTGGTAGCAAGGGTCTTATTAATCATGTTGTTAATACATCACTTGTTCCTGTTATTGAAACAGGAGCTGGAGTATGCCATGTATTTATTGATGAATCAGCTGATTTAAATATGGCATATGAGATATTATTAAATGGTAAAACATCTAATCCTGCTGTATGTAATGCAACTGAATCATTACTTATTCACAAAAATGTTAGTGATAAGGTTTTACAATTGCTAAAAGAGAAGAAATTTGATACAATTGTTAGTGTTCACGGAGACGAGAATATTAAGAAATATTTAAACGCTTCTCCAGTTGAATCATTTGATACAGAGTTTGATGATTTGTGTATCAATATAAAGATTGTTTCATCTATAGATGAAGCAATCGATCATATTTCAAAATATGGTACTAAGCATAGTGAGGTTATTGTAACAGAGAATAATGATAATGCAATGAGGTTTATGAATGAAATAGACGCAGCCTGCGTATACCATAATGCATCATCTAGATTTACTGATGGTGGATGCTTTGGGTTTGGTGCTGAGCTAGGTATTTCAACAGGAAAGCTTCATGCTAGAGGACCTATGGGTCTTAAGGAAATGATGACCTATAAATATATAATATTTGGTAATGGACAAATTAGAAAGTGAGATAAATTATGAAAAAGAGACCAGTAATGTTAATTATAATGGATGGATATGGACTTGCACCTGCTGGAGAAGGTAATGCAGTTTCACTTGCAAAGAAGCCTAATCTAGATAGACTTATGAAGGAATATCCAAATTGTACAATCACTGCATCAGGAGAGGCAGTAGGTCTTCCTGATGGTCAAATGGGAAATTCTGAGGTTGGACATATGAACCTTGGAGCAGGAAGAATTGTATATCAATCTTTAACAAGAATTAATGTAGCTATTAAGAATGGAGATTTTGCTAAGAATGAAGCTATTCTTAAAGCTATTAAGAATGCAAAGGATAATAACAAAAAGCTACATATCTTAGGATTATGCTCAACAGGAGGAGTACATTCACATACAAACCATATTAAGGCTATCGCAAAGGTTTGTGAGGAGAATGGACTTGATAAGGTATATTTCCATGCATTCCTTGATGGACGTGATACAGCACCTAATTCAGGAGCTGATTTCATGGCTGATGTTTTAAAGCAAAAGAATATTTCAGTTGCTACTGTTTCAGGACGCTATTATGGTATGGACCGTGATAAGAACTGGAATCGTATCCAATTATCATATGATGCAATGACACAAGCAATCGGAGAGAAGTTTAATGATGCAGTAGAAGGAATTAAGACTTCTTATAAGAGAGGTAAGCTTGATGAGTTCGTTGTACCATTTGTTGTAGATGAGACTGGTACTATTTGTGATGGAGATTCAGTAATATTTGCAAACTATCGTCCTGATAGAGCAATTCAAATTGCTACAGCTTTATCTAACCCAAATAAGACTCAAAATATGCTTAAGAATGAGTTCGATGCTAAGCTTGATATATCAAAAGGACCAAAGCAAACATTCTTTGTGTCAATGATGCATTATGCTGATACAGTTAAGGGTCTTGTAGCATTTGAGCCAGTAGAGCTTACAAACCTATATGGAGATATTGTAGCTGATGCAGGACTTACTCAGCTACGTATTGCAGAAACTGAGAAATATGCTCACGTTACATTCTTCTTTGATGGTGGAGTAGATAAGAATATTGATGGTGCTGACCGTGTTCTTGTTAATTCACCAAAGGTTGCTACATATGATCTTCAGCCAGAGATGAGTGCATACATAGTATGTGATAAGGTATTAGATGCTATCAAGTCTGAATCTTATGATACTATTATCTTGAATTTTGCTAACTGCGATATGGTTGGTCATACAGGAGTTATTCCTGCAGCTGTAAAGGCAGTAGAGGTTGTTGATGAGTGTGTTGGAAAGATTGTAAATGCATTAGAGGCATGTGGTGGTGTAGCTATTATTACAGCTGACCATGGAAACGCTGAAAAGATGCTTGATGAGCATGGTGAACCATTCACTGCACATACTACAAATCCAGTTCCACTTATTGTAACAGATAAGTCAGTTAAGCTTCGTAAAGAAGGAATATTATCAGATGTAACACCAACTCTATTAGATTTATTAGAGATTGAGGCTCCAGCTGATATGACTGCAAAGTCATTAATTGTAAAATAATATATTATAAGCTCCAATTTTTTGGAGCTTTATTTTTTTATAAAAAATATTTAAGTGATGTTGCATTTTAAAAAATAATAAGTTAAGATTAAAATAGAAGAACAGAGAATATGTGCAGGAGGTAAACAATGAAGAATTCAAGAAGATTCCTAATGATAATCATTTTGATATTAATTCCATTTTTTGTCTCTTGTAATAATAATAAATCAGATGACGAGTTAGACCAATATGGTGATTATAATTTTATGTCAAGTGCCTTCTCAAATATTAATACTGTCTATACAAAGGATAAAGAAGTAAGGAGAATTTATTTTGATACAGAAGGATATAATTATTATGGTGATTTCAAAATATTGATAGATGATACTGTAATATTTGATATGGCTGATTATAATTATTTCTTACCAGCAACAGATGATTTATGTATACCTGTAGATATTAATCCTGATGATACTAATAAGATTAGAACTATTATTGGAGATGGAGCCATAAATATGGCTTCATTGCCAAAAAATAGAAATGTTACGATTTCAGATATGACTGAAGGTAATATTGAGTTATTATTAGGATTTGAAGGAAATGTAGAAGGTATTGAAGGCCTTGAGATTAAAAAAGGAAATAATAAGTTAGTTTGTAGTGGAATAAGCCAAGGTGGTATTAAAGTTATCCCATATGAATTTACAGATGTTTCTTCTATAAAAATGTCTTCAGAAGATGGCAATCCTTATGCAATATTAACATTTACCGCAACAACTGATTACACAATGCAAGCCAATGATATTATTAATGTTTCTGATAATGGTTCAGAAAAACTTGTATGTATTCCATATACTGAAAACAATAAAGAATGTAGCTTTGAATCTAATTGCTTTACTATTGAAGGACATAGTGTTTTAATTGAGTTTTACGCAAATGCTATGGCTAATGCAAAGAAAAAATATAAATTAGATTTACCAGATGGTGTATATATTAAAGACTCTTCAAATGTTGTGGTTATAGATAAAACTCATTATGAGATTTATGCAATTGGTAGATGGCCAAGACTTGAACTTACATCACATAATGCAGCTAAAATAGATTTTACTATTACAAGACTTAGCTAATCTATTCAATTTGCTTGACATATGAACTATAAAGTATTAATATTTTAGTGTATTAATTTAAATACTTCAGGGCAGGGTGAAATTCCCGACCGGCGGTAAAGTCCGCGAGCGCTTGCGCATGAATAGGTGAAATTCCTATACCGATAGTATAGTCTAGATGGAAGAAGAAATATTTTTTAAATATTTTTCCTATACCATTATTGGGAGCCCTATGGCTCCCATTTATTTTTAAGGAGGATTGATATTATGAAGAAAAGAATTGATACAAGAAAATGGATACTAAGGATATGCTTAGATGCTACATTCGCAGCAATCACGACAGTATTATATCTATTCGCAAAATTTAATCTGGCGATATTTCCTAGCTTTCTAGATATTAACCTATCTATGATTCCAGTAATTATTTGTGCATTTATGCTAGGACCTTGGGATGCGGCATCATGCGTTTTAATTAGATTTGTAATTAAAATTATGACTATTGGTACATCAACAGGATATGTTGGAGAGTTTGCAGACCTACTTATAGGTTCTTTAACTTGTATACCTGCTGGAATAATCTTTAATTACACAACTATGAAGAATAAAACAATTATTTCATTTGTTTGTGTTGTATTATCATGGGTTTTAGCAGGAGTATTTACAAATATGTTTATAAATATTCCTTTCTATAAGTCTTATTGGCATATTGATAATGCTGTTCTTGCAAATATGATTTCAAAGCCTGTTAAGCTAATTAGCTTTGGTGCTGTAAAGAATGTTAATGCTAAGAATTTTATGTTCTATTATATAATGTTTGCGGTTATACCATTTAATCTATTATTATCATTAGTAGTTGTTTTAGTCACTGCACCAGTTCATAGAAGGCTTAGAGTTCTATATGAATCATTTAGTATTAAAGAGGATAAAAGCCTTGATAATATATTTGATGATGACAAAGATAATGATATTAAAATTAATGAAATGGCTAATGAATCAAATCACGTTTAAATAGCGTGATTTTTTTCTTTGTTTTTATAATTAAAATACTTGACTATTGAAGTTGAAAGTATATAATAGTTAGTGTGCTAACTAATGAGGTGATACATTGGAAGATGCTAAGGAAAAAAGAATGAAGGATGCAGGCTATTTAATTAGCCTAATCAAGAAAGAATTAGATCAAAGAAAGAATAATGATATTAAGGAGTTTAATATAACTCATCAGCAGCTTCATGTTGTTATGTATTTAATACATCATAATGAAGAAAAGATATTTCAAAAGGATATTGAGTCTGAGATGCAAATAAGTGC
The DNA here is from genome assembly GCA_002363705.1 of Caryophanales bacterium UBA3206. GTDB lineage: Bacteria > Bacillota_I > Bacilli_A > Acholeplasmatales > Anaeroplasmataceae > UBA3206. Next base: position 282,731 of record DEWQ01000006.1, on the reverse strand, counting down.
AGCTACTGCATCTGGTATTATTGCAAGGCTTGAGTCTAATGGTTTTATAAAAAGAACTCCATTAGAAACAGATTCTAGGTATAAATATCTAACACCAACTAAAAAGGCTTATGAGTTTAAGGATATTATTATTTCTAGGTGTAGGAAAAGTGAAGAAGCAATTTTTGCTGGATTCAAGGATGAAGAAAAGAATATGGTTTTATCATATTTAGAAAGAATTTATAATAATATAAAGGAGAATTAATATGAAGACTTTAATGAAGAGTATTAGAGAATATAAAAAGCCGTCAATATTATCCATTTTATTTATAACATTTGAGGTTATAATGGAGTGCTTATTACCTTTTGTAACTTCAAGACTTGTAGATCAAATGAATGATTCAAATACTAAACTTTTAATTGTTTATAGCTCTATTTTGATTGTGATGGCAATGGCATCACTTACATTTGGAGCTCTTGCTGGTAAGTTTAGTGCAAAGGCAGCTGCTGGATTTAGTAAGAATTTAAGAAAGGATATGTATGAATCAATTAGTGCATATTCATTCTCAAATGTAGATAAGTTTCAAGCATCAAGTCTTGTTACTCGTATGACTACTGATGTAACAAATGTACAGAATGCCTATATCCAAATTATAAGAACTGCAATTCGTTCACCATTAATGATTATTTTCTCATTAATTATGAGCTTTGCGATTAATGCTAGGCTTGCATCATATTTTGTAATTATAATGGTATCTCTTGCGGTATTATTATTCTTAATATTAGGATGTGCAATGGGTATTTTTAAGCGTTTATTTAAGAAGTATGATGCATTAAATGATTCTGTTGAGGAGAATATTAAGGGTATTAGAGTTGTAAAGTCATTTACAAGAGAGGATTATGAGGTTAAGAAGTTTAATAAGGCCTCTGATAATCTTAAGAAGGATTTTACATTTGTTGAAAGAATCATAGGTCTTGCATCACCTCTTATGAGTGCTGCAGTTGATATTATTATGGTTGTAATTTTATTTGTTGGTTCAACAATTATTGTTAAGAATTCATCTTATAATGGTGAAACATTTGTTTTTGAAAGTCTTACAGTTGGACAATTCCAGTCACTTATGACTTATGGATTCCAGTCACTTATGGCTTTAATGATGTTCCAAATGGTTATTATTATGATTTCAATGGCTATTGAGTCATCAAAGAGAATTGCTGAGGTTATTAATGAAAAGCCAACTATTCTTAATCCAGAAAATCCTATATATGAGGTAGAGGATGGATCAATTGAGTTTAATAATGTAAGCTTTAAATATAAGGATGATGCACAGCGTGATGTTCTATCTAATATTAATCTTAATATCAAGAGTGGAGAAACTATTGGTATTTTAGGTGGTACTGGTTCATCTAAGACATCACTTGTTAATCTTATTTCTAGATTATATGATGTAACTAGTGGTGAGGTTAAGGTTTCTGGTCATAATGTAAAGGATTATGATTTAAAGACATTAAGAGATAGTGTTGCGGTAGTATTACAGAAGAATATGCTATTTGCTGGAACTATTAAGGATAATCTAAAATGGGGAAATCCTAACGCAACTGATGAGGAGATTAAGCATGCTTGTAAGCTTGCTTGTGCAGATGAGTTTATTAATCAGTTTAGTGATGGCTACGATACACAAATAACTCAGGGTGGTACAAATGTATCTGGAGGGCAAAAGCAACGTCTTTGTATTGCACGTGCTCTATTAAAGAATCCTAAGATTTTAATTTTAGATGATTCTACATCAGCTGTTGATACTAAGACTGATGCGATTATTCGTAAGGGATTTAAAGAGTTTATTCCTACAACTACAAAGATTATTATTGCCCAACGTATTTCATCAATTGAGGATGCAGATAAGATTATTGTCTTAAATGATGGAAAGATTGATGCTCTAGGTACTCATGAGGAGCTTTTAAAGAGTAATGAAATCTATAAAGAGGTTTATAATACTCAAAATAAGGCTTCTGAAAAGGTAGGTGAATAATTATGCCAGGATTTAAAGGAACAACAAGAAAGTTTAATAAGAAGAAGACATTTGGAAGATTAATGAAACTTCTATTTAGCTCATATCCAGTTCATATGACTGTTATAATTATTTGTATTATTATTGCGGCTGTTGGTGGAATTATCGCTTCATTATTTATGCCAAATATTATTAATGAGGTAATGTATCCAGGAATGATTTATGGATATGAAGCTGTTAAGGATACATTAAAGGACTATCTTACAGGTCTTATTATATGCTATGGTATTGCACTTTTAGCTTTAGTTATCCAAGCACAGGTTATGGCATCAATGGGTCAAGGATTCTTAAATAAGCTAAGAAAGAATCTATTTGGAAAAATGGAACAGCTTCCTATTTCATATTTTGATCGTCATGCTCATGGAGATATTATGTCTACATATACAAATGATGTAGATGCAATAAGACAGCTTATTACAGTGGCATTACCACAGGCTACACAAACAATGATTACAGTATTATTGTTATTCATTTTAATGATGTCATATAGTGTTTGGCTATGTGTTGTAATTGTTATTGCGACTATTGTAATCTTTAATGTTACTAAGAAGGTTGGAGGAGGAAGTGCTAAGTACTTCATCGCCCAACAGCAATCACTTGCTAAATGTGAAGGATTCATTGAGGAAATGATGAATGGACAAAAGGTTATTAAGGTATTTACTCATGAGGAGCAATCAAAGGCTGATTTTGAGGTTTTAAATGAGAAACTTAATGATGATGCATATAAGGCGAATGCATATGCAAATATGCTAGGACCTATTATTCATAATATTGGTAATATCTTATATGTTCTTGTGGCAATCCTTGGAGTTATATTTGTAACATTTGAAGTAAAGAATCCGTCAATATCATTCTATCAATTTAAAAATGTAGAATTTAAGTTTAAGGTAGATGCTTCATACACTGCCCTATCTATTGGAGTTGCAGTTGCATTCCTTGGAATGTCTAGACAATTTGCTAATTCATTTAACCAAATATCTATGCAGCTAAATGCGGCTGTTATGGGACTTGCTGGTGCAGATAGAGTATTTGAACTTATGGATCAAGAGCCTGAATATGATGAGGGATATGTTACTCTTGTAAATTGTAACATCGCCGAGGATGGTACAATTACTGAGACAAAGGAGCACACTGGAAAGTGGGCTTGGAAGCATCCTCATAAGGCTGATGGTACAGTTACATATACACCTCTTAAGGGTGATATTAGATTCTATGATGTAGATTTTGGATATTATAAGGATAAGCTTGTGCTTCATGATGTAACATTATATGGTAAGCCTGGACAAAAGATAGCCTTTGTTGGAGCTACTGGTGCTGGAAAGACTACTATTACAAATCTTATTAATAGATTCTATGATTTAGCAGATGGTAAGATTCGTTATGATGGAATTAATATTAATAAGATTAAGAAGGGTGATTTAAGACGTTCTATTGGTATAGTATTACAGGATACTAACCTATTTACAGGAACAGTTAAGGATAATATTAGATATGGTAAGCTTGATGCGACTGATGAGGAAATCTATAAGGCTGCAAAGATAGCTAATGCATATGATTTCATAACTCGTCTTCCTGAAGGATTTGATACAATGCTAACTGGAAATGGATCACAGCTTTCACAAGGTCAACGTCAGCTAATATCTATTGCACGTGCAGCAGTAGCTGATGCCCCTGTTATGATATTAGATGAGGCTACATCATCAATTGATACTCGTACTGAGCTATTAGTTCAAAAGGGTATGGATCAGCTAATGGATGGAAGAACTACATTTGTTATTGCTCATAGATTATCAACCGTTCAAAATGCTAATGCTATCATGGTATTAGACCATGGAAGAATAATTGAGCGTGGAGACCATGATGACCTAATTAAGGCTCATGGAGTATATTATCAGCTATATACTGGAGCATTTGAACTAGAATAATAAAAATTGAACTACTTTTAAAAAGTAGTTCTTTTTTACATTAAATTAGTTGTTTAATCTCAAGCAATATTGTGATAAAATATATGCATGGAGGGATTAAGAAATGATTAGAAAATTATTTGCATTAATTATGTTTTTATTATCTTTAGGTGCAATTGTTATGGCTCTATTTGGAGTTGTAGTAATTTGGAAGAATGACACATTAGATTCAATTGCGTCCTTAGGATCTTCATCTGCCAAGGAGGAATATACTGGACTTATGTTATTCTTTGGTAAGACTGATAAGGATCACCTATTAAATTTTGCACAAAACTGGTTAGGATATGCAGTTATTGGATGCTTACTTGCATCAGCTGTATGTGCATTATTAAGAGTGATTATGCCAGGAACTGGTGGAGATATTCTTGATGGAATATTAATTCTTGCATCACTTGGTGCTGGAATATTATTATTACTAGTTACTCAAAAGTTTGCTATTAAATTTGATTTAGATAATTGTAATGCACTAATTAGAGTATTTAATGGTAATACACAAGAAGGAATGTATAAGTTTGTTTCAGGTGATTTAGCTATTGGAGCTGGAGCTATTCTTGGCGCATTATGTTGCTTAGCTAATGTTGTTCTTGGTGTATTAGATACAATGGTTAATAGAAGAAAGTAGAACAGAAGGCACTTTTGCCTTCTGTTTTTTATAGTAAAATATCATAAATCGTGGTATAATATTAGTAACATAAAGAGAGGAGAAGAAAAAATGAAACTTTCATTAAAACAATTATTAGGAATTGCAGGCGTAATACTTGGTGTATTAGCTATAGTATTATTATTTGCTCCTGTACTTAAGGTTAATGTCTTAGGATTCAAGGATAGCTTTAATGGTTTCGATGTATATTTTGGTAAGGAGGATGATTTATTCAAGGCTTCTGCTGGAGGAATTATAACATTTGTTCTTTTAGTAGTAGTGCTTTGTGCATCTATTCTAAAGTTCTGCTTACCAAAGTATATGAAGATTCTAAACTTCTGCATTATTGTATGTGGAGTTTTAGCAGCAATATTCTTATTCATGGGATGTACTTCATTCATGGTTAATATCAAAACCTATGACTTTGATGATGTTAAGGATTATTGTGACCTTGGAATTGGAGCAATTATGTCAGCTATATTCGCATTATGTGCAGCTGCAGTTGCTTGCTTCGACGAATTCTTTGTTAAGAAGTAGTCATAATTAAGAATGGCATTTGCCATTCTTTTTTTTATTTATAAAAATAATATTGGTTTTTTCTTCATTTATGTTATAATTATACAGGTGGAGGCTTTAATATGAATACAAAGACTTTTAAAAGAATTATTACAATTGTAGAGTTAGTACTTATAGGAATAATTTTCCTTTGCTTTGCAGGTACTTGCTTAAATATAGACCCTATTAAGGGATTAGACCTAGATAATATGAAATATGATGGATATCATGCATTCTTCGGATATGGTTCTGAATTTGATACATCTGTTGGTTCAGTTGCTATTGCAATCCTATTAGGAATAGTAGGAGCACTTGGAATTGTTAGTATGATTTTCCCTAAGATTTCAGTAATCTTCAATTCAATTATTGCAATACTTGCAATATTTGCTGGAGTATTCATTTTCTTAGGAACTACTGAGTTTATGGTTGTTAGATATTCTCAATCAATTGAGTATTTCGATTATTATTGCGAGGTATATCTAGGATATGGAGCAATTCTTGCTGGAATTAGTGCATTCCTTATTGCATGCGGTGCTATTGCTCAAGAGATTTACGCATTTATTAAGAGATAATAATATTAGGGCTACACAAGTGTAGTCCTATTTTCATATACAGCCTTAAATCGGTTGTTATTTTTTTATCTTTATGATAAAATGTTATGATAGGAGGGGTGTATTTATGCCACTTAAGAAGAATTACCATATGCATACAGAATTATGTGGACATGCAGTTGGTTCTATTATTGATAATGTTAATATGGCAGAAAGCCTAGGATATGAAGTTCTTGGGTTTAGTGAACATGCACCATTACCTCTTGAGGCCTTTAATGATATTGATAATAAAAGGCTTTATGCTTATGAGAATATGACTCTTGATATCATGGAGTTGGAATATATTGCTCCACTTAAGAGATTACAGGAGAAAGAGAAGGATAAGCTTAAGATTAAAATTGGTTTAGAGACTGAATATCTATACGGCTATGAGGATTGGTATAAGAATCTTTATAATAAGGTAGAGTATTTAATTTTAGGAGTCCATTTCTTTTATAAGGGTGATAAGCTTATAGATACATATGCAGAGATTAATCATGATACTATGGATTATTATGCAGAGACTATAGAGAATGCTTTAGCTACTGGAATGTTTAAAATACTTGCACATCCAGATTTATATCTTTATGATAATATAGAATTTGATGATAAAGCTAAGAATATTGCAGATAGAATTATTGATGCTTGTATAAAGTATAATGTATTGGTTGAGATTAATTGTAATGGTAAAGGAAGATACCCAAGACCTGATTTCTATGAGTATATAAAGAATAAGCCAGTTAAATATATAATTGGAATTGATTCACATGATCCTAAAAGACTTACAGGTGATCATGTGGAATATAGTATAAATCTTGCGAAGCGCTTAGGCTTAGAAGTTGTTGATGAGGTGTAATGATGAAGAATTACAAGCTACATACATCTGAGGGAGTAAGAGACTTTCTTGGAAATGAATTATTAGTTAAAAAAGAAATTGAAAGAAGGCTTACAAAGCTTTTTAAGTCATATGGTTATAATTTAGTAGAGACTCCTACATTTGAGTATCTTGATGTTTATACATCATCAAATGGAATTCAAAGCCCTTCACTTTATAATCTTATTAATAGGCAAGGAGAGCTACTTGCATTACGTAATGATATGACATCATCTATTGCACGTGTTGTAGCTACTCATGATAATAATAATATTGTACCTAAGAGATATACATATGTTGCTAATACATTTAGATATCCTCGCTTATATCAAGGAAAGAGCCATGTGTTTACACAGGCTGGTATTGAGCTTATTGGTATTAAGAATATTAAGGCTGATATAGAGTGTATTAAGCTTTCATATGAGGCACTTGAGTCAATAGGGTTAAAGCAGTTTACTGTTCATATTGGTTCAGCTACATTTGTATTAAATCTATTTAAGGATTTTGGATTTGATAATAATCAAATTGAAAATCTTCTTACAATTATTGAGAGTAAGGATTTTGTTTCATTAAGAAATACATTAAAGGAATATAATTTATCTTCTGAAAGAATTAATCTTGTAGCTAAAATTATGGAAAATGCAGGAAAACTTAATTTCTTACAGTCAGTAATTGATGAGCTTAAGGGACTTAAGAGTGCAGAAATACTTGAAGGCCTTAAGGAATTATATAATGAGCTTTTGAAGGTTGGTCTTCAAAATAAGGTAGTATTTGATTTTAGTATTTATTCATACGCAAGCTATTATACTGGAGTTTGTTTCCAGGTGTTTGCTGATGGAATTGGTAAGGCTGTTATAACAGGTGGTAGATGTGATAATCTATTAAAGACATTTGGTGTTGACCTTCCTGCTATAGGATTTGGATTAAATATTGATTCAACTACAGATTATATTATTGCTAATAATTTAATTACAATTAATAATGTTAGATATATATCATTTACTGATAGCATTTCACATGAATATGCATTAAAGGAAAATGATAGATTAAGAGATAGTGGTATTATTGTTGAGGTATCAATGTTTGATACATTAGAAGAGACTATTGAATATGCTAAGGCTAATGGTATTGCTAAGGTTTTAGAATATAAAAATAATAAGCTTAATGAGATAGAGGTGGCATAATGAGTGAGATAACTTTTGCACTTGCTAAGGGTAGACTTGGTGATAAAATTATTGATATGCTTAATAATGCAGGGCTAACTGATGTTGAGTTTGATTCTGATACACGTAAGCTTGTAATTTATTCTAAGGATCAAAGATATGCATTCTTCCTTTCAAAGCCAAGTGATGTTCCTACATTTGTTGATTATGGTATTGCAGATATTGGAGTTGTAGGAAAGGATACAATTTTAGAGGAAAATAGAGATATTACTGAGGTATTAGATTTAGGATTTGGAAAATGTAGAATGTGCGTTGCAGGGCCTAAGGATGCAGTATCTATTTTAAATAGTGGAAGAACAATAAGAGTAGCTACTAAATATCCTAATATTGCAAAGGAGTATTTTTATAAGACTAATAGATCATGCGAGATTATTAAGCTTAATGGTTCAGTAGAGCTTGGACCAGTTGTAGGTCTTAGTGATGTTATAGTTGATATTGTTGAAAGTGGTAAGACACTAAAGGAAAATGGGCTTGATGTATTAGAGGTTGTAGAACCTTTAAGTGCTCGTCTTATTGTAAATAACGCCTCACTTAAGGTTAAGTATGAGGAGATTGGAAAAATAGTTGATGCGCTAAGAAAATTAGTGGAGGAATAAGAAATATGATTAAAATTATTGATAATGAACAGGATTTAAATGCTTTTAGAGAAGCACTTAATGAGCGTGGTGCTGTAGATAATGGTAAATATCTTCAAACAGTTGTTGATATATTAGCTGATGTTAAGGCTAATGGTGATGAGGCTGTTTTAAATTATACAAAGAAGTTTGATAATAAGAATGCTACATTAGATAGTCTTGTAGCTACTGAGGAGGAAATGAAGGAAGCCTTCAATTCCCTAGACCCAGAGCTTCAAACTGTTTTATTAACATCTAAGGGTAGGGTTGAGGCTTATCATAAGCATCAGCTAAGAAAGACTTGGATTGTTGAGGATAATCCAGGTGAAAAGCTTGGACAAAAGATTACACCAATCCGTTCAGTTGGAGTTTATGTTCCAGGTGGAAAGGCTGCATATCCTTCATCAGTTATAATGAATGTTATGCCAGCAAAGGTTGCAGGAGTAGAGGAAATTGTAATGGTTACACCTGCAGTTAATGGAGAGGTTAAGAAATCAGTTCTTGCAGCTGCATATATTTGTGGAGTAACAAAACTTATTAAAATTGGTGGAGCTCAAGCAATCGCAGCCCTAGCATACGGAACAAATCTTGTACCAAAGGTTGATAAGATTGTAGGACCTGGAAATATCTTTGTGGCTCTAGCTAAGAGAATGGTTTTTGGAACTGTTGGAATTGATTCAATTGCAGGTCCATCAGAAATTTTAATTTTAGCAGATGAAACAGCAAATCCAAAATTTGTAGCTGCTGACCTACTTGCTCAAGCAGAGCATGACCAATTAGCATCAGGAATTTTAGTAACTACATCTAGAAAGCTTGCAGAAGAGGCACAGGTAGAAGTAGAAAATTACTATAATAATTCAATTCGTAAGGAAATACTTGATTCTTCAATTAAGAATTATTCAGCTATCGTATTAGTTCCTTCATTTAGAGATGCAATTAATTTTGCAAATGAAGTAGCACCAGAGCATCTAGAAATTTGCGTTGATAAGCCATTTGATTATGTTGATGATATTAAAAATGCAGGAGCAATCTTCTTAGGACATTATACTCCAGAGGCTTTAGGAGATTATATGGCAGGACCTAACCATGTATTACCTACAGTTAAAACCTCAAGATTTTTCTCACCTCTTGGTGTAGATGATTTCATTAAGAAGAGCTCAATTCTAAACTTTACTAAGGAAGCACTTGATAAGTACAATGATAAGGTAGCTAGATTTGCAGATGAAGAAGGACTTCAAATGCATGCTGAATCTGTAAGAGTTAGAAAGTAGTATTATACAATCTCTAAGGTAGACAAAATCTACTTTAGAGATTTTTTTTAAAAAATAAAATGTTTTTACTTGCAATATAAAAAATATAATGTATAATAATTATGTAGTTAGGCAAAACTAACTAATATAGGTATTTAAATTATATTCTCTTATCGCCTAGCCTGGCCATTTTGCTAGATGAGAATGAAAGGTAGACAAAACGATTCAAACAACATAATATCTTCCTATTATTGCCTACTCATTTAAATATCAACAATCCGGACAATTTACTTGGCAGTTTGTCCGGATTTATTTTTTTGTTTACATAATTTCACATATTTTTTTTATTTTTATTATATATTGAATTGCTAAAATTAAATTATCAAAAGGAAGGGTGATTCAATATGAATAAACTAAGAATGCTAGGAGCAGTATCAATTGCGGCACTAAGTGCATTGTCACTTGCGTCATGTAAGATTAAAGGAATAAGTAGTGGTGATGATAGTTCAAGTTCTTCATCTGATGTTATAACAGATAACCATACTATAAGCTTTTATTTAAACGGAAGCTTATATACAACATTAAAGGTTTCAGATGGAGGATCATTAAAGGAATCTGATTTACCAGAAGTACCAGTTGTTTCAGGATATACTGTTACATGGGATTTAACAAATATTAGCTTATCTAATATAACATCAGATATTACTATTAACGCTTTACTTGTAGCAAATGAGTATACCATAACATATTATTTAACAGATGCATCAGGTAATACTATGCTATATACTACACAAACATATTCATATGGCGAGGTGGTTTCTGCACCAAGTGTTACTACAGAAGAGGGATATGCATTTAGTGGATGGAGCAATCTTCCATCAACAATGACAGCAGGAAATCTAGAAATATTTGGTTCTATCAATGAAATTGATGGTACAATCGATATTTCTACATATGCTAGTGGGTCTACAATTACAATATCTACAGCAGGTACATATGAAATTGTAGGAGAGAATAGTGATGTAAGTATTGATCTTACATCAACTGAACAATCAAATATTATTATTAATGGTGTTCTGGATACAAATCTTACTAAAGCATTTATTACATCAGCCTCAAAGCTTAGTCTTACTATATCTTCAAACAATATAATTACAGATTCTCTATCTAATACAGCTAGTGCGTTAATTTATAGCGCAGGCGAATTATCAATACTTGGTTCAGGAAGCCTTGATATTACATCATCAAATGCTGATTCAGCCTCTATTCAATCATATAAATCTAATTTAAATATTACATCAGGGACAATTACAATAGCTTCAGCTGGTGTTGGATTACAAGCTAAGGGTAGTGGTGCTAGTCTTAATGTGAGTGGAGGAATGCTTACAGTTAATTCAACAGATGATGCAATTAAAGCTAAGGTTGGAGTAAATATTAGTGGAGGAACTTCAAATCTTACATCTAAGGAGGCTGATGGAATTAACGCAGGTAGTGTGTTAGTTTCAAGTGGTACACTTATTATTACATCAAAGAATGATGGAATAGAGGGTGATGATAATGTTACAATCTCTGGAGGAGAAGTAACAATCACAGCAAATGGTGGTACTTCAGGTAGTGCTACATTAGCACAATCAACAACATCATTTGTATTTGAAGAAGAGGATACATCATCATTTACAACTGCAGATGAATATTATGGATTATATATCTTAAAGAGCGGTACATATATTGAAATTGATGAGGATAATTATTCAACATATAAATCATATACAGTATTTTATGATAGAGCCTCATGTAAGGGTCTTAAGTCAGATACGCTTGTATCAATTACAGGAGGTAGCGTTAATATTAATTCCCTTGATGATGGTATTAACTGTGATGCTGAGGTAAGCATTACTGGTGGTAATACCACAATCCAATCTAAGGGTGATGGAATTAATGCCGATGAATTATTATCTATAACTGATGGAAGCCTTAATATTAGCACAGAGGGAACATTCTATGCTGTATCTGGTGGTTCATATAAGAAGAGTGGTACAACATATGTAAAGGCAGATAGCGGATCATATGATCTATATACATCATGTAAGGGATTAAAATCAAAGAATGAAATTGTCCTAAATGGTGGTACATATGTTATTAATACATCTGATGATGCTATTCATTCTGATGAATATGTAACAATTTTAGGTGGAGAATATACAATTGATACAATCGATGACGGAATGCATGCTGACACTACACTTCAAATCGGAGAAAGTGGTGCAGATAATAGCAATATTTCTATTAAGATTAATACTGCATATGAGGGTATTGAAGCAGGTACTATTAATATTTATAGTGGAACAATAGATGCATATGCAACAGATGATTGTATGAATGCAGGTGGAGGAAGTAGCTCATCTACAACAGACACATTTAATCCTGGTGGATCTAGAGGTGGATTTATGAGTGGTGGAAGTACATCAACATCCACATCATCATATTCAATTAATATCTATGGTGGAGTAATTGTATTGTATTGCCCATCAGGAGATACCGATGTTATAGATTCAAATGGAAGCTTTACTCAAAGTGGTGGAGTAATTGTAGCACATAATGCAGCATCATCAGGAACAGCAACTGCTCTTGATACAGATGGTAGTGCTACAGTAACTGGAGGAATATTTGTAGGTATTGGTAACCTAGAAACAACACCTTCAGTATCAAATGTTAAAAAGCAAACAGTTAGTGTTTCACTTTCAAGTGGTACAACATATACATTAACAGATTCAAATAGTAGTACTCTTGCAAGCTTCACTATGCGAGCTACATATTCTAAAATCACATTTATATCACCTACTGGTACATATAAAATTATGAAGAATTCTACGACTGTTGTGACAATAACACAATAGTGTTGCTATGAAATATCTTAACCTCCCTTTTAGTGGAGTGCAGTTATATTGCTGCACTCCTTTCTTTTTTAAATAAAATGGGCTATAATTATCTAAAGAGCAAAAGGAGAGGATATAATGGCAAGAGTGCATACAGATTATTTTGGATTGAATAAATGGGCATCAGCAGTTTTAGCATTATTTTTTGGATTTATTTTTTCACCAATTACAAGAATATTAGATAGAAATATTTTTGCAGGAATTTTAAGAATAATATTATTGTTTTTAGGAATAGGAATTATATTCAATATTGTGGATGCCATATTAATTCTTATTAATGGGAATATTTTTAGAATGATTAATTTGTAAAAAAATATCTCTACAAATTGAATAATATGATATAATTATTTTATGGAAGGGGTGAATCATATGGCAGCAAGTTCAAATGATTACTTTGGAATACACTTTGTTATTTCAGCAATTTTAGCATTTTTCTTTGGATGGATTTTAAGCCCAATTACAAGAATACTAGAAGGTAAGGTAGTAGCAGGTGTAGTAAGAATCTTATTATTATTCGTAGGTGTTGGATTCTTACTAGATATTATTGACTTCGTTCTAATTTTAGTTAACAAGAAGATTCTTCGTGTTATTAATTGCTAATCAATAATATGGTAAAGAAGCATAGCTAGGCTATGCTTTTTTATTTTTAATAAAAATGGTATAATTCTTTATGTGCTTAGGCGGTGACATCAAATGGAAGAAAATAAAGCTTATCTTACTGAACAAATAATTACATATCTAGGAAATAAAAGATCTCTTTTAGATTTTATAGGAAATGCAATAAAGCTAATACAATCTGAGCTAGGAAAAGATAAGCTTGATATATTTGATGTTTTCTCAGGCTCTGGTATTGTATCAAGATATTTTAAAAGATATGCAAATAAGCTATATGTAAATGACCTAGAGGATTATGCCTATACTATAAATAAGTGTTATCTTACTAATAGAAGTGATATAGATTATCAAGAATTAGATAAATGGTATTTATATCTAAAAAATAATTTAATTGAATCAAAACTTAAGGATGGATTTATAAGAGAAATGTATTCTCCAATAGATGACAATAATATTAAGGATGGGGAAAGAGTATTCTATACATCAAGAAATGCAAGATATATTGATACTGCACGTACTATTTTAGATACTATTCCAGAGCCTTATAAAACCTTATTCTTAGGAAATCTATTATATGAGGCATCTGTCAAAAATAATACATCTGGTGTTTTTAAAGGTTTTTACAAGAATAGTCAAACTAAACGTGGACAATTTGGTGGAAATGGGAGAAATGCCTTATCAAGAATACTTGCGGATATCAATATAGAAAAACCAGTTTTATCAAGTTTTGAATGTAATACTTATATTTATAAGGGAGATTCTAATGTAGTATGCAAAAATATAGATATGGTAGATGTAGCATATATAGATCCACCATATAATGAGCATCCATATGCTTCAAATTATTTTATGCTAAATCTTATAAATAATTATAAAAAGCCAGAAAATACATCAAGGGTATCTGGTATACCTAAAGCATGGAATAGAAGTGATTATAATTATCCTACGACTGCCTTGGAGGCATTGAAGGAATTATGCTTTAATATAAAAGCTAAATATTTATTAATATCATTTAATTCTGAAGGGTTTATATCATATGATGAAATGGTAGAGATGCTATCAAAACTCGGTGATGTCAAAACATTTGGTCATAAGTATAATACTTTTAAAGCATCTCGTAATCTATGCAATAGGGATACATATGTTACTGAATTTCTATTTATGGTTAAAAAATATGAAAAAGTTTAAAGTAAACGCTTTCAAAATGCGCAATCAGGTGGTATAATACATATATAAATTGCTAAGGAGGAAAAGTTATGGCAAGTAGTAAAAAAGGATATTTTGGATTAGGAAGAGTAGTAAGTATTATTCTTGCAATTATTCCATTTACATCTTGGATTTGTGGGGCAATTACAAGAATTACTGAGGGACATATCATTTGTGGACTTATCCGTTTAATTTTCGGATGGAACTGACCTAATCCTTATGATTTTAAATGGAAGCATTTTAAGATTATTCTAACTTCGAAGAAACAAACATTACCCTATCGGGTGATGTTTTTTCTTTTTGTCGAATTATATTTTAATAAATCGTATGAAAACTGCATAATATATTACAATATATTATATTGTTAAAATGCTAGTATTATGATATAATTTTATATTATTAGAAAGGAGTTTTTATTGTGAAATATTTAAGAAAAGATTTAGAGGGAATGGTCCCATACCATGTCCCATATTTAACAGAAGGAATCATTCTTAATGCAAATGAATCTCCTTATAATGCTCCACAGCAAATTATAGATTTATTTGTTGAGGAGGTTAAGAAGAATAATTTCAATAGATATCCTGATATGGATTCTACTATTCTAAAGGATGCAATAAGTAAGGCATATGATTTAAAGAGAGAGAATGTTGCTTGTGGTGTTGGTTCAGATGAATTACTTCAATGCTTATTCAATGCTGTTATTTCTAAGGGAGACAAGGTTGTAGTAATGAACCCATCATTTAGTATGTATGCTGAATATGCTAAAATTTATGGTGCAATCCCTGTTATGGCTGATGCAAATCCTGATTTTACTTTTAATCTAGATAATATGCTAAATGCTATAAAGAAGAATAAGCCTAGAATGGTTGTTCTATGCTCTCCTAATAATCCTACAGGTATTATGCTTTCTGAGGAGGATGTAAGAGAGATTATTTCATCTACTGATGCACTAGTTATTCTTGATGAAGCATATATTGAATTCTCTGGTGAGCAGGGTCTTATAAAGCTTATCAATGAATATGATAATTTACTAATTTTACGTACATTCTCAAAGCTATATGCAGGGGCTTCTATTAGACTTGGATATGCTTTAAGTATTAAGGATAATATTGATTTAATTGATACAGTACGTTCACCATATAATGTTAATGTATTAACTCAGCTTATGGGTAAGACAATCATTGAGCATAAGGTTTTATATAAAGAAAGAATACAATATTTTAAGGATCAAAGAAGAGCTATGTATGAGGCTTTAACTAAGCTTGGAATTGAGGTTTATCCTACAAAGGCTAATTTCTTATGGATGAAGCTTAGTGATAAGATTAATGAAGCTCTTTTAAGAGAAAAGATATATGTTAGAACAATGACATTCAATGGAGAAAAATATAATAGAGTTTGTATTGGAACTCCAGATGAGGTAGAAGAATTTTTAAAGGTGGTGCGTCAAAATGCGTAATGCAAGCTTAGAAAGAAATACTAAGGAAACAAAGATTAAGGTTTCTATTAATCTAGATGGTGAAGGAAAAAGTAATATTAATACTGGTATAGGATTCTTTGATCATATGCTTACAGCGTTAGCTAAGCATGGGCTATTTGATCTTGACCTTTCATGTGAGGGAGATCTTATAGTTGATACACATCACTCTGTTGAGGATTGTGGTATTGCACTTGGTAAGGCCTTTAAGGAGGCTCTTGGTAATAAGGAGGGTATTGAAAGATACGCTTCATTTGTTATGTGCATGGATGAAGCCTTAGTTCTTGGAGCCACAGATTTATGTGGAAGAGGATATTTTGAAATGGATTATCGCTTCCAAGCTCCAAAGTGTGGAGATTTTGAAACTGAGACAGTAGAGGAATTCTTTAGATCATTTGCTTTAAATGCTGAGCTTAATCTACACTTTGTAGTTCGTCGTGGAGAGAATGCTCATCATATTATTGAAGCTATGTTTAAATGCTTGGCAAAGATTTTAAGAGAGGCTGTTACTATTAATCCACGTATTAAGGGAGTACCTTCAACTAAGGGGTCTTTATAATATGATTGCGATTATTGATTATGGAATTGGAAATCTACATTCTGTTTTAAATGCATTTACTAAATTAGGCTTTGAGGCTAAGATCACTTCAGATAAAGAAGAAATACTTGCTTCTGATAAGGTGGTACTTCCAGGAGTTGGTGCCTTTGGGGATGCTATAGATACTTTTAGAGCACGTGGATTTGAAAATGTAATTCATGAGGTAGTCGAAAGTGGTAAGCCACTTCTTGGAATATGCGTTGGAATGCAAATGCTATTTGATTATTCATATGAGTTTGGAGTTCATAAGGGACTAGGACTTTTAAAGGGTAATATTGTAAAATTTACTAATACCTCATTAAAGGTTCCTCAAATTGGATGGAACAATATTGAAATAGTAGAGGATAATAATCCACTATTAAAGAATGTTAGTAATAACTCGTATGTTTATTTTGTTCATTCATATTACCTTGATGCAGCTGATGCAGCAACTATTACTGCATATGCTACATATGGGGTTAGATATGGATGTATGGTGCATAAAAATAATATTTATGCAACTCAGTTCCACCCAGAAAAATCTGGTAGTGTTGGACTTGAAATACTTAAGAATTTTGGTGAATTATAATGAAACTTTATCCTGCAATTGATTTATTAAATAAAAGATGTGTAAGATTATATAAGGGTGAATATAGTCAGGTTACTGATTATGGTGATCCTGTAGAAATGGCTAAAAAATGGAAGAATATAGGAGCCACTTTCCTACATTTAGTTGACCTTGATGGTGCTAAAGAGGGAAGGAGTATCAATCTTGATGTTGTAAAAAATATAATCGATACTGTAGGAATTGATGTAGAGCTTGGAGGAGGAATTAGGACTCTTGAAAAGATTGATGAAATATTATCAATCGGGGTTAAAAGAGTTATCCTTGGTTCAGCTGCATTAAAGAATCCTTCATTAGTAAGAGAGGCTATTTTGAAGCATGGTAGTGAAAAAATAGTTGTCGGAGTAGATACTAAGAACTTCAAGGTTGCTACTAATGGATGGATTGAATCGAGTGATGTTGATGCCTTAGATTTTGCTAAAACACTTGAAAAAAGTGGTGTAAAATATATTATTTTTACAGATATTTCTAAGGATGGAACATTATCTGGAATTAATGCTATACAAACAAAGAAGCTTATAGATAATACTAATATTAATATAATCGCATCCGGTGGTGTAAAAACTATTGATGATTTAAAAGAGGCAGATTCTATAGGATGTGAGGGTATTATTATTGGTAAGGCCCTATATGAAGGGACAATAGATTTAAAGAAAGCTATAGAGGAGTTTAAGTAATGCTTGCAAAAAGAATTATTCCTTGCCTTGATGTTAAGGAAGGAAGAGTAGTAAAGGGTGTAAACTTCATAAATCTAATTGATGCAGGAGATCCTGTAGAGATTGCTAAGGGTTATTCTCATCTTGGAGCTGATGAGGTAGTATTTTTAGATATTACAGCATCATCAGATAAAAGAGATATTATCCTTGATGTTGTTGAAAAAACAGCAAAGGTTGTTTTTATTCCTCTTACTGTAGGTGGAGGAATAAGAAGCATTGATGATATATCAAGAATACTTAATGCTGGAGCTGATAAGGTATCTATTAATAGTGCCGCAGTACATAATCCACAGCTTATTAATGAAGGCGCAAAGAAATATGGAAATCAATGTATTGTAGTCGCAATAGATGCTAAATGGAATGGAGAATTCTATGAGGTATATATTAATGGTGGAAGAACACCTACTGGTAAGGATGCCATCATGTGGGCTAAGGAATGTGAGGAAAGAGGCGCTGGAGAAATTCTTTTAACATCAATGGATAAGGATGGTACAAAGAGTGGATTTGAGCTAAAGCTTACATCACTTGTGTCAAGTGCTGTATCTATTCCTGTTATCGCATCTGGTGGTGCTGGTAAAAAAGAGGATTTTAGAGATGTTTTCAAGGAAGGAAAGGCTGATGCTGCACTTGCCGCATCACTATTCCATTTTAATATTCTACCTATAAAGGAATTAAAGGAATATCTTAAGGATAATAATGTTGAGGTTAGATTATAAGGAGATATATTATGACTAAAGAAGAATTAATGAGTGAAGTTAAATATGACAGCAATGGACTTGTGACAGTAGTTGTTCAGGATTATCATGCTAAGAAGGTAAGAATGGTAGCGTATATGAATGAGGAGGCTTTAAGAAAGACTCTTGAAACTGGAGACTGCTGGTATTATTCACGCTCAAGACAAAAGCTATGGCATAAGGGTGAGGAATCTGGATATTTCCAATACCTAAAGGGTATGAGTATTGATTGTGATGGTGATTGCTTACTTATGCAGGTTGAGCAAAAGGGTGGAATATCTTGCCACACAGGACATGCTACATGCTTCTATCGTGATTTAACAGAGGATGTTGAAGTAACTCTTAACCGTGGAAAGGTTAAGACAGATTCACATTTCCTTAATAGTTTACTCGCAACAATAAAGGATAGAGATTTAAATCCAAAGGAAGGATCTTATACTAATTACCTTATTGATAAAGGAATGAATAAGATTTTAAAGAAGGTAGGAGAGGAAGCTACTGAGGTTATTATTGCTGCTAAGGATAAGTCAAAACAGGATACTATCTTTGAAATTGCTGATTTGATGTATCATATGTCAGTTATGATGGAACAAATGGATATCTCTTGGGACGATGTTGAAGAGGAACTTTTAAAAAGAGATTAGTAAAAAGTAATATCACCTTGCTATATATTTAGTGAGGTGATTTTTTTATGCGAAAATATATATCATATATATTTCTTTTGGTATCTATTTTAATAGCTTATGTAATTGTTATTACAATTTATATTAATGAAACAAATAATATTAAAATTAATTATGATAATGATTATCAAATATATACTATCTATTTAAAAGGAGAGGTAATAACAGAAGGAGAATATAGTGTATTAAAGGGAACAAAATTAAAGGATTTTATTTATGATCTTATAACTCCATATGCTGATTTAGATTCATTTAACCCAGATGAAGAAATTGTAAATCATAAAAGCTATGAAATATTATATATAGATAAAATAAATATTAATACAGCTGATCTAAAGCTTCTTCAAACATTAAATAATATAGGAAATGTAAGAGCACAAAAGATAATAGAAGGAAGACCATATACTAAAATTAGTGATCTTTTAAATAAAGGAATTGTAGGAAGTGATTTATATGAAAGCCTTGAAAATCACATCATGGTATAATAATCTTCACTTCCTACTACCTCCTTTAATTCTAATTCCATATATATTCAAATATAAAATATTACTATTTCTATTAATCCCATATCTTATTTATGTATTTAAAAGGAATATATTTAAAAGAGCTATATTATTTATTACTATAATAACATCTGTTGTATATATTATTTATAATACCTACACACCAAAAATTAAGGAATTTGAAGGGATGATATTAGAAGAGAATACAAATAAATATATAGCTTCAAATGGTCTATATAGTATACTATTTTATTCGGATGTAGATTATGAAATAGGAGATATAGTAATAGTTAATGGAGATAAAAGTACGCCTTCTAAGGAATCCTATCTTGGAGGATTCTCCTATTATGATTATTTAAAATCTAAGGGTGTTTATTATATATATAAGGAGCCTAATATAAAGAAGAAAAATCATATTATAATTCCAGGGCAGATAAGAGAAAAATGTATTAATTATTTAGAAGGAAGGCTTGATGAGGATAGCGTTAATTATATCAATGCTCTTATTTTTGGAAAAAATACAATTGATGATACTACTAAGGAAACTATTTCAAGCTTAGGATTATCTCATTTATTCGCAATATCAGGATTTCATATAACATTATTATTTACAATCCTTTCATTTCTATTAGCTAAAATAATAGAAAATGAAAGAATAAGAAATAATATTATAATTACATTTTTAATATTCTATATACTATTTACAAATCTTCAAATATCAATCATACGAGCATCTCTTATGATTATATTTTCAATTTTAAATAAAAGATATAATAAGCTTTTCACATCACTTGATATATTTTCGCTCGCAATGATAATATCTCTTATAATAAATCCAGGGTATGTATATCAGACTTCGTTTAAACTAACCTATCTAATAACGTTTTTTATTATTATTTCTAATAATTTGATAAAGGGAAGAGGAAAAGCCTATAAAATGGGCCTTATAGCCTTTTTAGGAGGACTTCCTATTGTAATAAATATGAATTATTCTATTAATTTATTACAAATATTATTAGTACCAATATTTAGTGTTGTAATAAGTATATTAATTCCATATCTTGGATTGATGATTATAATACCTATGATATCTAACATAGGAGTAATAAAGATGTTTGAGCGTTTAATAGAAATTATAGGTGATATAGATTTTTTAACAATCAAATTCAAATATATTAATATTTATTTTATAATTATTTATTATATTTTGTTTGTCATATTATTAATATTTATAGAGGCTGGTAAAAAGAAGAAAAGATATTATATAGGATTTATATCATATATTATTTTTTTATCTGCATTAAGATTCTCATCATTTAGTTATCAAATTGAGTTTATAGATGTAGGGCAAGGAGATACAGCTCTTATTACGCTTCCACATAATAAGGGAGTTATAATGGTTGATACTTTTGGATATAATACAGCCTATCTTAAAAATAGAGGAATAGAGACGATAGATTATCTTATTATTACTCATTCAGATAATGATCATATAGGTGGTATTGATGAGACATTAAAGGAATTTAGGGTTAAAAGGGTAATATCATCATATTATGATAAAATTAATTATGAAAGCTATCCTGTTAAATCAGGTGATAAGATAAATATAGAAGGAATCACCTTAAATGTGTTAGGCCCTATTAAGGATGCAGGTAGTAAGAATGATAATTCTATTGTTTTTATGATGAATATTTTAGGTACAAAGATTTTATTTACAGGAGATATGGAAGCCTCTGAGGAGGAATCTTTAGTATCAAAGTATGGTGGTATGCTTGATGCAGATATCCTAAAGGTAGGGCATCATGGTTCAAGCACATCATCTACTAAGGAGTTTATAGCCTGTGTTAGCCCTAAATATTCAATTATAAGCTGTGGGCTTAATAATAAATATGGATTTCCACATCAAAGTGTTATTGCGAATCTTTATAAATCAAAAATATATAGAACAGATTTGATGGGAAATATTAGTGTAAAAATAAGCGCTAATAAAATTGATATTCATGGGTATAAATGATAAAATATTATTAGCTGGAGGTGAGTCTTGTGTCTAATATTTATACAATAGTTAGTGATAGAGGAATGATGCTTGATAAAAAGATTAATGAAATATTATCCTCTATTAAGGGTGAATATGATTTAGTTGATATAGATATGGATGAGGATTCAATAATTACTCTTTTATCTGAATTAAAAACACTTCCGTTTTTATCAGATTATAGAGTTATAAGGCTTACTAATCCTAAGGTATTATATAATAGCAATAACATAGATTCTAGGCTTATAGAGGAGCTTATAGCCTTCCTGTCTAACCCGATTGATACAACAGTACTTATTACTGTTATTTCACCATCTGAGTTTTCTAAAATAAAGAAGGATGCGAAGGATTTATCTAAGAAGCTTTTTGATGAATTAACATCAAAGGGAAGCCTTTATACACTAGGTGGGGTAAGCGCTAATGATATTGATGATATTATTAAAGAAGAGCTTAAGGATTATAAGGTAGAGGTAAGAGCGATAGAGGAGCTAAAGACAAGAGTACTTGCGGACCCTACAAGAATAATTAGTGAAATATCAAAACTTAAACTTTATAAATATGATGAAAAGACTATAAGTGCAGCTGATGTTGATCTATTAGTATCAAGAGATTTAGAGGATAAGGTTTATTTACTTACTCAATCAATTCTATCAAAGGCTAGAAAGGAAGCCTTAGGCCTTTATAGCGATTTTAAGAAAAGTGGTATTATGGATTCCTTGATATTAGCATCTATAATTAATAAGTTTCAGGAGCTATATATTGTTAAGGTTATGGTAACATCAGGATATGATAAGGATATGATTGCGGAAGCTTTTCATGTGAAAAGTGGAAGAGCCTATTATATGATACAGGATGCATCTCGTATTAAGCTTAATGATATAAAGGATAAATACGAAGAATTACTATTAATAGATTATAGAGTAAAAAGTGGATTAACTGATAAGGATAATGCCTTGTGGCTTTATTTGTTAGATGTATAATTTTTAGCAAAAAAAAGCACCCGACTGGGTGCTATTTTTTATTTAAATCAAATTAATCATCTAAATTAGTTTAAAGAATTAACAGCGTTAGCTAGCTCAGACTTTTTACGAGCTACGAAATTCTTATGAGCGATTCCCTTAGCTTGTGCCTTATCTAGCTTCTTGTAAGCTACTGCTAAAGCAGAAGTAGCAGCTGCCTTGTCATTCTTCTCAACGGCTACTAAAACGGCCTTGATAGCAGTCTTAACACCAGACTTGAAAGATTGATTAAATTGTCTAGCCTTCTCATTTGTCTTAACTCTTTTGATTTGTTGCTTAATGTTTGCCATTTTTTCACCTCCGACACACAATGCTTAATTATTATATCAAATATTAAATTAAAGTGCAAGATAAAATTTCAAATAAACAAAATCTAAAATTCAGCAATATTATATTTTACAAATATAAAATACAAAAAAGCCCTCGATGTCTAATGAAATGCAGTTTTAAATATAAAAGAAAATATTATTTTACACAATATTGATATTATTTTGTTTTTAATTTATAATTAAAGAAATTGGATGGGATAATATGAAATTATTAAATATATATGAGGCTCTCCAGGAACTACACATTTCTAAAGAGGAGCTATTAAAGCTTATAGATACAAATCAAATATCAGTTATTGTTGATGAAAATAATGCTTATTATTTTACTGAGGGCTTTATTATGGCATATATTAATAGACCAAAGGATGTTAAAAGATGCCATTCTACGCCATCACATTTAAAAATTATTCCTAAGGCTGATAAAGAAATGCTTAAAAATGATGTATATGAAAATGATCTTATTAGTGATGACGATTAGTCATCACTTTTTATTTTAAAAGATCTTTCTTTGTGTTAAAATATATTATATATTTTTGTTGAGGAGAAATATGAAAAGAATTAGATATACTTTTATCATTTTCAATTTGATATTTTTTATTTTTTTACTTACATCATGTACTACGAAGAAATCATTAGAGGATATTGTATCCTTTAATAGTGCTTCATATACATATGATGGATTAGAGCATTCTATCGAGGCAGAAAATCTTCCTTCTGGTGTTAGTGTTACATATAGCAATAATACATTTATTGATGCAGGAAGGTATAATGTTATTGCAAGCTTTGATGGTGGAAAAAAGTATAAGGATTTAGAGCTTGAGGCAACTCTTACTATTTTTAAGGCAGAGGCTAAAAATATAGTATTTAATGATACATTGGTAGAATATGATGGTAAAGCTCATACTATTGAGGCTATAAATCCTTATGATTTTATTTCTATTGATTATACATATTATGATGAGGCTGGATATTTAGTAGAGGAATGTAGGAATGCAGGGGATTATACTGTTTGTGCAAGCTTTACTACATCTAATAAAAATTATGTAGCTCCACAAACTATGACTGCAATATTATCTATTAAGGCTATAGCTGCAGAAAGCTATACTATGGATGATACTACATTCACATATGATGGATTTAGCCATACAATAGCTATAAAAGAAAAGCTACCAAGCTATTTAAGTGTTTCATATACCTATATTTCAGCTAGTGATGGAAGTATTGTGTCTTCATGCATAGATGCAGGAGATTATTTGGTTTGTGCAAAGTTTACATCAAATGATAGTAATTATGAAACTCCAAGTGACTGCTATGCAGTACTTAAAATATCTAAGGCTACATTAAATCCTACTATGGATAATAAGACATATATTTATGATGGATTAGAAAAGCAAATATCTATTAATGAGGATTTGAATGATTCATTTGATGTTACATATACCTACAAGGATAAGCTAGGTAATGTATTAGATTCATATCCTAAAAATGTAGGAGTATATACTGTTTGTGCAACGTTTAAGAATAAAAATGGTAATTACAATGAAATAAAGGATATAGTAGCTACTATTGAAATATGTGAAGCAAAAATTGATGGTATAAGCTTTAATGATAAGACATTTACATATGATGGATTAGAAAAATCTATTTATATTACAGGTGACCTACCAGATGGAGTTTTTGTAAGCTATAGTGGTAATAATACTATAAATGCTGGAACATATACAGTTACAGCTACAATAGAAGATAGCTTAGGAAATTATGATACATTTATTATTACGGCTACAATTACAATTGAAAAGGCAAATTATGATATGAGTGGTGTTAGCCTTGATGGTGAAACACTATCCTATGATGGATTAAATCACGAATTAAAAATTAAAGGCGTATTACCAGATGGAGTTAGTGTGGCCTATTCATATTATAAGGATAATGCATTGGTCAATGCGGCTATATACCCTGCAACCTATAAGGTTGTAGCTTCATTTACTGGAAGCAGTAATTATAATCTAATAGATAGCCTTGAAGCTACTCTTATAATTAATAAATTAGATTTAAATGTAACACTTTTAGATTCATATTTGGAATATGATGAGGATAATCCTATTAGAACAATTTCAATAGAAGGAGATCTTCCTAGTGGTGTTAGTGTATCCTATGTGTATTACCTAGATGATATAGCATATAGCTATGCATCTAGTGTTGGTATTTATGAGGTTGTGGCAGTATTTAGCTCAAATTATTCATATTATAATTTGACATCACTGCATGCAACATTAAAGCTTGGATATTTAATAAGCATTGATGTAAATGATGACATCAACACAATTGAATATTCATATATTGCCGTTGATGTTAGTGATTTAATAGATTATCTAGAGGGATTAGAGCCAGATATTGGTGAATATTTAATAGATTATTATGGATGTATTTCATCAGATGATTTTGAAACAAATCTTTTAGTTACAGATTTCGATGGTACAACTGAAATATATGGTCTTGATGAAATATATAATGGAGTTGTTTTCGCATCAATTTATATACCTTGCGTTGTACAATTTGATACTCTTGGTAATGCTAAAAATGCAGCAATCCTTGAAAAAGATATCGTAACAACAAAGAAAGGTAATGTGATAAATAAGCCTACAATAATTACTAATGCTTATAATGAATATGGTAATTATTATACATTTGTAGGATGGTATACAGATAAAACTTATGAAACACTATTTGATTTTTCAGAAAAAGTAATGGATAGTATTACAATTTATTCATGCTGGGAAATTATAGAAATATCTACTGCAGAAGAACTTGTGGAATATTTAAGCTCTTCAAGCAAGTGCAATGCATACCTATCAAAGGATATTAATATGACCAATAATACACTTGTAAGGGACGAAAAATCTTACATAGATTCATTTGGTCAGTTTGCAGTAACACTTTCACATGCCTTTTATGGAAATGGACATACTATTTCTAATCTAAATATTGAATCATCTATAGCATATTCAGGTATATTTGGAGTTCTTAATGGAGCATCTATTTCTGATTTAATAATTGATGGAGCTACAATTAGTTCAATTAAAAATAGTGCTGGACTTATTGCTGGTACATCTATTGGTGACGTTTCAGTTATATCTGGGGTAGTCATTAAAAATACAATTGTAAATACAGAATCTGAGTTTGGACTATATGTAGGTAAGGCACAATCTGATTTAAATATTTATAATAGTGTTATAACTGATGTTACTATATCTGGAAAGTCAAATATTGGAGGTATTATAGGGCATGTATCTACAAGCTCTAATATTGTAATAAATAAAGCTTTAATAGATTTAATTATAATAAGCAGTGGTAATAATTCATCATTTGTAATTGCTCAAGCATCAAGTAAATCTAATCTTACAATATCAAATATTGTTGTAACAGGAAGCATAAGCTCATCTACTGCAACAATTATTATTTGCGATGGAAGCTCAGCTAATAGTGTTTTAATAGAAAATGTTATTGTGGTAAACTTGACTTTGACTATGTCAAGCTCATCTAGTGTAAATGTATTTTATAATACAAGCCAAGCTAGTGCTTCAAATATTTACTATTGTGGCTTCGATGCTTATAATAATGATGAAGAGTTAAGTATTAGTGTTGGAGAATATAAAAATAAAAATGATTTGAAGGACATTGTGTTTGATGGCTTTAAGGTAGATTATAATGATGGAAACATTGTATATACATTGTCAAATCAAAGTATTTCGATATAAGAGGTGTAAATAATGAGATTAACAACTTTTAATGTAAATGGGCTTAGAGCCTGCTGGAAAAAGGATTTTTTAAAAAGTTTTAATGATATAGGAGCTGATATCTTTTCAATTCAAGAAACTAAACTTCAGGATGATCAATTTGAATTTGATATAGATGGATATGAAAGATATTTATCTAGTGCAGAGAAGAAGGGATATAGTGGTACTTGTACATACACTAAAATTAAGCCTTTAAATGTTACATATGGAATTGATGGCAAGTATAATGATGAAGGAAGAGTTATTACTTTAGAGTTTGATAATTTCTTTTTAGTTAATGCCTATGTACCAAATGCGCAGGAGGGATTAAAAAGATTAGATTATAGAATGGTATTTGAGGATGATATGAGAGAATATCTAAAATCACTTGATAAAATAAAGCCTATAATCTATTGTGGAGATCTAAATGTAGCTCATAATGAGATTGATATAAAAAATGCAAAATCTAATGTTGGAAATCCAGGATTTTCAGATGAGGAAAGAGCTAAGATGACTGAATTGCTTGGTGCTGGGTTTATAGACACATTTAGATATATGTATCCTCTGGAGGTAAAATATTCATGGTGGAGCTATAGATTTAATGCACGTGCAAATAATGCTGGATGGAGAATCGATTATTTTGTAGTATCAGATAGAATAAAGGATAAGATTGTAAAGGTAGATATTAGAAATGATATTTTCGGCTCTGATCATTGTCCTGTGGTATTAGATATTAATATTTAATTTTAAAAGTGAAATGGTATTTGCCATTTCTCTTTTTTGTTATAAGTTAGTTTTCACTAATTATGTTATTGACATTTTACTCAAATTAACTATAATAGTATTGAAGTTAGCGCAGACTAATTTTTGTTATAGGTTTTATGGTAGGAGGTAATATGTATGCCATTAGTTATAGCACCATTAAATCAAATATTAAAAGTAATAAAGATTTTAGCAGATGAAAAAAGTAAGAAGCATCTTGAAAATCTTGGTATTACTGTGGATAGCGAACTAGAAGTATTAGCTTCTCAGGGTGGAAGTCTTATTCTTAAGGTTAAGGATGGAAGACTTGCTATCGACCATATTCTAGCTACAAAAATTATTGTGACTGCCTAGGAAAGGAAGAATCATGGAAAAAGAAAATCAAAATACTACTCCATTACTTAGCCAACTAAAGCCAGGACAAACTTGTGTAGTTACTAAGGTTAATGGAGAAGGACGTCTTAGAAGAAGACTTTTTGACATGGGTGTTACACCAGGAGCAGAGGTTTGTGTTGTTAAAAAGGCTCCACTAGGAGATCCAGTTCAAGTTACAATTCGTAATTATGAATTGACACTTCGTAAGAATGAAGCAGCTTTAGTAGAGGTAAGTATTACTTCAGCTGATAAAACTCTTGACGATGATACTACAGTAGAGGAGGCAGCTAAGTAATATGAAGCATATAGCATTAGCAGGAAATCCTAACTGTGGTAAAACCACTTTATTTAATGCCTTGACAGGATCAACAGCTCATGTTGGTAACTGGCCAGGAGTTACAGTTGATAAGAAGGAGGGTATATATAAGAAGGCTAAGGAGCCACTTGCCATCCTAGACCTTCCAGGTATTTATTCATTATCACCTTATACTCCAGAGGAGGTAATCTCAAGAAATGAGATTATCGATAATACACCTGATTGTGTCATCAATATTGTTGATGCTACAAATCTAGAAAGAAACCTTTATCTTACAACTCAATTACTAGAAATTGATGTTCCAGTAGTTATTGCCTTAAATATGGCAGACGTTATTGAAAAGAATGGATTAAAGGTTGATTTAGATAAGCTTGAGGCTGAGATTGGAGTACCAGTAGTGCTTATTTCTGCACTTAAGGGAACAAATCTTGATGTCCTAATGGACAAGGTTTATAATGAGTCACTTAAGGAAAGAAAGGGTACAACTGTTTTAGCAAATGGAACATTAGGACATATTATTGCGGACCTTAAGGCTGCATTTACTGGCCTTGAAGTTAAGAGCCCATTATTCCATGCTATTAAGCTTATTGAAAATGATGAAATTGAAATTGAGAGCCATAAGGAGCTTGTAAAGGTTGTTGATGAATTCAAGAAAACTTATACAAACCCTGTATTTGGAGATGACCTAGAGGCTGTAGTAGCTGATGAAAGATACAAGTATATCGCTTCTCATTTCTCAAACAATGTTGAAAAGCCAGAAAGAGCTAAGGAAGAAACTAAATCAGATAAGGCTGATAAGATTTTAACAAATAGATGGTTATCAATTCCTATCTTCTTATTAATTCTATTCTTAGTATTCCATTTAACATTTAGTGAGGATTTATTCTATCTAGGATCAATTTTCAAACTACCTGAGGCACCAAATGATGGAGTAGCTATATTCTATGATGGAGCAGTATTCTCACCAGGAGTTATATTATTTAACCTAATGGACTTTATAACAGCTTCTATTTCTGATGGAATTGCAAGCCTTATTGAAAGTACACCAGATTGGTTCCAAGGATTTATTAATGATGGAGTAGTAGCAGGAGTATTTGCTGTATTATCATTTGTACCACAAATATGTCTATTATTCCTATTCTTCTCAATTCTAGAGGATTCAGGATATATGGCTCGTGTAGCTTTCATACTTGATAGAATCTTCCGTAGATTTGGACTTACTGGACGTGCATTTATGCCAATGATTATGGGATTTGGATGTTCAATCCCTGCAATGATTAATACTCGTACACTTGCAGATGAAAGAGAAAGAATTGCGACTATTCGTGTAATTCCATTCTTCTCATGTGGAGCTAAGCTTCCAATTTTAACTGCAGTATCTGGTGCTATTGTTGAATCATTTGGATGGGGTAATGCAGATGTAATTACATTCTCAATGTATTTAGTTGGAATGGCTACTGCAATTATTTCAGTTATTGTTATGCGTTATACAACACTTCGTGGTGAGTCAGCACCATTTATTATGGAGCTTCCAACTTACCATATGCCAGGATTTAAGCCACTTATGATTCATGTGTGGGATAAGCTAAAGCATTTCGTAAAGAAGGCATTTACAATTATCCTTGCATCAACAATTGTTATTTGGTTCCTACAAACATTTGGATGGGATTGGACAATGGTAGATGATGTTAATACATCAATTCTTGCATCCCTTGGACAATTAATTCAACCATTATTCACTCCACTTGGATTTGGAAAGCAAATCGGAGAATATGGTTGGGTATTTGCAGTTGCTGCAATTACAGGTCTTATTGCAAAGGAAAATGTTATCGCAACATTCTTTGCACTAGCATGCGGTCTAATCTCTGCAGGAGCAATTGATGCATCAGCAGTAGCTCTTGGTGAAGAAGCATCAGCGGAAGGAATAGTTGAGGTAGAGGCAATGATAGCCGCAACATCTATTACTAAGGCAGGATTAATCGCATTCATAGTATTTAATATGACTACAGTACCATGCTTTGCAGCAGTAGCTACAGCTAAGGCTGAGCTTCCTGCAAGAAAGCTTTGGTCAACAATTATTTTCTGGTTATTTGTATCATATGTTGCAGGAACAGTTGTATTCCTAACATTAGAATATGTTTGGCCAATTGCAATTATTCTAGTAGGTGCAGTACTTATTGGAATTGCAATATATTATATTAATAAATATAGAGATCAAAAGGCTAAGGCTCAACAATTATAATAGAAAGAAGGTTCTATATGATATTATCAATTAAAAATATATTACTTGCAGTCACAGTAATAGTAATTGTTATATTGTTTTTTGGATATCTTATAGGATCTTATATCTATAAGGTTAAGCATAAGCTTCCTGTAGGTGATTGTGCAGGATGTGCTAACAAAATGAAGAAAGCTATGGAGAAGGCTAAAAGAGATATCCATAGTAATAATAGTTGTAGCTGTCATAGCAAAGACTAGAAACAAAGACTCGGTTCGTTTGAACCGAGTTTTATTTTAAATAATATATTATTTAAAAAATATCGTTTTCATCATATTTTTTAATTGACATATAGAAACTTATGGTTTAATATATATATAGTTAGTTATATCTAACTAATGTTTTTAGTTATTGGTTAGTTATAACAAACTAGGAGGCAATCATGAGTGATATTTTAGCAAGAATGCTGGCATTACATTCATCTCCTGCAATATGTGGAATTAAAGCTTCAAATCTTATAAGCTTTGATACTAATGAGATTTCAAATATTGAAGAAGAGATAAAAGAACTTAATAGCCTTTATGGTCCAAAGATCTGCTTTAGGATTTTACAGCATAGATTAAATAAGGTGCTTGTACTAGTTTATAAGAAAAGTGTTATGGATAAAACACTACAAATAAAAAGAAATAAAGACTTTTTATTACAGCTAGGCTATCGCTGTGAAAGTGTAGAATCAATGATTGGATGCTTAAAGGAAAGATTAAACCAAAATAATGATTTCCCTCATGAAATAGGTGTATTCTTAGGCTATGATTTAAGTGATATTATAGAGTTTCAAAATGGTAATAAGAATTGCCTTTATGTAGGATATTGGAAGGTTTATTCAAATCTTGATGAAAAGATTAAGCTTTTTAATCGCTTTAATAGATGTCGTGATTGCGTAGTTAGTCTATTGGATAGAGGATATCCTTTAGAGAATTTTTTAAGATAGTAATGTATTAAGGAGGAAAAAGATAATATGAGTACTATTGTAGTTTATTGGTCGGGAACAGGTAATACTGAGGATATGGCTAACAATATTGCAGAATCACTTGGTGTTACTGCAAAGTCTGTTTCAGATGTAAGTGCATCTGAGGTTTTAGAAAACGACACTATCGTTTTAGGATGCCCAGCTATGGGTGCTGAGGAGCTTGAGGAAGGAGAATTCCAACCATTATATGATGAGCTAAAGGCAAATGGAAAGAATAAGAGATATGCATTCTTCGGATCATATGGATGGGGTGGAGGAGAATGGATGCAAAATTGGCAAGAGGATGCTAAGAATGCAGGCCTAAACCTAGTATGTGAAGGATTAATATCTAATGGCGGATTTGACTCTATTGAGGGAGATTTTGATTCGTTTATTAGCGCAATCAAGGGATAATTTTATCCCTTTTGGTTTTTTAGGAGAAGGTATTTATGGAAAACATTAAAGGAAATGAAAAGGTAATAGTAAAATTTGAAGATGTGTCAAAAATATATCAATCAGGGGATCATGAGGCTAAGGCATTAGATAATGTATCATTTGAGCTTAAGGAATCTAAGTTTATTGTAATACTTGGACCATCAGGTGCAGGTAAATCTACTCTTCTTAATATGCTTGGAGGACTTGATAATCCTACAAGTGGAAAAATAATTGTAGATGGAGCGGATATATCTAAATATGATGATAATAGGCTAGCAGAATATCGTGCCGCAAAGGTCGGATTTGTATTTCAATTTTATAATCTTATTCCAACACTTACAGTATATGAGAATGTAGCGTTAGTTAAGGAAATATCAAAGAAAGCCTTAGAACCTATGGATATGCTTGATGCAGTAGGATTAAAGGATCATGCAAAAAAATTCCCCTCAAAGCTTTCAGGAGGAGAGCAACAAAGGGTATCTATTGCAAGAGCAATTTGTAAAAATCCAGAAATACTTTTAGCTGACGAGCCTACTGGAGCCCTAGATAGCCAAACAGGACAGGTAGTGTTAAAGCTATTCTTAGAGCTTGCTCGTAAGCATAAAAAGACAATTATTATTGTTACACATAATCAAAACATTGCTAAAATGGCAGATACGGTTATACGTGTAAAGAGTGGAAGAATTCATTCTATTATTGAACAAGAAAATCCATTAACAGTAGACGAAGTGGAGTGGTAGTATGTTTAAGAAGTTTTTAAGAACTCTTGCAAGCTATAAGGCACAAATGATATCAATGGTTATCATGTGTGCAATTTCACTTGGTGTTTTTATTGGATTCTCTGGTGAATGGTATAGCATCAAGAAGATGACAAATGATAATTTTGATTCTTGTATGTTCCCAGATTATAAAATATATTCTGAAAGTGGATTTAGTATTTTGGATGTAGATGATGTTTTAAAAATTGATGGTGTTGATGATGCTGTAGGACATTTAGATATAATAACACAAGCCTCTGATTATGATGAAAAGAATTTAGCATTATCAGTATTATCTGAATATAGTATGAATACATTTAATCTAATAGATGGAGAAGACTTTAGTGAGGATTATAAGGGTATTTGGGTTAATGATCAATTTTTAAATAAAAATAATTTATCTATTGGAGATTCTATTCATTTGTCGTATTCATCTATGACCTTTGAGGTAAAGATAATTGGTTCAATAAAAGCCGCAAACTATTATATTCCAGTTGATTATGAATCAGGTATGATAATGCCAAATTTCAGTAATTTTGGATACTCATATATGTCACAAACATATTTTATGGAGATTTTATCATCATATGGAATAACAAATATGACATATAATCAAATAGATGTAATGTCAGAACTTTCAAAGGAAGAGCTTCAAAATGCTTTATACGAATCATTAGGTCTTACTTTACTTGTAAGAAGTAAGAGAGATGATACAGGTTATAGTGAAGCAATGGGTGAGGTTTCTGAAGGAAAGCTTACATCAACAGCTGTATCTATTATTTTCCTTGTCATTGCTATATTATCATTGTTTACAACATTCCAACGTATAACAAGAAATGAACGTATACAAATTGGCACATTCAAGGCACTAGGATTTAAGAGTAGAAAAATAGCAATGGTATATACATCAATAGGATTATTTATTGGAATAATTGGTGCTATATTTGGAGCTATTACAGGATATGGATTATGCTATTATATCTTAAATCCTAAAGGACCAATGGGAACATATCTTGATCCAGTTGAATGGGAGCTATCATTCCCTATGTTTATATGGCCAATAACAATTTTTATAATTTTATTATTAGGAATTGTTTCATATCTATTTATAAGAATTCCACTAAAGGAGGAAGCATCAGCCTTACTTAAAAGAAAGGTACCAAAGAAGGAAAAACCAATTCTTCTTGAAAAAACTAAAGTATTTAATAAGCTTAGCTTTACCTCAAGATGGAATATAAGAGATATATTTAGACATAAGGCCAGATCATTTATGACTATATTTGGTATTTTTGGAGCTATGCTTTTATTATTCTTTGGATTTGGAATGAAGGATACATTAAACAAATTAATAGATAATTACACTAATGTTATGAATTATGAGTTAAAGATTAATTTGTCTGATAGCGCATCTGATTCACAAATAGAGGAATTAATGCTATCTGTTGAAGGTGATGCATCTTCAACTATTGCAGTAGAAATAGATGATAGTGATTATACAATGAGTATATATGACTCAAATTATAGCCACCTATATCTTTTAAGTAAAAACTCAAAGGCATATAAGCCATCAAAGGATGGAGCTTATATTTGCTATAGGTTATATCAGGAGGGATATAGAATAGGAGATACTATAAAGGTAAGCCCTTATGGTTCAAGTGAAATATATGAAATGCCTATAGTAGGAGTATATAGAACATTTATCTCAGAGGGAATTACTATAACAAGCTCCTATGCTAATAAGCTTGAAGGCTTAGAGTATAGGTATGATACTATATATACTGATTATAGTGCTAATGAGGTTACATCCATAGCACAGCAGGGTGTTATAGATTCTACACAAACATTGAATTCAGTAATGGAATCAATTAATGAAATGATGGGCGTAATGGATACAATGATTGTCCTTATGGTAATAGCCGCAGTAATTATTGGTATAGTAGTTTTATATACACTTGGTGCAATGAGCTTTGTTGAGCGATATAGAGAGCTTGCAACTTTAAAGGTTGTAGGATTTAAAAATAAAACCATTTCTAAAATATCAATTATGCAAAATGTGTGGATGACTATTGTAGGAATTATAATATCAATACCTATTTCATATTTGATATTAAATATTGTAGTTATGGCTATAGGTCAAGAATATGAAATGAGTGTTTATGCAGGACCATTAACATATCTTTCGTCAACACTTATAACATTTATAACATCTATGCTTGTAGGAATTCTTGTTATAAGAAAGAATAAAAAGATATCAATGGTAGAAGCATTAAAGGATATTGAATAATTAAGTCAGCAGTAGCTGACTTTTTTATTGAAAAGATTAAATATATTTTCATAGGTATCTATAATTGAAAAAAGCTATGTTTTGTGCTAGTATTATGTTATGTAATTTTTAATAAAAAGAGGTTTTAGGAAATGGCAGAGAATTATTTAACATTAGTAAAAAGCTTTGTAAGAAAGAATGGACTTCATAATATTATATCTATTCATACAATGGCACTTAATGAGCATAGAATTAATTTCTTTGTTGAAACAAAGGAAGAGCCTAAGGTTGAGGCAATTAAGGCTGTACTTACAGATGATATATCATTTTCATTAACAAATGATGATGATAATGGAAATTATCTTGGAGTTTTTGTATTACCAAATACAATGGCTAATATTGAAATAGTAGAAAAGGCCTTATTAGTTTACTAATAGGCTTTTAATTTTTTAAAGGAGGAAGTTAAAGGTGAATTTAAAGAGCTTTCAAAATAGATTATTAGATCTATCTAGAACAAATAACCTTATTAATTATAAGGATAGGCTCCATACTTCACTTAGTGCAATGGCACCTGAACCAAAAAAGATTTTTGAGGCATTATTTAATGATCAAAAGCTTGAGGTTTTTAATGTAGATAAATATGTATCTAAGTTTAGTGGAGAGACAGATTTAACAAAATCTGATATAAGTTTTGAGGAAATTATTCCTCAAATAGAAAAATATGTAGGAGATAATAATATCCTACTTTATAAGCAAAAGGGTAGTGTATTTAATGTATTAAGAAACATTTTAAAAAAGAGCAATGATGCTCTGCTAGAAAAGGGACTTAATATATTATATATTTCATTTGGTATGATTAATTATGAGGAGGATGGAGTAGAATATATGGCTCCATTAGTACTTGTACCAATTAAGATTGAACCATACGCAAGATCATATAAGATTTCTCTTTATGAGGAGGAATGTAGCTTAAATCCTAATTTTAAATATAAGCTATTAAATCAATTTAAGATTAGGCTTCCAGAAATATCTGCAGATGATGATTTGAATCTTTATTTTGATACTGTTAATAAAGCCTTAAAGCCAACAGGATTTTATGTTGATGAAAGAACATATATTTCCTTATTTAGCTTTAATAAAATTAATATGTATCAGGATTTATTAGAAAACGAAGGACAAATAAAAAGAAATAGTATTGTAAAGGGTCTTTTAAATGATGGCGATGTATTAAATGCAAAGCCTGCAAATCTAGAATTAGATAGCATGCTTGTAATAGATTGCGATAATACTCAAAGTGAGGCAATTGATGCGGTAAGAAGAGGAGAAAGTATAGTTCTTGAGGGACCTCCTGGTACTGGTAAGAGCCAAACTATTACAAATATTATTTCTAGTGCTATTTATGATGGTAAGAAGGTATTGTTTGTATCTGAGAAGCTTGCGGCCTTAAATGTTGTGTATGATAAGCTTATAAAGAATGATTTAGGAGATTTTGCTCTCCCACTTCATTCTACTAAGACTAATAAAAAAGAGGTCATAAAAGACCTTTATGAAACATTATTTAAGGAGAAAACTAAGACATCTAAATCCGCAAAGCTATCACTTCTTGATACTAAGAGTATTGAGCACATTTTAGACGATTATGCTGAAGTATTACATAAAAAGATAGATTTATATAATTTATCACCATATGAGATTTTTTCAAATTATGCTACAACTAAGGAATATGAATCAAATTTAATGATTTCTCCTAATAACCTTAATGAAAGGTATATTTCTAATGCTGTTAAAGTACTTGATGATTACAAAACTTATGAGAATATATTAGAGTATGATTATAGAAAAACTCCATTTTATTTAGTATCAAAGCCTAAGCTATCAGGTAGTGATATTAAGCTTTTACAATCATGTAAGGATGAGCTTACACCTCTTTTAAAGTCACTTCCTGACATTAAAAGAATATATAATTTAAATCTTATATCACTTGATGATTTGAGAGTGTTTTATAAAACATATAACATCCTATTAGATTCTAAATATTGTTTTAAGGATTTCTTTTCTAAAAGGAAAATAGATGAATATATAAATGATACTAAATCCCTTCTTGAGGATAGAATATCTTTAATAAAATCTCATGATATTTATTCTAAAATATTTAAGGATTCAATTCTTGAATATGATATAGAAGAGATAAAGGAAAGCCTTATTAAATATAAAGGAAAGCTATTTAAATCCTTAAGACCAGGATATAGAAGGATTATGAAAGCCCTAAGGGCTCATACTATAAACAATTCTAAGCCTAAATATGGTAAGGCTATTATGGGACTTACATCAGCCTCTGATTATAGCTTGTTTTTAAAGTCATTTGATAGTAGAAGTGCTTCTATAAAAAAGATATTAGGAAAGAGCTTTGATAGCTATAATACAGATTTTAAGAATCTACTTGATATGCTTACATCAATAAAATATGGGTATACAATAGATGGCTTTGGATATCTAAAGCTTGATTATAGCTTTAGACTTCCATCTATTACTGATAAGAGCCTTAAGACCTTAGATAATCAAGGTCTTTATACAATAGATATAAATACTTATGATGTTTTAGAGCTTTTTAAGCTTATTAATAGAACAATTAGAGATTATAAACTAATTGACGCTTATAGGCTATTTGAAACTAATGTTTTAAATAAGCTTAAGGGACTCGAT
The DNA here is from genome assembly GCA_002363705.1 of Caryophanales bacterium UBA3206. Taxonomy (GTDB): domain Bacteria; phylum Bacillota_I; class Bacilli_A; order Acholeplasmatales; family Anaeroplasmataceae; genus UBA3206. The sequence goes on along the minus strand of DEWQ01000006.1, from coordinate 244,906 downwards.
GCGATTGGTTATCTTAATTATTCCCTTGATAATAAATTAGCTCTTGATGAAATAAAAATGCCACTACTACATGCATATTATAAAGCTCTTGTAGATAAGGTGTTAGAAGAAATACCAGCATTAAGAGAATTTAATGAGATTGTATTTGATAAGATGGTTAATGATTATATCAATCTTGATCATAAGAGATTTGATATTAATAAATCTATTATAAGAGAAAAAATACAATCATTAAAGCCAAATCCTGATGCGATAGCATCTGGTTCAATCGCATCAGTTATTAAAAGAGAATATTTAAAGAAAAGAAGACAAATGACTGTCCGTGAGATTATAAATGTAGATCCTGATTTTATTAAGACCTTAAAGCCAATATTTTTAATGTCTCCATTAAGTGTCTCATCATATTTAACACCAAATGTTAAATTTGATTTGGTTATTTTTGATGAGGCATCTCAGGTATATCCTGAGGATGCGATAGGAGCTATTTATAGAGGAGCACAGGTTGTTATTTGTGGAGATTCAAAGCAAATGCCACCAACATCATTCTTCCATTCTGAAATAGAGGATTCTACAGATGAGGATAGTGCCTCTGATTATGAATCTATCCTTGATATGGCAAAATCATGTCTTAAGACATATAGGCTTAAGTGGCATTATAGAAGTAAATGTGAGGAGCTTATAGCCTTCTCTAATAAATATATTTATAATAGCGAGCTTACATCATTTCCTAGTGCCATGGCACATAGAGATGATTTTGGTCTAGAGCTTTATAAGGTTGATGGAGTTTATGATAAAGCTACAAGAAGTAATGAGATAGAGGCACAAAAGGTTATAGAGCTTATTGATAAGCATTATAAGACTTATAAGGATACACGTTCCATTGGAGTTGTAGCCTTCTCTATTTCACAGCAAAGGCTTATTGAGCGTAGGCTTAGTGAATATTTATCAACTCATGAGGTTATGGATAATAAGGCTGAACCTATTTTTGTCAAAAATCTTGAAACAGTTCAAGGTGATGAGCGTGATACTATAATATTTAGTATTGGCTATGGATATGATAAGGATAAGAGGTTTGTTCAAAACTTTGGACCACTTAATCGAGAAGGTGGAGAGAGAAGACTTAATGTTGCGATTTCACGTGCTAAAATCAATGTTAAGGTTATCTCATCTATTAATTCTTATGATATAAAGGACACAAATGTATTAGGAGCCTCTCTTTTAAAGAAATATTTAGATTTCGCATCTGAGCCAACCCTAAAGAGCCTTGGAAGTGAAGAGGGTAAATCTGATTTCTCACTTGAGGTTAAAAAGTTCCTTGAGGATGAGGGATATGATCTTGATTACATGGTTGGATTTAGTAATAAAAAGATTGAAATCTGTATCAAGGATAAAAAGACAAAGGATTATATCATAGCTATTGAATGTGATGGTAATACATATTATGAATCAAGGCTTTGCCGTGATAGAAATAGGCTTAGAAATGAAATGCTTACACGTATGGGATTTAGATACATTAGGGTATATTCAACAGCATGGTATAAGGATAATGCTTTAGCTAAGAAGCTTCTTATTGAACAAATATCTAAGGATAAAAATAATTTAAACCTTATGGATGTAGATGATTTCCTTGTCTCTGTAGATAATAATGATATTACTTTTGATGAATATGTTTATTCACCAGATGAAAAGCTTATTGAGCTATATAAATCACAAGAGCTTGATTTTGAAGGCCTTGTAAAAAGAGTACTTGATAATGAATCACCTATTTCTGAGGCTTGGTTTATCGAAAGATATAAGGATATCTTTAATGATGGTTCAAATCCTTGGGATGAATATGAGCTTCTAAAGGCTATGCATTTAAATAATATGGAGATAGTCTCTCATGATGGATATTTAATGTATAAGAATAGTGATATTAAAATGAGAATTCCATATGAAGGAGGTAAGCCACGTGATATAAAATATATATCACCGCTTGAGCTTGCATATGGAATGAAGGTTTTACTTGCTAGAAATAATGGATTATCTAAGGATGATTTGTATAAGAAAATGGAACAAACTCTTGGATATAAGAGAATGAATAAGCAAATAGAAGCAAAGTTTGATTTAGCAATAGATGATCTTAAGAATATTACTATTCTTACAGAAAAAGATAATAAACTAAAGGTTTTAGATATTTAATCTTGAAAAAATTAAAAAAAACCTTATAATAAGTGTTAGGACTATAGCCAAGCGGTAAGGCAGTGGACTCTGACTCCATCATTCGTAGGTTCGAATCCTACTAGTCCTGCCACTTTTATAAGATTTATGTCAATGGAATTAAAAATCCATTGTCTTATTAATAGTGAAAGGATTGAGGTTTAAAGAGCATTTCTTTAAATCATCTTCTACTAAATGTAAATATTTTTTAGTCATATCATAGGAACTATGACCTAAGAGAAGACGAACCTGTTCAAGGTTGGCACCTTTTCTTAAAAGAGTAGTTGCGAATGTATGTCTTAATTTATGAGGACTTATAACTTTGTTATTAAGTCCTTTTTTTATTTTTCTAAATACTGCATCAATAGAATTAGGACTTAAAGGATTATTATCCTCTCCAAATAAATACATAGAATCATTTGAATGAAAAACATCTGATATAAGAGATTTGATTTCGTTGGTAAAGAATATATTTCTTGGAGAATTGGTTTTTGTTTTTTCTAGATAGATGATATTGTTTTTGAAATCAATATTTCGTTTAAGAATATAACAAAGTTCAGTTCTTCTAATACCAGTCATTAATAGAAGAGAAACGATAAGTTTATCTCTATTAGAAAAAGTGTTTATAAGCTTAATTAGCTTTTCGATAGTCTTATTATCAATGGTTTCAATATTCTTATTAATAATTTTAAGTTTATTATATTCAATTGGTTTTATTAGGTTTTGTTTACTAAGATAAACACTTACAGTCTTTAATGCTCCAATCCTCTTGTTAGTGGTATTGTTGGTTAGAGATTTAGATCTATTGTAGAAAACATAATCATCTAATACTTCAGTAGTGATTTGATTAAAGTAATATACATGATGATCTAAAAGATACTCTTCGATATATGAAAGGTTAGAACGATAGTATCTGTAGGTATTTATAGTGTTGTGAGCTTTAACATGTATTAGAAACATATTGATACCTGATTCAATAGATATTGTTTGATCATTATGTTCTAGGTAAGCTCTAATAAAATTATCAAAGTCCATATTATCACCTCCTTAATGGTTGGTGATATTGAAACATCATCTCCTATCTTAGTTGGTATTAGGTACAAAGTACTTAATATAGGTATAATCTGCAATTAGATTATATCATGAATTGCAAAATTCATAAAGTTTATGGCTTTCTTTAAAAAAGCTAACTCTCTGTAAAGTGCTGGATTTACACACCTGCTTGATTCAGCACTGATAGAGTAGAAAGATAAAAGGTGTCGATATGAAATATGGCTAAAGTAACATATAAAGAGGTTTATGGGACAAATCCTAAATTATCTAAAAATGTATATTATTCAAATGTTGCTCATCATGCAATTGCACAAAAACAAGATGATAAAACATATGAAATGTTTAAAAAGCATAAGAATAATACAAACGAATATCATAATTTGTGCATAAAGCAAAATTATCATGGCGATGTTATTCTTAAACAAATAGATAACAATAGAATACTATCCTTAAAGGAGAAAAAAGAAATTTTTGATAAGTGTACCAGACATAGGGATGAGTATCGCAGGTCAAAAAAATAATTTTATTGAACTTTAAAAGAGAGAACAGAGAGGTAAAAAAATGAATAATGAAATTATGACAGTAGAAGAGTTTACAATATTATCTAAAAATGTACAACGCTTTAATGAATTAACAAATAAGATTAATACTGCATTAAATGATGCGAGTTCAAAGTTTCTAGAAGTTGGAGCTACTTTATATAGAGTAAGACAGGAAAAGCTTTATGAGATAGAGGAATATGAAGATATATATGAATATGCATCAGATAAGTTTGGACTTAAGAGAACTACAACATCTAATTTTATGAATATGTTTATTAGATTCGGAACACTTGATGAAGGGTATTCAATTAAGGGATATTCATTAAAGGATGAATTCAAAGATTACAATTTATCACAGCTTACTGAACTTGTAAGTGTTCCTGAAGATGATATAAAGAAGTTTACACCAAGTATGACTGTAAAGGAAATAAGAAGTGTTAAAGCTTTGTCTAAGATAGATGATTATATCAAGCAAGTATCAGCTCAGGTAGATTATAAAAAGTTGATAGAACATTTTATCCATGAAGAAGATATTAATTTTACAACTGCAGATGAAGTATTCAATTTGAATACAGATATGGCATTTAAAGAAAATGCTTATTCACCAGGTATTGTTGGAAATATAATGTATAAAGCAAAGAAACAATATAAAACTGAGTGGAGAAAAGGAAGTATTTATGCTGATATAGGAATTGAAATTAGATTTCAAAATAATGCAATCTCCATGAGAATAGATTTTAATTATTCAAAAGAATCATGGAGAGGTTATAGTAAGTCACTAACATTTTCGAATGAAGAAGACTATGTAACTGATAACATTTTAGTTGATCCTATATTTAATGAAATACTAACAGCTTATCATGATGGTAAAAAGAAAGCATTGCAAGAAATAAAGCAGCTTAAAGTAGGACAAGAAAATAAAGAAAGAATTGCCAATCTTGAAAATAAATTTTTAAAGAAATGGTTAAGCTTTAATGAACTTCAAGGAGCCTTAGAAAATAAGGCATTAGATAGATTAAGAAGTTCAAGACAAGTAGTATTAGATCTATTTCATACACTATCTAGTAAGAATGAGTGGATGACAACAAATGAAATAGACGTAATGCAAGGAATATTTTGGATTAATGATTTAGATTGTTATAAAGTTTTTGTAAAACCAGGTAAAGATATATTGAGATTTGGTTTCAATAATAACAATGTTGTTGATTCAATTGATATAGTTACAGAATGTAGTGATTATTATTCGGATATAAGCTTATCTGAATTGATAGGAATTGGTGATAATGAAATTTATAAGAAATACATTAGATTAATATTTGACGCATTAGCTAATTATAGTAAGCTTCATGATAATGAAAAGAATGGTGAAGAGTAATGGACGAGTTAACAGTCAAATATTATGATGAGTTGATATCTAAGGTATTTAAAGAAGATGGGAATATAGTTCCGGCATCGATATTAATAAATAAGTGGGGATTTAAGCTTATTGATTTAACAATTCTTATAAGTATGGCTGGATTTAGCAGTGTATATACATCTGATATTTTTGATAATGAATCTAGCCATGAAGTAATTGATTTTTATGATGGCAAGAAGAAGTTTAAAACTATGAATTTTAACATCATAAAGCTTGAAAGGAATGATATTGATGGAACTTAATGTTAGTCCTGGAGATAAGGTTTTTGTAGTTAATTATCAAACAAACAAAATTGAAGAAGCGACAATAAATGAGATACATATAGTAAAGATGAAGAAATCAGTAAAGGATATCACATCAATATATGTAGCAGTATGTAAGATTGGAAATAAAGATTATCCATATAAATTAGTCTTTACATCAGAAAAAGAAGCAAGAAATCATTTAGAACAATTATTATGGATCCAATATATGAAGCATCTTAACGGATAAGGCCACGGTAGGGCTCCTCAATGCTACCAGAGACAAGAGAGAAAGAGAGAAAGAGAAATTATGACAACAGAGAAGAAGACAGCTGGAGAGACAGTAGAAGTAAAGAATGTAGGAAATGTAGAGTTTATTAATGCTACAAATTTTGCTACAGGAGAGACAATGCAATATGAATCAAGAGGATATAAGTTAAATTGGAGTTTCTTAAAGAACCAAAGACCAAATCAAGCAGATTCATTTGTAACAATGTCACTTGCAATATCAACAATTGCAGATGGAGAAAGAAAAGCCAAAAGCTTAACAATCAAATTAAGTCTATCACAGGACGAAATGGATTATTTAAATTATGTTAATGATGGAGTAATTGATAGTCTTAGAAAAGGACAAGCTACAAAGCTTGGAGTAATGACAAGATTCATTTATGGAAAGAATGAAGAGACTGGAAATTATTGGTGTCTAGTAAGAGCATCAATGGCTGGAGGAAAAGTTACTAAATCTGAGTTCTTATCAGGATTACATGCATTAATGTTTAATGATTCAATCGTTAATAAGAATGGATTTAATATTTTTGCAGATTATTCTGAGAAGAAGCAAGAAGAAATTAGTGATGAAAATGCAATCTAATAATAAGTGAGGTGTTAATGTGAGCTATTATGGACATACTGATAAGAATCATGAGCTTGCAATCAAGTATCATGAAAAGGAAGTAAAAGCAAAAGATCCTGTAAATAAGAGATATTATTTCTTGTGTTACTTGAGGCATTGCTCATATATGGGTAATAGTAGTGATGCACTTAACCAATATAAAGGAAAGACCAATAAGGAGTTATATAATCTAGCCTCTAAACAAGTTAAGGGGTAGTTTATATATAGAACTGAAAGGGGTGAAATAGGATGACTCAAAAGACAAAGAGAATTATCAAGACTTGCTTTGCCGTTGTTGGATTAGTATTCATAGCTGGACTTCTTACAACAGGAGTAACAGCACTATGTTCTTCAAAGGTAAGAGATAAGTTAGATAATGCATGGGATGCATTAACTGATAAGACATCAGAGACTACAGAGACACAATCTACACAAGCATCAGCAGTATATGAGATGGTAGATTTAGATATGTAGTAAGCACATCTATTATTGGAAGGTGAAAAATATGCAACTAATCGTATGGATTGTTAAAGCGTTATGGTTTGTAATTTCCCTTGTTGGGAAGGGACTTCTTATGGTAGGAAGTGCAATAGGAGCCATAATAAAGACAATATTCTGGGGATTAGTTGCATTTTTTACATTCGGAAGGAGGTATGATGACTGATGCGATTTAATTTAAAGAAAATAGTAGTATCTGTCAGCGTACCAATACTAGCAGGTATAGCAGCTTATAAATTAAGTTCAATAGAAAAAAATAAAAGCTATCCTGGTGAACAAGAAAGTATAACAAGTGATGTTGTAAAAATAAATTCCGATGTTGGAATAGAGGAAAGTGTTATAACATAATAATAAATAAAAGTCAAACAGGAGGAAAAATATGAAAAATAGTAATTCTAATTTTATTAGATCATATAATGCACATAGAAGATTATTCAATAAAGCAAATTATGGACCTAACACATTAAAATCAAATATATCATATTGTTATCATGCATATTGTATTTCAGATATGGATAAGAAGAATAGAGTTTTATCTAAAACTGAAAAGCAAGAATTATATAAACATGCAAAATCTAGAGCTTATGATATGACATATGGTGGATAATTAATTCCAACGTCGGAATAGAGGAATAAGGAGTGAGGATAATCTCTAAGAAGAGGATTTATTCAAAACATTTAGAAAAAGGTAGAATTTATAAACATTATGATTCTAATGGAGGTCATCCGGCATTGATATATTATAAAAATGATAAAAAGAATATATATAGGGCATTAAAGTTTACTCATAAGGATGGAGCTTCAAGAACAATGTTAAAACATAATATAGAACCTAATGATGAAGGGAGTACTTATGTACATAATTATCCGATAGAGGATAAAAGGAATAGTTTTAGTTCTAGTAAATGGAATAAAAACTTATCAGTTCATAAGGAAGATAAGCCGTTAATTAATTTTATAAAAAGAAAAAATAAGTAATTCACAGGCATAGCCCTTATGTAAATTACTTATCTTTAATGCAATTATAGCAAAATTGAATTAATAAGTCAAATAGGAGGAAGACAATGAATAAGAAAGTAAAAAGTATATTAGTAGGAATAGGAGCAATTGCAGCCTTATCTGCACTAAGTTCAGGAGTTTTATATGCATGTAACAATTCATTTGCAAATAGAATTGATTCAGTATTTGATGCCTTAAAAGGTGATGATAAAACAACTGGCGATGAAGAAATGACAGTAGTAAGTGTTAAAAAAGATGATATAGTTCGTATTGATTTAGTAAAGATGAAAGCTTTATTAAAAAAGAAAGGTATTAATTTAACAAAATATAAATTAAGTGATGGAACATATCCTTTAGAATATTATGTAGAAATAGCAGATTCTATTCGTTTTTGTTTTGATGATATTAGTCGTGTAACTGAAGAAGAGAGTACAAGACAACTTGAATATCTTAATTCTTGTGATGGAACTGAGACATTAGATGATGTATGTGATGGGTTAGGATATGTATTAGTAACACCAGAAATTGATAGTGATTCTGTTCTTTATGGAGATTTAGTAATAAATGGTGAACATATTTATGATTTTTCTTTATCAGATTATGCTGAGTTCATAACAGTTGTAGGACATTTTGAACTTGAAGCGCCTACTTTGAATTTATAATGATCAAGTATTATATAAGAACAACAAATGAAAGAATAATTGATAAATCATATGAACAAATTGATTACACAAAATTAATTGATTTAAGTCATAAACCAATTGAATCATTTATAGAACAATTAAAGGTTATAAGTGATGTTGATAGTGTTTTATTAGAAGATGATCTTATATTATGTAGGGGTTTTAAAAAAGAAATTGAAAAAGTAATTAAGGAATATCCAAATTATATAATCAATTTCTTTACAAGGCCAACTATATATTTCACTACTAATACAAATAATCAATTTGGATGTAATCAATGTACCTATTATCCAAAAGGCATAGCAAGGGTTGTTGCAGAAGAGATGGAAAGAGTAAGAATAACATTTCCTACTATGAAGCAATATGACACTATAGAAGATATAGCTTTAAAAAGATTGGGTATAGTTCATGTAGATTATAGGCCTTGCTTAGTTCAACATATTAATAAAAATAGTCTGATTCAATTAAAAGCATTGAATAATATGAGAACCTATTATTTTAAAGATTATTTAGATGAATTAGGCATCAATTATGATGATTCTAAAGCAGTATTTAATCATATAAATAAGCTTATAGATAAGGTAAGTGATTAAAGAAGTATGGCTAAAAATATTTATAAAGGATCCTGGTGGTTTAATAACAGAAGGAAACATCCATCATATATTGTGAAATCAAATAATAAGGATTATTTTGAAACAAGGATATTAAGTCATTGCAAGAAGTATAAAGATGATAATGAATTAAATGATAATCCAAATATTAATGATTCTTCAAAGGCATATATGCAGAAGAAAAAATATATAGAGGTAACAAAAAAATCTTTTGGATCTAAATTATCAGGATATAAGTTTTCTAAAATAGATAAAAAGAAAATAAAAAAGATATGACGAGCTCCAATTAAGTGCTTATTAGTCATATCTTTGAAATAATTATAACAAAATAAGAAATAAAAGTCAAATAGGAGGAAGAAAAATGAAATTGAGTAAGAAAGTAGGATTATCTAATCGAGCTCATTATGATTTAGAGCTAAAGCATCGACAAAAGGTTATAGAATCTAGAGCAAATAAGAATGCAGTTTCAAGACGTATAGATTATTTAAAATCAATAGGTACTCCAAATAGTAAATTAAAATATTTGGAAGGAACATTAAATAATATTGATTATAATAAAAAGCTTCATGAGACTAAGGAAGTATATCATCAAATGGCATATGATCTTCAAAAAAAGCATAATAAGATTTTATCAAATAATGGAAAGAAAGAAATATTTAGAAGAGCGAGTGAACAGTGTAATTTTAAAGAAAGAGAGTGATATAAATGAGAAAGATTAAAGATTTGGTAGTTATATTATTAATGCTATTGGCAGCATCTGCAGGATTCTTATTTATTTATAATAAGTATAACGTTAATACAACAACAAATAGTTCTAATGATATCACATTAGAAGAGACAAATTATAATAAGAGAACTGAAAAGTCTGGAACAGCATCTTTAAATTTTAAACGAGCTGGGTTTTATGATTCTAGTGATGGTCATCCTGGAAAATATGTTACATGTTGTGCAACTGCAGTAAGTGAAGCTATACCAACATCTACATTTATAGGAGCTGAAGTTAAGGCAAGCCTTGATTTAAGTGATTGGAAATATTGTTTAGATGCTTATGATAATGTCAATTGTGGAAGTTTTATTGATATGACAGCAATAAAAAGTTCTGATGTAATGGAACCAATTCAAAGTAGTATGTATAGTCTATCATTTGTTGGTGAATATGTCTCATATGAATTAGAATCCTGGGGAACATTATCATTTATTGCTGATACAGCATTACGTTTAGTAACGGGTGAAGAAGAGTTTATTGTTACACCTTCAACCGAAAGACAAAGCTTTGAAGTTGGTAGAGCTATTTATATTTATTCATATGGAAGTGATACAGTAAGCATTAATAGTGTATTGCTACAAGCATATGATGATTGTTTAGATCAAAATATTGAATATATAAGTGAGGATTTTAATGATTTTGATTTTTGTTTTGGATATAGTAGTAATTTAATTGATTGTAGGAATTATAATCCGTTTTCACTAGATTCAATGTATATAGCAAATTTTAAAGGTAGAATTGCTTGGATTTCAGCTGATGAGGATTCTAATCAGCTTATAGATTTTGATACTTATGATGTAGATTTTATATTTGATCCTGATTTTAAAAGTGAAACAGTATATTTTTATGTAGGAATAGTTGCATCATGTCAGCTTATAGGTCGAGATAAGGATGCAGATATTTATCCATTAAATAATGTAGTATTTACATATTCTGAAGGGGTGTATTAGAATGAGAAGAGTTATTAAAACTTCAATATTGTCTATAGGAATATTATCTTCTTTAGTTTTAATAAACTCTAGTGTAAATGCAGAAGAAGATTATATTGGAATAAATAAGAATAGTGAGATATTCGCGGATATAGCATCTTTAGGATTAAATATGAATACATATTTTCAAACAGATGATACTGATCAAAATGCATGGCATTTAGTAGCTATGGCTGAAGATTACAATTCATATGAAGAAGGTAGTGGAGTGTGGTTATATTTTTATAATCCATATGAAAATGCTACATATGAAGCAGTTGGGTATGATTCTCCAAGTGATTATATGTTTGAAGCATCATTTGATTTATATTTAGATGATGATACTGCAGTTGATGAGAAAATAGAATTAGAAGGAAATCCATTAGCTTCTACAACTAAAACCTTAAATAATAACTGGTATAAGGTTTTTTGTGAATGTGAGGATTATTATTCTAAATCTGTATATAGAAAATATGTATGTACATCATCATATATAGATTTTATCTATGGTAGTTATGATGAAATAGGAGATGCAATGCATGATTCTAAATCAATATATTCATATGATGTAGATTTTACATTTAAGACATCATATGAAACAATAGAAGGAACGGAATTAAAGACAACAACTACAACAATTGATACTACATTTGATACAGTAGCAGTAATGCAATCAAAGCTAGTACAGCCTGTAGTTTATATGGCGAATTATTCTAATTTGTTTAGTAATATCTGGAATGGGTTTTATGCTGATTTAATTAAAGATGATGATAAGTTCTGTGTATTATGGTTCATAAACTTTACATTAGATAAGGAATATCCAGATTTAAATTATGCTCGTATTTCCTATAAAAAGAATACATATGGATATAAGTATTATGTGCCTTTAACGTATGGTGCAAATGAAGGAAATATTGGATATTATAGTGATATAGACGTCATTACTGACAAAGTAAATACAATATCTTCATGGGCTGATTATGGAATTACATCGTCATCATCTGAGATACGAGAAATTACTCCAGGTGAATATAAATATAGTTGGGGAAGTTTAAAATATTCATTTAATTATTTTGCAACTTCAGAACAAAGAGTTGATGAGTTTGAAGATGCTGATTTTGATAAAACTGTATTTACAGATTATGATTATTCAATTTGTTTTGCAAAAAGTACAGAATATCAAACAAAAAAGTCAGGCGGTTTTTGGAAAAGGTTATTAACTGGAGGAATAATGTGGAGTTTTGATACATATGATGATGTTCAACTATTAAGAATTGGATACATGGAGAATGGTGAACAAAAATATGTAAAGGTAATAGATAATAAAGAAACACCATCGGATGCAATAGCAGTAGTGGCAAAAGTAGAATCAGTATTAAGAAGTATATGGTCATTACTTGGTTCAGCAGTTCTAGCATGTGCAGCTGCATTACTATTATTTATATTTATTACAAAGTTTGTACTAGCCTATGTGCGTAGGAGGTAGTCTATGACAGCTAAGACACAAAGAATGATAAGAACAATAGTATTAATTATAATATTTGTAGTAGTAGCTGCAATAACAGTCTGGTTATTGCAAAAGGTAATAATACCAGGCTTTGGTGATGGGAAAGAGCTAGTACAAAGAATAAAGAAAATATTCTAGTTGTTCCGACGTCGGAACAAATAAAAAAATCCATTCCGACGTCGGAATAGAAAGAAAGTGATCATATGAAATATAAAGGAAGAGTCTTTTATTGTTCAGATAAAGATTTAAAGATAAAGAATAGTTCTAGTAAAAAAGGTCATTATGTCATTGTACGTAAAGAACAAGGAGATAAGGCAGTAGTAAGAACTATAACATCATTAGAGAGTCATAATAAATTAGATTTAAAAAGAATTGACAAAGTAAAAAATGGATTATTGAAGCCTATACCAATGACTGAAACTAATTTAGAAAGATGGAGCGCATTAAATAGTCAAGATTTATTGGTTAGGAAAAATGATTTAGAGAAAACTAATAAATATATTTATAGAAAGAATATGTTTAGTTTTAAGAAATAAAAAAAGTCGGGCTTTCACCGACCAATGCGGTATATGCATATAGCATATCCACTTCCAAGAACAAGGCTTGGTTCGATAGTATTGTATCAAAAAGAATAAAAATTGTCAAATAAAATCTATTCCGACGTCGGAATAGATTAAAAAATATAAAAAATGTTTAGTTCCGACGTCGGAACTGGAAAAAAAGGAGGATAATAGTTCATTCTGACGTCTGGAAGGAAAGAGAGGACAGAGAGTGAGATTAACAAAGAGAGTAAAGATTGCAATTATTATAATTACATGTGTTTTAGGTTTTTATTTTGGTCTAGATATATGGATGAAGCTTATTAATAAACTTTTTGGTATTAATAAGGTATCACATGCATCAACATTTGATCTTAGTGATGTAGAGTTAGATAAGTATGATTTTATATGGTCATTTATAAAGAAGAAGGTAATAGGATTTATAGGACATTTTAAGTCCAAGAAGGCCTTCTTAAGTTGGTTGATATCAATACCTATATGGGTATTTGATTTCATATATAATTCACATATATTTCTTTATATATTGACTAATATAGTAGTTATAATTGTATTTATAATGCTATGGATTTCAATATCTGAAGATGAAAGGTATAAAACATCATATTTAGCTAGTAAGCTAATAAGTTTTAATCAGTATATTTATAAACAAATTGTTAAATTAAAGTCTTTTTTATTAAAGACTTATAAGCTTAATAATGGATATTGTAAGCTTGTATTGTTCCTGTTTTTATGTTGTATAGGTGTAGTACCAACATTCTTAGTTGAATTAGGATTAACGTTAATATCATATATTACATATACAATTCATTTAGAAAGCTATAAGCTAATATTTAATATATTTAAATGGGTTATATTGTTTATTGCAAAGTCATTTGAGAATCATCCTTTTATATCTTGGTGTGTATTCTTATATTTAATATTTTTATTTATAAAGGCTACAGCCTTATCTAAATTATTAAAGATGCATGAGAGATTTAAGATGTTTATTAAATGTGAGACCGCAACAGTGAATATATGGAACGGAGCACCAGGATCACATAAATCTAATTCGATTGTTCAAGCTATGTTAGCTAATACAGAAAATTTTATTGATGAGTTAGAGGAAGAGGTATTTAATTTTGAGTTGTCTTATCCTAATTTTAATATGTCGGTAATAAAAATGATGGCTGATATTAGGTATGATGATTATATGACGAAAGATAAGGTTAAGGAATTAATTAAGGAATGTTCTGAGGACTTTTTAGTGAATATGTATTATATGTATCGATATATACCAGTAGATACAATCTATGATTATTTCTTTAAACTGTATTATAGAGGTTCATTTAATGCTTCCTCTATAGGAGTTATTGATCCATATAATATTACTAAGTATTTAGATCCTGATACAGGAGAAATAAAAGAATATGGAATGACGCATCACTTAGATTTTGATTCTATTAGATTTTATAAGAAGCAGCATACAATGTTTCATGAGGAATATGAGAATTTATGTATTACTGAGTTTGATAAGGAGTATTCATCAAATGATACTGATATAAAGAAGAGAACAACTGAAGATGGATCTCCTGCATTCTTTGCGATATTTTCACATTTGGTAAGAAGACATGGTAAATGCTTTTTGGATTGGCAAGATAAGACGCAAGGAGTTAGAAGAATAAGAGCAGTTGCAGGATTTTTTGCAAAGAACAAAAGAGCTAGATATTCTTATGCCTTTTTAATAAAGGTTATAAGAAAGCCTATAGAATGGCTATATGGCATTAATACATTTATGATTAAGCTTTATAGAGGTAAAGAAGTAAGAACTGCAAAGAAATGGGCATTAAGGCACAGACAATTTGAATATAAAAGAAATGATGTGTCCCTTTTCTACTTAATATTAAAATATATAGGATTTATCGAGCTTAAAATATTAATGTATTTTGAGCATTTTGGATATTTCAAAATATGGACTGATGTTACATATGATGATGAATCATCTGAAAAGAGATCGTTTAAGTATTATATTCCAATTATGAATATGTATCATAATGGAATTAGTGTATATGAGTCTTGTCAATTTAATAGGTTTTATAAAGATTTAAGAGACGTCTTGGATGTCAATTGTAAAGGTTTAAAAAATCTTTCATATTGGAGTTCAGTAGATCCAGGAGCAGCTGAGTATTTAGAAAAGGTTAAACAGCAATTTTACGCAAAGATAGTAGTAGCTCAGATGAAAGATGAGATGGAAGAAGAAAGTGAAGAAAGGGAGGATAATATAGATGCATTATGATAGATGATTTAAGTGTAGTTGAAGAAAAAGTATCATTGCATTTTGACTGGTTATCCTTCACATTACCAATGTATTATGAAGGTGATACAGATAGTGAACATGTATTTGAAAAACTGTTCCCTATATTCTGCGATTATTTAGGATATGAGATTGATGAACTTATTGTAGATCCATATCCTAAAAATAATTATAAAAAGAGTTATAAGCTTGGAGAACATATATCTTTTAGATATGGAGGACAATATACTAAAATGAAGTATGTTGTTAAAGATATTGACGGAGCAGAAGAAATAATGGTAGATTCAATGCAGTTTGAAGTAACTGGTCAAGGATTAAGAGAGATTGAATTGAGAGGTATTATAGATTATATAGATTTTTTTCATTTTTTATATGTTACATGTGATGGAAAATGTAACAGATTGGATTTAGCATTAGATGATAAGGTAGGATTTTTATCTATTGATTGGATAAAGAATAAAATAGAAGCTGGAGATTATACAACTAAGTTTAGGACTCCAGTAGGAAGAAATCTCCCATATGTACCGCAAGGATCCTTAGAGGATGGATATTCAATAACCTTTGGTTCAAGAAATAGTACACAAATGATGTGTATATATGATAAGAAGCTTGAACGAAAGTTTAGAGGAGAGAATTATATGGGAGATAATTGGGTACGTTGGGAAATAAGATTTTTAGGACAAAAAGCTAATATGGCTTTAGATAAGTTCTTAGAGGTAGGATATGCAGAGCTAGGAGATTTCTATTATGAGAATCTAGTGGAATTGTTGCAGATACGTGATAGAACAAAAGATACACATAAAGATAGATGGCCAATTAATAAAAAATGGTTAGAGTTCACAAAATATACAAAGGGAGTTCCTTTAAAGTTATCTTATAATTATTTTTCTTCAATTGATAAGAAGAAAGCATGGAGAGATTATTCGTTATCTAGGATGCATGTATTACTTGATATGTCTGATTGTTATAATGATGACCATCAAGT
The DNA here is from genome assembly GCA_002363705.1 of Caryophanales bacterium UBA3206. Classification (GTDB taxonomy): domain Bacteria; phylum Bacillota_I; class Bacilli_A; order Acholeplasmatales; family Anaeroplasmataceae; genus UBA3206. The sequence goes on along the minus strand of DEWQ01000006.1, from coordinate 228,694 downwards.
ATTTGGTCTTGGAATAGCAAGATTAATACATGAGCTTGAAAAGCAGCTAGATATATTAGAGGAAGAAAAGATTGAAATGAAGGATATCGCCTTAATTAATAATTATAGGCTTCAACGAGATCCTAATTCTAAATTATTAAAAGTAAGTGATTTATTTAAATATAAGTTAAAGTTAGAAGCAGCAATAAAGCATCTTAAGAATTCTTATATTGATGACAATCCAGGGCTTCCATTTTAATAATATTTCTGTTCCGACGTCGGAACAGGATAAAAAAGTGTCATTCCGACGTCGGAATGAACAAAAAATAGTAAAAAAAGCCAGTTCCGACGTCGGAACTGAGAAAAAATGAAAGGAAAAAGTCTATTCCGACGTCGGAATAGACCTTTTGGGTATAGGATATGAGATTATGTAAGATAAAGAATAGATATTTATTTAAGAGTAATAATCCAGAAGGGAATCATACATATGCAGTATATTATGATAAGAAGACTAAAGAAACAAGGGCTGTAGCCTTAACACATGTGTATGTTAAGGATAAGAAGAGGTTTGAACAAGTAAAACGAGGAAATATTAAATTAGAGAAGTTCAAAGATTTTGAAGTTCCTTCAGGAGTACAAAATTATTATTATAGCAAGAATATTAATGGTGGAAAAATAGATTTAAAGGCTGCTGAAGTAGTATATGTTCCAAAAAAACATATAGATAAGATTCAGGCACAACGTATAATACAATTCGCTAAGAATAATTATAATAAATAAAAAGCCAGTTCCGACGTCGGAACTGGAAATAAAAAAGAATCCTATGGGTTATTATTACTGCCCCATAGGAAGAGAAAAAATATTTTTTATTACTCTCGTTGACTAAAGTATATCACATGAAGATATTTATGTCAAATAGAAGTTAGAAATCAGCTGTTCCGACGTCGGAACAGGATAAAAAAGTGTCATTCCGACGTCGGAATGAACAAAAACAGGTAAAAAAAGCCAGTTCCGACGTCGGAACTGAGAAAAAAGAAGGGAAAAAGTCTATTCCGACGTCGGAATAGAAGGTTTTTTGTTATGAATATGAAGTTTAATAAGGAAATTGATGCATTTAGTACAGTATTAAATCGTATTGTTTTTTGGAGAAATGATGGTCAACTTTATAAAGGATATATAAGAGAAGTACATATAAGATCTGATAAATCAATTTTGTTTAAGGTTGAAAGAGTACAGTATAAAACAATACATTATTTAAGCTTATCTGATTATGGATCAGTATGGGATTTTACAGTGTCTGGTGTAAGGCAAGACTCCAATAATCTCTGGAATTGGGAAGAGGTTTTATAATTATTTTAGTGGCTGGTTATGCAGCCACTATTTTTATTAAAATTTATATGTGTTTTAAGCCCATTTTAGGGCTTTATTTTTTATGTTGTGTTGCCCAATTTAGGCCGTAGGCCGGGGGCGACACTAAATAGCCCCCCTAAGACACCAAAATTTTTAATAGAGCCCATAACCACGGGAAATTTAAAAATCGACTTTTCAAGGTCTTTGGTGTCTTAACCCCCCCTCCAAGTCGATTTTTTTATTTTATATTAAATTGTAAAAATTAATGCTTTTGATGATTTAATTTTAATACCTTTTTTTACTAATGTCAAGCGGTATTTTTAAAAGGTTCAAAGCTTGAAAAAAGAGGGGGACGAGAATAGTAATTTGACAATGTTTAAATTATTTGATAAAATGTAGTAGAATATTAACTATGGATAGCAATATTCTAATTATGAGAATTACTAGGCGAAGTAATTCTCTTTTTTTATTGTTTTGCATAATATCACCTCGTCTACCGGTTTTGGGTGATATTATGTGAAATAATACTGATGGGTGATGAAGATTGGTCAGGGTGGAAAAATACAGATTATACCTATTAAGAATTATTCTATGTAATAGCTTCTTATATGCTTGTTGGTCTTAAGCTCTCCAAGCTTTAATCCAAACTCTTTAATTGCAGCATTGATATCATTTTTATAATTGATCATATCATATTGAGTAAGCCCAAGTTTTTGTTCCATTTCCTGGAATGTAATTTCTTTTTTCTTGAGAATAGTATAAACAATATAAATAAGACAAAATGATTTTTTGTGTTTTACATGTCTTTTCATATTTTTCCTCCTTTCTTTGAATAATTTTAAAATTTTATTTAAATTTTTTAAAAATCCTATTGAAAAAAGTTTTAAATTGAGTTATCATTTAAGCAAATAGCAAAGAATATAAGTTGTTTAGTAGCTAGTACGGACTCTGACTCCATCATTCGTAGGTTCGAATCCTACTAGTCCTGCCACTTATTTTTAAAAATAAGACCATAATGGTCTTTTTTTGTTCAAGATTCACATATGAAGCTTCTTTCTTTATATAAAATTCAAAAAAGAATGTTTTTTTTATAAAAACTATAATAATTAGTATTAAATTATGTTAAAATAGTCGCTGTATAGTTGAGGTATATGCTTTGGAAAAAATATTTAATTATATTAAGAATACTAGCATTATAGCTAGTGTGCTTAGAATATCTTTAGGTATTATATTCATGATACTTGGATTTATTCTTGGCTATTATTATAATTCAATATGGATTATTGTAGCCGTACTTTTATGTATGGGTGAAAGTGTTATTATTATTGCACTTCAAACAAGAAAGAGTAAGCGTAGGGCTTTGCTTTATCAAAGTATTGTAGATGAGTATTTTATAGGTTTTAAAAGAATAAGAAATTCATTATTGCTATCTAAAGCCTATAAGGTTTTTATGTATGATAAAATATTATCTCAAAGAGAAATCTATTATCTTATAGAAGGAAATATTAATGGTGTTAATGTTTCATTTTGTAAGATAAAAGGTACTATTGGATTTCATTTATTAAAAAAATGCTATTGTACAATATATGCATTAGATTTTAATGGGAAATCCATAGATTTAAATAAAATAAAGTCATCTTGCCTTAGAAATTATAGGTATGAGATTTTAGATAATAAACTGTTTATTACAACTATATGCTTTGGTTCATTTGGTAGAGCACTATCACTTAATCCTGTAGTATATAAGAATTATAATGAATGGGTTAAAAGAATTAAGGCTGAAAAAAGCTTTATTGAATTGCTTTGTAAGAGGATGGAGGATTAAATTATGAAGAATCTTATTATTAAAGAAGGATACAAGTCTAAGCTTGATATATTAGAAACTGAGAAGGCTATTAAGTTTTGCAAGGATACATTCCAAGTAGCTTTAGCTAAAGCGCTAAATCTAACTCGTGTATCTGCACCATTATTTGTATTTCCAGAGACTGGTTTAAATGATAACCTTAATGGATATGAAAGAGCTGTATCATTTGATATCTTAGAGCTTAAGAAGGATGTTGAGATTGTTCAATCTCTTGCAAAATGGAAGAGAAATGCTCTTCATAGATATGGATTTGAGGTTGGTAGTGGTTTATATACTGATATGAATGCTATTAGACGTGATGAGGATTTAGATAATATCCATTCTGTTTATGTTGATCAATGGGATTGGGAGAAGGTCATTGAAAGAAAGAATAGAACTTTAGGATATTTAAAGTCTACAGTTAAAAAGATTTATAAGGTTTTACAAAAGACTGAGGATAAGGTAAATGCTAAGTATCCTGTTTTCTCTAAGAAGCTACCTAGTGATATTACATTTATTTCTACTAAGGAGCTTGAGGAGCTATATCCAAATCTTTCTCGTAAGGAAAGAGAGAATGAGGTTACTAAGAAGTATGGGGCAGTTTTCTTATATCAAATTGGATGGCCACTAAAGGATGGAGAGCCTCATGATGGAAGAGCCGCTGATTATGATGATTGGAAGCTTAATGGAGATATTTTAGTTTATAATCCAGTTCTTGAAACTGCATATGAGATATCTTCAATGGGTATTCGTGTAGATGAAAAATCAGTTGTTAAGCAATTAAAAGCAAAGAAAGAGAGTTCTAAACTTGAAAATCCGTACGTAAGAGGTATAATAGAAGGTGAGCTACCTCTTACTATTGGTGGAGGTATTGGACAATCAAGATTATGTATGTTTTTCTTAGAAAAGCTACATATTGGAGAAGTTCAATCATCAGTATGGAGTGATAGCGACATGGAGATATTTAATAAGAATAATATTAATATCTTATAGGAGTTGATATCTTATGGCACAAGAGCAAGTAGCAAAGCTTGAGGGTATGCTTCGTGTTAAAGAAAATGCCAAAGAAATGTATTCGTTAGCAGAATCATTGTTTAAGAGCGCATCTATGTCCCTTGATAAAGAGGGTATGATGGTATCTGATTATTTTAGAGCGTTTTATTACTATTATTTTAAGAATAGTGTATCAAAGGCTATTAACTACGCTAAGGCAGCACTTAACGCAGCAAACGAATTGAAAAATACTAAATATATTACACAATCAGCCGACTTAGTCGGTGTTTTGTGTTTAAGAAGGTTTGAAATATTCCAAGCGTTAGAACCATTACTTTTAGCATATAATGTTTCTACAAAGGTTCAGGATAAGCTTGGAATTGCAGCTGCAACACTTCATATAGGAGATTTATTTTTCGCTTTAAAGGATTATCAAAAGGCTTTTACTTATTATGTTGAAGCCCGTGATATGGCTATGCGTAATGACTTTGCGAGAGATGTTTTATTTGAAAATATCTTATTTAAGCATATTGTCACATCTATTATCTTAAATAAAATTGAAATTCTTGAATCTACTATAAATATTGCCATTATGAATTTTGATGGTGTAGCTCAGGCTCCTTTTATAGCTTTAAAGGAGATTGTTTCATTACTTAAGAGATTACAATATATTGAGCGTTCAATTGTTGAGGATATTTATGCAATTTTTATTAAGATTGATGATATCTTTGATGCCAATGAAAGAGCGAGAGTAGCATTGCTATTACAAAGCCTTGTTGAACGTACAGACGATACAGATTTAATTATTGATTATACTGAACTTTTAGATACATATAAGCAAGAGGTTAAAAATATTACTCTTAAGGAGGAGATTGAGTCTGTTAAGGCTACTCTTCTTGGCTTTGATACTGAATCAGAGCAGGCTTTAGGATATGCAATGATTTTAGCTACTGAAAATAGCTTAATGTCAGAGGCATTAGATTTTGCTATTAAGAGAATTCTTAGTCTTCAAGTTGCTGAATCTGAACGTGATAATGAGATTCTTAAGAATAAGGAGCTTGAGCAAATCAGTGCAACTGATGAGCTTACAGGACTTTATAATAGACGTACTGGAGTTCAAAAAATTGAAGAGGCATTACAGGATTCTTCAAGAGTTTCATATGCCTTTATCATGCTTGATATTGATAACTTCAAGCAAATCAATGATAATTATGGACATGGTGTAGGAGATCAAACACTCGTATTCCTATCTAAGACACTAAAGTCTATTTTTGAGACAGATTCAATTGTTACTCGTCTAGGTGGAGATGAGTTCGTAGTCCTTCTTTATAATCTTCCAACAGAATATGATATACGTAAGTCTGTAGGAGTTTATAAGGTTAATCTATTAATTAATTATTTACAGCATACACCACTTGATTATCTAGATGGTAATACAGTTTCTGTATCATGTGGAGTAGTACTTGAGGATGGAGATTTCGATTCTTTATATCAAAAATCAGATATAGCTCTATATTCTTCAAAGGCTGCCGGTAAGGGTAAGGTTACTGTTTACGATAAGGGTGCTGATGAGGATAGTAAAGAGGCTAATACAGAATCTACAGCTAATCAAGAGGATGTTAATGTTACAGGTGGTATTACGCTAGAGGAGGCTCAAAAGGCTGAAGAGGAGCGTAAGAAGGAAATTGCCCGTCAAGCTATTCTAAAGAAGGAAAGAGAAGAAAAGGCAAGAGAGGAAGCTAGACTTAAGGCTCTTGAAGAGGCAAGAATTGCTGAAGAAAAGAGACTTAAGGAGGAAGAGGCTAATCGTAAGAAGACTGAAGAGGAGCTTGAGGCTGAAGCTGAAACTGAGGTTATTGGTGGAGGAGAAGCTCAGGATATATCTGAAGATGATAAGCCAGAGGTTGATACAGAGCTTGATCAGCTATTAAATAGCTTTACACAGGCTGTTGAGGAGGCTGAGGCTTCTTCTGAGGATGATGAAGAGGACGATGATGAAGAGGACGAAGCTCCAGTTATGCGTCTTGATCCTAAGGAGATTTTACGTAGACGTCGTGAAGCCATTCTAAAGGCCGCTAATATGGATATGGATGATGACGACGATGATGAGGATGACGACGATGATGATGAGGATGAGCCTAAGAAGGTTGATCCTAAGGAGCTTCTTCGTCAAAGAAGAGAAGCTATTCGTGCTAAGGCAATGGCAGCATCTAAAGCATCTAATGTAGATGAGGATGACATCAATGGTGAGGATGACGAGCCAGATGATGATGAGGATGACTAATGAAAATTGGAGTATTTGGTGCAGGAGCAATAGGTAAAGCTATTGCTTCCTTCATATATAGCTATAATAAGGATATTATTTATCTTGTGGCCTTAGATAAATATTATAAAAGACTAGAAAATGGTATTAATGTTAATAATATTCATTATGATGTAGTGGTATCATCAGATATAAAGCCAGATTATTTATTTGTTTGTGTTAAAAACTATGATTTGGAAAAATCCCTTGATGATATCAGTCATTTTGTTGATAAGAATACTGTAATTATTCCATTGCTAAATGGAATATGTGCACATGATGTTTTACAAAAAAGATTCCCTTTAAATAAGGTATGCTATTCAATGATTAAAATTGAAGCTAATCAAAATGATAATGGTGATGTTATAACATCAAAGGTTATATTGCTTGGTCTTGGTGATAGATATAATGTAGGTGAACCAGATTACCTTAAACCATTATGTGAGGTTTTTAAAAAATCAGATATTAATTATAAGGTGTTTGATGATATGCTTCGTGAGGTTTGGAGAAAGTGGATGCTAAATATTGGAATTAACCAGGTATCAGCATTAACAAACTCTAATTACACAGAGCTTAAGCATCCGTATATTAAAGAGATTATGCTTAATCTTTTTAAAGAAATCGTATCTCTTGCGCTTGTTTGTGGTGTTGACCTACATTTAAGTGATGCAGAAAAGCTTATAGCAGATCTAGATACAAGATCATCAGATAGATATACATCTATGGCTATGGATTTTAAGAATAAGAGAAGAAATGAGCTTGAGTATTTTTCAGGATATGCCTTAAAGCTTGCAAAAGAGCATAAGCTTAATCTTCCTTATAACGAAATGATTTATAAGCTTTTAAAAGCTATATCAGATAATTATATGATGAAGGTGGAATAGTCCACCTTTTTTTGTGTTGCACTTTTGTTGCACCTAATATTATATAATTAAAGTAGGAGAGAATATATTTTTGTATGATAAACAAGCTTAGGAGGGATGTTTATGAAGAAATTATTTAAGAATCATTTTATTAAAAGAATTTTTGCACTAGCTATTATACTTGTAGCATCTATCGGTATGTTCAAGTTAGTATCAGTTAATAATTCGGTCTATGCAGCTGTAATAGGTACTAATGCGAAGGATAAATATGCTCAAACTGGATATTCTCAGTCATATAGCTCAACTATAACTCAATGCAAAAGTTCAGCAAGTGGTACAACAACAACTAAATGGGGTCAATATAGCTGGTCAGGTGCTAGTACTGCTGACTCAAGATTTGGAGTTGCTGGTAACTCTACATTCACATTTACTGCAAGTGGTTTTTCTAACCCTGAACGTGTTATTTATGGTAGAGTATTTGTTGGCCCAACCACAAATGCATGTAGCTTTACATTTACTGTTCAGTTTGGAAATAAAAGTGATAGTATTTCTGGAAATACAAGTACATCAAGCTCTGTTGAATGGTTTCCAGATATAAAAGGTGGTGGAGGTAACTCAGTTACTTATACAATTAAGAATAATAGTGGAAGTCCGCTAGCTTTTTCAAGTGGATACATGGAAGTAATGTATGGAAGAGAGTTTACTGTAAAATTTGATTATAATGGTGGTAGTGGAGGAGTATCTTCTACAACTTTAGTTTATTATTCATCATATTCAAGTATTAAAGTTCCAACACGTTCTGGCTATAAGTTCTTAGGATATTATGATGCAAAAACAGGTGGAACTAAATATTATAATGCTGATGGTACTCCAACTAAAACCATTTGGGATAAGAAGGCTGAATCATTTGATAAAGCGGTTCAGTTATATGCCCAATGGGAGGTAGCAGCTCAAGCAGTAAATATTAGTGCTGGTACTGGAGTAAGTCAGGTTTATTTATCAACTAATCAAAATGCTGCTTCAGGTAGTGTAAGTGGAACAAAGTTTAATTCTGGTACTACTGTATATGGATTTGCAAAGCTTGCGAAGGGATATAATGCAAATAGTTCTTGGACAATTATAAGTGGAAATCAAAATACTGAGGGAGCTATTTATAGAGTAGGTTCTAAGACTGTTGGTACAACAACAGTTGATTTTGGTAAACAAAATGCAACTCTTGCAACATATACAATTACATATAAGGATATGGGTGGAGGAAACTTCACTGGAACCCATGAAAGTGGATATCCTACACAGCATACCTATGGTACTGCTACAGCATTAAAGAAAGCTACTAGAGCAGGATACGATTTTGGAGGATGGTATACAAACTCAAATTGTACAGGAAATGCAATTTCAAGCCTTAATGCTACAGCATATGGAAGTAATATAGTATTATATGCTAAATGGAATTATGTTCCAGTAATCCAAGAAGTAGTTGATAAGATTAATATTATTGGAGGACAAACAAATGTAGCATATCCGCAATCAAAAGCCTCTATAGAGGCAGCAGAGGCTGCATATAAGGCTTTGATTGAAGAATATCCAGAATATGCTTCTGTAATTAGTGATAAGTATTTAGAGCTTCAAAATGATAGAACTAAATATGAAGATACTAAGGAAAGCTTAGTTAATGATGCAATAGCAAAAATTAATGCCATTGGTGATGTTAAGTATACAAATACTTCAAAGGGATTAATTGATAGTGCAGATTTAGCTTATGCCAAGCTTACAGATGAGGATAAGGCATTAGTTACAAATTCTTTAATCTTAGCTCAAGCAAATACTGATTATGATAGTGTTGATTTGGTATTTAATAATGAGAATGCAATTTCATTTGAATATTCAGATACAGCAAAAGATGCGATAGATATTGCAAGAAGTGGATATAATGATTTGTCAGAATATCAAAAATCAATTTATCCTCAAGAATCTTTAAATGAGTTAGTGGAATATGAAAATGCATATACTGCAATGGATAAGATTAATAATATTACTATGAAAAATAGTAATGAATGTAAGCAAAGCATTGTTGATGCAAGAAATACTATAGATCAACTAACAGAAGCTGAAATGGCACTTGTTAATACAAGCTTTATAGAATCTTTAGAAAATGATGAAATGGCATTTGATGTTATTGAAACAATCAATGACATTAATAAACCAAAATACACTAAAGAATCAAAGGCATTAATTGATAATGCAAGAGACGCTTATGAAAATCTTACAGAAGAACAAAAGGCATTAGTTGTTAATTATACTACATTAACTAAGGATGAAGAGGATTATCAAAGAGTTGATGAGGTAGCTAAAGAAATTAATGAGATTGGTCATATAAGATATGATGATAACTCAAATAATAAGATTAAGGATGCAAGAGAATCTTATAAGTCTTTATCAAAGGATCAAAAAGCATTCTTCCCATCAGCTGAACAAGAATCATTACAAAACTATGAGGAATCATATAAGGTTCTAGAAAAAATATATTCAATTGGAAATGTTGAGTATAATAATAAATCTCAAAAGCTAATTGATGATGCTAGAAAGGCATATGATAGCCTAACAGATGAGCAAAAGGCATTAATTGATTCTGATGATTTTAATGTCTTAGTTACTTCTGAGGATGATTTTAGTAGTAAGGACTCAAATGTAAAATGGTTATTTATCGTAATCCTTATAATTTGTTACGCAGTTATAGCACTTGCAGGTATCATTAGAATCATAGTTGCTCATAAGAGAAATAAGGATGATGAGAATGATAATGACAACTATAATGTTAGAATTACAATTTATTAAAAAATAATATAGTAAAAGTATATATCACCTTCCTATTATATATAGTGAAGGTGATTTTTATTAGTAAGTTTACATATTGTTGAGATGGTATGCTGCCTTTTGCGGAAAAATCTCAGAAAATAAAAATGCGCTAATTCTTAAAATAAATGTGCAAATATTACGCCATAGAAGAATGTATATTGCGCAAATATTGCGCATTTGTATTTGACAAAAAGCGCAATTATTGCAATGATATTATGAATGAATTAAAAAAATAAGAACATCTTTGAATATGAGTCAAGTAGATGCAGCTAAAGTTTTAGGGATATCTAGAAGAACGTATCAAAAAATATGAAACACTTGAAGATGAATCTGATAATCAGCTTCTAAAAACTTCGATGCTCACGTTGAGATGGTATGTCAGCTTGCTGGAAAATAATTTAAAAAACATTTTTTTAGTAAAATTTGTGATTTTTTACTAAATATATTATGGGTGATGTTTTTTGAATAAATATGATGTTTTAAAAAAATATTTTGGATATAATGCCTTTAGAGGTGCACAGGAGGAGGTGATTGATTCACTTCTAGCTGACTATGATACAGTTGCTATTCTTAAAACTGGTGGTGGTAAGAGTGTGTGCTTCCAGATACCAGCATTAATGCGTGATGGTATTACATTAGTTGTAACTCCACTTATTTCATTGATGTATGATCAGGTAAGAGAATTAAAAGAAAGAGGTATTAATGCTTCATATATTAATTCATCTATGAGGGCTTATGAGCAAAGAGAAATATATAATTCGTTTAAGGATATTAAAATACTATATGTAGCTCCTGAGAGGTTGTCTAATAAGGAGTTTATATCATATATTAATAAGTATAAGGTTTCATATTTAATAGTTGATGAGGCTCATACTATTATGTGGCACATGGATTTTAGAGAATCTTTTATGTCTATAAAGGATTTCTTAAAAAGCTTTAACTATAGAATCCCTTTAGGGCTTTTTAGTGCAACAGCTAATAAATATACTATTAATGAGATTAAAAGGGTGTGTGGTATTAATAACCCTAATATTATTAAATCATCCTTTGATAGACCAGATTTGTTTTATAAAATTATAAGAAATGAGAATAAGGTTTTATATATTATTAATTATCTTAAATCTCATAATAGTCCCGGTATTATATATTGTAATACTCGCAAGGAGGTTATGTCCTTATATGAGGTTCTTAAGAATAATTTTAAGGTATATTATTACCATGGTGGTCTTGAAAATGATATTAAGGAACGCAATCAGGATAGATTTTTAAAATCTAAGTCAGGCGTTATGATTGCGACTAACGCATTTGGTATGGGAATCAACAAGCCTGATATTAGATTTGTTATTAATTATTGCATGCCGGATTCTGTTGAGTCGCTATCTCAAATGGTAGGTAGAGCTTCAAGAGATGGTAAGGGTGGAGAATGTGTTATTTTATATAATAATGTTGATATAAGAACAATATACTTCTTTATTCAGCAAATTGATTCCACGACTAAGTCTTTAGAAGAGATTAGAAGAGTAAAAAACTATAAGTATTTTTGCATGCAGAGTATTAAAAAAATACTTACTTCTAATGAATGTATTCACAAAAGTATGGCACTATATTTTGGTGAAACCATAAACTCGTGCAATAATATGTGCTCTAATTGTTTAAAAGGTTGACTTTTATTCTAAAATATTGTAGAATTGTGATACACGCGATGACTAAGAAGTAGTAATTTATATAGGCGTTTAGAGAAAAAGCGGTTGGTGAAAGCTTAAGTGGATGATAGATGAACTAGTCTTAATAGCGGGATACTGAACATATAATATAAGTAGGATATCACGTTACTCTACGTTACAGAGATAAATGAGGTAGATTTTTATCTACGAACTTAAGGTGGTACCACGTTTATGACGTCCTCTAGATTTTCTAGAGGACTTTTTATATTTTAGGAGGAATAGTATGAAGAATTTTGAGAAATACAAGAGATTTGAAACAATTAAGCTTAAGGATCGTACTTGGCCTGATAAGGAAATAACTAAGGCACCTATTTGGTGTTCTGTTGATTTACGTGATGGAAATCAAGCACTTATTACACCAATGAATATTGATCAAAAGGTTAGATTCTTTAAGAAACTTGTTGAGGTAGGATTTAAGGAGATTGAGGTAGGATTCCCTTCAGCATCACAAATTGAATTTGATTTCTTACGCAAGCTTATTGATGATAATCTTGTACCAGATGATGTTACATTACAGGTATTAACTCAGGCTCGTGAGCATTTAATTCGAAGAACTTTTGAGGCCGTAAAGGGATTACCAAGAGTAATTCTTCATATTTATAACTCGACTTCAGTTTTACAGCGTAAGGTTGTGTTTGGTAAGGATAAGGAAGAGATTAAGCAAATTGCAATTGATGGAGTTAAGCTTGTAAGACAGCTTGAAAGTGAATTTGATGGTGAGGTAAGACTTGAGTATTCTCCTGAATCATTTACAGGTACTGAAATGGATTATGCGGCTGAAATTTGTAATGCAGTGCTTGATACATGGGGAGCATCAAAGGATAGAAAGGTCATTATTAACCTTCCATCTACAGTAGAAATGGATACTCCAAATGTATATGCTGATCAAATTGAGTATATGTGTCGTAGCTTTAAGGATAGGGATGCAGTTATTGTATCTCTTCACCCACATAACGATAGAGGAGAGGGTGTTGCGGCATGTGAACTTGGACTTATGGCAGGAGCAGATAGAGTTGAAGGTACTTTATTTGGTAATGGAGAGCGTACTGGAAATCTTGATGTTGTTGTAGTTGGTCTTAATATGTACACTCATGGTGTTGACCCTAAGCTTGATTTTTCTAATATAAATGATTTAAAGGAAATATATGAGGATGTTACTTGCATGACTATTCCTGATCGTCAGCCATATGTAGGAAAGTTAGTATTTACAGCATTTAGTGGTTCACATCAGGATGCGATTAATAAGGGTATGAGAGCATATAAGGATTCAGGAAATAAGATTTGGGAGGTTCCATATCTTCCAATTGATCCAGATGATCTTGGAAGAAAGTATGAGCCACTAGTACGTATCAATTCTCAATCTGGAAGAGGTGGAATCGCTTTTGTATTGGAGCAAACATATGGATATAGACTTCCTAAGGGATTACAGGGTGATTTTATGCATGTTGTAAAGCGTGCTACAGAAAAGAAGGGAGAGCTATCTCCAGAGGAGCTTAAGGAATTGTTCTTAAATACTTATAATGATAAATCTGGAGATCTACAATATGTATCTCAAAAAATTTTAGATACAGAGGAGCAATTCAAGAGAACTCTTACATTTACATATAAGGGTAAGGAGGAAACATTTGTAGGAGATGGTGATGGACCTATCTCTGCAATTGTTGATGCCTTAAATCAGTCAAAGCATTTTAATATTGACATAATTGATTATTCACAACACTCAGTTGAGAATGGTTCAAAGGCTGAAGCTATTTCATATATTGAGATTAAAAACCTTAATAATGGAGCATCATATTTTGGTGTTGGAATATCTCAATCTGTGGTTCGTTCAACAATTTATGCAATTTTTAATGCAATAAATCGTTTCTAGCCGTTGCAATTTAAAAAATCTAAGGCTATAATTAAATTAAGAAATAGAAACGAAGTAATTAATTATGCAGTAATACATTGGTAATTCTTAGTTTTTGTTTTGGAAAAGAAAAGAAAGAGGAGGAATATAACTAATGTATACAGGTGTAGTTAAATTCTTTGATTCTAAGAAAGGTTATGGATTCATTGTTGTTGATGGAAAGGATGTATTTGTACATTATTCAGCTATCAACCAAGAAGGACATAAGTCATTAGATCAAGGACAAAAGGTTACATTGGATATTGTTGAAGGTAAGAAGGGTCAACAAGCATCTAATGTTACAGTAGTTAATGAATAATTAACAATCAATTGAGGTTATCTTTTAAGATAATCTCTTTTTTTTATAAAAAAGTAAAAAAACGTTTTCATTTATGACGAATATAGGCTATAATAAAAGCATATTAGAAAACGCTTTAGTTGATGGGGAGTGGATTCTAAATTGGGAAAGGAATTGAAAAGATGAAGAAAAAAAGATTTATTAAGCTTGCAGGAGCTACCACTCTTGCGGCGCTAGCAGGGTTATCTCTTGTAGCCTGTGGTGGAGATGATAAAGATACTGTATATACAGTTAAGCTTAATTCAAACGATCCAGATACATCTGATAATATCTCTGTTACAAAATATGATGATATGGAGGTTAAGGAGGGTTCTACCATTAATCTTCCAACTTTAACATATGAAGGATACACATTTGGAGGATGGTATAGTGATGTAGATTTCAACAATGAGTTTACTAAAACTACAAAGGTTGAATCAGATTTAACACTATATGCAAAATGGACTAAGAATGGTGAACCAGCACCAACACCTACAACAACTTATACAATTACATTTGATGCAAATGGACATGGTACTGCACCACAAGCAGTTAGCGGAGTAACAGCTTTACCACAAACATTACCATCTATTGAGGCAGATGGATATAGATTTATTGGATGGGGTACTAGTGCTTCAGCTACAACTGCAGTTGCAGCTGGTACAGCAATTACTGAAAATACAACACTTTATGCAATTTGGGAGCAAATGTCATTATATGAAATTTATGCAGCTTCACAAGGTAAAGTTTATGCGACTCAATTTGAGGAGGCAATTGTAGCCCCATCTATTACCACATATGATGGAGAATCTCAAGGAATATTTAGTGTTTCAGATCAAACAAATGAGCTTAAGGTTGAAGTTACTGGTGGAAAACTTGCAGTAACAGATGCATCTACTTCAAAACCAGCAGAAGCAAGAATTGAAATTGGATATTTATATTCAGGAGTACTTGAAGGTACTTTAACTCATAAATTTACAAAATCTGCTTCAAAGCAAGATTTAATCTCATTCTATGGATCAGCTGATTTAGCTTCTGAAACTAAATTATTTGCGTTAAAAACTGATACAAATAAGAAAGTAAATGTTTTACTTGCAGGACCTAAAAAAGATCCTGATGATTCAAGTAAGAATTGGGGAGATTTACAAACTCATTATGTAGGAACTCCAGTTACTTTTGTAGAAAATGAAGAAGTAAATATTTATTATAAATATGAATTTGAAACAGGAAAACTTACAATTAAATATAATAATCAAGCCGTTTTAACAGATTATGTTTTACCACTAACTACAACATATGGTACAACACAAATGGCTATTAGACCATTATTTATTACTGGATTTGGATTCATCACTGGAGGAGCTGCTACAGATAGAGCAGTATATGTTGATGATTTCGCATTAATTAATACTGGAAAGGGTGACCTTGCAGCTACTAAGACATATATGATTTCAAGACTTGATTCATTATATCAATTCCTTGATGTTGAACATAAATATACAATAAATGGAGCTGATATTACAGCACTTTATAACAATGTAAAAGCAGGAATTAATGCCGCTACATCTGCAAATGATGCAGCTGATGCGTTTATGGCATTTGCTACATACAAAGCGATTAAGTCTGATGAAGATGTTGCAGAAGAGCTTGAAGCATATAAGAAAACTCAAAAGGAAACTATATCTACATATAAGACAACACTTAATATAGATAATAATTATAGTGTTAATAAAACAGCTGTTGAAGCAATATTTACAGATGCCAATACAGCAATTGATGCAGCTACATCAAAGAGTGCTGTAGATGCAATTGTTACAGGAGTTTCAACAAGCGTAGCTGCAATTAAGTCTGATGCTACATTAAGAGCAGATGCAGTATCTGAGCTTGCACAATATAAAGAATCTAAACTTACAGAAATTGCATCTGATATTGCACAAGATAAGCAAGCTGATTGTATTGCAGCAGTAAATACTGCATATGAAACACAAATTACAAGTTTAAACAATTGTGCTATGACAGATCTTAATACAACTCTTGCAGCAGCAAAGACTGCACTTGATAATGTTGTAAATTCTTATAAGAAGACAATTGCAGAGCTTCAAGCTGAACTTGATGCAAATCTTCAAGCATATAAGGCTACAAAGATTACTCCTTATAGTACGACAGATGAAATTGAAAATGCGTTAATTCAAGCAGTTAATGCAATTACACTTGATTGGACAAATAAGGATACAATTGATTTATGTAATGCAGAATATGACGCAAAGGTTGCAGAAATCGATGCCCTTGTTGCAACTCATGTTGCAAAGGTTCAAGCAAAGGCAGAGCTTGATAATTATGTTACAACTGCACTTGCAGAATTAAAGTTAGTTCAAGAAGATGAGTATGATACTTCTGAATATAAGACTGAAGTAGGTACTTTAGTTGCAACTCAAAAATCTAATATTCAAAATGCTATTGATATCGCATCAGCTCTTACAGCAGCTGAAGGTGCAGTAGATGCTAAGATTCTTGAAATTAAGGCTGCAACAGAAATTACAGTTACATTTGTAAATGGAACTGAAACTGTTGATACACAAGTTGTTCTAAAAGGACATACTGCAACAGCATCAACAGTAGTACCTACAAAGACTGGATATGCATTCAAGGCTTGGTATGCAGATGAAAATCAAGAGACAGCATTTGATTTCACTACAAAAATTAATTCAGCAACAACTATTTATGCTGGATGGTATGATGCTTATAGTAATCAAAGTGCTAATTTGACTAAGGTGACTTCAAATAATGCAACATCAGGTGTGATATTTAATAATGATGGCATAACAGTAACACTTGCTGGAGGAGGAGTTTCTCTAACTTCTAAGGCCACAAAGTCTGTAGATCAAAAATATGAATTTACTCATGCACTTTTACCTGGTGGAGGTAATAGAACATATACATTTAATAGTTCTGTTGATACTCAAATTGTTGTTTATTACACTATAACAAATAGTAACTGGGCTGATCAAAATAAGAGTTTGTACAAGGATGGTAATAAGGTTGTAGACTATAGTTCTACAAAATGTCCGGGTTCAACACCAGTAGCATACACATTAAACTTGAGTGCTAACACAAATTGTGTATTAAGTTCAGATGGACGACTAGTAATTTGGGGATATGAAACAACTATTGATACAAATACAGCAGTAACAGGAATCACTGCTAAAGCAACAGCTGGAGAAGATTCAATCTCTGTATCTGATGTAAAACTTCAACCAGTTTCTGGTGCTGCATTTGCTATTACTGAAGGATATACAGTAACTGTAAAGGATAGCAATAATAATATAGTATCTGATTACTCACAAAACTTAGCAGCAGGAACTTATACAGTAACAGTTAAATATGGAACATATACAGTTTCTGATCCATATGAAGTAAAAATTGAAGCAGCAGTACCACCTGTGTATGATTATATCACATATGTATGGAATGGAGATAAATGTACAGCAACACAAGAGTGTATAAATTATCCAGACCTTACAGTTACTGAGACAGTAACAGGAGTATTAACAGAGGTTACACCAGCAGGTGTTGGAGTAAATCAAACAGCTAAGTATGTGGCAACATTTACAAATGAATTATTTGCTACACAAGAATCAAAGGTATTCGAAGTAGAAAATACAGCGATTGTACCAGCATATGCTGATATTACATATGTATGGGATGAAGATAAGTGTACAGCAACAAGAGTATGTACAAATGTACCTGAGCTTACTGTTACTGAGACAGCAACAGGAGTATTTACAGAGGTAACTGCAGCAGGTATTGGAAAAGAACAGACAGCTAAGTATGTAGCAACATTTAAAAATGAGTTGTTTGAAGAGCAGTCATCAGAAACATTTGAAGTTCCTGGTACTATGATTGCAGTTATTACAACTGAGGCTGAGCTTGAAGAAGCTGTTGCAATAGATAAATTTGGATTTAAATTAGGTAATGATATTACATTAACAAAGCATATCAATATAAGCGTGAGTGTAAGTATTAATTTAGATAACCATACTATACATACAGGAGACTATAGACTTTATGTTTCTAATGATAGTAGTACAATTAAAGTATCAATTTCAAATGGTACAATTGAAGGAAAAACAAATGTTTTAAGAGCAAATCAAAATTCAGAGGTTACAGTAACTGATTTAACTGTTAATGCCACTTCAATAGGAATTGCTTCTCTTGCAGGAACTTTAATTATTAATTCAGCAACAATAACTGCTGCGACTGCAGTTGTTGCATATGAAGGAGCAAATGTAGAAATCAAGAATGGAGCATTTACTTCAACTGAAGAAACAATTATAGCAAATTCTAATTCAACTATTACAATCAAAGATGGAATATATAAATCTACAGCTGATTGTGCTCTTGTAGCTGTTGGTGGAACAATTATTATTGACAATGCAGAGGTAAATGCACAAGAAGCTGCTGTTATGGCAATTGATGCAGGAACTGTTGAAATCAACGGTGGAACGTTTACAACAGTTGACAACTTCGTAGTTGGAACAAATGGTACAGAAGGTAGAGGTGCTAATTCAATTGCAATTAATGGTGGAACATTCAATGGAAATATTACTTCATCAGGATATGTTGCATGTGGAATCTATGTAGCAAATGATGACACTGTAGTTGTAAATGCTGGAACATTCAATATCACTAATGGAGTAGGAGTACTTGCTCGTTCTGGAAATACAACTATTGATTCAAAGGTAGTATTCAATGTTACTGGAGATGGAACACTTGGTAAGGTTGGAGATAGTAAAGTTACAGTACCATCAGGTGAAGTGTTAGTAATTGACTATGCAGCAAATTATCCAGGTGGAGATCCAACATTAACAAATAATAATGCGGCTAGTGTATATGCGTTAGTTGATGATGAAACTAGTCTAGTTGCAGCTAATGGAATAGCTGACACAATAGTATTAGCTTCTAATATCACATTAACTGCGAGATTAACAATTTCAGAAGATGTAGTGTTAGATTTAAATGGTAAGACAATAACTACAAGTTCAACAAATATAATTCGAGTTGCAAATGATACGGATGCAATTAATGTAACAATAAAGAATGGTACAATCACAGGAGATTCTCATGTAGTACGTTCTATGATGAATGCGACTGTGACTCTAGATGGTATTACAGTAACTGCTACAGGAATTGGAGTATCAGCAACAGAAGGAACATTAATAATTGAAGATGCAACAATTAATGCTGCAACTGCAGTAGTTGCATACAATGGAGCAAACATTACAATAAAAGATGGAGTATATACTGCTAGTGGAGAGGTTGTAGTTGCACAAAATGGTTCAACAATTACAATTAAGGATGGACAATTCCAATCTACAGCAGGTGTTGCGATGTCTACAGTTGCTTCTACATTAATAATTGATGGTGGAACAGTAAATGCACAAGAAGCTGCTGTTATGGCATTTGATGCAGGAACTGTTGTAATCAATGGTGGAACATTTACAACAGTTGACAACTTCGTAGTTGGAACAAATGGAACAACTGGAAGTGGAAAAAATACAATTACAATTAATGGTGGAACATTCAATGGAAATATTAAAACTAGTGGATACATTGCATGTGGAATCTATGTAGCAAATGATGACACTGTAGTAGTAAATGCTGGAACATTCAATATCAAGAATGGAGTAGGAATTGTAGCTCGTTCAGGAAATACAACAGTTGAATCAGCAGTAGTATTCAATATTACTACAGATGGATCAATTACAAGTGGTAAGGTTGGAGATGCTAACATTAACATTGAACAACCACATGAGTTAGTTCTAGATTTACTAGCATCATACCCAGGTGGAACTCCAACACTTACAAATAAAACTTCATATGATATTTTAAGATTAGTTGGAGTATCAACAGAAAACGAATTCCTTACAGCTATTAATGTACCTAATTCAATAGTTACATTAAAGGATGTTATTACATTAACTGGTAACCTTATAACTGATTTAAATGGTACAGTTAAGGTAATTGTAGGGGATTATGGTATTGATAACTATAATCCAGATCTTGATGTTTATTATACTATCCAAATTGGTATAAATTGTACATTAATTTGTGATGTAGATAATGCTGTAACTGCAGGTATTGTTGTAGCGCCTGCTGGATATCATATAAAAACAACTACTAATACTGATGAAACTTATACTTTCACAGTAGAAGCTGATGAATAAAATAAAATGAAGGTGGCTCTTTAGTCACCTTTATTCTTTTTTATTTGTACTTGAATAAAATATGTACAAATGATATAATAACATAGTAATTATATTGGAGGATTTAACCATGGGTGTACTTGATATATTCATTTTAATATTCGCAATTTTATTAATAATAATAGTAATGATGCAAGAATCTAAAGATAATATTAATGATGCCTTCTCAGGACAGAAGACAGAGCTATTTAAGAATCAAAAGGCTCGTGGAGTAGAATTATTCTTCCAAAGAGCTACAGCTGTTTTAGCTATTTGCTTTATAATTCTTATTATAGTATCAGCAATGTTATAGAATTAAAAGATTTCTTCGGAAATCTTTTTTTAATACTGTGAGGTAATGTTTATGAATAATATGGATTTAGTGCTTGAAGCATTATCCAAACCATATTGCCATATGGTAATGGATATAAACAAAATAACAAATATATCTAAAACTGAAATAAAGAGTATTCTAGACAAGCTTATAGCTGATGATAAGGTAACTTTAATAAATAAGCTATATTATCTTAAGAAAAGCGGAATAATAGAGGTTAAGGATAAAGGCTTTGGTTTTATCAAGGTTGAAGGTGAGGATGAAGAATATTATGTAGAGCGTGGTGGGAATAATGGCGCTTATACAGGAGATATGGTATCATTTTATATTCTTCCTCGTATTGGAAGACAAAAGAAGGATACAGCTGTAGTTCTTAATATATTGAAGCATTCTAATGAATTTATATATGGAGAGCTTGTTGAAAAGAAGTCTAAGAAGGGTACAAGATATCAAATAATATCTGCTAATAAGGATTTTGATGTTAAGGCTTCTGTAAATTTTATGGACTTAAATGGAGCTGTACCTGGAAATATAGTAGTAGGAAAGCTTTCTAAAGAGGGTACTTTATTTAAGGCTGTCGTTACAAGAATTGTAGGACATAAGGATGATCCTGGTGTTGATATTTCACTTGTAGCATTAGAGTTTGGATTTGAACCTACATATCCTCTTGAGGTTATGGCTGAGGCCATTGCTCTTCCTGAAAGTGTAGATGTAAATAAATATCCTAAAAGAGAAGATTTTACAAAGGATAAGGTAATTACAATTGATGGTGATGATTCAAAGGATTTTGATGATGCTATTTGTGTAAAGAAATTATCTAATGGAAATTATAAATTATATGTACATATAGCCGATGTATCTGAATATGTAATAGAAGATTCAGAGCTTGATAAGGAAGCATTTAAAAGAGGTACATCTGTATATCTTGCAGATAGAGTTATAGCTATGCTTCCACATACCTTATCAAATGGGATTTGCTCTCTTAATGAGGGAGTAGAAAGACTAGTTTTATCTTGTATAATGGATTTTGATCCAGATGGAAGATTAATAAGGTATGATATTAAGGAGGGTATTATTAAATCAACTCATAGAATGACCTATAATAAGGTTAATAAGATGCTTATGGGTGATAAGGATTTAATAAATGAATATAGTGATATCTATCAGATGATTTTAGATGCTAAGGAATTAGCTAATAAAATACGTAAAAGAAGAGTTGATGGTGGTGCATTAGATTTTGATGTGCCTGAATATTCTATTTCATTAAATGATAAAGGTGAGCCTATATCATTTAAGCTAAGGGAAAGAGGAGAAGCAGAGCTTCTAATTGAAGATTTTATGCTTAAGGCTAATGAGACTGTAGCATATCATATGTCAATGGCTAATCTTCCTTGTGTATATCGTATACATGAAACACCTGATCAGGAAAAGCTTCACAATACTCTAGGATTTATCGAACGTCTTGGATACAAGATTCCTAAGACAAAGCATGATATTCTTCCAACTGAGCTTCAAAAGTTAATGAATGATGTTAAGGATAAAGGTAATGATTATTTTGTTGTAAATCAAATGATGCTAAGAAGCATGATGAAGGCTAAATATAGTGAGGAGTGCATAGGACACTATGGACTTGCATTAAAATATTATTGCCATTTTACTTCACCAATAAGACGATATCCAGATTTAATGACACATAGGCTTATAAAAAAGCTTATGCTTCATCCAAATAAGAAGACATTTGATAAGGACTTTATGCATTATATGCTTAATCTTCATGAAATATGTGTCACATCATCAGAACAGGAAAGAAAGAGTATTGAGTGTGAGCGTGAAGTAGATGATATGCTTATGGCTTGGTATATGACAAACCATATAGGTGAATCATATAAGGGTGTTATTAATTCAATTACTCAATTTGGTATGTTTGTAACAATTGATGGTGGAATTGAAGGATTAGTTCATATTTCTAATATGAATGGTTTCTTTGTATATGATGATAAGACAATGTCATTATCATCATATAAGAGAACATATACAGTTGGAGATAGGGTTGATATAGTTGTAATTGGTGCCTCTAAGAAGGATAGATCTGTAGATTTTATTCTTAAGGAGGATATGAGCAAGGAGGTTTATTATGGTTATAGTAGCCGAAAATAGAAAGGCTTCCCATGAATATTTTATCCTTGATAAATATGAGGCAGGTATTAAGCTTACAGGGACAGAAATTAAATCTATTCGTGCCCATAAGGTTAATATTAATGATTCATATGTAATTATTAAGGATATGAAGGTTTGGGCAATCAATATGAATATTGCTAAATATGATAATGGTAATATTTTTAATCATGATGAAACAAGAGCTCGTGAGCTATTGCTTCATAAGCATGAAATATTAAAGCTTTTTAATAAGGTAAAGCTTGAAGGATGTACAATAGTACCACTAAAGCTTTATTTTAAGGATGCTTTACTTAAGGTTGAAATAGGATTATGTAAGGGAAAGAACTTACATGATAAGAGAGAAGATCTTAAAAAGAGAGATTCTGATATGAGAGTAAGAAAGGCTTTAAAAGCTAACTATTAATTAAATTAATTGACAAAATGGTAATTAATAACTATAATTACCATACATGGGGATGTTTATGGATTCGCTATGGTTAGTGAAGTTGTATAAGCATGTGGTGGGATTATCGGCCACCTTAAAAACGTCGAGGTTTCTGTTATAAACGCAGAAGAAAACAATAACGAGTATGCATTCTTAGCAGCACGTTCAAACGCAGCAGCTAACTTTGCATACGCTTGCTAATTAGGATATATTAGCACATCACCCTAGAGAGCTCCTATGGCTCTAGGCTTGATGCTCAACTTTAATAGGATATATCTAAATGCTGCTATTCTAAGTGTATAGACGAAATTAATAGAATGTAGTCAAGAATTGGTTTGTTCATTCGCTTTATTCTTGATGAAACTTTAGGATGAACTAAACATGTAGAAGGTATTATGGATCTTGCCGTATACCGGAGTTCGAGTCTCCGCATCTCCACCAATAAAAATGGTATCCAAACAAATTGGAATGTATAAATCTAATGGTTGTTTGGCTTTAGCTATATATTTAGATAAATAGAAGAACGCTTCGGCGTTTTTCTTTTTACATCAATATTTATGTTTTGAAAAGCAAATCAAAAAAAGTCGAAACAAATTATCAAAAAAACCAGAAATAAAAACTTGAAAAAAACCGAAATGAATGCTTATGAAATAATAGAATAAAGGAGCTTGATTATGCGAATCGATAGTTTTATGAATTTAATTAAAAGTGGATTTGATGTATCTTTCAACTATAAGGATGTTTTTTATACAATTTCATTAATAGATGAAATGAAATATGGCATTGGTTCTGACAATGGTTTTAAAGCTGATTTTGATTCTTTTGAGTCTATTCCTAATTTTATATTAAATGGTAAAAGAATCAAAGATATTGTTGCTAATCTAGATGATGAAGAAGTGTTCTATTAGATTATATTGATTCATATTGCTGACTATTCTCAAATTGAAATTGATAATAGTCAAAAACCGAACCCACAAAAGTATTGGCTCGTTTAAAAAATAAGGATTTTTCAAGAAGCATATGTGCATTTTTTGCACAGGTTCAAAAAGAGGGGAATTTTTATTGTTTCAATATCAGCTGAAAATTAATCATTTACATGAAAGGTCTAGGCTATCGTGTAAGGCACTAAATTTTTATATAAATAATATAGGGTAGAATAATTGACAATAATACGAACTCGTAGTATAATTTTGATATGAATAAGAAAGAATTTTACACAAGATTAGGTAAAGCAGCTTATGAGTATGTGGCTCTTTATGAAACCTATTCAAACAAAATTAATAAAAGGACAGATAATTTCATATGGATTTTATATGCTATTGATTTTAATGGTTTCGAAACACAAAAAGAGATTGCTGACCATTGGTCTATGCCATTATCAACGGTTAATACTATCATCAAGCAAATGGAAAAGGAAGGTTATGTAGAACTCATAAAAAAAGAAGATGATGGTAGGGAAAGAAAAATAAAACTCACTGAAAAAGGCATTGAGTATAGTAAAGACACTTTAAAAGATATTTATCTAGCTGAAGATAAGGCATATAAAAAGCTTAAAAATCCAAAAGAGCTTATTGAAGAATATGAAAGATTAGTATATGAAACAAAGAAAGCGATAAAGGAGATTGATAATAATGACTAAATTAAATCTAACACAAGAATGGGATAAGGTATTCCCAAAAAATGAAAATGTGAATCATAAGAAAGTTACATTTAAAAATCATTTTGGTATTGAACTTGCTGCGGATATGTACTGGCCTAAAGAAGAAGGCAAATATCCTGCAATTGCTGTGTCAGGTCCATTTGGTGCAGTAAAAGAACAAAGTAGTGGCTTATATGCTCAAGAAATGGCATCACGCGGATTTTTAACAATTGCTTTTGACCCATCTTTTACAGGTGAATCAGGTGGAGAGCCTAGATATATGAATTCACCAGATATAAATGTAGAAGATTTCCAAGCAGCAGTTGATTTTTTATCTAATCTTGATTGCGTTAATAATGAAAAGATATCAATTATCGGAATTTGTGGTTGGGGTGGTATGGCTATCCAAACAGCATGCATTGATACAAGAATAAAAGCCACAATAGCCGTCACTATGTATGATATGTCAAGGGTGACAGGAAATGGTTATTACGATAGTGCAGATAATGAAGAAGCAAGATATCAAGCAAGAGTTGAGTTAAACAAACAAAGAACTTTAGACTTTAAAAATGGAACATATGCATTAGCAGGAGGTGTCCCAGATATAGTACCGCAAGGAATGCCAGACTTCTTTAATATGTATCATGATTATTATAAAGTTCCAAGAGGCTACCATCCACGTTCGTTAAATAGCAACGGAGGATGGAATAAAACAGCATCTTCATCACTTCTTAATACAAGATTATTCACTTATGCATCAGAAATAAGAAGTGCAGTAATGATTGTCCATGGTGAAAAAGCACACTCATTATATTTTGGTCAAGATGCATTTAAATTATTAAAAGGTGATAATAAAGAATTATTGATTGTACCTAATGCTGACCATTGTGATTTATATGACGGTGGGATTAACCATGACAAGATACCTTTTGATAAGATAGAAGATTTTATTAGAAAGAACATATAAAAGTAAGCCAAAATATAAAAATGAAGTACTTATTAATGTGTTTCATAAGAAGCAAAAATAAGTACTTTTTTTTTTTTTGTGGGAGATCCATAAATTTGCAACCACACACCTTTTATCGATTATTACATTTTATATATTTTTTAATAATTCTTGTTTTGATATTGAAATGATTTTAGTCATAACAAATCTTTTCTTACCTACATCCTTAATAGAAGAACCAATAGAATATATATCATCATCTATTATTAAAAATCTATCATGTATTTTATTATTCCTGTTTACTATTAAATTATGATTAATTTGAAATTTATTAATATCTTGTTTAGAAATATTAGCTGAGGCTAATGTGTAAATAGTAATAGGTATATTTATTTCATTTAACATGTCTAAAACTGTTATATCAATATATCCATCGATAATTATTATTTCTTTCTTAGCAGATAGAAGAAGCTTTTTAATATAAGAATAGGCCTCAAATATATTATTTTCATAAAATAGCATATTAGATAATATATTATCAGTTGATTCAAGTGATAATAATCTATTATTTATATTAGATGTATTTTCAATTAAATTATTAACTTTATTATTTAATGTAATTATATTTTCTTGGCATTCGATACACCTTTTAGTATTTATTGAATAACCATTTAATAAATACTGTTTTAAAACTGATGTAACCCATCGCCTAAAAAGAATACCTCTTTTTGATTTTACACGATATCCAACTGCAATAACTACTTCTAAATTATAGATGGTTACATCTTTATCTGAAAAAGGAAAGTGCGTTTTTCGCACATTGCTTTTTTCCTCTAATTCTAATTCTTCAAAAATATTTTTAATGTGTCTAGTGATTCTTGTTCGATCAACTTCAAATAAAAGGGCCATATCATTTTGGGTTAACCATACAGTCTCCTCATCTGGTGATACATTTACATCTAAGCTGAATTCTCCATCTTCAAATTTTATCAATTCATATTTCTTTTCTTGATTATTCATATAATTTCCTCCTGGTTTTCTCAAAAAGAAAAGCCTTACTGTATTTCTACAATAAGGCTTAAAAAATTTTATTAAGTTGTAATTTTATTTTTACAAAAAATCTCATATTTACAACTTCCTTTTATGTTTATATTATAGCACATAATACTTTAAAATGATATAATTTAAGTAATGTTTTATAGGCTGGTGATTAACAATATGATAATAAATACTGGACAAAGAACTGATATACCTGTATTTTATTCTGAATGGTTTGCAAATAGGATTAAAGAAGGATATGTGATGGTACGTAACCCTTATTTTCCACAATTGGTTACAAGGTTTTCACTTGATCCAAAAGTTGTAGATATAATAGGCTTTTGTACGAAGAATCCTAAACCAATGTTAAAATATTTAGATATACTAAAGCCATATGGGCAAATATGGTTTGTAACTATTACAGCTTATGATAATGATATTGAACCTAATGTTCCACCAATTGATGATGTAATTGAAAGTTTTATTAAGCTTTCAAAGCATCTTGGAAAAGATAAAGTTATATGGCGATATACTCCGATTATAATTAATGATAAATATAGTGTTTTGAAACATATAGAAACATTTAAATATATTCTAGAAAGAATTAAAGATTATACATCATATGTCGTGTATGGCTTTCTTGATTTATATGACAAAATTAAAAATAATACAAGTTTTGTTGATGGCAGTGATGAAGATAAAATTAGAATTACTAGAGAATTCAAAAAGTTATGTGATAAATATAATTTGTCTTTAAGATTGTGTTCAAAAGAAAAATGGCTTAAAGAACATGGCGTTGATATAAACGGATGTATTAGACTAGAAGATTATGAAAAAGCGTTAGGTAAATATTTAATCATCAAAGATAAAATGGAAGCTAGAAAGAATTACTGTAGTTGTTATTTATCTAATGATATAGGAGCTTATAATTCATGTCTTCATCTTTGTAAGTATTGCTATGCTAATGGGATGGTTGATACTATTAAAAGAAATAATAAGCTTCATGATAAAAAATCACCATTTTTAATTGGAAATAAAAAGAGTGATGATATAGTTAAGGTGGCAGAGCAAGTATCGTTTATAGATGAAACACCAAGGCTTTTTTAAAACTAAAGTATTTTTTAAGATAATGGAGTCCTAAAGGACTCCTTTATATTTTGTATTTCATAAATAGAAATATCTTTTTTTGAAAAATGTATAATTTATTTTGAAAAAGTGTTGACATATATAATACCTCGTGATATGATGTATTACGTAAGGTGAGGTATGATATATGGACGCACAATTAAAAAGAGGAGTACTTGACGTCTGTGTTTTAGCTGCCATTAAGGAAGAAGATTCCTATGGCTATAAAATTATTAAAGATGTTAGCCCAGTACTAAAACTATCGGAATCAACTTTATATACAATCCTTAAAAGACTAGAGGAGTCTAAAATGATTTTAGTCCGAACGACGATGCATGATGGTAGAGTTAGAAAATATTATCATATCACTGATAAGGGATTGAATAGACTTGAGGATTTTAAAAATGAATGGAAGGATTTAATGGAAATATATTCATTTATTGAAAGGGGAATAAAAAATGAATAAGGAAGAGTTTTTAAATAGTCTTAGAAAAAGGCTTAAGGGATTACCAAATAATGAAATTGATGAAAGAGTCAGTTTCTATAGCGAAATGATTGATGATAGAGTCGAGGAAGGTATGAGTGAAGAAGAAGCTATAGAAAGTCTTGGTGGAATTGATAATGTTGTAAGACAAATAGCTTCAGAGTCTAATTTATTTAGTATTGTTAAAGAGAAGATTAAACCTAATAAAAACCCAAGTGCCTTACTTATAGTTTTATTAGTTTTAGGATTTCCTTTATGGTTTCCATTACTGTTAACAGGATTTGTTTTATTACTTGTGGCTTACTTATTATTATGGGTTCTTGTAATAGTTACATATTCAGTTGAAATTTTTTCTGTGGGATTTAGCTTTATTGTGATTTTAAAGATGATGAATGATGGCTTTAATATAGGATATGCAGGAATGCTTATGCTATCAATTGGTTTAAGCTTATCATTCTTATATGTATGTTATCTTGCGACAAAGGCTTCATTTAAAATTACAAAGAGCATATTATTATCAATTAAGACTAAATTGATTGGAGGGAGAGAATAATGAAGGGATTATTAAAAATATTTATAGTAGTTGGTGTAGCTCTAATGATTGCAGGTGGGATATGCCTAGGAGTAGGTATTAAAAAGGATGTCTTTGCAAGAAATACTGTTGAAAATAGTTATACCATTGAAGATGATTTTAATAACATCAACATAGATTCAAGTATTTCAGATATAACTATTAAGGTAGTTGAAGATGATATTACAACAATTAATACTGTAGAAGGAGAAAAATATAGTATTAATGTTAGTGTTGTAGATGATACATTAACTATAGAAGATGAGCATAAAGGAAAATGGTTAGATGATCTAACAATTTTCTCTAAATCATACTCAGTCACTATTAACCTTAATAGGTCTACATTTAATAATATTAATATCAAGGCGTCTACAGGGGACGTTAGGATCTCTGATTTAAATGTTTGTGATATTAAAATTGATTTATCTACAGGTGATATAAAACTTTCTAGTGTAAGATGTAATACACTTGATATTGATGCATCAACAGGGGATATTAAATTAATTGATACAATTTCTAGTGAAAGCTTAAAGATTGATGTATCAACAGGAGATGTAGTTTTAGACAGATTTGATTCAAAGGATATTTACATTAAGGGATCAACAGGAGATGTTCGTGGAACAATTCTTACAGATAAAGTGTTTGATTGTCATGCATCAACTGGAAGTGTAAAAGTACCAACATCAGGAGAAACAGAGGAGAAATGCTATATAAAGGTATCTACAGGAGATATAAAAATTAGTATAGCGCAATAAAATATTTGTTTAATAAGGAGATAAAATATATGGAGAGAGAATGCTTAATTAAAGTTAATGGCCTATCAAAGGCTTTTGAGATTAATAATATTAGTCAAAATGTTTTAAAGAATATAAATGTTGAGATATATAAGAATGATTTTACAATTATAATGGGTCCAAGTGGGGCTGGAAAATCAACTCTTTTATATCAACTATCTGGTATGGATAGTCCTAGTGAAGGAAGTATTTATTTTAATAGTGTAGATATAACATCACTTGATCAAAATAAAATGGCGTTATTTAGAAGAAATAATTGTGGATTTATATTCCAATCAGTTTATCTAATTAATTCAATGAGTGTTATGGATAATGTCTTAATCCAAGGACTTTTAAAGAATAAGAACAAAAAAGAGGTAGTAGCTAAAGCTAATAACCTTTTAGATAAGGTGGATATAAAAAGTGAGCTTAGAGGTAAGTTCCCTACAAATCTATCAGGAGGAGAGGCCGCAAGAGTTGGTATTGCAAGAGCTTTAGTATCAGAACCTATCGTAGTATTTGCGGATGAACCAACAGGTGCACTTAATTCTAAAACAGGAAAGGATGTTTTAGATACTTTAACTGATGTTAATAAAAATGGACAATCAATAGTCATGGTAACACATGATATTAACAGTGCCTTAAGAGGTAATAGAATTATTTATGTTAAGGATGGAGAAATAGCAGGAGAGCTTTATTTAGATGAATATAGTGGTAATAATGAGGAAAGAAAGGAAAAACTTCAATTATTCCTTCAAAGGATGGGTTGGTAGACATGAAATCACTTATTATTGCAAAATCAAATCTAAAGAAGTTCAAAGGACTATCAATTTGTCTTTCAATACTTATTCTAATATCTGCTATGTTTATAACAGCTCTATGCCTTCTTGAAACAGATTTTAAATCAAATATAAAAAGAAATGCAGATAGCTTAAATACAAGTGATGCAGTACTATATTCATATACATCACATCTTAGTGAGGATGAGGTGGTATCTATACTTCCAGATGATGTAAGAGAGTATTATTATCAAGAAGCAATTATAACATCTATCTATTCAAAATATGGTGATGGAAGTAGTATGCATTCAGTTTATATCGAAGATCTGAAATCATTTGATAGAGAAATGTCTAAGGTAGAAATAGTTAAAGAAAGCAGTAAGGTAGATGGTGATTACATTTACTTACCTTATCAATTCCATACAGGTGGAGGTATTAATCTTTTAGATGATTATCCTATGAAGATTAATAATACTATTTATACATGTAAAGTAAAGGGATTTATTAATTCAACATTTGGTGGATGTAATAATGTAGGAAGCCTTGAGATGATTGCCTCAGATTCTATATATAATAAAATCATCTTAGATAATGATGATATTACAAGCTTTATGCTATATTTTAATCTAAATGATAATAGTGATATTGATTCTAAAATTAATAGATTTATAAGAGATACAAAACTTAATTATGGATATAGCTTAGAATATAATACAAAGCAGTTAATTGTTGATAACAGAGGATTTATGGGAGATATCTTTGTTGTAATGTTTTTAACAGTTGCTATTGTAATAATACTTGTAACTATGCTATCAATTTATAATAATATTAATAATTATTTAAGAGAAAACTTGAAAACATTAGGTATATTAAAGGCAATAGGATATACATCAAATGATATTAGAAAATCTATACTATTACAATTCTTTATAATTACATTTGCAGGTACAGTACTAGGTATATTAGCAGGATATTTATTTATGCCAATGATATCTTCAATTCTTGTTGCTCAATCAGGATTGCCATATAATGTTTCATTTAATTTATTATCTACATTATTACCATTAGTATTAATTCCAGTATTTATTTATGTGATTATATTTATAGCTCTAATAAGGGTTAAAAAAATAGAAGCTGTAAATGCATTAAAGGATTCTAATAGCCTGATGCATACAAAGGTTAATCATTTTAAGCTTGAAAAAACTAAGGCTCCAATAAATATTGCGATTGCCTTAAAGAATCTTCTAAATTCTTTAAAGCAGAATATTATAAGCTTCTTAGTTTTAATATTTGTTTCATTATCAATAGTCACAGCAGTTACATTCTATGAAAACTTTGATAGAAATCCTAAGCTTTCAATTATGACATTAGAATATTGTGAGGTTGGAATTGTAATTGAAGATGATTATAATGATATGATGTATGAAATCATGAAAAATGATGATAGAATAAGTAGTCTAAGAGAGGTTTGTGACGCTGAACTTAATGATAAAGATTATGGTACACTTTATACTCTTGCGATGGATGATATGAATAATTATTATAATAAGGAAGTTTGCTATGAAGGAAGATTTCCAAAAAATAGTGATGAGGTATTAATATCTGGATCTTATGCTAAAAGAAAGAAGCTTAAGGTAGGAGATAAGATATATTTATCTTGTAAAAATGAGCACTATTATACAATATCTGGATTAAGTCAAAGCGTTAATAATGGTGGAAATGAATGCGTAATGACAATTGATGGTTTAAAGAAAATAGATGATACATCAATTAATACGCATACATATTATTTTGAGGTATCAGGAGATAAGGATGAGCTTATAAATGATTATAAGACTATGTATGGTGATAACATCATTGAAATTGTAGATTTTGAAGAAATTATAAATGGTGCCCTATCTACATTTAGAACACTATCAGAATCATTAGTTTTAATTATATCTGTGATATCTGCTATAGTTATTTCTCTTGTATTATATATTTTGTTAAGAACATTAATATATAAGAGAAGATTTGAATATGGAATATTAAAGGCACAGGGATTTACTTCAGGTCAGCTAATAATACAAAATGTATTATCATTTACTCCACTTATAATTTTAGGATCAGTTGTTGGTACAATAATCTCATATCATATAATGAACCCTTTCTTTACAGTTGGTATGAGTGGTTTTGGAATTATGAAATGCAATCTAAAACTACCTATTGATTTAATTACTATAACACCTATTTTACTTGTTTTATTATCTGTTATAGTTATCACTATCATGAGCCTAAAAATAAAGAAAATTGAACCTTATAAGCTTTTAATACAGGAATAATAAAATCGGATTGAGATTATCTCAATCCTTTTTTTGACTTAAAGCTTACTCGTTGTGTTATAATTAATATATAGGAGTTTTGATATGAGAAAGATAGGTTTTTTATTTGTTTTTATATTTATTATTCTTTTAGTTGGCTGTGAAAAGAAGAATAATAATGATTTTAATGATGAAGAGATTATAGAGGGTGATATTAGTATGGATTTATATGTGGATGGTATTAAGCTTGATGTTTCATGGGAGAATAATAGATCTGTTATAGAACTTAGTAATATAGGTGATATTACAATTAATATGCAAAGATATGGAGGCTTCGAGGTGGTTGGTCCTATTGGTCAAAAAATCTATAGTAATGATACTAATATAACTACTACACCTGGAGATATAATGCTTTACCAATCTAGGCAAATTGTATTATTTTTTGGTACTAATAGCTATAGCTATACACGACTTGGACATATTAATCTAAATGAAGAAGAGCTTAATAATATTTTAAATAAGGAAAGTGTGTTAGTTGAAATAAAATAAAAGGGGCTGTTAAGAAACTAACAATTTCTTAATAACCCTTTTTTCTATATATTTTGTGAAATAACAACTACGTTGTTAAGAAACTTAGTAAAAAACGGCTCTAAATTTGCATATTTTTATTAGTAAAAAAGCTTAACAATTACATTGTTAAGAAACTCCGCTTGGTTTTATTGAGCGGAAGACTTTAAAATAGTTAGTAAAAGTCAAGATTAAACACATTTTTCTATTGTAACAATGGTTTTATGCAAAAGAAAAGCTGTCAGAAACTATTTTAGTTTCTTAACAGCCTCTTGTTTTTTTATATAGCCTTTTCTAAGGCCTCCTCAATGATTTTTGAGGCTTCAATTAACTCATTCTTTAAACTTTCATCAAATCTGTTAAAAATTGGAGAATCGATATCTAGTAGTCCATATGTCTTACCTTCTATATGAAGAGGAATACATATTTCAGATCTTGAATTAGAATCACATGCGATATGACCAGGATATTCTAATACATTATCTACTACAAGTGGCTTATCAATAAGAATAGTATTTCCGCATACACCTTTTCCTTTTGGTATTTCAATGCATGCGATACGACCTTGGAATGGGCCTAGATATAATGTATCATCATTTAGAATATAAAAACCTAGCCAATTTAAGTTTTCAATTGAATGATAAAGAAAAGAACTAGCATTTGAAAGAATTGTGACCTTGTATTTATTTCCATCAATTAAGGCCTTAAGAGATTGTAAATCTATCATAATATTAATCACCTGATGGTATTATAACATATTATTTGATTGCATTTGAACAAAATGATTTGTATAATTAGAAATAGAGGGTGATTTTGTGAAAAAGCTTATTAATTTAAAGGTTATACTTGGTTTTGTATTTTTATTTTTATTCATAATTTTAATACTATTATTAAATGTTGATAAGGATTATATTACTCCAACTGGTAAGGTTGGACTTAGCTCATTTAATGATATGGTTGATTACAAATATAATAAGGGATGGCAGATATTAGCAGATGTATTTTTATATTTAGGAATAGCTTTAGTAGCTATTCTTGCAATATATGGATTATATGAGCTTATAAAAAGAAAAAGCCTATTCAAGGTTAATAAATATATTATAGCTATAGGAGCTTTCTTTATCATATCTATTATATTATGGTTATTATTTGATAAGGTAGTAACTATAAATTATAGACCAATATTGGTTGATGGAGAAAAGGAGTCATCATTCCCATCAACTCATACATTCGTGTGTGTCTTTATTTATATGTCAGCCTATACTGTTGTAAAAAAGTTTTTAAATAATAAAATATACAATGATATAGTACTATCTATAGCTATAGTTATTGTTATTTTTACTGCAGTATCTAGAATATTATCAGGAATGCATTATCTTACAGATGTTATGGGTGGGGTGTTCCTAGGGCTTTCATTATATTTTATATGTGATGGTATTATAACAATTATTGATAAGAAAGAAGTAAAGGAGGAGATTTAATCTCCTCCTTTTTTAATTGTTACGACGTCTATCTAGGATGTTATCAATTGCTATAACAAGGGCTACAAGGAATGCAGCTTCTGTATCATCGTCAACCTCTACAGTATAGGTATCTCTTACAATCGTAAATTGCTTAATGATAGTACCAATTTTGTTCCCATTCTTTGTTATTTCAAGCTTCATATTTGGAAATTGTAATAGATTTCCTGAAATAGTTATATCATCAGAAGCTCCGTGTAAGACATATTCATTCTTAAAATCAAGATCCTTGTTTGTGAGAGCTCCTATTTTATTTCCTTGAAAATCATAGATTAAGGCGGTTGATTTAAATAACTTGAAAAACTTATTTCTTACAATGTATTTCTTTTCTTTATTCATTGAATAAATCTTTTTCTTATGGGTAGGACTAATCATCTTACCTTTTACTTTGAATACATTTTGGTCATTTTCATCCTTTACAAATGATCCTCCACCTAGACTAAAAAATTTGTTTTTAATAATTAATTTCATTTTTTATTCCTCCTTTATTTGTTATTAAATATAATTGCAGCTATCAATATAGCGAAAAGAATAAGGTAAATCAGAATGCTTATAAGCCTTAATCTTTTAAGTCTTTTTTTGGCTTCTACATTAATTTGCTTAGTGTTTTCAATCACTTCGTAACACAAATCTGTTTCAAGCTCTATCGCATCAGGATTATTTATGTCTATAATATATTTTGCAACTACAGTAGAGCTTTCGATTAATTTGATATTAGCGGCATATTTTATTTCAATGCATCGTTTGTCATACCTCTTATTAAATAAGCCTAAGACACTTATTAAAAAGAAGATTATATGAAATAGTATGTAGTGCTTAAAGCTAACCTCATTAATTTTATATATTTTAATTTCTACCATATCTTTATTGGTTTTGTAATTATATATATCATGACCATATTTTTTTTGAGGCTTTAATAATTTATTATCAAAATATATCCACATATCATTTGTTGGATTCATCATTTTAAATATTAATGTGTTCATACTAATTCACCATCCTAATTACTAATGCTAGTAAAACTAAAATGCTTAATAGTATTTGAAAGACTATTCTTTTATGATGTTCATAGCCTTTATTTAAAATGATTATTACAATCGATGATAAAAGAAGTATAAGTGATAATATTCCTATACTATTTATCCAAAAAATATTTCTATCATAAAAGCCCTGAACCTTAGAAATTATATCATCACTTGCATAAACCTTAGATATTGAATGTCTTACATTTTTTGATACAAGAATAAGCCCTACAGTCAAGAATATTATCGCAAGAATAACTAAGGTATAAAGTATTATGAATATACCATAGCTTATCGATATTGCGATAGGTAGTATTGATACTAATAAAAAGCTAAATGAGGAAAAAATCGCAAGCTTTGATAATATTATGGCAAAATGATCTAGATACATTCTTTTTGCTATATCGTTAGGGATTATAGAATTATTATCCATAAAACCATCTCCCTTCCTATTTTTATTTTATCATATTTTATTTAAATAATGTATAATATTCGTAGTAGGTGATTCTTTTGGAAGATATTGATGTTAGATATGATAGCCTTTTAAATATACATACCAGTGGAAGAGATGATTCGATATCCAATCTTACAAATTATCCTTATGAGCCAACACCATATGAGGTTTTATTAAGGCTATATAATAGTGGTTATATTAATAAATCTAACACATTGCTAGATTTAGGCTCTGGTAAAGGTAGAGTAGATTTTTATTTGAGCCATGAGACAAAATGCCATACTATTGGTGTAGAGTATAATGAAAGATTGTATAATAAGGCCTTAGAAAATAAAAAGAGTGGTGGATTTAATAGGTCAAGCTTTATATTAGGAAGAGCAGAGGACTTAAGGATAGATAATAATATTGATAGATTTTATTTTTTTAATCCTTTTAATTTAAAGATATTAAATAAGGTTGTTTTAAATATTATTAATTCATATGATGAATGTAATAGGGATATTTTACTTTTTTTCTATTATCCTCAGGAAAAGTATGAGGAGTATTTAGCAAAGTGCGATAGATTTGAACTAAAGGATAGTATAAGTACAGCTGATTTATATGATAATTATGATGAAAGAGAAAAAATATTAGTTTATAAAATAGTATAATATTAAACTATTATGCCAAAATAGTAGTATTTTAATATTTATTTACAAAAATGTTAAATATATTTGACATCATAGGGCTTTGTTTGGTATACTTTACATAGTATGAATCATTTTGTTTAAAAGAGGTTTTATTATGGAAAAAATAGCGATTATGTGTGATTCTATGGCTGAGATTAGTCAAGAAGAAGCAACAAAGCTTAATATTAATGTTATACCAATGCCATTTATGATTAATGGTACGGAATATTTAGAGGGTGTAAGTCTTGATAATGACACTTTTTTTAAAATGCTTGATGAGGATGCGACTGTTTCTACATCTCAGCCTTCAACAGCCTATGTAGCTTCCGTTTGGGATGAGCTTTTAGAGGAGTATGATACAGTACTTTATATTCCTATGTCATCAGGACTTTCAAAGTCATGTGAATCTGCTATGGTTGAGGCAGAGAAGAATTATAAAGATAGGGTTTTTGTTGTTGATGCGAAAAGAATATCTGCTACCCTAAGACAAATAATATATGATGCGATGCGTCTAAGAGATTTAGGATATTCAGCTTTTGAGATTAAGAATATATTAACTGAGGTTAGAAGTCAGTCTAAGATTTTTATTATGCTTAATACCTTATATTATTTAAAGAAGGGTGGTCGTATTACTCCAGCAGCCGCAGCTCTTGGAGGAATGCTAAAGCTTAAGCCAGTTCTTGTTATTGATGGAGAAAAGCTTGATAAATATAAGATGCGTAATAGAAGCCTTGAAAATGGTATTGAGATTATGATTGAGGCTGCGAAAAAGACCATTTTAGAATTCAAGGAAATTGATGGAAGAACAGATAATATTAGATATGAAATAGCATATGCTTCAAGAAGCACTGAAGACGCATTACTGCTTGAAAAGAGAATGAGAGAGGAATTTGGTTCAGATATCAATATCTTAATTGATAGGCTTGCGCTTGCTGTTTGCTGTCACACAGGTGAAGGTGCTGTTGGAATTGCAGTTACTAAGGATATTCCTGATAAATATACAAAGAAGGTTTTTGTAGAGGATGACAAGTCATTAAAAGCTATAGGTGAATATGCTTTATAATTATGGAGAGCGTTAGGCTTCTCCATTTCTTTTTGTGATATTTTTTCCTTTAATTAAAGGGATAAAGTGATATGATTTAATTCGGTGGAGACGTGATAGTATGACAAAAGAGGAACGTCAATTAAAGAAAAGAGATATGATATTAAATGATAAAATGCTTAAGACAATTCTTTACATTGCCTTGCCTATAGTATTTTATAATTTATGTAATTATCTTTATGGAATATATGATATGATGATTGTTCAAGTCGCAGATATTGGAGATGCGGCTGATGTTGTAGTATTAGATCAAATAAAAAATATGATTCAAACCATCGGAGGAGCAATAGCTACAGGTGGAGGTATACTTATTGCTAAAAAGATTGGGGAAAATAATATTGATAGTGCTAGAAGAAGTGCAAATACAGTATTTAGTATCGCACTTATTATTGCAGGTATTACACTATTATTTATTCCATTCGCAGTACCATTTTTAAAGCTTTTAAAAACAGATAAGACAACAATAGATAATGCATTAGGATATTTTGATGTTCAAATGATTAATTTATTTATCATCACTTTAAATTCTGTTTTTATAGCATTTGAAAAATCAAAGGGAAATACATTTAGAATATTTATTTTAAATATTGGAGTAATTATTATAAAAATTGGACTTTCTACATTATTTGCATATGGTCCTTTTGACAATGTTACAATTACATGGCTTGCAGTAGCTACAATGGTGGCTCAGCTATTTATGATGGTAATTATGCTTATGCTAGCTATACTTCCATCTAATATTTTAAGAATAACACCTAAATCATTAAATCTAGACAAGTCTAATGTTATGGTTATAATAAAGCTATCATTACCTGTATTTATTGGAAGATTTCTATTCCATTTTGGTAAGGTATATCTTAATTCCATCGCATCAGCACATTATGGTAAGCAGGTAGTAGGAGCTTTAGGTATTTCTAATACTATGGCTGGTCTTCCTACAAATATAATAAATTCCTTTGAGGATGGTGGGTCTACTATAGTATCTCAAAACTATGGTAATCAAAATGGAAAGAGAATACTTAAATTTTATTTATGTAATATGCTTTTAGTAGAAGCCGTATCTTTGGTATTTATGACCGCTTTATTTATATCAAGAAGTAGTGTGGCAGGGTTCTTTGCAGGAAGCGATGAGGATTATAGAGTTATTATTTCTAATATATTTAAATGGGAATGTCTAGATATAGCATTTACAGGTCTTTCAGGAGCTTCAAATGCCTTATTCTATGGATTTGGTAAAACTAAGATTACATCATTTATGTCTATGTTAAATTTATTTGGATTTAGACTACCTACAATTATGCTATTAATGTATGTTGTAGATATGAATTATGAGGCATGTGGAATTGCTATGTTTGTATCAAATACATTAGCTGGAATTATTACTTCAATATGGTGTCTATATTTTGTTTTACATTTGAAGAAGAATCATAAATATGAGGATTTATTTAGACCTCATGAAGGCTTGGAGATTTATGAGGCAATATAGAAATAAAACTAACCTGATGGTTAGTTTTTTCTTTAAAAAGAAGTAGAAGCCTAGAGATTTTCTAGGCTTCCTTTTTCCTCTAAATCTGGAAGACCAGTAAGTGTCTTCCATCTTCCTTTTTTATACATTGTAACAGATATAAATGCTCCAACAGCCCATCCAATTGGCCAGGCACTAAATATTCCCTTATATCCAAATGGATAGCTTAGGGCATATGATAGAACAATTCTTATTATAAGATCAGCAAATGTACCAATCATAAAGCTTCGCATATCCTTAGCACCCTTTAAAACTCCATCTGATGGAATCTTTAGTCCCATGAAAATGAAGAATGGGGCTACGATATATATAAAATATCTACCCATCTCTATTGATTTATTTGAGGCATCATTATCCATAAAAATCATAAGAAGGATATTTGGTATTAGTACAAAGATTAGACTCATCACAAAACTAAATATTACACATATAAGTAAAGACCATTTAAATCCTTCTCTAACTCTATAAAGCTTTCCTGCTCCAATATTTTGTGATGTGTATGTAGAAATAGCATTTGAATATGCACCATAAATGTTTACTATTACATAGCAAATCTTATAGGCTGCGCCATATCCTGCAATCAAATCAGAGCCATACGAATTGATTTTTCTTTGAATGAAGAAATTACCAACTGAAATTGTGGCTCCTTGAATAATTGATGGTATAGCAATTAGTAATATATCCTTAAGGATTTTATTACTAAATAATATTTGCTTTTCATCTGTTTTTAAAACCTTTCTTATACTTAAAAGAAGAAATAATAATGATAATATCATTGCAAGCCCTTGAGCAATAAATGTTCCGAGCGCAAGCCCTAGGATTTTTAGATCACATGGCCCTACAAATAATATATCAAGCACTATATTTAAAATTGTAGAAAAAATAAGAAAATAAAGAGGTGTCCTACTATTTCCAAGAGATTGGAATATAGATGTTATTACATTATAAAGATATGTGAATAATAGGCCACCACAATAAAATCTTAAATATAAGGCACTATCATCAAAAATATCATCTGGTGTACTTATAAGCTTTAATGAAAGAGGGGTAATAAGTACTCCAAATATAATCATTACAATAGATAAAAGTGTTGTGAATATTAAAGAGGTTGTAATAGTTATCTTAGTAGAGGAATTATTACCTTGTCCAAAATATCTTGATGTGATAACTCCACATCCAACACCAAGCCCTGTAGCTATTGATAAATAAATCATAGTAATAGGGTATGATGCAGATACTGCGGCCAAAGCATTATCACCAATCATCTTACCGGCGATAGAACTATCGGCTATATTATATATTTGCTGAAGGGTAACGGATAATATCATAGGAAGAGCAAATAAAACTAATACCTTCCAAGGTGTACCCTTACTTAAATCTGTTGTTTTCATAATCTCACCATCTTTAGTATACTCTTTTTTTAAAGAGTATGTTTTTGAAAACATTTCCAAAAATAAAAATGTCAAATGCAAAGCATCTGACATTTGTTATTATTTAAAATTAATTATATTATAAATATCTTCAATAGATTGAAGTTCATGTCTTACCTTAGAGAATGTCTTTCCATCCTTAGTATAGATTATAACATCCTTTTCTTCAGGAAGAAGACAATGGTGAACTCCACCCTTACCATTCATAGAATTTTGGTATGATCCTGTACCAATGCATCCAATATAATTATCTAGAGAATCAGGAACTTCAAAATATCCCTTTTCTCTATCGAATAAAACATCATCACAGTCACATGTAATACCTGCAAGCCTTACTTTTTTCATAGGCTTATCTAGGTTATTAATTGGTGTAACTAAAATAGGCTCACCTAACGCATACATTTCTGGTAGGGCAACAAGTAATGAACCATTAACGATATGCCAAGGATAATCTCCAGTGTTTTTAACACCAACAATCTTATATATATTTACAGTAGAATCCTTTTGACTAAACTTACCATTTTCACCAATAATATTAGGCATACTAACATTATTCTTAAGACAAAGCTCCTTTAGATATTTTAATGTGCTTAGGGCAAAGCTATCATAATCAAAATCCTCAGATAATGGAAGAGGCATTCCTCCACCAATATCAAAACTATCTACGCTATCACATACACTCTTAGCGTATAAATAGAAATTGAACGCCTTAAGAAGGTTTTCTTTAAACTTATCCTCTACATAATCAAACCCTCTTTGATGATAATGTATTGTTGTAAGAATAAGCTTAGTGTTTTTGATATCATTTAGAATATAATCTATTTCATTCTTTAAAAGACCAAATCTATCATCTGGAACCTCAGCCTCATAAAGAGAAGAAAGATGAACTCTAAATCCTACCTTTATAGGAAGATTTAGATTCTTTAAATATTCATATTCATTTAAATCATCAATAATATCGATTATATTAAGTCCCTTATTAAAGGCACTAACAATCTCATCACAATAGTCCTTAAGCTTAAGACCATTAGATACTATAAGCTTATGTCTATGATCTTTATTTACCTCAAACATTTTTTGAGTAAGACATAAATCGTAATAAGATGATGTTTCAAGTCCATCACCAGCAAGGAAGGCTGTCTCAATCTCTTCCTTTCCATAATTAGCCTTATTGGCATTAAGGTAGATGAATCTACCTTCATATCCAATAGAAGAAATAGCGTTATCAAATGAGCGCTTTAAGCTTTTGATATGCTCACTAATAACATCCAAAAAAGTAATCTTAAGTGGTGTACCATACTCCTTTGCAAGATTATTTAAGCTAAATCCATTGTAGTATAGCTCACCATTTTTAATTTCTCTTAATTTTTCCATTGTCTAATACGTTTTAATGCTCCTTCTTTAAAATTCGATTGCCCTTTGGCATATCAAATTTCGTGATTATTGCTGCTTATTATTGCCATGTTCATGATATTATATAGCATATAGTAGAAACTATAATCACAACAAGAAGTTGCTTAGCTAGTTTTACATAGTAGGCTTACATCGTCCTGCTTTTAATCCTTATATTTTGATATGTATTTTTTTAAAAATTTTAATAAATAAAAAAGTACACCCATCAGCT
Source organism: Caryophanales bacterium UBA3206 (assembly GCA_002363705.1). Lineage (GTDB taxonomy): Bacteria > Bacillota_I > Bacilli_A > Acholeplasmatales > Anaeroplasmataceae > UBA3206. The sequence goes on along the minus strand of DEWQ01000006.1, from coordinate 185,814 downwards.
ATAAAAATAGCTAATAAAACTGCAAGCATTATTTAACAATAAATAGATTGTAAAATCAACATAAAATTATAAAAAAAATAAAAATGCACGTCCTACAAAAACAACCATAGTTGTATTGTTTTTGTGTGAGATAACACTACAATAAACAAGCTTTAAATATAATTAATTTTTGTTTTGGAATGAATAATGTGAATTGTGGAAATCTTTTTTAATGTGATAAAATATATTTGGTGGTGATATTCTTGAGAAATAGAAATTATATAATCGCATCAATTGTTTTTAATTCGTTAATAATTATATTAGAGCTATTTGCCCTATCAGAGGTTTTCTTTAGATATCTTCCTGGTAGTGAAAACTTTAAATGGTATTATTCATTAACATATTATACAAATCTTTCAAATATGATTTTATTATTCGCATCAATTGTTATGCTTATAGTAGATATTTTAGAGCTTCATGGAATTAAAAGCCATCCGGCTTTGCATATTATAAAATATATTGCAGTAACCCTTACATCAGTTACATGCATTACAATTTGCATTTTAACACCTATTGCAGGTGATATTAAATATTTAGTATCTGTTAGGGGAAATATGTGGCTACTGCTACATACAATATGTCCTGTGCTTGGATTTGTATCATATATAATACTTGATAAGACAAATAAAATTTTTAAGGTAGATGTTATATTCCCTTTGCTATTTACTCTTATATATACTATTATGATTGAACTTTTATTCTTATATGATAAAAGGGTTCCTTATGCTGCAGATATATCTGGATTTGATCTTAATGCATATATTATTATTGGTCTTTCTATGATTGAATCAATGCTTACTATAGGACTTGCTTTTCTTATAAGATATCTAAAATTAAAATATTATTATGTAAGAAAAGAAGAGAATGAATAAAAAAAAACAGGGATTAGAAACCCCTGTTTATTTTTAGGCTTAGCAATTGGGCACAAGTATACATCCATTCAAGTGATGGTCTTTTGTATATCTTTAATTAATAAGCTATAACCTTAAAATAAGTATTGCTAAGATGTTTGGCTTTTATCATCATATTAGATATATGTCGGTTGATAAAATATCTTAGCTATATTATAATTCTGGTTAATTAAATTACCCTCCCAATGAATTATATCTATATTTTACTATAATTATAAAGGAATTGATAGTATAATTTATTTTACATATTTGTTAAATTAGAGTTTATTGTTTTTAATTTGTGAATATATTATAATGTCAATTGATGGTGATGATAATGATAAAAATTGATTTGATAACTGGATTTTTAGGTAGTGGAAAGACAACCTTCATTTTAAAATATGCAAAATATTTAATGGATAAGGGAGAGGATGTTTGCATATTAGAAAATGATTATGGAGCTATTAATGTTGATATGATGCTAGTATCATCAATAGGATGCGACTGTGAAATGGTTGCTGGAGGATGTGATTATGATTGTCATCTACGTAGATTTAAGACTAAGCTTATATCTATGGCAATGCGTGGATATACAAGAATAATTGTTGAACCATCTGGAGTATATGATACTGATGAGTTCTTTGATGTATTATATGAGGAGCCTCTAATAAATTATTATGAGGTTGGGAATGTATTTGTATTATATGATATCAATACTAAAAATCTTTCAGAGGAGTCTGAATATATTTTTGTAAGCGAGGCTGCTGTAGCTTCAAAGCTTATTATTACTAAAAGAGATAATAAATCTCTTATATTAGATACCAATTACATAAATGGCCTTATGAAGAAGTATATGTGTGATAGGGTATTTATGGATAGAGATATAGTTTATAATGATTCATTAAATATGGATGATATTATAAATGCAGGATATGCTTCATATGATCATATAAAGCTTAGGGTCATAGATGATAATAATTATGATTCATTATATATTATGAATAAAAAGCTTAATAAAGATTTTATAATTGATTTAATGAATAAGCTTTTTAATTCAAAAGCCTATGGTAATATTTTGAGAATCAAGGGCTTTATTTATGAGAATGATAAATGGTATAAGGTTAATATTACAAGAAATGATATAGAAATAGATGAAATAGATAATGGACAGGATGTTATTATAGTAATTGGAGAAAATCTAGATAAGAATAAAATTAATGCGCTGGTAGGAGAATAATTATGGAGAATACACTTATTATATTTGATTGCTTCGGAGTACTTTGTACAGAAATATCACCAAGATGGTTTCGCCTTAGATATAGTGAGGAGGAGACTATTAGATTAAAGGCAGAATATTATAATTCAGCTGATATGGGATATTATAATGTATATGAGCTTTTAGATAAATTAGAAAAGGGACTTAAAATTCCAAAGGATGTAATAGTAAAGGAATGGAAGGAGCTTCTTACATTAAATAGTGAACTTATAGATTTTATTAATACTAAGCTTAAAGGGAAATATCATATTGCTCTTTTAACTAATGTAATAAAGGATTATGTAGAGCTTTTATATGGGGATAAGGATTTTTTCAAGAAAATATTTGATAAAACCTTCAATTCATGGGAATACCATTTAAGAAAGCCAATGCATGAATTCTATGAGGTATGTGTTAATGCATATAAGGATATGGGAATAGAAAAAATTTATTTCATTGATGATAGTCCCAAAAATTTAGTTGGCATCGAAGATTTAGGTGTTATACCTATACAATATACTAACAATAAAGAGTTATTTGACACTTTAAAAAAATATAATATCATTAATGAATAAATAAAGATTATTTTTAACTGTTTAAATAAATATACACAATTGTCGATTTTGTTGACAGTATTTGTTTTATATGTTATAATGGCATTGTATAAAGAGAAAAAGAAAAGATAAAATCAATTTAATAATTCTGTGTAGATTTAATAATGTAGGCTGTAATCTTTTGTTGTATTAAGTCTTATATAGAGAGGAAGATTTTAAGAATTAATACAATAAAGGTATGTTGATTTAAGATTGTGGGAATGTTTTTTCAATGTACGATATGATGGAGAGAAGGCACAGAATGGTTAGGTTGCTTTTAATCACCCTTTAGGTGATATAGCTAATAATACGGAAGTATCTTGAGGGAGATATAGAGGTGTTGTTAGTACAGTAGTTTAATCAATAGGTTTTAGAAGAAAATTATTATTAAGCAAAATAGTGGATTGAGGGAATCCACTTTTTTGTTTACTAATGCCAAGTGAAAGTAAAGTCGGCTTGACACTGATATCTTAGTTTGGTATAATTTTATTAGTTTTTCATTAAAGGAGAATTGTTTTATGAATAGAATCGAGATTATTACTGATTCAAATAGTGGAATTACACAATATGAAGGAAAAGAATTAGGTATTGTTGTTGTGCCAATGCCTTTTACTATAAATGGAGAGGAATATTTAGAGGATATAACTCTTACTCAAGAGAAGTTTTATGAATTCCTTAAGGATGATAATGCTGTGGTTTCAACATCTCAGCCATCTATTGCGTATGTTGAGGAGCTATGGGCCAATGCATTAGAAAATAATGATTCAGTTATCTATATACCAATGTCATCAGGACTATCTAATTCATGTGAAACAGCTTTAAGAGCTGCTCAAAAGCCAGAATTTCAAGGTAAGGTCTTTGTAGTAGATAATAAGAGAATTTCTGTTACTCAAAGACAGTCTGTATTAGATGCAATGAAGCTTAGAGATTTAGGATATACTGGTAAGGAAATACATGATATTTTAATTGAAACTATGTCTAATTCAGATATTTATATTACAGTAGCTACTCTTAAGTATTTAAAGAAGGGTGGACGTATCACACCTGCAGCTGCAGCTTTAGGTACTATGCTAAAGCTTAAGCCAATTCTTCAAATTGAAGGAGAAAAGCTTGATAAATATAAGATGCGTAATAGAACAATGGAAAATGCAATTGAAATAATGATGGATGCTTGTGAAGGAAATATCAATGGATATTTAAAGGATCTAGACGGAAGAACTGATAATATTTATCTTGCGGTTGCATATTCAGGAACTGATAAGGAATTACCAATGAAGTTTGCTGAAATGATTAAAGAAAGATTTGATGTATCAGATGTAGTTGTAAATCCATTATCACTTTCAGTATCATGCCATATTGGTGATGGTGCCCTAGCTTTGGCAGTAACTAAGGAATTACCTGAGAAATATTTAAAGAAATAAAATCCTTTAAAAAAAGGATTTTTTATTTTCGATGATTTTGGCATATAGGAGCATAAGCAAAAAGACAATCATAGATTTAGTGTATGAGAGATAGGATTAAAATGATTATTTTTAATCCTTTTTTTCTTTACAAAGTATTAAAAAATGTCTCAATATGTAGTATAATTAGATTAAAGAAAAAATAGATTGAGGTGTTTAGTATGAGCTTTAATGTTTATGATTTTATTAAAAATGAGGATCTTGTTAATAAATGCAAGGAATTAGATTGGAAATTTACTGATTATGAAATGGCTAAGATTGTTATGGGAAGTAAGAATACACTTGCGCAAAAGAAGGAAGCCTATACTTATCTGTTAAATGAAACAGATAATGAAAGATTAAAGGTAGAGCTTCAAAAGGTTATTCATTATCAAGATGAGGCACAAGAGGATATAAAGACTCCGAAGAAAAATAGTATTTATATTTTATATCTTAAGGGGGAAAAGCCAATTCCTTATGATAAATTCAATGATGCATATGAATATGCCTTAAATAAGCTTGCTGGGTCTAAGTATAAGACATTTAAGATTGCGAAGGTAAAGAAGAATCTTCCAGTAGGTGAAAAGGCATATGGATCAGATTATATTATTTATAATTCTAATGGAGAGGCAATTGATTTCCATTATTATGCAAATGATGATTATATTAAATCATATGAGATTAATGTAAAAACATTTGATGGATTTGATATTTGGGTTCCATTCTGGAATGGATATGTAAAATATCCAACAGTATATGATGATATGCAGGTACTTAAGAGACGTACTATTGATCCTGAGGATACTGATGATACTCAATATATTGCATGTAACAATGTAGCCTTCAATGGAAATAATGAGGCTGGTGTAAGTAAGTCTGATGAAATGCCATATGACATTTTTGCAGGACAGCTATGCTATAAGTATGTTACTGTTTCAAAGAGAAAACATGCAGTAGAGGTTGAAACTATCCCGTTTGAAGGCCTTAAGAAGGTTAAGAAGGATGACATTACACTTAATACTAAGGATACAATTAAGAGAATTAAGGAAGTTGTAAAGAAGGTAACAGCTGAGAAGTAAAGAGGTATTTTATTTATGCTAGAGGATGTTAAAAGGTATATAGAGGATAAATACAAACTAAATTGTAATTTATCTATAGACTTAAAAATAGAATCGGATAATGTATTAGATACCATCACTATTACTACTCTAGAGGATGCCTTTGTAATAAGGTATGATAATCTTGAAATAAACTCATCTAAAAAGACGATTTATAGAGATATTTCATTCCTATTAGATCATTTGTCATATATTTATTTCCTTACCTTTGAAGGTAAAGAGGTTTGTCATATTACATTTGATGCACTACATGAGGATACAATAATTGATTGTGCTGAGAACTTTTTGTGGGAGCATAGAGATGATAATATGGAAGAAATTGATAGAATCTTTGTAATATCATTTAGAAATCTCTATTCCTTTGAGGCAAAGGTATCTGGTTCATTTGTAGATACCTATTGGCAAATATATGATGAGCCACATTATAATGTAATGAATGCGGCTATGACTACATTTAAATATAGAGATAAGAATTATGCAGAAAGGTACAAATCACTTTGTACCTTATGCATTAATAATAGCTATAATATGCTAGAGCTTAGAAAATATTTCTTGCAGGATGGTTATGCATATCTTCTAGATTGGAAGGATGAGGATAGGCATGATGTATATGAAATTATTGATATAGATATTGATAATATTAAGACAACTGCTGGAGATAAGTTTGTAATTATGAGTGCAGATTATAGTTCTATACTTGATTATGAGGATGGAAATATTTATCTTAGAGGTAGGGTTGCAGATATATATCCTACCGAGAGTAAAATACTTCAGGTAGATGATGAGCCTTGTCAGTATATTCATTCTATAAAGACATCAAGAGTTTTATATAATGGTAAGCTTTATGAGGCATCAGGTAAGACTAGAAGTGATGAGCTTAATAAGCTTAATAGTCTTTTAGATAAGAAAATATTATGCTGCTTTTTCTGTAAGTATGGAAATTATATCGATGATGAAGAAAAGATTTACTGTCTTAATGGATTTAATCCAAAATCATTTGTGGATGTTTTATTTGATGTAGAAGAATCAAAAATGATTCCTTATGATATGTTTAATTTATGCGAGGATTTTAATTTCCAGTCAAAGCAGTATTATACTCATACCAAGGCTAAAGGAGACGAGGATAATGAGTGATCCGTTTAAGCTAATAGAGGCCTTAGATTATAAGGGACTAGAGGCATATTTAAAGGTTGAAAATATTAATGTTTTAAATGAGCATAAGCAAAGTCTATTAGATGCTGCTATAGCCTCTGAATTTGATGATGCTTTTGATCTTTTGATTAAGAATTATATAAATCTAAATACTTTAGATGATAGTGGAAATACCCCTCTTATGTATTCTATTTTATATAATAAAATTGGATATTTTAAACGTCTTGTTAGAGAAGGTGCAAACCTTAATCTTACAAACAATAAGGGTGAAAGTGCCATTATGATAGCCCTAAATCAAAGAAAGATGGATATGGCACATATCCTATTAGATTCAGGTGTTGATTTAAAGGTTGTTGATAAGAATGATGAAAATATTTGCTTTTCTATAGTTCGTTCTCATAATCTTCCTCTTTTAAAGGAGATTATTGCAAAGAATAAGACTCTTTTATTTTCAATAAATTATACTAGACGTAATCTTTTACATGAGGCTTGTATGGTAAAGGATCATAATATTGCTCTTTATTTATTAAATAATGGATTACTTGCTAATTCTGCAGATAATTTTGGAGAAACTCCAATATTCTTTGCAGCTCGTGAGAAGGATTATGATATGATAAAGCTTTTAATATCATATGGAGCTATCATAGAGAAGAGAAATGGATTTTATGAAACTGTCCTTGATATAGCTAAGGGAGAGATTCATGATTATATTGAATATCAAATGCAAAGCGTTAGATATAATAGATATTTAAAGAAATATCCTTTACATGTTGCTGTTATAAATAATGATTTTTTAAGGGTTAAACAACAGGCTAATAGATATAATATGAATAAAAAGGACGATTTTAATTATCGTCCTATAGATTACGCAAGATTATTAAATTATACTGATTCATATAACCTTTTGAAGCAATATGAGAAGCTTAAGAATTAAGCGAATACTAATACTAATGCTATAAAATTACTTGTTGCGTGTACTGCAATTGAAAGCCATATATTTCTATGGCTTTTTTCATATATTGTACCAAATACTATTCCTGATGTAAGATATGGAATTGTAATAGATACCATATATCTTAATGAACCACTAGATGATACGATATGGATTGAAGCGAATAGAAGAGATGAAATGATAATAGAGACATATTTATTTATAAATATATCAAACATTGCCTGTCTAAATATAAGCTCCTCTACAATAGGACCTATAATTACAGCAGATATAAACATAAGAGCAGCTGCAATATATCCTGATTTAAGTGTTGTCTCTATTAATTCCTGATTAACGGATTGACTTTCCTTATATATAACCATTGATATTACTCCAGCTATAACTGCCGATACATAAAATATACCTAGTGATGTTAAAAAGAATATTGGAGTTTTTTTGTCTGATATTGCATGGAAGAAATCATATTGAAGCTCAAATTGGTATCCAACAAGAAGTGGTATTATAAGAATAATATAAATAATTAAATCAAATACAGCACTTGCAAGATATAAGCTTTTCTTCGGAATATCATCAAATGGCTTATTATATATGTTTTCACAAATGTTTTTAAATAGTGGCGATAATGCATAATCAACTATAACAAACATTATCAAAAAATAAAAAACAATAAATAGAAATGCCTTAATTGCGGCAGGTCGCTTAATAAAAGCTTTAATATTATCTAATAACAATTGAAATCACCTAACTTATTATACCATACTTTATTTATTTTAAATAAAGAATATGTTAAAATTAAGATGGTGATTTAAGTATGGAAATAATTATAGCTTCTAATAATAAGAATAAAATAAGAGAGTTTAAAAAGATATTTGAGGGTTCAAATATAGAATTAAAATCATTAGAAGAAAAAGGTATAGATATTGATGTAGAGGAGAATGGTACTACATTTGAGGAAAATGCACTTATTAAGGCTAAGACTATTGCTAAATTAACAAATGTGCTTGCTATTGCAGATGATAGTGGTCTTATGTGTGATGGACTTAATGGAGAGCCTGGGGTATATTCAGCAAGATATGCAGGTCCTCAGCATAATGATTTAGATAATAATAGGCTTTTATTAAAGAATATAAAGGATGTTAAGAATAGAAAAGCAAGATATGTTTGTGCTATTTGTCTTTGTAAGCCAAGTGGGGAGTATATTATAACTAAAGCCTCATGCGAGGGTGAAATTATAGATGAAGCTCGTGGTAATAACGGCTTTGGATATGATCCATATTTTTATATAGAAAAGTTTAAAAGAACTATGGCTGAGATTACATTAGATGAGAAGAATACTATTTCGCATAGGGCTAAGGCCTTAGAGGAGCTTAAAGGATTATATGAGAAATTTATTAATAATAAGTGATACTCATAGAGATACCTCATTAATGGAGGAGCTTATAAAAAAATATAAGGGATATATGATAATTCATTGTGGTGATTATTGTGTTAAAAGAGATATTTTAGATAAGTATGATATTACTTATGTTGATGGTAATTGTGACCAATATGATGATAATATTGAAAAAGTAATAGAAATAGATTCTAAGAGGATATTTATTACTCATGGACATAAATATAGGGTAAAGATGGGATATATGAATCTTTATTATAGAGCTATGGAATTAATGTGCGATTATGTGTTTTTTGGACATACGCATGAGGCTTGTGTTTTTTCTGATAATAATATTACATTTATAAATCCTGGTTCATTAAAATATGGCAGGACATATGCAGTAATAGAAAATGATGAGGCTATAATTAAGGAGATTTAGATATGACGCTTGATGAGGTGCTATCTCTTGAGGCAGATAAAAAATCAATTAAAAAAATTGATATGTTTTTAAGAGATAAAGATGAAACTTCATATGAGTATGCAAGGGCTATAGCTTACAAGGCTTTAATCCTTCATAATTCTGATAAGGATAAGGATGCGCTTCGTATCCTTTTAAGCCTTACTCCTTATTTTAATAATTATGATAACGATTCTGTTGTAGCCTTGTGTGATACCTTAATCGATATCTTTTTATCATTAGATAATAATGATCAAGCTTTAAAATATATTGATATTAAAAATGATCATTTAAAGACTATTGATAAGGACCAATATCTTTATGATATGATTAGATATTATACAAATGTTGGTAATAGAATAGAGCTTAAGAGAACTATTACTCAGTATTTGTTTGAGGATATTTCTGAGGAGAATAAGATAAAGGCCTTAGAGGAGCTACAAACATTACAATTTTATGATAAGGAATACGATAATTTTTATGATTCATTTAAGAAGCTTAAGGCATATTATATAAAGAACTTTTCTTATGAAAAGCTTTTTAGGCTTTATTTAAGAGAGGCTAAAATGCTATATGAGGAAAGAAAGCTTAATGAGGCTCAAAGCTTTATTATGCAATATATAGATGATAAGCAAATAGATACTACATCTAAGGTTGGTATGGCAACAATTCTTTTAAATATTTATTTAAAGAATTCTGAAAATAGACGTGCTATGATTTTAGAATCAGAGTACCATGATATATATTTAGATGCTGAAAAGAATGTAGCCTTAGAGTTTGCTGAAACTGCTCTTTTAGTTTCGAAGGCAATCAATAATAGAATTGGTGTTACAGAATATGAGGAGAGTATAGAAAAGCTTAATGAAGAAATAAAGGCTATAAAGAAGGATAAAAAGAAGGAAAAGAAAAAATCTATCAATATTAATATTATTGAGGATGAGATTGTTAAAGATACTGATGATGAAACAATTAATATAACCTTTAAGGGTGGTAGCGATAGAAAATCACATTTTACTGAGGTAGAGTCAAATATTAAGGAAACGCCTATAGCTATTACTGAAAGATTTAAAAGCCTTGAGGGTGTACTTAGTGCATTAAACCCTAATAAGGGATTAAGGTTTAGAGATATATTAAGAAATTATGGAATGGAGATAGAGAATCTTTATTCTAAATGTGAAATCGTAATAGCCTTAAATCATAATGGAGATGGATTCCATTATAAGATGAATAGGGTTTATGAGAAAATATTTACTGATGATATGATTAAGGATTCTCCTTTTGAGGAACTCCTATCTAATTCTGAAAAGCTTTTACTTATTAATGTTAAGGAATCATTATGGGATAAAAATATTATAACAAGACTTCCTTTTGAGGATTCGTTTAAGTCAGTTATAGGATTTAGATTATATAGAAATGATAGCCCAATTGGAGCTATCTGCTATAATTTTTTTACATCTGAGTTTAAGGATATCTATATTTATGAATCTCTTAAAACATTAACTCTTGTTTTAAATATCTTTATTAATGAGCTATATGATACATTTGATATTTCTAAGGAAATGAGAATGTATGATTTTATAACTACTCATGCAAAGCAGGGGCTTAAGATTGAAGAGGATAAGGAAATATCATTAAATGATAGCGCAGCGCTATTACTTGGTCTTAAGGAGAAGCATTTTGAGGATAGTGAATATATTTCATTAATAGATGCGAAGGATGTAGTAGGATATAAGGAAGTATATAGAAAAATATATGATAGAGAATTGTTTGAGGCGACAATTTATTATCATATAAATGGAAGATATATAAAGGAAGATGTTATGGTTAATGATTCATCTGTCCTTGAAATATATTCTCTTATATCAGATGAAACTAAAACTGAGACAAAGGAAAAGGCTTTAGAGAATAAGGCTTATAATAATCAAATATCACATCTTAAGAATAAGAGTATGCTATATATTGATCTTGATGAGGCTATCTTGTCTAAGAAGTTTGCGGTAGCTTTAATCAAAAATGATAATTATGATACATATTTTAATATTTATGGTTATAAGTTTGCGGATGATTTAACCCTTCTTATTGGAAAAATATTGAAGGAAGAAATTAATAAGGAAATGGATGTATATCATTTAGAAAATGATAAGTTTATGTTGTTATTCTCTGATATAAATGATATGAGAGCAATAAAGAAAAGGGTCTCTGATATTTTAGATAAGATTAAAGCTAAATCATATGAGGTTAATGCTCGTCTTAAGCTTAAGATGAAGGCGGGAATATATCGTTATACTAAGGCTATGGGAAATGTTGATTGTAAAAAGGTTATTTCATTTGCCTCAGAGGCTTTAATTGACGCAAGAGAAAGCGAAGAGGATGTAATGTTTTATGATAAGGATTTAGCATTACAAAGATTTAGGGATTCACAGATTATTCTTTATTGTACAGAGGCTATAGATACAAGAGATTTAAAAATATGCTATAGGCAGATGGTTAATGCTGATGAAGGTACAATAGAGTATTATATTCCACGCCCTAATCTTCGTCAGTTTGATTGTGATGAGGAGTATTTTAATAAGGTTGTAGCTGAAAGAGATATTAAAAAGGTGTTTGATAGGTATATTATATCTGAGGCTTTATTTGAGCTTAAGACATTCTATGATAAATGTAGGGTTTATTTCCCTATTATGATCAAGGTACATAAAAGTGTCTTTATGGATAAAAGATTTAAGGTGTTTTTAGAACAAAAGCTTAAGTATCTTAAGCTTCCTGGAAAGGTTATATCATTTAATATTATTGATGATATAGAGGGTTCTATAAAAGACCTTGCTGTATACTATAATACTATTGGTATAAATCTTATGTCTGAGTCATTTGATTTAGTAATTAAGAATAAGCTTAATGCCTTCTTATGTAATCAGGAGGTATATAATTTAGAGATTACTAAGGCTTTAAAGGCATCTTTAGATGAGGTTATGATTAAGGTATATGCTACATCACTTAAATCAAAGGGAGAGATTGGATTATTACATACAATAGGTATTGATATAGTTTCAGGAGAAATACTTAAGAGTAATGATACTATTGATACTTTGATTAAGGATTATAACAAGGATAATAATTAGTAAAGGACTGCCTTTTGGCAGCCTTTTATGTAAATTATTAAAATAATTTATATAATTAAACCTTTATATAATTTTTTATAAATGATATAATAGGTTATGATTTGGAGATGGTATTATGTCAAAATCTATAAGAGAGTCAAGAATTGATGCGATTAAGGTTATTTACAGCTGTCATATGAATAATACAGAGGCAGCACAGGTAGCAGCTACAGTTATCACAGATGGTGATGATTTAGCTATAAAATATGCACTTAGTACAATGGCTGATATTAAGGCAATTGATGAAATTATATCAAATGCCTTAGTTGGATATACACTTAATAGATTAAATGTTGTTGATAGATCTATTGTTGAACTTGCGACATATGAGATGAAAAATGATGTTGTAGCTCCTGCAATAGCTATTAATGAGGCATTAGAGATTACTAAAATGTATACTGATGCTGGAGATAAAAAAGAGGTTAAATTTAATAATAAGCTATTAGATAACATTAGAAAACAATTAGGTAAGTAGGGATATTATGGATGATAATGCACAGTATTTAACTGTATCTGCTTTAACTAAATATATAAAGTATAAGTTTGACTGTGACAGGCATCTTGAATCTGTACTATTACAGGGTGAGATTTCAAACTTTAAGCATAACCAAAAGGGACATTTTTATTTTAGCCTTAAGGATAGTGGTGCCACTATTTCTTGTGCAATGTTTTCTTCATATGCTTCAAAGGTGAATTTTGAGCCAGAGGATGGAATGAAGGTTTTTGTAAAGGGTAGAGTTACAGTTTATGAGCCTTCTGGTACATATTCTATTAACATTACTGAAATGAAAAGTGATGGTATAGGAGATTTATATATTCAATATGAAAAGCTTAAGAAGGAGCTTGAAAAGGAAGGATATTTTTCATTAGCTCATAAGAGGCCAATTAAAAGAATACCTTCTATAATAGGTGTTATTACATCACCTACAGGAGCTGCAATTAGAGATATTATTAATACAATATCTCGTAGATATCCTTTTACAAGGGTTATTTTATATCCAGCTATAGTTCAAGGACCTGATGCTAAGGAGAATATTGTTAAGCAAATAGAACGTGCTAATTCTGATAATTTATGTGATACACTTATTGTTGGACGTGGTGGAGGTTCTATTGAAGACCTATGGGCATTCAATGAAAAAATTGTAGCTCTTGCAATATATAATTCGAAAATACCTGTTATAACAGGAATTGGTCATGAAATAGATTTTACTATTTCAGATTTTGTATCAGATTTAAGAGCGCCAACACCTACAGCTGCCGCAGAGCTTGCGACACCAGATGTTGTTGAGCTTCGTAATGAAATTCTCACATCAGTTCATATGCTTTATAAGGATCTGATGAATAGATTTGAGAATTATAAAACTATTTTAATGCACCTAGATGAAAGGCTTGATAATGCCTCACCATCTAATAAGATTAAGGAAAATAAGAAGGATTTAAGAGCTTTAATTAATAGACTTAATGTTTCTATTAATAATATAATGTATCATAAAGGGTTAGAGCTTGATTCCTTGTCTAAAAGATTTAAGGCAAATAATCCTTTAAGCTTAATTAGACAAAAGGAATCGGATTTTAAAAATACATTAAGACTTTTAAATAAAAACATTAGAATAATTCTTGATAAGAAGAATCAGGAATTTAATATTTATACATCAAAGCTTAATGCCCTAAATCCATTAAATCTAATGGATAAGGGTTATTCAATTCCATCTGTTGATGGACATGCAATAAAAAGTGTTAAGGATGTAAAAAAAGATTCTGTCCTAAATGTTCGTATGAAGGATGGAAATATTACTACTAAAGTAATGGAGGTTTATCAAAATGGAGAAGGAAAATAAGAGCTTCGAGGAGCTTTTAACTGAGCTTGAAAATACAGTAAAGAACCTAGAAAACAAGGAAATATCACTTGATGAGGCTGTAAAGGATTATACAAAGGGTCTAGAGCTTTCAAAGAAGTGCTATGATATTTTAGGCTCTAATGAAAAGCTTGTTGTTAAAAAGATGACTGAAAGTGGTTTAGAGGACTTTGTCAAGGAAGATAACTAAGCATATTAATTTAGAGGAAATTAAGGACCCAGGGTTCCTTCAGGATTTATCTAAGAAGGAGCTTAAGGTTTTATGTGATGACATTAGAGTATTTATTCTAAAACATGTCTCAGAAACCGGTGGGCACCTTTCCTCAAACCTTGGAGTAGTAGAGCTAGAGGTAGCTTTACATTATGTTTTTTCTTCACCTAACGATAAGCTTGTTTTTGATGTAGGACATCAAACTTATACACATAAGATTTTAACAGGAAGAGCTAAGGATTTTAAAAATCTTAGAAAATTTGGAGGACTTAGTGGATATCCTGACTATAAGGAAAGTTCATATGATGCCTGGGAATCAGGTCATAGTTCAACCTCTATTAGTGCATTAGAGGGATTTTTACGTGCAAAGGATATGGGAAATGATTCTATTGGAGATTGCGTTGCAGTAATTGGGGATTCAGCCATAGCCTCAGGAGTAGCCTTTGAAGCACTTAATAATTTAAGCTCTAAAAATGGTAAGGCAAAGCCAATTATTGTTTTAAATGATAATAAGATGGGTATATCTAAGACTGTAGGTTCATTCCATCGTTCCCTAGATAAGCTAAGAAGTAACGCGTTTATAAGAGGATTGAAGAGATTTGTAAAGAAGGTTACAATTGTCCCTGTAAGAAATTTCTTCCATAAGCTTAATAATGGTTTTAAATCCTTTTTTCAGTCTGATAATATTTTCTCTGCCTTAGGGTATGATTATTTTGGACCATATGATGGTAATAATTTATTTGAGCTTATAAGAGATTTTAAGAGAGCAAAGAAGATGAAAAGACCCCTTGTAATTCATATTATTACTGAAAAGGGTAAAGGATATTTACCAGCCTATAATGATAATTCTGGTAAATATCATAATGTAGCTCCATTTGATATTAAGACAGGTCTTCCAAAGAATGTCCTTCTTGAAGGAGAATATACATATACTGATATTGTGCTTAAGACATTATTTATGCTAAGAGAAAATATGCCTTTTACTATAATTGACCCAGCTATGATACTTGGAGATAGTATTAAGGAATATAATAGAACATATCCTGATTTTATCCTTGATGTAGGAATATCAGAGGAGCATGGTGCAGTTTTAGCTTCAGCTCTTTCAAGAGCAGGAGAAAAAGCTGTTGTTCTTTATTATTCAACATTTCTTCAGCGTGCATATGATTTTGTTTTAAATGATATCGCAAGACAAAATGCTAATGTAGTAATTGGCATTGATAGATGTGGAGTAATTGGACCAGATGGTTCAACACATCAAGGTATTTATGATATAGCTATGCTATCTAGTATGCCAAATATAGAGATACTTATGCCATCAAATGGGCGTGAGACAAGAGAAATGCTAAAGTATGCAATGAATCATAATGGCCCTATTGCAGTTCGCTATACTAAAAATAGTGATATTTGTAGGCTTGATTCTAAAATTGATGATATTAAGCAATGCTGGACTAAGGTTTTAGATGGTAATGTTGGTATTTGTATTACATATGGACCTGATGTTACAAGAATTAAAAATATTATTATTGAGAATAATTTATCAATAGAGCTTATAAATGCTAGATTTATAAGACCTATGGATTTTGATATGCTTAATATTCTATTTGATTCTAAAAAGCCAATTCTTGTTTATGAACAGGTAATTAAGAGTGGCTCATTATATGAAAAAATTGTAGATTTTAAAAATAAATTTAGTAAAATATCTAAGGTTTCTGCTATTAATATTAGTGAGGATACTATAATTCGTTTTGGTGAGGTAGATAAGGTATTAGACAATTACGGATTAGGTGATAAGGATATTTTAGAAGGATTAAAGAAATTATATGAGAATTGATTTATATCTAGTTTTAAATATGAAATTTGAATCCCGCAATAAGGCAGCTCAAGCTATTAAGGCACATTCTATTTTAGTTAATGGCAATGTTTGTGATAAGCCATCATATGATGTATCAGATACTGATGTGGTAGAGGTAGCCTTTGATGCGCTTAAATATGTATCAAGAGGTGGATATAAGCTTGCGGGTGCATTAGAGAAGTTTAGAATTGATTTTAGTGGAAAAACAATACTAGATATTGGTTCATCAACAGGAGGATTTACTGACTGTGCTTTGCAAAATGGGGCAAAAAAGGTATATGCAGTAGATGTAGGATGTGATCAAATGCATCCAACATTACGTAATGATCCTAGGGTTGTTCTTTATGAAAATACTAATATATTAGATTTTAATTCACCTATAAGATTTGATTATTTAGTTATGGATGTATCCTTTGTTTCTATTGAGCATGTTATACCAGGAATATTAAAGCATTTAGATGATAATAATTCACTTATTTGTCTTATAAAGCCTCAATTTGAGGTTGGTAAAATGGTTGGTAAGGGAGTTATTAAGGATAAATCAATTCATCTTAAGGTTTTAAATCAGGTATCTGATTTCTTAGAGGGTGTAGGACTATATATTAATAAGCTTGCACCATCCCCTATTAAGGGTGGAAGTGGAAATATTGAGTTTATATCTGTAATTTCTAAAAGAAAAACTTTAAAGCTAAATTATAGAAGTATTGTGCAGGAAGCACATAGGGGGTAGGCCTAATGCTTAAAAGATTATCTGTTAAAAATATTGCGATAATTGAAGATTTAACTATTGATTTTAATAGCTATATGACAGTACTTTGTGGAGAGACTGGTGCTGGAAAGTCACTTATTATTGATTCGATATCACTCCTACTTGGAGCTCGTGCTGATTCTGATATGGTACGTTATGGTGAATCAAAGGCTTATATTATGGGAATATTTGATTATGAAAACCAAAATATTGATGAAATACTTGATTCTTTAGGTATAGCTCATTCAAAAGAGATTACAATATACCGTGAGATATCAACTACTGGTCGTAATATAATAAAGGTTAATGATGTGGCTGTTACAGTACAGGCTTTAAAAAACATTGCATTATATCTTGCAGATATTCATGTACAGCATGATACATTTAGATTAATTAATCCTGATACCTATCTTTCATTTATTGATACAAAGGAGGATAAGAGCTTTCAGGATGCATATAACTCATATGTCATTTCATTATCAAAATATAATGAAGCCTTAAAGGAGCTTTTAGATATAATGAAAAGACATAAGTCATCACAAGAAAGATTAGAGTTTTTAGTATTTGAACGTGATGAGCTAGAGGCTTTAGATCTATATCCAGGCAAGGATATAGAAATAGAAGAAAAAATATCAAAGCTTTCTAATTATGATAAGATATTTAAATCTCTTAATGAGGCATATCAAAATATGGAAAGCGAATATTTCTCACTAGATAATATTTATAATGCTTATAAGGCACTTGATGATATAAGAGATTATGATAAAGAATATATGGAGCAGGCAGATATTATATTTGATGCTTATTCAAACCTTACTGAAGCTAAATCTACAATCTATAAGGCAATAGATTCCCTAGATTTTGATGAGGATGAGCTTAATAGGCTTCAGGATGATTTAAAGGCTATTGAGGATTGTAAGGCAAAATATAAAAAGAATCTTGATGAGCTTATAAAGGAGCTTGAGGACATCAAGATGGAAATAGCCTTAAATGAGGATTTTGATTCAGTAATTGAAGATAAGAATAAAAAGCTATCAAAGCTTTATGATGAAGCATTTGACAAGGCAAAGGCCTTATCAAATATAAGAAGAAAAAATGCTAAGTTAATTGAGGAAAGCATTGTTAATGAATGTAAGGATCTTGATTTAAAGGATTGTAGCTTTAAAATAGAGTTTAATGAGGTAGAAAAGAAGGATATTATGGATAATTCTATTTTCTTAGATAATGGAATTGATAGTGTATGCTTCATGATTTCATTAAATAAGGGTGAGCCTTTAAAACCCCTACATAAGACAGCCTCTGGAGGAGAGCTTTCAAGAATTATGCTAGCATTTAAGTCATATTTTGCTAAAAAGGCTAAACTATCCTTAATGGTTTTTGATGAAATAGATACTGGAGTTAGTGGTAATGCAGCACAAGAGATTGCAAAGAAGATGAAGAGTATTTCAAAGTATTCACAGGTTTTATGTATTACTCATCTTCCTGCAGTTGCGGCAAAGGCAGATAACCAGCTTCTAATATCTAAGTCATATAAGGATGGAAGAACAACTACTCAAATTAAATCTTTAACAGAGGATGAAAGAGTAGAGGAGATTGCTAAGATGATTGGTGGTAATACATTATCATCACACTTTATTGAGGTGGCAAAGGAAATGCTTAAGCAATAAAAAAGGAGCTTCAAAGCTCCTTTTAAATCAATTATACATTTCCAAAATTATCAACAATGTTCCAAATTAATGCAATTACAATTCCTAGAACCATTGCAAGACATAATGTCCAAATAAGAATTTTACCCCATAGAGTTTGAAGAGGATTATGATATACCTTTCCTTTATTCTCTTTTTTCTCTTGAACTTGATTTTTATTTGCCAAAATAGTCACCTACTTAAAATAATATTATTTCGCTTAATACGATATAATAATTATATACTATAAAAAATGAAATTGAAAGAGGGATTTTTATGAAAAATAGTAATGTTAGAATAATTTTCCATATTGATATGAATATGTTTTTCTGCTCTGTTGCGGTCATAAATAATCCTTCTTTAAAGGGTAAGGCTTTTGCCGTTGGAAGAGAAAATAGTATGAAGGGTGTTGTATCAACTGCATCCTATGAAGCAAGAAAATATGGTATTCATAGTGCTATGCCTCTAATCGAGGCATATAGGCTTTTACCATCTCTTATTGTGGTAAATCCACAATTTGAGGAATATAAGAAATATCATAGATTATTTAAAAATCTAATAATGGAATACACAAAAATAATAGAGGTAGCCTCAATAGATGAGGTTTATGCTGATATGACTGAAATAAGCCAGAAGAGAAATCCTATAGAGGTAGCTAAGGAGATTCAGCTTCGTCTTGTAAAGGAACTACACCTACCATGCTCTATAGGAATTGCTCCAACCCTATTTCTTGCAAAAATGGCATCGGATATAAAGAAACCACTAGGTATTACAATTTTAAGGATAAGAGAAATTAAAGATATTTTATATCCACTTGATGTCAAAGATATATATGGAGTAGGAAAGAAGACATCTCCTAGGCTTATTGACGCAGGAATTAAAACAATTGGAGATTTTATGAATCCAGATAATGAATCACTTATAAGAGACATTATTGGAGATAGAATGCTTAAATCATTTAAAAATGCATTAGAGGGTCATTCCTCAAATGTAGTAGATCCTCAAAGATATGAGGATTCTAAGAGTATATCTACATCACAAACATATGATTATAATCTATTTGATTATGATGATATTTTAATAGAACTTAAAAATATGTCAAAAAGACTACATCAGGATTTAAAGGAGCAGGAATATCTTACAAAGACTATATCTATTACTCTTCGTGATAGTGATTTTAAAACTATCACAAGGAGTAAGAGTATAGATTATACAGATAACCTTTATGAAATAAATGATGTAATAGAGGATTTATTATACGATAATTTTATAGAGAAGGAATATAGGCTTATAGGAGTTGGTTACTCTAATCTTATTAAGAGCAGTGATTTAGCTTTAGAATATAATTTGTTTACTTGGAAGTCTATATTGGAGAAGGAAGATAATATTAACGATATTATTAAGGAGTTTAAAAATAAATATGGAGATACCTTTATTAGAAAAGGTGTTGAATTAAATGATAAAAAAGAAGAATAAAGAAAAGGGTTAGGAAAAGAATATGGATTATTTTGATATATATAATGAAACTATAAACTTTACAATTTTATCCTTTATGATATAATACAGATATCTTATTAGAGGAAGTTTAATTGTTTCATTTATTAAATAAATCCCGGAAGGGATTTTTTTATTGCAAAAATCATATTGAATAAAATGATAAAAAAGAATAAAATAAAGAAGACAAAGGAGATATTTAAATATGAAGGATACTAATTGCGCATATTGTATGAAGGATGAGAATCCATCATTATATCAAAAGTTTGGATACTTTGCATTTGAGACAAAGACATCTAATGTATATGTATTCAAGGAGCAAACTAAGTACGGAAGAGTAATAGTTGCATACAAGGACCATGTATCAGAGATGGTTGAGCTATCTAAGGAGGATAGATGTGATTTTATCGAGGATGTAAATGCCGTAGCTACAGCTATGCATAAGGCTTTTAACCCAGATAAGATTAACTATGGAGCTTATGGAGATACAGGAGGACACCTACACTTTCACCTATGCCCTAAGTATAAGGGTGGAGATGAGTGGGGAGGAATCTTCCAAATGAATACTCATGCTTATGAGCCAGCTGATTCAGTTCTAGAAGAGATTAGACAAAAGCTAATCGCGGCTATGGATCCTAAGTTCATTGTTAAGAAGTAAAAATATAGTGTCACTTTTTTGTGACACTATTTTTATTTGCATATATTTCTATTTTAAGTTAAAATATTATTAATGGGAGGCGATAATATGGCAATTAAATATTGGGTTGGAGCTAAGGCTATTATTTATAATACTAAGCTTCATAAAATTCTTGCAGTAAAAAGAGGATTTGATGATACATCTGCTGGGGTTTGGGAGAATCCAGGTGGTAAAAAAGAAGTTGGAGAGGATATCATTGATGCTTTAAAAAGAGAGGTTCTTGAAGAAACAGGAGTAGAGGTTAAGGAATATAGATATCTATATTCTTCAGGCATTAATGAGGAAAGAAATCCTTTCTTTATAGAAGGATATTTTGTACCAACTGAGAAAGAGGATATTGAATTATCATTTGAGCACATTGAATATAAGTGGCTTTCTGTAGATGAATATTTAAATATTGTAGATGCTGGTATTAGAAGAGATTTTAAAAGAGCTAATGTATTAGAGATTATTAAGGAATATGAAAAATAAAGAGTGTTTGTTGACACTCTTTATTTGCTTTTTAAGAAATTTATTATTTCATCAACAACATCACTTGGAGTAGAAGCTCCACTTGTGATGTTTATTGTATTAATGTTTTTAAAATCATAATTCTTTAATTCATTAAGGCTTTCAACCATTATAGAATTGCTTTTGGCTGATGCTAGCTTATAAAGCTTACCTGTATTAGAACTCATTTTATCTCCTACAACTATAAATAAATCACAAGGCCTAGCGTTTATTACAGCCTCCTGTCTTTTAGTTGTAGCCATACATATAGTATTAGATATTACTACATTGGGATTTTTAGCCTTAATGCGTTCATGAAATTCCTTTATATCATATAAAGACATTGTTGTTTGGTTTATTACAAAGGATTTGTCTTTAAAATTATAGGAATCGATATCATCAATACTAGATATTAAATGTATTTTATCTGATATACCACATGCACCCTCAGCCTCAGCATGTCCCTTAGCTCCAATATAGTATATATCATATCCTAGGGATAAATACTTTTTTATTTCATTATGCGTTTTATATACAAAAGCACATGTCGCATCTACTATTTTTAATCCCTTTTCCTCTGCCTTTTTAAAAACAGCAGGAGATGCACCATGTGCAGATATTATAACAAAGGAATTATCTGGAACTAAATCTAAAAGCTCAAGCCTTGTGGCTCCTTTTTTAGATATTGTGCTTATTCCTTTTTCTTTAAGGCGATTAACCATAATTTGATTATGAATTAAGGCTCCAAGGCAATATACATTATTATTAAGTTTTAGATTTAAGGATTTATCGATGGCTATTTCAACACCTCTACAAAATCCTTGTGGTTCTATCCTTAAAATATCCATAAAATCTCACCTACCCTATTATAACATAGTTGTTGAAAAATAGACATTTGTTTGGTATAATTTTACCGTGAAAGAATCGGTGATATTATGCAGTTTCAAGGCTATGAATTAAAGGATTTTATAGTAAAAGCTATAAAGGATTTAGGATTTAAGGATTTTTCAACAGTACAAAAGGATGTTTTCAATTCTTTAAAGGAGAATAAGAATCTTCTTGTAAGAAGTAAGACTGGTAGTGGAAAAACTCATGCATTCCTAATTCCTATTTTTAATGCACTTGATCCAGCCGACCAAAGGGTACAAGCAGTTATTATATCACCTACAACAGAGCTTGCTCGTCAAACATATAAGGTTTGTCAGCATATGGCTTCATTTTCTCCAAATACAATATCAGTTCGTCTTTATGTTGGTGGTACAGATAAAATACGTGAGATGAATACACTTAAAAACTCTCAGCCACAAATTGTTATCGCAACTCCAGGAAGATTAAAGGATTTAGTTGTTGATGAGAATGTCTTAAAGGCATATACAGCTGATACCTTAGTTGTTGATGAGGTGGATATGTGTCTTGACTCTGGATATGCAGAGGCAATTGATGCAGTAGCTGCTATCCTAAAGGATAAGAAAATGATGTTCTTTTCAGCTACAATGGCTGAAACAGTATTACCATTTATTAAGAAGTATTTAGATAATCCTAAGATGATTGATATTAAGGATAATAGTGAGCTTAATATTACACATATTTGGATTCCTTTAAAGCATAGGGATAGATTTGAAATGCTTCAAAATCTATTGGCTTTAATTAATCCATACTTATGTATTATATTTTGTAATAAAAAGGAAACGGTTATTTCTTTAGCGAATGCCTTAAGAAATAAAGGAATTCCAGTTGGAGAAATCCATGGAGATTTATCTCCTCGTGAAAGAAAGAGAGTCCTAAAGGAGGCTCAGGATTTAAAATATCAATATATAGTAGCCTCTGATCTTGCGGCTCGTGGTATTGATCTTGATGGTGTTTCACATGTTATAAATTATGAGATTCCTAAGGATTTTGAATTCTATATTCATAGAAGTGGAAGAACAGGTAGAATGAATTATACAGGAGAGGTATATTCATTCTATACAGAGCTTGATGATTTATACCTAGATAATCTTGCAAATAAAGGTGTTAAGCCTGTTTATAAGGTTATAAAGGAAGGAAGCCTTGAGGATTACAAGGGAAGAAATGCACGTGAGAAGAGAATTAAGCCTTTAAATGAAGGACAAAAGCGTGCTCGTAGAATAATTCATAAGCCAGATAAGGTTACACCTGGTTATAAGAAAAAGCTTCGCAAGGCTCAAGATGAGCTTTCAGTAAAGCTATATAAGGCAGAAGGGAAAAAGAAAAAAAGAAGAGGGAACTAAAAATGAATGATTATGTAATTATTACAGAATCAACAACAGATTTATCACAAGAGCTTATAGATGAGCTCGGACTTGTTGTTATTCCGATGACATTTAAGTCAGATGATAGGGAGTATATTAATTATCCTGACGGAAGAGAGCTTTCTAATAAGGATTTTTATGAGGCTGAAAGAAAAGGTGTGCAGTTTACTACTGCTCAGGTTACACCAAATGATTTCGCAAATGTATTTAGAACATATTTAGATATGGGAAAGGATATTCTGGCGATATGCTTTTCATCAGGCCTTAGTGGTACTGTTAATAGTGCACACCTTGCAATAGAGGATTTAAAGGATGAATATAAGGATAGAAAGATTTTGATGGTTGATTCACTTTGTGCATCTATGGGAGAAGGATTATTAGCTTATTATGCTTCTAAGAATAGAGAGAAGGGTATGTCTATTTTAGATAACCATG
The DNA here is from genome assembly GCA_002363705.1 of Caryophanales bacterium UBA3206. Lineage (GTDB taxonomy): Bacteria > Bacillota_I > Bacilli_A > Acholeplasmatales > Anaeroplasmataceae > UBA3206. The sequence goes on along the minus strand of DEWQ01000006.1, from coordinate 161,646 downwards.
ATGCTATAGAAAATATGAAGCTTAAGCTTGCACATTGGTTTACTGTATCAGATATTGATTTCTTAAAAAGAGGAGGAAGACTTTCTAATGCTTCAGCATTTGTAGCAAAGGCATTAAGAATTAATCCTGTTCTTCATGTAGATAATGAAGGTCATCTTGTTAGTAGATTCAAAAAAATTGGTCGTAAGAGTGCTATAAAGGAAATACTTAATCAAATGCTTGATACAATAGATGTAACTATTAAGCAAACTATTTTTATTTCACATGGTGACTGTGAAGAGGATGCACAATATTTAGCTTCACTTGTAAAAAAGGAAATTGATGCAGATGTTATTATTGGTGAGATTGGACCAGTTATTGGTGCGCATTCAGGACCTGGTACATTAGCACTATTCTTTATTGCTTCGCATCGATAAAAAGATTATTTTTACATTGATATATTTTGAATAAAATGTTATACTATTTAAGTATATCGTATAAGAAAGGGTTGTCATTTTAAATGAGATCTAATAAGCATAGAAAAGTTAAAACAAGATTTAAGTTTACTAAGGCTCTAGCTGTATTATTAGGATTTATTGTGGTAATAGCTATTTTAACTGGTTTACTTTCAATTGAGTCTGATGCAGAAAAGCTATATACAAAGATTACTACTGCACAGGCTGCAGTAGATGATTTCTCTGGTACTTCATTAGATGAGGATAATGTTTTTAAAGAGATTTCTTATAAGAAATTAACTTCAAAGATTAAATCATCAGATTATGTTTATGTATATTATGGAACTATCACAAATACTGATTATTTAACTTATATACAAACTGTTAATGATAGAGCTCAAACATATAATGTTGATAGAGTATACCTTCTTGATTCAGTATGGGCTACTTCAATCAATACAGATGATGAGGATTTTGGAGAAGAGAATAATTTAGTATTATCAGAGGTTGAACGCGCTCTTGGTGGTGTTGACATGACTATTGTTCCTTCACTTTGGGTATTTAAGGATGGAGAAGTAGTTTTCAATTCAGATGATTATATTAATGATACATATCAAGCATCAACTTGGAATTATGTTATCGAACAGGCATTTGGTCGTTATCCTGGTGAAGAGGACTAATTAAAAATTAAGAGATAGGCGACTATCTCTTTATTTCTTAGAGGTGTGATTATGATAGATGATATTAAACAAACACTAAAGAAAGGGCTTGAAGCCTATTATAATAAAAATTATGGAATTTCATTAAATCTTACTATTGAGGAGCCAAAAAAGGCTTCAATGGGAGATATATCTGTTCCTATGTTTTTAGTTGTTAAGGAATTAAAGAAACCACTTCCTGAGGTTGTTAAGGAGGCTTGTGATGTTATTAAGACACTATCTCCATTTATTAAGGAAGTTAATCCTACAGGACCATTTATTAATATTATTGTTGATAAGGGTATTGTATCAGAAGCTGTTTTAAAGAATGTATATGATATGAATGGTAATTATGGAAATTCAAATATAGGTAATGGTAAAACCATTGTACTTGATTATTCATCTCCAAATATTGCGAAATCATTTAGTATTGGACACCTTCGTTCAACTATGATTGGAAACTCACTAAAGCTTATATTCCAAAAAGCTGGATATAAGACAGTTGGAATTGATTACCTTGGTGACTGGGGAACTCAATTTGGAAAGATGATTGTAGCTTATGAAATGTGGGGAGACGATGAGGCTATTAAGCGTGACCCTATTAATGAGCTATCTAAGCTATATGTAAGATTTAATACTGAGGCCGAGGATAAGCCTGAGATGGATGAGCAAGCTCGTGAAGCTTTCCGTAAGATTGAGCTTGGAGATCCTAAATATGTAGCCCTATGGAAGTGGATTAGAGAGGAATCATTAAAGGAGTCACAGCAAATATATGATATCCTAGGTGTATCCTTTGATTCATATAATGGTGAGGCTTATTATAATGATAAGATGGAGCCAGTTGTAGATGAGCTTAAGGAAAAGGGTCTTTTAAAGGAGGACCAGGGAGCTCAAATAGTAGATCTTGGTGATGACCTACCACCAGCACTTATTAAAAGAAGTGATGGAGGTTCATTATATATAACACGTGATTTAGCTGCAGTATTTGATCGTATGAAGACATATAACTTTGATAAGTGCTTATATGTTGTAGGAAATGAGCAAAAGCTTCATTTTACACAGCTTAAGTCTGTATTAAAGAAAATGGGATATGATTATGGTGATCGTATTGAACATATAAACTTTGGATTATACCTTACAGGTGGTACTAAGATGAGTACTAGAAAGGGTAATGTCGTAAAACTTTATGATGTATTAATGGATGCGATTGCTCAAGCTCGTAAGCAAATTGAAGAGAAGAATCCAAATATTGAAAATAAGGATGAAATTGCACGTAAGGTTGGAATTGGAGCTATAGTTTTCAATGATTTGAAAAATCATAGAACAAATGATATTGAATTTAATCTTGAAAGTATGCTAAAATTTGAAGGTCAAACTGGACCATATCTACAATATACAGGAGTAAGAATATTCTCAATTGTTGATGGTCAAGAGCTTGATTTTAATAATATTTGTAAGGATAAGTTTAATGAGCCTCATTATTTTGAGCTTATTAAGCTAATAGCTGCATTTAAGACTACAATTGAAAGAGCAACAGTAGAATATGCTCCATCAGTTGTAGCTAAGTATTTATTATCACTTGCACAATCATTTAATGGATTCTATGCAAAGGAAAAGATAAATGCAGAGGACAAGGCTATACGTAATACTAATATGATTCTTGCAGGTGCTGTAAGAGTTGTAATTAATGAAGGATTACGTTTACTTGGAATGGATTATGTTAACAAGATGTAATAGGGGTTTCCCTATTACAATTTGGGGGCGTGATGGAATGGCAGACATGGAAGACTCAAAATCTTCTGCTAGTGATAGCGTGTGGGTTCGACCCCCATCGCCCCTACCATTAGTATTAATCGTTAGAATAAAATATTCTAACGTTTTTTTATTTGTGCTTATATTATATTGACTTAAAGGTCATAAAAAGTTAATATTAAATTATAAATTAGGGTGGTTTGTATGAAAAAAAATAAGCTTTTTAAATCCTTTTATATTTTAACAATTTTAATATTATTTATACTTTTTATTACATCATGTAATAGAGGTAAACCCCATACAATCTATGATATTTGTTATGAGCTATCTGATGATGGAAGCTACTATATAGCTTGTGGATTTAAAAATAGAGGATATACACTGGCTATAGATGAGGAATATAATGGTCTTCCTGTTAAAGAAATAAAGGAGAAAGCATTTAGAAGATGTCCTTGTAGTCAGGTTATCATACCAGATACTATTGAATATATAGGATATGGAGCCTTCGAAGGATGTATTGATATTCGTAGTATGTTCCTTCCTTTTGTTGGAGCTAAAAGATATGATACTTTTTCATATGGGCAAGAAACACTTGGCTATTTGTTTGGAAATGATATATATAATAAAACTAAACAAACTACATATAATGATAATGGTGAGCTTGTAACAAATGAATATAGTATACCTTCAAGCTTAAATTATATTGAAGTAAGGGGAGACAGCTATATACCATATCATGCATTCGAAAATATGACTAATCTTGCATATCTAAATATTTATGATTGTGTTTCTTCCAAAAATATACTTGAAGGATGTAGTAATCTTTATATTTTAAAAATTAATAGTAATACTATTAATAATGTTTTAAGCTTGTTTGGAGAAAGTGAGTTTGAAAAGTCTTATAAGGTCAAAGATTATTATATACCTAATACATTAGATACTATTTGTATTAATGGAGATTTAAATGATAATTATATTAATGGACTAGATTCATTAAAGTATATTGAAATAAATAATGCTTTAAATATTTCATATTCATCTATTAATAGTTTATCTAAGATAGAAGAAATTAAAATAAAATCAAATATAGATTTAGTTATTACAAACATGTCTTTTTCTAATAAATCAATTAAGAAAATAGATTTATATGGTAATTATTATTTAGAAGAAAAATCCTTCTATAATTGTAAAAACTTAACTGATTTTGATGTGTATGGAAATCTAAATAATATAGGCATAGAGGCATTTGGATTATGCGAGAATCTATCCTCATTTTGTGTTAGTGGAAATATAGGAATGATTGAAAGCAAAGCCTTTGATGGATGCGAGGATTTAAAAAGGATATTTGTAGGAGGATTTGTTAATGGCAAGGCTTCTGACTGTCTTGAAAATTGCAGTGCATATTTAGATATAAGAGGAGGTAAATACTAATGAAAAGATTATTTATTTTATTATGTATTATAGTTTCCTTCCTTTTAATTAATAAAAATAGTAATGCAGAAATTGATAGAAATGATAAGTCTGGCTATGAGTTTAGACTAGAAAAGTATTCATTTGAAAGAATATGGATTAGTGTTACTAATAATACCGATGATTATTTGTCAGTACAGGCAATAGTCTACATTGAGTATGGTAATGAGGATAATTATAAGTACACTAGTGTTTATTGTAATCCAAACCAAACAGAAACATTCTCAGTTCGTTTTCATACAAACAATAAAAGGATAAAGCATTGTAAAGTGTATTGGGAATGTGAAAATGAGGATGCCACATATAGACAAATTGATAATAATCATTATATTGATATTGGAAATCAAAAATATGTAATGGTTTATAGCGCCACTATTAATGGTAGTAAAAGAAATAATGTAGCTCTTTATTATGTCCTTTCGATATTACCTCTAATATTTTGTATAGGGGCTTATTTTGCAACCTTAAAAATTGTGTTATACAATATTAAAAATAGTAAATACCCTATAAATCCTATTGGAACTATTCTTAAGGGATTGTTATTTTTCCCTGTGGCTATTATTGGAGGTTTAATTGATTTCTTTACAGAATCATATTATGGAGATATTCTTTCAAGGTCCGCATATTATATGTATCTTTCTATAATTTTAGCATTTATTACTGCGGCTATAATTGAAATAATTTATTATAAAAAGAGTTTACCTAAAAAAGCTTAATAGGGGGGAGAGTTTGTGGAAAGGCTTAAAAAACTGCTGTATCCAAATGGTGTTGGGAAAAAGGAATATAGAAATATGGTTGGACAAGATCATTTAATAGAATCAGCAAAGATTCCAGTGCCTAAAATAAAAGAATGCTGTAGAAAGGTTTTAGAAGATCCTTCATTTGACATAAATGCTATTCCCTATAATGAACTTGTTGAATACCAAATATGCTATTTTATTATAGGATTGTCAAGAATAAAGGATTTTGTTTTACAATTAGATTTTATATATAAAAATGCATATATTGCGAAATCATGGATGACAACTGATTTATGCAATCAGTATTTAATAAAACCAAATATCACAGAATATAAAAATTATTTTTTAAAATTAATAAAGCTTAATGGTACCTATGAAAGAAGATTTGCCTATGTTATTGCTTTAAAGATGGCAAAGGATATTAATGCATCCAGATTCTTTTTAGATAATATAATAGATGATGATAGATATTATGTATTAATGGCAGAGGCTTGGCTTATTGCTGAAATTGGTATTTATCATTTTGATTTAGTTAAGACATTTCTAGAAATGAAGGGTCATTTAGTAGAGCTTAAAAGAAAGGCTATATCTAAAATGATAGATTCTTATAGAATTAGTGATGAGAATAAGCTTTTATTAAATGAAATCAGAAAAATGCTATAATGTGTTTTACTTTAATTAAATGAAACGTATTGCTATAATAATATTGGTATATTGGAGGTATTAGCTTTATGTTTCGTGAAATGAGAAGATTTAAGCAAAAGGCTTCTTTAGAGGAGTGCATGGAAATATTAAAAGAGGAAAAGAGAGGAGTTCTATCACTAATAGGAGATGATGGATATCCTTATGGAATACCTCTAGATTTCTATTATGATCTAAATAGTAATAAAATATATTTTCATGGGGCTAAGGAAGGGCATAAAATAGATAGCATTAAAAGGTGTGATAAATGTTCATTTACTCTTTGGAATAAGGGTGTTAGGATGGATGATGAATGGTTCTATAGACTAACATCAGTTATTGTATTTGGTCGCATAAGGCTTATGGATGATTCAAATATATCATATGAGATGTGTAAAAATATAGGCTTAAAATACAATCCTAATCCAGATGATGTTTTAAGAGAAATGAAGGAATCATATCCTAGAGTACAAATGCTTGAGCTTTCAATAGAACATATTAGTGGAAAGCATGTTAAGGAGGAATAGTTGATGTTAAAGGTATACGGACATCCAGATTGTCCTGATTGCAGAAATTGCTGTAAAAATTTTGATAATTACAATATTGAATATGAGTATTATGATATAAGAGAGCTTAAAAATCTTAAACAGTTTTTAATTTATAGAGATACTAATCCAAGAGTATTTGATCGATTAAAAATGGTTCAAGATATAGGTGTTCCAGCAATTGTAGATGATAGTGTTGTTTTTACTGATTGGGAGGCTTATTTAAAATATTATAATCATGAGCCTATAGATTATGAAAAAAAGAGCTGTAGTCTACTGCATAAAAATTGTTAAAAGGCCAATTTTATTGGCTTTTTCATTTATTAATATATTTTTTCTTTTAAAATAATTTTATAAATGATATAATTATAAAGTATTTATACATTCTTTGATATTTGAATGTATTTGAAAGGATTTTGTATTATGAATGTAAGAGATGAATTTTCAAAAAATATGGTTTCAACACAGGAGCTTCCTACACCTGAAGAGGTAAGAGCTATGTATCCTTTATCTGATGATTTAAAGAAGATAAAGGCTAAGAATGATGAGGAGATTAGAAAGGTATTCACTGGAGAAAGTGATAAGTTTATTCTAATTATAGGACCTTGCTCAGCAGATAGAGAAGATGCTGTTTTAGAGTATGTAAATAAATTAAGAAAGGTACAAGAGGAGGTTAAGGATGTTTTAGTTCTTATTCCTCGTGTATATACTGGAAAGCCAAGAACTACAGGAGCTGGTTATAAGGGAATGATTCACCAACCAGATCCAAACGCAGATCCTGATATGTTAAAGGGACTTGTAGCTATTCGTAAGCTTCAAATGGAGATAATTGCTCAAACTGGATTTAGCGCAGCTGATGAAATGCTATATCCTGAAAATTATGCATATGTATCAGACCTATTATCATACATTGCAGTAGGAGCTAGATCTGTTGAGGATCAGCAGCATAGACTTCTAGCTTCTGGTATGGATGTACCAGTTGGTATGAAGAATCCTACATCAGGAGATTTATCAGTATTAATGAATTCAATTAGTGCTGGTCAAGCACCTACAACATTTATATACCGTGGTTGGGAGGTTAATACTCTTGGTAATGATTTAACTCACGTTGTATTACGTGGTTATGTTGATAAGGGAGGAAAGACACATCCTAATTATCACTATGAGGACCTACAGCAATTATCAGATTTATATAAGGCTAAGGAATATAAGAATCCTGCAGTTATAGTTGATTGTAACCACTCAAATTCTGGAAAGAAGTATATGGAGCAAATCCGTATTGCTAAAGAGGTTTTACATTCAACAAGACATAATGAGGATATTCATAAGCTTGTAAAGGGACTTATGATTGAATCATATTTAGTTGATGGAAACCAAAAGCCAGGTGATGGTGTATACGGTAAGTCAATTACTGATGCTTGCCTTGGATGGGAAAAGACAGAAAAGCTTATTAAGCAAATTGCTGATTTAAGAAGAGGTATTATAGATTAATATTAATGGGAACACAAATACTTAGATTGATGTGTTCCCATTTTTTTAATCTTTGTAATATGGTATAATAAGAATAGGTAAACGATTTTATAACTAAATGTGGGAAGTGATTTATATGAAGCTTAACTTAACTAAGACACTATATGCATTATCAAATGCACTTGATACTGTCCAAAAGGAAATGGGTGGAATATCAAATGCACATGGTAAACATGTAGCAGTATTATCATATTTAATAGGAGAGGGACTAGGATATGACAATGTTAAACTAAATGATTTAGTTGGACTTGCAATTCTTCATGACAATGCCTTTACTGAATATGTTCGAGAGGAATATAACAATGGTGAGCTATTAGATTATGAAGAATTAAAGAATGAAAGTGTCTCTAAATGTGTTAGGGAAGGATTCTTAAAGGAAGCTAGGCATAATGTTGTAGGAGAGGATAATATTAGGCTTATTCCTTTTTCAACTGATGTAAAAAATGTAATTTTATATCATCATGAGAACGCAAATGGTACAGGACCTTTAGGAATAAAAGAGGCAGATACACCAGAAATGGCACAAATAATACATATAGCAGATATATTTGATGTGATGTTTGATATTAAAATAATGGATAAGAATCTTTTAGATAAGGCGATTGATAGAATAAAAACCTTTGAAGGATCGTTATTTTCTAAAAAAATGGTTCAATCATTTATAAAATATATAACATATGAGGATATAGAGCATATGCAAAATATTGGTGAAATTCCATTCCTTAATGAAAGATTAACAACATATGAGAAGGACTATACTGATGATGAAATCAAAAATATTTGTGAATTCTTTGGAAAGATAATAGACTATAAATCATCTACAACAAAGAATCATTCATTGGGTGTTGCTAAAAAGTGTATGGAGATGGCAGATTATTATCATTTTAATAAGGAAAAAAGAATAAGGTTTTATTTTGCAGGAGCGTTCCATGATATAGGAAAGCTTATGGTAACTAATGATATATTAGAGAAGCCTGGTTCTTTAACATCGATAGAATATAATAGAATTAAAAATCATGCCTATTGGACCTATAAGCTTTTAAGTGATATTCCGAATATCGAGGATATTAGGGATTGGGCTTCAAGGCATCATGAAAAGCTAAATGGATCAGGGTATCCATTTGGACTTAAGGAGGCAGATTTATCATTTGAGGATAAATTACTTGCGGTTATTGACATTTATCAAGCCCTAATTGAAAAAAGAAGCTATAAAAAAGAGTTTAATGAATATGACACATTTGCTATTTTAAGGCAAATGGTTAAGGATAATTTTATTGATGGAAGAATAGTCAATGATTTAATTAAGGTATATAAAAAATAAATTTAGTAAAGCATATATCACCTCCCTATATATTTAGTGGAGGTGATTTTTTGGGTAAGCTTACACCCCATAGGTTCTAAATTATAAACATAAAATAGCTATTGTAAAGTAATATTAAAACATATCATTAAGAGATTCTAATCACTTATGTGTAAAAGAATCTCTTTTTAGTTTTTAAAACTTCTTGACCTATACATCAATAAGTTCGATTTATATTTTATATTAATATTGAAAAAATGTTTAAAGTAATATATAATAAAGATGAAAAAAGTAATTTCTATTTTGTGAGGTGATATCATGATTTATGAATTTATAACTACTAACTTTAAAAAAGGCGAACCAATATTTTTAAATGAGATACCTGGTTCATCAAAAGAAGTTGTAAGACAAGAAATGAAAAGACTAACTGATGAGGGAAAAATAGAAAGATTTTACAATGGTGTTTATTATATTCCATATAAGACAATATTAGGTACAAAAGGTAAGGTCTCAATTGATCAATTTATTGAAAAAAAGTATTTATCAGTTGGTGGCTTTTTTACTGGTTTAGCATTAGTTAATAAGTATGGATTCACATCACAAAATCCAAGTGTATATGAGATTTGTTCTAATGAAGCTACTACCAAACAAAGAAAAATGAATATAGATGGTAATAATCTTATTATATATAAACCACTGCTTACTATCACAAAAGAGAACATTAAGGAATTAGAATTCTTAAGCTTAATGTCAATAATCGATAAGTATTCTGAGATAAGTGGAGAGGAATATAAAAATAAATTAAGAAAATATGTAAATATGGTAGGAATTGATTTTATTAAAGTTAAGGAATGTATTTCTTTATTTCCTAATGTTGTATATAAGAATATCTACGAGGGAGGATTAATGAATGAATTGGTATAACAATTATAAAAATGAATGGAAAGAAATAATTGAAACAGTTGCTAGAGAAGAAAAAAGAAGTAATATCATTGTTGAAAAGGATTTAATTCAATCATTATTTCTTTATGAATTATCAAAAAATGATCTTCCTTTTGTATTTAAAGGTGGCACATCGTTATCAAAAGCATATGGATTAATTGATAGATTTTCTGAAGATATAGATTTATCCATGAATAAAAGACCAACTGATAGTGAAAAAAGAAAATCTAATGAAATAATAATGGCTGTTGCGAATAATCTTGGATTAGAATTATCCAATTCTGAGATGATAAAAACTAGATATAACTATAATAAGTATGTATTTAAATATGAGTCTTTATTTAATATAGACAAGTTGGAAATTATAATAGAAACAAGTTATTATCAAAGTGTTTATCCAATTTCTAAGCACACTATAAATAGTTATATTGGTAATTTCTGTAAGAAAAATAATATTAAATTACCTATTCCTTTTATTGTGGATTTTGAGATGAATGTTCAATCTGTCGAAAGAACTTTTATTGATAAAGTGTTTGCAGTATGTGATTACAAAATACAGAACATGGAAGATAGAGATTCAAGGCATTTATATGATATAGCTAAGATGATTCCTCTTATTTCCTTTGATTCAAAATTGGATAAGTTGATTGATGAGGTAAGAGACGATAGAATGCAATCTAAAAATAATCCATCAGCAAGTCTAGAATATAATATCAATGATATGTTAAAAGAAATAATCAATAAAAGATTTTATGAAAAAGATTATAATTTTGTAACAAAAAAATTATTGTATGAAGATTATTCTTATGATAAGGCTATATCAAATGGTATAGCGAAAGTAATTGATACAGATGTATTTTTATATAAGAGGTAGTTATGAATATAACTTATAAAACAGATGATAAGAAGTTTAATTATCGTGTATGTGCTATTATAATCAATAATGTAATTCTTAGTTGATTTATTTGCTATGTATATATCGTTTGACTGAATGTAAACCCGTTGAGACGGTCACTCTGATGGTCAGCAAGCCCCAAAAATGACAAGTCTACCAAATAAATGGCTTAACTATGCCAATTTCGATTATTTTTTTGTCAGCCATTAGTTGACGTAGTTGAAAATACTATAGTCTCTATAGGATGTGGTTGCTTAATTTTACAAATAGACTTATGAAAGGAATCATCTCTTGAAAGAGATGATTTTTTAATTATAATATAAAGCATTAAAATAATTATTGATTTTTTGAAAAAATATTAGCAAACTACTTGAAAGAGTGCCAAAAAGTGCTATAATTTAATTAGATTGGCAAATTAGTATATTGAGTGCCAACAAAAAGGAGATAGAAAAAATGATTAAACCATTAAATGATAATGTAGTTTTAAAAAAAGAAAAACTTGTTCGTGAAACAGCAAGCGGAATTGTATTAAGTCAAAAGGAAGAAGAGCCTGAATATGCAACTGTAGTTGCTGTTTCCGAAGGAAAAAGGAATGAAAAAGGTGAAATTATTCCAATCAATCTTAAAGTAGGAGATAAAGTAGTGTATAAGACTTATAGTCCAACTAAGATTAAAATTGATAATGAAGAGTATTTAATATTATCATCAAATGATGTATTAGCCGTTATAGAATAGGAGATGGATAAATATGGCTAAAGTTATTAAATTTAATTCAGATGCAAGAAATACAATGTTAAAAGGAATAGATGAACTTGCGAATACAGTAAAGGTTACATTAGGACCAAAAGGAAGAAATGTTGTTTTAGATAAGGGCTATGGTTCACCATTAATTACAAATGATGGTGTATCAATTGCTAAGGAAATTGAATTTGATGATTCATTTATGAATATGGGTGCTAAATTAATATATGAGGTTGCTAATAATACAAATGATGTTGCTGGTGATGGAACTACAACAGCTACTTTATTAGCTCAATCAATGATTCATAGCGGATTAAGCGAAGTTGAAAGAGGTGCTAATCCAATGCTTATGAGAGAAGGAATTGATGAGGCAGCTAAGGTTGTAAGTGAAAAATTGTTAAAGCATTCTCATAAAGTAGAATCTAGCAATGAGATTGCTAATGTTGCAACTATATCATCAGGTTCAAAAGAAATTGGTGATATTATTGCTAAAGCAATGGAAACTGTTGGAAAAGATGGAGTAATTAATGTTGATGAATCACGTGGCTTTGAAACTTCACTTGAAGTTACAAAAGGAATTAAATATGATAAAGGTTATATTTCACCATATATGGTTGGCGAATTAGATAAAACTAGTATTACAATGGAAGATACAGCAATTTTAGTTACAAACCAAAAAATTACATCAATTCAAGATATTTTGCCATTGTTAGAAGAAGTTGTTAAGGCAAGAAAGCCATTATTCATTATTTGTGAAGATATGGATCAGGAAGCTGTTAATACTATTGTTATTAATAAATTGCGTGGAACATTTAATGTTGTAGCTACAAAGGCTCCTGGCTTTGGTGATTCTTTAAATGAAACATTATCAGATATTTCATTGATTGTTGGAGCTAAGTTCATTGATAAGAATTTAAATATGGCATTAAAGGATGTCAAAATGGATGATTTAGGTGAAGCTAAAAAGATTATAGTTGAAAAGGATTCAACAACTATTATCGATGGAATTGGTAAAAAAGAAGATATTAATGCTAGAATTGATGAAATTAAAGCTATTGCCTTAAAGGAAAAATCAAAATACAGAAAAGAGGAATTACAAAAGCGTGCTGCTAAATTAGCAAATGGTGTTGCTTTAATTAAGGTTGGTGCAACAACTGAATCTGAATTAAAAGAAAAGAAATTACGTATTGAGGATGCCCTTAATGCAACAAAGGCTGCTGTATTAGAAGGTATTGTTACAGGTGGTGGATCAGCTTTAGCTGAAATCTATAAAGAAGTTAAACCAATTTTAAAGAGCGATATTACTGATGTACAACGTGGTATGAATGTTGTTATTGATTCTTTAACTGCACCACTTTATCAAATTGCTGAAAATTCTGGTTTCAGTGGTAAAAATATTGTTGAAGAACAACTACAAAAGGAATCAGGTGTTGGTTTTGATGCAAAGACTGGTGTTTGGACTGATATGTATAAATCAGGAATTGTAGATCCAACTAAGGTTACAAGAAGTGCTATTTTAAATGCCGCATCAATTGCTGGTCTATTCTTGACTACTGAAGCTGCTGTTGGTTCTTTAAAAGAAAAAGAAACTAAAACTAACCAAGAAATGTATTAATAAATTTTAGTATTAATATAATTAATAAAACCATATTAGCATATTAAAATAGACCCTATAAAGTAGAAACTTATAAAAAAGCCATCTCTACTTTGTAGGGTCTTTTTGTTAATGTGTTATCCTTTTTCATTTCTAATTATTATTTAATAGTTCATCTATGGATTTTATTATTATTTTGTTTCCATCGCTATCTATTGCGATATTTTCTATTTCTTCATCACTAAGATTATAGCAATAAACCTTTGTATCATTTATAAAATAATAGCTATCATTATAAATTCTTTCATATGCTATATTTAAAGTTCCTCCACCACAGCATCCAGCGGATTGCTGTAATGATATAGCCTCCATTCCGTTTCTTTTAAATAATTCTTTTAAAAAATCTCTTGCACTATCAGTTACAAGCATAATATCGCCTCCCTTATTTATATTTATTATCTATTAAAATGCATTTAATTTAAAGTGATATGCTTTTTTGTGGTATAATAGGTCTAGTTTATAGGGATTGTAGAAAGAGGTTTATATAATGGCATGTACAACAATTTTAGTAGGTAAAAATGCTTCATATGATGGCTCAACAATGATTGCTAGAAATGATGATAATCCTAATGGAAAGTTCGCTGTAAAGAAAATGATTAAGGTTACAAAGGATATGCAGCCAAGAGTTTATAAAAGTGTAATAGGGCATCTAGAAATAAATCTTCCAGATGATCCTGTTGAATATTCTGCATTTCCAAATGTTGATAGCTCTAAGGAAGGATTATGGCTTGCTCAAGGTATTAATGAATATAATGTAGGAATGTCAGCTACAGAAACTATTACAACAAATCCTAGAGTTTTAGGAGCTGATCCTTATGTTGAATACCAAGAGGCCTCAGATGGTCATGAAGAAATTCCTGGAGGTCTTGGCGAGGAGGATTTTGTTCTTGTAACTCTTCCATACATCAAGAGTGCAAGAGAGGGTGTTAAAAGACTTGGTGCCCTATTAGAAAAATATGGTACATATGAAAGTAATGGTATCGCATTTAATGATAAGGATGAGGTTTGGTTTTTAGAAACTATTGGTGGACATCATTGGATGGCAAGACGTGTACCAGATGATATGTATGTTTCAATGCCTAATCAGCTAGGTATAGATTATTTTGATTTTAATGATGCTTTTGGAGAGCAAAAGGATTTTATGTGCTCTAAAGATTTAGTTGATTTTATGAATGAGTTTCATTTGAATCTAAATCAAAATGGAGTAATTAATCCAAGACTTATATTTGGTTCATATGATGATTCTGATCATGTTTATAACACTCCAAGAGCTTGGTTTATGGAAAGATATTTTAATCCAAGTCTTGGATTCGATGGCCCTATGGCAAAATATAATCCAGAATCAAATGATATTCCATGGTGTTTAGTACCAGAACATAAGATTACAGTAGAGGATGTTAAATATATTCTATCATCACATTATCAAGGAACAGAATATGATCCATATTCAAGGGTTGGTAGTCCTTCTGATAAGAAGTATAGAGTAATTGGTATCAATAGAACATCTATATTATCATTATGTCAAATAAGAGGATATGAGCGTAAGGAGCTACAGGGTGTTCTATGGTTTACATTTGCTTCAAATCCATTTAACGCTTTTACTGCCTTTGTTACTTCAGGACATAATGTTTCAGACTACTATAAAGAGGTAGGATTAAATCCAGATACTAATAATTTTTATTGGGCTAATAGAATAATTAGCGCTCTTGCAGATGCACATTTTGCATCTAATGCAATTCATATTGAGCGTTATCAGGATAAGCTTCATGCAACTTGCCATAGGCTTTTAAATAAATTATCTAAGGAATATAAGTCAATTGAGGATATTGAACGTATTAATTTAGAAATTGCTGAAGCATGTAAATTAGAAACTGATAAGGTATTAGCTAATGTTTTATACACTTCATCTATGGAAATGAAGAATGCATTCAAGAGAAGCGATAATTAATTAATATAAAAGGCCTTTTTGGCCTTTTTTGTGCTATAATAAGATTATATGTAAGTAGGAGATGATTCTATGACAAGGGAACAAACTATTATAAGAACATCTATATTTGGCATTGTGGGAAATGTTATACTCGTTGGATTAAAGGCTACTATAGGAATTATTGTTGGTTCTATTGCGATTGTATTAGATGCAGTAAATAACTTAACAGATGCCTTATCATCAATAATTACTATTATTGGTACAAAAATTTCTAATAAAAGGCCTAATAAGAAGCATCCGTTTGGATATGGAAGATTAGAATATTTAACATCTACTTTAATTGGATTTGTTGTACTTGTTGCCGGAGGAAGTGCTATCTTTGAATCAATAAAAGCCTTAATTGCATCAACTAAGGATAATAGTGGTGCAGAATATACTCTGATAGCTCTTATTATTGTGTCTTTAGCAGTTGTATTTAAGATTATTATAGGAACAATTTTCATCCGTAATGGTAAGAGGGTTAATAGTGATTCACTTAAAGCTTCAGGTACTGACGCTTTAATGGATGCAGTATTATCATTTTCAACACTTGTTGCGGCTATGATTACTTACTTCATATCTCCAAGCTTTAGTGTTGAAGCTATTCTAGGAATAATAATTGGTCTCTTTATTATAAAGGCAGGTATTGAAATACTTAAGGAATCATTATCTTCAGTTATAGGAGAAAGAAGTGATAATGAGCTAGTACAAAATATTAAGCAAACTGTTTTAGAGCACAAGGAAGCTTTAGGATTTTATGATTTGATTATTAATTCATATGGGGAGAACAAAAAAATAGCATCTGCTCATATGGAAGTTGATGAAAATATGAGAGCTCATGAAATTCACATTATAACAAAGCATATACAAGAGGATGTTTATGAAAGATATGGTGTTATTTTAACTCTTGGAGTTTATGCTAAGGAGAATCAATCTCCTGAAATAAAAAGAGATATTGAACGTATCATTAAACAATACCCTGAGGTCTTAGAGATGCATGGGTTCTTCGTTGATGAGGCAAATCTTGTTGTATCGTTTGATTTAGTTATTGATTTTGATTGTGATTATCCTGATAAAACTGTTTCAAAGATTAAACAAGAATTAGAAAAGCTATATCCAGCTTACAAGTTCCTTGTAGTTATTGATGCGGATATATCATAATATTTTGAATCGAGGGTTTGATATGAAAATATTATTAGTAGTTAATGAGTTTTATGCTAAAACAAATGGTCTTTCTATTTCAACACAAAGATTTTGTGATGAGTTTATAAAGCTTGGTGCTGAAGTTAGAGTATTATCTGGTAAAAGCTATGGTAAAACATATTATAGCTTAGAGAAAAAGGAAATACACCCGTTTGAAGGTTTAATAGAAAAACAAGGGTATGTATTTGCTAAAGTAAATAAAAAGATTATTAAAGAGGCTTGTCAGTGGGCTGATGTAGTTCATCTTGAGGAACCATTTTTTATACAAAATGCATGTGCTAAAATTGCGCGTAAGATGGGTAAACTTATAACAGGTACATATCATTTGTTTCCTGAAAATATTGTTTCATCTATACATTTAGGACATTGTAGATTATTAAATTACTGTCTTAATTTATGGTTTAGAAGTATGTCTTATAAGTATTGTAGGTTTATTCAATGTCCTACCGAGACAGTTATGGATAGATTAAAGAATAATAATTATAAGGCTGATATGGAGGTTATTACTAATGGTATAACTCCTGATAGAATATTAGCACGTACTAATAAGCCACTTGAATATGAGGATAAAATGGTAATTTTATCTGTTGGAAGGTTTAGTGTTGAAAAGAATCAAAAAACATTATTAAAAGCTTTAGCACTATGTCATCATAAGAATGATATAGTATTAATAATGGCAGGACAGGGACCATTAAGGAAAAAGTATGAGAAGCTTGGTAAAAAGCTCCCAAATAAGCCTATTATGAAGTTTATGACTCGTGAAGAATTAATGAATGTTACATCATATGCAGATGTAATAGTTCACTGCGCTGATGTAGAGGTTGAGGGTATGAGCCTAATGGAAGGATTTGCAGGTGGTGCTGTTCCAATTATCGCTTCCTCTAGGCTAAGTGCTACATCTCAATATGCAATTTCTAAATATAATAAATTCAAGGCAAGAGATTACCATGAGCTTGCCAAAAGAATAGATTATTGGTTTGATTCTCCTGAAAAACTAAAGGAGGCTTCAGAAAATTATCAAAACTGGGCTAAGGAGCTTACTGTTGAGAAATCAGCAATTAGAATGCTTGAAATATGGAATAATTATTTAAATAATAAGGAATAAAGAGGTTTATATGAATGAATTTCAAAGAACTGCCCTATTACTTGGAGAAGATAATATTTTAAAATTAAATAATAAGACAGTTGCGATTTTTGGAGTTGGTGGAGTTGGTGGATATGTATGTGAAGCACTAGCTAGAAGTGGTATAGGTCATTTTATTATTGTTGATAATGATGATGTATCTATCACTAATATTAATCGACAAATTATCGCTTTGCATAATACTATAGGTAGAGCTAAGGTTGATGTAATGAAGGAAAGGATACTTGAAATAAATCCTAATGCCGAGGTTATAGCAATTAAGGAATTTATTCTTCCAAATAATAGCTCTAGTTTTGATTTTAAAAACTATGACTATGTAGTTGATTGTGTAGATACAGTTACTGCAAAGATTGAAATTGTATTAAAATCAATTGAAGGCAATACAAAGGTTATATCATCAATGGGAGCTGGTAATAAGCTTGATCCTCAAGCATTTAAGGTAGCAGATATTTATAAAACCTCTGTTGATCCACTTGCTAGAGTTCTAAGATATGAGCTTAGAAAAAGAGGAGTAAAAAAATTAAAGGTTGTATATTCAACAGAACAGCCTTTAAAAATTGATGATTCAAATATTGATGAGGATAAGGGATTAAGAAGAACACTTCCAGGCTCAAATGCATGGGTTCCTGCATCTGCAGGGCTTCTTATTGCATCTGAGGTTATAAAGGATTTAATAGAATAAAAAATAAGCCACTTTAAAGTGGCTTTTTTAAATCTATTTTGTTGTAGCAATAAGTGTTGTAACTTCAAGCATTTTTGTCATTTCATTAAGATCTGCATATTCAAAAACACCATGCTCATTATAACCACCAGTACCAAGATTAGGTGTGTTAATTCCCATAAATGTAAGCTGAGAGCCATCAGTACCACCTCTTGTAGCAGTGCAATATACATCAATAGAAGCATCCTTATATGCCTTTAATGCTTTATCTACACATCTCATATCCTTTTCAATTAATACCCTCATATTTTTGTACTGATCCTTTATTTCAACAGTTGTGGAATTAGGATATTTTTTATTTAAGAATGAAGCTGCGTTATAGAATTCCTCCTTTTGCTTTTCAAGAAGCGAAAGATCATGATTTCTTATAATATAATGAAGTGTTGCTTCTCCAATAGAACCATTCATTTCAGTAAGGTGATTAAATCCATCATAGCCAGAAGTGTATTCTGGTCTTTCATTTGGATTTAATAATGAATTAAATTCCATTGCAAGAAGAGAAGCATTAATCATTTTACCCTTTGCAAATCCAGGATGTATTTCAAATCCTTTGATTTTTACTGTGGCTTGTGCAGCGTTGAATGTTTCATATGAGAATTCACAGTAGTCTCCACCATCAACAGTATAAGCATAATCAACAGGGAATTTAGAAATATCAAACTTTAATACTCCAGTTCCGATTTCCTCATCAGGAGTAAATGCAACATGTATTTCTCCATGAGGAAGATTTTTAGTAACAATATCTTCAAGCATCTGCATGATAATAGCTATTCCACCTTTATCATCGCATCCTAGAACTGTAGTTCCATCTGTTGTAATAATAGTATGTCCAACCTGCTTTTTAAGGCTTGAGAAATCCTCAATTTTTAAATATTTATCTGTATTACCAAGTCTAATTGGATTTCCATCAAATACTACTACATTAGGACATACATTAGTACCTGATACCTCAGGAATAGTATCCATATGAGCTAGAAAACCAATTTTATCATAACCTTCCTTATTCGCAGGAAGTGTTGCGTAAACAGTACAATATTCATTGATTTCTACATCCTTAAGACCTAATGCGATAAGCTCATCCTTTAAAATGTTTGCTAAATCATATTGCTTTTCGGTTGAAGGAGTCTCGGTGCTGTTTTTATCACAAGACATCGTATCAACCTTTACATATTTTAAAAATCTATCTAATAATGACATATAAAAACCTCCAAGTAATACCTATTATAGTCTTAAGAATAGAAAAAGTGAATTAAAAAGATTTTAATAATATGATTTTTTTTATATAATATTTTATGTGGGATAAAAAGGTGGCTTATTATGATACGTTATGTAGAAGAAAAAGATTATAAAGAAATTACAGATATTTATAATTATTATATAAAAAATACTACTATCACTTTTGAAGAAGATGAATTATCCTATGATAATATGAGGAAAAGAATAGATAGTATAAAAAAGAAGTTTCCATATATCGTTTATGAGGAGAATGGAGCTATCTTAGGATATGCTTATCTAAACTATTTTAGTGAAAGAAGTGCATATAGATTTTCTCTAGATTTATCAATATATTTAAAAAATGGTGAATTAACTAAAGGTATAGGAAGTGCCTTATATAATGAAATTGAAAATATTGCTAGAAAAAAGGGTATTAAAAAAATAATATCCTGCATTACATTATCAAATGAAAGAAGTATTTCATTTCATAAAAAAATGGGATTTAGCGAATGCGGTAGAATGAATAATGTTGGATATAAGCATAATGCTTGGCAATCAATAGTTTGGATGGATAAGGATATATGATTAGATTAGATTTTATTGAAGGACATGAGAATTTAAAAATCTATCAGGATACAGATATGTTTTTAATTAATACAGATACAACTGTTTTAGGTGAGTTTGTTGAGGTATATAGAAATGATACCGTACTTGATATGGGAACTAACACTGGAGCGCTTTTGCTATACGCTTCAAGATTTAATCCAAAAAAAATGATTGGAATAGATATTAATGAAAGAGCCTTGGAGCTTGCAAGAAAAAATATGGAGCTTAATAATATAAATAATTGCACATTAAAGGAAGCAAATATTTTAAATTATGTAGATGATTTGGTAGATGTAATTATTTGTAATCCACCATATTTTAATACCAAGGAGGATAATAAATCTAAAAATAGCTTTAAAAACCTTGCAAAGCATGAGCAGGAGTTTACACTTTCAGAGCTTATAAAAAGTATTTCAAGAAATCTTAAGGATAATGGTACATTATATTTTTTATATCTTACATCACGAATGGATGAATGCTTAATGGAACTCAGAAATAATAATTTATATCCTAAGGTTTGCAGGATGGTATTTGATGAAAATAAAAAATATAGCAATGTATTTTTAGTTAAATGCCGTAAAAATGCAAAGCAGGGAATGATTATGGAAAAGCCTATTATCATAACTAGAAAATAGTGATATAATATCTTCAGTGAAAGGAATGATATTATGGTTGAATTTAAGAAAAATACATGGTTTTATCCACTTGCAGTTGCAATAATTGGTACATATAATGAGGATGGTACTCCTAATGCTATGAATGCGGCTTGGGTATCAATTTATGATTATAATACAATTATTTTAAATCTAGCAAAGCATAAAACAACATTAAATCTAATAAGAGATAAGGCATTGACTATAGCTTTTGCTACAAAGAATACTATTGCTCAATCTGACTATGTAGGAATTGTATCAGGAGACAAGGTGCCAGATAAGGTAGCTAAGGCAGGACTTACTGCAGTAAAGGCACCAAATGTAAATGCTCCTTTATTTAAGGAATATCCACTTACAATTGAATGCACTGTAAGAAGCGTAGATGATGATTATCATGTAATTGCTGATATAGTAGCTATTCAAGCAGATGAAAGTATTCTTACAGATGGTAAGATTGATCCTAAAAAGCTTGAGGCTGTATCATTTGATCCGGTAAATCATAAATATTTACTTCTTAGTGGTGAAGTAGTTGCTGATGCATTTAAGGTAGGACAGGTTTTAAATAAGTAGGTAAAAAGGCTCGTTTGAGCCTTTTTATATGCTTAGTTGTTTTAATTGTAAACGTTTTATGATATAATTTACATAAGGGAAGTACTTAAAATGGGGTGGTAATATGACTAATGAGTTCTTCGAACAGCTACATGCAGACCCTGACGAGCTTACAAGGATATTTAGAAGAGATGCAATAATGCTATATGGTGAGCATTTGATTGAACAAAATGTTCCTTTTTCATTTGCAATTTTAGATATTGATAATTTTAAGCTTATTAATGACAACTATGGACATCTAATGGGAGATGAGGTTCTAAAGGTTGTAGCTAATTCACTTCAGAAAGTAACCGATGGTAAGGGATTTGTTGGAAGATATGGTGGGGATGAGTTCATATTCATATTTCCATATCTTGTTGACTATGATACTATTTGGAAAATATTATTTAGAGTATTAAAGTCAAGTACTGAACTTGTATTTAGTGATAGCTCTATTACTATTTCTTATACTATGGGATGTGCTAGATTTCCTGAAAATACTACAAATTTTGACGAGCTTTTTACACTTGCTGATAAGGCATTATATAGAGGTAAGGTAAAGGGAAGAAATTGCTTTATTATATACTTGCCAGAAAAGCATGCGAATATTGCTTTGCAAACTATTAGGGAGAAGGTTTATTCTCCAATTCATCTACATGCAAAGATTTTTAATTTTTTAACAAATAAAAATAGAAGTCTTGATTCTAATATCAAGCAGGCGATTGATTTTGTTGGACCATATCTTTTAATTGACCATTTATGTGTTGAAACTCCAAATGGTCTTGAGTATGAATATTTTCAACCACTTTTTAAGAATAGAAAGTATGCTCCATTTGGAATAGAAACTACAGAAGAATATGTTTCAGATAATGGTGTTTTTTATGAAAATACTGTACTTGGTTCAAGACATAGTAATTCTAAGCTTTATAAAAAATTTAAGGAGCAAGGAATATATGCATCATTCATTTGCACATTAAGAGCTTATGGTAAAACATTTGGAATTATAAGAGCTGATATGGTTTCAGTAGATACTGGAAGAATTTGGCAAAATGAGGATTTAGTATTACTTGAAAATTTAGCTAATATTATGTCACTAGCCTTCTATGTTGATTCGATAGAAAAATAGCGTTAGGGGGCATAGCTATGCAAAAAATAAAAAAGGTATTATTAGCAATTATAGTATTGTTAGTATTAGTTATAACAAAAAATATTAATGCCTTTTCCTATATGTCTGATAAAACAGAAACTAATTATGGCCAGGAGGATGGATTATCATCTATTATCGCTAATGATATTGTGCAAACTGATGATGGATATATTTGGATTGCACAATATGTAGGTCTTACAAGATATAATGGAAGAAGCTTTGATTTACTTGATAAGACAGATAATGGTATAAATCTTACTGGATGTCAAGCACTAGCAACTATAGATAATGAGCTATATATAGGAACTCAAAAGGGACTTATTAAATATAGTGATGGGCAATTTACGCAAATAAATATATTAGATTCTGAGTTTAGCGTTTATGACATTGAGATTGTATCATCAACCGTATTGTTTGCTACATCTATGGGTACATATTCTTATAGCAGAAATCTAGACAAATGTAGACTTGTAAACTCTTTTTCATCAGCATCTATTGAATCTATTGATGTTGCAACATATGCATCAAATATTGAATTTTTTTATGTGACTAAGGACAATGCGGTATATAATAACGCATCTGCCTCAAGTCCTTATTATGATTCAATATCAGAGCCTGCAAAATGTGTTTATGTAGACAAAGATAATATTTATATAGGAACCAATAATGGTCATTTAATTATAAATAAAACAGAAGATATTTTGGTATGTGAAAAATCAATTAATAGCATGATTTATAATAATAACAAGCTATATATTGCAACCGATGAGGGACTGTTTATATATTATGATGGAGAGATAGAGGCAATATCATCAAAGCTTGAATGCTCTAAATCTATAGAGAAGATTCGCTTTGATTATGAGGAAAACCTATGGCTTGCCTCATCTGAGACAGGAGTATCTAAAATAACATCTAATGAATTAATGGATTATTTTTATGAATATCAAATTGATAATTGGTTTTTAAAGAAGAATCCAGATATTACATCATTTACTGTAAATGCAATTACTAAATATAATAATCTTATGTATATAGCAACCGGTAATGGACTTGTTATAATTGATGAGAAAAATGGATTAATTATTGATAATGAGTTAACAGAGACTCTTTTTGGAATAAGAATTAGAGATTTACTTGTTTTTAAAGATGTTTTATATATCGCAACATATGATAGTTCAATATTTGATTTGGTTTCATATGATGGTTCAAATATAAATCTTTATGATTCATCAAATCTTACAGAAAATTATACTGCATCATCTGCTGCAGGGCAGCTTCGTTCATTTGCTAAAACAGATGAATGTCTATTGATTGCCACAAATTATGGTATTACTAAATACGATGGTACAACATTTATATCAAAGCAATTAGATGCAAGGCCTTTGTATCTATATACAACAGAGGATACTATCTATGCATGTATGGAGAATATTGGTGTTGTAATTATATCCTCTGATTTAGAAACTCAAACAAGAATTGATGATAATAATCATCCATCACTTAAGGTATTAAAGGTTTTGGATACACTATTCTATAGTGATGCAAATACCTTATATTATTATAGAAATGGTAAGATAAGTGTTGTAAATGCTATGTTTACAGGCTCAATCGTTGAAATACTATATATTAATAATCAATTCATAATCGCAACAGATTATGAAATATATAAAATTACCTCAGATATATTTGCTGATAAGGTTGAATATGATGAAATTGGTGCGACTAATGGATTGAAATCTAGTCTTGTAGCTAATGCGTCTGGATATTATTCACAAGAGAATAATTCATATTATTTTGCGGCATCTAAGGGTGTATATGTTTATTCACTTGATTCATCACAGGAGGAAACAACTCCAATTAAGCTTGGAGTTGATTCGATTTTAGTCGATGGAAAAAGAGTAAGTGGAACTACAATTAAAATATCAAAAAACACAAAGCGTATTGTAATAAGTGTATCAGTTCTATCATTTAAGCTTGGAACTAAATATAACGCAATGTATAGACTAAGAGGACTTGATGATGAATGGCAGCCATTAAGATCTGGTGATTCTAATGAAATTACCTATACAAACCTTGATGGTGGTGAATATATCTTTGAATTTAAGGTGATATCAAGTGATGGTACTGAAGGATATAATACAGTATCTATTACCTTTGATAAGGATAAGCATTTCTATGAACAGCCACTATTTTGGATAATTATAATTGTCTTAGGTCTATCCTTTGTAGCAGTAGTTAATATTTTAATCATTAAGGGAAGAACTAATGCATTAATTAAAAGAGAGGCTGAATATAGACAAATAACTATTGAGGCGATGCAGGCAATTGCACGTACAATTGACGCAAAGGATGAATATACTAATGGTCATTCATCAAGAGTTGGTGAATATGCTAAAACAATTGCGACTGAGCTTGGATTATCTCAAAATGAGGTAGATAATATTTATTATATTGCCTTACTTCATGATATTGGAAAAATTGGAATTCCTCTTGATATATTAAATAAGCCAGGTAAGCTTACTAGTGAGGAATATGAAATAATAAAGACTCATACTACTAAGGGTGGTAAAATATTAGATGGAATAACTACAATTCCAAATATCGCAGATGGGGCTAAATATCATCATGAAAGATATGATGGTAAGGGATATCCTGAAGGATTAAGTGGAGAAAACATACCATATACTGCAAGAATTATTGCCTGCTGTGATATCTTTGATGCGATGGCTACAAGGAGATCCTATAAGGAGCCATATTCAAAGAAAAGAATTATAGAGGAATTTGAAAAGGCTAAAGGAACTCAGCTTGATCCAAAGATTGCGGAAGTAGTTATTAATTTAATAAAGGAAGGAAAGCTAAAAATTAATAATGGCTATAATCCAGACCTTAAATTAAATAAAGATGATAATTAATAAGCAAACACATCGTATCAATAGTGATATGATGTGTTTTTTGTATATCTATGAAAGCTGTTTTATCAACAGGAATATTTTTATGATATAATTATTTAGAGGTGCGTTATGAAAGAATATAAGGATTTGGATAAAATTAAAATTGGTAATGCTACTAATGATATAACAGAGGGAACCTTATGTCTTGAAGGAGGAGCATTTAGAGGAATATATACAGCAGGAGTCTTGGATTTTTTAATGGAAAATGGAATTAATCTAAGAACAGCAATTGGTGTATCAGCAGGAGCTTTAAATGGTATGAGCTATATTTCAGGTAACATGGGAAGAAATGCCTATTGTGACCTGAAGCATCGCCATAATAAGCGTTGGATTGGAAAAAGACATATATTTAAGGATGGTGGAATAGTAAATTTTAATTTCTATTTTACTGACCTACAAAAGGAAATTCCTTTTAATTATGATAGACTATATAATCAAGAAAGAAAGCTTATTAGTGTAGTTACTAATATGCGTACAGGTAAGCCTGAATATTTTGATAATCATAATAGTCTTATTTTAAAGGCTACAAAGGCATCATCATCTATGCCATTTGTATCTGAGCCAGTAAAGATTTTAGATCAAAAGTATTTAGATGGAGGATGCGCAACAAAGCTTCCTATAAGATATGCATTAGAAAAAGGATATAAGAAAATTGTTTTTGTAGGAACAAGACCTATGACATTTAGAAGAGAGCTTAATAATAAGGGAGAGGCTATAACAAAACTTAAATATAGAAAATATCCTAAGTTCGTAGAAGCAATGAAGAATACTGATAGATTATATAATGAGGATATGGATTTAATAGCAGATTTAGAAAAGAAGGGCGAAATATTTACAATATGTCCTTCTAAATATATTGAAATAGACCGCCTAGAGACAGACTTAGATAAACTTGCATCATATTATTGGCTTGGCTACAATGATTGCAAGGATAAGCTTTCAGACTTAAAAAAATATCTAGATATTGAATAATAAATATAAAAATGGCATTTTTGTGAAATTATCATACAAAAATAGCTGACTCATAAAGAAAATATATATATTTATATGATAATTCTTGAAAAGGAAATATCTCTATTGTATAATATATTTGGGTATTGGGTGGAGAAGAAAGAAAATATTTGGTTTTTTAGGAAAATGGTAGCTATAACTGTATAGCTGCCTTTTTCTTTGTGTTTATTATAATATAAAAATGTGATATAATTTTTATGGTGATAAAACATGAAAATTAAAAAAACTAAATTAGATTTATATCTAACACCTATTATAGGGATCATTCTTGGAGTATTAATTATAATCTTTAAGGGTGAGGTTATTAGATGGGCAGCATTAGCAGTGGGTATTGCTGTTGTGGCAATTTCAGTAATTAACATAATAAATGATTTAAAGAAGGACAATAATCATGCTGTTGTAATAGATGTTGCAATGATTCTAATAGGAGCATTAATAATTGTATTTGCTGGTGCGTTTGCTACAGCAATAAGAATTGTTATAGGAGTATTTTTAATATGCTTTGGAATATTAAGACTATTATCAATTCTTGATGCACTTCCAAGAGAGATAAAAATAGTACTTATTATTGAATCAATCTTATATATATTATCAGGTACTCTATTATTCTTAGATAAGAGTGTTCTATATTATATCATAGGTGGATTATTAGTGTTTAATGGTATTGTCGATATCTTATATTCAAGAGCAGAAGCAAAACTTATTAATGGTGAGAATAATACAAATAATCATGAAGATGCAATAGATGTTGATGTAAAAGAAAAATAATAAATCAAGGGTGTCGATTTCATATCGACACTCTTTTATATATTTTAGTAAAAACAATACAAAGTAACTATAAATTGTATATTTTTATTAAAGAAAGTAATAAAAACGCAAAAAAAACATTTTTTCGACAAAAAACTGTTGACAAGATTTCAAAAGGAAATATAATATATAGTAGATAGTGTTTGCTTTTTTGGACTTTGTAACCCCAAAAACGTGTATAGGAGCATTATCAATTGAAGAGAAAAGGATATAATTGAACATGAAGAAGATTGGATTTTTTATTGCTGCGTTTGTAGCAATGCTAAGTTTTTTTGTTTTTGGTGTAAATGTAAAGACTGTTAATGCCGCTGATGAAGAAGTATATGAGAAGACTTCACTTACATTAGAAGACATTAATGAGCTTGCAACTGAAAGCTCATCAAATGTATCTAAGGCAAAGAATAGTGATGCCTATAATTGTATTAGTGCATATACAGCAATTGATGGAACTATTTATAGTAGTGCAAAGGATACAAAGATTGTTGCTGCTAATAATGGAAGCTCATACCAATACGGTAACTATAAATTTAATTATGGTATTCAACTTGGATCATTTAATCAAGACAATGATAAGAAAGGAAATACAAACTATATTGAGTTTACACTTTCTAATGCTATGAACCTTACATTCTTTATGTCAATTTCTAATGCAAAAAAGAATGGTAGATTTATTGTTAATGAGGTAGAATATGTTGATGATGATACTTTTACAGTATTAAATTCTATGTCATCTTCAGCTTTATCATTATCTAAGACATTATATAGATATGTATATGCTCTTGCTGCTGGAACTTATCAAATTGGTGTTGATGGAGTTACATCATACCTATATGGTATTTATTCAAATAATGCAGAGAATACTGGTGATTTAACATCATCTAATGTTACAAATATCGATGTTAAGGAGACAGTATCTTCTAACTCAATGGATGTAGTTGTTGATGATTCTAATTATAAGTTAGTATATTTCATTTATACTTTAACAAATGTTACAGATAAGTCATTAGTTACTCCTACATGTACACGTACATTTAAGTATTCTGATGGTAGAGTTGTAACAACAAATCTTTCTAAAAAATTAGTTAGCACAGTTACTTATGGAAAAGCTGTTCTTGAAGGATATGAAGCAAAAGAGAATACTTATTATGTTGCTTATTCTGCAAAGATAAATAATCTTCCTTCATATGATGGACTTGTTATCACTATTGATTTTGATGCGACTATTGATGGAGTTACAACTAATCTAGCTCAATCTAGCACTTATACATTTAATTACGAAGCCTAAAGGGATGTTATTAATGAAGAAATACGAAAAACCAAATATCTTTGATGAAATTATTGAAATTGAAGATATAATTAGTAATTCACCTGGTGATTCATATGATGTATTTGATGATGCTGAAGAACCACCAAAACCATAAGATAAGGTTTTATATATTAAAAGAGATTCTTGTAATCTCTTTTTTTATACCTTGTTTATATCTTAATTATTTTGTGCTAAAATATATTTAACCTCATATAACAAGTTATATAAAATGAAGAATGAAGAAGGAATCACATTATGGGTATTAATAAAGGCTTTTTATTGAAAAAAGTTGGAAATGAATATATGATTATTCCAACAAATAACAATAAGGTATTAATGAATAAGATTTTTAATATAAATGAAGTTGGAGCGGATATTTATAAAACTCTTGAAAGTGGATTATCTATTGCTGAAACTATAGATGAATTATTAAAAGAGTATGATATTGATAAAGAGACTCTAACTAATGATATATTAGAATTTGTAGAAGAATTAAGAAAAAGAGGTATTTATAGTGATTAAGATGGAAGATATGGAACCTCTTATTAGAGAAACATTACAATCAGGTAAGGCTTTTACTTTCCCTAGTAAGGGTGTTTCAATGCGTCCAATACTTAATACTGGAGATTTAGTAACTATAGAAAATCTCAACAGACAATTAAAAAAAGGTGATATTGTTTTATATAAAAGACCAAATGGTCAATTTATTCTTCATAGAGTAAGAAGAATAAAGAATAAAAAGGAAATGTTTTATAGTGTTGGAGATCACCAATTTAGGGTAGAGAAGAATGTTGATATGAATTCTATAATAGGAATTCTTACATCATATAAGAAAAAAGGAAAGGATAAGGAATATAATCTTAAATCTGTTAGATATAAGATATATAAGCTATTAGTAAGAATTAGCTTTATAAGATTATTCTTTAGCAAGGTGTTAAAATGAATAAAAAATATACAATTATACTTTCCTTTATCGCATGTCTTAATGCGATTAGTCTTTTGATTCTTCCATATCTTGCTAAATATTTAGTTGATTGTGCAGAAAAAATTATAAAGGATAGTAGTGTTGGCTATAATGATTTTAATAAATATTTAATCCTGATGATAATATTTGGTGCTATTACTATCGTTTTAAGATTTATATATAATTTTACTTATTCACATTTTGATTTGAAAATGCAGAAGGATTTAAGAGAAGAATTATATAATAGTCTTATTTATAAGGATGTAAATGCGTTAAATAAGTATCATAGAGGAGAGATTGAAGCTTTATTTGTCGGAGATGTTGATAATGTATGTGAAGCATATCTTGATTCGATTCCTTCAATTGTGCGTTCTATTTCAAGAGCATTTCTTGCGATTGTTTTATTAGTTATTATAGGAGGAGCAATATTTTTCCTTCCTGTAGTTCTTGTAGCAGGAATATTGATGACAATTCTTGCAAAGGTTTATTCTAATTTTATGAAGCCAAAGCATAAAGAGGTTCTAGCACTAGATTCGAAAGCTTCATCATTTGTAATTGAAACAATAGATGAGGCTAAACTTATACAAAGCTATAATGCTTATGACAATGCTATAGTTTATTATAAAAATCTAAATTATGAGGCTTATAAAAAAAGAAGCAATCGTAATAAATGGAGCTATACATCAAGCTCTATTATGGGTGCTATGTCACAAGTAATATATGTTTTTATGATATCTTTTGGAGCATATCTTATTTCAAAGGATAAGATAACATATGGAGCTCTTGTAGCATTACTTACGATATTAAATAATATTTATAATCCATTTGTAATGATTTCGCCATTACTTAATAGATATCAAAGGGGTAAAGCCTCTTATGATCGTATTACGGAAATATATAATATGAATGAAGAGGAAGATAAGACATTAATTGATGATTTTGATTCAATTATTATTGATAATGTCTCATATTCATATGATGGAGTTGTAAATGTCATAAATAATTTATCATTTATTATTAAAAAAGGTGATATTGTTAGAATATCTGGTCCATCAGGAATAGGTAAAACAACGCTTATAAGCTTGATTTTAGGCTTTAATAGACCACAAAGCGGTAATATATCATTTAAATATTTAAATAATCTATATGAGGCATCATTTAAGACAAGAGGGCTTATTGCGTATGTGCCTCAGGAGAATATTTTATTTAGTGGTTCAATTTATGATAATTTTAAACTTTTTTCAAACGTTAGTGATATAAACTTGATTAATGATGCTTTAGCTAAGGCATCAATACTTGATGAAATAAATGAGCTACCTAACGGCATTAATACTATATTAAAGGATAAGGGTGCAGGACTATCAATTGGGCAAATACAGCGTATAATGGTAGCTATAGCAATCGCATCGAATAAGCCTATTATAATACTTGATGAGCCAGCTTCAGCTCTTGATAAAGATAATGAAGTGGCTATGATGAATAATTTGGTTAGTTTAGGTAAAACTATTATTTATATTTCTCATAAGGATTCATTAATAAAAGATGAGAAAAATATATGCCTAGTGGAGGAATAATATGGATTTTTCAAATCTAGTTTCTGCCTATGTATTAGGCAGACATATAGATTATGAAATTAATAATGATTTACTTAGGGTTGCAAAAGAGCAAGCTCTTTTAACCATACTATTTCCAATAACTTCTAATAATTTATATAAGAAATATTATATTTCAGGAACTGTTTTGGATGAAAGATTCAATAATTTAAAGAATACTATTACAAAAATATTTGATGAAAATTGTATTAAACATCTTTATGTTAAGGGAGCTTTAATTTCTAAATTATATCCAGATAGTGCAATAAGAACTAGAGGAGATATAGATGTTTATGTTTCACTATCTGACTTTAATAAGGCTAAAAAGGTTTTAGTAGATAATGGATTTGCACTAGAGCCTACAGAGGATTGTGCACATCATATATGCTTTAAAAAGGATTCTATTGAGGTCGAGCTACATTTTAATTTATTTGATCCAGGGGATGGGAAAAAGTTATGTGAGATTTTTAATAATCCTTTTGATTATAGTCAAAATGTCTCTAATATGGAATATAAGCTACAAGATACATATCATTTGGTTTTTGCGATTGCCCATTTTGCACGTCATCTACGTGTGGGTGCAGGTATTAGATATATGATGGATTTTTATTATATGATGAATAATACAGTAATTGATAAAGATCTATTACATGTATTATTAAAGGAACTTAACCTTGAAGTATTATATAATAATATCTTAAATGCATTAGATGTTTTATTTGATTATCAATTTGAGGATTTCAAAAAGAAGGATATCAAATTCTTTATTGATTATATGCTAAAATATGGAATACATGGTCATAATAATAATGATTTGAATTATACATCAGCTAGAAAGAATAAGTTTAATATATTTATAGCAAGAGTCTTTCTTACAAATAGAGCATATAGGGTTTCTTGCTATCCAAAAATTGGAAAGCATCTTATATTTTGGCCTATTTGCTTTATAAGGCATACATTCTATTTAGTGTTTAATAAACTTCCAAAATTCTTTATTTTGGTTTTTAAACGAAATAATAGAGGTAAACTTTATAAAGATTTAGGAGTATAATTAGCCTTAATTATTGTTTTTTTAAAATTTAATTGTTATAATTTAAATAGAGAAGTAGTTGATTATATAATTAAGGAGGGATGTTATATGAATTTTACTATTACTTTTGCTCGTGAGTATGGATCTGGTGGTAAGTTTATTGCGACTAAGGTTGCGGAGCAATTAAATATTCCTATCTATGATAAGAAGACTATTTTAGCTGAAGCAGAGAAATATGGAATCAATCCTATTGATATGGAAAAGTTTGATGAAGAGGATTCTAGTTTCTATTTTCCAACTATGACTAATAGCCCTGGTCTTGATATGGAGCTTTCTCAAAAGGCTTATATGGCTACTTTAAAGACTATTCAAATGATAGCTTCTACAAAGTCTAGCGTTATTGTTGGACGTTGTGCAGATTATATTTTATCAGATGAGCCTGATGCAGTATTAAAGGTGTTTGTATATGCACCACTTGAATCTAAGGTAGATAGATGTATTAGATATTATAATACTTCAAAGAATAAGAATGAGACTATTCAGCTTATCAAGAAGAATGATCGCAAGAGAAAGAAATATTATGAATTTATTACTGAACGTGATTGGGGAAATCCTGTAGATTATGATTTATGTGTAAATTCTGATATGGGAATTGACGCGGCAGTTGAGGCAATTGTAGCGGCTGCTAAGAAGAAGTTTAATATTAAGTAATTAAAGGTGGCTCGCCACCTTTTTTTATGTTTAAAAACATTTACATATAATGGACTTTTTGGTATAATTTAACTATGAATATGTATGCCCGTAGCTCAGCTGATAAGAGCGTAGTCCTCCGGAGACTAAGGTCGTAGGTTTGAGTCCCACCGGGCATGCCAAATAATGAAAAGGTGAATTGTAGTATGATTAAAATTGAAGAGAAAAATGTAACAGTTAGAGAGTTTAATAAGGATGATTATAATTCATTCTTAATTCAACTTGTAGGAAATAAAGGATGGACTAATAATTTCCAACAATGGAGAGTTAATAAGAATCAAGCTCTAACTCTATTTGCTTATCATTTAGAAGGATATAAGCCAAATGCTGATATTAGAAAGAATAGACTAATGTATGGTATTTTTACTAAGTCTGGACTTTTAATTGGTGAATGTGGATTTGAATACAATGAAGCATTAAATGGAATTGAAATCTTTGTTGGTCTTATTGAGCAAGCTCGAGGAAAGGGATTCTCTAATGAGGTAATTTCGGCATTAAAGAAGATTTCTAAGGAGCATAATATGGCAAAGATTAATGCTAATATTCCAGTTCAGCATGAAATAGGAATTAAGATGCTTGAGACTAATGGATTCAAGGCTGAAAATGAATTCAAGATTGATTTCCAAGGCGCTGAAGTTACAATGCGTCATTATGTATACAATAATTAGCATGCAGTATGGTATCACTTTAAAAAGTGATACCATCTTTTTTATTTTTTTGGCTTTGGACAAAATGGCTTTTTTATGATATAATAGTGACTGAAAGACAGGTGATGGCGGTGTCAAAGATGAGCGTTGTCACACAGGACTGTGAGCATATTAAGGAAGGACTTAATGAGCTACTTGGACAAAGTGTGACACTTATAGTTAAAGATAGAACTAAAACTAAAATTAAAAAAGGCACTATTACTTTGGTCTCAGATAAGCTATTTTGTGTAGATGTTATCATGGGTAAGTATGCCACACTTAAGGAAACATATACCTTCCTAGATGTTAAAACAAATAGGGTAAGAATAAAAGAAAAACCAGATTTAAATGATGAAGAGGCTGTGATTGTATAATAATTTATCATTAGCTTCTTTTTTATTAGTAAAAAAAGTAAAACGTTTTCAACAAAGCTATTGACAATGAAAACGCTTTATAATATAATACTGGTAGAACTTGAGAGAGTTTTACTAATCACAGCATAGAAAAAAATTATGTAGGAGTGATTTAAACTGTAATGTGATTAGGGATGGAGATACTAAATACTAGCGTTTAGTATGGAGTCTTTTAAAAGCTGCTCAGCTTGCTAGAAAAACGGGGGCAAGAAGAGAGAATTATCTCTTCTTTTTTCTTTATGAATTTGGTATAATAAATATGGTGATTAATAATGCAAAATAATGAATTAAAAAATTACAAGGATGAAATTAGATTCTTTTTAGATAATC
Organism: Caryophanales bacterium UBA3206; assembly: GCA_002363705.1. GTDB lineage: Bacteria > Bacillota_I > Bacilli_A > Acholeplasmatales > Anaeroplasmataceae > UBA3206. The sequence continues at coordinate 127,181 of DEWQ01000006.1, read as the reverse complement.
CTGGTAAATATGATCATGTTTCTTTTACAGAGGAGACTTATAAGAGTAATGTAGAGGCTATGTTCCCTACTATTTTTGATGAAAACAATCCTGCAGATCCTTCAGAGACTGCAGCCTATCTTTGTGGTAAGGCTTGTGAGATTAATATATTAAAGGTTGTAAGACCTGAGTTCAAATCTGTCTTTTTATCAAGAAAAGAAGTAATTACAGGCATTACATTTAATCTACCTCATCATTTAGAGGATATAGCATTAGAGATTATGGATTCATGTGAGGATGCAGTAAGTGAATTTATTGCTGATAAGAATCCAGATATTAAGCAGGTTCTACTTGATATTCAATTTATTGCAGAGCATATGGTAAAGATTCATAAGCTTTATGATATTGAGCCTGAAGGATATAAGAATAGTGAAATTGCATTCCCATCAGAGCTTTATATTTATGCTAATAATATAGCTTTAAAGGCTTTAGCTGATAAGGGTTATAAGATTCTTGGTACATCAGATAATTTTAATGCCCCTGTTTCAGTTGTATTAGATAAGCCTGATCATGAAAGAATTGCAGTGCTTGAGCAAGTAACTATTGCTCCTAAGACTGCTAAGTTTACACAGGCTAAGGTTATTGACCTTAAGGCTTATGCTGAAAAGGAAAGAATTAATCCTTATTGCCTTGGTATAATGGTTGAACCAGAGGATGAAAATGATAGAAGTAAGGGTATTGTTGTAAAGGGTAAGAGAGCTCAAATTAAGCTTACAGACTTTATTCCAGCATCTAAGTAATATTTCTAAGGTATATCGTTGATATACCTTTTTTATTTTTGCAATAAGCTAATTTATTAGAATTATTTTTGAAATATTATATAATTATTGTCAATTTTTTGATTAAATTGTATAATTGTAGTATAAAGGTCTTTTTTAGGGTGGTTTATGAAAAAATATCTTTAATGAGCATTATTCCTTTTAGTTTTTTATAATGCTTATATGAATACTAAATATTCTTTTCTTTTGAGTGGGAGTGATAATATGAATATTTTACTTCAAGTTGCTGGTGTGGCAGTTATGATAGTAATCTTTCTTTTCTATTTTGTTGAAAGAAAAAGTGCAGTCAGAAGTAACCAGATGTTTTTATGGCAGGCAATTTCAATATTCGCCTCTTTGATTTTAGATATTTTATCTATTATTATGATAAATAAGCCAGATATTTTTAATATTCATTTGACTAAGCTTGTGTGTAAGCTCTATTTAGTTACTGTAATACTTGTTGTATGCTTAGGACTTGTATATTGTCTTGGTGATATTGAAAATATTAATTTTAAGTTCTTTAGTAGAATGTGTATGACAACATTTATTATGCTAATGATAGGTATTGTGCTTGTTATGTCTACTCCTATAAATGTTGTTTATGATAAAGATGGATTAAATGATTATACTGAGGGTCTACCTATTATAATTACATATACTGAAGCATTTTTAGTTATGGCTATAACTATAGCTATTATTGTTAAATACAGGAAGTATATTTATAAAAAGAGATTTATTGGTGTATTTATTTTTATTTCATTATGGGTTGTAGGATCTGCAATTCAAGGAATTGTCAATTACATGTTTAGCAATCTTGGTGTAACAATTCTTAGTGTATCATTATCTGAGGCTTTAGGCTCACTTGTTATTTACATCATGCTTGAGAATCCATCACTAAATGAGGATAAGATTACAGGTGCTTTAAATCAAAGAGCGTTTATAGATTATGTATCATTATGTATGAAGAAAAAATTAGATATGGAATTCATATTAATTAATTATGATACTGATATGTCTAATGTGCTTTTAAATTATGATGATTTTTCTAAATCTATTACTAAAATGCTTCAAACATTTAATGTAGAAAAAGTATTTAAAAACGATAGAAATGATTTTATTGTTGTTAGAAAGAAAGAAGGAACTCGTGATCTTTCTATTGTAGCTAATGAGTTTAAGGATAATTTTTATAAGAATAATGATGTTTTTATAAATATTAATTATAAGCTTTTACATTTCAATGATTTAAGTTTATTTGAGAGCTCAAATGACTTTATTGCGGTTATGAAATATTTAAATGTTAATCTTACTTCTATGGATAGAGGAATATATGAGATTACTGATGAGATAGTTAATGATGTACATAAAAAGTTTTTGATGAAGAAGAAATGTGATAAGGCTTTAGCTAATGGAAATGTTGAGGTTTTCTATCAGCCTATCTATTCTAATGATGCTGATAGATTTGTTTCAGCTGAGGCCTTAGTAAGACTAAGAGATGATGATATGAATCTTATTTTTCCATCAGATTTTATAGTTGAGATGGAGCATGATGGAAAAATAATTGATCTTGGAGAAAAGATATTTGAGTCTGTATGTCTATTTATTTGTGAGCATGATATGGAAGCTTTGGGCTTACATTACATAGAGGTTAATTTATCTACTATACAATGTATGCAAGAGGGATTTGCTGATAATTTCATAAGAATAGCTAAAAGATACGGAATTAATCCAAAATACATCAATTTTGAGATTACAGAAACTGGTGAGCAAGGCAAAGCTAATTTACTAAGAAATATGCAAATACTAAGAGAATATGGATTTAGCTTCTCACTAGACGATTTTGGTACTGGTAATGCAAATCTAAATTATATTGTTGAAATGCCTGTTGAAATTGTTAAATTCGATAAGAGTATGGTTGATAGCTATTTTAAAAATGGTATTGCTTCATATGTTATGAATAGTGCTATTTCTATGATTAAGGGTCTTAAGTATAAGGTTGTTTTTGAGGGAATAGAAACAGAGGAGCAAATAAATGTAGCAAGAGCTATTAAAGTCGATTATATTCAAGGATATTATTATTCTAAGCCTATTTCTAAGGAAAGCTTTGTATCATTCCTTGAAGCTAATAATAAATAATTAGATCCCCATAAGCTGATTAGCCTATGGGGACATTTTTTTGCAAAAAAAATCCCCTAGGATTTAATCCCAGGGGATGATTTTTACTTTAGTACAAAGTAATATGAAGATCCATCAACAGTGTATGTATATGACTCCATGAATTTAGCCATATTAGTATTCCACCAATCAGCAGACTTCATATCAGATATGAATACTGCAATTCCTTGCCACTCATTGTTAAGAGTAGTAGCTTCATAATATGCATCAGCTGACGCATATTCAGATTCAGGATCATAATCAGTTATAGTATAATAATTATTCTCAAATGTAGTATACTCATTAATTGTGTAAATATTAGTTGTACCAATACTCTTCTTTGTTGTTAGGTTTTGTGAAACGATATTTCCAGCACCAGTTTTACCTGAAACAGTTCCGAAGCAAACATTGTTCTTAACAGTGATAGTTCCAGAAGAACGTCCTCCAACAATTCCTCCTGCATAAGAAGAAGTACTCTTTAGGTATCCTCCGAATGCGCAGTTTGTAACACTAATAGTGCAGTTTGTAGATTGAGGGTCTACACGTCCTAGAATTCCTCCACTATATTGGTTGTAGATATAAATCTCTTCATTTACGAAGCATGAATCAATATTAATGTTTACAGAATATTGTACGTGAGCAAGAATTCCTCCTACATACTTTCCACCAGTATATGTAGCATCACCAGCTGCATTCTTTGTTTCATATCCAGATTGGATAGAATAATGCTCAAGGTCATTATGATGAGTTGATGTTACAGAACACTTAGAAATAGTTACAGTGTTAGGAGTTGCAAGTGTATTATCACCCTTAACCTCTCCAACGATTCCTCCAACTCTTTGGTATGCGTTAACTGAACAGTCAACACATGAAATATTTTCAATTGTAGCTCCACCCTTTTCGATGCATCCAACAAGGATAGCAGTCTTTTGAGCAGAATCTGAAGTAATATCAGGATGGTTTACATGAACCTCATATAGATTAATATTCTTGATTAATGCATTAGAAGCCTTGTAGAATAATCCTCCACCTTCTCCAGATACTGATATTGCTAGATTTGAAATAGTATGTCCAGCTCCATCAAAATATCCCTTGAATGTAGTAGATGTTCCATCTTGAGTTAATGTCTTACCTGTACAATCAATATCAGCAGTTAACTTATAAGCCTTTGTTCCATTGCTTAATGCAGTTACTAGCTCATCATATGTAGAGATAAGAGATGTAGGTTCAACACCTTCAACCTTATAAATTTCTCCAAGTCCTACTGAGTTTTCAACTACAATATATACATCAACAGCAGTTTCTTGAACTGTTATAGGTAGATTTAATGTAAAGCTACGTGATGATAATTGAACAGAAGTTAATGTAGAAACAATAGTTGTTGTTGCAGAAGATCCAGTCTTAATATCTGTAGCAGAAGGAGCGGCTGATCCCTTAGCTACTGCTGCAGCATATACAGTACCAGATGTATAGTTTACATCTCCTGTAATTGATACATTGTCATCGATAATTGAGTTTAGATATACAGAAGCAGTTGTAACTTCTAATGTATCTGTTGGATCAACTAATGTAATAATTCTATATTTTACTACATCAGGGTATCCAGAAATTGAGAATGTATAAGTAATCTTATAAGTTCCAGCTGCACCTAATGATGTAACTGTTGTGTAACCAGTTGCGTTTAACGCATCTGACTCAGATAGATAATCTGATACATATTCAATCTTTGTATTTGCAGTATAATCTGTTCCAGCATTTAGAACTAGTCTTGTTGAAGTATAATCATATACCTTATATGAATTAACCTCAACTGCTGTATCAGTTGTTAATTGAGTAACATTATCAATGTCAGTGATTACACCAACTCTTGGGTCAAGTGCTTGGCACTTTACTGTAAAGTCCTTAGTATAAGTCTTTCCACCAACTGAAATAGTTGCAGTTAATGTAACAGTTGTATCATTGTCAATTCTATCAGCTAATACTCCATAGCAGTAATTAGTTCCATTAGTAACCTCAGTTACAGATGAGATTCCAATTGTGCTTGTATCAGAAGAAGACCAAGCAATTTCTACACCTCTCATAGATGTAGGTAAGTAGATATCACTATATACATAATTATTACAAATTGATAGGTCAATTGAATCAATTACCTCACGAGCAGTTGTCTCATCAGTTGTTTCGTTTTCTGCAGGAGTTGCAAATGTATAATGAGAATAAGTATCAGATGAAGCATTTAGGTTAGCTCCTGTCTTGATTTGGTTTGTAACACTTGAGTTTACTCCCCAAACACCATTTAGATTGATTGAACCATCCTCATTTCTAAATGTATCATGATAGTTTGTAGTTCCATAAGTTTTAATGAAATCTACTGGATAAGAATCATCAACAGCACTACCATTTGTAGGATCAGTCCACTTTGATACTTGTTTAGAAGTAGTAAATCCAGTTCCTGATTGAACAGATAAAGATCCATCAGCTACATAGCTTTCCTTAGCTTGGATGAAAATTGAATTATTGATAGAACCATTAAATTCATCGTTCTTGAATGTTGTATTCTTATTTTGTGAAGATGAAGAATAATATGATAGAACACCATCATAGTAATTCTTATTAGCTACTAATCCATCACGGTTAAGATTGATGTTATCATATTCCTTACTATAAGTACCAGAACCACCAGTACCATATTGTCCGTTATTGATAGCAGTACAATTTGAAATTGCAATTACCCCTGGGTTAGAGTTGTCTGTAAATCCATGAGCAAAGTTCCATGCAGAAACGCAGTTGTCAACAATTACTTGACCAGGTACTGATGTACCTCCAAGCTTGAATCCGTTTCCGTCACCATCGAAATCAGCATATAATCCATTCTTATCAGCATTTAGCTTGTGACCATTTTGGAATGATACACAGTTTTGAATTCTAACAAGTCCTAAGCTTCCTGAATCTTGCTTAGCATATAGGTCCCAACCATCGTCTACGTTCCAATATGCCATACATCCATCAAATACATTGTTGTATCCTACAGTAAGCTTTGCAGCAAATCCATCGGCATCCTCTCCAGCATCATCGGAATTGTTATAAGAAGTACAATTCTTTACTAGATTGTTAGAAGGCCATTGATCTAGATATGGCTGTGTTGAACCACTATAACGTGAAATTTGAAGTCCTGTGTCATGGTTTTCAGTAAATACACAGTTTTCAATAAGATTGTTAGAAGAACCAAGAAGAAGTCCGTTGTCTCCAGCACCCTTAACTGTGAAATTAGCAAATTGGTGATAATCTCCTGCTAACTTAATACCTACGTTAGCATCAGCTTCCCCCATAAGAGAGAAGTCAAGGATAACATCATTAGCACCAGCACCAGTAATCTTAGTGATGTGGTTTGCATCACCTCTTGCACCAAATACTAATGAATATCTTTCAGTATAAGTACCTTCAGTAAGAATGATTGTACATCCTGGCTTGTAAACTCTTGAAGCCTCGAATAAAGACATTGCTTTACTCTTCTTAGTACCATCATTATCAGGAGAACCTGAACTTGATACATAAATAGTATCTTGGTCTAATGTCCAACGTGCATATGCAACAAGGTCTCCTTGAGGCATTTCAGTGTAGTAGAATGGAGTAGATAATCCCTGGTCTACATACCATCCTTCAAATGTATAACCCTCTTTAACAGGAGTAGGTAGCCAAGTAAGCTCTTGGCCAACATTAGCGTTAACATTTAAAACAACCTTTGAATCAAATTTATATAAATTTAATCCATTAATATCCTTTTCAATATTTCCATTTGTATCTCTAGCATAGTCCCCATCGTAGAATCTAATAGTATAATAATCCTTAGAAGTATCAACAGTGTATGGAGACACTAAATCTTCAGTACTTCCCTTAGGGTCATTATTATTAGATTTGTCTTTTTTACCACAAGAAGCTAAGCTTATTAAAGCAAGTCCCATAGCAAAAGAAGTATAAATCAATTTTTTCTTCATATAATGTATTTCCTTTCTTATAATTAAAAATTGCATAGATATTATATAATAAAACGTTTTCAATTTCAACTATGTTAATATGATATTTTTATATTATAATATTAATAGATGATGTTTTGTTGTCGCTTTTTTAGTGCGATAAAAATAAATTAGAAAAAGATGTAAATTCTTATTGAAATTTAGTACATGAAAATGTATAATCTAGGCAGTGAGAATTTAAGATAGTCCAGAGAGGCTATTAATCGAACCTTATATATAATATAATATCGTTCAATTAAGGTATAATTACGGCTCTTTGGAATATCCAAAGGGCTTTTTTTGGAGGTTTTTATGAAAAAAGATTTGCTATCATTAAAGCTTTTAAGCAATGAGGAGATTATTGATATTCTAGAAGATGCAAGATCTTTTAGAGATAAGGGAATGAAGCTTGATTTATCTGATAAGATAATTGCTAACCTATTCTTTGAGAATTCAACTAGAACACAATACTCATTTATGACTGCAGAGGAGAAGCTTAATGCGAAGGTTCTACATTTTAATGCTCAGGGATCTTCAATTAGTAAAGGTGAGACCTTCTATGATACAGTAAAGGTATTTGAATCATTTGGATGTGATGCAGTGGTTATAAGATCTGCTCAAAATGAATATTATAATGAATTAAAAAATCTTAATTGTGCAATTATTAATGCAGGTGATGGTACAGAAAACCACCCAACTCAAAATCTTTTAGACCTTTTAACTATCTATGATGAGTTTGGTCATTTTGAAGGACTAAAGATTATGATTGTAGGAGATATCCTACATTCAAGAGTAGCACATGGTAGTGTTGAGGTTATGAAAAGACTTGGTATGAAGTGCTTTATTTCAGGACCAAAGGAGTTTATGGATGATACAGCAGCATACATTGATTTTGATGAAGGAGTTAAAACAATGGATGTTATTATGATGCTTCGTATCCAAACTGAGCGTCATGCTGTTTTAACAACTCTAAGCGATAAAGAGTACAATACTAAATATGGAATGAATGAGGAAAGAGTTGCCAAGATGAAGGATAATGCAATTATCATGCATCCGGCTCCTTTTAATAGAGGTGTCGAAGTTGATAATTATGTTCCTGAATGCCCTAAATCAAGAATATTTAGACAAATGACTAACGGAGTATACGTAAGAATGGCCGTAATCAAGCGTAGTATAGGAGATTAAGAAAGGACAGGAACATATGATAACATTAAAGAATGGAACAGTATTTATTGACAACGAATTTAAGAAGGTAGATGTACAAATCGATGGAGAAAAGATTGTATCTATTGGAGAAAACCTATCTGGGGGACAAGAGATAGACTGTACAGATAAGCTTATAGCTCCATCATTTATGGACTCTCATGTACACTGGAGAGAGCCAGGACAAGAGTATAAGGAAACAATTTATACAGGTTCAAGAGCTGCGGCTAAAGGTGGATATACAACAGTATTTTTAATGCCTAATATTACACCCAAGCCTAATACAGTTGAGAATATGAAGTATATTCAAGTTTTACTTGATAAGGATAGCATTATCGATGCATATCAAACTGGTACAATCACATTTGACCAATCAGGTCTTGGTGATAAGCTAAGTGACATGGAGGAGATTGCTCCATATGTATGCGGATATTCTGATGATGGTCATGGAGTATATACCTCAAGTACTATGTATGAGGCTATGAAGAAGGCATCTAAGTTAAATAAGCCAATGATATGCCATTGTGAGGATAGAGATCTTTTATATGGTGGTGTTATGCATGAGGGAGAAGCTTCAAGAAAGCTTGGACTTCCTGGTATTTTAGGAATAACAGAGACACTAGAAATTGCCAGAAATGGAATAATTGCAGGAGAGACTGGATGTCATCTCCATGTATGCCATACATCAATTAAGGGGTCAGTAGATATTATTCGTTACTTTAAAAAACAAGGATTTAATGTTACATGTGAGGCTACACCTCATCACCTTGTTTCAATAGATGAGGATTGTGATCCTAATGACGCAAATTGGAAAATGAATCCACCTCTTGAATCAAGAGAGGATAGAGATGCTTTAGTACAAGGATTATTAGATGGTACAGTTGATTGTATTGCAACAGACCATGCACCTCATACACTTGAGGAAAAGGCTAAGGGATGGAAGAAGTCTCCATTTGGAATAACAGGACACGAAACAGCCTTCCCACTTGTATATACAGAGCTTGTAAAAACTGGTAAGGTAAGCTTATCTTTAATTTTAAATAAGATGAGTCATGATATGGCTAAGACATTTGGTCTTCCAACACATGACATTTATGTAGGTAATGATGCCAACATTACCATAATAGATTTAAATGAGCATTATCAAATTGATAGTAGCACATTTGTTTCAAAGGGCCAAAATACCCCATATAATGGAAAATGGGTTTATGGAAAGATATTATATACAATAAAGAGAGGAGAAATAATTTATGGATTATAATATGAAGCTTGTCCTAAAGGATGGAAGAACATTTAAGGGACATAGTGAAGCAGCTAATTGCGAAAAGATAGGTGAGCTTGTATTCAACACATCAATGGTTGGATATCAAGAGATTGCAACAGACCCATCATATACTGATCAAATTGTTGTAATGACTTATCCTCTAATTGGAAACTATGGAGTTAATGAGGAGGATTCAGAGTCTAGAACAGTTGGATGTAGTGCATTTGTAGTAAAGGAATATTGTGATGAGCCATCTAATTTCCGTTTTACTAAGACATTTAGTGAGCTACTTGTTGATTACAACACACCAATGATTTCAGGAATTGATACACGTGAGTTAACTCAAATCATTCGTGATGAGGGATCTCAGGTTGCATTAATAACATCAATTGATACACCAGAAGAGGAATGCTTAAAGAAACTTCGTGAGTGGAAGCCTGCTCATGACCAGGTTGCAAGAGCATCTTCTAAGAAGAAATGGGTATCACGTGCTAGAAATCCAAAGTTCAATATTGTGTGCATTGACTTTGGTACAAAGCAAAATATAATTCGTGAGTTCAATAAGAAGAATTGTAATGTTTTTGTAGTACCTTATGATACTACTGCAGAAACTATTATGGAATATGAACCAGATGGATTATTCCTATCTAATGGTCCTGGAGATCCAACAGACAATCCTATTGCTATTCAGGTAGTTAAGGATTTAAGAGGAAAGCTTCCAATTTTTGGAATTTGCTTAGGACATCAAATTATTTCTCTTGCTTGTGGAGCAAAGACTTATAAGCTTAAGTTTGGACATCGTGGAGCTAACCACGCAATTAAAAATCTATTAACAAATAGATTAGAAATAACATCTCAAAATCACTCTTATGCAGTTGATGAAAAGTCAATTAAGGGTACAGATCTTGAGGTTACTCATATTAATATGCTTGATAATACAATTGAGGGAGTAAGAATTAAAAAGGATTATTTATTCTCAGTTCAATATCACCCAGAGGCAGCTGCTGGACCAGAGGATTCAGAGTACCTATTTGGAGTATTCATTGATAATATGAAGAAGTTTAAGGAGGCTAAGTAATATGCCAAGAAGAACAGATATACATAAGGTAATGGTAATAGGTTCTGGTCCAATCGTTATTGGTCAGGCTGCAGAGTTTGATTATGCAGGAACTCAAGCATGTCTTTCTTTAAAGGAAGAAGGATATGAGGTTGTACTTGTAAACTCAAACCCAGCTACAATTATGACTGATACAATGATTGCAGATAAGGTTTATATGGAGCCACTTGATCTTGAATTCGTAGCTCGTATAATTCGTAAGGAAAGACCAGATGGAATTGTTTGTACACTTGGAGGACAAACTGGATTAAATCTTGCTGTTCAATTAGCTAAGAAGGGAATTCTTGAGGAGTGCCAGGTTGAGGCATTAGGAACAGATTTCAATGCTATTGAAATGGCTGAAGACCGTGAGTTATTTAAGGAGCTATGCGAAAGAATTGGAGAGCCAGTTTTACCATCTGATATTGCAACAACTATTGAGGATTCAATTAAAATTGCAAACGAAATTGGATATCCAATTATCGTTCGTCCAGCCTTCACACTAGGAGGTACTGGAGGAGGATTTGCAGATAATGATGAGGAGCTATATGAGCTTGCAAAGCACGCTTTAAAGCTTTCTCCAGTAGGACAAATCCTTGTTGAGAAGTCTATTAAGGGATATAAGGAAATTGAATATGAGGTAATGCGTGATTATAATGACACTGCAATTACAATTTGTTCAATGGAAAATATTGACCCAGTTGGAGTTCATACAGGAGATTCAATGGTAGTAGCTCCAACTCAAACATTAACAAATAAGGAATATCAAATGCTTCGTACAGCAGCATTACGTATTATTCGTGCCCTAGATATTAAGGGAGGATGTAATGTACAATTTGCATTAGATCCTTATTCATTCCAATATTATGTTATTGAGGTTAACCCAAGAGTTTCTCGTTCATCTGCATTAGCTTCAAAGGCATCAGGATACCCTATCGCTAGAGTATCTGCAAAGATTGCAGTAGGACTTAATCTAGATGAGATTCAAATTGCTAATACATCAGCTGCATTTGAACCATCACTAGACTATATTGTAACTAAGGTTGCTCGTTTCCCATTTGATAAGTTCGCATCTGCTTCTCATGAGCTTTCAACTCAAATGAAGGCTACAGGAGAGGTAATGTCTATTGGACGTACATTTGAGGAGTCATTCCTTAAGTCAATTCGTTCATTAGAGGTTGGAGCTGATCATCCAGAGAAGGCTAAGTTTAAGAATGTTTCTACTGAAGAACTTATGAAGGCTATTAAGACTCCAACAGATGAAAGAATATTTGAAATATTTGAATTATTAAGACGTGATGTACCACTTAAGAAGATTTATTTCGCAACAATGATTGATGAGTGGTTCCTAGTTAAATTTAAGAAGATTGTTGAAATGGAGCGCAAGCTTAAGGCAGCAGGTAAGAACATTGATGATGAGCTATTACTTGATGCTAAGAGGATGGGATTTGCAGATTCTTACCTAGGAAGAATTATGGGATTAAAGGATACTGAGGTATTCCTACTTCGTAAGAAGAAGGGTATTATGCCAGTATATAAGATGATTGATACATGTGCCTCTGAGTTTGACGCATATGTTCCATATTTCTATTCAACATATGAACACAAGAATGAATCAATCGTTTCAAAGAATAAGAAGGTTATAGTTCTAGGTTCAGGACCTATTCGTATTGGACAAGGAGTAGAGTTCGATTATTCTACAGTTCATGCAATTTGGGCTTTAAAGGAACTAGGATATGACGCTATTGTTATTAATAATAATCCAGAAACAGTTTCAACAGACTATCTAGTATCTGATAAGCTTTATTTCGAGCCTCTAACAATAGAGGATGTTATGAATATTATTACTCTTGAAAATCCAGATGGTGTTATAGTTGAGCTTGGAGGACAAACTGCAATCAATCTTGCTGATAAGCTTGATGAGCTTGGAGTTAAGATGATGGGTTCTGATAAGCAAGCTATTGATAATGCTGAAAACCGTAAGCTATTTGAGGAACTATTAATTAAGCTTGGAATTCCTCAACCTAAGGGACTTACAGTTATGGATGAGAAGAATGGAGTAAGAGTAGCTAATGAGCTAGGATATCCAGTCCTTGTACGTCCATCATTCGTTTTAGGAGGACGTGCAATGCAAATTGTTCACTCTGACGAGCAATTACTTGCATATCTTGGAAATGCCTTCCTTGCATCTCCAGGACAACCAGTTCTAATTGATAAATATATCATGGGACGTGAGTCTGAGGTTGACGCTGTATGTGATGGACATGATGTATTCATTCCAGGAATTATGCAGCATATTGAGGGAACAGGAGTTCACTCAGGAGATTCAATTTCAGTATATCCTTCAATGAACTTTAGCCAGAAGGTTAAGGATACAATCGTTGACTATACTACAAAGCTTGGATTAAATATCGGAATTGTAGGATTATTTAATGTACAATTCATAGTTGATAAGGATGATAATGTATCAATTATCGAGGTTAACCCACGTTCATCTCGTTCAGTACCATTCATCTCTAAGGCAACTAAGTATCATCTTGCTTCAATCGCAACTAAGTGTATGGCAGGAATTAGCTTAAGAGAACAAGGACTTCCTGTTAACTGCTTACCTGAGGCACAAAAGATGTGGTATGTAAAGGCACCTACATTCTCTAATTCAAAGATTAAGGGTCTTGAGATTCTACTTTCTCCAGAGATGAAGTCTACAGGAGAGGCTATTGGATATGATGTAGAGCTTACAAAGGCTATATATAAGGCACTTCGTGCTTCAAATATGAAGGTTGTAAATTATGGAACTATCCTTGTTACATTATCTAATGAAACTAAGCAAGCTACATTACCACTTATTAAGAGATTCTATGAGTTAGGATTTAATATTGAGGCTACTTCAGGAACAGCTAAGTTCTTAAAGGATAATGGTATTAAGACTCGTGTAAGAAAGAAATTATCTGAAGGTTCAGAGGAAATTCTTGATTCTCTTCGTAAGGGACATATTGCATATGTTATTAATACATCTGATTTTGAACCAAATTCAACTAAGGATGGATTTGCAATAAGACGTACAGCTTCAGAGAATAATATTACAGTATTTACATCACTTGATACAGTTAAGGCATTACTTGATGTATTAGAAGATATTACAATAAAGGTTGGTACAATTTAATGAATTATAAAATGGGTGAAGTAATAAGAAACAACCCAATACTTGATGATACATATGAAATGGAGATTGCAGGTTTTACTAATGCAGTTCAAGGGCAATTTGTAAACATAAGTACTGGGGATAAATCAATGCTACTTCGTAGACCTATTTCTATAAGTGAGGTTAGGGAAGAATCAATCGTTATTATTTATAAGGTAGTAGGAAAGGGTACAGAAATCCTGGCTTCAAAAAAGCCAGGTGATGTACTTGATGTACTAGGACCTCTTGGAAATGGATTCCCTTTAGTTAAGAATAAGAAGGTTGTTTTAGTAGGTGGAGGTATTGGTGTACCACCACTTGTTGAAGCTGCCAAAAAGCTTAAGGAAAGTGGTTGCGAGGTTAATGTTGTAATTGGTGCTCGTAATAAGGAGCTTGTTATTTTAGAGGATAAGCTTAAGAATTATGGTAAGGTTTATGTTGCAACTGATGATGGATCATATGGTATGAAGGGAAATGTAATTGATTGCATTGAACAAAATAAAATTGATTTTGATGTCTTATATGCATGTGGACCAAATGTAATGCTTAAGTTCTTAGATAAGAAGTATTATGGAGTTAAGGAAGGATATTTATCATTCGAGCAAAGAATGGCTTGTGGAGTTGGTATTTGCTATGGATGTATCCTTAAACCAAAGGAGAATAGAGAGGCTTTCCTAAGAGTTTGTAAGGATGGACCTGTATTTGAGTTAGGAGTTGTAAAGTATGAGTGATTTAAGTGTTAAATTACCTGGATTAAATCTTAAGAACCCTATAATCCCTGCATCAGGTACATTTGGATTTGGTGAAGAGATTAGCGAATACTATGATCTATCTATACTTGGTGGAATTATGACTAAGGCTACAACCTTAGAGCCAAGACTTGGAAATGATACTCCAAGAGTAGCTGAGGTATATGGTGGAATGCTTAATGCTATTGGTCTTGCTAATCCAGGACTAGAGGCTGCTATAGATCATAAATTCCCATTCCTTGAGAAATATGATGTAGAGGTTATTGCAAACATCGCTGGAAAGTGTGTAGAGGATTATATAACAGTTGCTAAAGAGGTATCAAAGCTTAAGGTCGTAAAAGCTTTAGAGCTTAATATTTCATGCCCTAATGTTAAGGAGGGTGGAGTAGCATTTGGAACAGATCCTAATGTTGCTTCAGATATTACAAAAAAGGTAAAGGCTGTATCACAAAAGCCAGTATATGTAAAGTTGTCTCCAAATGTTACAAATATTGTTGAAATTGCAAAGGCAGTAGAAGCTGCTGGAGCTGATGGAATTACAATGATTAATACCCTAACAGGTATGAAGATTGATTTAAAGACTGGAAGACCACTTTTAACAAATAAAACTGGTGGAATGTCTGGACCTGCAATAAAGCCTATTGCTATTCGAATGATTTATGATGTTTATAAGAATGTAAATATCCCAATCATCGGAATGGGTGGAGTAATGAATGCTGAGGATGTATTAGAATTTTTATTTGCAGGAGCTTCTGCAGTAGCAGTAGGTACTGCTAATTTAATTGATCCTCTTGCTTGTAAAAAAATTATTGAGGACCTACCAGGTGTTTTAAAGAAATACGGATTTAATAGCGTTAAGGAAGCTATTGGATACGCACATAGAGAGGAGCGCAAGTAATGGAAAGAGACGTAATTATTGCATGTGACTTTAAGTCAAAGGAAGATTTAATGACATTCCTTAAGCCATTCAAGGGATTAAATCCTTATATTAAGATTGGTATGGAAATGTATTATAAGGAAGGACCAAGTCTTGTTAAGGAGCTTAAGAAGGATGGATTTAAGATTTTCTTAGATTTAAAGCTTCATGATATTCCTAATACTGTTAAGGCTGCAATGGCAAAGATTGGTGAGCTTGGAGTAGATATCACTAATGTACATGCAGAGGGTGGTATTGAGATGATGAAGGCTGCTAAGGAGGGGTTATGCTCTACTGAGGCAGGAAAGAATACAAAACTAATTGCCGTTACTATTCTTACATCAATTAATGATGAAATACTACATAATGAGCTTGGAATTCGTGATGAGCTTAAGGTTAATGATGTGGTAAGAAAGTATGCTTTAAATGCTAAAGAGGCTGGACTTGATGGTGTAGTATGCTCTGCACTAGAGGCTCCAATCATTAAGGAAATTGGATTTATGTCAGTAACTCCAGGAATTCGTTTACTTGGAGACGATGTAAATGATCAAAAGAGAGTTGCAACACCAACTCTTGCAAAGGAGAATGGATCTACATATATCGTTGTAGGACGTTCAATTACAAAGGCAACAGACCCTGTTGCTGCATATAAGAAGTGCGTGGAGGAATTTAGATAATGACAGAGAAGGAATTAGCAGTAGAGGTTGCAAAGAACCTATTAAAGATTAAGGCAGTATTTTTAAAGCCAAATGACCCATTCACATGGGCTTCAGGAATTAAGTCACCAATTTATTGTGATAACCGTATGACTCTATCTTACCCAGAGGTAAGAAAGGTAGTTGAAGATGGTCTTGCACAAACTATTAAGACTTATTATCCAGATGTTGAGGTTATTGAAGGAACTTCAACAGCAGGAATCGCTCACGCAGCTATGGTAGCTGAGCGTCTTGAGCTACCTATGGGATATGTAAGAGGTAAGGCTAAGGATCATGGAAGAGGAAACCAAATTGAAGGTGTTTCTCCTAAGGGTAAGAAGGTTGTTGTAGTTGAGGATTTAATTTCAACTGCAGGATCATCTCTTGAGGTTGTAGATGTATTAAGAGAAGAGGGAGCAATTGTTTTAGGAATTGTTTCAATCTTTACTTATGGATTAAAGAAGGGAATCGATAGACTTGCTGAGGCAAACTGCGAGAACCATTCATTATCTAACTTCGAGACTTTAGTTCATACTGCAGCACAAGAGAAGTATATTTCTGATGCTGATATTAATAAGGTATTAAAGTTCCAACAAAACCCATCTGATGAGTCTTGGATGAATGCATAATAAGGATTAATTAAGAGGTGTATGCCTCTTAATTTTGTATTATGAGAATACTTGTAGATGCAGATGCATGCCCTGTTGTTGATATTGCAATTTCACTTGCAAGAAAATATAATAAGCAAATAATTCTATATTATGATGATGCTCATCAAACACAAAAGGATTATGCTACAATAAGAATGGTCTTGCAAGGACCTGATGCTGTAGATTATGCTCTTATAAATGATCTTGAAATAGGTGATATTGTAATAACTCAGGATTATGGAGTGGCTCAAATGGCTTTAGCCAAAGGTGCATATCCAATAAACCAAAATGGCATGATATATAATGAGGGAAATATTTCGTACCTTCTTGAGGTAAGAAATATTATGTCTCGAGAAAGAAGATCAAATAAAAAGACTCACTTAAAGGGACCTAAGAAAAGAACTAAAGAAAACGATATTGCATTTTATAATACCTTAAATAAAATGCTGGAGGAAACAAATGATTAATGAAATAGCACCTGCTAAATATGATAATTCCTTTAAGGATATAGAACCAAGAATAGGTGATATAATTCTTTGCTATAAGGACAATAGGATACTTGTAAGAAGAACATATGATTATTTAGAATTACCAAGATTTGAAAAAATAATTAATGCTCGTCATTTATTTGATATAGACGATAAGGTATTCTTTCATGTAGATTATAATGATTTATATACTCTTGATGATTCATATGAGTTTATAGAAACTAAAGCATTAAGAAATGTTGATGATACTAATGGACTTAAGGATAGAATAATGAGCTATGCAGCAGTTTGTGGGCTACATTATAATTATTTTATAACTCACGCAAAATATTGTGGTGTATGTGGTAATAGAATGGTAAAAAGCAAAATAGAGATGGCAAATGTATGCCCACAATGCTCAAATACTAAATATCCTGATATAATGCCTGCGATAGCCGTAGCTATAATTAATAATGATAGAATACTTCTTACAAAATATAAGGGAAGATTAAATGCTAATTATGCTTTAGTCGCTGGATACTGCGAGGTTGGTGAATCACTAGAGGAATGTGTTAGAAGAGAAGCCAAGGAGGAGACAGGACTTGATTTATATGATATTAAATACTATATGTCTCAGCCTTGGGGATTTTCTAACACAATGATGATAGGATTTGTAGCCAAATCCTATCATGATAATATAGTATTACAGGAAGATGAGCTTGGATATGCTGGATGGTTTAGAAGAGAGGATGTAGAAATAATAAATAATCCTACATCTATGTCTCATAAAATTATTCAGGATTTTAGAAACAATAAATTATAATAAAAATATTCATATTACATTAAATAATTCTATATATAACACATTGCATTATAAGTTCTTAAAAATATTGAAATAGTCTTTAAATTATAATGTAAAATGTGTTATAATAATTATGTTAGAAACAGGAGGAATTAACACATTATGGAAATGAAGGATTTTAGACTTGATGGTAAGATTGCTTTAATTACAGGAGCTTCTTACGGAATCGGATTTGCAATTGCTAAGGGTATGGCTGCTGCAGGAGCAACAATCGTATTCAATGATATTAAGCAAGAGCTAGTTGACAAGGGACTTGCTGCTTATAAAGAGGCAGGAATCAAGGCTCATGGTTATGTTTGTGATGTAACTAATGAGGCTATGGTTAACGAAATGGTACAAAAGATTGAGAAGGAAGTAGGAGTTATTGATATTCTAGTTAATAACGCTGGAATTATTAAGAGAATTCCTATGCTTGAGATGACTGCTGATCAATTCAGACAAGTTATTGATGTAGATTTAAATGCACCATTTATCGTAGCTAAGGCAGTATTACCTTCAATGATTAAGAAGGGACATGGAAAGATCATTAACATTTGTTCAATGATGTCTGAGCTTGGACGTGAGACAGTTTCTGCTTACGCTGCAGCTAAGGGAGGATTAAAGATGCTTACTCGTAACATTTGTTCTGAGTATGGTGAGATGAATATCCAATGTAACGGAATCGGACCTGGATACATCGCTACTCCTCAAACAGCTCCATTACGTGAGAGACAAGCTGATGGATCTCGTCATCCATTTGATCAATTTATCTGCGCTAAGACTCCAGCTGGACGTTGGTTAGAGGCAGATGAGCTAGCAGGACCAGCAGTATTCCTTGCATCTGATGCATCAAATGCTGTAAATGGACATATCTTATATGTTGATGGTGGAATTCTAGCTTATATCGGAAAACAACCTAAGTAATAATGTTTTAAGGTACCTTTGTTAGGTACCTTTTTTTTACAAAAGCATTACTATTGACTTATTTTGGTATAGTGCTAAAATATAGGTAGTTAGTTAAGACTAACTAACAAGGAGATGATAGTATGTTTTTTGAAATAGTATTTAATTATAAAATTGTTTTAGCATTATTATTACCACTATTAGGAACAACACTTGGAAGTGCTATGGTATTTCTTTTAAAAAAAGAGGTTAATCCAAAGTTATTAAAAATCTTGTTAGGATTTGCATCAGGAGTTATGATTGCAGCTTCAATTTGGTCTTTATTAATTCCTGCAATAGAAGCATATTCTGGTGGGGCTAAGGAATGGGCTGTTCCATCTATTGGATTTGCGATAGGAATTATTTTCTTATTATTTCTTGATATGGTTATACCTCATGAGCATATGAATAAGGTAGAAGAGGGCCCACATAATAATAAGATTACTGAACAATTAAAAATGCTTCTAGCTGTGACTATTCATAATATTCCTGAGGGGCTTGCTGTAGGAGTTGTTATAGCAGGAGTATTTACTAATACAATCTCTAGTAGCGCAGCTTTAACATTATCTATTGGTATAGCAATCCAAAATTTCCCAGAAGGAGCTATAATTTCTATGCCATTAAAGGAAACTGGTGTTTCTAAACTTAAAGCCTTTATCTTTGGTTTCCTATCAGGAGTAGTTGAGCCTATAGCTTCTATTATTGCGATACTATTAACATCATTTGTTGATACAATTCTTCCATACACATTATCATTTGCGGCTGGAGCCATGATGTATGTTGTAATAGAAGAATTAATTCCTGAAGCTAATGATGGAAATCACTCTAACCTTCCTACAATAGGTTTTTCAATTGGATTTATCATAATGATGATTCTAGATGTAGCTCTTGGCTAGGTTATTTATAAATTATATGCTATAATTAGATAGAGGAAGTGATATTATGGATTATCTAGTAACAAAGGCTCTACCTAATAAAGTATCAAATCTTGGAAAGCTTGTATATAATGATTTACAGGAATGCCTAGATAATGCAGAGGAAGGAGCAAGAATATACCTTAAAAATGAGGTTTATTATGGAAAGATTTATATAAGACAAAAGAATATTACTATTATTGGAATGGATGATTCTATAATATCTTATGATGCATATAATTCAATGAAACGTAGACTAATAGATGATGGTGATGGTGTTAAGGTATATGGTACTACAGGAAGTGCTACTGTAACAGTTAAGCCTGAAGCTTATGGACTTAAAATGTTTAACGTAACAATTCAAAACACTCATGCCCATTCTAAGGGAATTGATGCAAGAGGTAATGGAGATCAGGCTGTAGCTTTTAAAACAGAGGCCTTTAATGGATATTTTGAGGAATGTAAGTTTATAGGATATCAGGATACATTATATTGCTGTGGAAATGATAATGTATTTAATAAATGCTTTGTCGCAGGTACTGTTGATTTTATATTTGGTAGTGGTAATACAATTTTTGATAAATGTGTTATAAATTGTAGATGTAAAGACAATTTTGTTACATATCTATGTGCACCAAATACTAAAACAACTAATACAATGGGATTATTCTTTTATAAATGCATGATATCATCAAATGGAATAAATGAATTTAATGGAATTGGTCGTCCATGGTATGATACAGGAACAAAAGAAGGAGTAGTACCAAGATGCTTATTCTATAAATGCCAATTCCCATCAAATCTTTCTTTAGAATTAAAAAAGATGAATAAGTTTGATGGAGATAATGAAGAAATGTATTGGTATGAGTGCATTAAGAATAATGAAGTAGTATCTAATACATCTGATACTAAGCTTATTGATTTTTATTTAAAAATGTATGAACAAAGAAGATAACAAAAAAAGCCTACAATTTGTAGGCTTTTATTATATCCATTAGATATGGCACTCAAGTGCAGTTACAATATGATCATCATATGAATGGTCATGAGTTAATACATTGTACTTTTGGAAGAATGTTGGATCGTTACGATCGAACCAAATATTATCTACAAGTACAGCGAATGGAATTAATGAAGAATTGAATGTACAATAAGACTCTCTTGATACAGTTTGTAAAGCCTTGTTATTTTCCCATTCTAATGCAGCTTCCATATATTGCTCTGGCTGAGGACCGAAATCGATATCTCCCATACGAGCAGTAGTAGCTCTTAATCCATTCTTTAATGGAATGATATTTTCAAACATTCCTCCAGTTCTATGATAATCCCAGTGTGAATCAGGATTATGTGTTGACATAAAGTCTCCATTTTCCTGCCACTCTCCTGGATAGTGGAATGTCTTTAATGCTTCTTGGAAGCATCTCTCATCATCCCAAGTTACCTTTTCATCCATTTCTGCAATAAGCTTTTTATATTCCTTTTGCATTTGCTTAAGGTTTTTCTTGTTTTCCTTAGTAGGCATTGTTTCAGCAAGCTCCTTAGCCTTTAGATAATCTGCATAAGGACCATTATTTTTCTTATCCTCGATATCCTCTTTAATTTGTGCTAAAAGCTCAGCTTTTGTTGTAGCTAGATAAGGAGCTACCTCCTTATGCTTGTAATAAGGTGCTAAAAGTTTATCTAGTGAAACTTTATCATCCTTTTGAATGACTAATAGTAAATAATCCATATTGATTACTCCCTTCCGTTATATTACTTTCCTTTTCTTCTTCAATAACTAATACTATTTTACCATAACAAAAGCTCAAATGGTAGCGTTTTATTAAAAAAGTTTTGTAAAGAAAAAGCTTGGTAGCCCCAAGCTTTTAACAATAAAGTCTAATAAATATACCAATAAATTGTAGTATTGCACCACCAAGTACAAAGAAATGCCATATAAAATGAGCACCTTTTTTCTTAAGAATAAATGGAAGAATACCTATTGTATAAACAATTCCTCCAAGGAGTATGTACCACAAAAGTGGTAAATCATTTTCAATAAGATAAGGAATAAATGTAATACCACACCATCCAAGGGTAATATATAAGCTCATATTTATAGCCTTATGTCTTCCAGGACCAAAGATAGCTACATTAATTAAACCTAATATAATAACACCCCATTGTACTGCACAAAGTACTATTGATAAATGAGGGAAAAAATCATATAGGAAAAGAAGAAACATTGGTGTGAAAGTACCACCTATAAGTATATAAATAGAAGAATAATCAAATCTTCTTAATACATGCTTTGCAAGATTATTAGGAAGTGCATGGTATAAGCATGACATAGTCATCATAAAAATCATACTAAATCCATATATAAAAGCACAAAACATTTCTCTAAATCCATCAGCTTTAACAACCATGAGAATAAGTGCTGCAATTCCCATTAATGCTCCAATACCATGCGTTGTAGCATTTCCAACCTCCTCCAAAACACTACGCTTAGGAGGAGAGTTCTTTTTATGAACCTCAGCACGATGCTTTTTATAAGCCATAATTTCTTGTTCGTTTTGACGAATATATTCTCTTTTTTTCTCTTCCTCCGCTAAATCTTCTTCAATTTTTTGGAGTCTTTTTTCTTCCTTAAGCTTTTCCTTAAGGAGTTTTTGTTCAAGCTTTTCTTCATATGTAAGATTCGCCATAAAAATCACCTATAAAGATTATAAAATAAATGTATCTCAAAATCAATTAAAACCAGTAATGTATGAATTAATAAAAATAAAAAAAACAGCTATAAGCTGTTTATATTTAAAGAATGGTGCGGGTAACAGGAATCGAACCTGCACTCCGGGGGAACTAGATTCTAAGTCTAGCGCGTCTGCCAGTTCCGCCATACCCGCATTCATTTAGTTACAGCGTTTTTCACACTGCGATTAAGATTATATAAAATTATACTTTGTTTGTCAATAAGAAAATTAATATTTTTTCAAGTATTTTCATAGGCTATTTGTAGTATAATAATTAGGTGTTGGAGGTCATAAATATGAGTAGAAAAATATTGTCGAGCTTTTTAGCACTATTTTGCGTTTTTGTATGGGGAGTAACCTTTATTTCGACAAAAGTGCTATTAAGGTATTTTGATCCAACAACTATTTTAATTTATAGATTATGTATATGTCTTATATTATTGCTTTTATTAAGCCCTAAAATATTTCATATCAATAGAAAAAGAGATGAATTATATTTTTTAGGAGCTGGTGCCTTTGGTATTACATTTTATTTTTTATTTGAAAATATAGCCATAAAGTATACAAGTGCCTCATCAGTAGGTATTATAGTATCTCTTGCCCCTATGTTTACATTACTTTTTTGTACAGCTGTATTTAAGGACCAAAGGATATCTATTAATTTTATAATAGGATTTATAGTTGCGATACTTGGAATTGTTTTAATATCATTTGATTCCTTAAAGGATACATCTGAGATAAGTTTAAAGGGGATTATACTTGCATCATGTGCAATGATGTGCTGGGGTGTTTATTCTGTATTTGTAAAAAAGATTAATATATTAGGATACCAAGGAATTGGGGCTACAAGGAAAATTATGTATTATGGACTAATTTGTCTTATTCCTTTTTATTTTATAATGAATAGCCATCTAAATATTCATTCATTATCAATTCCTAAGGTTTCACTTAATTTACTATTTTTAGGTCTTGTGGCTTCTGCAATGTGCTTTGTTTTATGGAATTATGCGGTTCTTAATCTAGGACCAGTTAAATGTAATATATATTTATATCTTTCACCTGCTATAACTATGATTGCTTCATCAATTATACTTAAGGAAAAAATTACATTAATAATATTTGCAGGATTAGTACTATCGGTCGCAGGTCTTGTAATATCTAATGATTTATGGTTTAAAAAGAAATTGAAAGACAATAATATAAATGGTAAGATAAAAGAAGAGGATGGTGTTATTAATGAGAGAAATACTAGCCAAGATGAAGGAGACATATAAGGATATTTATTCTAAGCAATTTGAGCAAATGTTTCAAAACTATTTTGATGATAAGTCTTATATAGATGTTTTTTGTAGACAGTATTATTCAATGCTTAAAAATGTTGAATCAATTGATGCTTTATTAAAAATTCAAAATTACGAAGATGCTTTCACTATATTTAGAAAATATATTGAAACATTTATTCTATCCTATACAATTTTAAAGTACCCAAATATTAGTAGTAAGTTTTTATTACATGATAAATATTTAACTCTAAAATCACAGGGTGAAATGAGCTATGATGATAGACAATTTTATAAAGGTAAGCCAGATGGATTCCTTCAATATGGATTTATAGAGGAGTATGTTGATACTACAGCTCTTGATTTTAGATATTCAATTCGTACAATAGCTGAGGCTTCCAATATAGTATCATATTATGATTGGTATAGAGTTTCTAACAATTTCGTGCATAATAACACAGCAAATCTTAATATTGAGGCTAAGGATGCCTATACTAAAATTAGAGAAATGATATCTGAATCTAGTGATAAAATGATAGATTTTCTAAAGGATATTATTAAGAAGATGAGTGTTGGCGTATTGTAATTTACTTTTTGTGTAAATATGCTATAATATATCGGGGTTTGAATAATACATAAATATATGAATAGGAAGGTATATATTAATGGTAGAGAAGCAAGGGTTCGAGCACAGAGTTCTTATCGAATTAGATAATCCATCTATTGAAGTAGATGATTTAAAGTGTAAGAAATGTAAACTATGCCAAAAAACTTGTTCAAATGAAATGGCCGTTTATGACCATTATGATTGGGAGAAGACAGGGCATAATGCTATTTGCATAAATTGTGGGCAATGTGTTGCAGCATGTCCTTTTGGGGCAATTACAGTAAAAAGAAATATAGATGATGTTTATGCAGCAATTAATGATCCAAAAAAGAAGGTAGTTTTTATAACTGCACCTGCTGTTAGAGTAGGACTTGGTGATGCTTTTGGATTACCACTTGGTTCATTTGTTGAAAAGAATATGGTTACTGCAATTAGAAGCCTTGGTGCTGACTTTGTATTAGATGTAGTTGCAGGAGCTGATCTTACAATTATGGAAGAGGCAAATGAATTAGTTGAGCGTATTAAGAATAAGGATGAGCATAAGTGGCCTATGTTTACATCATGCTGTCCAGCATGGGTTAAATATTGTGAAACATTTTTCCCAGAGCTTATTCCAAATCTTTCATCAGCTAAATCACCAATTGCCATGCAGGCTTCAATAATTAAAACCTACTTTGCCAAGAATGTAGGTATTGATAAGTCTGATTTATATGTAGTAGCAGTAGCACCTTGTACTGCTAAGAAGGCTGAAAGATTAAGACCTGAGCTTAATGCATCTGGTGCAGAGCATGATTGTGATTGTACAATTACAACAGTTGAGCTTGCTCAAATGATTAAGGAGAAGGGACTAGATTTTTCAAAGGATGATAATGGAGAGTTCGATTCAATTTTTGGATATGGTTCATCATCTGGATTAATTTTTGGAAATACTGGTGGAGTAATGCAGGCAGCACTTAGAACTGGATTCTATATGCTAACTGGAAGAAACATGAATGAGGAAGAATTAACAATGCTTGATCCTATTAGAACAATTGATAACCTTAAGATTGGTGAGGTTGATATTGATGGTATTAAGCTTCGAGTTGCGGCTGTATCTCAAATGAGTGAAGCACGTAAATTAATTGAAAGCATTAAAAATAAAGAAATTGAGCTTGATTTCGTAGAGGTAATGGCATGTCGTGGTGGATGTGCTAATGGAGGAGGACAACCAAAAATCCTTCGTAAGCCTATGATGGAAGAAGCTAGAGTTAATCGTAATAAAAATCTATATTCGACAGATACTAAGGAGCAAAAGCTTAGATTCTGTCATGAAAGCCCAGTAATTAAAGAGCTTTATGATACATACCTAGAAAAGCCAGGTTCTCATTTAGCTCATGAGCTTTTACATACTACCTTTATTGATAGATCAAAGGACTTAGGAGAATAAGTATAATGAAGAAAAAGATATTAATGGCATCTGCCTTAGCTTTAACAGTCATGGCACTTGCATCATGCGGAAGTAATAAATCAAATGAGAATGTAAAATTCTATCTTCCTGATGGAACACCTGCTCTTGCAGTTGCCAATTTATTAGATGAAGGATTTACATATGATGATATGACAATTGATTTTGAAATTGTATCAGCAGATCAAATAATGTCATATATTGCAAAGGATGAATGTGATTTAGCAATTTGTCCTACTATTGCAGCAGCACAAGCATATTCTGCAGGAACTGATGTTAAGCTTGTAACAAATAATGTATTTGGTAATTTATATGTTGTATCAACATCTGATGTAACAGGATTATCTAATTTAACTGGTAAAGTTGTATATACTACATCAGGAGCTACAACATCAAAGCTTTTAGAATATGAGCTATTAAAGAATAATATTCCATATGTAACTGGAAGTGAGCCACAAGAAGGAAAGGTAACAATTTGTATTAAGAGCACTGCAGCTGAAATAATTTCATTATTATTATCAGGTGCTAAGCAAGGAAATGAGACCTTAGGAGTCTTAGGAGAGCCTGCAGTTACAAAGGCTGTTCAAACAATTTCAGCTCAAGGATATAATATAAATGTTTCAATTGATATGCAGGCTGAATATACAAATATAAATCCTTCATATACAAATTATCCACAGGCTTCAATTATTTCTCATAACGGATTTGCTGACGATAATACAGAGTTTATTGAATCTTTATTTGAAAAGCTAACTAAAAATGAAGCTTATTTATTAAAGAATTATTCATCATTAAATACATTATTCTCTGATTATGGTTCATCACTTGCAGGAACCACATTTACATCTGAAACAATTACAAGATGTAATATTGGTATTGAAAAAGCATTTAAGTTCAAGGAATTTAATAATGCTTATTTAAAGAATATTATAAATGTTACTGCCGATGATGATTTCTTCTATGGATTTTAAAATATAGGTATGATTGGAAATTGCTTCCAATTATACCTTTTTTCTTACCTTATTTCACTAATCTTTTAATATTTAATTTTAAATGATATAATTATGATATTAGAAAGGGGATATGGATATATGAAGAATAAGATATGGAATATATTATTTCCTATAATTACAATCCTAATAGTTTTCATATTATGGACTATATATTCTTTTAGTGTAGATAATTCTTTAATATGTCCTACTCCTAAGGCTACATTCAAGGAATTTTTACACTACATTTCTACATCAAAGTTTTATACTTATTTATTTAATACATTAGGAAGAGCTGTAAAAAGCTTTATAATATCATTTATTGTGGCCTTTTTTATGGCAATATTATCAAAAATGTTTAATATATGCCGTAAAATATTCCTTCCTTTTAATGGAATAATAAGAGGAATTCCAACAATGTCAATTATATTGATGCTAGCGTATTCCTTAGATAAAGGTGATGTACCAATTATTGTTTCATTAATAGTATTATTGCCAATGTTATATTCTATAATTCTGGGATCACTAGATAATGTTGATAATAAAATTATAGAAATGGCAGAAATATATAAGGTTCAAAAAAAGGATATTATTTTTAAAATATATTTAAGAGAAATTGCAAAGCCACTTATAGAAGGAATTGCTACAGCAGCTTCATTTAATCTAAAGCTTATAATATCTGCAGAAGCAATTTCATTTCCAATTAGCTGTATAGGTACACAAATGAAATATGAACAAATCAATCTAGAAATGGCAAAGGTTTTTGCCCTTACAATCGTTGCTGTAGCACTTGGTGCTTTAATTGAAGCGATTATTAGAGGAATTGGGCATGTACTTGTGAGGTGGGACAAATGATAGAAATTAAAAATCTATGTGTTAAATATAATGATAAAATGGTTTTAAATAATATCAATTTAACAATTGAGGATAATGAAATAGTATGCATTTTTGGTCCGTCTGGAGCTGGAAAGACAACATTGCTTAAGGCTCTTGCAGGTCTTAAGGATTATGATGGTGAAATTATTGGTGATATTAAAAGACCTGCATATATTTTTCAAGAACCTAGGGTTATAGAATCATTAAGCGTTATAGATAATATCAAGCTAGTATCTAATGATAATAAAAGAATTGATGAGCTTATAAATAAACTTGAGCTTTTAGATATAAAGGATAAATATTGTAAATTAATTAGTGGTGGAGAGAAGGAGAGAGTAAATATCGCAAGAGCATTTTCAATTAATCCTTCTATAATATTAATGGATGAGGCATTTAATTCATTAGATATAGGATTAAAATATAGAATATATAATGAGATTAAGGATATCTTACAGGAGAATCCATCACCAATGGTCATGGTAACACATGATATTATGGATGGAATAAATCTTGCAAATCATTTTGCTATTCTAAATGATAATAAAATAATATTTGATTTTAAGAGAAAAAATGAGTCAAATGAGGAAATGTATAATCAAATTTTCAATATTTTAAAACAAATTTAGTAGAGCGTTTGACAAATTAATAATTTGATTGTATAATCCAGTATATAAATAAAATAGAGGTAGCGATGCAAATGAGTACAATTTGGAGAAGGCATTCAATGAAGAATTGGAAAGGTAACCATCGCCGAATGGATATATAAGGCATTATATATTCATGGGGCTATAGAGAATATCTATATCACTCCCACATTATAATGATGTGGAGGCGCTAGTTTTATGTTTTTTAGTGAATGTATAATAAGGCGCCGTAAGGTGCCTTTTAATTTATAAATTAATTTTTTGGAGGATCTTATGGAATTAAAAATTGGAAGTTTTACTTGTAGCGAGCTTGCTAAAAAATATGGTACACCATTGTATGTTTATGATGAAGCATTAATGAGACATATTATTAGGCTTTACAAGAATAATTTAGTATCTGATAAGTTTGATACTCTTGTATTATTCGCATCAAAGGCATTTGCTTGTATGGCAATGTATAAGCTTGTACATGAGGAAGGAATTGGATCTGATGTTGTATCAGGAGGAGAGCTTTATGCAGCTCTAAAATATCAAGATCCAGATAAAATATATTTCCACGGAAATAATAAATCAATGGCTGAAATTGAAATGGGTATAAATGCTGGAGTCAATTTTGTATGTGATAATCTTGGTGAGGCAATGATGCTTGAGGAAGCATCTAACAGACTTAAAAAGAATGTTAATGTTTTATTTAGATTAAATGTTGGTGTTGAAGCACATACTCATAAATTTATTGTTACAGCACACGTTGATTCTAAGTTTGGTATGCTTATATCATCAGATGATTTAAAGAAATCAATTGATATTGTAGAAAAATCACAATATTTAAATCTTGCTGGATTCCATTCACATATTGGTTCACAAATATTTGATCCTAGTGGATTCTATGCCGCAATAGATAAAATAGTTGAGTTCTTAAAGGGATTTGACAAAAAACTTATCCTAAATATTGGTGGAGGATATGGAGTTAGATATACTGATGAGGATAAACCTATTCCATATGATGTTATATCAAAAATGCTTATTAAGCATACAGAAGAGGCATTAGAGAAAAATAATGTTTCTATTAAGGCTTTAGTTATTGAGCCAGGACGTTCTATAGTAGGTGAGGCTGGATATACATTATATACAGTTGGAAATACTAAAAAGACTCCTAATAGACAATATTATTTCATTGATGGAGGAATGGCTGATAATATTAGACCTGCATTATATCAGGCTAAGTATGATTCAGTAATTGCTAATAAAATGGATGCCCCTAAAACAGAGATTGTAACTTTGGCAGGTAAATGCTGCGAAAGTGGAGATTTAATAATTGAAGATATTAAAATGGCAAAGGCAGAGCGTGGAGATATAGTTTGTGTATTTACTACAGGAGCTTATGGATATTCAATGTCTAGCCATTATAATAAGGCACAAACACCTGCCGTAGTATTTGTCAATGGCGACAAGGATAGACTTGTAATTAAACGCGAATCATACGAAGATTTATATCGTAATGACTGTGAATAAAAAAGGATAAAGGAAGGTAATTATTATGTTAAAGATTGAAGGTTCAATAGTAGCACTTGTAACTCCATTCAATGCGGATGGAAGTGTTAATTTAGAAAAGTTAGGAGAGCTTATTGAATTCCATATTAAGAATCATACAGATGCCTTATGTATACTAGGTACAACTGGTGAAGCTTCAACTATGGAATTTAGTGAGGAGGAAGAGGTTGTACGTTATGCAGTTGAGCGTGCTTCAGGACGTATTAAGATAATCGTTGGAAGTGGATCAAACTGTACAGCTACTGCTGTAGAGTATACTAAGAAGTATGGTAATATGGGAGCTGATGCCCTTCTTGTAATTACTCCTTATTATAATAAGACTAATGAAAGTGGTATGATTAAGCATTTTACAACAATTGCTGATGCTTCACCAAAGCCAATTATTATGTATAATGTACCAGGAAGAACAGGATGCTCTATCTCTGTTCATGCAGTAGAGGTATTGTCAAAGCATCCTAATATCATTGGTATTAAGGAGGCTTCTGGGGATCTTACATATGCAGGTAAGATTGCAAGATATTTAAATGATAATTTTAGAATGTATTCAGGAAATGATGATATTGTAGTACCATTACTTTCACTTGGAGCTTCAGGAGTTATTTCTGTTTGGGCCAATATTATGCCAGAAACAGTTCACAACATGGTTATGGATTATTTAAATGGTGATGTTAAGAAGGCTCGTGATACTCAATTAAAGTATTTAGATTTAATTCATAATTTATTCCTTGAAACAAACCCTATTCCTGTAAAGGCAGGAATGAATTATCTTGGATTTGGAGTAGGACCATTAAGATTACCTCTTGATGAAATGTCTCCTGCAAAATTCGAGATATTAAAGACAACACTTGATGAGATAAAGGGGAGAATACAATAATGATTAATGTCGCATTAGTTGGCTATGGAGCCATGGGACAAATGGTTCATAAGAATTTTAGTGATGATATGAAACTTGTTGGTAAGGTTTCATTAGGAGAGCTTACTTCATTATATGAAATAAGTGAGAAGATTGATGTGGTAATTGATTTTTCTAACCCTGCAAATCTTGATATGATTATTGATTATTGCACAAAAAATCATACTCCAGTTGTAATTGCTACAACAGGATATAGTGATGAGCAGAAGGCTAAAATAAAGGAATTATCAAAGTCAGTTCCAGTTTTATGGTCATCAAATTATTCTCTTGGAGTAATATTATTAAATAGACTTGTTCGTGAAATTACACCAATATTAAAGGATTCATTTGATATTGAGGTAATTGAAGCACACCATAATAAGAAAATTGATGCTCCATCAGGAACAGCTAAGATGCTTGTCCAATCAATTGAAGAGGCTGGAGAGTTTAAGGTTGTAAATGGACGTAGTGGTATTTCTAAACGTGAGCCTTATAAGGAAATTGGAGTACACGCAGTACGTGGCGGTACAATTGTTGGTGAGCATGAGGTTATATTTGCTGGAAATGATGAAATTCTTACATTAAAGCACAGTGCTCAGTCAAAGGCTATTTTCGCTGTTGGTGCTATTAAGGGTGCAAAGTGGTTACTTGATAAGAGTAATAATCTTTATAATATGGAAGATGTATTATTTGGAAATAAGTAATAAAATTGGGCTTTTAATAGCCCTTTTTTTAAATACTATATTAAAATTTGAAAAAATATTGTATAATTTAATTAAATTATGTTAATTGGAGGTGCCCATATGGCATTTGGTAAAAAGAAAAAGAAGGAATTAGAGAATAATGAATCACAAGAAAAGGTAGAGGTAAAGGAGGAAGCATCTGTAGATAATGCTTCTGAGGAAGAGCAAGAGGCTCCTACTCCATCTCGTGAGGTTTTAAGAAAGGAAAATGGTCCATTTAAAGGACTTGGATTTGTATTCAAGATAGCAGGTGCTGCACTATTACTTGCAATATTTATAACAATGTCTTTTAATTTTGATGATGCACAAATGATGATTATCACAGTTACTGGAGCTTTTATTTCAATTTTATGTGTAGCAAGATTTATATTCTACATGCTAAAGAGAAAGACTTATACTAAATGGTTTAAGATTATGAATCTAGTTGAGGTTATTCTAGATGGTGCTTGTGGATTATTCCTATTAATCGGAGGAATATATTATCAAAGCCACTCTGATGACCAAGGAAAGTTCATTGAGTTTATGCAGGATTATTATAGATTCTTTGTAGGAGCTGTAATTTATTTACGTGGAGCATTACATTTCTTTGCGACTGCATTCTTTAAATCAAAGTCAACTATTTATAATTATTTTGTAAATCTTGTGTTTGTAACACTTGGAACATTCTGCTTAGCTTATGATTTTACATTGAAGCAACTTGTAATTGTATTACTTGTAGTAATTGCCCTATCTTGCATATATCTTGCACAGGATGGTATTAGAGCTGCTATTAAATATTGGAATGGTGGAGATAATAACGGTCCTAAGAAGAGCAAGAAGAAGGATAAGGAAAAGAATAAGAAGAAGGAAAATGAGATTCCTGCAGGTATTATTGAGCCTGAAACACAGGATCAAGCTATCATTTCTTAATTAAAAACAAAAAAAGTATTGCCAATACTAATTGTATTGGCATTTTTACTTGAAAAAATGAATATTAAACATTATAATAATTAAGTATTTAAATTTTGGAGGAAATAATATGTCAAATTATAATTTTAAGGTTGGAATTATTGGTGCCACAGGAATGGTTGGTCAAAGATTTATTACTTTACTTGCTAATCACCCTTGGTTTCATATAGAGGTTCTTGCGGCTTCTAGCCGTTCAGCAGGAAAGAGATATGAGGATGCTGTAGGAGCTAAGTGGGCAATGGATTGTGAAATGCCTGCATTTGTTAAGGATATGATTGTTAAGGATGCTGAGGCAGATATGGAGGAAATTGCTAAGTCTGTTGATTTCGTATTCTGCGCTGTTAACATGAAGAAGGATGAAATTCGTGCATTAGAGGATAAGTATGCAAAGCTTGAGTGCCCAGTTGTATCTAACAACTCAGCACACCGTCATACAGATGATGTACCTATGATTATTCCAGAAATCAATGCAGATCACCTAGAGGTAATCAAGGCACAAAGACAAAGACTTGGTACTAAGAGAGGATTTATTGCAGTTAAGTCTAACTGTTCACTACAATCATATGTACCAGCATTAGCTCCACTTTTAGAGTATGGAATTGATAAGGTATTTGTTTCTACATACCAAGCAATTTCAGGAGCTGGAAAGACATTTGAGACAATGCCTGAAATTGTTGATAACTGTATTCCATATATCGGTGGAGAAGAGGAAAAGAGCGAAGTAGAGCCTCTTAAGATTTTTGGTAAGGTATTAGGAGATAAGATTGTTGACCTTCCTGCATCTGAGATGCAAATTAGTGCTCAATGCGTAAGAGTTGCTGTATCTAATGGACACCTTGCTACTGTATTTGTTAAATTTAAGAATAAAAAGCCAACTAAGGATGAAATCCTTGCTAAGTGGAAGGCATATTATGGAGAGCCTCAAACTCTTAACCTACCTTCTGCTCCAAAGCAATTCTTAACTTATTTTGAAGAGGATAATAGACCACAGCCTAAGCTTGATAGAATGCTAGAGGGTGGAATGGGAATTGCTCTTGGACGTTTAAGAGAGGATAATATTTTCGATTATAAGTTTGTAGGATTCTCACATAACACATTACGTGGAGCTGCAGGAGGAGCTGTATTACTTGCAGAGCTTTTAGCAGCTAAGGGATACCTTAACAAGTAATATATATTTTAATAGGAGAGTGTGCGATGATTGAACTTGTTAATGTTTCAAAATATTACACATCAAATGGTGTAACAAACAAGGGACTTATTAATATCAATTTAACCCTAAATAAGGGAGAAATCGTAGCTATTACAGGAGAGAGTGGATCAGGAAAGTCCACTCTCTTAAACATAATAACTAAGGTTGATGCTTTTGACGAAGGAGAGGTTTATTATAAAGGTAATGAAACCTCATATTTTTCAATTGATGATATGGACCAATTTAGAAAGGATAAAATTGGATTCATATTTCAAAATTACAATATAATAGATTCATATACTGTACTTGAGAATGTAATGCTACCACTTATAATAAATAGTTCCTCAAGAACTGAGGCTAAGACTGAGGCTATGGCTATTCTTGAGAAGGTTGGCTTAACAGCACGTATGAAGAACAGAGGATCTCAATTATCAGGAGGAGAAAAGCAAAGATGTGTTATAGCACGTGCCCTAGCCTCTAAATGTGAAATTCTTGCATGTGATGAGCCAACTGGAAACCTTGATTCTAAGACAGGTGAAGAAATTATTAAATTATTAAAGGAAGTTGCCACTGATAAGCTTGTCTTAATTGTTACTCATAACTTTGAACAGGTTAAGGATATAGCTACAAGAAAGATTAAGCTTGATGATGGACAAATTGTTGAGGATTTATTTTTAGATAAGTCAACAAAGGAATTAGAGGATCCAAAAGAGGAATTAGATCTTGATTATAAGCCAATAACTAAGAAAACTAATTTTAGAATCTCTTTAAATAATTTGATTTCAACTCCAAAGAAAACATTTTTAATTGGTTTAATATTATTATTTACATCAATTATTGTACTCTATTTATACCAAGGAATAAGCTTGTCATTTGAAAATAGTACTGATAATGGACAATTAGCGTATAGAGGAAATAATAAGATTGTTGCTTCAAATCTTAATCATAAAGCGTTTGATAAAAAAGAACTAGAGGCTAGTGGACTTACTTATTACACTAATGAGTTCTACTATAATTTATCTAAATCAATAATAATGGGTACATGGCAAACCGAATTGATTGATTTTTCTGCTTATTATGAACCTAATCCAAAGGATTATAAAATTATTTACGGATCAAAGCCAGAAAAAAGCGATGAATGTATGTTTTTAGTAAATGAGTCAGCATACTCTAAATCTGAGCTTAAAGATATGTGTGATAATGAGTTTAGCTTTAGTGATTCATATCTAATTGAGGATAAATTTTATATTACAGGTGTTGCTTATTGCAATTCTGTAAACTATGATTCAGTTGTGATTACAGGAAATGAAATTATTCATACTCTATATAAGACTTTGGGAATTATAGAGATGACAAACTCATATGGCACATACGCTTTCACACGCCCTAAGATTAGTATTGATTTATCTACTACAACCAAATACTTATTAAGAGATAGCTTAGGTGGGGATAAGTTATTTTATTATGATAATGTTATGTTTGATTTTACAGATAGAATTGAGAGGGTAGACAATCAAGAAAGTGAAGTTATAATTGGTTATGATTTCTTTTCTAGTATGGATGATTATGAGGTTACATTCTACGGAAGCAAGAAGAAGGCACGTTCTTTTTTGAAGGATTATGACGTATACATAATAGATTGTAAGACCTATACAACAATGACTAAGCTTGAAATTGCTATATCACACTTAACAGAATATTTAATTATTGCAGGTACAACTTTAGTACTTATTATTGTTTATTTTATTGCATATGCAATTCTTGCTGTTATATTTAAATCAAAATCTGAATCATATAATATATTTAGAACGCTTGGAGTCACAAGAAATGATATGAAATATATTGTGATATTTGAAACAATGATTTCAGTTGTTACCATTTCAATCTTAGCGTATGCTATCGCAAGAATAATAGCTCTATTTGTAGATAATGTGTATGTTTCTATATTTAAGGATATATCACTTGCGATAACATTATTATATTTTGCTGTAATGTTTATTTTAGGATTGCTTCTTGGAAAGAGATTTAATCGTAGACTATTCCATTTTACTGTAAGAGAAGGATTAAAGCAGGTGAAGTAATATGATTAAGATTAATAATGTTAATAAGTATTTTTATAAGAATAAATCAAATCAAATTCATGTAATTAATAATGCTTCACTTGATTTACCATCAGTTGGTCTTGTAGCCCTTCTTGGAGATAGTGGTGCTGGAAAGACAACATTACTTAATGTAATAGGTGGTCTTGATAGATATGAAAGTGGTAATATTTCATATGATGATGTAAGCTTTAATAAATATAAAATGAAGAATGTAGACAAATATCGTAGTGAACATATTGGATACATTTTCCAGCATTATAATTTGTTACCACAAAGAACTGTTTATGATAATCTTGTAACTCAGCTAGATATAATTGATATTACAGATCCAGATGAGCAACAAAAAAGAATTAAATATGCCTTAACAGCAGTAGGATTATATAAATTCCGTAAAAAGCTTGCTGGACAGCTTTCAGGAGGACAAATGCAGCGTGTAGCTATTGCCCGTGCTCTTGTTAAGAAAACTAAGATTCTAATTGCTGATGAGCCAACAGGAAATCTTGATTCAAAGAATTCTGTTGAAATCATGAATATTCTAAAAAATATATCAAGCATTGCCTTAGTACTACTTGTAACACATGATAAGCCACTTGCTGAATATTATGCAGATACTATTGTAGAACTAAAGGATGGATGTATTACAAATATTAGAAATACCTTATCTGGTAATTCTGATGCGATTAAGAAAAGACTTGATTACAAGGTTTATTTAGGGGATATGAATAAGATTTGTGATGGAGAAAGGACTAAAACAGTTGTTTATAGTAATGAAGAGAATCCAGATATAAATCTTACATTGATTGAGATTAATGGTACATATTATATTAAATCTAATGTAATGATTAAGGATATTGAAGAAGCCAATGTAGAGCTTGTTGAAGGTAAATATCAGGAAAATGAGGTTAATCAAATTGAAGATAAGTTCAATTTTGATGCCTCATGGTATGATGATACTAAAAAGCCTCATCCATTTAAGAGAATGTGGCATAATCTTAAGGAAGCCTTTATTTCGTTTAAGGCCAAGAATAAGAGAGCTAAGATTTTAAAGGCTGCCTTGGTTTTAATAGGAATCGTATTAGCTATTTCTTTTGTAAATCTATATGAGTTTAATAATGTTGCTACATCAGGTTTTATTTATGATGATGCATCTTATAGTTTAAATAATAATAAACTTATTTCAAATATTAAGCATTATGATGAAATTGAGAAAACTGATGCATCCATAGGATCATATATATCTTTTCAAGTTACATATGATATTAATAGTTTAAAATCAACATATAAAAATTTTGAAACATATCGTTTCCTATATAAGAGTGTTAAAAATGATGGCCTTTTATGGGGTAGTGAACCAAAGAGTAGCTTTGATGTAGTGCTTGGAAAGAATATGGCAGATATGATTTTAAAAAAGCTTGGTGCTAAGAGCTATGAAGAGCTTTCATATATGGAATGTCGCGACTTCAATATATGTGGAGTATCAAAACGAAAAACAGAAGCTATGTATTCTTTAAGGAATGATATAACAGATAATGATGGACATAGCTATATTATACCTAAATCTACATATTGCCAGTATGAAGCTTATGATGTTGTTTATGGAGTCGATTGCAAAGGTCTTGATGATAAGTATAAGGTGTTATATGTATTATCAGAGAAAGAATATAAATCTTTTGTGGAAGGTTCATTAGATTGCGATAGTTTATTAACAGATTATAATTATACTGCTTGGCATTCAACTGATACAACAACTTATACTGCAATAGGTCTTGCAGTTTATAAAGATATAGATGGAACATATATTTTTCCTAACTTAACTAATTATGATAGGCAAGAAGTGACTTATGGATTTATAATGAATGACTTTGATTTTATTGCTGGAAATAATCATTATCTTTATTATGATCAATCAGATTATACTCCATATGAGATAGATCAAAAGATAGATATAATAGAAGGGGAATATGTCCCAGTTAAAGACGGAATTCCTGGGGTGATCGTCTCTATATTTTCAGATTACGAAATTGGTGATGTTATAGAATTAGATTGTAATTTTGATAAGGCTATTGTTACAGGAAAATTTAAGCCTAATACAGTTAATAGTGTTGGTCACTTTTTCAGCTACCATGAATTACTTTATATGTCACCTATAGTGTATACTTTAGGAAATAAGTACTATTCAAGTAGTACTATGTTTGAAATCAATGATAGCGATAAGTCAATTTTTGAAAATATGGGATTTGATTTATCAAAAACTATTTATCAAACTGAGGTTGATGACGCTCTTAGTGACTTACAAAGAGATAATAGGACCTTGCTTATAACGGCACTTGTTATGGTAGCTATATGTATTATATATACATATTTTACAATGAGAGCTCATATGATTGCGGATATCTATGAAATTGGTGTTTTAAGAAATATTGGAGCTTCAAGAGCCCGTATTATTTCAAGATATGCTATTCAGTCGATTGTTTCGGTTTGTACAACATCAGTACTTGGATATGTCTTGTTTATAGGGCTATATGGAGGATTTGCTCAATATCTAAGAAATTTGATGGAACCAGGAAGCTATAAATTGTTCCAATCACCATATCCTTACTATGGATTATTATCGTTATTTGCGATAGGGTTTGTATTTGGAACACTTCCAATATTTACTCTTCTTGGTAAGACACCGAGTGAAATTTCAGCTAAATATGATATTTAAAATGGAAATTGGCGCTTTTGCCAATTTCTTTTTTATATACCAAAATTTTTATAGTTTACAAAGTGATAAATTATGCTATAATTATTTAGTAAGAATTTTTTAATAAGAAATGGAGAAAATTATAATGAAATTAGAAAATGTATCAAAGAGTCGTGTAAAAGCAATATTTGATGTTAAGGCTGATGAATTTGACAAGGCATTAGATGAGGCTTTCGTAAAGGTTAACGCAAATGTAACTATTCAAGGATTTAGAAAGGGACATGCACCTAAGGCAGTATTTTTAAAGAAGTATGGTGTTGAGTCATTATATAATGACGCATTAGACGTAATCTTTAACCAAAAGATTCAAGAGGTATATGCAGATAGAGATTTAGCTAACAAGATTGTTGGACAAGCTCAACCTAATATTGAGACTAAGGATTTTGGACAAGGAAAGGATTTCCAAGTTTCATTATCATTCGATGTTATGCCTGAGTTTGAATTACCTAAGTATAAGGGTGTAGAGGTTGCAAAGCCTAATTATGATGCAACTGATGATGAGGTAGAGGCTGCAGTTAATGATGTATTAAAGGCACATGCTACAACTGAGGTTAAGAAGGAGCAAGTAATTGCTTTAAATGATATCGCTAAGTTTGATTTCGTAGGATCAGTTGATGGTGTTGAGTTCCAAGGAGGAAGCGCTAAGGATTATGAGCTTCAAATTGGTTCAGGACAATTCATCCCTGGATTTGAGGATCAAATGGTTGGAATGAAGGCAGGAGAGACTAAGGATCTTAATGTTACATTCCCAGAGAACTATGGACAAAAGGATTTAGCTGGAAAGGCTGCAGTATTCAAGGTTACTGTTCATGAGGTTAAAGCTCAAAGCTTACCAGCATTAACTGATGAGTTTGTTCAATCATTAAATGTTGAGCAAAAGACTGTTGCTGATTTCAAGGCTGCTAAGAAGGCTGAAATCGAGGATAAGAAGAAGACTTCAGAGAAGGATAAGATGGTTGATTCAATTATCAATACAATTCTAGATTCTGCTGATGTTGAGGTTCCACAAGCTATGGTTGATGAAAGATTCAACCAAATCAAGTCTCAATATGAGAACCAAGCAAAGATGTATAATATTCCATTCGAGACATTCTTAAGCTTCATGGGAGCTACTCCTGAGCAATTTGAGGATGTTACTAAGAAGGAAGCATACAAGAATGCTAAGTTCAATGTTGTTATGTCTAAGATTATTGAGGCAGAGAAGATTGAGCCAACTAAGGATGAGCTAGAGGCAAGAGCTGATCAAGATTTAGCAGGTTCAAAGCTTACTAAGGATCAATTAATGCAACAAAATGTTGGAAGATACTATAATGAGCTTGTATACAATAAGCTAATTGATATGCTTGTTGCAAATGCAAAGTTAGTTGAGGGAGAAGCAAAGCCAGCTGCAAAGAAGGCTGCTCCTAAGGCTGAGAAGAAGGCAGAGGCTTCAGAGGATTTATCTAAGAAGACTGTTGCTGAGCTAAAGGCTATAGCTGCTGAAAAGGGAATTAAGGTTCCTGCAGGAGCTAAGAAGGCTGACATCTTAGAGCTATTAAAGTAATAATTAATACATTTTAGAGGCAATTATTTGCCTCTTTTTTGTCACAAATATAAATATTAAAATAAAAAATTGGCAAACTGCTTGACTTAGTGCCAAAACTAATGTAATATATAATTGCTAGTTTAATATAACTAGTTTTGTAAGAGGTGATTTTTATGGAAGAACTAGAAACTTTAGGATTACCAGCCATAGCTGTTCGTGGAATTATTCCTATTCCAAATAATGAGTTTAGAATTGAAATTGGACGTGATATTTCACTAAAGGCATTAGAGGCTTGTGAAAAAAAGTTTAATAATGAGGTAATTCTTTTGATACAAAAGAATCCATTAGTTACAGATGTAACTACTGAGGATGTTCAAAAGATTGGAGTTAAAGCTAAATTAACCTTAAAGCTTAAGCTTCCAAATAATAATTATAAGGTTAAATTCAATATTTTATCTAGAGTAACTATTGATGATTTTATCCAATCATCTCCATATTTTATGGTAAATGTTAAGGATTATCCTACAATTCTTGTAGATGGTGCAGAGGAATCTGCATTAATTAGAAGTGTTGTAAGTGAGGTATCTAAGAATGCGGCTATTGTTTTAAACAATGCTGAGGATGTTTTACGTACTATTCAATCTGGTGTTACAACAGAGCAAATCGCAGATATTATTTCATTCCATTTAAAATCTTCTAATGTTAATAAATACCGTTATCTTGAGGAGCAAAGTCTTTCAAAGAGAATGGAGTTTATATTAGAGGATGTTGCTCGTGAGAAGCAAATTGGTGATATTGAGAATAAGATTAATCAAGATGTTAAGAAGTCTATTGATGATTCTCAAAAGGAATATTATCTTCGTGAGAAGATGAAGGCCATCCAAAATGAGCTTGGAGACAAGGCTAGACAGGATGAGGAAATTGAGGAGCTTCGTAAGAAGATTGAAGAGGCTCATATGCCTGAAAAGATTTATAAGAAAGCACTTGATGAGCTTAAGAGATATGCAAATACATCTTACCAGATGGCAGAATCTGGGATTATTAAGCAATATCTTGATTTTATGATTGCCTTACCTTGGGATAAGACAACTCCTGATCAAACTGATATTACTAAGGTTCAAGAGGTACTTGATAAGAACCATTATGGACTTGATAAGGTTAAGGAAAGAATATTAGAGTATCTATCTGTAAAGATTATGACTAATAAGAATCCACAAACTATTATCTGCCTTGTAGGACCTCCAGGAGTTGGTAAAACTTCACTTGCTAAGTCAATTTCTGAGGCTCTTGGTCGCAAGTTTATCAAGCAATCACTTGGAGGAGTTTCTGATGAATCAGAAATTAGAGGACATAGACGTACTTATATAGGAGCATTACCTGGTCGTATTTTAAAGGGTATGAAGGATGCACAAACAATCAATCCAGTATTCCTTTTAGATGAGATTGATAAGATGACTTCTAATTATAGAGGGGATCCTGCATCAGCAATGCTTGAGGTGTTAGATCCAGAGCAAAATTCTCACTTCTCAGATAATTATCTAGAGGAGGAGTATGATCTATCTCAGGTTATGTTTATAACAACAGCAAATGACCTTTCTGGTATCCCTGGACCACTTCGTGATCGTATGGAGATTATTGAGCTTTCTTCATATACTGAATATGAGAAGTTTAATATCGCAAAAACTCATTTAATGAGTCGTGAACTTGAAGCTCATGGATTAAAGAAGGATATGCTTACAATTGAGGATGAAGCCTTAAAGAAGATTATTGCTGGATGGACACGTGAGGCTGGAGTTCGTGAGCTTGACCGTATGATTGGTACTATCTGTCGTAAGGCTGTAAAGAAGATTCTAGTTGAAAAGACTGGAAATGTTACAGTAACTAAGGATAATATCGAAGAATTCTTAGGAAAGATTCGTTTCTTCAATAACGAAAATCGTGAAGAGGATCAAGTAGGTATTGTTACAGGACTTGCATATACATCATTTGGTGGAGATACTCTTGATATTGAGGTTACTTACTATAAGGGTAAGGGAGGCCTTGTATTAACTGGTAAGCTTGGAGATGTAATGAAGGAATCTTGTATGGCAGCTTTATCTTACGTAAGAAGCCATGCAGAGGAGTTTAATATTGATCCTGCTATATTTACTGAAAATGATATTCACGTTCATGTACCAGAAGGAGCAGTACCAAAGGATGGTCCTTCAGCAGGTGTTACAATAACTACAGCTATTGTATCTGCACTTACTGGTCGTAAGGTATCATCACATCTTGGTATGACTGGTGAGGTAACTCTTCGTGGAGCAGTCCTTCCAATTGGAGGATTAAAGGAGAAGGCTATCGCTGCAAAGCGTAGTGGTCTTACAACAATCCTTATTCCAGATGAGAACCAAAGAGATATCGAAGATATTCCAGAAGAGGTAAGAAAGTCTTTGACTATCATACCTGTTAAGAATGTCAAGGATGTATTATCAAAGGCTTTATTATAATTAATTAGGAATGGCATTGCCATTCCTTTTTTTTGCCTCTATTTACATAGTGAACGTATTACTGTATAATAAATTTAATAAGGCTAGTTTAGGGAGGTGATTGCATGAATAGGTATTATAAATATGTTTTATGCTCTATGTCTGTGTTAGGAGTAACTATGCTTGCATCATGTATGGGTATTGAAGAGGATATTTTAAAGGATTTAATGCCGTCTGATTTAGATGATGAGTATGATGATCAGGATAAAAAGGGAGAGGACCTAACAATATCATATGAGCTTAATGAAACATTCTCTTATCAATATGATAATAAAACTGATGGGTATATAATAAGCTCCTTTGCAAATCATAAAATTAAGACTCTATCTATTCCAAATAGAGTTATAGAGATAGGGCGTGAAGCATTCTATAATGCTACATCTCTTAAAACAATCTGCCTACCTAATAGTATAAGAAATATTGGACGTCATGCCTTTTTTGGTTGTGTTAATCTTGAAAATATTTATTTTGATGGAACACTTAGTGAATGGTGTATGATAAAATTTGAGGATTATCAATCTAACCCAATGCGCTATGCTAAAAATTTTTATATTCTAGATCCTAATGGAGATGTATCATTTAATGAAAATACATATTCTCTTTTAACTAATCTTGTAATACCTGATGATGTATGTGAGGTGGGAGAATATCAATTTTATGGACTTCAAAATCTTACATCAGTTACAATCCACAAGGATGTATGGTCTATAGGAGAAGATGCTTTTGCAGGCTGTCAAAAGCTATTTGAAATATATAATTTATCATCCCTAGATATTCATGAGGGATATGAAAATAATGGAAAGATAGCTCTATATGCAAGAGTTATTCATGATAATATTATGAATAATAGTGCTGTAAGAATTCTTGATAATGGTCTTGTGTTTGCTTATGCAGATAATAAAGGGTATCTTTTAGGATATATTGGAATTAAAACTAGTATTAATCTTCCAAATAATTTTTGGTATGATGATATTTTAGTAAATAATTATGAAATCAATGATTATGCCTTTAATGGATGTAGAACACTAAGTAATATATCTATTAGTGAAAGTGTTACAAAAATAGGAGAATGTGCATTTAAGGATTGTGTTTTACTAGATAATGTAGTTCTTCCTGATGGTTGTAAATATATTAAGAATAGCGCTTTTTATGGATGTAGTAATCTAAAGGAAATACATCTTCCAAATGAAATTGGATATATTAGTGATAATATGTTTTATGATTGTAAGAATCTTAAAGAAATATCTATTCCTAAATCAATTTCATATATTGGAAGACAAGCTTTTGAAGGCTGTAGCTCCTTAAATAAAATAGAAATACCAAATGGATGCGTAAGCATTAAAGAGAATGCATTCTATGATTGCAAAAGCTTAACTAGTGTTATACTTCCAGAAAGCCTTACATCTATTGGCTTTCAGGCATTTGAGGGTTGTGTAAGGCTTGTAGAAATATATAATTTATCAAATATATATATCTTAAATAATTCAACAACAAATGGTTGCGTTGGGAAATATGCGCTAAT
Source organism: Caryophanales bacterium UBA3206 (assembly GCA_002363705.1). GTDB lineage: Bacteria > Bacillota_I > Bacilli_A > Acholeplasmatales > Anaeroplasmataceae > UBA3206. The sequence continues at coordinate 82,984 of DEWQ01000006.1, read as the reverse complement.
AATACATGAAAAGCTTAAGGATAAATCAATTGTTAAAGAAACAAATGATGCCTATATTTTTGCGTATGCTAATGATATGGCCTATCTAATTGGATATAATGGATCTGATATAGAATTGAAGCTTCCAGAATCATTAGATTATAATGGAAGTACTATAAATCAATATGCAATTTATGATTATGCATTTTATGATATGGATAATATTAAAACAGTTGATATTCCTGGATGTGTTATAGGTATTGGAAAGGCAGCATTTTTATCTTGCGATAATATTATAGAGGTATCAATTAAAGATTCGTGCAAATATATTATGGAGAATGCTTTTTGTGATTGCATATCTCTAAAAAGTATAATTCTTCCAAATACTCTTAAAGAAATAAAATCCTATACATTCTATAATTGCCAATCTCTTATAGATGTTAGTCTTCCAAATGAGCTTGAAAGTATTGGGTATTCATCATTTTATGGATGCACTTCATTAGTAAATATTATAATTCCATCTAAGCTTACCACTATAAGAAACTATGCCTTTAGAGGATGTAATAAGCTTATAGAGGTTTATAATCTATCAGAGCTTGATATTAGGCCTAATACAAATACTAATGGGTATGTTTCATATAATGCAGATAAGGTTCACAATTCTTTAGCTAGTGATTCTATAGTTGTAAATGAGGATGATTTTATATTCTCATATGTAGATGAGAAAGCCTATTTAGTTGGATATTCTGGATCCAATACATCTATAAGCCTACCTACTGGCTTTAGCTATAATGGAGTATATATTGATAATTATTCAATTTATAGGCAAGCATTTTTAGGTGATGCTAATATTACTCAAATAAAAATTCCTAAAAATGTAATAAGAATAGAGGATAAGGCCTTCCTAGGCTGTACATCATTAGAGATAGTAGATATAGAGCCAGGAATTAAAACTATTGGACAATACGCCTTTAGTGGATGTATAAGGCTTAAGGATATAACTATACCAGAGGGAGTTTTAAATATTGGTGGTCATAGCTTTGATGGTTGTATGTTATTAAAGAGTATTACATTACCTAAATCTCTTTTAAGCATAGGAGGATATTCATTTAATAATTGCCTAAATCTTAAGAATATATTCTATATGACAACAGATATAGAGGCAAATAATATAATTATTGGTGGAAGTAACGATGCTATATTTAATGCAGCTTCATATTATTATAGTGAGCTTGAGCCTGAATTAATAGGGAAATTCTGGCATTATGATAATAATTCTAGAATTATTTGGTGATAAAAAATATCTATATATTTATTGTATAAAATAGTCTCAATTTTTATTGGGACTATTTTTGCCATTTAACAAATTTAATTTTTTTACAATTTATTATTTACATTTGAAAAATATATCATATAATTAAATCGGTTACATAAAATTGCACATAATCTGGCAATACTAAAAACTAATATATGAACATTTAAAAGGAGAATAAAATAAAGAAATGGCACGTAAATTAGTTGAGTTAAAAGGTATCTGTAAGGCATATGGCGACAATGTCATTTTAGATGACCTAAACTTATCAATTAATGAGAATGAGTTTGTTACTCTACTAGGTCCTTCAGGATGTGGTAAGACAACTACCCTTAGAATCATTGGTGGATTTGAAACAATGCAAAAAGGTGAATTATTACTTGATGGAGAGGAAATACAAAATATTCCTACTCACAAAAGACCGATTAACACGGTATTCCAGAGATATGCACTATTCCCACATTTGAATATCTATGATAATATTGCGTTCGGATTAAGAAACAATGTTTATTCAAATGTGTATGATATTGGTGTATACAATTTATTACACGATTATGGCTTTGACGAGGAAGAGATTGATTCTGTAAGACGTATCTTAGAGAAGTATCTTAAGCCAAAGGAGGTAAAGGCTGCGGCTATTGAGTATTTTAAGAAGCAATCAATAGTTATAGTCTTTGAAGAAAAGGTTAAAGCAGAAAAGAAGTCATTAAAGGCTGCATCAAAGGAAGCTATAGTTCAAAGATTTAATGAAATACTAGCTGAACAGAATTATGAAGGTGCATCATTTGATGGAGCTACTTTTAAGGAGCTTTATACATCTTTAGATAATGACTTAAAGGAGAATGATGTTTTCTATAAGATCATTTTAAAAATACAAGATAGACATTTCAAGGAGGATACAATTAGAAGAGAGGTTCTAAATGCCCTTGAGCTTGTAAATCTACCTGGATATGAGAATAGACAAATCTCATCTCTTTCAGGAGGACAAATGCAACGTATTGCAATTGCAAGAGCAATCGTTAATAAGCCTCGTATCCTATTACTTGATGAGCCACTTGCAGCATTAGACCTTAAGGTTAGAGAAAAGATGAGATATGAGCTTAAGGAAATGCAAAGAAACCTTGGAATTACATTTATCTTTGTAACTCATGATCAAGAGGAAGCAATGGTTATGTCTGATACTGTTGTTGTTATGAACAATGGTGAAATTCAACAAATCGGACGTCCTGAGGATATTTACAATGAGCCTGTTAATAGATTTGTTGCAGGATTTATTGGACAATCTAATATTTTCCGCGGAAAGTATTTAGGAAACGATAGACTTGAAGCTTTAGGAAGAAAGTGGAGAGTAGATGTAAATGACTTCGAGAAGGGTGAAGAAATTTACTGTATCGTTGAGAAGGAGGACTTCGATGTTGTACCTTTAGAATCTGCTAAGATTAAGGGTATCGTTAAGTCAGCTAGGTTTAAGAAGAATCACTACGAGCTAGTTGTTGAAATAGCTGGTAAGAGCTTAAATATTAACACTCCATATAAGCATGTTGTAGGAGAAGAGATGGGATTTACTGTTGATCCACAAAATATTTATTGTGAATCTAAGTCAGAGTCAAAGCAATCACTTCTTGCTAACTATGATGGAGACAATATTATGGAAGGAGTATATGTTGATGATAATCTTGTATCATTCCTTGGTGCAGAATTCGAAACATATGTTACTATCTTCCAACCAAATGAAATAGTTGATGTTGTTATTAGACCTGAGGATTTTGACCTTGAGTTTGAAAACCCAGAATCTGCATTTATGTGTGGTACAGTTACATCAAGTGTATTTACAGGAGTACATTTTGAGATGCATGTAGATGTTGATGGAAACGATATTTTAATTGAGGATTATCAAAACTGTGAGGTAGGATCTAGGATTGGACTTAAGATAGATTATTATGAGGTTCAATTAATGAAGGTTCTTGACCAAACAGAGACTACTGAGGCATAGGGATGAAAAGTTTTAAGAAGCTTTCAATTCCATACTTTGTATGGCTTGCGATACTAGTAATTTTACCTCTATTATTGATGTTTGTACTAACTTTCTTTACAACAGATGGAGTATCATTTAGTGGTGCGAAGGCTACATTCGATAATTACCTTGAGCTTCGTGATATGACATATTGGGAAGCATTATGGAATTCTCTTGTTATTGCCTTCTGGACTACAGTTATCTGTTTCTTAATAGGGTATCCTGTAGCTTACTTTGTATCATTCTCAAATATTAAGCATAAGCCATTAGTATTACTTATGATGATTTTACCAATGTGGTGTAATTCAATGCTAAGAATACTTTCATGGTATAAGCTATTCTCATCTGATGCCTTTAGCGCATTAGATTTAATAGGTACTAAGGGTGCAGTTATATTTGTAACTGTAACTACTTACCTACCATTTATGATTTTCCCAATCTATACAGTACTTGAAAAGCTTGATAGATCACTTATTGAAGCTTCAAAGGATTTAGGAGTACCTGCTTGGAAGACTTTCTTTAAGGTTACATTCCCACTTTCTTTATCTGGAGTTTCATCTGGAATCATAATGGTATTCCTACCAGCAGCCACTGGATTTGCAATTTCTGCAATTATCGGTGATGGAAAGGTAAATATGATAGGAAATATTATTGAAAATATGTTTAAGACTGCTAATAATTACAACCTTGGATCATTATTATCTATCTTTGTATCAATTATCATTGTTGTATTTATATTAGTCCTTGGTAAAACTTCAAAAGGAAAGGACGGTATAAGTCTATGATAGAAAATAATGGATGGAAGAAGTATCTTCCAATTGTACTAAAGGTTTTATTTGTAGTAATTGCCCTCCTTATTATGTACATTCCAGTATTTGTTATTATTTATCAATCTATAAATAGTGACGCTAATGGATTAAGTGCACTTAATTTTGGTGGATTTACATTAGAGAATTATAAAGAAATATTTACAAATAGCTCACTTTATAGAAATATACTTGATTCACTTTTAGTATCTTTCTGGGCTACACTTATTTCAACTATATTAGGATTATTCTCAGCAATTGGAATTAACGCCCTAAAGGGACGTTCTAAGAAGATTATGGGATTTTTAAATGAAATGCCTATGATGCAATCAGAGATTGTAACAGGAATTTCAATTATGATTATATTCTCATTATTATTACCACTTATTCCTCAAATATTCGGATTCCCTACAATGCTTGTAGCTCATGTGTTCTTTACAACACCTTATGTAATACTAATGGTATTACCTAAACTTCAGCAAACTGATGAATCACTATTTGAGGCAGCACAGGATTTAGGTTGCTCAAAGGTTAAGGCATTATTCCTTGTAATAATCCCTTCACTAAAGACAGCAATTCTAACTGGAGCACTATTAGCTTTCACATTATCAATTGATGATTTCGTTATTTCTTATTTCACACAAGGAAACGGATTCTACAATTTCAGTAACTATGTATATAATTCATATACAAAGAAGAACTTTAGTGCAGGAGCTTATGCTTATAATGCCCTATTAACTATGGTTACATTAGGAATAGTATTATTTATCTCATTTAGAAGCTCTAAAAAGAATAGTAAGAAGAAGGTGAGCAAGTAATGAAGAAGATTTTTATTACAACAGTTTCTGTTATAGTTGCCTTCACTATTGCTGCCTTAGTTATTTTAAATAATGGTGGAGACACTAAAACATTATATCTTCTTAACTGGGGAGAATATATTGATGAGGATTTATTTGATACATTTGAAGAAGAAACTGGAATTCAGGTTGTACAAGAATGTGTCACATCATCTGAAACAATGTATCAAAAGATTTCAGCAGGAACTACAGCTTATGATGTAGCTATTCCTGGTGATTACATGATAACTAAGCTTTATGAGGACAATCTTTTATATAAGATTGATACCAAAAATTTTGAATATATGAAGGATTATGATTCTATCTTTGATGATAATCTAACATATTTAAGAAATACTCATATGTCTGAGACATTAGAGTATTGCATGCCTTATTTCTGGGGAGCATACGCAATGATTTATTCTACAAGATATGCTGGAAATAAGGATGTTGTTGAAACTAATGGATTTAAGGCATTATTTGATAAATCATTATATAAGGATCATTCAGCGAAGACTGGTATGTATAATACTGCACGTTGGGCTGTTGCTGCATATTATATGAGTAAGGGTATTGATCCTAATGATGAATCATTTGTTACTAATAAGGATGCTAAGAATGAATTAATTAAGGGTATTAAGCAAGCCTCATTTGATATGTGGGGTGATGATGCATTAAAGAGAAAGACTGCATCTGGAGATATCGATATCTGCTTTACACAGCTTGGAGATTTCTTTGATGCTGTATATCTTGGTCTAGAGGAAGGAATGGGAGGTTCTGAAGGAAAAGAATCTTTAGATAACCTACCATATAATGTATATGTACCAGCTAATACATCAGCATTCTTTGATGGAATGTGCATTCCTAAGACTTCAAAGAATCAAGAATATGCTAATATGTTTATTAATTTCATGTTAAATCCTGATAATGCATTCCAAAATGCTTGCTTCGTTGGATATTCACCTGCATTAAAATCAGTACAAGATATGTATGATGAATATGCTGATGAGGAGTATTATGGAGCAGTAACTCTTGGAGATATCACATCAACATATGAATTCTATTTAAATCCTTTAAAGTCAGTAACTGACATTACAAAGGTTTCAATGTTTGATCCTAAGGGATCAGATTATCTTACTGCATGTGAGGCAGTAATTAATCAATCTAAGGCTACAGTATCTGAAAATAAGGCTTTAGGAACTACTCTTTGTATTATCGCACTATCTTCAATAATTCTAGGTTCAGCTGCATATATTACAGTTGTTCTATATAAGAAATATAAGAAGGATAATGAGGTTGCAGCAAAGTAATTATTTAGATAAAAAGCTTATTGAGGCTAAAAATCTAGTAAATAAAATATTAGGCTATAAGGAGCTTTATACACAAGAGGATGTGTATGAGCTCCTTAATGCTTTTACATTTACTCAAGAAATAGATTTTTGTGAGCTTCATGAGTTTCTTCCAAGTGCCATGAAAAAGCCAGAGAGTATAGAGGAATATACTAAAGGCTTTATTTATAATGATGATTATAAAATATATGCATTAAATTATGGTACTGGATATGTAATAATAGTTGTAGATGGAAAAGAGTATGTTAAAGGATATTATGGTGATACAATAAATGATTTTACTCTAAATATCTTTTATTGCCTTGAAATAATGTGTAAAAACTTAACTAATTAGGAATGCAATTTGCATTCCTTTTTGCTATAATTATATTATAGGAAATAGAGTGATATTATATGCCAGAGTTGATTGGAAAAAAAGTAATAGTTAGATATTTTACACTTGATGATTTTAAGGATTTTTATGAATTTTCAAGTGACCCAAGGGTAGGATATACTGCAGGATGGAAGCCTCATACAGATGAGATTACATCAAGAAGAATTCTTCAAGCAAAGGTTTATAGTGCGCAAAACTTTGCGATAGTAGAAAAAGAAAGTGGAAAGGTTGTAGGCTCTATAGAGCTTAATCCAAGTCACATAAGAGAGCGTATTAAGGCTTTTGAAATAGGCTTTGCATTAAATCCTGATTATTGGGGACTTGGATATGCAAAGGAAGCCACAATGCTTTTATGTGAATATGCATTTAAGGAGCAAAAGGCCTTAGTCTTAGAAATGTGCCATATTGCAGATAATATACAATCAGAGCATGTAGCTCTTGCTTGTGGCTTCACATATGAGGGTACGATAAAGGCATATAAGCTTATGTATGATAAAAGGATTGTTGATGTTAAGCTTTATCATTTAACATTAGAAGAATATAAAAGAATGAAATAATTATTGACTTTAAAAAATAAAAGTTATATTATTATTTCATAAGCGTTGAAGTGAAGAGTAGAGATAGAATTATTCTAAAGAGATGATATGGTTGGTGAAAATATCAGTTAATCTATTTTTGAAGGTAGTCATGGAGCTATATAGGTGAAATAATAGTAGCTTATATCGAATAATCCACGTTAAGGATTTCGAGTGCAGGATTTAATCCTGAACTAAGGTGGTAACACGTTATTATGACGCCCTTGGATTTGGGCGTCTTTTTTTATTATTTTGGAGGTATATTATGAAGGAACTAAAGACTAAATATGATCCTAAAGAGGTAGAGGCTGGAAAATATGATTTCTGGTTGAAGGGTAAGTTCTTTGAGGCAGGAGATAACTCAAAGCAACCATTTACAATCACACTTCCACCACCTAATGTAACAGGAAAGCTACATTTAGGACATGCATGGGATACAACTATTCAGGATATGATTATTCGTCGTAAGAGAATGCAGGGATATGATGCATTATGGTTACCTGGTATGGACCATGCAGGTATTGCAACTCAAGCAAAGGTTGATCAAAGACTTAAGAATGAAGGTATTTCACGTTATGATATAGGACGTGAGGAATTCTTAAAGCGTGCTTGGAGTTGGAAGGAGGAGTATGCCTCAATTATCCGTTCACAGTGGGCTGCTCTTGGATTATCACTAGATTATTCAAAGGAAAGATTTACTCTTGATGAGAAGAGTAATCAGGCTGTAAATTATGTCTTTATTACACTTTATAATAAGGGATATATTTATCAAGGAGAGCGTATCATAAACTGGGATCCAGTTGCTCGTACAGCTTTATCAAATATCGAGGTTATTCACCAAGATGATGAGGGAGCATTCTATTATTTCAATTATCCATTTACTGATGGAAGTGGAAGTGTATTAATTGCTACAACTCGTCCAGAGACTATGTTTGCTGACCAAGCAATTATGGTTAATCCAACTGATGAAAGATTTAAATCTATTATTGGTAAAACAGTAACTATTCCAGGAACTAATACTATTATTCCTGTAATTTCTGATGAGTATGTAGATAAGGAATTTGGAACAGGTTGTGTTAAATGTACACCAGCACATGATCCTAATGATTATGAGGTAGGAATTAGACATAATCTTCCTATGCCACTTTGTATGAATGATGACGGTACAATGAATGAAATGGCTGGAAAGTATTGTGGAATGGACAGATTTGAATGTCGTAAGGCCTTAATAGAGGATTTAAAGAAGGATGGATACTTTGTTAAGGAGGAAAAGATTGTTCACTCTGTAGGACATTCTGAGCGTACTGGTGCTGTAGTTGAGCCAAGACTTTCTAAGCAATGGTTTGTTAAGATGGATGTTCTTGCAAAGCAGGTATTAGATAATAAGGAATATAGATTTGTTCCTGATAGATTCAAGCAAACACTTGAGCATTGGCTAACAGATATTCAGGATTGGTGTATTTCTCGTCAATTATGGTGGGGACATAGAATTCCTGCCTGGTATAAGGATAATACAGTAAAGGTTCAACTAGAATCTCCAGGAGAGGGATGGGTACAGGATGAGGATGTATTAGATACATGGTTCTCAAGTGCCCTATGGCCATTCTCTACTCTAGGATTCCCTAATTATGACGATCCATTACTCAAGAGATATTATCCAACAAATGTTCTTGTTACAGGATATGATATTATTTTCTTCTGGGTATCAAGAATGCTATTTGAAGGAATTGAGTTCACAGGACATGCTCCATTCAAGGATATTCTAATTCATGGTCTTGTTCGTGATGCACAAGGAAGAAAGATGAGTAAGTCCTTAGGAAATGGAATTGATCCATTTGATGTTATTGAAAAATATGGATGTGATTCACTTCGTTATTTCCTAAATACTAATACAGCTCCAGGTCTTGATCTTCGTTTTGATGAAACAAAGATTGAATCATCATGGAATTATTTAAATAAGATTTGGAATATTTCTCGTTATGTAATGATGAATCTTGATGGATATACTGAGATTGACCTAACAAAGGCAAATCTTAATATGGCATCTAAGTGGATATTAAATAGATTAAATAAGGTTATTTCTGAGGTTGATACAAACTTCGATAAATATGAATTCGGAGAGGTTGCACGTTCTCTATATAATTTTGTATGGAATGATTTTGCATCTTGGTATGTTGAAATCTCTAAGGTAGATTTATCTTCAAATGATTCTGAAAACAAGAATAATACAAAGAATGTATTATTATATGTTTTAACAGCAATAATAAAGATGCTACATCCATTTGTACCATTTATCACAGAAGAAATTTATCAGTCACTTCCTCACAAGAAGGAATCTATTACAATTGAAGATTGGCCAACAGTATGCAAAGCATTTAGCTTTGATTCTGAGGAGAATGCCTTAAATATAGCTCTTGATGTAATAACTGCAGTTCGTAATGAGCGTAGTAAGGCAGGTAAGGCTCCTAAGGAGGCAATTTCAATAAGCCTTGTATGTAAGGAGAATGAAACAGTAGAAATTCTAAATGATGCAAGAAATTATCTTGAAAAATTTACAAACCCTACTACACTTACAATATCAACTGATGCACCAAAGTCTAGTGATAATGTAGTAGTAGTTCTTGATGCCTTAACTATCTATATTCCAACAAAGGATCTTGTTGATATAGAGGAGGTTAAGCAAAACCTTCTTAAGGAAAAGGCACGTCTTGAAGGAGAGCTTACAAGAAGTGAAAAGATGCTATCAAATCCAGGATTTGTATCTAAGGCTCCTGAGGCTAAGCTTCAAGCTGAGCGTCAAAAGCAAGCTCAATATAAGGCACAATATGAAGAGGTATTAGCTCATTTAGCTAAGCTTAATTAAAAAATATGGCAAGCAAATTAAAAATTAAAAATGCTTGCCATTTTTGTTTACTTTTAATATTTAATATATTAAAATAATCAAGTAAGCGTTTGCATTGCGATTAGATATATACATAACATTGTCTATAAATTAGATTTAAATAATATTAAGAAATAGAGGTATTTATATGAAGAAATTAATAGGAGCAATAACATTAGGGCTTGCAGGCCTTGCCTTAGCATCATGTGGTGGTAGTAAGAATAGTGTTGATACATCAACATATACAATAACATTTAATTCAAATGACCCAAATCTAGATGATGAGTATAACCCTACACAATTTGATTCTATTACAGTTACAGCAGGTACTAAGATAGATTTAACTAAGTATATTCCAACAATGACTGGATATGTATTTAATACATGGGCATCTAATCAAAGTGGTTCTCGTAAGGTAGGAGAGGAATATACTGTTACAGCCAACCAAACATTATATGCAGTATGGAATGAGGCATATGTAGTATCCTTTGTAACAGGTAGTAATACTACAATTTCAGATGTAACAGTAGTTGAAGGAGAAACTATTAATAAGCCAAATGATCCGACTAAGGATAATAAATCTGTAAATGGAGTAGATATATTATCATATACATTTGATAAATGGTATAGTGATGAGGCCTTAACTAAGGAATATGATTTCACATCTTTAGTAAAATCTAATATGACACTATATGCTGGATATACATCACAAAGACTTGGATATGGATATCTTACAAAGGGTTCATTTGTAAAAGAGGGTAGTGTGCTAGAGGAAGCAAGTGATGCAGTTCTTAAGGATATGTCTGTTACATCAGGATTTGCAAATGGTGGTGTTACAGATTTTGATGACTATAAGGGAACTTCTGCTTATAGAGAGGTTACAACTGCAGAAGAGCTTGCAAAGGCCATCAAAGATGCAAAATATTCATATACTAATAAATGGGAAAATAATTCATTAAAACAAACACTAACAAGTGAGGGTAGTGTTCATGTAATTGAGATTAAAAATGATCTTGATTTAGCATATAACAAGCTTTCATCAACTGCTACATCAACTAATGTATTTGCAAATTGGGATTCAAGCAAGGTTACAAAGAATAAAAATGCTGGAGCCACAATGTCTAGTATTGCAAATAATGGAGTAACTCAAATTAAGGTAGAAGGAATATCTAATCTACTTATTTATTCAAAGAATGGTTCAAAGATTACTCATGCTGGATTCTCAATACTTTCATGCCAAAACTTATGTATAAGAAACCTTGAAATGGATGAGATTTGGCAATGGGAGGATGGAACAAGCACAAGCCAAAAGTATGGAGATTATGATTTCTTTGGATGGGCATATGCTAAGATTTCATTCTCAACAGGTGTATGGATTGACCATTGTACATTTGGTAAATCATATGATGGACAAATTGATATATCAAATGGTTCATATATGACTAATGTAGCTTCAGGAGAATGGTATAGAGCACCATATGATGGAGACAATGGTACAGGAGTTTCAATTACATTCTGTGAGTTTAACGCTAACTCAGATAATTATTATAGTGATTCAATTGATGAAAATATAGAAAATGATTATCTATATCAAATGATGTCAAGTATTGAAACAGATTATCAAAATAATTCAGGTAATTATTTATATTATAAGGCTTTAAGAGATAAAGGATTTACCTTCACACAAATTCTTGAGGGTATAGCTGTACCTCAAAAGAAGGGATTCTTATTAGGTGATGACAATCAAGTTAATAATTATTATCTAAAAATAAGCTTTAGTACATGTACATTCTCAAATATTGAGGATAGATTATTCAAGGTAAGAGGTGCAATAGTAACATCTGCAAACTGTATGTTTAATGCTGCACATTATTATAATGCACGTTCTGTGTTCTATAATGGTTCAACAAATCTTGCAAAGAATGCTGTTCAAGCCATATCTTCAAATTGGAAGGCATCAATGGTATCACAAGCAATTCTTGTATCTGATGGTGGTTCATTCCTTGCCCAAAATAATTATTATTCAGGAATAGAAAAGACACAGCTTATAAGAAATAATGATAATGATGGATCTAAGGGTGGTATTAAGCTTATTAATGTTCATTATTATCTAGAAGATGGAACATATGTAGGAGAAGTAACTGAGGATAATAGAGCAGAATATTCTGATACTAACGCAGTTAATTTAGCTAACTTTAAATATAATGAATATGGAAATACTTGTCCATTTGAAATAGTAGAATTAGATTCAATTGTAACACAGTATCTATTATATGGGTGTACATATGGTAGTGGTACTACTACTGTATTAGGTGACTTATTACTTATTTCAAATTATGAGCAATAATGAATTATATAAGACATTATTTGACCTAGCTATCAATTGTAGTGAGGAGAAAATTATCCTTACTACAAATGATGGGAATATATTTCTTGTAGAATTTTCACACCTAGATATAGATATTACAAGCTCTATTGATGAATATAATGATTCAAGAGGACTAGTATATAAGATTATTAAGGTACTTAAAAATGTATCTTATGACTATAGTCAAATATTTATTGAGATAACAAGAAATCTGTTACCTAAATCATTCGAAATAGTTAATGATTTAGAGGTATCATAATAATAGGCTATGGGATTATGAGAGGGTATAGTATATGAATAAAAGTTTTATTGAAAGCTATTTTGAGGTCGGTAGAAAATTAGCGATTGTTGCATTTTGTGTTTTATCTGTGGCATTAGTTATTGCCTGTATTGTATTATTAATTAATAAATTATTTATTGAGGCCTTAATACTTTTTGGTGTAAATCTTATTTCGATACTTCTTGAGTTTTATACCAACTTTATGTTGATTAAAATAAGAGAGGATTCTGATGCAAATGTCAAAGCGATACAGGATAAAGCACAAGGTATTGAAGAAATAGAAGTATATGAAAATGATGTGAGATGTGCTTTTTGTGGAAACATAATAACAAAGGATGCTAAGGTATGCCCTTATTGTAAGGCGAGAATCTATAAGCATTAAAGGGGGGATTTTATAATGAGTATGAATGATTTCAGGTATAGGCCTAATTTATGGGCTAATGGACGTAATGGCCGTTATGTATATAATTTTAGGGAATCTTATATTTGGGGGATAATGGGTGTAATATTTGGAATGGTATTTGGAATATTATGTTTTATTGTCTTTTTTAATATCAGAACTGAAGCTACAGTAACAAAATTGTATGGACAACCATTACAAGGATATTACTTTGAATATGTATTTAATGGTAAGACATATAATATGTATAATAAAGGAGTATATTATTATAATATGCAAGTTGGAGACACTATACATGTATATGTTAATCCAATTTTTCATAGGTTTTATATGAACACAGATACAAAATTTGTTGCGGTTTTGGCATTACTGATATCCTTTGGAGCAGGTATTCCATCATTGGTATTCTTTATAAAAAAATATAAGAAAGAAAGAAATCAAATAATAAGTCAACGTAGAGCTTTTTTAAATGATAATAAGACATATGATGGTATTATGTCACCAAACGATAGAAAGTCCTATGCGAAGACAAATCATTTTGATGAAGATGATTCGTAAATATATTAGCTATAAAAATGAATTTCATTTCAGATGATTGGAAGAATTACAATTTAAGTGTGAATATTACATCAAATCATGATCATTTTGGTCAATATATGGCCTATTCTATATAACATAGTGAGGAGTAATAAAATGAAGAAAATATTAATGATATTTTTTATCATATTAAGTATAATTGGAGTTTCTTTTTTATCATCATGTGAAGATGATAATCTTCCGTATAAGGAAGAAGGTTATTATAAATATTATATTGGGAATGATAGTGCTTATGTAGTTGGTTTGACAGAGCTTGGTATGGAACAAGAAGTATTAGATTTTACTGCTAAGCTTGATGGAAAAAATATAGTTCTAGGATATAAATATAGGCTAAATTATGGAACTAAACTTAAATTTGATATAGAAAGCGAAAATTTAAAAAAGATATATATTAAAGAAGAAAATGATCCAAGAGATCTATTGGAAAGAATAGCAATCTATAATAATTTAAATAAAATAATAAAAATGGATACAATTTATTATTGCTTTTATTCTGATTATAAGTGTCAGTTTTATTTTAATAATAATATAGTTTTAGATTCGGATGAAAACTGGAATAATTCTAGTGAATACCATCAATTCTATGCCAATGTAGAATATAATCTTAATTACGATGATAATGATATTTACTTTATAGATGATTATGATAATGAGCTTATATCATATATACCACAGAATCCAGAAAGAGAAGGATATACATTTGATGGATGGTATAAGGAAAGTGAATGTATAAATAAGTGGGATTTTTCTTTAGATATTATAAAAGAGAAGAAATGGTTAAATGATAATAGAGAATATTATAAAGACCAGGATTATGAAAAAACTACTTTATATGCTAAGTGGATATAAGAGTTTAATTGCTTATTTATGAATGCATTTTAATTCTAGATGGAATTTAATATACTATGGATATCAGTTTACTGGTATCCATTGTCTTTTTTTAATTAAATAATAATTTTTAAAAATAATAGTGTATAATGTGTATGGTGATAAATTATGTCATATGATGTAAAAGCATTAGAATTTGATAAGATTCTAAATGAGGTATCAGGTTTTACTCACTGGTCAAAAACTAAAGAATATATTTTGAATCTAATGCCAATAATAAATCTAGATGAATTAAATAATATGCAAAATGAGGAAAGGGAAGCATATAATGCTATTATAAAATATGATGATCTTCCTCTTTTAGAGCTTGATAATATTATTGATGTTTTAAAAAGAATTGAAATAGGTGGAGTTATTACATCCCCTGAGCTTTTATCATTTATTTCATTACTTAATACAACATCAAATATTAAAAGATATGCAACCTATTTAAGAAATAACAAAATATCAACACAATATTTAGATAAATATTTTGATAAAATAACATTCAATCAAAGATTGAAGAATGACCTATCATATAAGGTTGATGAGCAAGGAAATATTAAGGATAATGCATCTGAAGGGCTTGCTAGGGCGCGCAGAACTTTACAAACATTAAATAATAGATTACATTCTAAATTTAATGAAATACTTCAAACTAAATCACAGCTTCTTACAGAAGGGCTTGTAGCCTCAAGAGGAGGACATTTATGTCTTCCATTTAAGGCTGAATATAAGAATCAAATTAAAGGATTACTTTTAGACCAATCATCAAGTGGTACAACAGTATATATTGAACCAATTGAATGCCAAATGATTGAGGCTGAAATAGAAAATGCTAAAGCTGATGAAAGAAGAGAGGTTGAAGATATTTTGAAGGAAATATCTTTATCTATTAATTCTGTTATGGAAGAAATGGTTTTAAATGTAGAGGGATTACTTTCACTAGATATTATCTATACAAAGGCTTTATATCAAAAAGCAAATGATTATAATCTTCCTAAGCTAAATGATAATGGTATTATTAATTTAGTTAATGCTAAGCATCCTTTAATTGATAAAGAAAAAGTAGTAAGTCAAACTATAAGTCTTGGAGATAAGTATAAGACTATGATTATTACAGGTCCTAATACCGGAGGAAAGACCGTAGTATTAAAGACCTGTGGTCTTTTAACACTAATGTCATTATGTGGTATTGCAATACCTGCTTCTGATACATCAATGGTTTCAACATTTGATAATATATTTGTTGACATTGGTGATGAGCAATCAATAGAACAGTCCCTTTCAACATTCTCATCACATATGATGAAGATTAAACGTATTTGTGATAATGTAACAAATAATTCATTATGTCTTATTGATGAGATTGGTTCTGGTACTGACCCTAAGGAGGGTTCATCTCTTGCGATTTCTATTATAGATTATTTATATAAAAGAGGAGCTAGAGTTATTGTTACAACCCACTATTCTGATTTAAAGGAATATGCTTATTCTAATAAGGATTTAGTAAATGCTTCAGTTGAATTTGATCCAGATACTTATAAGCCAACATATAGGCTTTTAATAGGTATACCTGGAAAGAGTAATGCTATCTCTATTGCAAAATCCCTTGGAATTAATGATGTGATAATAGAAGATGCATTAAAGATTAATGCAGGAGATAATACTGATACTAAGAACTTAATGAGTAATCTTGATTTAGAAAATGAAAAGCTTCTAAAGATGCAGAAGGATTATGAAGCACTGATAAACGACTATAATAGAAAAATGGTCGATTTAGAGCTTTATAAGAAGAAGATCGAATCTGAACGTCTAGAAATATTAAAGAAGGCTTCAAAAGAGGCTGATGATATTATTAATGATGCGAAGGAAAGCTCAGAAAAGCTTATAGAAGAAATTGATAAGTATCAGAAGGATAAGGATGCTAAAGAGCATGAGCTTGCTGATATTAAGTTTGCCGCAAGAAATCTTAAATCTAAAGGATATGAGGAAAATATATTTGATGAGGATTTAAAGGTTGGAGATTTTGTATATATAAAATCTTATGATAGAACTGGTCAAATAACAGGAATTAATAAGAATAAATATGATGTTCAGGTTGGTCAGTTTAAGATGAGCTTTAATAAGAAGGATTTAAAGCTTACAAAGCCTCCTGTCGATAATTCTAAGAAATATAAAAAGCCACAAGGCACAACTCCTGCTAAGTATGCTAAACTTGAGCTTGATTTAAGAGGATATAGATATGAAGAGGTTAAGGATGCAATAGATATCTTTATCGATAAGGCATTTATGGCTAATATGAGTATTGTCTATATTATCCATGGATTTGGTACAGGAGCTGTAAGAAATGCAGTTCAAGCATATCTTAAAAAATCACCATATGTGAAATCATATAGATATGGAGGAGAGGGAGAGGGATTAAACGGTGTAACCGTTGTAACCTTAAAATAATATGAAGGCTATAATTGTTTGTGGACAAAATGTCACTTTAAAAAATTATGATTTAAGTGAAGCTTATATTGTTGGTGTAGATTATGGAGCATATATGCTAGCAAAGGCTTCAATAGAGATGGATTTAGCTATTGGAGATTTTGATACAGCTGGAGAAAAGGGCTTAATTAAAGCACAAAAGATTGCTAAAAGAGTAAAAAAACTAGATGCTATAAAGGATGATACAGACACCTTTGATGCTATTAAAGAGGTTTATAATAAATATGATGAGATTATTGTCCTTGGTGGACTTCAGGGTAGGAGAATAGAGCATTTAATTGCAAATATATTTGCATTAAAGGCTTATCCTAAGGTTAAGTTTATTGATGATTATTCTATTATGGAAATAGTATCAGCTGATAGAGTATTTAAAAGGGATAAGTATAAGTTTATATCATTCTTTCCTTTAGTAGATACAACAATTTCACTTAAAGGATTTAAGTATAATTTAGATAATTATAAGCTAAATCAATTTGATCCGCTTTGTATATCTAATGAGATTATTGATGAAATGGCATATGCAGGAATATCTGGTATGGTCGTTTGTATAAAAAGTATGGAAGACAAATAATATGCATCATTACGCCTGTAATGGTGCTTTTTTTATTATAGTATTGTTTTAGGAATAGTTTTTATGTATAATTTATTTGGGAGCTGGAAAACCGGCTGAGAGGAAGATGTGTCTTCGACCGTACCTGATCTAGGTAATGCTAGCGTAGGGATTAAATATTAATCGTTTTTTTGATTTTTATATTTGTCTTTATAATAGTGTGCTCCCATTCTGAGCACTTTTTTATTTATAAGGAGGAATTTGGATGGATTATATAAAAAATATCAGAGAAAAAAAGCCACTTATTCATTTTGTTACAAATTATGTAACAGTAAATGATGTAGCTAATGCGACACTTGCAATTGGAGCTTCTCCAATTATGACAGATGAGGTATTAGATGCACCAGATATGCAAAATATTTGTAATGCTCTTGTTATTAATCCTGGTACATTAAATGAAAATACTGTTAAAGCTATGATTTTATCAGGTAAAAGAGCAAATGAGCTTGGACATGTTGTAGTACTTGATCCATGTGGTGCTGGAGCTACACCTTATAGAAATAAGGTAATAAAGGAGCTTATGGATAATATTCATTTTGATTGTATCAAGGGAAATATATCTGAAATTAAGGCTTTAGCTAATGTATCACAGTCTACAAAGGGAGTAGATGCAGACGTGTGTGATACTGTTACAAGAGAAAATATGTTTGAAGTATTTAAAATGGCAAAGGAGCTTTCAAAAAGAACTAAAGCAATAATTGCCATAACAGGTCCTATTGATGTTATAGCATCAGAGAATAGTGCATATATAACTGATAATGGATGTAAGGAAATGAGAGCAATTACAGGTACTGGTTGTATGACAGCTGCGCTTATTGCGGCATCCTTGGTTGCTAATGAGGATAGGCTTAAGGCTTGTGTTGCAGGAGTTATTGCAGTAGGTATTGCGGGAGAAAGAGCGCTTAAATATGCTAAGGGTACAGGAAGCCTTCATATTGGTTTAATCGATGAGCTTTCAAATCTTGATGATATAAGACTTGAGGGTGGTGCTAAAATTGAAAGATTTGAAATCTAAGCTAAAACTATATGCTGTAACAGATAGCTCTTGGCTTAATGGAAGAAGGCTTCGTGATGCTGTAGAAGAGGCTATAATTGGTGGAGCCACTATGATTCAGCTAAGAGAAAAGGAATTAAATGATAGTGATTTTATAAAGCTTGGCTTAGAAATCAAAGAGGTTTGTAGGAAATATAATATACCATTTATCATAAATGATAATGTTAAGGTATTTAAGGCAGTGGATGCGGACGGGATACATGTAGGACAATCTGATATGAGGGCAGATTTAGTACGAGAAATTATTGGAGAAGATAAAATATTGGGAGTTTCTGCAGAAACAGTTGAGGAGGCTATTATTGCAGAGAAAATGGGAGCGGATTATCTAGGAGTAGGTACTATTTTTAACACAAGTACTAAGCTTGATGCGATTACAGTTTCAAAGGAAGAATTAGCGCATATTTCATATGCGGTAAATATACCTGTTGTGGCAATTGGTGGTATTACAAATGATAATATTATGGAATTAAAAAATACACTTATTAAAGGGGTTAGTGTAGTCTCTGCTATATTTGCCAAAAAAGATATAAAAAATGCTTCAAAAGCTTTACTAGATAATGTTAATAAATATAGATTTAATCCTTTAGATTTTGATAGTTTCATTATTGATTATGATGGTACACTACTTAATTCACTTGATATGTGGGATGATGTTTGCTCTAGATTTTTAAAATCAAAAGGAAAGAATATTATAGGTGATGTTGATAAGGAAACTAAATGTATGACAAATGATGAAGCAGCATTGTATATAAGGGATAAGTATTTTTCTGGTATGGATGTTTCAAAGCTTTTAGATATGCTTAATGTATTTATAAAGAATGAATATACAAATATTATAGTATCAGATGGTGCTAAAGCATTCCTTAAGGAAATGAAGAAGGGGCATAAATTATATTTATATACTGCTACATCAAGTCTTCTTGTTAATGATTCATTAAAGAAAAATGGTATATATGATATCTTTGATGGAATATATACATCAACTAATTTTAATGTATCTAAGGTAGAAGGTCTTGGATATAAGAAGCTTATTAATGATTTAGGATTAAATCCTTTAAAGACTATTATTTTAGAGGATGCACCTCATGCGTTAAAAGGAGCTTGTGAAAGTGGGGCAATAGTATGTGGTGTTGCTACTAAGAAAAATATTTTGAAATTTAAAGAGATTAATAATTATATGGATTATTATATTGATTTGGGATGGTGGAAATAATGAAGGTTGTTTTATCTGTTGCAGGCTCTGATTCATCAGGTGGTGCTGGAATTCAGGCTGATATTAAGACTATTATTGCAAATAATTGCTTTGCTGAAACAGCAATTACAGCTCTAACAGCTCAAAATACAACAGGCGTATTTGATATATTAAATGTAAGTGATGTATTTTTAAAAGAAGAGCTTGATGCCGTTTTTAGGGATATATATCCTGATGCAATAAAAATTGGTATGGTATCAGATAAGTCTTTAATTTTAGCTATTGCAGAAAAGATTACTTCGTATAATGCAAAAAACATTGTATTAGATCCTGTTATGGTCGCAACATCTGGTGCAAAGCTTCTTTCAGATGATGCGATTAACACATTAATAACAAAGCTTATTCCATTAGCTTCAATAATTACACCAAACATACCTGAGGGAGAGGTTTTATCAGGTATGAAGATTAATAATTCATCTGATATGGAGGAAGCTTGTAAATTAATAGCAAACCTAGGATGTAAGGCTGTTCTTCTAAAGGGTGGACATAGGGTAAATGATAGTAATGATTTACTATATGTAGATGGTAAGCTTATTTGGATTAATGGAGTTAAAATTAATAATCCAAATACTCATGGTACAGGATGTACACTTTCTAGTGCTATCGCATCAAATCTAGCAAAGGGGTATGATTTAGAAACATCAATTAGAAGAAGTAAAAAATATCTAGAAGCATGCCTTAGTGCCATGCTTGATTTAGGAGAAGGTAGTGGTCCTATGGATCATGGATGCTTAATAAAGGAGGTTATGTTTAATGATTAATTATATGGATGAAATAATTAAAGATTCTATTCCTGTATGGGATGAGTGTATTAATTCAGATTTTGTACAAGGCCTTATAAATGGTAGTATTGAAGATAAAAAGGTTTTAAAATATATTGTTGAGGATACAAGATATCTATTAAATTATGCAAAATGTTATGCATATCTTATTACTAAATGTAATACCTTAGAGGAGATTAGAATGTTTTATAATATCCTATCATTTGTAAATGAGGGTGAAACTTCAGTAAGAAGAGATTATATTTTAAAGCATAATTTAGAAGAAGAAATCGTAGAAACAACAATTCCTGATACTATGAATCAAATATATATTGATTCTATGATGAATTGGTGCTCAAGTGGTTCTTTAGTTGAAGGATGTATGTCAATACTTCCATGTATGCTATCATATGGATATATTTTTAATAAGTGCTATAAAATGAATCCTAATATGCTAGAAAATAATCCATATAAGGAAATCCTTGAAGGATATATTTCAAAAGATATGGAGCTATGGTGTAAGGAATGGGCAGATTTTGCGAATAGCCTTATGAATAAATATCCTTGTAGTAAGGAGAAATGTAGGGCAATTTTTAGATTCTCTTCTGATAGAGAATTAGAATTTTGGAAAATGAGCTATAATAATGAATTATTATTCATTAAATAACTATTGAAAAAATATTTTTCAATAGTATAATATTTTGTGGGAGCTGGATGACCGGCTGAGAGGAAGATGTTTTCTTCGACCTGACCTGATCTAGGTAATGCTAGCGTAGGGATTAAATATAGTATTTATATTTTATCTTTATACTTAGTATGTTCCCAAAATTTTTGGAACATTTTTTTATTTATAAGGAGGAAATAGTTAAAAATGAAAAAAATGAATGTTCGTGTTTTAGCAGAGATTGCTATTTTCGCAGCTATCGGATTTGTTCTTGATGTACTGCAGGGAGGTATTTGGAAGAGTGCTTTCCCAAATGGTGGAAGTATAGGATTTGCTATGATTCCAGTATTTATTATTTGCTATAGAAGAGGATTAATTCCAGGACTTTTATGTGGACTTATCCTATCTATTGTTCAAATGCTTGGTGGTATTTATGTTATTAATTCTGGATCTATGGAGGGATGGAAGAGTACTGCAGGACCATTTGTTCAGGTTATGCTAGATTATGTACTTGGATATACTGTTTGTGGATTTGCAGGATGCTTCGCAGGATTATATCATAATAGTGATACTAGAGGTAAAAAGGTTTTATGGATAGTTGTAGGATGCATGGTTGGTTCTCTACTTAAATATGCAGCTCACGTAGCTTCAGGATGTTTCTTCTGGCCAGGTGAGATGTGGGGAGTTTCAGGATATGCATATTCATTCCTATACAATGGATTATATTGCATTCCTAATATGATAATTTGTACAGCTATCATGGCCTTAATCGCAATATTCTATCCTCTATTTATTAATGCAGAGGATAAGGCTATGGAAAATAATAGCGATGTAGTATTTGAAGATGCACAAAATGAGGAGGTAAATAAGTAATGAAAAGAGGATTATTTACTACTCTATTTGGATTATTTGTTACTATTTTATATTTAGTACTTTCAATTAAATCATATGAGAAATATGATGATGGATTTGGAACAGATATCTCAATGAATATGGATTTAGTAGTTTTATTCATCGCAGGTCTTATTATTTTAATTGCAGGAATATATGACCTTTATTTAAGTGTTAAGACTAAGGAAGGATTAAGCCTTAATATTAAGATGGCTTATACTTATGCAGGACTTACTCTTGGAGCAGTTACTTGCCTATATCCTTTAGGAATGATGTTTAAATCAATTGCTAAGAAGAAGGGTCAAACTGTTATTACAAATTATTTAGAATGTGCAATCTTTGGAGGATTTATTCTTGCAGGTGCAATTCTATTATTCTTAGATTTAAGAAAAAACAAAAATAACTAAATAGGATTTATATATAAAAAGCCTGTGTTAAATAGGCTTTTTTTATGATAAAATATCCATGGTGAGGTTAATATGGACGGTTTTTTAATAATTAATAAGGATAAGGGTATTACCTCATTTGGGGTATGTAATAAAATTAAAAAAATTACAAATACAAAGCATGTTGGGCATACTGGTACACTTGACCCAAATACAACAGGAGTGCTTGTTGTAACTCTTGGTAAGGCATGTAAGACATTACCACTTTTGTTGGAGCATAAAAAAGAATATAAAACTACTATTTTATTTGGTAAGAGTAGTGATAGCCTTGATATCACTGGTAATATATTAGAGGATAGAAGGGTAGATATTAATAAAGAAGAATTGCTTAAGGCGATTTCTGAAATATCTAAAAGAAAAACACAGGTTCCACCTATGTTTTCAGCTATTAAGGTAGATGGAAAAAAGATGTATGATCTTGCTCGTAAGGGTGAAAGTGTTGATCTATTGCCTAGAGATGTTTATATTAATTCATATAAGGTATTATCAGATTTATATCTTATTGATGGATATTATGCAATAGATATTTATCTTAATACCTCAAAGGGTTTTTATGTAAGATCATTTGCAAGAGATTTAGGCTTAGAGCTTAAGGTACCATCTTTGATGTATTCACTAGATAGGATATCTAGTGGAGATTTTAGAATTGAGGATTCAGTAAAATTAGATGATTTAGATATTTTAAATCATATTATTTCTATTGAGGATGTTTTTAAGAATTTAGAAAAATTAGAGGTTAATGATTATTTTGCACATTTAGCTTCTAATGGAGTAGTCCTTGATTCAAGGCAAATAAAAACAGATAAGCCATTCCTTGTGTATAATAAGGGTAAGCTTATTGCAATCTACGCTCCTGTAGATGTTTATAAATATAAGCCTGTAATTATATTATAGAAAGGGATAATTATGAAGGAATATGTTATAGCAGGGCCTAATGATTTTATATCACTTGAAGGCTATACATTATGTATAGGAAATTTTGATGGGGTTCATTTAGGTCATAAAAGATTAATTGAATATGCTAAAAGCTTTGGTGATAAGGTATGTGCTATGACATTTGACCCACATCCTATGACATTTATTAATGATGTTAAAAATCCTAAATATATAACACCATATAATACAAAAGCTAGGTTGCTTGAAAATATTGGATGTAATGCTATTTGTAAGGTGATATTTAGTAAGGATTTTATGATGATGTCAAAGGATGACTTCATCGTGATGCTAAAGAAAATAAATCCTAAAAGAATTATTTGTGGTTATGATTTTTCATTTGGATATATGGGAAGTGGAAATCCAGATGATTTGAAAAAGGCATTTGAAACTCATGTTATGGATAAGTTTATGCTAGATGATATAAGAGTTTCATCTACTATAATTAGGGATTATTTGCTTAATGGAGATATTAATAGCGCTAATAGGATGCTTAATAGGCCATATATGATTTCTGGTATAGTTGTTCATGGTAATGCACTTGGTAGGACAATTGGCTTTAGGACTGCAAATATAAAATATGATGATTTTATTTTGCCAGGTAATGGTGTTTATTTATGCAAAATAAAATATAATAATGAGATATTATATGGAATGGCAAATATAGGTCATAATCCTACGTTTAATAAGCAGGATGATATTAGGCTTGAGGTTAATATTTTTAATTTTGATGAAGATATTTATGATAAATATTTAGAGGTATTCTTTGTCACAAGAGTAAGACCTGAGAAGAAGTTTAATTCTAAAGATGAGCTTATAGAAGAGCTTAAGCATAATAAGGAATATGGATTAAGCTTTTTTAAGCTAAATAATTAAAAATATGCTTGAAATAAAAATGATGTTATGATAATATATCAAAGGACGTATTCTTTGTATGTCGACCACTCCAGGGCGAATACGTTGAATAACGAGTCAAATATTTAAGAAAACGGAGGAACAAAAGCATGGCACTTTCTAAGGAAGTAAAGGCACAAATCGTTAAGGATTTTGGTGGAAATGCTAAGAACACAGGATCTACTGCAGTTCAAGTAGCTATTCTTACTAAGGAGATTGAGGCTTTAAATGAGCATCTTTCTAAAAATATCCACGATTTCGGAGCAAGACGTGGACTACTTACTAAGGTAGGACAAAGACGTTCTCTATTAAGATACTTAGAGTCTAAGAATCTTGAGGAGTACAAGGAAACTTGCGAGAAGCTAGGAGTAAGATACTAATAACATTGGGAACCTATCTTGGGTTCCCTTTATTATTTTTAAAATATTGATGTTTTTTGTTTCAATATGTGGTATAATACTTTTGTTGTTAAAAAGAGTAAATATGAAAAAAAGAACTAAAGGAGAAAACAAATGAGTGATGTAAGAACATTCGAGTTCAACTGGGCTGGACGTCCTTTAAAGGTTGAAATCGGAGAAGTAGGAAAGCAAGCTAATGGAGCTTGTATGGTATATTACGGAGATACAGTAGTATTATCTGCCGTAGTAACAAAAGTATCTGAGACTGTACAGGATTTCTTCCCATTAATGGTTTTATACCAAGAGAAGCAATATGCAGCAGGAAAGATTCCAGGAGGATTTTTAAGAAGAGAGGGTAAGGCTTCAGAGCATGAAACTCTTACTTCAAGATTAATTGATAGACCAATCAGACCTCTATTCCCTGAAGGATTTAATAATGAGGTTCAGGTTGTAAATACAGTATTATCAAATGATCCAGATTGCACACCAGAGATGGCTGCAATGTTAGGATCTTCAATTGCACTTTGTATTTCAGAGATTCCATTTGATGGACCTATCGCTGGAGTAAAGGTAGGAAGAATTAACGGAGAATATGTTATAAATCCTACACCAGAGCAAATGGAGAAGACAGATATCAACCTTACTGTTGCTGGTACTCACCAAGCAATTAACATGGTTGAGGCAGGAGCTGACCAGGTATCTGAGGATGCTATGTGGCAAGCACTTGTATTTGGACATAAGGCTATTCAAGAGCTTTGCGATTTCCAACAAACAATTATTAAGGAAGTTGGAAAGGAAAAGATGGCTGTAACTTTATTTGAGGTTGATAAGGACATTGATAAAGAGGTTAAGGCCTTCGCTGAAAAGGATTTAGTACAAGCTATTCGTATTGAGGATAAGCTTGAGAGATATGCTGCAATTGATGCAGTAAATGCTAAGACTGTTGAGCATTTCAATGAAAGAAACTTCTTCAAAGAGGTTGAAGGAGTTAAGGTATTTGACCTAGATGCTAAGAAGCATTTAATGGATAATGTTAACCATTCATTAGAGTCAATACTTCATACAGAGGTTCGTCGTTTAATTTCAGTTGATAAAATTCGTCCAGATGGACGTAAGACTGATGAGATTAGACCTCTATCTTCAAGAGTAGATGTATTACCACGTACTCATGGTTCTGCACTATTCACAAGAGGACAAACTCAATCATTAGCAGTATGTACACTTGGACCTCTAACTGATAATCAAATTCTTGATGGATTAAATGATGAGAAGCCAAAGAGATGGATTCTTCATTATAACTTCCCTGCATTCTCTGTAGGAGAGACTGGAAGATATGGAGCACCAGGACGTCGTGAGATTGGACATGGAGCTTTAGGAGAAAGAGCATTATCTTATGTTATCCCATCTGAGGATGAATTCCCATACACAATCCGTTGTGTATCTGAAATCTTAGAGTCTAATGGATCATCTTCACAAGCTACAATTTGTGCATCAACTATGGCATTAATGGCTGCAGGAGTACCTATAAAGGCACCAGTTGCTGGTATTGCTATGGGACTTATCACTTATGGTGATGATTATACAATTCTTACTGATATCCAAGGTCTTGAGGACCACTTAGGAGATATGGATTTCAAGGTAGCTGGAACTACTGAGGGAATTACTGCTCTACAAATGGATATTAAGATTAAGGGAATTACTTATGAAATCTTAAAGGAAGCTTTAGCACAAGCTCGTAAGGGAAGACTTGAGATTCTTGATCATATGATGAAGACTATTCCTGCTGTAAGACCAGAACTTTCTAAATATGCACCTAAGGTTAAGATGATTACAATTAATCCAGATAAGATTAAGGATGTAATTGGATCTGGAGGAAAGGTAATCAACCAAATTATCGCAGATAATGACAATGTTAAGATTGATATTGAGCAAGATGGAAGAGTCTATGTAATGCATATGGATACTGCTGTTGTGGATAAAGCAATTAAGCAAATCTCTGATCTTGTTCGTGAAGTAGAAGTTGGAAAGATCTATACTGGTAAGGTTGTACGTGTTGAGGCTTATGGAGCCTTCGTAGAGCTTTGGGATGGATGCCAAGGATTATGCCATATTTCAAAGCTTGACTCTAAGAGAGTTGAGAAGGTTGAGGATGTTTGTCATGTAGGTGATGAAATCCTTGTTAAGTGTATTAATGTTAACGATAAGGGACAGGTTGACCTATCTCGTAAGGATGCATTAAAGCCTGAGTTCAAGAAGGACGAGGCAGAAGCTAAGTAATTAAATACTCCAATAATTTATAAGGGAGTAGTTTGCTTGATTTAATTCAAGTTACTATATCTACATAATGGCCTATGCCAGGTATAGTATTAAAAAGCGAGACTTATACATAGAAATCTATGTATTTGAGCTCGCTTTTATTTTGCCAAGAATAAATGGAGGATATTATGTTAAAGCTAATATTATCAGGCCTTGCGCTTGGTGTCGGTCTTGCTATGGACGCATCGGCTGTATCTATGGCTAATGGCTTAAATGATAATAAAATGCGACTAAAAAAGATATTTTTAATCGCTGGTATGTTTGGCCTTTTTCAAGGATTAATGCCACTACTAGGATATATTTTAGGACATACCCTATATGAGGCATTAGATTTTATTGAAAAATATCATATTATACCAATAATAGCACTTGTAATCTTATTTATTATAGGATCTCACATGATAGTAGAGGGTATAAATGAGATGATTGAAAGAAAAAAGGGAGAAGATAGTGTATCAAATCCCACATCTCTTACATTAAAGCTTCTAATTATCCAGGCTATAGCCACATCAATTGATGCACTTTCTGTTGGAATTGTAATATCAGATTATAGCGTAGCTAATGCCATAGTGACATCAATTATAATAGCGCTTGTAACCTTTATGATTTGTATTCCATCAGTATATATTGGAAAAAGAGTTGGGCTTAAGCTTGGACCATATGCCCAAATACTTGGAGGTTCAATTCTTGTAATAATAGGATTTATCATATTCTTTACTGGAATATTCTAATTGACTTAAATAGTATAATAAATTATAATATAGACACATAAAATTAGGGTAATCGAGCGTATATTTATATACGTTAGGAAAGTCCATGCTAGCACAGCCTGTGATGGCTGTAGTGTTTGTGCCAGTCTAAAAAATAAGGCTGGGTACCCCAAAAGGGTAACGGCAGATTAAGGCCTAAGTCCTATGGATATGGCTATATCTAAACGTGCCACAGAGACGAGCTATTTAGAAATAAATAGATGAAACGCGGTAAACCCCTCAAGCTAGAAATCCAAATTTGGTAGGAGAGCTTTCCCAAGGCGAATAAGAAGCTATTGGGAGGGATGACTTATGTCATAGATAGATGATTACCATTCAGTAATGAATACATAACATGGCTTATATAATTTTGTGTATAAAATAGCATTCCAAATGATTTTGGGATGCTTTTTTATTCTAATTTTTTTGCGATACTTTTTCCTAACAACAGAGACTCTTTAGAGTAAAATATAAGTGAGGAGTGATTAGGATGGTATTAGATAAATTAATCATTAAGAAAACTAAATATGAAGCCTTAATTGATGATTCTAATACTTTAAAAAATTACTACTTAAAGTATAAGCTTAATAAAATCAATGAGAGAATCAATTATTTGGAGTCTAATACAAAGGAGAAGTTTTTTTCTAGGGCTCCTAAGCTATTCATCAGAAGTAAGGAGTACGCCCTATATAAAGCCATAAAGAAGAGAGACTCTATGGCCTTAAAGGGCGTAGATGAATATGCTGAGCATATTGATATCTATGATAGGTACATTGATAATTTAAAAAATAAAAGCTTTAAAGAGGCTAAGAATAGCCTTTCAATAGATAAGAGTAAGCAAAGACGTAAGCTAATACTTACTGGAAATATAATTGGTACAATACTACTTATTTGTATGCCAATTTTTGTATATCAATTTTTCAATGCCTTATATACAATAATAGATCAAATTATTTGCGCTAAAATTTCAACTGATGCACAAAATGCTGTATCATCAATTTCACAAATTAAAAATACAATTTCTGCCTTTGGAGGAGGACTTGCGGCAGGAGGAGGAGTTTTAATATCTAGATATTATGGAAAGGGTAATGTTGTGGCAGCTCGTCATGCTTCATCAAATCTATTCTTTATGTCACTTCTAATGTCTGGAATATTAATGCTAATCCTAATACCTTTAGCAGTTCCTATTATGGAATTATGTCAAGTAGCACCAGCCTCAGTAGAGCTTGGTAAGACATATTTTAGACTTCAACTATTTGAACTTGCTTTTGTTTCAATAAATAATGTATTTATTGGACTTGAGAAGGCTAAGGGTAATTCAAAGATTGCCTTATATTTAAATGTACTTGTAATTACACTTAAGCTTTCATTTACAGTATTCTTTATTTATGGATTAAAGCTTAAGGATATTAAATACGTTGAGATTGCCACAATCATTGGTCAGGCAGCCTTAACAATGATAGGATTATTTAAATTATTTAGTAGATCTAATATTTTGTGCCTATCAATAAAGATGATGGTTCCTGTTGGTATATATGTTAAGCCTATCCTAATACTTTCAATTCCTATTTTCTTAGGAAAGTTTGTAATGTCTTTAGGAAAGGTTGTAGTTAATGGAATGTGTGGTAGGTATTGGAATGTCGCAACAGATGGACTGATTGTTGGAACACTTGGAGTTTCTAATAATATGTCAGGACTTGTAACCTCACCTACTAATTCATTTGAAGAAGGAGAATCCTCTATTGTTTCTCAAAATGTTGGAGCTAAGAACATGAAAAGAGCTCTTAAGGTATTTTGGAGAACATTAGGGCTAGCCGCATTAATTTCTATTTTAGGATATGTTTTAATGAGATTTATCTTATTAAATCAAATAACAGATCTTTTCACATCAGCTGATGAAAAGTCTGAAACCTATAAGGAAATGGTTAGAAAAATCTTTAAATGGGATTCTCTTTCAATTCTTGCCCTTGGAATAAACGCAGCAGTTTTAGGTTTACTGTATGGATTTGGTCAAACCGGACTCTCAACAATTTTAAATCTATCAAGAATAGGTTCAAGAATAATAATATTATTTATCTTGCATAAATTCTTCCCAGACCTATCTCCTACATTCTGTGCTGGTCTATCTATGGGAATATCAAATATGCTAATCCTATTCTTATCAGCCCTATTCCTTTTAATTTTCCTTCTTAATGTTAAGAAAAAGGGATATAAGGGTATGAGATTTAGTGATCCTGAGCCTGAGTTTGTTGAACTTAGTCTAAAGGATTCACAGGAAGATTCAGGACTTGAAAAGCCTAATGAAAAACTTGAGACAAATAAGGTTTGAATTATAAGGATTGTGTTTGTGATTAAGCACAGTCCTTTTTGTTATATTTTTAAAAATTATTCGGCTTATTATTTAAATTAAAGTTAATAGATAATGACCTTTTTATTGTAAATAAAACCTAAATATAGTAAAATAAGTTGTGTATTTTTATTATAAGGAGCTATATAGCCGTGAAAGAGTTAAATAAAGAAGAACTTTTAAAAAGACAAAGAAGTATAAGAAACTTCTGTATAGTTGCCCATATTGATCATGGTAAAACAACACTTTCAGATAGAATTATTGAAATGTGTGAGAGTATAGAAAAACGTGAAATGCAGGATCAAATGCTTGATTCTATGGAACTTGAGCGTGAAAGAGGAATTACTATTAAGCTTAATGCGATAGCCTTAAAGTATAAGGCTTTAGATGGTAATGAATATATCTTCCATTTAATTGATACCCCAGGACACGTAGATTTTACATATGAGGTATCACGTAGCCTTGCGGCTGCGGAAGGAGCGATACTTGTTGTTGATGCTACTCAAGGTGTTGAGGCTCAAACACTTGCGAATGTTTATCTAGCCTTAGATAATAATTTAGAGATACTTCCTCTAATAAATAAGATTGACCTTCCATCAGCACATCCTGAAGAGGTTAGAAAAGAAATAGAGGATGTTATTGGTATTCCTGCAGATGATGCGGTTCTTGCTTCTGCAAAGGCCGGAATTGGAATAAGAGAAATACTTGAGCAGGTTGTAGAAAAGGTACCTGCTCCAACAGGTGATCCAATGGGGCCTGTTCAAGCTTTAATATTTGATAGTGCATTTGATTCTTATAGAGGAGTTATTGTTTTAGTTCGTATAGTATCTGGTACAATCAAGATTGGAGATACTATTGAGCTTAATGCTTCTAAGACTAAGTATCAGGTTGTAGAACTTGGTGTAAGAACTCCAAAGGAGGTTCCTGTTGAATATCTTACAGCAGGAGATGTTGGATACATTACAGCATCCATTAAGGATATTAATAATGTTTCAGTAGGAGATACAATTACAACAGTTGAAAATCATACTGATGATGTCCTTGCAGGATACCGTAAACTTAATCCAATGGTGTTCTGTGGACTTTATCCAATAGATACAAAGCAATATCCTGATTTAAGGGATGCCTTAGATAAGCTAAAACTTTCTGATGCATCACTTATTTATGAACCTGAATCTTCACAGGCCTTAGGATTTGGATTTAGAACAGGATTCTTAGGTCTACTTCATATGGATATCATAAGAGAAAGAATATCTCGTGAGTTTAATATTGAGCTTATTGCTACAGCTCCATCTGTTAAATATCATGTTTATTTAACAAATGGTGAGATGATTGAAATATCAAACCCAGCTGATCTTCCAGCACCTAATAGCGTTCGTTATATTGAGGAGCCATATGTTACTGCAACTATTATGTCTCCTGCAGAATATATAGGTGCTATTATGGAGCTTTGTCAGAAGAAGAGAGGTACATTTATTGATATGAAATATCTTGAGGAGACAAGAGTTTCAATTCACTATGATATGCCACTTCTAGAAATTGTATATGATTTCTTTGATAAGCTAAAGTCTTATACAAAGGGTTATGCATCACTTGATTATGAAATTGGTGAATATAAGGAATCTAATCTAGTTAAGATGGATATTATGCTTAATGGAGATACAGTAGATGCCTTATCTATGATAGTACATAGAGATTTTGCTTATCCTAGAGGTAAGCAAATGGTAGAAAAGCTTAAGGAGCTTATACCACGTCAGTTATTTGAGGTACCAGTTCAAGCAGTTATTGGAAATAAGGTAATTGCTCGTTCTGATATTAAAGCATTGCGTAAGGACGTTTTAGCTAAGTGCTATGGTGGAGATATTTCACGTAAGAAAAAGCTTTTAGAGAAACAAAAGGAAGGAAAGAAAAAGATGAAGGCAATCGGTTCAGTTGAGGTGCCTCAGGAGGCCTTCCTTGCAGTTCTAAAAACAGATGAGGAGTAGTTATATGGAGAAAGTAGTATTTATGTATGACTTCGATAAAACTCTTTGTGATAGGGACATGCAGGAATATGAGTTTATTCCTAATATGAAGCTTTCAGCAAATGAGTTTTGGACAGCTACCTCTAATGAGGCAAGAAACCCTGGTAATAATATTGAAAAGATACTTGCATATATGTATACTATGATGAAATATGCAAAAAGAAATGGTATCAAGCTTACAAGAGATTATCTTAATTCTTGTGGTAGTAAGGTTAAGCTTTTTGAGGGAGTTAAGGATTTCTTTGTACGTATTAATCAAATGGCTAATTCATTAGGTTTTGAGGCAGAGCATTATATTATTTCATCAGGTCTTAAAGAAATTATAAAGGGTACTGAGATTGCAAAATACTTCAAGGAGGTATATGCATGTGAATTCCATTATGATATGGATGGAATTGCAGATTTCCCTGCCTATGTTGTAAACTATACAATGAAGACACAATTCTTATTTAGAATATCAAAGGGTGCCTTTGATTTAAATGATGAGGAAAAGCTTAATGCCAAAATAAAGGATGAAGACAGATATGTCAGATTCCAAAATATGATTTATTTTGGTGATGGATTAACAGATGTACCTTGCATGAAGCTTGTAAGAGAAAATGGTGGTACAGCTATTGCAATATATCAGGAGAATAATGATAAAATTGCAAGAAAACTATTTGATGAGAATAGAGTTGATTTTATCGCACCAGCAGATTATAGAGAAAATTCTTATTTAGATCTTGTAATAAGAAAGGTTTTTGCAAAGATGGTTGCGTTAAAGAATTTGAATGATCTTCGTGATGAAGAGAAAGTAAGAGGAAATAGATAATATGGATTATAAAGAGAAAGCCGATTTTTGGTTAAGTTGTAATGGCCTTGATAAGCAATTTAGAGCACAAATTAAAAATATGGATGATAATGAGCTTAGGGAAGCTTTTACAGAGGATTTAGAATTTGGTACTGGTGGAATTAGAGGAATTATGGGTCCTGGTACTGCTCGTCTTAATATTTATAATATTAGAAAGGCAACACTTGGATTTGGACGTTATCTAATTAAGAATGTTAAGAAGGCTTTGAAAAGAGGAGTTGCGATTTCATATGATAATCGTCACAACTCAAAGGAGTTCGCAAATGAGGCTGCTCATGTATTAACATCTCTTGGATTTAACAAGGTATTTGTTTATAATACACTTCGTCCAACACCACAGCTTTCATGGACTGTTCGTTATCTTGAGTGTGCTGGAGGTATTATGATTACAGCATCACATAATCCAAAGGAATATAATGGATTTAAAGCTTATAATGAAGATGGATGTCAGCTTCAACCATTTGAAGCCGATGAGGTTATAAAGGAAATAAATGCTATTGATAATGTATTTACTATTAAATGTAACGAAGGATGGAAGAATGTTCATTATCTTTATGATGAGCTAGATGGTCCATATCTAGATGATATTTCAAAGATTAGATTAAACAAAGATGTTGATAAGAAGTTCTTAATTACATATACACCACTTCATGGTACAGGTTCAGTATATATTCCACGCTTCCTTCAGGATATGGGATATAATGTAAGACCAGTTATGGAGCAAATGACTCCAGATCCTGATTTCTCATTTGCTGAATCATCAAATCCAGAAAATAAGGATGCATTTACTCGCTCTATTAAATATGGTACTGAGATAGGTGCAAGATTATTACTTGCTTCTGACCCAGATGCTGATAGACTTGGATGTGGAGTTTTACATAATGGACAATATGTATTACTTACTGGAAATGAAATGGCAACTATTTTATTCAATTATATTTGTGAGAATAAGAAGAAGATGGATCCAAAGTGGCCAAAGAATGGTTATATGGTTACAACTATTGTATCAAGCCAGATGGCAACAAAGATTGCAAAAAAATACAATATTGATACAGTAAATGTTCTTACAGGATTTAAGTTTATTGCAGGTGTTATTAAGGAAAGACAAAACAAGGGAGAATATGTATTTGGCTATGAGGAATCATATGGATGCCTAATTGATACAAATATTCGTGATAAGGATTCTGCACAAGCATGTCTATTATTATGTGAGGCTGCAGCTTATTACCTACAGCAAGGTAAGGATTTAGTTGATGTTCTAGAGGATTTATATAAGGAATATGGATATTATAGAGATACTATTTCAAATATCTATCTTGAAGGTCTTGATGGTAAGGAAAAGATTAATGAGATTATGGAATTCTTCCGTAATGAAACAAAACTTAAGTTTGGAAACTTTAATATAGTATCTCGTGAGGATTATAAGACTCATGAGGGAATCAATTTTACAACAGGTAAAACATATAAGTTAACACTTCCTACATCTAATGTATTAAGATATGTTTTTGATAATGGTTCTTGGTTTGTATTACGTCCATCAGGAACAGAGCCTAAGATTAAGATTTATACTGAAGGTATATCTGATTCACTTGAAAATGCTGATAAGTTATGTAAAGATATTCAAAATGCAGTACTTGAGGTTGTAAATCGTCAATAAATTGGCTATAATTAAATAAAGAGATAACGAGAGGGGTTGGTCTATATGGCATATAAGAAACGAGTAATTAAGGATTTATATGTTAGAAAGGCTAACCTCTCTATTTTAAATTCTTCAGAGCTTAAAAGATTATCAAGATTAAAATATTATGTTATAAAATATAATCCTTTAACTAAAATGTTTGAAACTAAAAATATTTATAAAGGATTTTCTAATCTTACAAAAATAATCATGCTTGATGCAGTAATCTCATATAGAGAGATACCAAGCGAAAAGTTTAAGCCATATTTTAATGTGTATGTACCTACAATATTTATAGATTATTGTAAATATGCTTATCCAAATTCATTCTTATGTCATCTTAACGAAATAAGAATAGAGGCTTTAAAGAAGATGAGCGAGGATGTTTCTATGATATTTAAAACTCAAAATAAGGCATATCGTATGGAGGATTATAGAAACATCAAGAATTATTATGGCCTTGATCGTAAATCAAGCTATAAGGATAGAATTAAGGCTTTAAATGACTATACAAGAGATAAAGAGGCTAAGCCATCATTTTATCTATGGCTTGCTATTATGTATGATGTGGTACCTTTTATACATTATCTTGGTAAATCATTTTTAGAAAATGCAAAATATATTAAGGACAAGGTATTCTTTATCTATCCAGATAGAAATAATAAGGATGATATGGAGGATAAATAAATATGAATATTTGGCATGATATTGATGATAAAAGAATTGAGCCATGGGATTTCATGGCTTGTATTGAAATATCAAAAAATAGTAAAAATAAATATGAGCTTGATAAGGAAACAGGAGTATTAAAGCTTGATAGAGTGCTTTATACATCAACACATTATCCTGCAAATTATGGATTTATTCCAAGAACCTATGAGGATGATGGAGATCCATTAGATGTTTTAGTTTTATGTAGCGAAGAGATTATTCCAGGGGCTATTGTAGAATGTAAGCCTATAGGAGTACTTATAATGAGTGATGATAAAGGAAATGATGCAAAGATTATTGCTGTACCATTAAATGATCCAAATTATAATACATATAATGATATTGAGGATCTTCCAAAACATATCTTTGATGAAATATCACATTTCTTTACATATTATAAAACTCTTGAGCATAAGGACACATATGTTCACGAGGTTGAAAATAAGGCTCGTGCTCTTGAAGTGATTCAAAGAAGTAAAAAATTATACCATGAAAAGTTTTGTAAATAATTGATTTATTTTATAAATAAAGTATAATATTAGTGTTATAAAAATTGGAGTGATGAATATGGCACTAACTGCCGGAATAGTTGGTCTTCCAAACGTTGGAAAGTCAACATTATTTAATGCAATAACAAAGGCTGGAGCACTTGCGGCTAATTACCCATTTGCTACAATTGAGCCTAATGTAGGAGTCGTTGAAGTACCTGATGAGCGTCTTGATAAGCTTAATGAAATGTATAAACCAAAATCATTAGTACACGCAATTTGCGAATTTACTGATATTGCGGGTCTTGTAAAGGGTGCATCTAAGGGTGAAGGTCTTGGAAATCAATTCTTAGGTAATATTAGACAGGTAGACGCAATTGTTGAGGTTGTAAGATGCTTTGATGATGATAATATTACTCACGTTGAGGGTTCAGTAGATCCTGTTCGTGATGTTGAAACTATTGGTATTGAGTTAGCTTTAGCAGATCTAGAGGTTGTTCAAAATCGTATTCAAAAGATTGCGAAAAAAGCGCAATCTAAGATGGATAATGCTGAGGTTGAATATGCTATATTAAAGCGTATTGAGGAAACATTATTACAAAATAAGCCAGTAAGAAGTCTTGATTTATCAAAGGAAGAGCTTGAAATAATTAAAAATTATGGATTCCTAACAGGAAAGAAAATAATGTATGTCGCAAATATGAGTGAGGAAGAAATTGGAAATCCACAGCAATCTAAATATTATAATGCATTAGTTGAATATGCAAATGCTGAGGGTTCACAGGTTGTTGCGATTTCTGCTGAAATTGAAGCTGAAATATCAGAGCTTCCTGATGAGGAGAAGCCTATGTATTTAGAGGAGCTTGGAATTCCTGAGGCTGGTCTTAATAAGCTTGTAAGAGCAACATATGACCTTCTAGGACTTGCAACATATTTTACAGCAGGTGAGAAGGAGGTAAGAGCATGGACATTCCGTAAGGGAATGACTGCACCAGAATGTGCAGGTATTATCCATACTGACTTCCAAAGAGGATTTATTAGAGCAGAAACTGTATCATATAATGATTTAGTTAATGCAGGTTCTTATTTAAAATGTAGAGAGGCTGGTAAGGTTAGACAAGAGGGTAAGGATTACGTCGTACAAGATGGAGACGTAATGCTATTTAAGTTTAACGTATAACAGATTTTTAAAGGGAATATAAATATTCCCTTTTTTATTTATTTTTGAATTGTAATTATTACTTAATAATGTTAAAATATTAATGTGTTATAAGGGAGTGAATGCATTAATGGAATTATTTGATATAATACCACAAAACTTTTTTTCTATCCTATCAAGTAAAAATAGACGTTTATATACAGCTTGCGCTATGCAAGCTTTTGCCATATATGAGACAGGTTCTATTCTTGGAGTAGATAGAAAGCTTATTGCAGATGAGCTTACCATTTATCTTGAAAATCATGATAATTTATATGAGGATGATGAGGATGAGTTTTTAGATAATCTAGAGCATCCTGAAAATACAAGAGAGACAGCAAATCTTGTTATTCGTCGTCTTGAGGAATGTGGCTGGGTATACATTGATTTAACACCTGATTATACAGAGGTTTTAAATTTTACTGATGTAGCTATTACAATGATTGAGGCATTACAGCAAATCTGTCCACAAACTCTTACATATGATTATTATAATGACGATGATGATTATGCTACACCTACATTTACTGCAATAGTAGATCCTAATGAATATAAGGGGTATATTTATACAATATATTCGCTTTTAACAAATGATGACCTAGATTATCCACTAATGATATCTGAGGTTTATAAGAATACTAAGCTTTTAATTCGTTCACTTCGTAAGATGGATTCAAGAATTAAGGATTATATTAATTCAGTCGTTGAAACTTCAGAAATTAAGGATTTAATGGCTAAGCTTATGGAATATAATGCAGAGATTTACGAGCCTACATATACTA
The DNA here is from genome assembly GCA_002363705.1 of Caryophanales bacterium UBA3206. Classification (GTDB taxonomy): domain Bacteria; phylum Bacillota_I; class Bacilli_A; order Acholeplasmatales; family Anaeroplasmataceae; genus UBA3206. The sequence goes on along the minus strand of DEWQ01000006.1, from coordinate 44,808 downwards.
AGCTTAAGACGGCTGATAACATTAATAAATATAGACTTAAGATTGTAACAAAGCTTGAGGAGATTGCATCAAATAGTGAAGCTATGCAGCAAATTGCATCAGACTATATGTATAGATTTAGAAATGCAAATCTAGCAATGGATAAGGCTAATCGTGATATTGATGAAATGGTTGATATCTTCAATGAGCTTGATTCATTCATCACTGGAATTGATGAAAAGAATAAGAATTATATTAATTCAACTATTGGTAAGGTTAAATTCCTTCTTACAGAGGAAGATAATATCATAGGAAAGCTTAATACAATGCTTAAGTATATTAAAAATGAAAATAAGCTTGGAAAGATTGATAGAGCTATGACAAAGATTAATAGTGTTGTAAATCTTCCTTCAGTAAGAGGATTTAGTGATTCCTCACTATATACTCCAAGAGGAAAATATAGCAGAAGTGATTTCTCATCAATTGATTTAGAAAGATTTGATTTTGAAGCACTAGATGCATCAGTACTTCAAGGATTTAAGAGTAAATATGATCCTATCTATATGACAGATTTTATTTTAAGAAGGCTTGATGAAAATGGATCACTAGAGGCTATGTCTATAGTTAATCCTAATGGAACATTCGATGAGGCACTGATGTGTATTTATGTATTGATTTTTGCATCAGAGCACAATTATAAGATTGAGAAAATGGAGAACACCATCCAAACAGATTATTTTAAGATGGCTAACTTCAAGATTACAAGGGAGGAACAAATCTAATGCTTACAAATTATGAATCATTCTCTCAAGGACAAAAGGATAGCTTTTCAAGCATTTGTAATAAAATGCTTGCTAATACATTCCTTTGCCGTGATAAGGAAAACAACAAAAATGATTATTATTTCTTAATAAATTACAAGGATTTATTTGAGGAATTCTTTAATATTTTAGGCTATGAGCTAAATGTTAAAACTGATCTTGGAGTTGCATATATAAGTGGTACTCCATCAGCTAATACAATTAAGCTTAAAAGAGACCATACTATCGTTTTATTAATTTTAAGAATTTTATATCATGAGAAGATGAAGGAGACATCTTTAAATGAAAATATTAGTGTAAATGTAGAAGACATTCATACAAAATATAATTATCTTGAAATTAAGAAGAGAATTAACAAGACTGATTTAATTGAATCTTTAAGATTATTTAGAAGATTTAATATTATTGAAATACTTGGAGATATTACATCTTCAAGTGCAAGAATTATAATATACCCAACTATCCTATTTGCTGTAAATACTGAACAAATTAGCGAGGTATATGAGACTATTGAGCATATTTCTGATGAAAGTGAGGCTGCATAATAATGATTAAGCTTAGGAAAATTAGATTAATTAACTGGCATTATCTTTCAAATGAAACTATTGAGGTTAAGGATAATATCCTACTTACAGGACAGAATGCCTCTGGTAAGTCTACAATTCTTGACGCCATTACATTTATTCTAACAGGAGGAGATCAAACTTTTAACCTTGCTGCTAATGAAAAGGGAAAGCGTGATCTTAAGGGTTATGTTAAATGTAAGCTTGGAGCTGAGGATAAGGAATATCTTCGTGATGGAGATGTAACAGGACATATTTGTCTTGAGTTCTATAATGAAACTACACAGGATACATTCGTACTTGGTGCTGTAATTGATGCAGTAGGAGAAATTGGTCCTGCAAAGCATATTATGTATAGAGGTCATTGCGCTATAGATGATAAGCTATTCTTAGCTGATGGTGGACATATTTATTCAATTATGGAATTCAAGAAGAATAATCGTGATATGGAGATTTATTCTACTAAGAATGAGGCAAAGAGAGGATTCCGTAATGCCTTTGGTTCAATCAATGAGGATTATTTCAAGCTTATTGTAAAGGCGCTTGCGTTTAAGCCAATCGCAAATGTTAAGGACTTCATTTATCAAAATATTCTTGAGGAGAAGCAAATTGATGTTTCTTCAATTCAAGATTCAATTCGTGCGTATAAGGAGCTTGAGGGAACTCTTAATGTTATTAAAAATAAGATTGTAGATCTTGAGGATATTCAAGCTACATATCAAACTATTGAAGAGTTTGAGGAGCAAAAGAATTATTATGAATATCTAATGAAGCTATTTGATGTTATGCATGTTAAGGGTGCAATTGAGGATGCCTCAAATCAAATTGCTTTATATGAGGAGCAACGTCAGCTAAAAACTGATGCCTTAGCTGATTTAGCAGAGGAAAAGACTTCACTTGAGGATAGACGTAATGAACTTTATAATATTTTAGCTAATAGTGAAGAATTTAAGGCGGAAGAATATATTGACCGCCAACTTGAAAAGGCTACAAGAGAATATGATGAGGTTAAGGATTCAATGTCTTTATATGTAAAGAAGGCATCTGAATTCAAGGATTCTGTAATAGAGCTTCGTAAGATGGCTAGCGATAAGAAGATTTACCAGGAAATGGCAAATCTACCACTATCATCAGTATCTAACTTTGATAGTGAAAAGACTAAGCTTACTTTAATTGATGTTTCAAACAGACTTGAAAATACAATTGAAGAGATTAATATTGAGAAGGGTTCATATAATAAGGATAGACAGGAATGCTTAGCTGAGATTAATGAAATATCTCAAGCATTAAAGGGATTATCTAATAATAGACTTAGATATAATCCTAAGCTATTACAGCTTCGTAATGATATTGCATTAGGTCTTAAGAATATTTATGGATTTGATGTATCAGTTCATTTCTTTGCAGAGTTAATTGATATTAAGGATAAGACTTGGGCAGATACAATCGAGCTATTCTTAGCTAACAGACGTTTTGATATGATTGTAGAGCCTAAATATTATGATACAGCTCTATCTGTATTTGCACGTATCAAGAATAAATATAATTTCTATGGTACAGGACTTGTAAATACAAAGCAGATTAATAAATATAAGACATATGAGAAAAACTCACTTGCTTCAATTATGACATCTGAAAATGTTGATGCACAATACTATATTAACTTCACATGTGGTGGAGTTATCATGTGTGATAATGAGCAAGAGCTTGAAAACTATAATACATCTATTACAAATGATGGTCTAATTTATAGAGGATATACAGTACGTGCACTTAATCCAAATATTGATAAGCCATTCATTGGAGCTAATGCATTACAGGATCAAACAGAATACTGGAATGCAAAGGCATTAGAGCAAAAGAATAAATATTATGAGATAACACATAATATTCAAGCATTAGATGATGAGCTTCAATTAATTAGAACACTTGATTTTAATGCCTTAATTAATTCGCTAGATAATGCAATCAAGGCTCAAAATCTTGATGCTAAGATTAAGGATTTAAAGAAGCAAAAGAATAATTCTAAGGCAATGGGTGTTTCAGATGTTAAATCTGATTATGATAAGGTATTAGATAGCCTTAAGGCTAATGATGAGAAGAAGGTTCAAATCAACCAAGAAATTGGAGGAATCCGTATTTCTGTTGGTCAGGCACAGCAACGTATTTCTGAGCTTGAGAAGAGCCTTGTTGAGCTAGATGGACAATTAAAGGAGCTTGCTAAGGACAACATTTTAATTGAAAATCAGGCTAAGAATCAATTTGATGAGATATCTAATTCATCAAATCCTAATAAGGCACTTGATGAATTCAATCAAAAACTTAAGGATCAGGAGGCATTATACAATACACAATGTGATGCCCTTCTTAATAAGCAATTTAAATATGTTAATACCTATAATTCAACATTAAGTGTTGGTGTTGCTGAGGTTAAGAAGTTCTTAAATGAGCTTGATAAGCTTCAAAAGAGTGAGCTTATTCAATATGAGAAGAAGGTAAGAACAGCTCGTGAGGATGCTGAAATTATCTTCAAGGAGGATTTCTTATCTAAGCTTCGTAATAATATCCTTTCAGCAGAGGCTGAAATTGGAAAGATTAATGAAACATTATCTAAGATTAAGTTCGGTGCAGATTCATATCAATTTATATTCCCTAAGTCTAGTGAATATAGTGCATTCTATGATATGGTAACAAATGAGAATGAAATAACAGGAGAATCATTATTCTCAACTGATTTCGAGGTTAAGTATGAGACTCAGCTAGAGGAACTATTCACTTCACTTGCTCAAGATGAGCTTAATAGTGAAGGTGCTATGAATAAGTTTACTGATTATCGTACATATATGGATTATGATATCAAGATTACTGATGGAAATGGTCAAACAATGCTATATTCTAAGGTATTCAAGTCTCGTTCAGGAGGAGAAACTCAGGTTCCATTCTATGTAGCAATTATTGCCGCATTCGTTCGTATATTTGAGAATAATAAGGTTGGAGTTAAGGACACAATTGGTCTTGTAATGTTCGATGAGGTGTTCGATAAGATGGACTTCCCTCGTATGAGAGCTATGATGAAATTCATTGCTTCAATGCCAATTCAGCTAATTCTTGCCTGCCCTCAATCAGCAGAGCGTATCGAGGTTCTACAGGAATATACAAATACTACACTTATTATGGTTCGTCAAGGTACAAGAGCTCAAGCTTTATCTGTAATTGATAAGGCTAATAAGACTGCCTTTGATGAGGAGCAGGAGGTAACAGACTAATGTTTGGAAAGAAATCACCTGAGAAGCTAAGAGCTTCTAAAAGAATTGTATTTGAAAAGCTAGAGGACAACGATAAAAGAGCTGCTGAGCTTGTTGAGGAGCTTATTGATAATAATCCAATAGTTGTAAATTTTGCTGAACTTGACCCAATGGCTTATAATAAGATGCTAGCTTTCTTAAGCGGTGCATCTTATGCCCTTGATGGGGAAACAGTAAAAATTAAAGAGGATATTTACCTTTTTGCAAAAAAGGAAGAATTCTTAGATGGCTCACTAAGGGAGTTTATTGAGCATACAAGGGAGAATTAATATCTTTTAAGGAGAATCAATAATGAAAAAATTATTTTCATTCATTCTAATATTTACTACCCTTTTTATACTTGTAGGCTGTGGAGAAAAGAGCTATACCACTGATGAATTCCACTACATTGTTGAAAATGGAGGATTATCTTTATCTGAATGCTTAATAGATAATCCTGTTGATGTAGTAATACCTGAGGTAGAGGGTAATGGAAAGACTGTACTTTCAATAGATGATATGGTATTTTATGAAATGCCATATCTTGAAAGTGTTGTTATTCCAAATAGTGTAAAATATGTAGGCTCTTCATGCTTCGCATATGATAAAAAGCTTACATCAGTTACATTATCAAGCTCTATGACTCTTATTTCTATTAGAACATTTTTACTATGTACCTCACTTGAATATGTTAATATTCCAGAGGGTGTAAAGAAGATAGAAATGCATGCATTTAATAAATGTAGTGCCCTAAATACTGTAATAATTCCAAAATCTATTATAGAAATTGATTCAAGTGCATTCTATGGATGTACATCATTAGAATATGCATTCTATGCTGGAAGCCTTGAGGATTTTTCTAAAGTTAATGTAGATAGCTATTATAATAGTGATTTATTAGATAATATTTATTATTATAGCGAGGAGTATAAGGAAGGTAATTACTGGCATTATGATAATGGTGTTGCCGTTAGCTGGTAAATTCAATTTTATTATTTACAAATAATCAATTATTTTGTATAATGTATGAGTATTAAAAAATCCGCTATATGCTAGACGTTAAATACAAATAATATTTCATAGAGATTAAATCAATTTGGTGAAAGATTTAAAAATATTAGTATTTATAGATCACTAGCAAAGGAGGGCTTGGGATAAGCAAGCTTCGTCTGCCAACGTTACTGGCTTAATGAGTGCAGGATTTATTCCTGAACTAAGGTGGTACCACGGTTATTAATCGTCCTTAATTTAAGGGCGATTTTTTTTATATTTAAGGAGGAAATTATGCAAAACGAGAAGAAGGATTATAAAGATACCTTATTTATGGGTACAACCTCTTTTGAAATGAGAGGTAATCTTAATAACAAGGAGCCAAAAATCCAAGAAAAATGGGAAAAGATGGATCTTTATCACAAGGTTATTAAGCAAAATGAAGGGTGTGAGGAATACACTATTCATGATGGACCTCCATACGCAAATGGAGATATTCATTTAGGACATGCCTTAAATAAGATTTTAAAAGACTTCATTGTTCGTTATAAGAATATGAAGGGATTTAAGTCTGTTTATATTCCAGGATGGGATACTCACGGACTTCCTATTGAGAATGCACTTCAAAAGCAAGGTGTAAATCGTAAGACTATGGAGAAGGCTGAGTTCCGTAAGCTTTGTGAGGAATATGCTTGGAAGCAAGTAGAAAGACAAAAGGTTGGATTCAAGCGTCTTGGAGTTTTAGGAGATTGGGAAAACCCATATGTTACACTTCAGCATGATTTTGAGCGTGACCAAATCCTAGTATTTGCAAAAATGGCAGAAAGAGGATTAATTTATAAGGGATTAAAGCCAGTTTACTGGTCTCCATCTTCAGAATCAGCTTTAGCTGAGGCTGAGATTGAATATAAGGATATTACATCTAAGGCTATTTATTTCACATTACCAATTGTAAATGGTGAGGGTGAATTTAAGGATAGTAAGTTTATGGTTTGGACAACTACTCCATGGACTCTTCCAGGAAACCTTGCAGTAGCTGCAGGACCAGAAATTGATTATGTATTAATCAATACATCAAATTATGGAAAGCTTATTTGTGCAGCTGAGCTTAAGGATTCATTAGCACAAAAGCTTAACCTTATGGATGTTAAGGTTATTTTAAATGTTAAGGGTAATGAGCTATTAAAGCTACAATATAAGCACCCTCTATATGATAGAGTATCACCATGTATTAATGCTGATTATGTTACAACAACAGATGGTACAGGATTTGTACATATCGCTCCAGGATATGGAGAGGAGGACTATGAGGCTGGTAAGGCTTATGGTCTAGATACTTTAGTATTAATTGATGATAAGGGAGTACAAATGCCAGGTGCTGGTAAGTATGCTGGTATGTTCTATGAGGATTCTGAGGATCCAATTATTGAGGATATGAAGGCTTCAGGAAATCTATTATTATTAGATCCTATTACACACAGCTACCCTCATGACTGGCGTACAAAGAAGCCAGTAATCTTCCGTGCAACTCCACAATGGTTCGCATCAATCGACCCAATTAAGGATGATATCTTAAATGCTATTAAGAATGTTAATTGGAATCCAAAGTGGGGAGATGTACGTATCTCAAATATGATTAAGGATAGACATGATTGGTGTATTTCTCGTCAAAGAGTTTGGGGAGTCCCTATTCCTATTTTCTATTGTGAAAATGGAGATGCAATTCTTGACCAGGATGTATTAAAGCATGTTGCTGACCTATTTGGTAAATATGGTTCAAATATTTGGTTTGAGCGTGAGGCTAAGGACCTACTTCCAGAAGGATATACAAATCCAGGTTCTCCAAATGGAATTTTCAAGAAGGAAAATGACATTATGGACGTATGGTTTGATTCAGGATCATCTCATAAGCTTTTGGAGCGTCGTGGTCTTAAGTATCCTGCTGACCTATATCTTGAAGGTTCTGACCAATATAGAGGATGGTTCAATTCATCTATTATTACAGGAGTAGCTACAACAGGAGTAGCTCCATATAAGAATGTAGTATCACATGGATTTACTCTTGATGGACAAGGAAGAAAGATGAGTAAATCTCTTGGTAATACTGTAGATCCTAATAAGGTATGTAATCAATATGGTGCAGATATCCTTCGTTTATGGGTAGCTTCAGTTGAATATAGAGCTGATATGCCTATGTCAATGGATCTATTAAAGCAGGTTTCTGAATCATATCGTAAGATTCGTAATACATTAAAGTTCTTACTAACTAATATTTCTGATTTTGATAAATCTAAGGCTTTATCATATGATGAGCTTAATCCTGTAGATAAGTATATGTTCATTAAGCTTAATGAATATATTAAGAGAATCTATGATTGTTATGACAATTTTGATTTCAATGATGCTTATAAGGAGACAATGGCTTATGTATCTACTACATTAAGTGCATTCTATCTTGATTTTACAAAGGATATTCTATATATTGAGGATCCAAAGTCTCATGATAGATTATCTACACAAACTGTATTCTATTACATTTGTGATGCCTTAATTAAGGTATTATCACCAATCATTCCTCATACAATGTCTGAGGCATATGATGCATCAGGATTCAATGAGGCAGAGGATGTATATCTAACTCGTATGCCAAAGGTATGTGAAATCACTGATGAAATGAAGGCTCTTGAGGCTTCATTTGATAAGTTTATGAAGTATCGTGATCAAATTAATAAGGCCCTTGAGGATGCTCGTAGTGCAAAGGTAATTGGAAAGAGCTTTAATGCCCTTGTAACAGTTACTCTTGATAAGGAAGCTAAGGAGTGCTTTGATAGCCTTAAGTCAAATATCGGACAAATCCTTATTGTTTCACAATATAAGGAAGTATTAGGAGATAAGTTTGATGTTTTAGTTGAGCCAGCTAAGGGTTATGTATGTGCTCGTTGCTGGGCAATTGTTCCTAGTGTAGATGAGGGAGATTTATGTCCTCGCTGCCGTAAGATAGTTTCAAATCTTAATAAGTAATTTTAAATTGGCCACATTTCTATAAATTTTATAGTTGAATGTGGCTTTTTCTATATCTTAAAAATGGTCAAAATGTTGAGTTTTGCAAATAAATAGATTATAATATAAGGTGAAGGGTGTGCAAGTTTATGAAGTTTAAATACTATTTCTTTAAAGAAAATACCAGAAACTTCGATAGAGCCGATTTGCTTGAATATCTAAATGAAACAAAGTATGTTACATTAGATATGGAAACTAGAGAAGCTGAAAAAATTGCATATTACGATAATGAAGATATAAATCTTAAGGCACAATTTATTATTGGAGAAAAATCAGTTATAAACTCAACTCAAATATCACCTCAATATTTAGATGTTAATATTAGAGTTGAGCTTGAGCTATTATATCCTTCATATAAGCTTAATAAGATTTTAAACATTGTTGAAACAATGTGTAAAAGATATAATCTTATGGTTTATAATGAAACATTTAATGATGCATTGCCATTTAAGAGACAAACATGCGTTAAGGCATACCAAATGATCAAGCAAGCCTATAAGAATAAGCATGAGGATGAATTCATGGATTATTCTAAGATGGATGCCACAACGTTGGAGCATGTTTATCAATATATCGAGCAAAAGAATCATCTTAAGGAAATGTATAAGGATGATAATGCTGAGCCAGTAGAGTTTGAATTCTACCGTAAGCCAGCATCAAGAAATGCTTTCGTTGCGGCTAAATGGGATGGCTTAAATCCCTTCATTATACCAGCTGATGCACAGCTATTTATTTATGATGATGGTATTATAAGAAAGGTTATTAATTTTAGCCTTCTTATGAAAAATATAGGTAAATGCTTAGAGGTTATTGATTCTGGTCTATTCACTATATATATGCTTAATCCAAAGATGGTGAAGAAGGTTAGAAAAAATATAACTAAGGGTAAATATCCAGAACCTCAAATTGCCTTAAAGGAAATTGAGCTTAAGGATATTTTAGATATTTAGGAGGATAAAAATGGTTGATAGTAAGCTTATTGATCATACGCTTCTTAAAGCATATGCTACAAGAGAAGATATATTGAAGCTTTGTAATGAGGCTTATAAATATCATTTTAAAAGTGTTTGTGTAAATCCTGCAAGAGTTTCTCTTGCACGTGAGCTATTATATGGAACTGATGTTTTAGTATGTACTGTAATTGGTTTCCCTCTTGGAGCCAACACATCAGACTGTAAGGCATATGAGGCTACAAGAGCTATTGCTGATGGAGCTGATGAAATAGATATGGTTATAAATATTGGCTATGCCAAGGAGCATAATTATGAAGCTGTATATCAAGATATACTTGCAGTAGTAGATGCAGCAGATGGTACAACAGTTAAGGTTATACTTGAGACATGCTATCTTAGTGATGAAGAAATTGTTGAATGTTCTAAGATGGCTTTAAAGGCTGGAGCTGATTTTGTAAAAACATCAACTGGATTTGGTTCAAAGGGTGCTACAGTAGAGGCTGTGTCACTAATGAAGAAAACAGTAGGAGATTCTATGGGAGTTAAGGCTTCTGGTGGAATTCATACATATGATGATTATTTAAAATTTGTTGAGGCTGGTGCCACAAGAATTGGTACATCAAATGGTGTAGAAATAATGGAGGGAAATAATAATGAGTAATATTCCAACACCTCATATAGGTTGTAATGATAAAGAAATGATTGCGGATACTGTCCTTATGCCAGGAGATCCGCTTAGAGCTAAATATATAGCTGATAATTATTTAGAGGATGTTGTACAATTTAATGCTGTACGTGGTGCCCTAGGATATACAGGAGTTTATAATGGAAGAAAAATATCTGTTATGGCATCAGGAATGGGAATGCCATCTATTGGTATTTATGCATATGAGCTATTTAAATTCTTTGATGTAAAAACAATCATAAGAATTGGTTCATGTGGAGGATATCTACCTGAATTAAAGCTTTATGATATTATTCTTGTAGATAAGTGCTATACTGACTCAAATTATGCAGTAGTATTTAATAATGACTATGATGACTATGCTTATCCTACAGAGAGTGTAGTAGAGGCATTAGAGACTTCTGCAAATGAGCTTGGTATTAAATATGAAAAATGCTGTATCCATTCATCGGATTTATTCTATCATTTAGAAAAATCATATCTTGATGATGTAAAGGCTAGAGGATGCAAGGCAGTTGAAATGGAATCATTTGCCTTATTTACAATAGCTAAGGCTTTAAATAAGAGTGCAGCTTGTCTTTTAACAGTATCAGATTCCCTATGCTATAGTGAGGAAATGACACCTGAGGAAAGAGAAACTAAGTTCACTGAAATGATTGAAATAGCATTAAATACTAAATTATAAAAGGAATTATTTAATTCCTTTTTCTTTAAGGTGAAATATGAAATTAACAATAATAGATAATAAGAATAAGCATAATTTAATAAGAATTGAATATATTTTTTTATCTAAGAAGGATTCAGGGTATCATGCAACAGTAAGAGCATTACTTTCTTATGTACTTATTACTGCGTCTAAAAAATATAATGATAATACAAAGCTTAGTAGAGCCTTGGATAGACTATATGGAGCGCAGCTTGTAACATCAGGCCTTGAGCTTAGCTCTAATATAGGATTATCATTCTATTTAGAGTTTGTAAATCCATGTTGTATAAATGATAATAATTATCAATTTAAGGATTGTATAGATATCTTAAATGAGGTTATTTATAATCCACTTCTTATAGATGGCCTTTTTGATGATAAAATATTTCATCAACAACAACAGGAGCTATATGATAATTTATTATCAGATTATGAAGATCAGTCATACACTGCGTTTTTAAAATCAAGAGATATACTTTATAAGCATATGGGAGGATATATTGATTCAGATGGATTCTTAGATGATGTAATGAAAATAAATAATATTGATTTAGCTAATGAATATAAAAGAATGATATCATCTGATGATTTAATAATAAATGTATTTGGTAATATATCAGATGAGGATAAGAAGTATTTAAATATCTATAATGATAATATTAAATTAAATCCCTCTTGGAATTATATAAAGCCAGATAATATTATTTATCAAATAGATTCATATGATGGATATGAATCATATTTAAGAATTACATATTATACTGGAATATATGAGGTAGAAAAGAAAAAATCATTAGCTTTATTACTATTATCAAGGATGCTTGCGGGAGATGCGACATCAATATTTTTTGATGAAATAAGAGAAAAAAGAGGATTATGCTATTCTATAAAATCAGAATATATCCAAGAAACATCATTTTTTACAATATCTTGTGAGCATAATAAGGATAATACTAATAAAATAAGAGAATTAATTGATAAAATTATAGAAGATATAAAAAATGATAATTTTAAAAATGAAGTCCTAGATAGTGCTAAAGAATTATCTATTAATAAAATGATTAATAAATATGATTCTCTTACAAGTAATGTTTATTCTATTAATAAAAAAATAATTTATGGAATAGATTATTCTATAGATGATGTGATAGAAATGTATAAATCTATTACAAGAGAGGATATATGTAATGCCGCAAAAAGACTATCTAAGGTATTAGATTACCTACTTAGGGGTGATTTATAATGATGTTTATAAAAAATGAGCCATTTAATTTAGAATATTCTGATATTTTGCTTGATTGTGGCTTGAAAATTAGATTTATAAGAAAAAAAGGATATGTTAAAAAGGCAGTATATCTAAGTGTTTCATTTGGTGGAATGTATCAGGATTTTACCTATATGGGAAAAGAATATCATATAAAAAGTGGAATAGCTCATGCGATTGAGCATAAGATATATGAAAATACTGATGGTAGTGATTCCTTTAAGGAGCTTTCAATGATGGGTGTTGACGCAAATGCTTTTACTACACAATCTATTACATGCTATTATTTTTTAACACCAAATGAAATAACAAAGCCCATGCTTAAAACATTTGATTTTATCTTTAATCCATCATTTAATCAGAATTCTCTTGATAGAGAAATACCAATTATTCTAGAAGAGAATAGACGTAAGGAAGAGGATATATATTATTGGTATGATTATAAGATGCTAGAGCTTTTATATGGTAAAGGTCCTAAATCTAATCCTGTTCTTGGATTTACAAATGATATAAAGCATTTTAAGGCAGAAGAACTATGGGATGCCTATAACTCATTCTATAAGCCATCAAATATGAATCTTGTTATCGTTGGTGATATGGATTTCGATATGGTGCTTAAGGATATAAAGAATTATTTTAAGAGCTTTAAATATGAGGAATTTGGAAAAATAAAGCTTAATAGTGAGGACTATAGTGATTTAAGCTATACAATAAGGAATTCAAATGTTGAAATACCTAAGGCTGCATTAGGATTTAAAATTATAAATCCTACTATTAAGGATTATTATTTATTAAATGCCTTATTTTATTGTATGTATTCATCATCTACACCAAATAGGCTTCAAATGATTGATAAAGGTCTTATAAATACCTCACTTGATATAACAATATTTAGTGATTATAATATGCTTTATACAACTATATCTATTGAGGACAAGGATGCCTCACATATGATTGATAATATAATTGATAATATCAATTCATTTGATATTTCACAAATTACTGAAGAGGATATTTTATTATTTAAAAGATATTATCTTGGAGGAGCATATTTTCTTGGTGATAATATAGAGCTATTAGCTGAGTCTATGGCCTTTAGGCTATGTGTTTTTGAGGATATATTAGAATCACCTAAATTGATTAATGAAATTACATTATCTGATGTAAAAAGATGCTTTGAGTATTATAAAAATGTTAAAAAGGTTAGAATCTTAATGAAATAATAAGTATCCTATATTTTTATTGAAAAAAGGATAATGTTTTTAATAAAAGGTATTTAGTAATTTATTATTGTTTATAAAAAAATATATAATTATGCTAAATATGAATACACAGACGACCATAATTGGTCGTTTTTATTTTTTAAAATATTATTTTATTATCTAATACATAGAAAGGAGGATTTGATTTGTACAATTATGTATTTCTTGTAGGGCGTTTAGTACGTGATATTGAGGTTAGAAAAACAGAGAATGGTAAGGATGTTTCAACTATGACACTTGCGGTCACTCGTTCATTCAAAAATCCTCAAACAAACACATATGATGCCGATTTCATTAATATTTCTCTTTGGGAGCCTTTTGTTGGTAGTGTTGCAGAGCATGCAAAGAAGGGCGATTCACTAGCTGTTAAAGGAAGGCTTCAAACAAGAAAAGAGGATATTAATGGAAAGAATATCTACACTCAAGAGGTAGTTGCTGAGCGTGTTTTATTCCTATCTTTGAATAAGCAGTCTCTTGAGGTAAAGGATGAGGGTTAATCCCTCATTTTTGTTTTTGCTTTTTTAGTGTATAGTATGTTATAATAATTTTGGGTGATAAATGTGAAAAAAATATTAAATTACCTTTCATATATTGAAATTGGTATTTGTGCATTTATTATAATATTAGGTTCATTCTTTCCTATGTTTCATTTAGAGGCTGGAACTATTGATTCTGATATAAATGCATGGCATGCTATTGCGGGAGTAGAGAGTAGCTCATCAAGTGGAATAGGGAAATATCTAGAGTTTTCATTCTTGTGCCTTTTACCATTCCTGTTGCTTGTCCTACTTATTATAGTTAATGTTTTATATGATAATAAAAGAAATGTTAAAATTGATGTATTAAGAATTCTTATTATCTGTACAGCTATTTTATTGTTTGTTTTTTATATGCGACTTGTTAATCCAGGTCCTCACTTTAATAATTATGGGGAAATCAAAAAATTCTTATCTCAAAGATGGGGAAATTATCTTATTGCTGTAATATTATTATTCCCTTTTGCTTGTGAGATTATAAAGCTTATTTCTGATATTAAGAACAATAAGAATAAATAAAGAAGGCTACCTTCTTTATTTTTTTATATTAATTATGTTATAATTAATAATAATTAGGAGTGATTGTATGAAGCAGTATTTAGATTTATGTAGACACATTTTAGCTAATGGTCATTATAAGGATGATAGAACAGGAACTGGTACATATTCAATTTTTGGATATCAGGCTCGCTATAATCTAAATGATGGTTTTCCATTACTTACTACAAAGAAGGTATTTTTACGAGGAATAATCCATGAGCTTTTATGGTTTATTTCAGGTTCAACTAATATTAAGTATTTGGTTGATAATAATGTCCATATTTGGGATGATTGGGCATATGATAAATATAAGAAGTCAGATGAATTCAATGGGGATGATATGAAGGCATTTGCTGAGCATATCAAGTCTCTTCCAGCTGATGATCCATTTGTTGTTAAATGGGGTGAGCTTGGACCTGTATATGGAAGACAATGGAGAAACTTTAATGAGGAGGGTGTAGATCAGCTATCTAATCTAATTGATCAGATTAAGAATAACCCTAACTCAAGACGTTTAATCATTTCAGCATGGAACCCATGTGAAATTGATCAAATGGCTTTACCTCCATGCCATTCATTTATGCAATTTTATGTAATTGATGGAAAGCTTTCATGTCAGCTTTACCAAAGAAGTGCTGATATTTTCTTAGGTGTTCCATTCAATATTGCATCATATTCATTATTTACTATGATGATTGCGCAGGTTTGTGGACTTGGAGTTGGTGAGTTTATTCATACTATGGGTGATGCTCATATTTATTCAAATCATGTTGAACAAATAAACCTACAGCTTACACGTGAGCCAAAGCCATTACCTAAGATGAAGATTAATCCAAATGTTAAATCAATTTTTGATTTTAAGATTGAGGACTTTGAGCTTGAAGGATATGATCCATATCCTGCAATCAAGGGAGCTGTTGCTGTATGATAAAGCTTATTTGGGCACAGGATAAAAATGGTCTTATTGGAGCTAATAATAAAATGGCTTGGCATTGCAAGGAGGATTTACTTTATTACAAATCACTTACAATGGGACAGACTGTCCTTTTAGGCTATAATAATTATATTTCTCTTATGGGATATTATAAGGATAAGCCATTACCATATAAAACAATTTATTTATTAACTCATAGAGATATAAAAATTGAAGGAATCAATGTAATTCATTCAATTGATGAAATATTAAATCTAGATGATTTATGGGTAATAGGCGGAGCACAAATATATAAGCTTATGTTACCATATGCAGATTATTTATATGTTTCATTAATTAAGGGAGATTATGTTGGTGATACATATTTCCCAGAGGTTGATTATAGTCTATTTGATTTAGAATCTAAGAAGGAAAGTGAAGTAGCTTCCTACTTAGTTTATAAAAGGAAGTAATTAGTATGTTATTGATTTTTTATATGTTGATTTGTTTCTTCATATCAACAGCCCTATATTGTGTATATTTACCATCTCCAAATAATTGGTTTTATGTACTATGGGTAGTTTGTGGATTATTCACAATGATTCTTATGTTTGTCTTATTATTAGGCTTAAATCTATTAATATTTAGGCTTACAAAGCCTCAAAATAGATTAAAGCACTGGATATTATGGCAATATGTAGATCTTATCATGATTTTCTTTAATATTAAGATTGAAATTGAAGGTAAGGAAAATATTCCACAGGATCCAGTTGTTGTTTATGCAAACCACAAATCAATGCTAGACCCAGTTATTTTATATTATGTTTATAGAATGTGTAATAAATCAATTATTTCAGCTGTTGGTAAATCAACACTTAATAAGGTTGGATTTATGCATAGACTTATGAAATATATGGGAGCTATATCTATCAATAGAGATAATGATAGAGAGGCTATGAAGGAAATGATTGAGGGTATTAAAAGAATTAAGGAAACTAAGATGGGTTATATTATTTTCCCAGAAGGTGGAATTAAGACACGTGATACTGAGGAAATGGTTGAGGTTAAGGCAGGGGCATATAAGCTTGCGACTAAGTCAGGAGCTTCAATTTCACCTGTAAGTATTATAGGTACATCAAAGTTTATTCATATGAATAAGTTTAAAGCTAATAGAGTAAAGATTGTTATTCATAAGCCTATTTATAAGGAAGAGTATGAGAATATTAATACTCAAGAGCTTGGTGAAAAGGTATTTGAAATTGTAAATGCAGGTGTTAGAAATGGATGATATGAAAAATGGTGGTTATACAGTAACTAAAAAAATGAAGATTACTGCAGGTGTTACATTACTTGTTTCATTTGTTTTTATGATTTTCTTTCTAGCAAGTGTTCTTGCGATAAAGAATAATGCTGTTATAATTATTTCAATAATTCTATTTATAGGAAGTGTTTTAGTTGAGGCTATAGTCTTATTTAAAATACTTGCGGCTTGGTATAATGTTTATGTAAATAAGTACAAGGGATTATAGAAGAGGGTGATTATTTGTGATATTAATTTCATATGGTGTGGTTCTTTTAGTATTAATTGCGTCTCTTATTGTATGTTCTATAATCGCACTTATTCTTACAAAGCCATTTAATATCATATACTCTCGATATAAGATTAATAAAAAGCTTAAAGATTTTCTTGGAGAAAATAATATAGATAAGCTTTATAAAGTTCATAATCTTCCATATGATTATGAAATGATTTTAAGAAATAGTAGATATTATATTTATCTTTTACCAAATCCTAAAAATTATGATATTCATTTTATTGATGATAGATTTTATTTCATTGATAAGCAAATGAGGGTAAAGAAGAAAATAAAGCTTGGAACTTTTTATAATTTTCAACCTCAGCTTGATAAGAATAGAGAAACAAAGAAGCTTATAATTGTATATCCTAATACTGATTTTATTTATAATCATCTAGATAGCGTTAATAAGGTTTTTGTTTATGTTGATGACATGGTTGGTGGAATTTATATTATAAGCGCTACTGATTTATATAATCTTGAGGAGCTTTTATAATGAAATATTTATTTTATGATTGTGAATGTGCTAATTCCTTTGATAAGATTTCAAAAATCTGTTCAATTGGCTATTGTCTATGTGATACAGATTTTAATCTAATAAATAAGGAAGATATTATAGTTAATCCTGAGGCTCCATTTGATTATCACTTATATAATAAAAAAAGTGATGTTCAGCTTTCATATACTAAAAAGGAGTTTTATAACGCTCCTACATATAAGGAGCATTATAAAAAGATAGAAAAGCTTTTTACATCTGATGTTATAGTTTTTGGATTCTCGCTAGATAATGATATTAAATTTATTCTTGATGCGAATAAAAGATATAATCTTTTAGATTTTAATTTTAAATATTTAGATGTACAAACTATTTATAGGCTATTTAGTAATGAAGAGAATAATACTTCACTTGATAAGGCTTTATTAGAGCTTGGTGTTGATATTAGGAATGAGGTATTACATAAATCTGATGATGATGCCTATATGACTATGCTTTTGCTTAAAGAGATAATGCAAAGGCTTAATACTAAATCACTTAGATTTATCTTAGATAAATATAATTTAGTGCTTGGTTCTGTTGAAGATTTTAAGCATAAAAAGCTTTTAAGGCAGGAAATGAAGGAGCGTAAGAAGCTTTTATATCAGGAAAGTAGAGATAAGCTTAAAAATCTTTTGCCTTTATATGGTAAGCTTTGTGATAAGCCAATTTCTAATAAATATAGTGGTATGAGATTTGCGTTTTCAAATCAGGTAATTAAGTTTGTTGATAAGGCTATTTTGGCACAAAAAATTATTTATAATAATGGTGGGACTACATTAAGGGAGATGGATTCTAATTCTATTCTTATTGTAGGCAATAAGGAAAGGCTTGATAAGCTTTCCTTAGATGGAATTAAATATATAAGAATTGAAGAGATATTGGGGTGATTTTTGATGAAGGATATCGACAAGTATATAAATAAGCACCAGTATAAAAAAGCATATAACATTTGTTATAAGGCCATACTTAAGCGAGATGCTAAGGCCTATAAGCATATGGGTGATTTATATCTTGCTGGTTACTTTGTTGAAAAAAATCTTAATAAGGCAATAGAGTATTATAAGAAGGGCATTGAGGCACAGGATTATGATTCCTATATTGCAATGGGTGTACTTTTCCTTGAGGGGAATGCCATTAAAAGAGATTTAGAGGAAGCATATAATCTTTTTCTTGAGGCTCATATGAATAATGCTATAAACGCATCATTTTATATGGGTTATATGACTCTTAATGGTCTTGGTTGTATTGAATCATTTGATGAGGCTGAAAGATTTTTTCTTGAAGGAAGAGAGAAACATGAGGTTAAAAGTATTTATGCCTTAGCATCCTTATATCTTAAGACAAATACTATTTCTAATAATGTTATTAAAGCAATCTCCTTATTAAAGGAGGCAGCAGAGCTTAATAGCATTAGAGCCTTAAAAAAGCTTGGTGATATATATTTTACAGGCGAGATAGCTGATATGGATTTAGAATATGCCTTAAGCTGTAATAAGAGGGCTGCAGAGCTTGGAGATTTAGAATCTATGATAAATGTTGGAGAAGCATATTATTATGGTGATGGTGTAAATATTTGTTATAATAAGGCATATAAGTATTTTAATATGGCGCTTAAGCATAACTTTCCACAAGCCTACAATAGAATGGGAGATTTATTATTCTTTGGTAGGGGAGTTAAGAAGGATTTGATTAAGGCATATGAATATTATATGGAGGCAGCATTAAGCTGCGAGGTCTCAGAGGAAGTAGCCTATTCATATTTTTGTTGTGGGAAAATGAGATATTATGGAGAAGGAGTTCAAAGAGATTATGATATTGCCTTTGAGTTTTTTAAAAAATCGCTTGATGCGACTGATTTAGGATTATCACACCTATATCTTGGAAAATGCTATATCTATGGATATGGTGTAGAACAAAATATCAAGCAGGGCTATGAGGAACTTTTAAAGGCACAGGCATTAGGAAGTATTGATGATGAGAATCTATTAGATATGCTTGTTGTTGATATGGATGGTAATGTAGGATTTAAGAATTGAGGGATAAGCTTATGAAAGAAATTGACATTTTAGTAGAAAATGCGAATAAGGCATTACAGGAATATGAAGGATATACACAGGAGCAAATTGACTATATTGTAGCTAAAGCTTCTGTAAGAGCACTAGACGCTCATGGTGAGCTTGCCAAGCTTGCATATGAGGAAACAGGAAGAGGAGTATTTGAGGATAAGGCTACAAAGAATCTTTTTGCCTGTGAATATGTTGTAAACCATATGCGTCATTTAAAGACAGTTGGTGTTGTTGATGACAATCCTGTTACAGGTATTGTTAAAATTGCTGAACCTGTTGGAGTTGTTGCAGGTCTTACACCAGTTACAAACCCAACATCAACAGCTGTATTCAAATCACTTATTTGTCTTAAGACACGTAATCCAATTATTTTTAGCTTCCATCCAAGTGCTAATAAATCATCAATTGCGGCAGCTAAAATTGTTCGTGATGCGGCTATTGAGGCTGGAGCTCCAAAGTATTGTATTCAATGGATAGAGGAGCCATCTATGGAAAAGACAGCTGCTTTAATGAATCATGATGGAGTATCAATGATTTTAGCTACTGGTGGTAATGCCATGGTTAAGGCTGCATATTCATGTGGAAAGCCTGCCTTAGGAGTTGGAGCAGGAAATGTTCCTGCATTTATGGCAGCTGATTGTGATATTAAGCAGGCTGTTAATGATATTGTTATGTCAAAATCATTTGATAATGGAATGGTTTGTGCATCAGAGCAGGCTGTAATTATTGATGAAAGCATTTATGATGAGGCTGTGAAGGAATTTGAAAGGCATTTATGCTATGTATGTAAGCCAAATGAGAAGAAAATGCTTGAGAAGTTTATGTTTGGTGTTGATGAATCTAATTACAATGAAGCAAAGCTTAATCCAAACATAGTAGGTCATCCAGCCTATGAGATTTGTCAGAATGCTGGATTTAATATTAAAAAGAATACACCAGTTGTACTTGTTAAATGTGATAGTGTAGGAGTAAGTGAGCCTCTTACAAGAGAAAAGCTATCACCAATACTTGCCTTACTTAAGGCTAAGGGTAATGATGATGGAATAAGACTTAGTAAAGAAATGGTAATGTTTAATGGACTAGGACATAGTGCAGCTATTCATACTAAGGATAAGGCATTATCAGAAAGATTTGGTACTGCAATACCAGCTATACGTATTATTTGGAATTCTCCATCAACATTTGGAGGAATTGGAAATGTGTATAATTCATTTATACCATCAATGACTCTTGGATGTGGTTCATATGGACATAATTCAACAGATGATAATGTATCAGCAATTAATCTACTTAACATTAAGAAGGTAGGAAGGAGACGTAACAATATGCAATGGTTTAAGGTACCTCCAAAAATTTATTTTGAACGTAATTCAATTGAATACTTACATCAAATGCAGGATGTATCTCGTGTTATTATTGTAACTGATCAATCAATGGTACAGCTTGGATATGTTGATAAGGTAACTGAAGAGCTTAAGATTAGAAGAAATGAGGTTACATATCAGCTATTCTGTGATGTAGAGCCAGATCCTTCAATCCAAACTGTAAAGCGTGGAGTTGAGCTTATGAAATCATTTAAGCCAGACACCATTATAGCTCTTGGTGGAGGTTCACCAATGGATTGTGCTAAGGGAATGTGGCTATTCTATGAGCATCCTGAAATTGATTTTAATGATTTAAAGCAAAAATTTATGGATATAAGAAAGCGTGCCTTCCGTTATCCATCACTTGGTAAGCTTGCAAAGCTTGTATGTATACCAACTACATCAGGTACAGGTTCTGAGGTTACACCATTTGCAGTATTAACAGATTCTGTTGAGCATAAGAAGTATCCACTTACAGATTATGCCCTAACACCATCAGTTGCGATTGTTGACCCACTATTTGTAGATACCCTACCTAAATCAATTGTGGCTGACACAGGACTTGATGTATTGACTCACGCAACTGAGGCTTATGTATCAACACTTGCAAATGATTATACTGATGGACTTGCAGTACAAGCTATAAAGATGGTATTTACATATCTAAAGAGAAGCTATGATGATGGGGATAGTGAAGCTAGAGAGAAAATGCATAATGCTTCAACAATAGCTGGTATGGCATTTGCTAATGCCTTCCTTGGAATGTGCCATTCAATGGCTCATAAGTTTGGAGGAGAGTTCCATACTATTCCACATGGAAGAATTAATGCAATTCTATTACCACATATAATTAGATATAATGGAACAATGCCTGAAAAGCTATCTACTTGGCCTAAATATAATAAATATGATGCCAATGAAAGATATGCTGAGCTTGCAAGAGCAATAGGATTAAAGTTTAATACAACTGAAGAGGGTGTAGAGGCTTATGCTAAGGCATGTGGTGAATTAGCCGCATCAGTTGGTATTAAAATGAATTTTATGGAACAAGGAATTAAGAAAGAAGATTTAGAGGCTGTTGTTGAAAAGCTTTCATATCTTGCTTATGAGGATCAATGCTCACCAGCTAATCCAAGAGTTCCTCTTGTAAATGATATGAAGGAAATCTATATGAAGGCATTTGATACAAAGGAGTTTTTGAAATAACAATGACTGAGTTTTTATTTATCAGACATGGACAAACAGATGAGAATAAGAAAAAACACATACAGGGAAGAAGAGATATACCACTAAATGATTGTGGTATATCACAAGCCCTTATGTGTGGGAAATACCTTAAGGATAATAATTATTCCTTTGATATGATATATTCATCTCCACTTATAAGAGCATATAAGACTGCAGAAATTATAAATGATGTTATGGGATATGGATATGAAATAAACAAAAATGATGGCTTTATTGAACGCTCATTTGGAGTTAAAGAAGGCTGTGATGTTTGTGATGAGGTATTTAAGGAAATAATTGATGACAGTGCAGAAGGACTTGAAAAAAGCTATGATGTACAAAAAAGGGTAATTGATGAAATCCTAAGACTTTCAAAGCTTTATGAAGGAAAAAGGATACTTGTTACAACACATTCTCATACTATAAAGGCTATAACTACATTTATAGATTCTGATAAATATCACTTTGATGATAAGCTTTCAAATTGTGCATTATCAATATTTAATGTATCAAATAATAAAATCACAATAAAGGATTTTAATATTGAAACTATAAAATAGGACAATTCATTAAGAATTGTCTTTTTTCAATTGTTGCAATTTATAATATATTTTTATATAATTAAGAAGTCAGGATGGGGTTATAAAATGAATGCGTTAAGAAAATTTAAAGAAAAGGGAAAAAGAGATAAAACAAGATTTATAACTGAATGGTTAACTAGAATACTTTGTATAGGATTTATTGTATATTGTTTAGTATCGCTTATTTTAGGATGGAATGAAAAGAACGGAAGAGTTGCCAATGTTAATGTAACAGGTATTATCCAAGCCTTGCTATTATTTGGTCTAACTTTTGTTCCAATGACTATTGAGAAGGTATGGAAGATTAAGCTTCCTTTCTATATAGTGTTTTTATTCCTAGCATTTATACTTGCTTCACTTTGGTGTGGAGAAATATTTGATTTCTATATTCATTTCTCATGGTGGGATGATGTATTACATACCTTCTCAGGTGTATATATCGCAGCTATTGGATTCTTTGTAGTATCAATCGTTAATGAAAGAAGAGATGACAATGCTAAGCTATCACCTGGATTTGTACAGCTTTATGCATTTATCCTAGCACTTGCTGCTGAATGTGTATGGGAAATATTTGAATTTTGTGCAGATTCATTATTTGGTTCAAATATGCAAAGAGCATATGAATCTGAATCATTTAAGGAAAATGGTGCTATAAATGATATAGCTGATCCAAACTTTAATGCACTTGTTGGAAGAGATGCTTTAATTGACACAATGGGAGATATGATTGAAGTTTTAATTGGAGCTTTCATTATGTGTATGATTGGTTACGTCATGTTAAAATATGCAAAGGTTATTAAAGAAAAGCTTAATAAAAGAAGAAATAATAAAAAAGTTGTTGTAAAAGAGGATATTCAAAATGATGATGCAGAATAAATGCATCATCTTTTTTCTTATAAGAAACATATCATCTAGTTATAATAATTAGGAAACATAGAAAAACAAAATACCAAAATTGTGCGCGAAATATAAGAAAATTATTGTTTATAATAGTAAGGTATTAATAAAGTCAAAAAGTCGATATTTTTCGACTAAAAATGGCGAAAAAAATAATTTATTTTCATACCCTTTTCATATAGAAATAATCCTTAATTATGTTATAATTAAGGAGTATTGAGCTAGTAAGGAAAAAGTTAAAGTGTGGAGTCATTATCTGTTAAGATAGCAGAAAAATGGTTACTTTTTATCTCTTTTTTTTGCGCCCAAAAATAGGAAAATTGTAGGAAATTTAGTTGGAAAGGAAGATTAAAATGAATATTATTAAGCGTGATGGTCAAGAAGTAGTATTCAATGTTGAAAAGATCGTTAACGCAATCAGAAAGGCTAATAATACTATGCCAGATGTTGAAAGGTTATCTGACAAGCAAATATTAAAGATTTCTGATAACGTTATGAAAAAATGCCAAAAGGCTTCTCGTGCATTAAATGTTGAGGAGATTCAAAACTTCGTAGAGGATGAGCTTATGGAGATTAAGGCATTTGAAATAGCTCGTAGATATATTACATATAGATATAGAAGATCTGAGGCAAGAAAGACTAATACAACTGATAAGCAAATACTTTCTTTAATTGATTGTAATAATGAAGAGGTTAAGCAAGAGAATTCTAATAAGAATCCTATTGTTGTATCTGTTCAAAGAGATTATATGGCAGGAGAAGTATCTAAGGATATTACAAATAGATTTATATTGCCTGAGGATATTAAGGAAGCACATAATAATGGATTAATTCATTTCCATGATGCTGATTATTTCGCTCAAAGAATGCATAACTGTGATTTAGTAAACCTTGAGGATATGCTTCAAAATGGTACTGTAATTTCTGAGACTAAAATAGATAAGCCTCATACATTTGCGACTGCATGTAATATCGCAACTCAAATTATTGCACAGGTTGCATCTAGCCAATATGGAGGACAATCTATTACATTGTCTCATTTAGCACCATTCGTAGAGCTTTCAAGACAAAAGCATAGAATGCTTGTACGTCAGGAAATGTTTGATGCTGGTGTAAGTGTTACAGATGATATTATTAACACACTTGCTGAAAAGAGAGTTCTTGATGAAATTAAGTCAGGTGTACAAACTATTCAATATCAGGTTGTAACACTTATGACTACAAATGGACAAGCTCCATTTGTTACTGTATTTATGTATTTAAATGAGGTTAAGGATCCACAAACAAAGCATGATTTAGCTTTAATCATTGAAGAAATGCTAAAGCAAAGAATTCTTGGAGTTAAGAATGAGGCAGGAGTATATATTACACCAGCCTTCCCTAAGATTATTTATGTACTTGAGCCTGATAATATTGAGGAAGGATCTAAATATTATTATTTAACAGAGCTTGCGGCTAAATGTACTGCAAAGCGTATGGTTCCAGATTATATATCAGAAAAAATTATGCTTGAGCAAAAAATCGATAAGAATGGTAATGGGGCTTGCTATCCATGTATGGGATGTAGATCATTCCTTACACCTTATGTAGATGAATCTGGAAAACAAAAATATTATGGAAGATTTAATCAAGGTGTAGTTACCTTAAATCTTGTAGATATTGCCTTATCTAGTGGTAAGGATATTAAGAAGTTCTGGAGTATTTATGATGAAAGACTAGAGCTTTGCTATAGGGCTTTAATGATAAGACATAATAGACTTCTTGGTACTACATCTGATGCAGCTCCAATTCTATGGCAATATGGAGCTCTTGCAAGACTTGAAAAGGGTGAAAAAATAGATAAGCTATTATATGGTGGATATTCAACAATATCTTTAGGATATGCTGGTCTTTGTGAGTGTGTAAAGTATATGACAGGTAAGTCACATACAGACAAGGAAGCAACTCCATTTGCCCTAGAGGTTATGCAGCATTTAAATGATGCATGTAAGAAGTGGAAGAATGAAACTAATATAGATTTTAGTGTATATGGTACACCACTTGAGTCTACTACTTATAAGTTTGCTAAATCATTACAAAAGAGATTTGGTATAATTGAGGGTGTAACAGATAAGAATTATATTACTAATTCATATCATGTAAATGTTCGTGAGGATATAGATGCATTTACAAAGCTTACATTTGAATCTCAGTTCCAACGTCTATCTCCAGGAGGAGCAATCTCTTATGTAGAGGTACCTAATATGCAAAATAATATTCCTGCAGTATTAACTCTTATGAAGCATATTTATAATAATATAATGTATGCAGAGCTTAATACTAAATCTGATTATTGTCAGGTTTGTGGATATGACGGAGAAATAAAAATAGTAAAGAATTATGAGGGTAAGCTTGTATGGGAATGCCCTAAGTGTCATAATAGAGATCAGGATAAGATGAATGTAGCAAGAAGAACATGTGGATATATTGGTACACAATATTGGAACCAAGGAAGAACACAGGAGATTGCAGAAAGAAAGCTACACTTATAAAAGAGGTGATTTATAGTGAATTACGCAAACATTAAATATTTTGATATAGCAAATGGTGAGGGTGTACGTACTTCACTATTTGTATCTGGATGTAGAAGACATTGTAAGGGATGCTTTAATGCTGTTACTTGGGATTTCTTATTTGGAAAGCCTTTTGATAAGGAAATAGAGAATAAAATTATAGAATCTTGTAAGGATCCTAATATTGCAGGTCTTACACTTCTTGGAGGAGATCCATTTGAACCTGAAAATCAAAGAGGATTAATAAATCTTATAAGAAGATTTAAAGCTGAGTGTTCTGGCAAAAATCTATGGGCATATTCAGGTTACCTATTTGATGTTGATATGATACCTGGAGGTATGGTATATACTGAGGTAACTGATGAAATGCTTAAAGCTATAGATGTGCTTGTAGATGGTAGATTTGAGCTTGATTTAAAGGATATATCATTAAGATTTAGAGGATCTTCAAATCAACGTATTATAGATGTAAAAAAATCACTTGTAGCCAATAGAACTATTGTAATTGATAGACTAATGGAAAGAGAAAAAATAGACTAATTGATTTAGTTATACAAATATGTTATAATTATCTCATTAAAAGAGGTGGAAGAATGGCAAAGGAAAAAAAAGAGAAGAAACCTGGTTTCTTCGCAGAATTTAAGGCTTTCATAACTAAGGGTAATGTCCTTGATATGGCAGTCGGAGTAATTATTGGAGGAGCATTTAATGCAATAATTACTGCACTAGTAAATAAGATTTTAATGCCAATAATTAATGCTGTATTATCTTATATCACAAAGGGACAAGGATTATATACAATTCTTTGGGCTTCTGATAGAACATACACAGCATCACAATTTGAAGCATTAACTACTGAGGAGCAAACAGCAGTAGCTGCGGCTAATACTCTAGGACCTAATGGATCTTATTACTCAAGATTGTTCTATATTGATTGGTCAGCATTCATTGAGGCAGTAGTTAATTTCTTATTAATAGCATTAACATTATTTATTATTATTAAGGTATTTAAGACATTACAAGCTAAGCGTAAGGAAGTTGAAGAAGCAATTAAGTCTAAGAAGAAGGCTGATGAGCCTGAGGCTACTGAAGCTCCTGCAGAGGAGACACCAGCACCAGCTCCAGCTACATCAAATGATGAGGTTGTAAAACTTCTTCAAGAGATTCGTGATTCTATTAGAAATAATGAATTAAAGAAGAATAATAACGAACAAGAATAATAAAAAGAAATACATTAGGTTTTAATAATCTAATGTATTTTTTTACATAATTTAACATATTTATAAAATATTCAGCCCAACATTTATTTATATAATAGTAGATGTAAAAAGGAGCTGGATTGTTATGAACAAAACATTAAGAAGAATTATTATAGGAGCAGGTGCTATTTCATTATCACTTGCAGCTGCATTTACTTTAACTTCATGTAATGAAGGTATGAGTGCATATGAAATTGCAGTAGAGAATGGATATGAGGGGACAGAAGAGGAATGGCTAATATCACTTCAAGGTAGTGATGGAAGCGATGGTAGTGATGCAGAGACTGAAACTACATATGATATGTATGAGGCGTTAGTTAATAGTGGAGAATATAGTGGAACATATTCTGAATTCTTAAAGGAATATATTGGTGGTAATTATGATTTAAGCTATCTAATGAATAAATCATTATTAAGTACAGTATCTATTACAATGAACTTTGAGGTTCAACAAATGTCAGGATTTAGACCAGGTTCATCATCATCTTCAATAACAACTGAAACATATGCAGGAAGTGGAGTTATCTATGAAGTAGATACAAATGAAGGTGATGCATATATCATCACTGCATATCATAATATTTATAATTCTGATTCAATTACAGATGATAATATCTGCACAGATATTACATGTTATCTATATGGTGATGATGATGGAATGACTGCAGAGTATATAGGTGGAGATATTTCTACAGATATTGCAATCTTAAAAATTGATGATAGTGATGTATTAAAGGATAACCAATATGTTACTAGTGTAACATTTGGTGAATATGATAATTTATATATTGGAGAAACTGTATATGCAGTAGGAAATAATTATGGAGAAGGTACATCAGCTAATGCTGGTACACTATCATTATTATCATATGACTGTACATATGATATTGATGACTATACAGCTACAGTAAGATCATTTAGATATGATGCAGCTACTAATAGTGGTAATTCAGGTGGTGGAGTCTACAATGAATATGGTGAACTTATTGGAATTGTAAATTGCAAGATGGAATCTACTGGAGTAGAGGGAATGCAGTATGCAGTACCTGTATCTGTATTTGAAGGACTTGCATATAAGGTTGTATCAAATTATGAAAATAATAGTACAACAACAAATTCAAAGGTATCACTTCAAGCAGAATATAGTGATACTAATAGTACAGTTTATCTAAATACTGCGACTGGTATGTATAATTCTAAGTCAGAGGTAGTTGTAGAAAGCCTTACTTCTTTGGGAGTACTTCAAAATGCAGGACTTATTGAAGGTGATGTTATTACATCACTTGAACTAAATCCTAATGGAGCTAATAGCCATGTAAAGCAAATCCTTCATTCTTATGATATAGATGAATTCCTATATTGGGCAAATAAGGATGATACACTTACTATTAACTATACAAGAAATGGTTTGGAGATGAGTACAACTGTTACTCTATCATATTCTTATACAATGTAAATTGAATAATGGCTTTAAAGCCATTTTTCTTTTTAAAGTATATTTAAATGAAGCTAAATTATGATATAATAGAAAGGAATTATCTAAAGGAGTAGTGATATTATGGATAACGAGAAAACCTTAGATGAAAAGATTAAGGCAAAATTCTCACCATATTTTAAGACTCTACCTACAAATAATATTAAGCATATTATTGCAGTATGCTCTGGTAAGGGTGGAGTTGGAAAATCTTTTGTAACATCAATGATAGCTACAGCAATGAATAAAAGAGGATATAAGGTAGGAATACTTGATGCAGATATTACAGGACCATCTGTACCACATGCATTTGGTCTTCATGATAAAATTTGTGGAACAAAGGATTCAAAGCTTGTTCCACAAGAAACAAAAAATGGTATAAAGGTAGTATCAATTAATTTATTACTAGAGCATGAGGATGATGCTGTAGTATGGAGAGGACCTGTACTTGCCAATGCATTACAGCAATTCTATTCTGATACACTATGGGGTGATATAGATTATCTATTTGTAGATATGCCACCTGGAACATCTGATGTTGCTTTAACAGTATTTAAGAATTATCCTGTAAGTGGTGCTATAATTGTATCAACTCCACAGGATTTAGTTCATATGATTGTTGGTAAGGCAGTTCAAATGATTGAATTACTAAAGGTTCCTGTTATAGGAATTATTGAAAATATGGCATATATTTTATGCCCACATTGTGGGGAAAAAATATATTATAATGGAGAATCTTCATTATATGATTTATGTAATTCATATCATACAATACCTCTAGCATCTATAGCTCAAGACCCAGAGAAGAGAGCTATTCTTGATAAGGGTATGGTAGAGAGTATTGATACATCTGAGTTTGATAACGCAATTGATGAGATTTTAACAATCTAAAGGAGATAAAATTATGAATAATATATATATGATTGGTGATTCTACAATGCAATATAATAATTTCCAAACATATCCTCAAATGGGTTGGGGACAGGTTTTAGGATTATTTGCGCATGAAGGAGTACAAATATTCGATTATGGTAAGAATGGTAGAAGTACTAAGTCTTTTATCGATGAAGGAAGATTTGATAAGGTATTATCAAAGCTTAGTGAGGGAGATTATGTAATATGCCAATTTGGACATAATGATGAAAAAATAAAGGACCCTCTAAGATATACAACACCAAATGGTACATATATAGAAAATCTTAAATACTTTAATGATAAGATTAAAGAAAAGAAGGCTACATTAGTTTTAGCTACATCTATTTCACGCCATCATTTTATAGATGGTGTGTGCCAGGATACACATCTAGGATATCCTCAGGCAATGCTTAAGTTTGCACAAGAGAATGGAATTGTATGTGTAGATTTAAATACACTTACTCTAAACCTATACAATGAAATGGGTGAAGAGGCTACAAAGAGATTCCATATGATGTTTCCTGCAGGAATGTATGAAAACTATCCTGAAGGAAAGGAAGATGGATCACATCTTCGTGCAGATGGTGCATATATGGTTGCACATTTATTCGTTGAAGGATTATTTAAAACAAATTCTACACTAAAAAATCTATTTTATGCACCAGATGAGAAAGCTGATATTGACTGGGCAATGCTAATTGATTAAAATATAGTCATAAAGATTAAGTAATGGTGCTTACTATACTTAATCTTTTTTTATATCTAGGAGGTCTTATTATGAAGCTTGTAAATTATACATATAAAGGAATTACTCAAATTGGTGTATTTAAGGATCATCTATTATATCCAACAGAATTTGAAAATCTTTATGATTTAATGGATAAATATGATGTAGAATCATTAGACAAATTAAAGCTTGGAAGCCCTGTAAGGCTTGAAAATGTTTCATACAATGCCATAATAAAATATCCTAAAGCAGATATTTTATGTGCAGGTATGAATTATTATGAGCATAAAAAGGAATGCCTAGATGCTAAAATAGATTATTCTAATGAAATAAAAAGTGTCTATTTTTCAAAAAGATGTAGTGAAGCTAAAACATCAGGTGATGTTATAGATCTTCATCTAGATTTAACAAAAGAACCAGATTATGAAGGTGAGCTTGGTGTAATACTTGGAAAAGACATTTATAAAGCAAATGAAAAGACTGCCTTTGACGCAATCTTTGGATATACTGTTATAAATGATATATCTGCTCGTGATCTTCAAAAGGATCACCAGCAATTTTATTTTGGAAAATCACTTGATGGATATACATCAATAGCTCCAATCCTTGTGACTCGTGATGAGTTTTTGGGATATCCTAATCTAGAATTAAAAACATATGTTAATAATGAGCTTAGACAGCATAATTACACATCTAATATGATTTTTAGCATTGAAGATATGCTATTAGAGCTTACAAGAGGAATTACATTAAAAAAGGGTACTATAATATCTACAGGTACCCCTTCAGGAATAGGTAAAGGATTTAATCCTCCTAAGCTATTAAAGCCAGGAGATGAGGTTTTAATACATATAGAAGGAGTAGGAGATTTATATAATAAATTCAAATAAAAGGGGAGTCATCCCCTTTTAATTTCTTTAATCTCTCCTGGCTTCATATCACCAAGGCTATAATCTCCAATTTTAATTCTTAATAAATCCATAACCTTATTACCACATAAAAGAACCATTTTACGGCATTGATGATATCTACCCTCACAAATTGTAAGACTTATGGTTAAACTATCTATTTTATGGTATTTAAAAGGTTTTAATGCCTTACCATCCATTTCAGTTAAACTAGAAAGCTTATTAATAAAATCAGATGTAATAACATCCTTTAATTTTAAAATGTAAGTTTTTTCTAAATTAGAATTCATAATAGAATTAATAAAATTATTATCATTAGATAATATCATTAATCCACTAGAATCCTTATCAAGCCTTCCACATGGCATAAGCTTAAAATCTAAGCCAATGGCTTTATTAAAATTGATAGGAGACTCTCCTATCATAGATAATATTCCCCTAGGCTTATAATATAGATAATATTTATTCTTTACAGGAAGAACTAATATATTATCAATATATACCATATCATTATCCAAAAGAGGATAAGAAGGGTCCTCATATTTATTATTAACCAAAACTCTTTTATCCTCAAAAAGCCCAATAGCATCGGCTTTTGTGAGGTTTTTTGAAGTCATAATATATTTTAAAAGCCTCATAAATCATACCTCTTTAAATATTTTAACATTTTTTTAATTTTTTTGTTGATATTTAAAGATTTTAGAGTATAATAATAGTCGTGCTTGAAAAAAGCAGTATGGACCGTTAGCTCAGTTGGTAGAGCAACTGACTCTTAATCAGTGGGTCTAGGGTTCGAGTCCCTAACGGTCCACCAGTTAGATTTATTATGAACTCTTAAGTATTTAAGGGTTCTTTTTTTGTTTTACAGAATAAAGATAAGTGGCTTTATAAGAAGGGCATCATTCATATACCTTTCTTAAAAAAGAATAATGAAGATAAGAATACTCTTATGGAGAGCAGGATATCTGTTGTAAGGATCTTCTTAATGAATTAAATAAGTAATATTGTTCCAGGAGTTAGTTCCTGGAATTTTATTATTTATATAATTTTTCAAAAATAGTATAGTTATTATTTGTGTTTTAAAAAAAATAAGGTATAATTAAATAGAATGTTTTTTTGAGAGGGGTAAAGATTATGAAAAAAATATCAAAATTTATGGTTGGTATTGCAGCAGCCACTGCAATTGCTGCACTTGCATCTTGTGGATCAAAGAAAAGTTCTTCATCTAAGGTTTATTATTCAGAAAATATTAGTTCTGATTTGTTAATTTTAAATGTTAATCAAAAGAATAGTAAAATTGATAACATGATTTTAACAAGTGTTTACGAAAACTGTGAGGTTAAGCCAATTTATTCTAAGAATAAAATTGAGAAGGCTTTACTTACTGTATTTACTGCTGAAGATGTAGAAACTTATATCGTAGAGGCAGGAGACAAATATCAACAGATATTTGATGAAACTTATTTAAAGGTTTCAAATGATGATGTCTATATTTATAGTGATGGATATGAGTATAGTGTACAAAAATCTGGTAAGGTAAAGGATTCTTCTTTGATAGACGCTACAAAGGAGAAGGGGAAAGTATTCGGATATGATTTCTATTATGAGGATAAGAAATTATATGCAGAAGGAATTGACAGTTATGCAGAGTTTGATTTTGGTGATACATTTAGCATATCTATTTCTGATAAGAATTTAGCAAATTTTAAGGTTAATAATCAAAATAAGACAACTATTAGCCTATCTAAAGAGGATAATAAGCTAGTGGTTAGTGCTTTTACTAATGAGGAAGGACAAGAGCTTCAATGTGAATTAGATGAACAAGGACTTGTTACATCTATGTCTGGTTATAGAATAACTGATTTTACAAAGGTACTTTATAATTCACGTGTTTTTGAGTATGAGGGTAATAAATTAGCTAAGTCTGTAGAATATAGTATTGATTCAGACTATGGGGCAATGCTAGAAGAGGCTTTGGAATATACATATCCAGAGGAAAATATCCGCACTGTAACAACTTATAAAGACGACTATAAAAAGAAATCATATGTTATTGAAACATATAATGATTTAGGTATTCTTAGTGGTACTGAAACCACAAATTATGGTTTATATGAGAAAGTTTCTGAAGAACTTAAAGAGGAATATTCTATAGAGGTTGTTGATGGTTGCATCAAGCATACTTTAAATGATTATGAAAAAGAAGACGGAGAATATAAGCTTGAATCAACTACAGTTAAAGAAGTATTTGATGACAAAAAGGTGGAAACATATACTAATTATATAACTAATGAAAAAGAGGTTACTACAAGATATTATAATGAGCGTAAGGATGTTATAAAGAAGGAGACTGTAGAAACAAATCTTACAACTAATACATCTGAGACTACAATTACTGATTCAGAATATGATGATAGCTCTAGAATTATTTCATCTGTTCAATATAGTCTTGTTGATGGTAATAGAGTTAATATAAAAGAGGAATCATATAGCTATAGCTCTAACACTATTACAGAAATAACTACTACATATAATTCTGATGGATCATTTAATAGAAGTGCTAAGTATGTTAAAGAATATAATGATGAAGGTGGTATTTTATCATATAATGCATATAGAAAGTCATCAGAGGAAGCAGATTATGTCTTATATAATTCTTTAGCATATAAATATGATGATGCACGCAGATTAATAGAAGCTAAATCCTCATCTAAAAGTTCTTCTGAGACAATATCTCGCGAGTATGATGAAAATAATAATTTAGTTAAGATAGTTAGGGAAACTGAAGGTTATAAGGTTGAAAAGTATTTAACTGATGGTATTATTTCAGGGGAGAAATACTATAGAAAAAATAATGATGAATGGTTATTAATTGAAGAGGTTTCAAATACTTCTAATTCACGCATTTCAATTGAATACAGCTATTCAGAAAATGAAGTTTCTTCAACTGAAAAGCATGAAATCATATATGATGATTTTGGCATAAAGTTAGAAGAGAATAGCTATGTTCTAAATAAAGAGACTAATGAATATGTATTAACTGAAAAATCTATTAAAAAATATTCAGATAATCATTACCTAATTGAAGAAGAATATATTTATGATGATTTAACTTATGGTGAAAAGACAACTTATGTATATGATTCAAATAATTTACTGATTGAAAGAAAGTATTATGAGGGTTCAACAAATAATTATAGTTTAGAAAGAGAGGAATCATATACATATTTAGATAATCACTATGTTGATGTATATATTGATATTGAATATCAGAATGGATTTTTAGACTCTAAGACAAAGGCTTTGTATGATTATACAAATCTTGTGGCAAAGTATTATACATTTGATTTTGATACAAATGAATGGGTATACTCATATGATAGTTATTTAAAAAATACTAAAAAGTAATAGATTTATTAAGGAATAGATGTCTTTATGGCATTTATTCCTTTTTTTTATAAAAGTATTTAAAATGAATAAAATATTTTCATTTTTTTGTTGACATTAAGGATTTTTAGCGTATAATAATAATCGTGCTGTGATTAAAGCACTGAATAATAACTGGACCGTTAGCTCAGTTGGTAGAGCAACTGACTCTTAATCAGTGGGTCTAGGGTTCGAGTCCCTAACGGTCCACCAGTTTTAAAATCAATGAAGTCGAAAGACTTCTTTTTTTTATAATTTAGTAGATAAATAATATATTTTTAAGTTATAATTATTGTGTGATTTTTTCCTTTAATAGAAACTATAATTAAATTAAAATTGAAATATAGAAAAGAGGTGAAGTATATGCCAAATAAGGTTTCTTATTATATAAAAAAGGAATGGAAGGTTGTCCTTATCGCAACGATCTTTGGTATATTCTTCAACCTTTCTGATTCCTTTAGTGCTATAGCCTTAGGTAAGGTTATAGATTCAGTAGGTCTTGAGGATGGTAGTGCAGTCTATACCCTACATGAAATATATAGGATTCTTTTGTTTTATTTTGGTTTAATGCTTATTGTAAATATTACAAGATTTGGTAAGAGATATTTTGTAAGGCTTTTCTCTCATAAGGTAGAGAAAAGAATGAGAAGAGTTTTATATAACCACCTTATGCATATGTCTATCACAGACTTTGATAAGGAGGATATGGGAAATCTTATGGCTCGTTGTATTGGTGATGTAACTATTACAACAGATGGATTTAGAAAAGCCATGATGGAAATATATGATACAGGCCTAAGGCTTACCTTCATTATTGTGATGCTATCGATATATTCTTTAAAGATGACTATTTTAACAATTGCCTTTTGTCCTATAATCCTTATTGTAGCATTTAGCCTAAAGAAGCTAATTCATAAATACTCATCTGATGCAAGAGCATATGCCTCATATATTAATAATTCTACATATGATTTAATTGATAATTCAATTCTTTATAGAACATATGGTTCAATTGATTTAGAGACAAATATATATTATGAAGAGCTTAATACCTTAAGAAGAAAAGAGATTAGAGCTAATCTTTTTGAAAACTCCTTAGAGCCCGTATATAGAATGTTTATTCTTATAGGACTTTTAGTAGTTATGTATTTTGGAGCACAAAATATTATAAATAAGACAGAATATAGGGGTGGTGTTTGGACTGTAGGAGTATTTACTGCCTTCCTTACATTAAGCCTAGAGCTTTTTAAGAAAACATGCCGTGCTTCAATATTAATTAATATGGTTGAAAAGGCCTCTATTTCCTTCGATAGATTGAAGAAGTATCTTATTATAGATCCCGAAACAAAAATCAATAATAAGCTTCAAAAGGGAGATTTAAAGGTAGAAAACCTTACTATCTCACTTGGAGATAAAGTTTTAATTAATAATCTATCATTTGAAGCCCATAAGGGTGAAATTATTGGTATTACAGGAAGAGTTGGTTCTGGTAAATCAACACTTGGTCTTGCTCTTACAGCTCTTTATCCTTATAGTGGATCTATTAAGCTAAACTCTGTAGAGCTTAATACCTTAAATAATAAGGAAAAAGCTCAAGAAATATCATATATGGGACATAATCCTTACCTTATGAGTGATAGCATAAGACATAATATAGCATTCAGTGATAATGATGTAAGGGAAGTATTAGAGGATGTTTCCTTCACAAAGGATTTATCATATATGGATGATAAATATGATACACTTATTGGAAATAATGGTGTAAAGATTAGTGGAGGTCAAGGACAGCGTGTAGGTCTTGCAAGAGCTTTGTATAATAAGAATAATCTTATTATCCTTGATGATCCATTTAGTGCCTCAGATATTTATACTGAGGAGGAAATTATTAATAATATTAAATCTAAATATAAGGATTCTATTATAATCCTTATGTCTCATAGACTGAGAATATTCCCTCTTGTAGATAAGGTTATATGCCTTGATAAAGGCTCTTATGTTAT
This sequence comes from Caryophanales bacterium UBA3206, assembly GCA_002363705.1. Taxonomy (GTDB): domain Bacteria; phylum Bacillota_I; class Bacilli_A; order Acholeplasmatales; family Anaeroplasmataceae; genus UBA3206. The sequence continues at coordinate 7,741 of DEWQ01000006.1, read as the reverse complement.
AGGCTCTCATGAATATCTATACGAGAAGAGCGAAGTATATCACCAAATCTTTGATCAGCAAAGGGGTGATAATCGTGGTTAAAAAGGTATTTTTAGAGACTTTTAGAAGAAATATAATATTTTATATTTTGTTATTTATAACTATATCAATTATTATAATTACATCCCTTGTTCCTGCCAAAATGCTTGAGCATTTAATTGATGATTATTTTGATGCTGAAGCTAAGGATAGAGCTATAATGTGGAGATTCATCTTACTTTATGTAGGCTTTACAATAGGTGCTTCATTATTTGATTTCTTTAAAAGATTATTACTTTTATATTTAGGTTCTCAGTTTACTAAGGATTTAAGATATCAAATGGCATTAAAGCTTTCTAGGGTTGAAGGTATTTATTATTCTAATAATGAAACTGGTATTACATCATCAAGATTTATTAATGATGTAGAAGCGATTAATACCATTTTCACAGATGGAATAGTATCCCTTGTAATTGATCTTGCTAAAATACTTGGAATAGTATTTATGATGTTTATGCTTAATATGTGGCTTGGTATTGCAACTCTTGTTTTAATCCCACTTATTATGATTATTACAACATTATTTAAGAAGATTATTTTTAAGGCTCAAATGAATCAGCGTAAGATGATTGGTATTATGAATAATCATATATCTGAAACATTCTTTAATGAAAGAATGATTAAGATTTATGCACAAGAGGATTATATGATTAATTCTAATAACAAATATAATGAAAAGAATTATAAGGCACAAAAGAGTGTAGCCTTTGCTGATTCTATCTTTTCTCCTTTAATTCAGCTTATTAAGGCTACAATTATTGTAGTCCTTGTATTACTTGCAAATCCTCATAATGATACCTTAGGGCTTACTATGGGTATGGTTGCGGCATCTCTTGAATATATTAAAAACCTATTCATGCCAATTGATGATTTTGGAAAGGAATTCCAAACTATTCAAAAGGCTATGTCTGGATTTAAAAGAGTTAATGAATATTTTAATGAGCCAGATGAAAATGAAAAGCTTGATTTAAGACTTGATGATATCTTAAAGGAAAGTAATACAGTAGAGTTTAGAAACCTATCATTCGCCTATGGTGATAAGGTTATCCTAGATGATATTAATATTGTATGTAGTGGTAATAAGAAATATTCATTTATTGGTCGAACTGGTGTAGGTAAGACTACAACATTTAGATTAATTGAAGGAATACTTAAGCCTACTATGGGAAGAATATTAATTAATGGTATTAATGTTCGTGATATTCCAAATGAGATTAAGTTTAAAATATTTGGTTATGTAGACCAAAGATTTAAGGGCATTAAAGGAACTGTTTTTGAAAATATTTCTATTAAAAATAATGATATTAGTGAGGAGGATGCCCTTAAGGCCTTAGATATTGTAGGCCTTAAGAATAAGGTTTTATCATTCCCACATGGTATAAATACTATTTATAATGATACATTATTCTCTAATGGAGAAAAGCAACTTTTATCTATTGCACGTGCAATAGCTCCAAACCCAAGAATCCTTCTTTTAGACGAGATTACCGCAAACCTTGACTCTATTACAATGGAAAGAGTAATAAAGGCTTTAGGAGAGGCTTCTAAGGGAAGAATGATTTTAGAGATAACTCATAGATTATCTTCAACATCCTCATCAGATAAGATAATATACCTTGTTGATGGTCATATTGATTCAATTCTTACACCAGAAGAGATGAAAAATGATCCAAGATTTAAAAATCAAATAGATTTAAAGGAAATAAACGAGTAATTTTATGCTATAATCATTTTGTAGTATAAAAGAGCTCGTTCTTTTATTTTTAAGGAGTTTATATGATTTCAAGAGAAGAATATATTGAATTAATTAAAAATGAATATCCAAATGATTATCTTGAAATAATTGATGGTCTTTCTAAAAAAAGAAGTAATGCCTTAAGAATTAATACATTAAAGATTACTACAAGTGATGCCTTAAAAAGGCTTGATGACTTAAATATTAAATATTATAAAAGTGATATTTCAGATTTTTCATATCTTGTTAGTGCCACAAATAAGGAATTAATGGATTTAGAGATGTTTAAAAATGGAGAGATTTACTTACAATCATTATCATCTCAGCTTCCACCATTATTCCTTGATATAGAGGAAAGCCAAGATATTTTAGATATGTGTGCAGCTCCTGGTGGTAAAACATCTGAGATTCAAATGCTTGGTGGAAATAAGAAGTCTATTATGGCACTTGAAGCAGATTCTATTAGATGCGAGAGACTAAAATATAATCTAGAGCATCTTGGTTGTAGGAATATTAATGTTATGAAGAAGGATTCAAGAACACTTGATTCATTCTTCCGCTTTGATACTATCCTTCTTGACGCCCCATGCAGTGGAAGTGGAACTATTAATATTTTAAATGAGAAGGACTTAAAGGCGTTTTCTATAAAGCTTGTAGAAAACTCAGCACGCCTTCAAAAATCCCTTCTTAAAAAGGCTCTTGAGGTTTTAAAGCCAGGGCATAGTATGATTTATTCTACATGCTCTATACTAAAGATGGAGAATGAGGATGTTTTAAAAAGTGTTTTAAATAAAAATATTGAGCTTTTACCACTAGATATCAATGTAGAGCTATTACCACAATCAATTCCAAATACATACACTATAAAGCCTAGTGATAAATATGAAGGGTTCTTTATTGCAAAGATTAAAAAAATAAGATAGAGGTTTTTATGAGAAGATTAAAGATTTATGGAATATATAAGCATTTTAAGGGAAATTATTATCTTGTTGAGGATATTGCACAAGATAGTGAAACAAAAGAAAAAATGGTTGTTTATAGAAGGCTTTATGATGATGGTTCACTATGGGTTAGACCACTAGATATGTTTTTATCTGAGGTTGATCATGAAAAGTATCCTAATGTTAAGCAAAAATATCGTTTTATGCTTGTTCATCCACATAAGAAAATGTTATAATTTAACTATATTTTAGAAAAGATAGAGGTATTAATGATGAATTTAAATGAAGTATTAGATGGAATTACAAAGCTTTGCAGCTTTAAAACTGAGGTTTTAGAGAATGATTCAAAGCATATAAGGGTACAAGCTATTGTATCTGCAGCAAATTATTTTAAGAATGCTGTTTTATTACAAATATTTGTTCATGATGATGGAGCTACTCATCTATTGTTTACATTTGATGAGATTAAAAAGGATTTAGATACATTAGAGCTTATTAATGATTTTAATGCGAATAATCCGCTATTTACAGCATATGCTGTTGAGCGTCTTGAGGGTAAGATGTTCTTTGAGCTTCATACATCAAACATTTGTACAAGTGAAAATGATGTATTAAGCTATATTAATTTTATTTTAAATGGATATATTACAAATGATGCTGTAATTAATTATCTAAAGGGACTTGTAGCATTAGCTACTGAATCTTAATATTATATGAGGGCTTTTGCCCTTTTATTGTATAAGGTGGTTTTTATGAAGAAAAGAGTTTATGTTTATTATGGTTTAGCTTTGCTATTTAATTTCTTATTAATATTGTTACTTAACCTATCGATTAGAAAGCAGGATTTAGAATTTGATCTTACGCATCTTGGATTTGTTGTTGCCTATATGCTATGGATTGGTATTTTTATACTTAGTATTTTAATTTGTATACATCAAAAAAACTACCTAAATCCAATATTTCTTATAATAGTTGAGCTTTTAGATGTTATAGTTTTAACGAATGATAAATCACCTCTTTTAATCCCATATTATATGAGATATATTGAGTTTTTTATATTAGGTGGAAGCCTATTCATTCAGCATTTAAGAGCAAATGAGAAGAAGAATCAGAAACTTGATTGTTACGGAATGCCTATAGATAATCCTAATAGTGTAAATTATGCTAATAATAGTGATGTAGGAAGATATAATAATTATATTATCACTCCTAGCAATCCAATGTCCCGTACATTACAGCCAGGAATTGTTACATTATGGTATCAGCTTGTAAGAGTAGCCTTAGTATTTGTAGCCGCTGTTTCAGCTGGAATATTGAGTTTTTATGTATTTGAAATTGGAGTATTGACTTTAGATGATGATATAGATATTACACTAGCAGTGGTAGGATTTATTTTGGTTTTGATTTTTATGGCTTCTATATCAATCATATATGTTTTAAATCCAATAAATATTCTTATTAGAAAAAAGCTCTATGATAAGGTTGATTTGGATGGATTCACACAAAAATGTGAATATTGGAAGAAAAGAGAAAATCTTCACCAAAGTACTATTTCTTATTTAACTGCACTTGAGGCACTTGTTCTTTTATATGATAATATAGATGAGGCAATTGCATTATTTGATACAACAAATTATCCATGTTCTGCAAGGCAGAATAAAATGTATTCTTATATTAGAATGAGATTTTGCTTGATGGTTAAAGATTTTGAGCAAGCAGAGTATTTTATAAGAATTGAAAAAAATATGCATCGTAAATTAAAGCTTATAATGCTTTATAATATTTATGCATTAGATAATAAAATTGATAATATTGAAGAGCATTTTAAAATAAATAGTAGAATATGCTTTAAAAATATTATAGTAGCCTATGATTTAATGCGTTATTATTATACTCGCAAAGATATTAATAAAAGTAAGTATTATGCAAGGTTTATTATAGATCAAAAAATAGGCTATAAATATCTTACTGATCTTTCAGAAAGAATATTAAATGATTCTTTAGTAAATGATTTTAAAAATATTAAGGAATAAGTTTTAATAAAATTTTTAATTAAACCATAAATTGTGTTTTAAGTGTGCTAATTTAGCACACTTTTTTAAAATTAGTCTTTATTTCTTCTAAATAAAGAATTATAATTAGATTAATTCGTGCTTAAGTAATATACATGAATTGAAAGAGGGTTTAATTATAATGAAAATTGAGACTAAGTGCATTGAAGCAGGATATACTCCTAAGAATGGTGAAAGTAGAATGATTCCTATTATTCAATCTACTACATTCAAGTATGACACATCAGAGGATATGGGTAAGCTATTTGACCTAGAAGCTTCTGGATATTTTTACACAAGACTACAAAATCCTACAAATGATTTTGTAGCAGCTAAGATTTGTGCTCTTGAAGGTGGTAGTGCTGGAATGCTTACATCATCTGGACAAGCTGCAAATTTCTATGCAATTTTTAATATTTGTAATGCTGGTGATCATCTTGTTGCCTCAGCTGCAATTTACGGAGGTACATTTAATTTAATTAATGTTACTATGCGTAAGATGGGAATTGATGTAACATTTGTTGAACCAGATGCATCTGATGAGGAAATTGAGAAGGCATTTAAGCCAAATACAAAGTGTGTATTTGGAGAGACTATCGCAAATCCTTCACTAAAGGTATTTGATATTGAACGTTTCGCAAACATTGCTCATAAGCATGGTGTGCCTTTAATTGTTGATAATACATTTGCGACACCTATTAATTGCCGCCCTATTGAATTTGGATGTGATATCGTAACACATTCAACTACAAAATATATGGATGGACATGACGCTACAGTTGGTGGATGTATTATTGATGGTGGTAAGTTTGATTGGATGGCTCATAAGGATAAATTCCCTGGTCTTACTACACCAGATGAGTCATATCATGGAATTACTTATGCCACAAAGTTTGGAAAAGAAGGAGCCTTCATTACTAAGGCTACAGCACAGCTTCAAAGAGATTTTGGTTCTGTCCCTTCACCAATGAATTCATACCTATTAAATCTTGGTTTAGAGTCATTAGCATTAAGAATGAAGAAACACTGTGAGAATGGTCTTGCAGTAGCAGAGTTCTTATCAAAGCATCCAGCAGTTTCTTGGGTTTCATATCCAGGACTTAAGGGTGATAAGTATTATGATCTTGCTAAGAAGTATATGCCAAATGGTACATGTGGAGTTGTAGCATTCGGTGTAAAGGGTGGAAGAAAGGCTGCTGAGGAGTTCATGAAGCATTTAAAGCTTGCTATTATTGCGACTCACGTTGCTGATGCTCATTCATGCGTACTACACCCAGCATCAGCTACTCATAGACAATTAACAGATGAGGAGCTTGTAGCTTGTGGAGTTCTTCCAGAATCTATTCGTTTCTCTTGTGGAATTGAAAATACTGATGACATTATTGATGATATCAAGAATGCATTAGAGTTTATTAAGTAAAATAAAAGCACTTCGGTGCTTTTTTTTATAATATTTTTTGGTATAATTAACTTAGGTGATTGATTTATGGAACAAAATGAATTAAAGCATGAAACTAAAGAAGAAAATAGAGCTAAGGTTGAAAATGCTAAAAGAGATTTTTATGAGGAAAATCTAAGAAATAAAAGAATAGTTAGAGTACTTAAAGGACTTGTATATGCAGTTACAGGTATTATGTTTGCTCTTGGTATGTTAACATTTGTAACAATTTTTATTATGGATAAGGATTGGATTAATTCAGATATAACAATTCCAGTTGTTTTTATTTTATTTGGAATTGATGCGATACTTTTAACTCAAATTAATAGAAGAATATCTAAGACTAATAGCCTTAAGGGTGATATTGTTGAACTAATTGTAGGTATTTGTGCTGTTGTATTAGGAATTATCTGGTTAATTTTATCTATTATAGGCTAATATTTTATTAATGTAATTAGAATCTCAAACTGAGATTCTTTTTTTTGATATGTTATTCTATATACATACATAGAATGGAATATTCACTATAATAAAGTAACTAATATCATTTTTTGTAAACTTTTTTAAAAAAATAACTAGTATAACTTGTAATAGAATATAAAATAAGGTAACATTAATTTGTCGTATAACTGTGGAGGGAGGGGAAGTTATTTAATTATATGAAGAAAAGTTATATAACTATTTTGATATTATCAATAATAAATAGTATTGTATTAATAGGTATAATTATCATTTTAATTATAGGTAATCATAAACCTATTGATTCAACTGAAATATTTAAAAATAATATTGATTCAGTTGTTGAAGTTAAAGCTACAACATCTGATGTAGGAGAATCATATGGTAGTGGAGTAATATATTCTAGCGATGGCTATCTTATAACTAATGCCCATGTTGTATCATATACAACACTTGGAGAAATAAAGACATTTGATGCATATGAAATAAGATTTGCTAAAGATGAAGAATATATGGAAGCAGAGTTTGTTAAAATGGATAATGAACTTGATTTAGCTATATTAAAAATCAAAGCTGATATAAAATATAGTCCAATATCTTTTTCGAAAGATACATATACTTATGGGGATAATGTATATGCTATAGGTAATACATCAAATTATGGAATAGGTATAAGCCAGGGAATAATAAGTGTACCTGAAGTAAATATTATATATAATGAAATATCAAGAAGAGTAATACAAGCTGATATAGATATCGCAAGTGGAAATAGTGGTGGAGCCTTATTAGATAAGAAAGGAAAACTAATAGGAATCACTACATTTAGAACAAAGGATTTATCAAATAATGTTAATTATGGATTTGCATATTCTATACCAGTAAGAATAGTAAAAGAATATATATAGGAGAGTAAAATGAGAGGGTTAATAAAAAGATTAAGTATTTTAATAAGTGTGTGCATTATTGCATTATTTGCAATATGCTTAACAAAAAATAATGGTGGCAATAATAGCATCGATGCACCAGTAAGAGATGTAA